>CAZIWV010000001.1:0-591889 GCA_964543145.1 uncultured Pseudomonas sp.
TTTTGGCGACTGAAAAAAGAAACTCGCGCGTAAGGCGCGAAACCAAACGTTCAGCACACGCGGTAATGAAGACCACCACCGCAACCAAAGCAAACATCAAAAGCCGGTACCCCCTACCTCTCCCGCATCGCCTCCGACCGTGCCTTCAACACCGGCTTAAGCAGGTAGTCGAGCACGCTTTTATGCCCGGTAATAATCCCCACATTGGCCACCATGCCCGGAATAATCAGCAACGGATGCTCATCGGTACCCAAGTGGTTTTTATCAGTGCGCACTTGGATCAGGTAAAAACTATTGCCCTTGTCATCGGTCACGGTGTCGGCGCTGATCAGTTCCAGCTGCGCCTTCAAGCCGCCATAAATCGTGTAGTCGTAGGCAGTAAATTTCACCATCGCACTTTGCCCTGGGTGCAGAAACGCTACGTCTTGCGGGCGCACGCGGGCTTCGATGAGCAGATTGTCTTCGATCGGCACAATTTCCAGCATGTCGCTGCCGGGCTGGACGACGCCGCCGATGGTGTTGATCTTCAGGGTTTTGATAATGCCGTGCACCGGTGAGGTCACGGTGGTGCGGCTGACGCGGTCTTCGATGGCGACGCTGGTGGAGGTGATTTTGGTCAGTTCGGTGCGTTTTTCGTTGAGTTCTTTCGAGGCGTCGGAGCGAAAGGCCAGGTCCGATTCCTGCATTTTGCTTTTGATCTCGTCGATGGCCGCTTCCGCGCGGGGAATGGCCAGCGAGGTGGAGTTGAGCGAGCCACGAATTTCCACGGCGCTACGCCGTAGGCGGAGGATTTCTACCGGGGAAATTGCGCCGGTGCCAACCAGGGGCTCGGACATGTTCAGCTCTTGTTGCAGTAAGCCCAGGCTGGAGCGGTATTGCTCGACCTTGGAGCGGAATTCGGCCAGTTCCTGAGTCTTTTGCCGCAGCTGTTCGTTTAGCGTGCGCTGTTCGCTTTCCAGGTGTTTTTTCCGCGAGCTGTACAGGGCCAGTTCGTCGGCGGCCAGTTGTGGGGCTTTTTCCAGCAGCTCTGGCGAGATCTGCAACGGCCGGCCTTCGGCTTCGGCGGATAGGCGCTCGACACGGGCGACCAAGGCCAAACGATCGGCTTCGGTTTCGCCGCGGTTGGAGAGAAAACGGGTGTCGTCCAGGCGCATCAGTTTGTCGCCCTTGTTAACCATTTGCCCTTCGCGCACAAAGATTTCCGTGACGATGCCGCCTTCGAGGTTTTGGATCACTTGCACTTTGCTCGACGGAATCGCTTTACCTTCGCCCGTGGTCACTTCATCAAGCACGGCAAAGTGCGCCCAGCCTAGGGCGGTAAGCAGCAGGGCACAGGTCACCCACAAGGTGATGCGCGACAGCCAGGGCGAGTCTTCGCGCACTGTGCCGTCGACCTCCGGCATAAATTCGGTGTCCTGTTTCTTCTGGCGCAGGCTTGCGAAATAGCCGCGCGGCGGTTGGCTCAGGTCCATGGTTTTCCCGTTAAGCAATAGGTTCGCAATGTCATACCGAGGCCTGGCCGATGCGGCCTTTGCGCAGGGCGTCTATCACTGCGTCTTTTGGTCCGTCGGCCATGACGTGGCCGTTGTCGAGCACGATCAGGCGGTCGACTAGGCTCAGCATCGAGGTGCGGTGGGTAATCAGCAGTACGGTTTTGCCTTGCACCCAGGTTTGCAGCTTGGCTTTCAGGGCTTCTTCGCTGCTGTTGTCCATGGCGCTGGTAGGTTCATCGAGCACCAGAATCGGTGGGTCAAGCAGCAGGGCGCGGGCCAGTAATACGGCTTGGCGTTGGCCGCCGGAAAGCAGTTGGCCGCGTTCGCCCACGGGGCGTTCGAAGCCTTGCGGGTGAGCGCGGGCCAGCTCGTTGACGCCGGTCATTTCCGCTACTTCGAGCATGCGTGCATCGCTGACGTAGCGGGCACCCAGGGTGAGGTTGTCGCGCAGGCTGCCGGAAAGCAGGGGCAGGTCGTGGGCGACATAGCCGATCTGGTGGCGCAGGTCGGCCACGTCCAGTTGCCGCAGGTCTAGGCCATCAAGCAGCAGTTGACCTTCTTCGGGGGTGTAAAAGCCCATGACCAGGCGCGCCAGGGTACTTTTGCCCGAGCCGCTGCGGCCGATGATGCCGATGCGTTCACCGGCTTGCATATGCAGGCTGGCAGCGACCAGGGCGGGGGACGCGGCGCCTGGGTAGGTAAAGCTGACTTTGTGCATGTCCAACGCGCCCTTGAGGTGGGTGCGTTCCAGCGGGCGCTGTTTGGCCTGGCGCTCTTGCGGCATGGCCATCATCGCGTCGGTGCTGCGCATGGTGATTTGCGCTTGTTGGTAGCGGGTGATCAGCCCGGCGATTTGCCCCAGCGGCGCCATCACCCGGCTGCCGAGCATGTATGAGGCCACCAGGGCGCCGACGCTGAGGTTGCCGTCGATGATCAGGTACACGCCGGCAATAATCGTCGCCATGCCGGAAAACTGTTGCAGAAACAGCGTGCCGTTGGTGGCCAGGGCCGAGAGGTTGCGGGCATGGGCATCCAGGCGGGTGAGGGCGCCGTGGGTGGTTTCCCATTTGTGCTGGCGCTCGCTTTCGGCGCTACAGGCTTTCAACGTTTCCAGGCCGCTAAGGGTTTCGATCAGCAAGGCTTGGCGTTCGGCACCCAAGGCCAGGCTTTTTTGCACGGTGTCGCGCAGCCGCGATTGGATGATAAAGGCAAAACCAATGGTGAGCGGAAAGGCCAGCAGCGGGATCACCACCAGCCAGCCGCCGAGCAGGCCGATGACGATGATCATCAACAGGGCAAAGGGCAGGTCGATGATGCTGGTCAGGGTTACGGCGGTGAGAAATTCACGCAGGCCTTGGAAGTCGTGAATGCTCTGCGCGAAGCCGCCGACGCTAGCGGGGCGGGCACTCATGGACATGCCGGTGATGCGCTCAAACAAGGTCGCCGACAGCACCACATCAGTCTTTTTCCCGGCTACATCCAGCAGGTGCGAACGCAGCACCCGTAGCAGCAGTTCGAAAATCGTGCCCAGCAGCAGGCCGATGGACAACACCCACAAGGTCGCGGTGGCCTGGTTGGGCACTACGCGGTCGTAGGTTTGCATCACAAACAGCGGCACCATCATGCCGAGAATGTTGATCAGCAGGCTGGCCAGGATGGCGTCGGCATATAACCAGCGCGATAGTTTCAAGGTGTCGCGAAACCACGCTTCAACGCGCGGAACCAGCGGCGTGCGCAGCTCTTCCAGTTCATGCCGGGGGCGGGCGAACAGGGCTTGGCCGGCGTATTCGCCTTTGAGTTGTTCGCGCGTTACCCATTGCTCACCGCCTTCGGCTTCGCTAGGCAAAATCAGCGCTTTGCCGTCTTTGCTCCACTCGCGCAGCACCGCGCAACGGCCGCCTTTGAACAGCAGCAATACCGGAAGGTTAAGCGCGGAAATAGCGTTTAAATCGCGGCGCAGCAGGCGCGCCTGCAAGCCGGCGCGGGCCGCTGCGCGGGGCAGCAAATCGGCGCTCAGGCGTTGTTCGGGCATGGGCAAACCGGCACTCAGGCTGCCGCGGCTGGCGGAGCAATTGTGCAGGTTGCAGAGAATTAGCAACCCGTCGAGTAGCGGGTCGTCATGGTCTAAACGCGGGTCACCGGAGGGTCCGGTCCGTTCCATGGTGGTCACAGATACAACTCCTACTTCTTCAGACCGTAGAGCTCGGCTGCCTGCGTTGAGACTCTATGCGTGTGATCGTGTTCACACTATTTGGCCGAGCTTCTGGCGTTGGCCGAAATGACGCTTGGTGCGCACAGCACACCCTACGGAGCGCGATCCGTAGGGTGTGCTGTGCGCACCAAGGGCCGTTACTTCATCGACGGGAGTTGCGCTGTGCTTTTCACTTCATTCAGGGCTGTGGCCTCGGCCGGCAGTACGGTGCCTTGGTGGCGCAGCAGGTCGCCCATGGCCGATTGCAGGCGGTACATCGAGAATTCCTCGGTGTAGCGCACTTCGGTGTATCGGCGGTTGGCGGTGAACAGCTCGTTTTCGCTGTCGAGCAAGTCGAGCAGGGTGCGTTGGCCTAGGCCGAATTGGTCTTGGTAGGCCATGCGCACACGTTTGGTGTAGTCGGCGTAGTCACGCGCCATCGGCGTTTGTAGACGGGCGTTTTGCAGCGCGTTCCAGGCCAGCGAGACGTTCTCGTTGATCTGCCGTAGCGCGTTGTTGCGGATGTCCATGGCTTGGTTGATCTGGTAGGCGGTGGATTGCAGGTTGGCTTTATCGCGCCCGCCGTTGAACAGGTTGTAGGTCATCACTACGCCCGCGCGCCAGTTGTTGTCGTGGCCTTCTTCGCCGGAGGTGTTGTTGTTGGCGTTGGCTGCCAACTCGGCGTCTAGACGCGGGTAGAAGGGCGACTTGGCCACTTCGTATTGTTTCTCGGCGGCGTTGACGTCGGCCTGCGCCGATTTCAGCAGCGGGTTGTTGTCCACCACCAATTGCCGTGCGGCGCTGAGGTCTTCGGGAATTTGGCCTTTTATCGAGGCCGGCGTTTCCAGCTCATCGGCGGGGCGGCCAACGGCGCTGAGAAAGTTGGCTTCGGCGTCGGCCAGGTTGACCTCTTCGGTGTACAGGTTGTTGGCGGCCAGGGCTAAACGCGCGGCGGACTGATCCGAGTCGGCATTACTGCCCACGCCTCGCTGGCTACGCAGGTTGATCTGATCGCCCATGCGCTGGTGAGCCTGCAAATTGTTTTTCGCCAGGGCCACCATTTCGCGGCGTTTCAGCACTTCCAGGTAAACCTCAACGGTGCGCAGGGCGAGGTCTTCGCCAGTGCCTTGGATGTAGTACGCGCGCGAGTCGACCACCGCTTCGGTGCGGGCCACCTCATTTGGCGTATTGAAGCCGTCAAAGATCATTTGCCGCAGGCGCAATTGCGAGGTGCCGTAGTCCAGTTGTTCCTTGTTGTGCCCGCTGAGGCCGCGGGTGGTTGGGCTGTCGGTTTCTTCGCGGCCATAACCGGCGATCGCATCCACTACCGGCAAGTAACCGCCCTTGGCGACCTTCACTTGTTCCAGCGTGGCGCGTCGGTCGTTGATGCTGGCTTGCAGCTCGGGGTGGGTGTCGATGGTGCTTTGGATGGCTTCGCTCAGCGACATGGCTTGCGCTTGTGCGCAGACCATCGCCAGCAGCACACCGGTCCATAGAGGGCTTAATGCAGGCATGGGTACTTCTCCAGATAGAGGTGTTGTGTTGGTTATGCCAATAATTTGGCTTATGCGCCTAGTAGACCGTTTCAGGCTTGTAACATCACAGCTAAGAACAACTTTAGACAAACCTAAGAAATTTTTGGAACAAACCTTATGAACAAACATTCTTATGCAATGTGTGAAAACGAGCACATTGTTTTTGCCTGCAAGTCACGTTTTCCGGGGTCTTTGATGCTGGCGGGGCTTGTCAAGTACGGTCAATTGCTGTTTTAGAGCGTCTGGAAAGGGGAGAAACACTGCTGGTAGTTTGAGCAGGCTAGGGCGATGGTTTTTTGACGTCATGGCTTTTTGATGTTTTTTGTCGCTGCCTTACTTTCGGCGGGTATCTCGTATTCCTCAGGTTTTGAAAGGCTGTTGGCCCTTTTGAAATTGCATGTCGACGGTCGTCGGCAGCAGGTGTGAGGAAGGAAGTCATGGCTACGTTAATCGGTGTCGTCAGTAAGGTAATCGGCGAGGTCTTTGCGCTAGCGAGCGATGGATCGCGACGCCCACTGTCCGAAGGTGATCGCGTGTTTGCCGGTGACCAGATCGAAACCGGCGCCCAAGGTGCAGTGGCAGTTGCCCTGACCAACGGCAACGAGTTAACCCTTGGCCGCGAGAGCAGCCTGACCCTCGACAGCTCCCTGCTGGCCCAGGGCACGAATACCGCCACGCCTCCCGACGGCACGGAAACCGTCAACCCCAATGCCACCGCCCCAGCAGCCCCCACCGATCAGCAATTGACTGACGTGGAAAAACTGCAAGCCGCCATTGAGGCCGGCGCCGACCCTACCCAACAAGGTGAAGCTACTGCCGCCGGCCCAGGTGCCGGGGGTGCAGGTGGCCCTGGCGGTGCCGGTGGTGGTCGCTCGTTTGTGCTGCTGTCGGAAACCGCCGGTTCAGTGGCGCCGACCATTGGCTTCCCTACCGAGGGGTTGATTCGCGGGCCTGAATTTCCTGAGCCAGAAGCCGGTAACCCTGACCCCGGCATTGCCGCCGTCGATAGCACCCCCGACACCGGCACCACCGGCATTGACCTCGACGAAGACGGCGACCTGCCGGGCAGCATCGAAGGCAGCCCGTATGGTGATGACCAGCCCAATGTGCCGGCGTCCCTCAGCGGCACCCTGGGCTACAACTACGGCGCCGATGGCCCTGGCACGTTTTCGTGGAATGCGGTCGATCTCTCCGGTTTGAGTGCCCACGGTTTGCCACTGGTTGCCGTGATCAGCGCTGATGGCCTGACCCTCACCGCCCACCAAGGCAGCGCCGATGGCCCGGTGGTGTTCACCGCCACCAACACCGACCCGCTAACCGGCGCCTATAACTTTGAATTGCAACTGCCGTTGGATCACCCCGAGGCAGGGGCCGAAGACACCCTCAGCTTGCAATTGGGCTACACCATCACCGATGGCAACGGCACCCCGGCCACCGGTTCGCTGGCCGTTAATGTCAACGACGACAGCCCCGAGCTGGCGACCTTTGGCGAAGGCGAGGGCGAAGGCGAGGGCCAAGTATTCTTCCCCCGTGTCGGTGGCACTGTGCATGAAGATGCCTTGACCCAGACGCCGCCAAGCGATGGCCCAACCCTGCTGGCCTTGCCTGGCGTGGGCTTGAATGCGCCCTATGAGGGCAATAACGAAGACGGCGACCCAGTCGGTTCGGATGCCAATCCAGCGCAAACGGTGAATGTTTCCATCGACGCTGGCCCCGGTTCACTCACCAGCCTGGTGAACTTCGGTGCCGATGGCATCGGTAGTTTCGGTCTGGCGGATGTCACCACCGCCACTGCCGTACTCAGCGCGCAAAATCTCACCTCTGGTGGCGTGGCGCTGACCTACACCATCGACGTCGCCGCCGATGGCAGCTACACCACCCTGACCGCCAGCGGTCCTGATTTCCCGGTGTTTACTCTGCAAGTGGGCGCCGATGGCAGTTTTAGTTTTACCCTGCAAGGTCCGCTGGATCATCCGCAAGCCAATGGCGATGACGGCGAACTGTTCGGCAATGGCGAGGTGGTGGGTATCGACTTTACCCAACTGCTGACCGCCACCGACTTTGACGGCGACCCGGTGCAAGGCTTCAACGAAGCCAACGGCCTGTTCATCATCGATATCGAAGACGATGTGCCGACCATTGGCAGCGTTGCTACCGAGGCGCAGCTGCAGGTGGATGAAAGCGACTTGGCTGCCAATGCTTCGGCTAATTTCAGCGATGCCTTTACTGTGCAGGGCGGCGCCGATGGCCTGCAAAGCGTGAGCTATGAACTCACCGTCAGCGACCCCGCCAGCGGCCTGGTGGATACCGCTACCGGCGAAAACGTGGTGTTGAGCGTTAATGCCGGGGTGGTTGAAGGCCGCACGGCCGGCAGCGGCGACCTGGTGTTTACCGTCAGCGTGGCGGCCGATGGCACCGTTACCCTCGATCAAATTCGCGCCGTGGTGCACAGCGATGGCAGCGATGCCAATGACCTGGCCACTCTGGGCAGCGGCCATATCAATCTGGTGGCCACGGCCACTGACGGCGATGGCGATACCGCCAGCGGCAGCCTTGATCTGGGCAATGCCATCGGCTTCCGTGACGATGGCCCAAGCATCACCCCCGGCACCCTGGCCGGCATTGCCTTGGTCGTTGATGAAACCTTCCTTGCCACCGATGCCAGCGCCGATTTCAGCAGCGCTTTTGTACCGACCTTTGGCGCCGATGGCGCTGGCAGCGTGACCTATGCGCTTAACGTCAGCGCCGCAGGCGCCGACAGCGGCTTGGTGGATACCGCCACCGGCGATGCCATTTTGCTGTTTAAAGAAGGCGCTGAATTGGTTGGCCGCGTGGGCGGGCCAGCCGGTGCGGTGTCCTTTACTGTGAGCGTGGATGCCAGCAGCGGTGTGGTCACCCTCGACCAGCAACGCGCCGTGGTGCATGACCCCGAAGCCGGCCCGAACCAAAGCACCGGTTTGCTCGGCAGTGACTTGGTGCAATTGGTCGCGACCATCACTGACAAAGACGGCGACAGCAACAGCGCCAGTCTGGATATCGGTGGCACCATCAGCTTCCTCGACGATGCCCCGGTAATCGACCCAGGCACCGGCAAGCCGCCCGTTCTGGTGGTGGACGAAACAAACCTGGGCCTGGATGCCAGCGCCGATTTCAGCGGCGCGTTTGTTCCGGTTTTTGGCGCCGACGGCCCCGGTGCGGTGACCTACACCCTGAATGTCAGCGCCCCCGGCGCCGATAGCGGCCTGAAAGACACCGCCACCGGCGATGCCATTCTGCTCTACAAAGAAGGCAATGACTTGGTCGGCCGCGTTGGCGGTCCAGCCGGCGCGGTGTCCTTTACCGTCAGCGTGAATCCCGCCACTGGCGTGGTCACTCTCGATCAGCAATTGGCTATCCAGCACCTGCCTGAAAGCGGTCCGGATCAAGCCAGCGACACCCTTGCCGCCAACCTGATTCAGCTCACCGGCACCATTACCGACGGCGATAACGACAGCACCTCGGCCACCCTGAATATCGGCAATGCGCTGAGCTTCCATGACGATGCGCCGACTGTTGGGCCAACCACCGCCACTGCGGTGCTGGACGACGAAGGTCTGCTCGGCGGCATCAATGGCGGCCCAGGCGATGTGGCCGGTGCCGCGACCACCACCAGCGGCACGCTGAACTTCGCGGCCGGTGCCGATGGCCTGCAAAGCATTGCTTTGAGTGGCCCATCCACCCTGGGCGGTGAAAGCGTGACCTCGGTGTGGGATGCCAGCACCAATACCCTGACCATCAGCTCCAGCCGTGGCGCCTTGGTGACCGTGGAACTGACCAACCTCAGCACTGGCGCCTATACCGTCAGCTTGCTGCAACCCTTGATGCACCAAACCGCGGGCACCGAAGACACCCTGCAACTGAACGTCGGCGTGGTGGTGACTGACCGCGACAACGATCAGGCCACCGGTAGCCTGGTGGTCAATATCAACGACGACAGCCCAACCATTCAGGCCAGTGACCTGGGCGGCAGCTCCTTCGTGACCTTTGAAGGCAGCAGCGCCGGTTACAACAACACCTATGGCTACTACATCAAGGCCGCCGATGGCACGCCGGTGGACGGCAAGATCATCTGGGCCAATGTGCACGACCAGGCCTCAGGCGATACCGTCGATATCAGCAGCTTGGACCCCAGCACCACGGGCTTCTTTATCATTCCCAACGGCGCCACTAACAACCCTGGGTTGGTTAACGGCGCGCCGGTGACCTTTAGCTTGGTCAGCGGCCAATGGGTGGCCTCGGTTGGTGGCGTCGCGCTGACCGGCTCGGCTGGCGCCAATGTGCTGTTTAACGATGCCACCCTCAACCCGGGCGGCTCGCACTTGCAAGACACCGGCATCCCCGGCAACCAGAACTGGGAAGACCTCACCCAGGGCTCTGACTACGACTACAACGACGTCGCCACCAATGTCACCTGGGGTTCCTCGCTGCAATTGCAGGTGGATGAAACCGACCTGGGCACCAATGCCAGCGCCAACTTTGCCGGCACCTTTAATGTGCAGGCCGGCGCCGATGGCTTGGCCAGCCAAACCTATGGCCTGAATGTCACCAACGCCAATTCCGGCTTGGTCGATACCGCCACCGGCGAAAACGTGATTCTCAGTGTGAATGCTGGGGTAATCGAAGGCCGCACCGCCGGTAGTAACGAGCTGGTATTTACCGTCAGCGTAAATGCCGCTGGCACCGTGACCCTCGACCAAATCCGCGCCATCGTGCACCCCACTGGCGACCCTGACGAAGCCACGTTCCTCGGTGCCGGGCATATCAGCCTGGGCTCCACCGTGGTTGATGGCGACGGCGACTCGGCGACGGCCGCCGTTGATCTCGGCCAAGTGATCAGCTTCCGCGACGACGGCCCCAGCGTGACCAGCAATGGCGTGGTATTGCTCGACGACGACGCGTTGGCCAACGGTATTGCGGGTGGCGTAAATGACGACGTTAACTCGGCCAATAGCACTGGCACGTTGGCCCATAGCTATGGTGCGGACGGCGCCGGCTCCATCCAATGGCTCACCACTGGCGCGCCGGCCGGTTTCACCTACGAAACCTCCGGCACCAGCCTGGTGGTGAAACAGGGCGCGACCACGGTGCTGACCGTGTCGCTCAATAGCAGCACAGGCGAATACAACGTGGTGCAAAACGCGCCGATTGACCACGCCAACGCTGACAACGAAAACAACCAGGCCTTTACCTTTAACTACCAGGTTGCCGACAAGGATGGCGACAAGGCCACCGGCACCTTGCAGGTCAACGTCGACGACGACACCCCGCAAGCACAAAACGATGTGGCGACGGTGCAGGTTTCGCAGGCGCAGAACTTCAACACCGTGTTTGTCCTGGACTTCAGCGGCAGCATCAGCAACAGCGAACTGAACACCATGCTGGTGGCGGTGAAAGCGGCCGCCCTGGCGCTGTTCAGTGGCACCAGCGGTGATGTGCACGCGCAAATCGTGGTGTTCTCCGATGGCGCGGTGTCGTACCCGACCTTTGCTAACTACGCCGACTTTGCCGACCAGATCGACCAGCTCAACCCGGCTGAGGGCGGTACCCGGCCATTCAACGGCAACACCGACTTCACCGATGCCGTGCACCAAGTGGTCACCGACTTCACCCCGATTGCCGGTGCCAGCAACCAAGTGTTCTTTATCAGTGACGGCAACCCCAATCAAAACACCGGGCCTGGCGACAACTCGCTGACGGCGGCCGGGCAGGCTGAGTGGGCGGCCTTTATCAACGCCCATAACATCAATGTCACCACCATTGGCGTGGGTGATGGCATCGACCAAACCCACCTGCAACAAGTGGACTTGGACGGCAGCGGCTCGCCGATTCTAGTGGGCGGTTTTGGTGGGCTGATCGACACCCTGGTTGATCAGGTTACCGGCAGCTTTGTTAGCGGCAATGTGCTGCTGGGCAGCAACGGCGTGGCCGGTGGCGGTGATGACGACAGCTACGGCGCCGATGGCGCGGGGCATATTCAGTCGATTCAAATCAACGGCGTCACTTACACCTGGGATGGCGTCAACACCATTGACCCAAGCGGCAGCGGGGCGAATATCAGCGGCAATCAGCTGAGCAATATCGCCACCGCCCAAGGCGGCACCCTGTCGTTTAACTTCAGCACCGGCGCCTGGACCTATAAAGCCCCGGATGTCGGCGGCGACAAAGTGGAAACATTCCAATACACCATCGTTGACCACGACGGTGATCCGTCTACCGCCAGCCTGACCGTGTACGTGCAAGACAACTCGCCAGTGGTGGCGACTGTTGATGAAGACGAACTGCCTGGCGGCATCACCGATGGCGACGTTTTTACCACCGTTGCCACTGGCAGCCTGATAGACCTGGGCGTGGCCGGCAGCACTCCGCAGTTCAGCTTAAGCGGTGACACCAGCGGCTTGCCGGCCGCCACCTCCCATGGCGTGGCGCTGGTTTATAGCGTGGTGGGCAATACCCTGACCGCCACGGCGGGAGCGGGTGGGGCGCAGGTGTTTACCTTGCGGGTAGATGCCAACGGCGATTACACCTTTACCCTCAAAGGCCCGCTGGATCATCCTCTGGGCAACGGCAATGACAGCGAGCAGTTGACGCTGAATTTCGCCAGCATTCTGCAAGCCACCAATGGCGGTAGTCCGTTGCCGCTCAGCGGCGGTTTCCTGGTCAACATTGAAGACGACGTGCCGACCATCAGCGCCGGCAACGCCACGCCTGCGCAGCTGCAAGTGGACGAAACCGACCTGGGCACTAACGCCAGCCATAACTTCGCCGGCTCGTTTACCGGCCAGTTCGGCGGCGACGGCGCGGGCACTACTACCTACAGCCTGAACGTCAGCAGTAGCGGGGCTAATACGGGTCTGAAAGACTCGGCCACCGGCAATGACATTCAACTGTTCAAAATCGGTAATGAGGTGGTCGGCAAAATTGGCGGCATCGCCGGCACCACGGTGTTTACCGTGTCGGTAAATGCCAGCGGCGACGTGACCCTCGACCAACTGCGGGCGATTGCCCATACCCCGGACAGCGGCGCCGATCAGGCTGCCACGCTGTCGGCGGCTAACCTGGTGCAATTGGTTGCCACCATCACCGACTACGACGGCGACAGCAGCAGCGCCACGCTTAACCTGGGCAACGCCATCAGCTTTAAAGACGACGGCCCCAGCGTTACCAATAACGCCACCGTAATGCTGGACGACGATGCGCTAGCCAACGGCAATGCCAGCGGCATTGGCGACGACATTAACGCGCAAAACACCTCCGGCGTGCTTGCCCACAGCTATGGCGCCGACGGTGCTGGTTCCATTCAGTGGCTAACCAGCGGCGCGCCAAGCGGCTTTACCTACGAGGCATCGGGCAACAACTTGCTGGTGAAACAGGCCGGCGCCACGGTGCTGACCGTCACCCTCAACACCGCCACTGGCGCCTACAACGTGGTGCAAAACGCACCCATTGACCACGCCACAGCGGATAACGAAAACAACCAGGCCTTTAGCCTCAACTACCAAGTCACTGACAAGGACGGCGACAAGGCCACCGGCACCCTGAACATCAACGTTGACGACGACACCCCGCTGGCCAAGGGCGATATCGCCTATGTGCAAGAAGCCCAGGGGCAGAACTTCAACTCGGTGTTTGTGCTGGACTTTAGCGGCAGCATCAGCAACAGCGAACTGAACACCATGCTCACCGCCGTGAAGGCGGCAGCCCAGGCGCTGTACAGCGGCACCACGGGTGATGTGAAAGCGCAAATTGTGGTGTTCTCCAGCGATGCCACCGCCTATGCGCCAATCAGCAACTACGCCGATTTCGCCGCCAAGGTCGACAGCCTGAACCCGACCTTGCCTGGCGGTGTGCGGCCGTATAACGGCGATACCGACTTTAGCGATGCGGTCAGCAAAGTCACCACCTCGTTTACGCCGATTAACGGCTATAGCAACCAGGTGTTCTTTATCAGCGACGGTAACCCCAACGAAAACACCGGCGCGGGCGGCGCTTCGCTGACCACCGCCGTGGCCACAGCCTGGACCAACTTCGTCAACGCCAACCATATCAACGTCACTACCCTGGGTGTGGGCGACGGCATTGACACGGCGCACCTGCAAGAAGTCGACGTCGACGGCAGCGGCTCACCGATTCTGGTGGCCAACTTCGGCAGTCTGGTTAGCACGCTGGTGGCGCAAGTCTCTGGCGGCCTGGTGACTGGCAATGTGCTGGCCGGCAGTGATGGCGTGGTCGGTACGGCCGATGACGACGGCTATGGCGCCGACGGCGGCGGTCATATCCAGTCGATTCAAATCAACGGCATCACCTACACCTGGGATGGCGTAAACACCATCGACCCATCCGGAAGCGGTGCCAACATCACCGGCAATTCGCTGAGCAATATCGTCACTGCCGATGGCGGCAAGCTGTCGTTTAACTTCAGCAATGGCGCCTGGAGCTACACCGCGCCGACCACTGTGGTCGGCGACAAAGTGGAGAGCTTCCAATACACCATCGTTGACCATGACGGCGACCCATCCTCGGCCACCCTTACCGTGTTTGTCGAAGACGCCGCACCGGTTATCGCCCGGGTTGATGAAGACGAACTCAGCGGCGGCGTGAGCGATGGCGATGCCTTTAACACCGTGGCCACCGGCAACGTCGGCGACCTGGTGTTTGGCCCAGGCACCGCGCAGTTCAGCCTGAGCAGCAACACCAGCGGCTTGGCTTCGGCTACCTCGCACGGTGTGGCATTGGTTTACAGCGTGGCTGGCAATACCCTGACCGCCACGGCGGGAGCAGGTGGGGCGCAGGTGTTTACCTTGCAGGTAGGCGTCAATGGCGATTACACCTTTACCCTCAAAGGCCCGCTGGATCACCCGCTGGCCAATGGCGATGACAACGAACTGCTAACCCTGAACTTCGCCAGCATTCTCAAGGCGGTGGACGGCAGCAATAACCCCATGACCCTGGCCGGCGGCTTCTTGGTGCAGATCGAAGATGACCTGCCAAGCGTTGCCCTCAGCACCGCGCCAGCGCCAACCCTGCAAGTGGATGAAAGCAACCTGGCAGCCAATGCCAGCAGCAACTTCGCCGGTGCGTTTAACAGCAGCTATGGCGCAGATGGTGCGGGCTCTACCACGTACAGCCTGAACGTCAGCTCAGCTGGCACGGTTAGCGGCTTGAAAGACGCCGCCACCGGCAGCGATATCCTGCTGTACAAAGTCGGCAACGACATCGTCGGAAAAGTGGGCGGCAGCTCGGGTGCCACAGCCTTCACGGTAACGGTGAACGCCAGCAATGGCCTGGTCACCCTCGACCAGAACGTGGCCTTGCAACACAGCCCCAATACCGGGCCCAACCAATCGCTGACCCTTAGCGCCGCCAATCTGGTGCAACTGGTCGCCACCGTCATCGACCACGACGGCGACTCGGCCAGCACCGCGCTAAACCTGGGCAACGCCATCAGCTTCCTCGACGATGCGCCAACGGCGGCAAACATCACCCAAAGCGGGCAGGCCACCACCAGCCTTAATACCAACCTGATGATCGTGCTGGATAACTCCGGCAGCATGGACGACCCCTCCGGCGTCGGTAACATGACCCGCATGGAAGCGGCGAAGAGCTCGCTGCTGGAGCTGTTCGAGCAATACGATGCCTTGGGTGATGTGAAAGTCAGCGTGGTGTCGTTCTCCACCACCGCGACCGTGCAGGAAGTGTGGGTGAGCATTGCCGATGCGAAAGCTGCAGTGCTGGCGCTGCAACCGACCAACAACACCAACTACGACGACGCGCTGATTAAGGCGATTACCGCCTATGCGCAAACCGGCAGCGACGGCGGCAAAGTCACCACCGGCAATGTGCAAAACGTGGCGTACTTCCTCTCCGACGGTCAGCCCAACGAGCCTGACAGTGATGCAGGCATCTCCAATGCCGCGGGCAGCGCGGCGGGGTGGCCGACACCGTACTCCAACGGCGGCGTGTCGGAAGAGCAAGCGTGGATCAACTTCCTCAGTGCCAATAACGTGCGTGCCTATTCCTTGGGCATGGGCACTGGCGTTAACGCGGTGCAACTGGATCCGATTGCCTACAACGGCAGTGCCAACACCAACACCAGCTCTACCGTAGTCACCGACCTGAATAACCTCACCTCGGTCCTGGTCGGCACTGCCCAGGCATCACCCCTGCTGGGCAACCTAACCAGCGGCGGCAGCTTTGGCGCAGATGGCGGCTATGTGCGGGTGTTGAGCGTGGACGGCAAAACCTTCACCTACGACAAGGCCACCAACGCCGTAACCGTCGGCGGTGCTGCGGGCGCCACCACCTACACCTACAGTGCAGGCACGCTCACCCTGGGCTTGGCCTCGGGCGGCAGCCTGGCGGTGAACGTCAACAGCGGGGCTTACGCCTTTACGCCACCGAGCGTAGTGAGCACAGCGTTGGCGGCGACCATTCTGTTCACCCTGATCGACCTCGACGGCGACACCGCGCAAGCGGCGCTAAATATCGCCATCAGCGCCAGTCAGGCGCCGATGGTGGTGCGCGACGACCTGGTACTGACCAACGCCGAAGCGCAATCAGGCTTCGACCAAATCAGCATCCCGACCTGGGCGCTGCTGGCCAACGACACCGGCCCAAGCCACAACCTGCTATCGATCATTGCCTCTGGTAATGCCGTGGACGGTACCGTCACCTATAACGCGACAGCGCCGGTTTTTAACGAAGAAAGCAACAACGCCCGCGATGGCGGCAGCTTCACCTATACCGCCTCTATCAATGGCAGCACGGCGTTGGATACCTCAGTGGTTACCGTGGATCGCGGACAAAGCGGTGAAAGCACCCTGGATGGCACCTTCCGCGACGAGATTCTGCTCGGTCGCGACAGCGCCAATGACACCCTCAACGGCAACGATGGCAACGACATTCTGCTCGGCTTGGGTGGCAACGACAGGCTCAATGGTGGAGAAGGCAACGACATACTTGCCGGTGGTTTGGGCGCTGATGTGCTCAACGGCGGCAATGGCGTCGACACCGCCAGCTACATCGATGCCACCTCCAGCGTGATCGCCAACCTCACCACCAACACCGCCAGCGGCGGCGCAGGCAACGACACCTTTAGCAGCATCGAAAACCTGATCGGCTCGGACTATAACGACACCCTGACGGGCAACAGCGGCAGCAACTACCTCTACGGCGGTGCCGGTAACGACACCTTAAGTGGTGGCGGTGGTGCCGACTTCCTGGTCGGTGGTTTGGGTGCAGACACCATGACTGGTGGGGCAGGCAAGGACACCTTTATATGGGAAAAAGGCGGCTTGGGCGGTGGTACCGACCATATCACCGACTTCAGCATCGACCTGACCGGGAGCAATTCCGATGTGCTGGATCTGTCGCAATTGCTCTCTGGCGTGGCGCAGAACGGCAATGCCCTGGACGACTACCTGAGCTTTAGTTTTGGCACCAGTACCACCATTAATATCAGCACTACGGCGGGTGGGCCGGCGCAGCAGAGTGTGACGTTGGATGGGGTTAATCTCTCTAGTGCGGCGTACTACGGCAGTACTGATGCGGCGACGGTGATCAATGGGATGATCAGTGATCATGCGTTGAAAACTGACACCGTTTAAACCGGTTGTTCCTGACTTGGCCCGCCGTAAGGCGGGCTTTTTTTGGGTGGTTGATTGGGTTGTGTGGTGCGCGCTGGCTGTGTATTTCTTCGGTTACCGCGTGTGCTGAACGTTTGGTTTCGCGCCTTAGACGCGGGCTTTTCGTAGGGTGTGCTGTGCGCACCGGCTTTTGCTTTGATGGCTTTTTTGGGATTCGTTACCGCGTGGGCTGAGCGTTTTATTTCGCGCCTTACGCGCGAGTTTCTTTTGGCATTGCCCCAAAAGAAACCAAAAGGTCTAGCCCCTACCTTGGCCCTTCGCTGCGCTACGGGTGCCCTCATTCCATCGCCGCTCCAGGGGCACGGCACAACGGGCCTTCCATGGCCCGATGCGCCTCTCGCCGCGTCCCTGCGGCTCAACCCCTTCCGCAACGATTCCATTCGGCCTGCGATGAACGGGGCGGATAGATCACAAGCCAGATCAAGAGCAGATCAAGTGCCCCTCTCCCCAGCCCTCTCCCGCAAGCGGGAGAGGGAGCTGACCGCAAGGGTTGGTAGCCATACGTCACCCCTCGCCCGCTTGCGGGAGAGGGGCCGGGGGAGAGGGGCTTTTGATCTGGCTTGTGATCTACCCGCCCCATTCATCGCAGGCCGAGCGGAGTCGTTGTGCAGGGGGTAGAGCGGCAGGAGCCGCGAAAGGCGTGGGGCCAAGGATGGCCCTGCACGCCGCCCCCCGGAGCAACGACGTAGCGAGGGAAGTCGGAGCGAAGCGTAGACCCAAGGTAGGGGCAAGCGCTTTGGTTACTTTGCCGCGATTGGCAAAGTGACTCGCGCGTAAGGCGCGAAACAAAACGTCCAGCCCACGCGGCAAAGAAGAACACCACCAAGCCAAAAGCAAACAGCCGGCGCTGCCTCAAGACTGCCAAGGCGCAGGCGCCCCAATCAACCGCCCCATGGCACCTTTAATTCCCAATTCCTTAAGCGCCTGCAACTCCCCCTCGGTCTCGACCATCTCCGCAATCAACGGCAAATCAATGCTGTTGGTGGCGCGAAACATGGCCTCAATAAACATGCGCTTATCGGTTTCCTGGTCGATGGCTCGAATGTACGTGCCATCCACTTTCAAATACGCCAACCCCAGGTGCGTCAGGTTACCAATCAAGCTAAAGCGCCCACCAAAATGCTGCAGCCCCAGGTTGAAGCCGGCGCCATGCACGGCCTGGCTCAGGCGCTCCAGCTCAGCCGGCGGTGGCAGGTGGCGTTCGTCCACTTCCAGGGTCATCAACGCTGCGTGCTGCGGGTTTTCTTTGAGCAGGGCGATCAACTGCGCCTGGGCATCCGCTTCTCGCAAAGTGGCGGCGGACAAGCTCAAGGCAATCGGTTGCTGGTGCGCGGCCAGGTGGGTGAGGGCGCGCTTGAGCATGGCCAGGTCAAAGCGCGCAGTCCAGCCGAGGCGTTCGATCCAGGGTAGGAAACGCCCGGCAGCAATGGCCTCGCCCTGCGGGTCGATCAAGCGCGCCAGCACCTTGTGGTGCAGTACACGATGGCGGTCGGCGCAGTCGACTACGGGTTGGAAGTACAACTCCAGCTTGCCTTTGTTCAGCGCATCGTCGATCCAGCCGCGCCAGTCGTTGAGGCTTTGGCTCGGCGCGGCGTTGAAGTCGTCCAGGCGTTCCCAGAATTTGGCGCTGTTGCTCTGTGCCTGGGCCAGGGCTTGGTCGCCGCGGTTGATGACGCTGCTTACTTCTTCGCCAGGGCGAAAGGCGGCGATGCCGATGTGGGCGACCGGGGTGCAGTCACTGGCGCCGGTCTGGCGCAGGCTTTCCAGGCTGTCGCTCATTTGCAGGGCGAGGCGGTCGGCGTCTTCGCCGGAAAGGCCAGGCGCCAGTAGGGTAAATTCGCCGCCGCGGCTGCGCGAGGCAAGCCAGTCGCTGCGGTCGGGGTGTTCGAGCAGGCGTTTGAGCAGCTCGCCAATGGCGCCGATCAGGGCGTCGGTACGTTGCCCGCCAAGGCGTTGGTTCAGGCCGCCGAGGTCGTTGACCCGCAACATGATCAGGTAACCCTCGGCATTTTGTTCGTGGGTGGCCAGTTGGTTGGCCAGGTTGATATCGAACAGGCGGCGGTTGGCCAGGCCGGTGAGGGTGTCTTGGTAGGCTTCTTCGCGCAGTTTTTCGCTGCGCGCGGCTTCTTCGGCAAACAGGGTTTTGAGTTTTTCCACCATCTGGTTCATGGCCAGCACCACCCGTTTCAGTTCGGGCGTACGTGGCACACGGGGCAGGGTGAAGAATTCGCGACGGCTGATGGCGTGGGCTTGCTGCACCATGTTGTCGAGGGGACGCAGTTGCGTGCGCAGCAGCCAACCGCCAAGCACCGAGCTGACCAGCCCACACAGCAATAACCAGGCGGCGCTGCCGAGGGCGCTGTCCCAGAGTTTGGCCAGGGCAAATTGTGGATGGCTGAGCACTTCTACCCGTGCCGCTTGGTCCCAGCCACGCATGATGATGGCGTCGCCGCCTTCGGGCTGCAGGTCGATCAGTTTGACAAACCAGCTCGGCACGTTGTCGGTGGTGGTGGTTGTGCGTCGTTCCACAATGGTTTCGTCATTGTCGATGCGCACCACGCGGATGGTGGCGTAGTAGCCGCTGTCAAACACCGAGCTGACCATCAGCTCGATCATGGCCGGGTCATCCACATGCGGGGTCATCGACAACGCCAGGGCGGTGGCGGCGTCCTGGGCGTGGGAGCGCAGCTGGCTGAGTAACTGCTCGCGCGAGCTCTCAACGCTGGTGATAAAACTGCCGGTAAAGGCCACCACCAAAAACAGGCAAATGGCGAGAAACAGCTGCTTGAGTAACGACATAAGGTTCTCCTAACCCTCACCAACGGCAAAGCCTTCGGCATTCATTTTTTTCAACAGGTCCTGCCAGCGCGAAAGCTTTTTGCTGTCACCGCGTTTACCCGTGGAACCCGGCAGGTACAGACCTTCGGCATTGAAGGAATACACCGGTAAAAGATCTTTACGTTGCGAGGCGGGGCGAATATCGCCGATCAGATTGTCCAGTACCAGCGGCTGCGCGGTAGGGCTGGCGTAGTAGGTCAACACCATGTGCGCCTGGTTGTAGTTCAGCGCTTTTACGTAGGTGATGCGCAGTTTTTCACTGGGTATACCCAGGCGCCGCAGCGTGAAGTATTTGGCGATGGAGTAGTCCTCGCAATCGCCAGCACCTTTGATCAGCGCTTCCAATGGCGTGGCCCAATAGTCTTCCTGACGCCAGTTGCGTTGGTCATCAACAAAGCGCAGTTGGCGGTTGAAGAACTTGTTTACCGTGATGAGTTTTTCGCTCTCCGGCAGGTCGCCGCTGACATTGACCAGGTCGCTCCAGGCGACGATACGTTCTTTCGCCTCACCAAGATTGCCATAGCGGCTTTCGGCGGTTTTGAGGATGACGGCGAAGTCCCAGTTGGCATAGACACTGGCCACGCCCAAGAGCAGAGCCAGCAACAAAGACAAGCCGACGCGTGCCAAGGGCTGGCGTCTGGATCGTCCTTGATTGGGCTGCCGAAGGGGCATGTATCGCGTCTCCGCCGAAGATGGAGTGATTCTAGGCAGTTGAGGGGGAATTTGCTTTAACGAAAGCGGGAATATTCTGGTGTGCCGGTGATCCCGTAGGGTGCGCTGTGCGCACCATGGCGTTATTGCATAAATCGCTCGGTGCGCACGGCACACCCTACGGATCGCAGGGGTTAAGGCTTACGCAAGGTCTTCTGCCGCAAGATATAAATCGTCACGCACACTGCACTGGTCAACATAAAGGCGCGCGCCCAAAACATCGGCACCAGGTAGCAGGAAAAGCTGATGCTCAGCCACATCAAACCAATGGCGTAGACCTTGCCCTTGAGCGGAATGCCGTTGCCTTCCAGGTAGTCGCGGATCCACGGCCCTAGCTTCGGATGGTTCACCAGCCAGTTGTAAAAACGCTCGGAACTGCGTGCGAAACAGCCCGCCGCCAGCAACAGAAATGGCGTAGTCGGCAGTACCGGTAGAAAAATTCCGACCACGCCCAACACTACGCTTAGCCAACCAATGGTCAGCAGGGCGTAGCGAATGGCGGGGTTACGGTTTTCGTGGACTTGGCGCGGCATCCACAGCCCTTATTCTGGATAAAGACTTAGTGGTGACGGGGCTTGAGCAGCGCCGGTTTTTCGTCTGGGGCCTGGCAGAGCAGGAAGAGGGCGGTGAGGGCTTCGGGAATTTGCTCGACCATGTCGTCCATCAGGTCGCGGTCTTTGGCGATATCGGCGAATTCAGCTTCTTCGTCAAACAAGCCGGAGCCCACCATGATCGGCAGCAGCAGCTCGCTGACTTCTTCTTCGGCGGTTTCAAACCAGGCCGCTTCGCGCATAAACACGCCTTCCATAAAACCGATGCACCAGCCGCGAATATCGGAATCGTCCGGCTCTTCGCCCAGATCCAGGTCGCACGGCAGCTCAAGGTCATCGTCGGCGGCGAGCATGCGGCCGATGTGGGCTTTGAGTTGAATCAGCGTGGCTTCGATTTCGTCGCGCTCGGCGTCGTCACGGTAGTGCGGGGCTTCGGAGAACAGCGCATCAATCCATTCGCGCTCAGATACCTCAACGGTGCAGATCGACAAGGCGGTCAGAAAGCCGTGAGCGGCCACATAGTCCAGGGCTTCTTCATGCAACTCATCGGCGTCGAGAAAGGCTTGCAGGCGGGTCAATTGCGCGGCGAAGGACATTACGGCACTACCTAATAGGACTGAATGCGCAGGATTTTAGCCTGTATAGCTGGCTGGCGCGGCGCCAATGGCCAGTTTTTTTTCGCCGTAGAGCGGCGCCCGCCGGTTTTTTCATCTGCTAATCAGCGATAGGCGTCGTCCATTGCCTGGGGGTGCTGACGTATACTGCGGCGCTTTTGTGTCTGCACCTTCTGCAACAGCTTGGGGTTTTTATGCTCGAACCGGCTCTGCGCATCCTTAAAGACGTCTTTGGCTACGACAGCTTTCGCGGGCGTCAGGGTGCGATTATTGAGCGCGTGGCCAGTGGCGGCGATGCGCTGGTACTGATGCCCACCGGCGGCGGTAAGTCGCTGTGTTTCCAGGTGCCGGCCTTGCTGCGCCCGGGTTTGGCCGTGGTGGTTTCGCCACTGATTGCCTTGATGGAAGACCAGGTCGCCACCCTCGACGAGCTAGGTGTAGCCGCCGTAGCGCTGAATTCCACCCTGAGCGCCGCCGAGCAGCGGCAAATCGCCGACCGCATCCGCCGCAATGAAATCAAGCTGCTGTACGTGGCCCCCGAGCGCTTGGTACAGCCGCGCATGCTGGAGTTTCTCCAGGACTTGGATATCGCCCTGTTTGCCATCGACGAAGCGCACTGCGTATCGCAATGGGGCCACGACTTCCGCCCGGAATACCTGCAACTGGGCCAGCTCGCCGAGCTCTTCCCCCATGTGCCGCGCATTGCCCTGACCGCCACGGCGGACATGCGTACCCGCGAAGAAATCGTTACCCGCCTGCACCTGCAAAACGCCGAACGTTTTCTCTCCAGCTTTGACCGGCCGAATATTTTCTATCGCATCGTGCCCAAAGAGCAGCCGCGCAAGCAGTTGCTGGCCTTTCTAAAAGAGCGCAAGGGCGATGCCGGTATCGTTTACTGCCTATCGCGCAAAAAGGTTGAAGAAGTCGCCGCGTTTCTCAGTGCCGAAGGCTTTCCGGCCTTGCCTTACCACGCCGGGCTGCCATACGAAACGCGCGGGGCTAACCAGAAGCGCTTCCTCAACGAGGAAGGCTTGATCATGGTGGCGACTATTGCTTTTGGTATGGGCATCGACAAATCCAATGTGCGCTTTGTCGCCCACCTGGACTTACCCAAATCGCTGGAAGCCTATTACCAGGAAACCGGCCGCGCCGGCCGTGACGGTTTGCCGGCTAACGCCTGGATGGCCTACGGCCTGCAAGACGTGATCACGCTGAAACAGATGCTGCAGAGCTCCGAAGGCGACGAACGCCATAAGCGCCTGGAGCAGCACAAGCTGGACGCCATGCTGGCCCTGTGTGAGCAGATTGGCTGCCGGCGCCAGGCGTTATTGCGCTACTTCGATGAAGAGCTGCCGGCGCCCTGTGGGCACTGCGATAACTGCGTCGACAACGTGCAAACCTGGGACGCCACCGAGCCGGCACGCCAGGCCTTGTCGGCGATTTTCCGCAGCGGTCAGCGTTATGGTGTGGGTCATCTGGTGGACGTGCTGCTGGGCAAAGAAAACGAAAAAGTACGCAGCAGCGGCCATCAGCACCTGAGCGTATTCGGCATGGGCAAGGCCCTTAGTGAGGGCGAATGGCGCTCACTGTTCCGCCAACTGGTGGCGCGCGGTTTGGCCGATGTCGACCTTGAGGGCTACGGCGGTCTGCGCCTGACCGAAAGCTGCCGGCCGTTGCTGCGTGGTGAGGTAACCCTGGAGCTGCGCCGCGACCTGAAACCGCAGCTGGCGGCGAAAAGCTCCTCTTCCGGTGGCAGCTCAGCCAGCCAACTGGTGCGTGCCGACGAGCGCGAACAATGGGAAGCCTTGCGCGCCCTGCGGCGCAAACTGGCGGAAGAACATGCGGTGCCGCCGTACGTTATTTTCCCCGACTCTACACTGCTGGAAATGCTCCGCAGCCAGCCCGGCTCCATGGCGGAAATGGCCGAAGTCAGCGGCGTTGGTGCGCGCAAATTGGAGCGTTATGGCAAAGCCTTCCTCGAAGTGCTTAGCGGCGCGGCGGAAATTGCCCCGGTGGTGGTCGACGTACGCCACGAACTGGTCAGCCTGGCCCGCGCCGGCATGACCCCGCAACAAATCGCCGGCCAGCTCAAGTGCACCGAAAAAAACGTCTACTCACTGCTCGCCGAAGCCATTACCCGCCAGCAATTGTCGCTGGAGCAGGCGCTGGACCTACCGGCAGAACTGCTCGGTGAAATTCAGGACGCCTTCCTTGATGCCGACGGCGAGTTGCCCGCCGTGGCCGCTATTGCCGAGCAGTTCGCCGGCCGCGTGCCAGAGGGTGTGCTGTATTGCGTAAGGGCGGCGTTGCAGGCTGAATTCGAAGTCTGAAAAAACCGCGTTTTTACAGCGCAATAGGCGTGTTTAGGGCGTTGTGGACGTGATTGCACGGCCACAAAGCGCTTTTAGCGGGCTGCGCAAAACCTGGCGTATCGTTAAACTCGCTGCCTTGAGACTCAAGGTAGTGCCCATGCCAAACCGTTTTTTCGCCACCGTAGTGCTGTTGCTTATTTCAACGCTGGCTGGCGCCGAATCCATTTCTTATACCCGCGATGTACAACCCATCCTTACCGAGAAGTGCGTGGCCTGCCATGCCTGCTACGACGCGCCGTGCCAGCTAAACCTGGGCAGCGCCGAAGGGGTTTCCCGCGGGGCCAGTAAAACGCCGGTGTATGACGGCGCCCGCACCGGGGCCGTGGATACCAGTCGTTTGTTTCTCGATGCCCACGGTCCGCTGGCTTGGCGGCGTAAAGGCTTTTACTCGGTGATCGACGCGCAAAGCGGACAGGCCGCTTTGATGGCGCGCATGTTGGAGCTGGGTCAGCAAAAGCCGGTGCAGCCCAATGCCAAGCTGCCGGACAGCATCACTATTGGCGTCGACCGCGCTAACCAATGCCCGGCGCCAAACGAATTTAATACTTACGCCAACACCCATGCGCTGGAAGGCATGCCCATGGGCGTGACCGGCCTGACCGCAGCTGAGCTTAAAACCCTGCAAGGCTGGTTGGCCGCAGGCGCGCCGATGGATCAGCAGGCGTTGCAGGCCAATGAGGTGGAGCAGGGGCAAATCAAGCAGTGGGAAGACCTGCTCAATGCCCCCGGCGCGCGGGAAAGCTTGGTGGCACGCTGGCTGTACGAGCACCTGTTTCTCGCCCATTTGTATTTCCAGAACGGTGACAACCGCCATTTCTTTCAAGTGGTGCGCTCACGCACGCCGAGCGGTCAGGCCATTGACCCGATTGCCAGCCGCCGCCCCAACGACGACCCCGGTATCCAGTTCTACTACCGGCTGACGGCGGTGCAGGGCGTGATCGTGCACAAAACCCATATCACCTACCCGTTAAGCGCGCAGAAACTGGCGCGGGTAAAAGAGCTGTTTTACGGCGACGACTGGCAGGTGCAGGCCTCGCCTGGTTACGGCCCGCAGCGTCGCGCCAACCCGTTTGAAACCTTCGCCGCCATTCCGGCCAAGGCCCGTTACCAGTTCATGCTGGAAAACGCCGAATACTTTGTGCAGACCTTTATCAAAGGGCCGGTGTGCCGCGGGCAGATTGCTACCGACGTAATCCGCGATAACTTCTGGGTGTTCTTTCAAGACCCTGATCACGACTTGTATATCACCGACCCCAGCTACCGTGGCCAGGTCACCGAGCAACTGGCATTGCCGGGCCAGCTCGATGACCTTGGCGCCACCCTGAGCCTATGGCGCAGCTACCGCGACAAGCGCAACGAATACGAAGACGCGCGCAAAGAGGCCTACGCCGATGCGCCAGCGCCAAGCTGGTCGCATATCTGGGCCGGCAACGACAACGCGGTGCTGTCGATCTTTCGCCACTACGACAGCGCCACGGTGAAAAAAGGCCTGATAGGGGAGATACCGCAAACCATTTGGTGGATGGACTATCCGCTGCTGGAGCGCACCTATTACCAACTGGTGGTCAATTACGACGTGTTCGGCAACGTCTCGCACCAGGCACAGACGCGGTTGTATTTCGACCTGATCCGCAACGGCGCCGAGCAGAACTTTCTGCGCCTGATGCCGCCTGATTCGCGTGCTGCCATTCTTGATGACTGGTACCAGAACAGCGGCAAGCTAAAGATGTGGATGGACTACCAGGACATCGACGACGACAGCCCTACTGGCTTGCAGCTGCCCGAGGTCAACGCGAAAAACATATTTGCCACGCAACTGCTGGCGCGTTACGCCGGCTTCAATATGCGCCCCGACCCGATCAACCGCTGCGAAACCGGCAACTGCTACCGACGCAACTTCCCCAAACCGCAGCAAGACGCCGAGCAAGCCCTCAGCCGCTTGACAGGCAAGCCAGGGGCAGGCTTGAAGGTCATTCAGCAACTGCCCGAAGCAACCATGTTGCGCGTGGAAGAGGGCGACGGCAGCGTCGACTTCTACAGCCTGCTGCGCAACCGCGCCCATAGCAACGTGGCCTTTATGATGGGCGAAAGCCTGCGCTACCAGCCGGGGTTGGACACCGTAACGGTGTTCCCCGGTGTAATGAGCAGCTACCCAAACTTTATGTTCAACGTGCCGGTGGCGCAGGTGCCGGAGTTTGTCGCGGCCATGGAGCAAGTGAAAGATCAGCCGGCTTTTGAAGAGCTCGTGCAGCGCTGGGGCGTACGCAGGAGTCACCCGCAGTTCTGGCGCTACTTCCACGACCTGGATCGCTATATCCAACGGACCGAGCCGCTAGAGGCGGGCGTCCTGGATATGAACCGCTATGAGAATTTGTAGGCTGTCCAGATAGGTTGGGTCGATCCGCGTTCGCTGCGCTTACCGAACGCGGACCGCCCCAGCCTACGTTTTGCGTCCCACCGTTTGATTTATGGACCTTTTCTCCCTCCGCCCGGGTCAACCCTCTAACAAGAGTTAGAGGTTGGGAGCAGGTTTATGCTGATTTCACTGCAAGCGCTACGGGCGTTAGCGGCGTGGCTGGTGGTCGGACACCACATCATGCAGGTGTTTTTTGATTTCAAAGCAGAGAGCGCCTTCGGGCAATTTTTTATCGACAAAGGCGCCGTAGGCGTCGACATTTTTTTTGTAATTAGCGGCTTGGTTATCTACCTGTCCACCCAAGGCAAGGACATGGCGGCCGGGCGCTTTCTGCTCAACCGCGTGCTGCGCATCGTGCCGGCGTATTGGTTGTTCTCGCTGCTCGCTGCTTTGCTGATTGTTTACGCCAAACCAATGATGCCAGGACAAAGCTTCGACCTGCAGCATTTCATCTTGTCGCTGTTGTTTATCCCGGCGGATAACCCTGCCGGCTATGGGCTGTATCCCACGCTGGCCGTGGGTTGGACCCTGAACTACGAGATGTTTTTCTACCTGCTGTTCGCCCTTGGTTTTAGCGTGCCAGAGCGCTTTCGTTTGTGGCTGATTGCGGCGGCGATTTTTCTGGTCAGCGCGGTGGCCACTCAGCAAAGCTGGGTGAGCGATTTTTATCGCAACAGCATCGTTTATGAATTTCTCTTTGGCATCGTGCTCGGCATGGTTTATCAACGCGGCTGGATTCGCCCTGGCAGCCTGTTGCCGGTGCTGGTGATTACCTGCTCGATGATGGCGATCTATCACCTCAATACCGAAATGCGCGTGCTGCATTGGGGCGTGCCGAGTGCGCTGATTGTGGCCAGCTGTATTTCCCTTGAGAGCTACTTCCGCGGCAACCGGGTGCTGAAGTCGTTGGGTGACTGTTCGTACTCGGTGTATCTGGTACATGTGCTGGTGCTGTCGCTAGGTTGGTACCTTACCCAGCGCTATGACCTGAACATTTACTGGATGATCGGTGCCTGCATTCCGGCTATCGTGCTCGCCTCCTGGGGCAGCTACGAACTGATCGAGAAGCGGTTTTTCCAACAGGCCAAGGTGTGGCTGGATAACGAAAACCCTGCACCGAGCAGAGTGGCTATTCCTGACTAATTTACTGGGGCTTTATTCGCAAGTCCCAAGGGCGTAAACTGCGCCCACGTTTGCGAGGAGTTGCCATGAGCGCCATCACCATTACTGAAGCTGCCCACGATTATCTAGCCGACCTGCTGAGCAAGCAGAGCACCCCCGGCATTGGTATTCGTGTGTTTATCACCCAGCCGGGTACCCAATACGCCGAAACCTGCATTGCCTACTGCAAACCAGGCGAAGAAAAACCTGAAGACAAAGCCGTAGGCCTGAAAAGCTTCACCGCTTATATCGACGCCTTTAGCGAGGCTTTTCTTGAAGACGCGGTAGTCGACTACGCCACCGACCGTATGGGTGGCCAACTGACCATCAAGGCGCCAAATGCCAAAGTACCGATGGTCAACGAAGACAGCCCCATCAACGAACGCATCAGCTACTACCTGCAAACCGAGATCAACCCAGGGCTGGCCAGCCACGGCGGCGAAGTCAGCCTGATCGACGTAGTGGATGACGGTATTGCCGTACTCAAATTTGGCGGCGGTTGCCAAGGCTGCGGCCAGGTTGACCTGACGCTCAAAGAAGGCATCGAGAAAACTCTGCTCGAGCGCATTCCAGAGCTCAAAGGCGTACGCGACGTCACTGACCACACGCAGAAAGAAAACGCCTACTACTAAGTGGCGGTGCGTCAAACCCCTGCGAAAAGTAGGGGGCTGCACAAGCCTGAGGCCACCGCAAGGTGGCTTTTTCATATCCGGGTGTTGTGGCCCCCCGTAGTGTCTGTCGACAACCTTATTGGATGTGCACAGCACCCCTTACCGGGGCGGCCAGTGCAGCGCCTTTGCGCTATGCTGGCCGCCAGTTTAGGAGACCAGCATGAGCTACGATTTCGACCTGTTTGTGATTGGCGCCGGTTCCGGCGGTGTGCGGGCTGCGCGTTTTGCGGCGGGCTTTGGTGCGAAGGTGGCGGTAGCAGAAAGCCGTTATTTGGGCGGCACCTGCGTTAATGTCGGGTGTGTTCCGAAAAAGCTGCTGGTCTACGGCGCTCATTTCGCCGACGAGTTCGAACAGGCCAGCGGTTATGGCTGGACCCTGGGCAGCAAACCCGACTTCAACTGGGCCACGCTGATCAGCAACAAAAACCGCGAAATCCAGCGCCTCAATGGCATCTACCGCAACCTGCTGGTTAATAGCGGCGTTACGTTGCTGGAAGCGCACGCCAAAGTGCTTGACCCGCACCATGTTGAAGTCGACGGCAAAACCTTCAGCACCGAGCATATTCTGATCGCCACCGGCGGCTGGCCGCAGATTCCGGATATTCCCGGCCACGAGCACGCGATCAACTCCAACCAGGCCTTTTTTCTTGAAGCGCTGCCCAAGCGCGTGCTGGTAGTCGGCGGCGGCTATATCGCCGTTGAGTTTGCTTCGATCTTCAACGGCCTCGGTGCCGACACCACGTTGGTGTATCGCGGTGACCTGTTCCTGCGCGGCTTTGATGGCGCGGTGCGTAAGCACCTGAAAGAAGAGCTGAGCAAAAGCGGGATCAATCTGCAGTTCAACACCGACATCACCCGCATCGCCAAACAAGCCGATGGCAGCCTGCACGCCACCCTTAAAGACGGCCGCGTACTGGAAACCGACTGCGTGTTCTATGCCACCGGCCGCCGGCCAATGCTGGATAACCTCGGCCTGGAAAATACCAACGTGCAGCTTGATGAGCGCGGCTTTATTGCCGTGGACGAGCAGTTCCAAACCAGCGAGCCCTCCATTCTGGCCTTGGGCGATGTGATCGGCCGTGTGCAACTCACGCCGGTGGCGCTGGCCGAAGGCATGGCGGTCGCGCGGCGTTTGTTCAAGCCCGAGCAATACCGCCCGGTCGATTACCAGCACATTCCTACCGCCGTATTCAGCCTGCCAAACATCGGCACCGTTGGCCTTACCGAAGAGCAGGCGCGAGATGCCGGGCACAAGGTGGTGATTTACCAAAGTGACTTCAAACCCATGAAGCTGACCCTCACCAGCAGCCAGGAACGCACGCTGATGAAACTGGTGGTGGATGCCGACAGCGACAAGGTGCTGGGTTGTCATATGGTCGGCCCGGATGCTGGCGAGATCGTCCAAGGGCTGGCGGTGGCGATCAAGGCCGGCGCTACCAAGCGTATCTTTGACGACACCATTGGCGTGCACCCGACCGCGGCCGAAGAATTCGTCACCATGCGCACCCCGGTCGGTGGCTGATTGAACATCGAGACTCTGTTCTATCTGAGCGACCTGTTCGGCGTGGCGGTATTTGCCGTCACGGGCGCGCTGATGGCTGGGCGCAATGCCATGGACCTCTTCGGCGTGCTGGTGATTGCTCTGGTTACGTCGTTGGGCGGTGGCACCCTGCGTGACCTGATTCTCGACAATCATCCGGTCAGCTGGATTGGCAACGAGCTGTACCTGCTGGTGGCCTCGCTGGCCGCTATCGGTACCGTGTTGTGGGCGCGCTTTATCAAACCGCTGCCGGAAAAAGCCCTGCTGATCGCCGATGCCTTTGGCTTGGCGGTGTTCACCGTGATCGGCACCGAGGTTGCGATGCGCCATCAGGTGCCAGTCAGTACGGCAGTGATCATGGGCGTGATGACCGGGGTCGCCGGTGGCGTGCTGCGCGATGTACTGTGCAACCAGATTCCGCTGATCTTTCAGAAAGAGGTGTATGCCACCGCCTGTATCGCCGGCTCGCTGGTGTTTATGGCGCTGTTGCACTTCGGCGCTGGGCATTGGGCCGCCACTGGCGTAGCCATGCTGGTGGTGCTGTTGACCCGTATGGCGGCGATTTATTGGGGGCTGGCGCTGCCACGCTTCCATCTGCTGGATCGGAATCGATGATTGAACGTCTCGACCACATAGTGCTGACCGTGGCCGATATCGCCGTCACCGTTGCGTTCTACGAGCGCGTGCTGAATATGCGCCATGAAGTCTTTGGCCAGGGGCGCAGTGCGCTGGCGTTTGGGCAGCAGAAATTCAACCTGCACCAGGCAGGCCGCGAGTTTGAACCCAAGGCCGCCAAGCCGACGCCGGGGGCTATCGACCTGTGTCTGATTACCCACTGGAGCAGTGCCGATGTGTTGGCGCATTTGGCCAAGCACGGCGTGACGGTGGAGGAGGGGCCGGTGATGCGCACGGGCGCGTTGGGGCCGATTGAGTCGGTGTACTTTCGCGACCCGGACCAGAACCTGATCGAAGTCAGCCGTTACCTGTAGATACGCCGCGAGCGTTTGCTTTGTAGGGTGTACCGGTCTGCGTTCGGTGCGCGCACCAAGCGATCTTGCCGATAACGCGGCGGTGCGCACAGCACACCCTACGGCCGCACGCTAGCGCGCACTTGCACCGTTCCGGCTTTTTCGAAGTGCAGGCTAAGCGGCACCTCTTCACCCACCACCAGCGCCCGCTTCACGCCCACTAGCAGCAGATGGGTGTGCCCTGGCGCCAGCACCTGTTGTCCGCCCGCGGGCACGCCAATGGATTTCAGCGCTTGCACGCTTTGCACTGAGCCCAACTGCACCACGGTGCGCAATTGCACGGCGGTGGCGAGGGCGCTGTTGGCGCCAACCAAGCGGTCTTGCTCGGCGCCGCTGTTGCGTAAGGTCAGGTATACCTCCGCCTGCTGCCCGACACCGGACTTGGCCCATGGCTCAAGTACGTCCAATGAACCGGCTGCCAGTACCTGCCCGGCGAAAAGCAACGCGGCGAATAACAGGGCAGGGCGTTTCATTTATTTGGCGCCTGTTGCAGTTCTGGGTCATCCGGGTTTTGTTGCTCCAACTCCGCTTGCAACACCTGCACTTTCTGCGGTTGCCCAGCTTCGTGCCAGTAACTGATCAACGCCATCCGCGCGTTGCGGTTCTCGGGCTGGCGCTTGAGCAGAGCTTCGAGCTGGTGGCGCGCTTCTTCCGGTTTACCACTGTCGTGCAGGGCGATGGCGTAGATATAGCTAAATTGCCCATCCTCCGGGCTCAGCTGCGTAGCGTTGGCCAAGGCCAGCAGGGCATTGTCGCGCTCGCCGGCACGCATCAACATCAACCCCAGGTTATAGGACAGCAAAGCGGCTTTGGGGTGCTTGCCGATCGCCTCGTTAACTAGTTGCAGGGCAGGGCCGTGTTGGCCTGTGCCGTCGAGCAGTTGCGCCAGGCTGACCACGGCGGGCAAAAAGTCCGGGTCACGTTGCAGCGCTTCGCGCAAAGCCGCTTCGGCTTGGCTGCCGCGGCCGGTGTTCTGGTACAGCACGGCCAGGTTAAGGTTGGCTTCGGCGCGATCACGTATCGCTTGCTGCGCCGCTTCGTATTCCTCGATGGCCGGGCGCAGGAGTGTGTCGATGGTGGCGCGTTTCTCGGCGGGAATAGTGGCCAGTTGCGCGGCCGCGGCCAGACGCACAGCACGCACGGGATCACTCAAGCGCGGGCTCAGTAGGCTGATAAGTTGCTCCGCCGAGCCCATGGCGGCAATCGCCTCAACGGCGGCAGTGCGTACCTGTGGGTCGGCGTGGTTAAGGGCGCTAGCTGCCTGTTGTATGGCGCGCTGGCTGGGGTAGGTGGGCAGTTGCGCCAACACCGTAGCGCGGCGAATGGCCGGTAGGTCGGTGCGCGCCAATTGCTGCATCAGCATGCGCGCGGCGCCGGGCGAGCCGTGGCGGGCGGCAAAAATGGCATCGGCATAACCGCCGTCGGCCACCATGGTGTCGCCGTACCAAACCTTAAACTGCTCAGCGATTTTGCTGCTGTTGCCTTTATGACAAGCGGCGCAGGCGTCTGGGCTGTCGATTTTGGCCGAGTGTGCCGGGTTGGGAATGCTCAGGCTATGGTCGTGGCGGTAGTCGTTGACCCTGTAAAGCTTGCCGGGCATATGGCAGTCCACGCACTGCGAGCCGGGCTGCCCGGGGTTGTGCTTGGTGTGCTCCGGCGCTTCATAGTTTTTTGCTTTGAGCCCGCCGCCATCAATGCCGGCGCGTGGGGCTTTGCCCGATGGGTTATGGCATTGCAAGCAGACGCCATTGCCCGGTGCTTTCAGTTGATTGCTATGGGGATTGTGGCAGTCGCTGCAAGTCACGCCTTTGGCGAACATTTTGCTCTGGATAAAAGAGCCGTACTCGAACACTTCCTCCTTGATCTTGCCGTCCACCTGATACAACTCGGCGCTTAGGCTGGCGGGTAGATAGTCGTCCATCAGCCGATTTTTATGCGTGTAGCCATCGCCCAGCGGCGCCCGGCGCGCATGGCAGCGTCCGCAGGTTTCGACCTGGGTAAGGGCATCGCTGCTGCCCAGGGCGGTGCCAAAGCCTTTATCTGGCTGCTGCTTATTGAGGTTGGCGCCGGCGCTCCACTGCACATGGCGCGAGGCCGGGCCGTGGCAGCTCTGGCAACCGACGCCGAGGTTGCTCCAGGTGCTGTTAAAGCTATCGGCAGTGGGGCTGAAGTTGCGTTTGAAATCGGTGGTGTGGCAGTCCACGCACATACCGTTGGCGTTCTGCGCGGGCTTGCTCCAGTGCCGGTCGTCACGGAAGTCCACGTTCTCGCCGGGGTACAGCTCAAACCAGCGCTGCTTCTGGGTATCCCAGGCTACGCCTGAGGCTTGCAGGCGGCCGCCGGGCAGTTCCAGCAGGTATTGCTGCAACGGCTCGATGCCAAAGGTGTAGGCCACTTTAAAGTCTGCCGCTTTGCCGTCCGGGCCTGGGGTGTTGATCCAGTAGGCGCCGTCTCGCCTGCTGAAACGGCTGGTTTCGGCCTCGCCGTTGTAGGTGGTGTTATTGAAGTCACCGCGAATGTTCTCGGCGCTGGCCGGCAACATCGCCATCTGATGATGAGAGCCGCTCCAAGCCTGGCTTTGTTCGCTGTGGCAGGCCACGCACTGGGCTTCATCAACAAAGCTGGCAGGCGGGTGCTGTGGCTGGCTGTTGGCTGTTGGCGCGGTTGCAACGGTGGCAGGTGCGGTCGGGGCGGCGTTGTGTTGGCGATACATCCACAGCGGCAGACTGAGCAACAACACCACGGCAAAAATGATCAACGCAATGGGTCGTTTGGCAGGCTGGTCGTCGGGCGAAGAGGCGGTGGGTGGGGGCGTTTGCGCGGCGCTGGGTGGGTTCTTTTGTGGGGGCTTCGACATGCAAACTTCCGTTGTTCTAGCGAGCGCGTATCACGCTTGGGGTGCAGCTTCGGTGAGTGGGGGGAGGCTGTCAAACGTTCAACGCTTACTACCGGGTGATGGCCGGGCTTACGCGAATGGTCGAACTAAATAGCCAGCTAACGAGATTTTCTCGTAGGGCTATTTCCCGTACCCTAGCAGGCCTTCTCTGCTGTCCCGTGACGAGTGCCCCCATGAGCTCCACAAGCCTGACCATGACCCGTGGCATGGTGCTGCTGTTTGCCTTTTGCTGCGGCGTGATTGTCGCCAACATCTATTACTCGCAACCCATCATCGAGCTGATTGCGCCGGACATCGGCATTTCCGCCACCGCCGCCAGTCTGATCGTGTCGCTGACGCAAATTGGCTATGCCCTGGGCATGTTGTTTCTAGTGCCGCTGGCCGATCTAGTGGAAAACCGGCGGCTGATGATCATCACCGCGCTGGTGTCGGTGGCCAGCTTGCTGGCGGCGGCGTTTACCACCCAACCCCATGCGTTTTTGCTGGTGTCGCTGCTAATTGGTGCCAGCTCGGTGTCGGTGCAAATCCTGATTCCCTTGGCCGCGCACCTAGCGGCGGAAGAGTCGCGGGGCAGGGTGGTGGGCGGCATTATGGGCGGCCTGTTGCTGGGCATTTTGCTCGCTCGGCCGTTGTCCAGTTTGATTGCCGACCACCTGGGCTGGCGCGCGGTCTTTCTGATTGCCGCGGCGGTGATGACCGCCATTGTGCTGATTCTGGCGACCACCATGCCCAAACGGCAGCCGGACCACAGTGCGACCTACAGCCAGTTGATCTTGTCGCTGGGCAAGCTGTTCCAGCGTGAGCCGGTGCTGCGTCAACGCGCCATGATGCAAGGCTGCATGTTTGCCACCTTTAGCCTGTTCTGGACTGCCGTGCCGCTGGAGCTGGCGCGCAATCACGGCTTGTCGCAAACGCAGATTGCGTTGTTTGCCTTGGTTGGTGCGATTGGCGCAGTGGCAGCACCAATTGCCGGGCGCTTGGCCGATGCTGGGCACACCCGGGTGGCCACCCGTTTGGCGCTGATGTTGGCGACCCTGTGTTTTCTGCCGGCGTTTATCCCGCCAAGCAATACTGTGATTGCCCTGGCACTGACTGGCGTGGTGCTGGATTTCTGCGTGCAGATGAATATGGTGCTCGGCCAGCGCGCGATCTATGCCTTGGACGCCGCCAGCCGCGGGCGCCTGAATGCGCTGTATATGACCAGCATCTTTGTCGGCGGCGCCTTGGGTTCATCGCTCGCCAGTGCCTTGTTCGACCATGGCGGTTGGTTGTGGATCGTGGTGGTGGGCAGCGCGTTCCCGTTGGTGGCGTTAGGCATTTTCTTGCGCAGCGACCGTGCATAAAGCGGGTCGTTGCTGACCTCGTCGGCTGTGCTGTGCGCACCAAAGCGATCACGTGGTGCGCGCAACTCGGAAATCGTTATGGCGCTGGCCGTATTGCCATCATTCCCGGCAGTTACGGTCATTGCCGCAGTGCTCGTGCTTGCGGACAATCGGGCAGGTTTTGTTTTTAGGATGCTAGGTGATGTCGCAGCCGGTGTTTTTCGCCCATGCCAATGGATTTCCTTCGGCCACGTACGGCAAGTTATTTGCCGCGCTGGCGCCGGACTATCACGTACTGCACTTGCCGCAACACGGCCACGATCCGCGTTTTCCGGTGGATGACAATTGGGGCAATCTGGTCGATGAGCTGGTTCACCATCTGCGTGAACTGCCAGAGCCGGTGTGGGGCGTCGGCCATTCCCTTGGCGGCGTGCTGCATTACCACGCGGCGCTACGCCACCCGGAGCTGTATCGCGGCGTGGTGATGCTTGATTCGCCGGTGCTGACACTGGCCGACCGCATCGTGATCCGCGCCGCCAAACGCTTTGGTTTTATCGACCGTATTACCCCGGCCGGGCGCACCCTGGGGCGGCGCGAAGCGTTTAGCGACTTTGCCGAAGCCAAAGACTATTTCGCCGCCAAATCGCTGTTCCGCCGCTTTGACCCCGAGTGCCTCGACGCCTATGTGCAGCATGGCCTGCAGGCCGATGGCGAAGGGCTGCGGCTGTTGTTCGACCCGGCCACGGAAATCAGCATTTACCGCAGCGTGCCGCACAGCAACCCAGGCCGGCCGCAGCAGCTGCAAGTACCGTTGGCCATGGTTCGCGGGCGCCACAGCCGCGTGGTATTGCCCCATCACACCCGTTCGATCCGCCGCTTGCCACACTGCCAATACTTAACGTTGCCGGGCGGGCATATGTTTCCGCTGGAACGTCCGCAGGCGACGGCCGATTTGCTCAAAACCCTGTTTGATCGCTGGCAGCCCCGGCTGGAGTCCGCATGAATTATTCCTTTGAAGAAGTGCGCCTGAGCCTGCCGCATATTGAGCTGTCGGCCCATGTGTTCGGCCCGGAGGACGGCAAGCCGGTGATCGCCCTACATGGCTGGCTGGACAACGCCATGAGCTTTGCCCGCCTGGCGCCCAAGCTGGAGGGGCTGCGCATCATCGCTCTGGACTTTGCCGGTCACGGCCATTCCGACCACCGCCCGGCTGGCGCGCATTACCAGCTGTGGGACTACGCCTATGACGTGCTGCTGGTGGCCGAGCAGTTTGGCTGGCAGCGCTTTTCCCTGCTGGGGCATTCGATGGGGGCGATTGTTTCGGTACTGCTGGCGGCCTCGATGCCCGAGCGCATTGAACGGCTGGCGTTGATCGATGGCCTGATTCCGTTTACCGGTGAGGCCGATGCCGCGCCGGCCAAGCTGGGCTCGGCGTTGCGTGATCAGCTGGCGTTGGCCGGTAAGCGCAAGCCGGTGTATGAAAAGGTTGAGCAGGCGGTAAAAGCGCGGATGAAAGGGGTCGGCGGCGTGAGCCTGGAAGCGGCGCAACTGTTGGCGCAACGCGGTTTGATGCCAGTGCCGGGTGGTTTTACCTGGCGCACCGATAGCCGCCTGACGTTGCCCTCGCCGCTGCGTTTTACCCAGGCCCACACCGAGGTGTTTGTCCGCAGTGTTGCCTGCCCAGCCTGCTTGGTGGTGGCAGAGGGCGGCATGTTGCACGTTCAGCCAGCGCTGGTGGACTCCTTGCAAGGCCTGCCATTTGAGGTGCAGCGCTTGGCCGGTGGTCATCACCTGCACCTGGATGACGAAGTTGGCGCGCAAGCGGTAGCAGCCTGTTTCAATAGGTTTTTCGCCGCGCCTTGACTTGCCCTGGCCAACTGCGGAGGCTGGCAGCCTTCGCAAAACGCCTACGCAACGAGAAAAACCTATGCGTCACTTCCGCCTGCTGGCGCTTTCGCTGATCTGTTGGATCGGCCCTGCTACGTCTGCTGACCTGCCTGGCAGCAAAGACCTGGACATCCTGCCGCGCTTTCCGCGCGCTGAGATTGTCGATTTTCGCGATGTACCCGCCCAGGAACGTATTTACCCGTTGGGCTCAATCCGCCGTATCAGCGGCACCCTGCGGTATGAGCGGCAAGTCGACACCCTGGGCCATATGCGTTCAGTCACCTACGAGCTGCCGCCCGAACACACTTCAGGGCAGGCGTTTAATGCGGCACTCGCCGCGTTGCAGGAGCAGGGCGCGCATGCGTTGTATTGGTGTGAAAGCCGCGAGTGTGGCTCTGGCAGCCTGTGGGCTAACTCGGTATTCGGCAATGCCAAGCTGCTCGGTGCCGATGACCAACAGGCGTATTTGCTCTTACGTTTAGCCGAGCCGAATCACAACACGCTGGTGGCGCTCTATAGCATCACCCGTGGCAACCGCCGCGCTTACCTGCACGTTGAACAACTGGAAAACCAGACGGACCTCGGCGAGTTGCTGCCGGGGCCTGCCACCTTGCTGCGGCAGCTGCGCAATACCGGCGAATTGCACTTCGCCAGCCTGGATGGCGAACCAGTCGACGCCTGGGCTGATTTGCTCGCACGTACCCTGAACCAAGACACCACGTTGCGGGTCAGTTTGGCTGGCAAACACGCGGGCGCCTGGCGTGACGCGTTGGTGGCGCAACGGGTACGTGCGGCGCGGCTGGAGCTCGATGACTCCGACAGCGACGGCCTATCCTTCAAGCTCCTGCGTTAAGCTCTGCCTTGCTTTCGCCCTTTGCCGGTTACACGAGCAAAGGGCGCTTCTGATTTCGCCGGAGTGCTAAATGCCTAACAACGACCGTTTGCTGGTTCAGATCCTTTTGCTGGCATTACTGGGTGCGGCGCTGTGGGTCTTGGCGCCGTTCTTTTCTGCGCTGTTCTGGGCCGCTGTGTTGGCCTTTGCCAGTTGGCCGCTAATGCCGTTGCTGACCCGTTGGCTGGGTGGCCGCACTTCGCTGGCGGCCGGCATTCTCACCGTGGTGTGGATGTTTGTGGTGGTGCTGCCGCTGGTATGGCTGGGCTTTAACCTTGCCGACCACGTGCGCGACGCGGTCAACCTGATTAAAGACCTGCAAGTGCAAGGCCTGCCTGCTCCGCCCGAGTGGCTTGGTAAGGTGCCGTTAGTGGGCGATCGTTTGGTGGCCTGGTGGATGACCATAGACCAGCAGGGCGCGGCCGTATTTGCCAGTGTTAAACCGTACCTCGGCGAAGTGGGCAACTGGCTGCTGGCGCGCAGCGCCAAAATTGGTGGCGGCGTGTTGGAGCTGTCGTTGAGTCTGGTGCTGGTGTTCTTCTTTTACCGCGACGGGCCGGCGATGGCGGATTTGGTGCGTAAAGGCCTGCATCGCTTGATCGGCGCCCGCGCCGACTATTACTTGAATCTGGTGGCCGGCACCGTACAGCGTGTGGTCAACGGCGTGATTGGTACTGCCGCTGCGCAAGCGGTGCTGGCCCTGATCGGCTTTTGGATTGCCGGTGTGCCGGGCGCCATTTTGCTCGGCATGCTGACCTTTGTGTTCAGCCTGATCCCCATGGGCCCGCCGTTGGTGTGGATTCCGGCCGTGGCTTGGCTGGCCTGGAAAGGCGACTACGGCTACGCAATTTTCCTCGGTGTGTGGGGCACCTTTATCGTTAGCGGCGTAGACAACGTGCTTAAGCCTTACCTGATCAGCCGTGGTGGCAACTTGCCGTTGGTGGTGGTGTTGCTCGGTGTCTTTGGTGGCCTGCTGGCGTTTGGTTTTATGGGCTTGTTCCTAGGGCCAACGCTCTTGGCGGTGGCCTACAGCCTGCTCAGCGACTGGGTGAAAGATGACCCTGACGCGCCTGCGGTAAAAATCATCGAACAGAGATAGGCCGCACACGGCGATAGTAGCCAAAATGCTACTATCGCCGCCGCTTTCGCTGTGCCGTGCTTGTTTGCCAAGAGCCCTTTGCCAGGAAGGCGCTGCCGCTAGGGCATTTATTTAAATATGGAAATGGGTTGAGTCACTTATGAATAAAACAGCAGGAATAGCTGCGGGTGTTGTGGTTGCCGTAGGTCTGATCAGCGCCGGTGGCGCTTGGTACACCGGCACCCAACTGCCAAGCGTATTGAAAACCTCCATTGAAGAAGCCAACCAGAAGGGCGCCGACGCACTACTGGGCACCGGCATTACCAGCAAGCTGGAACTGGTTTCCCTGGACAGCCACCTGTTCACCAGTACCGCTCACTACCGTCTGACCCTCGACTCGCCATCGTTTGGCGAGGAATACCGCAACGTCGAAATTCTGTTGGTCGACAATATCGAGCACGGCCCGCTGCCGTTCTCGCGCCTGAAAAAGCTCAACCTGTGGCCAGTCTTGGCCACCAGCAACTACGCCCTTGAAGCCAACGGCCTGACCCAGAAATGGTTTGATGCCGCCAAAGGCGAGGCGCCGTTGCACGGCCAGGTCAGCCTGGGCTACGACAACTCCACCACCGGCACCATCGAACTCACCCCGCTGGACTTCGCCCCGCAGGAAGGTCAGAACATTAAGTTCTCCGGCCTTAAGCTGGACGTCGATGCCAGCGCCCACGCCCAGAAAGTGGCCGTTAGCGGTGGTATGGACAGCTTGCTGTTGACCGGTACCGATGCCAGCGGCGAAGCACTGAGCGTTAACGTGCGTGACCTGGTGTTGGACAGCGATCAGAAGATGGGCAGCGGGGATTTCTACCTCGGCGAAAGCAGCCTGAAATTGGCCAGCATTGAAGTGAAGGCCGGCGACAAGCCGCCAGTGCTGATCAAAAACCTGGCTCAGGCGAGCAACTTCGAAGAAACCAGCGGCAAGCTCGGCGGCCATGTCAGCTACGACATCGGCCAGGTCACCTTTGACGGCAAAGATATCGCCGGCGTGCAGATGATCTGGCGCATGAAAGACTTCGACGCCGCCGCCGTGCAAGCGCTGGTCGAGGTTTACCGCGACAAGTTAGCGCCCGTGCAACAGGCTGCCGCAAAAGGCGAAGAAGCGCCGGAATTGGCCTTCACCCCAGCCGAAGAAGAAAAACTCAAAGCCGATATCGGCCAACTGCTGGCCGGCAAGCCGCATGTGGCGCTGGAGAAGTTCAGCATCAAAACCGCCCATGGCGAAGCCGCGCTGAGCCTGTCGGTGGACCTGAACAAGCCTGAGTCCTTCGACCTGCCACCGCCGGAAATGGCCAAACAGGTGCTGGCGCAACTCGATGCCAAGCTGGCCATCGACAAAGCGGTAATCGGCGACGGCGTACGTGTACAAGCGGCGCTGTCGGGTGAGACCGATCAGAAGGCCATCGACGACCAGGCGGCCATGTTCACTGAAATGGGCAGCGGCATGGCCTTGGGTACCGAGATGATCGTACTCAAAGGCGACAGACTGGAATCCAATCTGCGCTACGCCAACAACGAAGTAACCTTCAACGACCAGAAAATGTCGGTGGAAGAGTTCGCCATGTTGGTGATGTCCAAAACCGGCGCATTGGGTGGTGGTGCGGGCGAAGAGCAACCAGAAGGCTACGTGCCGGACGAAGAAGCCCCGGACGCAGGCGCTCTAGACGAAGAATCGCCGGAAGAAGTGCCGGACGAGGCGCCTGAGGAGCAGTAAGCGCAGCCTCAGTAATGCAAAAGCCCCTGACCTTTCGGTCAGGGGCTTTTTTTATGCGTGTTATTTCGAAGACCGCCTGGTGCGCACAGCACACCCTACGGGCAAGCCTTACGGTTTTGCCGGCTCAGCTGGCTGGCGACCGGTGTTTTCCACCCAACCGCCACCCAAGGCTTTGTACAGATTCACTTCGCTGGTCAACTGCGCCAACCGGTCGGTGATCAGCGATTGCTGGGCACTAAACAGTGAGCGTTGGGCGTCGAGGAAAGTCAGGTTGCTGTCGATGCCGGTGCGGTAACGACGCTCGGCCAGGCGGTAGTAGTCCTGGTTGGCGGCGACGAAATCGCGCTGCGCTTGCAGCTGTTGGTTGTAGGTCTGGCGTGCAGCAAGGCCGTCGGAGACTTCCTGGAACGCGGTTTGGATCGACTTCTCGTACTGGGCCACGCGAATATCTTTCTGGATTTTCGAGTAGTCTAGGCTGGCTTTCAGTTCACCGGCGTTAAAGATCGGAATGCTGATGGTCGGCGAGAAATACCAGCTGCCTGAACCGCCTTTAAACAGGTCGGACAAGCTGGCGCTGCTGCTGCCGGCATTAGCGGTCAGGCTAATGCTGGGGAAGAAGGCCGCGCGCGCGGCGCCGATATTGGCGTTGGCGGCTTTAAGCAGGTACTCGGCCTGAAGAATATCCGGGCGACGTTGCAGCAGTTCCGACGGCAAGCCGACCGGCAGTTCTTCCAGCAGGTCGTCGGCCAACGGTTTTTCCGCGACCAAGTTGTCTGGCACCGACGTGCCGAGCAGCAGGGCAAGGTTGTTGCGGTCTTGCGCAACCAGGCGTTGGTACTGTGCCAGGGCCACGCGTGCGCTTTCTACCGAGGTGCGCGCTTGGCTCAAGTCCAAGGCCGAGGCCACGCCGACATCGTTACTACGTTGGGTCAGCTTGAAGCTGTCTTCGTAGGTTTTCAGGGTTTCTTCGGTCAGGCGCAGCAGCTCTTGGTCGGCGGTCAGCGTCAGGTAGGCGTTGGCGACGTTGGCCACCAGGCTGAGCTGGGTGCTACGGCGCGCTTGCTCGCTGGAGAAGTAGGTTTGCAACGCTTCTTCACTAAGGCTGCGCACGCGGCCGAACAGGTCCAGCTCATAGGCGCTAACGCCAAGAGTGGCCGAGTACTGGCCGCTGGTGGTGGCCTGGCCGGTTTGCGACAGGTCGCCTGGCACGCGCTGACGCACACCAGTGCCGTCGGCACTGATTTTCGGGAACAGGTCCGAGCGCTGAATGCGGTACTGCGCGGCGTAGGCGTCCAGGTTTAACGCGGCAACGCGCAGGTCGCGGTTGTTTTCCAGCGCGGTTTGAATCAGCTGTTGCAGCGCCGGGTCGTGGAAGAACTGGCGCCAGCCTTGCTCGGCCTCAGCGACTTTGGCCGACTCGGCCGGCCCGTAGGCCGGGCCTTGCGGATAGGCCGGAGCAACCGGCGAGGCCGGCTGCAGGTACTCAGGGATCAGCGAGCAGCCACTCAGTACAAAGGTGGCAACTGCCAGGGACAGTAGTGACTTGCGCATCAGTGGCCAGCCTCATTGCTTGGGGTTTCAGACTTCTTGCCTTTGAACATCGACGAGATCGTGACGAAGAACAACGGCACCCAGAAGATCGCCAATACGGTTGCGGTGATCATGCCGCCAATTACGCCAGTACCGATGGCGTGTTGGCTACCTGAACCGGCGCCGGTGGAAATCGCCAGCGGTACCACGCCGAGGATAAACGCCATGGACGTCATGATGATCGGGCGCAAGCGCATGCGGCAGGCTTCCAAGGCGGCATCGACCAGCGACTTGCCTTGTTCGTGCAGCTCTTTGGCGAACTCGACGATCAGAATGGCGTTTTTCGCTGCCAGCCCCACGGTGGTCAACAGCCCCACCTGGAAGAACACGTCGTTGGACAGCCCGCGCAAGCTGGTGGCCATCAGCGCACCGATGATACCCAGCGGCACCACCAGGATGACCGCAATCGGGATCGACCAGCTTTCATACAGCGCCGCCAGGCAGAGGAACACCAGCAACACTGAGATGGCGTACAGCACCAGGGTTTGCGAGCCGGCCAGGCGTTCTTCATAGGACAGACCCGTCCATGAATAGCCAATACCGGCTGGCAGCTTTTTCGCCAGGGCTTCGACTTCGGCCATGGCTTCACCGGTGGAGTAACCCGGTGCCGGCGAGCCCATGATTTCCATACTTTCTACGCCGTTGTAGCGTGCCAGTTTCGGCGAGCCGTAAATCCACGAGCCAGAGGCGAAAGCAGAGAAGGGCACCATCTCGCCGGCGCCGTTGCGGACATACCATTTCTGCAGGTCTTCCGGGGTCATGCGCGATTTGGCTTCGCCCTGGATATACACCTTCTTCACCCGACCACGGTCGATAAAGTCGTTAACGTAATTACCCCCCAGGGCAATCGACAGGGTGTTGTTGATGTCCGACAGCGTCAGGCCCAACGCACTGGCGCGTTCGTCGTCGATGGTCAGCTGGAACTGCGGTTCATCGTTGAGGCCGTTGGGGCGTACCTGCATCAACACTTTGCTTTGCGCCGCCATACCGAGGAACTGGTTACGCGCTTCCATTAGCTTGTCGTGGCCAACACCGGCGCGGTCTTGGAGGAACACGTCAAAGCCGGTGGCGTTACCCAATTCCAGTACTGCCGGCGGGGCAAAGGCGAACACCATGGCGTCGCGGAAGGTGAAGAAGTGATTTTGCGCGCGCTGTGCCAAGGCAAACACGGTGTTCTCGGCCGAACGCTCCTCCCATGGCTTGAGCATGATAAATGCCATACCCGAGCTCTGGCCGCGGCCGGCGAAGTTAAAGCCGGTTACGGTAAACACCGAACTCACGGTGGCCGCTTCGTCTTTCAGCAGATAGGCACGCATTTCATCGACCACCACCTGGGTACGCCCGGCACTGGAGCCTGCCGGCGTTTGCACCTGGGCGAACAGCACGCCTTGGTCTTCTTCCGGCAGGAACGCGGTAGGGATGCGCATAAACAGCCAGATCATGCCGGCGATGAGCACGGCATAGGCCAGCAGGTACGGCGTTTTATTGCGCAGCATGCTCGCCACACCACGCTCGTAGCCGGTTACGGTACGGTCGAAATTGCGGTTAAACCAACCAAAGAAGCCACGTTTTGGAACGCCGTGGGAGCCTTCTTTAATCGGCTTGAGCAGGGTGGCGCACAGGGCGGGGGTGAACACCAGGGCGACCAGCACCGACAGGCCCATGGCCGAGACGATGGTGATAGAAAATTGGCGATAGATCACACCGGTGGAGCCGCCGAAGAACGCCATGGGCAGCAGTACTGCCGAGAGCACCATGGCGATACCGACCAGGGCGCCTTGAATTTGGCCCATGGATTTCTTCGTCGCTTCTTTGGGCGACAAATTCTCCTCGGCCATGACCCGTTCGACGTTTTCCACCACCACAATGGCGTCGTCCACCAGTAGGCCGATGGCCAGCACCATACCAAACATGGTCAGGGTGTTAATGGTGAAACCGGCGGCGGCGAGGATGCCAAAGGTGCCGAGCAAAACCACTGGCACGGTCATGGTGGTGATGATGGTGGCCCGCAGGTTTTGCAGGAACAGAAACATCACCAGGAACACCAGTACCACGGCCTCAACCAAGGTATCGACTACGCCGTTGATAGACTCGGTGACCACCGGAGTGGTGTCGTACGGGTATACCGCCTTCATGCCAGCCGGGAAAAACGGTTCCAGGTCGGCGATGGTGGCGCGAATGGCTTTGGCGGTGTCCAGGGCGTTGGCACCGGTCGCCAGTTTGATCGCCAGACCGGATGCCGGTTTGCCGTTGAACTGCGCATCGATGCTGTAGTTTTCGCCACCGAGCTCAACTTTGGCGACGTCAGACAGGCGCACTTGCGAGCCATCGGTGTTGACCTTGAGCAGGATGTTTTTGAACTGCTCAGCCGACTGGAAGCGGGTTTTGCCGATGATGGTGGCGTTGAGTTGTTGGCCTTCAATCGCTGGCAAACCGCCCAACTGACCGGAGGAAATCTGCACGTTTTGCGCGGTCACAGCGGTTTTGATGTCTACCGGCGTCAACTGGAATTTGTTCAGCTTGGCCGGGTCGAGCCAGATACGCATGGCGTACTGGGCACCGAATACCTGGAAGTCACCCACGCCGGAGGTACGCGAAATGGGGTCTTGCATGTTGGAGACGATGTAGTTCGACAAGTCCTCGCGGGTCATGCTGCCGTCTTCGGACACCAGGCCGACCACCATCAGGAAGTTTTTCACCGCCTTGGTCACGCGAATACCCTGTTGCTGCACTTCTTGCGGCAGCAGCGGGGTGGCCAGGTTGAGCTTGTTTTGCACCTGAACCTGAGCGGTGTCGGGGCTGGTGCCTTGGTTGAAGGTCGCGGTAATGGTCATGCTGCCGTCGGAGTTACTTTCCGAAGACACATAACGCAGGTTGTCGATACCGTTGAGCTGCTGCTCGATGATCTGCACCACGGTGTCCTGCACGGTTTGTGCGGACGCACCTGGGTAGGTCACCTGAATGGCAATGGCTGGTGGCGCAATGGCCGGGTATTGGTTGATCGGTAGTTTCAGAATGGACAGGGTGCCGACCAGCATGATCACCAGGGCAATTACCCAGGCGAAAATGGGGCGGTCGATAAAGAATTTCGACATGGGTTACTTACCTTCGCCTTGGGCCTGATCTTTGCCGTCGTCGGCTTTTGCTGGGGCAGCAGCCGCGGCTGCTGGGTCGGCCGGTTTGCCCACGTTGGTGGCTTCGCTGACTTTTACTTCAACACCCGGTTTTATGTATTGCAGGCCTTCGGTGATCACCCGGTCACCGGCTTTCAGGCCGTCGTTGATCAACCATTCGCTACCTAAGGTGCGTTCGGCTTTGAGCTGACGCAGCTCCACCTTGTTTTCGGCATTGACCACCATGGCGGTCGGCATGCCTTTGAGGTCGCGGGTTACACCTTGCTGCGGGGCAAGAATGGCGTTTTCGTTAACCCCGGCTTGCAGCTGGGCGTGTACAAACATCCCCGGCAGCAACTGGTGTTCAGGGTTGGGGAACACGGCGCGAATAGTCACCGAACCGGTACCTTCATCCACCGACACTTCGGAAAACTCCAGCTTGCCTTCTTGCTCATAGAGGCTGCCGTCTTCGAGTACCAGCTTGACCTTGGCGGCGTTGTCGCCGGCTTTCTGCAGGTTGCCGCTCTCCAGTTCACGACGCAGCTTGAGCAGTTGCGCGGAAGACTGGGTGACGTCGACATAGATCGGGTCGAGTTGCTGAATGGTGGCCATGGCGTTGGTTTGGCCATTGCTCACCAGGGCGCCTTCAGTCACGGCCGAACGGCCAATGCGACCAGAGATCGGCGCCAACACCTTGGTGTAACGCAGGTCGATCTGTGCGCTTTGCAGGGTGGCTTCGGCTTGCAGGCGTTTGGACACGGCGTCGTCGTATTCCTGGCGGCTTACGGCTTGCTCGTTAACCAACTGCTTATAACGGTCGGCCAGAGATTTGGTCGATTGCAGGGTGGCCTGGGCGCTTTTCAGCGTGGCTTCGTACACCGACGGGTCGATTTGATAGAGCTGCTCACCGGCTTTGACTTCGCGGCCTTCGGTAAACAGACGCTTAAGAATGATGCCGTTCACCTGCGGGCGAACTTCAGCAACGCGGTAGGCGTTGGTTCGGCCTGGCAGTTGGCTGACTAAGGCATAGGGCTGCGCTTTCAAGGTCACCACACCCACTTGCGGGGTTTGTTGTGGAGGCGCTTCTGCTGCTTTTTCGCAACCACTGATAAGCAGTGTTGCCAATGCGATGGCGGTTACCAGAGCGGTATGGGCTGGCTTGAATTGCATGAAAGGCCTCATGTCGATCGACGTTGAAAAGGCGTCGGTACGATTGGTTGGAGATTTAGCGTTTTAATGGCGGCTGATCAAAGTGTGATCAAAAAATAAGGATTTTCTTGTGGATAGGTAGGATGCTAAGAAATATACTTACATTCACGGTTGTTTGTAAACGCCTAATATCCGCTGTTACATAAGCTTTTTTTCAGCTTTGCACCTAACTGACACGACGCTGACAGAAGCCTTACGTGTCGCTAACCAAGGGCTGTACCCATATGGTCAGAAGGACCAAAGAAGAAGCGCAGGAAACCCGTAGCCAGATTCTCGATGCTGCCGAGCATGCGTTTTACGAGCATGGCGTCGGCCGCACGACGCTGGCAAAAATTGCCGAAGTGGCGGGGGTTACCCGTGGCGCCATCTATTGGCATTTCAGCAACAAGAGCGATCTGTTCGAAGCGATGTTCGAGCGCGCGCACCTTCCGTTTGAGGCGTTGGCTAAGGCCAGCGAAAGCGCCAGCGAGCCCGACCCGCTAGGGCGCATGCGTGAATTGCTGGTGCAGGTGTTTAAACAGACCGCCAGCGACGCGCAAGTGCGGCGCATCAACGAAATTCTGTTCCATAAATGTGAATACACCGACGAACTCAACGACCTGCGCCAACGTATGCAAGACAACAGCATCGACTGCGACCAGCGCATCGAACTGACCCTGCGCAACGCCATCAACAAAGGCCAGTTGCCCGAAGACCTCAACACCAAGCGTGCCGCGCTGTGCCTGCATTCGTTTATAGATGGGGTATTAGCCAAATGGTTGCTGGCGCCGAAAAGCTTTGCCTTGGGCAAAGAGGCCGAGCGCCTGGTGGATGTGGTGTTGGATATGTTGCGGTTAAGCCCGGGATTGCGCGGGTAGGTTGGTTAAGGTGGCGCATCCGGCGATGCACCGGATAACGCTGTGGTGCGCACAGCATACCCTACGGACGGTGTTTGCTTGGGTAGGGTGTGCTGTGCGCACCAAGCGGGGGTGCAAGTAACCCGTAACGGCGTTTAACGCCGTACGCCTTTCAACGTTTCGGCAATCAGAAACGCCAATTCCAGCGACTGGTCGGCATTCATCCGTGGGTCGCAGTGGGTGTGGTAGCGGTCGGACAAACCGTCTTCGGTAATCGGCCGCGAACCGCCAATGCATTCGGTGACATTCTGCCCGGTCATTTCAATGTGAATACCGCCGGCATACGTGCCTTCGGCTTCGTGCACCTGGAAGAATTGCTTAACCTCGGCGAGGATCTGCGCGAAGTCGCGGGTCTTGTAGCCGCTGGAGGCCTTGATGGTGTTGCCGTGCATGGGGTCGGAGCTCCACAGCACGTGGCGGCCTTCTTCTTTAACCGTGCGCAGCAGACGCGGCAGGCCGGCTTCAACCTTGTCAGCGCCCATGCGTACGATCAGGTTGAGGCGGCCGGGGTCGTTGTCCGGGTTGAGGATATCGATCAGGCGAATCAAATCTTCGCTACTCATGCTCGGCCCGCATTTCACGCCGATGGGGTTGCCGACGCCACGCAGGAATTCCACATGGGCGCCGTCAACCTGACGGGTGCGGTCGCCAATCCACAGCATATGCGCCGAGCAGGCGTAGTCGCCGCCAGTCAGGCTGTCGCGGCGCACAAAGGCTTGCTCGTAATTGAGCAGCAGCGCTTCGTGGGCGGTGAAGAAACTGGTTTCGCGGACCTGTGCCGAGCCGTCCATGCCGCAGGCACGCATAAACGCCAGGGTTTCGTCGATGCGGTCGGCAAGCTGGTTGTACTTCTCGCCGAGCGCCGAGTTTTCGATAAATTCCAGGTTCCACTTGTGCACTTGGTGCAGGTCGGCAAAACCGCCCTGGGCAAAGGCGCGCAGCAGGTTAAGGCTGGCGGTGGATTGGTGGTAGGCCTGCAGCAGGCGTTCAGGGTCTGGTACGCGGCTGCTGGCGTCAAAGCCGATGCCGTTGACGATATCGCCGCGGTAGGCGGGCAGGGTAACGCCGTCGATGGTTTCGTCGTTAGACGAGCGCGGCTTGGCGAATTGGCCGGCCATACGCCCAACTTTTACCACCGGGCTGCCGGCAGCAAAGGTCATGACAATCGCCATCTGCAGCAGCACTTTAAAGGTGTCGCGAATTTTCGCTGCGCTGAACTCGGCAAAGCTCTCGGCGCAATCGCCCCCTTGCAGCAAAAACGCACGGCCCTGGGTGACCTCGGCAAACTGGCGGCGTAGTTCGCGCGCTTCGCCGGCAAACACCAGCGGCGGATAACCGGCCAGGGTTTGTTCAACGGTGCTCAGGTGGGCGGCGTCTGGGTACTGCGGTTGCTGCTGGATGGGTTTAGCTCTCCAGCTGCTGGGGCTCCATGGTTGCGACATCGAGGTTCTCGGCTCAAGCAGATTAGGCGGACGGGCATGGTAACCGATCGGCCCACGGTCACAAGCGTGCCGGCTGTTGATCGGCGCGATAGAGCCTGTGCATGTCTGTTTTAGCCCGCTTTGGCGGTTGGCCGTAATGCCGCGCTGTGCTCGGCGATGGCCTGGCGGTAGGTGTCTTTGTGCACGTAGTAGGCCATGCGCTCGAGGTCCAGATAGCCGTAGCCGCCGTCCAGGCGAATGCTTGCTCGTTCGCGCTTGGTGGCCTGGAACGCTTTCGCCGCCGGTGCTTGCGCTTGCAGTTGGCGAATAAACAGCGCCACCAATTCAGCCTGCTCAGCACGGCCCTGCCAGCCCAGGCCCGAGGCTTCGACCATGCCCATCATAAACAGGTCGTCGTACTCGGGATGGAATACGTTGAGGTACAGCTTTGGCGCGCCGGCACCTTCAGGCCAGTTAAGGTGCTGGCGGTCGATAAAGGGGTAGTCGAGCTTATAGCCGGTGCCCTGCAGGATCAGGTCGTACTCGGCCGTTTCGCCGCTGGTAAACGTCACCGCTTTGCCCTCGACCTTGGCGATATCGCGCCGCGCTTTGATATCGCCATGGCCGAGGTGATGCAGGACCAACGAGTTCATCACCGGGTGCGATTCGTAGAGTTTGTAATCAGGGTCGGGCAGGCCGTAGTTGGACGGCTTGCCGACCAGCGCGCGAATCAGCAGGCCGTCGATACGTTGCTTTAGCGCACGCGGCAGTTTTACTGCGCCGCCAAAGGTGTCGATGGGCCGGCCGAGGAGAAACTTGGGCAGGAAGTAGTAGCCGCGGCGTACCGACAGGTCCACAGATGCGGCGCGGTGCACGGCATCAACGGTGATATCGCACGCCGAGTTACCGCAGCCGACGATCAACACGCGCTTGCCGCTGAAAATATCCGGAGAGCGGTAGGCGCTGGAATGCAGCAACTCACCGCTAAACGAACCCGGCAATTCGGCGAGATTGGGTTTATGCAGCGTGCCGTTGGCGATCAGCACACCATCGAATTGCCACTCGCGGGTCACCCCGGCTTTTTCCGTATACAGGGCCCAGCCATTTTCGCGGCGTTCCATACGCAGCACACGGGTGCCGAACTGGTAATGCTGGTAAAGCTCGAAGTGTTTGGCGTAGTCACGGAAGTAGCGGCGCATTTCGCTGTGGTGCGGGTAGGGCGCCACGGCATCGTCCATGGGAAATTCGCTGAACTGCGTGGTGCCTTTGGAGGAAATCAAATGCGCCGAGTCGTACATGGTGCTGTGCGGGTTATCGATGTCCCACAGGCCGCCAACATTGTCGTGCAGCTCAAAGCCAACAAACGCAATGCCGTGTTTTTGCAGTTGGCGGGCTGTGCAAAGGCCCATGGGGCCGGCGCCGATGATGGCGTACATAACATTCTCCCGTCGTTCTTATTGTTGGCAGGGCCAAAACTGGGCGAATTATCGCGTGACCCGGCCCTGGCACTTCAATGACAATCGGCGCCTTTCCCCGATAGCGCCTGGTCGGCGATGTCATGGCGGGATTTTTTAAGCGGAGAGTGTGATGCCTGTACAGCCGCCACGGGACGAGCTGACCGAAGAGCTACTGTTGGCCGAGATTCACGATGAGTACGGCGTGATCAAGGTCATGCAGGTCGGCGACTACCGCTTTCTCGAGTTTGGCGATGCCATCGAGCAAAGCTGCGTGTTTCTGCCAGATCCCACCTGGCTGGAGTACGACTACACCCGCGCGATGTTTATCGGCGCCTTGAGCCATGCGCAGCCGGAGAGTGCGCTGTTTCTCGGTTTGGGCGCGGGCACACTGACTCAGGCGTGCTTGAAGTTTCTGCCGTTGGACGACGTCGAAGCCATCGAATTGCGTTCCGACGTGCCGCGCCTGGCCATGGAATATATGGGCTTGGACGATGACCCTCGTCTGTATGTGCGCATTGGCGATGCCCAGCAATTACTGGAAAGCGCCGAAAGTGCTGACCTGATTTTCGTCGACCTGTACACCGACACCGGCCCGGCCGTAGGCCATTTGGCCTGGCGCTTTCTTGAGGGGTGTCAGCAGCGCTTAAACCCCGGCGGCTGGCTGGTGATCAATCAGTGGGCCAGCGATGACGGCAAGCCATTGGGCGCGGCACTGCTGCGTGGCTTGTATCACCGCCACTATTGGGAACTGCCGGTAAAAGAGGGCAATGTGATTCTTATCGTGCCCGCCGACCTGGATCAGCAGCTGGATATCGCCGCTGTTGAGCAACGAGCCCACGCGCTGGAAGGGCAGTTGAGCTATTCCCTGCAACCGCTGATTGAGCTGATTCGCCCGGCCACCTGAGTCAGCGGCCTTTAAAGTCGCCCGGTCGGCGCTCTTGCATGGCGCGCACGCCTTCCTGCGCATCTTCGCTGGCCATCAAACGGCGCATGGTGGCGGGCAGGGCGGCGGCAGCTGCTTCATCGCCTTCCACTACGGCCTGACGCGCCGACGCCAGGGTTGCCTGCACGCCCAAGGGTGCCTGCGCTGCCACGCGTTCAGCCAGGTGCAGGGCGCGGGGCATTAAGTCTTCACTGGCCAACACCTCCTGTACCAGGCCGAGGCGGCAGGCTTCGTGGGCGTCGAACTCATCGCCGGTCAGCAGCCAACGCATGGCATTGCCCCAGCCCGCCGCTTGGTGCATACGTAACGTCGCACCGCCAAAGGGGAAGATGCCGCGCTGCACTTCCATCTGCGCAAAGCGGGTATTGCTGGCGCACAGGTTGATATCCGAGGCGAGCATCAATTCGATGCCGATGGTGTAGCAGTAACCCTGCACGGCCACGATTACCGGCTTGCTTACCCGTGGCCCGCCAAATACACCCCACGGGTCGCAGCCGCCCTCGGGAATCTGCCAGCCGCTAACAAAGGTGGCCGCGACATTGGCCAAGTCCAGCCCAGCGGTGAAGTGCTCGCCATGGGCAAACACCAGCGCCACCCGCGCTTCGCTGTCGCGCTCGAACTCGCCATAGGCCAGGGTTAGGTCGTCGAGCAGTGCTAGGTCGAAGGCATTGCGTTTGGCCGGCCGGTCGAGGCCGATCAGCATAATGTGGCCACGTTTTTCTCGGGTGACGCGACCAACGCTGCTGCGGTTCATGGCGAATTCTCCTTATGGCTGGACGAGGCGACTGGTGCGGTATAGCTGGCCGCCTTTGGCTTGTCCATTTGCCCTAGCACAACGGCAAAAAGCGTCTAAGTCGGTGACCGGCCAGCGGAGTGTCAGGATTTTCTTGGCAAAACTTACACCGAGGTCAACTTTTTCCGGTATAGTGCGCGCCGGCTTCAACAGGCCGTGTTCAGGTTTTGCAGGTTTGTCCCAGAGCGAGCTCTGGTTGCTGTTCACCATGTGAACGTCCTGAATATCTTCTTTTTTCATTAATACGTTTTCGCAAATCCCCGCCTACAGGGCTGCCAGGGTTACCTTCGGGTCTTACACGGCATGCGCAGCTTTGGAACATGGGTCTTTGCGGATGCACTTTGAGGCAGACCCATGACCCAGGTATCCGGCGGCTTCGCCGCGCTCGGACTTCACCCCAATATTCTCGCTGCAGTAATCGCCACTGGTTACGAAGAGCCTTCGGCTATTCAACTGCAAGCCATTCCGGTAATCCTCGCCGGCCACGACATGATCGGCCAAGCGCAAACCGGTACCGGTAAAACCGCCGCTTTTGCACTGCCAATTCTGAACCGTATCGACCCGGCCAAGCGCGAAGTACAAGCGCTGATCCTGGCGCCGACCCGCGAGCTGGCCCTGCAAGTGGCCACCGCGTTTGAAACCTACGCCAAGCAAATGCCCGGCGTTACCGTGGTTGCCGTTTACGGCGGCGCACCGATGGGCCCACAACTGAAAGCCATCCGTAATGGCGCACAGATTGTTGTGGCTACCCCAGGCCGCTTGGTTGACCACCTGCGTCGCGACGAGAAAGTGCTGTCGACTATTCAGCACCTGGTTCTCGACGAAGCCGACGAAATGCTCAAGCTGGGCTTTATGGACGACCTGGAAGTTATCTTCAAGGCCATGCCAGCAACCCGCCAGACCGTACTGTTCTCGGCCACCTTGCCGCACTCGATTCGCGCCATTGCTGAAAAGCACCTGCGTGAGCCGAAGCACATCAAAATCGAAACCAAAACCCAGACAGTGACCGCCATTGAGCAGGCTCACCTGCTGGTTCACGCTGACCAGAAGCACGCTGCCGTACTGCGTCTGCTGGAAGTGGAAGACTTCGATGCCCTGATCGCTTTCGTGCGTACCAAGCAAGCGACCCTGGACCTGGCCGCTGCGCTGGAAGCCAAAGGCTATAAAGCCGCTGCGCTGAACGGTGACATCGCCCAGAACCAACGTGAGCGCGTTATCGAATCGTTGAAAGATGGCCGTCTGGACATCGTGGTTGCCACCGACGTGGCTGCCCGTGGTCTCGACGTACCGCGCATCACCCACGTAATGAACGTGGACATGCCGTACGACCCGGAATCCTACGTACACCGTATCGGTCGTACCGGCCGTGCTGGCCGTACCGGTCGCGCGCTGTTGCTGGTGACGCCACGTGAGCGCCGCATGCTGCAAGTGATCGAGCGTGTAACCGGGCAAAAGGTTGCCGAAGTTCGCCTGCCTAACGGCCAGCAAGTGCTGGACGCGCGCATCAAGAAATTGACCAACAGCCTGGCGCCGTTGGTAGCTGATGCCGAAGCCAGCCATGGCGATCTGCTCGACCGTTTGACCGCTGACATTGGTTGCACCCCGCGTGCCCTGGCTGCAGCTCTGCTGCGCAAGGCCACCAACGGCCAAGCGCTGACCCTCGCTGACGTAGAGCGTGAGCAGCCACTGGTGCCGACCAGTGCTCCGCGTGAGCGTTCCGAGCGTCCTGCTGGTTCCGAGCGCAGCGAGCCGCGTGAGCGTCGCGCGCCGATGCCACTGGCCGAAGGCCGTGCCCGTTGCCGTACCGCCCTGGGCGCACGCGACGGTATTGCCGCGAAAAACCTGCTGGGTGCCATCCTTAACGAAGGCGGCCTGGCCCGCGAAGCCATCGGCCGCATCCAAGTGCGCGACAGCTTCAGCCTGGTTGAACTGCCGGAAGAAGGTCTGGAGCGTCTGCTGACCAAACTGAAAGACACCCGCGTTGCCGGTAAGCAGCTGAAGCTGCGTCGGTATCGTGAAGACTGATCAGTAGTTAATAAAAAACCCGCCTAGTGCGGGTTTTTTTATGGCTGCGGGTTTTGGTGCGCACAGCACACCCTACGGATCATCGGCGCCGTAGGGTGTGCTGTGCGCACCAATGCGCGCGGGTCAATCAAACCGATAAATATCCATCCCCAACGCGCCAAGCATGAACCCCTGATGGGCGATGCCAAACGTGCCGCCCGCGCCGCGGGCAAAGTACAACGGCAACAAATGTTCATCGCTCGGGTGGTTGCGTACAGCTGACGGCGCCCGGCGGCGGTAATCATGCAACGCCTCGTCGTCATTGGCAGCCAGCCGCTCCACCATCCAGTCACGGAATTCTCCAGCCCAAGGCGTAATCACCTCAGGGCCAGCACGCCAGTTCAGTTCGCCGAGGTTATGGGTAATGCTGCCGGAACCAATCAACAACACGCCTTGCTCGCGCAAGCTGGCCAAGGCTTTGCCTACACGGGTTTGAAAGGCCGGGCCGAGGCGGGTCGGGATAGAGACCTGGGCGATAGGGATATCCGCGTCCGGGTACATCAGCATCAACGGCACCCACACGCCATGGTCGAACACCCGCTTGGCATCCAGTTCAGCTGGCAGGCCGGCGGCGACTAACAGGTCGCGCGCCTCTCTGGCCAACTGCGGCGCGCCGGGGGCAGGGTATTGCACGGCATACAATTCCGGTGGAAAGCCGCCGAAGTCGTGCCAGGTATCCGGCTGTGAGTTGCTGTTAACCAACAGCTGATTGCTTTCCCAATGTGCCGACACCACCAGAATCGCCTTGGGGCGCGGCAGTTCGGCGGCTAGCCTGGCCAATGCCGGGCCGCTGGCGCCGGGCTCCAGCGCGAGCATGGGTGAACCGTGGGAAATAAATAAGCTGGGTAACGACATGATGTAGTCCTCAGGGGAATGCCTGCATCTTCCGGCTTGGACCTATCGAAAACCAGTATAAAATCTCGAGCAATTTGATCGAATTAGTGAGGCCATTATGCAGCCCGACTTCTGGCTAAGACGCTGGCAGAACAACCAGATCGGCTTTCATGCCGCTACTGCCAATCCCTATCTGCAACAGTACTGGCCTGAGCTAAAGGTACCTCAAGGCGCTCAGGTGCTGGTGCCGCTATGTGGCAAGAGTTTGGACTTGGTGTGGCTAGCAGGGCAGGGCTTGCGAGTGCTCGGCGTGGAGCTGGTAGAGCAGGCGGTGGAAGACTTCTTTCGCGAGCAAAACCTGCAACCGCAGATTCGCCAACACGGTGTATTCCGTATATACCAGGCCGGCAATCTTGAACTGTGGTGTGGCGATATCTTTGCCCTGACTGCCGAAGACCTTAGGGGCTGCAGCGCGCTTTACGACCGCGCCGCCTTGATCGCCTTACCGCCAGCGATGCGTGAAGCCTATGCCCAGCACCTTACCCAACTGCTGCCTAGCGGTTGCCGGGGCTTGCTGGTCATCCTGGATTACGAACAAAGCCAAATGGACGGCCCGCCGTTCTCAGTGCCGGATGCTGAAGTGCAGCGGCTACTCGCCGAGTGGGATCCGCAATTGCTGCACCTGGAGAATGGCTTAAAGGCCGAAGAAAACTGGAAGTTTCTACAGCGTGGGTTGCAGCGCTTGGACGAAGGGGTTTATCGCCTGCAGCGACGCTGACAGAGATCCCACGTAGGGTGTGCTGTGCGCACCAAGGCGGTAGCAGGGAAATCGCTTGGTGCGCACAGCACACCCTACGAGGTGGAAAACTGGCTCGCCACGTTTTTTCTAGGCATAAAAAAGCCCCAGTCGAAACTGAGGCTTTGAAGTTGGCTCCACGACCTGGACTCGACAGCGCAGCTGCCCGCGCTTTAGCGCGACCCGGAGGGTGAGGCCGCAGGCCGAATCACCAGGGACGACGTCCCGGTGAGAGTCTGACGGGCATAAAAAAGCCCCAGTCGAAACTGAGGCTTTGAAGTTGGCTCCACGACCTGGACTCGAACCAGGGACCCAGTGATTAACAGTCACTTGCTCTACCAACTGAGCTATCGCGGAACAGCTGTCTTGCGACAACGGTGCGTATCCTACTGATTCAAAAGGGGAAGTCAAGCATTAGCCGGCTTCCCTTTTGGTTTTTCAGAGGACGCTGGCGATAGCCTTGGTCACTGCGCTGAGGTTGCTGTTGTTCAGTGCGGCTACGCAGATACGCCCGGTGCTGACGGCGTAAATGCCGAATTCGCTCTTCAAGCGTTCAACCTGTTCGGCGGTGAGGCCGGAGTAGGAGAACATGCCGCGCTGTTGGGCCACGAAGCTGAAGTCGCGCTTGGCGCCAAGGGCGGCCAGTTGTTCAACAAAAGCCACGCGCATGTCGCGAATGCGGCTGCGCATTTCGCCCAGTTCTTCTTCCCACAAGGGACGCAGTTCCGGGCTGTTGAGCACGGTAGCGACCACAGTGGCGCCGTGGGTTGGTGGGTTGGAGTAGTTGGTGCGGATCACGCGTTTAACTTGCGAGAGCACCGTGGCGGCGCGTTCTTTCGACTCGGTGACGATGGACAATGCACCGACACGCTCGCCATACAGCGAGAAGGATTTCGAGAACGAGCTTGAAACAAAGAAGGTCAGCCCCGATTTAGCGAACAGACGGACCGCTGCGGCGTCTTCTTCTATACCGTCGCCAAAACCTTGGTAGGCGATGTCGAGGAAGGGCACATGCTCGCGCTCTTTCAGGATTTCAAGAATGTTCAGCCAGTCTTCGGTATTCAGGTCTACGCCAGTCGGGTTATGGCAGCAGGCGTGCAGCACCACAACCGAGCGAGCGGGCAGGGCTTTCAAGTCTTCCAGCAGGCCGGCACGGTTTACGCCGTGGGTGGTGGCGTCGTAGTAGCGGTAGTTCTGTACCGGGAAACCGGCCGATTCAAACAAGGCGCGGTGGTTTTCCCAGCTTGGGTCGCTGATGGCGACCACAGCGTCTGGCAGCAGACGCTTGATGAAATCTGCACCGACTTTTAGTGCGCCGGTGCCACCGAGAGCCTGGGTGGTAACCACGCGACCTTCGGCGAGCAGATGCGAGTCAGCACCGAAAATCAGTTTTTGTACGGCCTGGTCGTAGGCGGCGATGCCTTCAATTGGCAAGTAGCCACGCGGTGCATGAGCTTCAATGCGCGCTTGCTCGGCTTTCGCCACGGCGCGCAGCAAGGGAATTCGACCCTCTTCGTTGGTGTACACGCCGACGCCAAGGTTGACCTTGGTGGTACGGGTGTCGGCATTGAATGCTTCATTGAGGCCAAGGATTGGGTCGCGCGGAGCCATTTCGACGGCAGAGAACAAACTCATGATGCGGGAGCTCGAAGAAGAGGGTGGTAAACCAAAACAACCGCCTTGCAACGCAGGTGCTAGGGGTTGCGCAAGTGGGCCGCTAGTATAGCGACCAAGGTTGAGTGCGGCGATAACGTCTGCACTCATTTCACCGGGTTTGACGCAAGGTTTTGCCCCGCGTCACAGCCATTTTGTCGAGGTAATGATGTCGAAGTTTCAATTGGTGACCCGTTTCCAGCCGGCCGGCGATCAACCGGAAGCCATTCGACAATTGGTTGAAGGCCTGGAAGCCGGGCTGTCGCACCAAACCTTGCTGGGGGTAACCGGCTCGGGCAAGACCTTTTCCATTGCCAACGTTATTTCCCAGGTGCAGCGCCCGACCTTGGTGTTGGCGCCGAATAAAACCCTGGCCGCGCAGTTGTATGGCGAGTTCAAGAGCTTCTTTCCGAATAACTCGGTGGAATATTTCGTCTCCTACTACGACTACTACCAGCCCGAGGCTTATGTGCCGTCCTCGGACACCTTTATCGAGAAAGACGCCTCGATCAACGACCATATCGAGCAGATGCGTCTGTCCGCGACCAAGGCGCTGCTGGAACGCTCCGACGCCATCATCGTCACCACCGTGTCGTGCATCTACGGCCTGGGCGACCCGCAGTCGTACCTGAAAATGGTCCTGCACCTGGACCGTGGCGATCGCATGGACCAGCGCGAGCTATTGCGCCGCCTGGCTGACTTGCAATACACCCGCAACGATATCGACTTTGCCCGCGCGACCTTTCGCGTGCGTGGTGATGTGATTGATATCTTCCCGGCGGAATCCGACCTGGAAGCCATCCGCGTCGAGCTGTTTGACGAAGAGATTGAAAACATCGCCTCGTTTGACCCGCTGACCGGCGAAGTGCTGCGCAAGTTGCCGCGCTACACCCTGTATCCGAAAAGCCACTACGTGACGCCGCGGGAAAATCTGCTCAGCGCCGTGGAGAACATCAAGGTCGAGCTCAAAGAGCGATTGGACTACCTACGCGCCAACAACAAGCTGGTGGAAGCGCAACGCCTGGAGCAACGCACTCGCTTCGATATCGAAATGATCGTCGAGCTGGGTTACTGCAACGGCATCGAAAACTACTCCCGCTACCTCTCTGGCCGTGGCTCAGGCGAGGCGCCGCCAACCTTGTTTGACTACCTGCCGGCCAACGCCTTGCTGGTGATCGACGAGTCCCACGTCAGCGTGCCGCAGGTCGGCGCCATGTACAAAGGCGACCGCTCACGCAAAGAAACATTGGTCGAGTACGGTTTCCGCCTGCCATCGGCGCTGGATAATCGGCCGATGCGCTTTGATGAGTGGGAGTCCATCAGCCCGCAAACCATCTTTGTTTCCGCTACGCCCGGTAACTACGAAACCGAGCACGCCGGCCGCGTGGTTGAACAAGTGGTGCGGCCGACCGGCTTGGTCGACCCGCAAATTGAAGTGCGCCCAGCCACCACCCAGGTGGACGACCTGCTTTCGGAAATCAAAAAACGCGTCGAGCTGGAAGAACGTGTGTTGGTCACCACCCTGACCAAACGGATGTCCGAAGACCTTACCGACTACCTGGCCGACCACGGTGTGCGCGTGCGCTACCTGCACTCGGACATCGACACCGTGGAACGCGTGGAAATTATCCGTGACCTGCGCATTGGCGCCTTTGATGTGCTGGTCGGCATCAACCTGCTGCGTGAAGGTTTGGACATGCCGGAAGTGTCGCTGGTGGCGATTCTGGATGCCGACAAAGAAGGCTTCCTGCGCTCCGAGCGTTCGCTGATCCAAACCATTGGCCGCGCTGCGCGTAACCTCAACGGCCGGGCGATTCTGTATGCCGACCGTATGACCGGCTCCATGGAGCGCGCCATCGGCGAAACCGAACGGCGTCGTGACAAACAGATTGCCTTTAACCTGGCCAACGGCATTACCCCGCGCGGGGTGAAAAAAGACATTCAAGACATCCTCGAAGGCGCCGTGGTGCCGGGCTCGGGTAGCAAAAAACGCAAAGGCATGGCCAAAGCGGCGGAGGAGAGTGCCCGTTACGAAGCAGAATTGCGTTCGCCAAGTGAGATCAACAAACGTATTCGACAGCTGGAAGAGAAGATGTACCAACTGGCCCGGGACCTGGAATTCGAAGCAGCGGCGCAGATGCGCGATGAGATTCAGAAAATGCGTGATCGGTTGTTGAAGGTTTGATGGGGTAACGCCCCAACGCCGATTAGCCCCCTCGCCCCGCCGGGGAAAGGGTTGGGGTGAGGGGCTGGCCCAAGACAACACATGTTAGATGAGCGTTTGCCCCAGCCCTCTCCCCCAGCCCCTCTCCCGCAAGCGGGAGAGGGGAGCCGATCGCGGTTACGGCCCGCTAATGCCCAACGCCACCATCTTTTTGTACAACGTCGAGCGCCCCAGCCCCAGGCGTTTGGCGGCTTCCACCACATTGCCGTTATGCGTCGCCAGGGTCTGTTCAATCAGCTGCCGCTCAAACGCCGCACGGGCGCTGTAGAAGTCCTGATCACCGGTCAGCTTCGGCGCCACACCGGCTGGCAAGGGGCTCAACCGGCCAATGGCCGTGCGCAGTGCCGCTGCATTGAGCAGTGGTTCGTCACTCAGCAACGCCGCACGCTCCAGCACATTCCTCAATTCGCGAATATTACCTGGCCAGGCATGGCTAGCGAGCAGGGCAAGGGCATCACTGGCCAATTCGAAATGCCCGCGGCCATCGCTCATCAATAGCTCGTCCAAAATCGCATCGCACAGCGCCGGCAGGTCGTCGAGGCGTTCGCGTAGCGGTGGCACTTGGATCGGCAATACGTTCAGGCGGTAGTACAAGTCGGCACGGAAACGCCCAGCAGCCACCGCGTTTTCCAGGTCCAGCGAGGTGGCGGCGATCAGGCGGATATCGCTGCGCAGCATCTGGTTGGAGCCCACCGGTTCGTATTCTTTCTCCTGCAACACGCGCAGCAATTTGCTTTGCAACGCGAGCGGCATATCGCCAATTTCATCCAGGAACAGCGTGCCGCCTTCGGCCAGTTGCAGCTTGCCGGAGCGGCCTTTGCGATCGGCGCCGGTAAAAGCGCCGGGCGCGGTGCCGAAGAACTCGGCCTCCAGCAGGTTCTCCGGAATCGCCGCACAGTTAACGCTGACAAACGCCCGGTGCGCCCGCGCGCTGGCGCTGTGAATGGCGTGGGCGAGCAGCTCTTTGCCGGTGCCGGTTTCACCTAGCAGCAGAATCGGTGATTCGCTGCTGGCGCCACGCCGCGCATGGCGTTTCACCTCCAGGCTGCGGGCGCTGGTGCCAATAAAGTGCGAGAAGCTGTACTTGGCTTGGCGCGCTTGCAGCAGCGAGCGGGTGGAGGCCAGTTCCTGTTGAATTTGGCTAAAGCGTGTCACCAATGGTGCCAGGCGCGTGACTTGGTCGAACAGGGCAAAGCCGATGGCGCCAATCACCTTGCCGGCCGCATCGTGAATCGGCAAACGCATTACCACCAGCGGGCCGTTGGGGGTGTCGAGCATGTCCAGCAGAATCGGTTCGCCAGTTTCGGCGACCTGGCGCATCAGGCTGCCGGGGATAACCTTTTCTACTTCCTGCCCCACCGCCGCTTTGGCGCTGGCCTGGCCATAGCGCTTGGCGTAGCGCTCGTTCATCCAAACGATGCGCGCCTCTTTATCGACGATCACCGTGCCCTCGCTGGACTGCTCAACAATCTCGAACAACGAACGGATCGCCAGCTGGCGTACCTGCCGGTAGTCCTTGAGGTTGTCAGAGTCTTTCATTGCGTGGTGGCCTTTGGCTGAAGAGCGGGCAGCGTGCCAGAAAAGGCGCAGTAGCGCACACAGGTGGAACTAAACGCAGCGGCGCGCCACCTATTCGTAGGTTGGGTTGAGAGAAGCGAAGCCCAACATCGGGCATGTCGGGCAATCGCACTGTTGGGCTTCGCCTCTGGCTCAACCCAACCTACACAACAATAAACGCGGGGTTTGACCATGAATACGCAGGTAGAAAAAAGCGCCTTCGCGCGGTTCGCGATGCGCTGTTCCAATTGGGCGGAGCGCTGGTTTCCCGATTCCTGGGTGTTCGCCACCTTGGCGGTGTTGCTGGTGACGCTGGCAGTGCTGGCCATGGGCGCACCGCCAGCGCAGGCGGCGAAGGCCTTTGGTGATGGCTTCTGGAGTTTGATTCCGTTCACCATGCAGATGGCCTTTGTGGTGATCGGCGGCTATGTGGTGGCCAGCTCCGGGCCGGCGTCGCGCTTGATTGATGTGCTAGCGCGGGTGCCGAAAAACGGCCGGCAGGCGGTGGCTTGGGTGGCGTTGATTTCCATGTCGGCGTCGTTGCTCAACTGGGGTTTGAGCCTGGTATTTGGCGGCCTGCTGGTACGTGCCCTGGCGCGCCGTGAAGAGCTGCATATGGACTACCGCGCCGCCGGCGCAGCGGCGTATTTGGGGCTGGGGGCGGTGTGGGCATTGGGGTTGTCGTCCTCGGCGGCGCAACTGCAAGCCAACCCCACCAGTTTGCCGCCTTCAATCCTGGCGATTACCGGCGTTATCCCGTTCACTGAGACGATTTTTCTCTGGCAGTCCGGCGTGTTGCTGCTGGCCTTGGTGGTGGTGTCGCTGGTGATTGCCTATATCACCGCGCCCAGCGCTAGTAGCGCGCGGGATGCCAAAGCCTGCGGGGTAGACCCGAGTTTTAGTGTGGCCAAGCTGGAGAAACCCACGCGCCCCGGCGAGTGGCTGGAACACAGCCCGTTGCTGATTATTGTGCTGGTGTTGCTTGCGGCCGGTTGGCTGGCCCAGGAGTTCGCCAGCAAGCCAGCGATTGTCGCCATCTCCGGGCTTAACACCTACAACCTGTTGTTCTTGATGGTCGGTGCATTGCTGCACTGGCGGCCGCGTAGCTTTCTGGATGCGGTGGCGCGGGCGGTGCCGACCACCACGGGCGTGCTGATTCAATTCCCGTTGTACGGCTCCATCGCCGCCATTATGACCACCGTTAATGGCAGCGACGGCCAAACCGTGGCGCACCATATTTCCACCTTTTTTGTGCAAATCGCCTCGCATGACACCTATGCGTTGCTGATGGGCACGTACTCGGCGGTGTTGGGGTTCTTTATTCCCTCGGGCGGCGGCAAGTGGATTATCGAGGCGCCGTACGTGATGCAGGTGGCCAATGAACTGCAATACCACCGTGGTTGGGCGGTGCAGATTTACAACGCCGCTGAGGCGCTACCGAATCTGATCAACCCGTTTTATATGCTGCCGCTATTGGGCGTGCTGGGTTTGCGGGCGCGGGATTTGATTGGCTTTTCATTTGTGCAGCTGTTGGTGCATGCGCCGCTGGTGCTGTTTTTGTTATGGGCGTTAGGCACCACCTTGACCTATACGCCGCCTGTTGCACCTTGACCGGGATTTGTTTGACCGGTCTGTTACGCCGGCCCGTTGGGCTTCGCTGCGCTCAACCCAACCTACATTGCGCGTAGGTTGGGGCGGTCCGCGTTCGGTGAGCGCAGCGGGCCGGCCCAGCAGCGCGAGTTCACTGCCTGGCGAGAAACGCCTTGGCCGCTCGTGAGCCGTTGGCTTTGCCGAGGACTTCGCAAATCCCTTGGCCGGCGGCAATCAATTTACCCATGTCGATGCCGGTGCTAATGCCCATGCCATTAAGCATGTACAACACATCTTCCGTGGCGATATTGCCGGTGGCGCCCTTGGCGTAAGGGCAGCCGCCTAGGCCTGCGACCGAGCTATCAAACACGGCGATGCCTTCTTGCAGGCTGGCGTAGATATTCACCAGCGCTTGGCCATAGGTGTCGTGGAAATGCCCGGCTAGTTTGTCGCGCGGGATATCGCGGCCTACCACTTCAAACATTGTCCGCGTGCTGGCTGGCGTACCGGTGCCAATGGTGTCGCCCAAGGAAACTTCGTAGCAGCCCATGGCAAATAGCTCGCGCGCCACCATGGCGACTTGCTCCGGCGCTACGTCGCCCTCGTAAGGGCAGCCAAGTACGCAGGACACATAGCCGCGCACGGTGATCTGCTGTTGTTTGGCCAGTTCCATTACCGGCTGGAAACGCGCCAAGCTTTCGCTGATCGAGCAGTTGATGTTCTTTTGCGAGAACGCTTCGGAGGCGGCGGCAAATACAGCCACCTCGGTAACGCCCGCTTCAATCGCGGCTTCCAGGCCTTTGAGGTTTGGCGTCAGTGCGCCATAGGTCACGCCGGGCAGGCGCTGGATTTGCGCAAACACCTCTGCCGAGCCGGCCATTTGCGGTACCCATTTGGGCGATACAAAGCTGCCGACTTCGATATAACCGAGGCCCGCGGCAGATAGCTGATCCACCAACTGCACCTTGGCCGCCACGCTGATGGCCTGTTTCTCGTTTTGCAAACCGTCACGCGGGCCGACTTCGACCAAGCGGACGTGGTGGGGCAGGGACATAACCGTCTCCAGAGTTTATGGGGCCGTAGGGTGTGCTGTGCGCACCAAGCGGTAGCCGGGAGATCGCAATGATGCGCGCGGCACACCCTACTGTTCGAGTTCTACCAACACGGTACCTTCTGCAACCATTTCGCCTTCGCTGCAGTACAACGCTTTCACCACGCCATCCTGCGGCGCGCGAATGCTGTGTTCCATTTTCATCGCTTCCAGCACTACCAGCGGCGTGCCGGCTTGCACGCTTTGCCCGGCTGCAACCAGCACGCGCACGATACTGCCGTTCATGGGCGCCGTCAGCCCGCCATGTTGCGCGTGGCTGGCGTCGGCGGCGGCGATGGGGTCGAACAGCTGCACGGTGTGCAGTTGGTTGTCCCAGTGCAGGTACAGGTTGGCGCCTTGGCGAATGGCCAAATGCTGGCTGCGCAAGCCGTTGGCATTCACCAGCAGGTAATCGCCGCGCCGTTGCACACTGCTGTCGGCACCGCGCAGGCGAACCACGTGCTGCTCACCACCGCTGCTTAGGTGCAGGTCGGTTTCGGCGGGCAGCCCGGCACGAAAACCGCTGCTGCTGGCCCATGCTGAATGTGGATCGTCGTCACGCTGACGCGGCGCTTGGGTCAGTTGCCAGGCGCGGGCCGCCAGTTGCCAAAACGCTTCAGGCAAGTCGCTAGGGGCGGGCAGCAGTTGTTCTTGGTAGCGGGGAATAAACCCGGTATCCAGCTCGGCGGCGGCAAAGGCTGGGTGGGCAAGGATGCGTTGCAAAAACGCCAGATTGGTTTTCACCCCGCCGACGGCAAATTCGCCCAGCATGGCCAGCAGGCGCAGGCGCGCTTCTTCACGGTTGTCGCCCCAGGCAATCAACTTGCCGAGCATCGGATCGTAGAACGGCGACACCTGATCGCCCTCGGCCACGCCGCTGTCTACCCGCCGGCCCGCGCCAGGCGCCGATTCGCGGTACAGCTGCAGGGTGCCGGTAGCCGGCAGAAAGTCGTTGGTCGGGTCTTCGGCATACAGGCGCACTTCGATGGCATGGCCAATCAGCGGCACCTGGTCCTGGGTCAATGGCAAGGCTTCGCCACGGGCCACGCGGATTTGCCAGGCGACCAGATCCAGGCCGGTAATGGCCTCGGTGACCGGGTGTTCTACCTGCAAGCGGGTGTTCATTTCCATAAAGAAAAAGTCGCCGCGAGCGTCGAGCAAAAACTCCACCGTGCCGGCACCGACATAGCCGATGGCCTGCGCGGCTTTTACCGCCGCTTCGCCCATGGCGCGGCGTAGTTCCGGGCTCAGACCCGGAGCGGGGGCTTCTTCGACTACTTTTTGGTGGCGGCGCTGAATCGAGCAGTCGCGTTCGTTGAGGTACAGGCAGTGGCCGTGGCTGTCGGCAAATACTTGGATTTCCACGTGGCGCGGTTTGAGTACGTACTTTTCCACCAGCATTTGCGAGTTGCCAAATGACGACAACGCCTCACGCTGCGCCGACGCCAAGGCCTCGGCCAATTCGCTTTCCTGCTCGACCACCTTCATACCTTTGCCGCCGCCACCGGCCGTGGCTTTGAGCAGCACCGGATAACCGATGCGCGCGGCGGCGTCGCGGAAGGTGGCGATATCTTGCGCATCACCGTGGTAGCCCGGCACCAGCGGCACGCCGGCTTTTTCCATCAGCGCCTTGGCGGCGGATTTACTGCCCATGGCGTCGATGGCCGAGGCGGGCGGACCGAGGAAGATCAGCCCGGCCGCTTCAATGGCGCGGGCAAAGCCGGCGTTTTCCGAGAGAAAGCCATAGCCAGGGTGGATGGCCTGGGCGCCGCTGGCTTGGGCGGCAGCAATCAGTTTGTCTACTAGCAGGTAGCTTTCACCGGGCTTGGCACCGCCGAGGTCGACGGCGATATCCGCCTCGCGCACATGGCGGGCCTCGCGGTCGATGGCGCTGTGCACGGCCACGGTGCTGATGCCCAGGGCCTTGGCGGTGCGCATCACGCGGCAGGCGATTTCACCACGGTTGGCGATGAGTAGACGGCTGATCATGACTGCGGCTCCTGCCAGGACGGCGTGCGTTTTTGCAGAAAGGCGTTAAGGCCTTCCTGGCCTTCGGCACTCACGCGAATGCGGGCGATGGCGTTCTCGGTGTAGCGGCGCAGCGCTGGGGTGAGTACGCCACTGCCGACTTCGTGCAGCAGTTGTTTGCTCGCCTGCATGGCCTGCGGGCTGTTGAGCAGCAGGTTGGCGGTCCATTTACTGACCTCGCTTTCCAACTGCTCAGGGGCGTAACACTCAGCCAGCAGACCTAGCTGTTGCGCGCGCTCACCGTCAAATCGCTCGGCGGTGAGGGCGTAGCGGCGTGCTGCGCGTTCGCCGATGGCTTGCACTACAAAGGGGCTGATCACCGCTGGGGCCAGGCCAATGCGCACTTCTGACAAGCTGAACTGCGCATCGCGCGCGCCAATGGCCATATCGCAGCAGCTGATCAGCCCCAGGGCGCCGCCAAAGGCTGCGCCTTGCACCACGGCGAGGGTGGGGATTTTTAGGTGATACAGGCTGTGCATCAGCTCAGCCAGCTCGCGGGCATCGTTAAGGTTGGCGTTGTAGTCGAGGGCGGCGGATTGCTGCATCCATGCCAAGTCGGCGCCGGCGCAGAAGTGTTTGCCACGGCCGCGCAGCAGCATAAAACGCAGGCTGCGGTCGGCCTTGATAATGTCCAGGGCGAGGATCAGTTCGCGGATCATCTCGGCATTAAAGGCGTTGTTTTTCTCCGGACGGTTCAGCCACAGGGTGGCGATGCCGTTGGCGCTGATATCCAGCTCAAGGGTGGTGAAGTCGGTCATGGCAGAAGTCTCGTCAGGGCAGCCGGGTTACATCCGGAACACGCCAAATTGGGTCGGCTCAATCGGCGCATTAAGGCTGGCGGACAACGCCAGGGCCAACATTTCGCGGGTTTGCGCCGGGTCGATAACGCCGTCGTCCCATAGCCGCGCGCTGGAGTAGTACGGGTGGCCCTGCTGCTCGTACTGGGCAAGGATTGGCTGCTTGATCGCCGCTTCTTCCTCGGCGCTGAGCTGCTGGCCACTGCGCTCAGCCTGCTCGCGCTTAACCTGCGCCAGTACGCCTGCGGCCTGCTCGCCACCCATTACGCCAATGCGCGCGTTCGGCCACATCCACAAAAAGCGTGGGTCATAGGCGCGGCCGCACATGCCGTAGTTGCCGGCACCAAAGCTGCCGCCAATGATCACGGTAAATTTCGGCACCTTGGCGCACGCCACCGCAGTGACCAGCTTGGCGCCGTGCTTGGCGATACCGCCAGCTTCGTATTTTTGCCCAACCATAAAACCGGTGATGTTTTGCAAAAACAGCAGCGGAATACCGCGCTGGCAGGCCAGTTCGATAAAGTGCGCGCCTTTTTGCGCCGACTCGGCGAACAGGATGCCGTTGTTGGCGATGATCGCCAGCGGGTAGCCGTTGAGGTGGGCAAAGCCGCAGACCAGGGTGCTGCCAAACAGCGCTTTGAATTCGTCGAACTGCGAGCCGTCCACCAAACGGGCGATGACTTCGCGGACATCGAAAGGCTGTTTGGCGTCGGCCGGAATGACCCCGTATAGCTCGTCGCTGGCATACAGCGGCGTTTGCACCGGGCGGCTATTGAGCTGCCCTTGTTTGCGCCAGTTGAGGTTGCTGATGCAGCGGCGCGCCAGGGCCAGGGCGTGTTCATCGTCTTCGGCGTAGTGGTCGGCCACGCCGGAGGTTTTGCAATGCACATCGGCGCCGCCGAGGTCTTCGGCGCTGACCACTTCACCTGTTGCCGCGCGCACCAACGGCGGGCCGGCGAGAAAGATGGTGGCTTGGTTACGCACCATGATGGTTTCGTCCGACATCGCCGGCACATAGGCACCACCAGCGGTGCACGAGCCCATGACCACGGCGATTTGTGGAATGCCTTGGGCGCTCATATTCGCTTGGTTAAAGAAGATTCGACCGAAGTGTTCGCGGTCGGGGAATACTTCATCCTGGCGCGGCAGGTTGGCGCCGCCGCTGTCCACCAGGTAGATGCACGGCAGGCGGTTTTCCTTGGCGATGGTTTGCGCGCGCAGGTGTTTTTTTACCGTGAGCGGGTAGTAGCTGCCGCCTTTGACCGTGGCGTCGTTGGCCAGAATCATGCACTCCACGCCTTCAACGCGGCCGATGCCGGCGATTACCCCTGCGGCGGGAACGTCTTCGCCGTACACCTCATGGGCGGCCAGTTGGCCGACTTCGAGAAAGGCGGAGCCGGGGTCGAGCAAACGGTTGATGCGCTCGCGCGGCAGCAGTTTGCCGCGTGAGGTATGGCGCGCTTGCGCCTTGGCGCCGCCGCCTTCATGCACGCGGGCGAGCAGGGCGCGCAGGTGGTTGACCTGCGCGCCCATGGCCGCGCTGTTAGCGGCGAAGTCGGCGGTGCGGGTGTTGAGTTGGCTGGTGAGGATGGCCATGGGGCGCTCCTGAAAATTCGCTGCTTTTCTCCCCCTTCCGCTGTGGGAAAGGGGCCGGGGGTGAGGGGCGGCGTATACGCAAATTGTGCGCGCAGCCTTGCCCTCTCCCTAGCCCTCTCCCGCAAGCGGGAGAGGGGACTGAACGTGGTGTAGCGGCTAGCGGGTTTCGTTGAATAGCTCACGGCCGATCAACATCCGGCGGATTTCGCTGGTGCCGGCGCCGATCTCGTAGAGCTTGGCGTCGCGCAGTAAGCGGCCGGTGGGGTATTCGTTGATATAGCCGTTGCCGCCCAGAATCTGGATGGCATCCAGGGCCATTTGCGTGGCGCGCTCGGCGCTGTAGAGGATCACGCCAGCGGCGTCTTTGCGCGTGGTTTCGCCACGGTCGCAGGCGTTGGCCACGGCATACAGATAAGCGCGGCTGGCGTTGAGTTGGGTGTACATATCGGCGACTTTGCCTTGGATCAGCTGGAATTCGCCGATGCTTTGGCCGAACTGTTTACGGTCGTGGATATAGGGAACAATCACGTCCATGCACGCCTGCATAATGCCGATGGGGCCGCCGGACAGCACCACGCGCTCGTAGTCCAGGCCACTCATCAGCACTTTCACGCCGCCGTTAAGCACGCCGAGGATGTTTTCTTCCGGCACTTCCACGTCATCGAAAAACAGTTCGCAGGTGTTAGAACCGCGCATGCCGAGCTTGTCGAATTTGCTCCCGCGGGAGAAACCCTTCCAGTCGCGCTCGACGATAAACGCGGTGATGCCGTGCGGGCCTTTTTCCAGATCGGTCTTCGCGTAGATCACGTAGGTATTGGCGTCCGGCCCGTTGGTGATCCATGTTTTGCTGCCGTTAAGCACGTAGTGGTCGCCGCGTTTATCGGCGCGCAGCTTCATGGACACTACATCGGAACCAGCGTTTGGCTCGCTCATGGCCAGCGCGCCGACGTGTTCGCCGCTGATTAGCTTGGGCAGGTACTTGGCCTTCTGTTCCGCCGTGCCGTTGCGGTTGATCTGGTTAACGCAGAGGTTGGAGTGGGCGCCGTAGGACAGGCCAACGGAGGCCGAGCCACGGCTGATTTCTTCAATGGCCACCACGTGGGCCAAATAGCCCAGGCCGGCGCCGCCGTATTCTTCGCTAACGGTAATGCCAAGCAGGCCCATGTCGCCAAACTTGCGCCACATATCGGCGGGGAACAGGTTGTCGCTGTCGATGGCGGCGGCACGTGGCGCCAGCTCGGCGGCAACAAAGGCCTGCACTTGGTCGCGCAGCATGTCGATGGTTTCGCCGAGGGCAAAGTTCAGGGAGGGATAGCTCATTGGGGCACCTGCTAATTGTTTTTGTGCGGCACATGTTGAGTGGCGGGCGAGGGTGGCCAGCCGGTTTTAGTACTTAAACGGTGGCTTCGGCCATGGCAGCCAGGCAGCGCTCTTCGGCGGTGTCGAGCTCCAGTTGCATTTGCTCGATATCGAGCAATTGCTGGCGCAGCTGTTCGCGGCGCTCGGCGATCTTGCGCATAAAAGTTTCGAGTTGTTTGTGGTTGCCGCTGGGGTCGTAGAGCTCAATCAGCTCGCGGCATTCGGCGAGGGAAAAACCAATGCGCTTGCCGCGCAAAATCAGTTTTAGCGAGACCTTGTCGCGCGCTGAGTAAACGCGCTCTTGGCCACGACGCTCGGGGTTGAGCATGCCTTGCTCTTCGTAGAAACGAATGGTGCGGGTGGTGATATCCAGCTCGCGGGCAAGGTCGGAAATGCTGTAGGTGGTCGACATGGGAAAACGCTCTCGGGGAGTTCTTACCTTTACGTTAACGTAAAGTAGATTTCCCTACAGCGTCAAGGCGGTTTTTCTGCGCCGTTGCTGCGTTACTCGGTTTTACGTGGGCTTTGTGGCGGCGGGTTAATGCCCATGGACACGTAAATGCTGGTAAAGGCGTCGACGCCGATATTGGCCGGTTTCACCCATTCCACGGGTACGTAGAGCAAGCCGCCGCCGATGGGAATCGGCGCGGTGGGCACCAGCACGGCGTAATACATACGGCCGTCGATATCGATGGGTTCGGGGTTGGGCATTAGCGCCAGCACAGCCACGCCATCACCACCAAACAAACACCACACGGGGCTCATGGCGTTGATGTCGGCGCCTTCTTTTTTATCCAGCAGGGCCACAAAACGATCGGCCAGGTTGTACAGCTTGCCGAACAGCGGGATGCGCCGCAGGGTCACGTCGGTCAGCCAGGCCAGCGGTTTGCGCAGGCCCATTTGTACGGCGAGCCCAAGCAGATAAATCGCCACCACCAGCAAGATGGTGCCCAGGCCATAGGCCAGGTAGGTGTTGCTGGCAAAGGGTTGGCCCATGGCGGCGAACACCCGGCCAATGTAGGTAGACGGGCCTATTACGCGGTTAAGCAGGCTGACCAGCCAGGTCAGCAAAATCATGGTCAGGGTCAACGGCAGCAATACGATCAGCCCCGCCAACCACGTGGTCAGCAGGGAGTTAACGCTTTTTTTCAGCATCGTGGAATTCCGCGGGGATTAGGCGATGGCCTTGAGGGTGAAGACCTGGGTGATCTGTTGCAAGTGTCCGTCCCACACATAGCGCAAGTGTTCGCCTTGGGCGGGAAGGGTGGCGGCTGGCGGGCGAAACAAGGCTGCACACTCGCCTTCGGCGTGGCGCACACTGCGGTATAGCAGGCCCCAGGAGCGCAGCTTGCGGCGCTCGGCGGCAAAGCGCTGCGGCACGCTGTAGTCGTCAGGGTCGGGATGGTGCAGTTCTTCGTAGCCTTGGCGAATATCGTCCAGCGGCTGCTGCACCTTGCACACGTAGGTGCGCATGGTCAGCTCCATGCTTGGCTCACGGGTGGCGCGCATAAAGCGTTCGCGGTGGTAGCGGGTTTCGGCGATGGCGGTTTGCAGGCTGTTGCCGCAGTAGTACACGCCGTATTGGCCATCGGTAAAACGGCTTTTCGCGCCGACATGGGTAAAGGCCGCCATCAGCGGCGAGGCGCCCGGGCCGCAAACACGGTCTTCGGGGGCAACATGGTTAAGCAGGCCGGCCTCTTCGCGCAGTCGATCGTTGGTCAGGCTTTCAATCAGAAAGGCTTGTTCCAGATCGGCAGGGTCCAGCACATCTTCAAATACCGAAATCGGCGGAAAGGCGCTGGAAACGATGCGATAGGCCCGCATCCATGCAGGCAGAACTTGAGTCGGTTGTTTCAACCACGTACTCCATCCAGGTAGCGACGTACCACGGCAATATCCATCACGCCGCCAGCCAGCATCAACTGCAAGGCGCTTAACCCATTGAACGGCGCTTCGCTATTTGCCTTGCGAATCCAGTCGTAAGTTGACGGTTTGTCGCCAAACAGAATGCGCAGGGATTTGTGAATACCCATCAGGTACGACACCCGCTCCAAGGTATCGCGCGGCAGGCGGATTTCCGGCAGCTGACGGTATTTGTACAAAGTGCTGCGGCCGATGGAGCCGAGCAGCACGGTCTGTTCTTCCACCGTGCAATTCCATTTCTCCATCAGGTTAAAGAAAAACTTTAGCGCCACGTGCCCTGCATGAGCCGAGTCGAGGTCGAGGGCGGCGCTATTAGATGGGCTTGGCAGTGACATAATGTCTCTCCATTCGTGGACTTATTCGAAACGTTAGTCCATTTATGGAATTTCCGCAACCGAGGCGATGCCTGCGTCAGCGAGTGCGCCCCGAAGGGCGCGCAGCCGGCCTAAGCGTCTTGCGCAGCCACTTGCTGCGCCAGCTCAATCATCTGCTCGCGCATCCAGCGGTTGGCCGGGTCTTGGTCGGTGCTTTCATGCCAGTACAGGTGGGTTTCTACCGCCGGCACTTCCACCGGCACGCCGACGTAGTGCAGGTCGTGGCTACGGGCAAAACGCTCCGGCACGGTCATGGCCATATCGGTTTTCTGCATCACCATCGAGGCCATCAGGTAGTGCTGCGAGCGCAGGGCGATTTTGCGCTGGATGCCCATTTTTCCCAGGGTTAGGTCGACATAACCGAGGCCGCTGCGGCGGCTGGAAATATGGATATGGGTGAGAGACATGTACTCATCCAGGGTTAGTTTTTCCTTGGCCAACGGATGGCCTTTGCGGATTGCGCACACATAGCGGTCCGAGAGCAATTTAACGTGGCGTACCTGTGGGTCGGTGTTGAGCGGCGCATCCACGGCAAAATCCAGGCGGCCGGCGGCCAGCTCTTTAGTGGTTTCGCGGCGTTTGGACAAAAAGCTCTCAATCTGTACCGACGGCGCTTGGCGGCGCAGGCGCTGGAACAGCGGCGGCAGAATGATCTCCTCAGTGAGGTCGGTCATGCTGATGCGGTAGGTTTTGTTCGCTTGCAGCGGGTTAAACGTGCGGCTTTCCTGCACGGAAACGCGCAGCAGCGCCAATGCATTACGGACCGGGCCGATGATGTTCTGCGCCATTGGCGTGGGCACCATGCCTTGCGCGGTGCGTACAAACAACGGGTCGTTAAAGGTTTCGCGCAAGCGGGCCAGGGCGTTGGAAACGGCGGGTTGGGTGATGCCGACGATCTGCCCGGCACGGGTCAGGTTGGCTTCGGTGTAGATGGCGTCGAAGACGATAAACAGGTTGAGATCGACCTTGCTCAAATTCATTACCAACGCGCTCCAGTCGTTATTGGGATTGTTCTGGGTATTAGCCGATCATATATCGGTGATGAATGTTTATACACGCTGAGAATAGGTTAGATAAATTTTCGTTGCTGTTCTAGGCTCATTTCCACTCTCACCAACAGCCCGTCAGAAGGTGTCTCCGATGGATTTCGCTTACTCCCCCAAGGTTCAAGAACTGCGCGAACGCGTTACCGCATTCATGGACGCTTATGTCTATCCCGCCGAAGCGGTGTTCGAAGCTCAAGTGAACGAAGGTGATCGCTGGCAGCCCACCGCGATCATGGAAGAGCTGAAAGCCAAGGCCAAAGCCGAAGGCCTGTGGAACCTGTTCTTGCCGGAGTCGAAATTAGGCGCCGGGCTGACCAACATGGAATACGCCCCGCTGGCGGAAATCATGGGCCGCTCCTTGCTCGGTTCCGAGCCGTTCAACTGCTCGGCGCCCGATACCGGCAACATGGAAGTGTTGGTGCGTTACGCCAATGAAGAGCAAAAACAGCGTTGGTTGGAGCCGCTGCTGCGCGGCGAAATCCGCTCCGCGTTCGCGATGACTGAGCCGGGCGTTGCCTCGTCGGATGCCACCAATATGGAGGCGCGTGCCGAGCGTGTGGGTGACGAGTGGGTGATCAACGGGCGTAAATGGTGGACCTCGGGTGCCTGCGACCCACGCTGCAAAATCATGGTGTTTATGGGCCTGAGCAATCCGGATGGCCCGCGTCACCAGCAGCACTCCATGATTCTGGTGCCGGTCGATACCCCCGGGGTGAAAGTCTTGCGTCCGCTGCCGGTATTCGGCTACGACGACGCACCCCACGGCCACGCCGAAGTGCTCTTCGAAAACGTCCGTGTTCCATACGATCACGTGCTGTTGGGGGAGGGCCGTGGCTTCGAAATCGCCCAAGGTCGCCTTGGCCCAGGCCGCATTCACCACTGCATGCGCTCCATCGGCATGGCTGAGCGTGCACTGGAATTGATGTGCCAACGTGCCGTTAGCCGTACTGCTTTCGGCAAGCCGCTGGCACGTTTGGGCGGCAACGTCGACATCATTGCCGACTCGCGGATGGAGATCGACATGGCGCGCCTGTTGACCCTCAAAGCCGCTTATATGATGGACACCGTCGGTAACAAAGTGGCCAAGAGCGAAATCGCCCAGATCAAAGTAGTGGCGCCAAACGTGGCCCTGCGTGTGATCGACCGTGCCATTCAAATGCACGGCGGCGCCGGCGTTTCCAACGACACCCCGTTGGCTTATATGTACGCCATGCAACGTACCCTACGCCTGGCCGACGGCCCGGACGAAGTACACCGCGCCGCCATCGGCAAGTTTGAAATCGGTAAGCACATGCCGAAAGACATGCTGAAAAGCCACTAAGCCCTAGCGGCATTAAAAAGCCCGCCCCGGTTTAGCCTGGGCGGGCTTTTTTACCCTCAGTCTTCGCTGGAGATAAAGATTTCACTCCTGCTAGGGCCGGCCGCGCAATGCGCTGCTGTCAGTGGCGGGCTGCGGCGCTTGCGCTCGGGTCTGTCGATGTCATGGCCGCTATCGTCTGGGTAGGAGGCACCGTCACATTCCATGATGCACGATTGCGCGCGTTCGCGGCGTATTCCCGGGTAGTCAAGAACCCTGCGCGGTGGAACCAGCGCTTGAAGATTGTCGACGTAGCTGGTCATTGTGGTGGTGGGTGGCGAGAAGCGAGGGTTGCTTACGCCGGAGCCATCAACCTCTTGAATAATCTCAAATGGATTAACGGCAACCGTAGAAACCAATGTGACGAATACGGCTGATGCGATGTTGCTGGGGTAGATGCGCTGGGTGACAACTTCCAGCTGTTGAAAACGGTTTCGTTCGTATAACGCGTTTTCGAGAATGTTCGCGTGGTGGGGCAGATAACCATCTCGCTCGCTGTTGCCTGCTGCTATGGCTTGCCGTAGTACGTCCGTTGAACGCAGATAAGTGGCATCCGGCTGAATGGTATACAGCCAGAGGCCGTTTCGCCCCCCCCTAATTGCCATCGGTGCACCGGTGCGGAGCATTCCTTCGGCAATGACCAGGGCGATGTTGCGGCGCCCCATTGTGCTTACCCATGCCGATCGATTTTCTCGCGCTTGCGCTCGGCAAGAGCCTAAAAGGATATGGTCAAAGAGGCTGGGTGAAGTGCCCGATGCCACAAAGCCGTTTGCAAATACCTCGTCGGGAGGGCGGGAATCAGTGCGGTATACCGACGGCACTGGCTGCGCCAGTACTGGCGTGCATCCCAGCAGAACGGCAGTGCAAAAGCCGAATAGCTGCGTCACAAGGTGGTTTTTCATTGCGTCTCTCGGGGGCAAAGTCGATAGACGCAATTGTTAAAGGGGCGAGCTGCTGGATGCTGGCGGCTGTTTCCGCCGGTGCGCTGAGCGTGCAGCGCTAACCGCGACAGACGCTTCCTTGATGCGCGTTGCTTTGCGCTGGTCAGGGCTCAGTCGCGATAAAACACTTGCACTAAGTGATAACCGAACTGGCTTTTCACCGGGCCATGCACGGTGCGCAGTTCTTTTTTGAAAATCACCTGGTCGATGGACTTGACCATTTGCCCCGGTCGCACCTCGCCCAGGTCACCACCTTTTTTGCCAGAAGGGCAGGTTGAGTATTTCTTTGCCAGCACATCAAACGCTTCGCCGGCGGCGATACGTTTTTTCAGCGCTGCCGCTTCGGCCTCGGTTTTTACCAAAATATGGCGGGCCATCGCTTTTGCCATTACAGAGTCCTCCTCTGTTTTTAGGGTTTGCTAATGCGTTTGCAACTGCACGCCATCACAGCGCGGGAAGGTTAAAAAACGTCCGTGCGCAGGCCGTGGTATGGGCGGCCAAATACTCCAGTGTTTCCTCGCGGTGCTTTGCCACTTCGTTCAGCACTTCGGGCAAATACGCCGGCTCGTTGCGACCGTTCTTGGGTTTTGGCCGCAAGGTGCGTGGCAGCAGGTAGGGCGCGTCACTTTCCAGCATCAGCCTACCTACGGGAATTTCCTTAACCAGCGGGTGCAAATGGGTGCCGCGGCGCTCATCGCAGATCCAGCCGGTAATACCGATATGCAGGTCCAGGTCGAGGTAGCTAAACAGCGCGCGCTTCTCGCCCGTAAAGCAATGCACCACAGCAGCCGGTAAGCGATCGCGGTAATCGCGCAAGATTTCCAGGAGGCGTTGGTTGGCATCGCGCTCGTGGAGAAACACTGGCATCTGCAGCTCTACGGCTAAGGCCAGTTGCTCTTCCAGGGCTTTTTCCTGCTGCGGGCGCGGGGAAAAGTCGCGGTTAAAATCCAGCCCACATTCGCCGACAGCCCGTACCGAGTCTTCCTTTAATAGCGCGGCCAGTTGCGCGCAGCTGCTGCTGTTCCATTCGCTGGCTTGATGGGGATGAACGCCCGCGGTGCTAAACAGGCGATTGCCGTGCTCATCGGCTTTACGGCTCAGCTCAAGGGCTTTTTCGCTGCCTGGCAGGCTGGTGCCAGTCAACAGCAGTTGGCAGACGCCGGCTTCATAGGCACGGGCGAGCACTGCTTCATAGTTCTGGGCAAAGCTGTCGTGGGTCAGATTGACGCCAATGTCGATGAGTTGCATGGTGCTACCTCACTGCGAAGCGGTGCAGCTTACCATCTCCGCAAGCGCATCGATAAAGCCATAAAATACAGCCGCTTATGTGCGCTTGTTAAAGCAGTTACACGCTTTGGCTGGCGCCCGGGTGCAAGCTGTGCGAACCTCCGCGCCCCTTTTTGCTGGGGAACTCGTTTGGCGGGTGCCACTCTGAGACGATCGGATTTCTTACGCTGACCCCGCCAGCCTATCTGGCGCGGCGTCTGGAGCTTGAATGACGCGAGCGCTGCTGCTTGTCTTGTGCCTGGTGTTGCTGCCGTTGCCGGCGGCCGCGCGGTTGGCTGGGCCGCAGGAGGGTTGGCAACACCCGAGCGAGGTGCGCGACCTCAGTAAAATCCGCAGTAGTGGTGTGCTGCGGGTGCTGGTCAACCAGAGCCGCAACAGCTCGGGTGAAGTCAGAGGTCAGGCCATTGGCCAGGAATACCACCGCCTCAAGGCATTTGAGCAATACCTCAACCGCAATGCCCGCGACGGCAGGCCGCTAACGCTGAAAATCATCCCTAAAGCCAAAGACCAATTGCTTGGCGCCTTGCAGCGTGGCGAGGGCGATGTGGTGGTGCCTGGCGAATTGCTCAATGCCAGAAGCGGCCAGGATGTCAGCCCGAGCATGGCGATTCGCGCCCGAGTGCCGCTGGTGATCGTCGGGCGGCAAGGCAATAAGCGCTATCAGCATATTGAGCAATTGACCGGCCGTAGCCTGGCGCTGCCGGCGGGTAGCGCGGCAGCTGAGGCGCTCGAGGAGCTCAACCAGCGCCTGGCCTTGCGCAAGCTGGCGCCGGTGAGTATTGAGTGGGTCGACCCCAGCTTGGCGGTGGAAGATGTGTTGGAGATGGTCGAGGCGGGCATATTTCCCTATACCGCCGTCGAGCTGCCGATTGCCGAGCGCTGGCTAAAGGTGATGCCCAAACTGCGTATTGAGCGACAACTGGTGCTCAGTGATCAGGGCGATATCAACTGGTTTGTCCGTCCCGATACGCCGATGTTACGTGCCGCCATTGACCGCTTTCTCAGCGGCTACAGCAGCCCCACCGACCAGGATGTGGCGTTTCAACGCATCTACCGGCGCTTGTATAAAGTGCATTACCCGCTGGCCCGCGGAGATCGGCAGCGCTTAGAAAAAGTCCGGCCAGTGCTGCAGCGTTTTGCTGACGAGCAGGATATCGACTGGCTGGCCTTGGCGGCGTTGGCTTTTAAAGAGTCCACGCTCAACCCCGCGGCGCGCGGAACGGGCGGTGCCACCGGGCTGATGCAAATTACCCCCGCGGCGGCGCGCAGTGTTGGTGTGACCGATGTTAAGGCGCTGGAGGGTAATGTGCAGGCCAGTGCCAAGTACCTGGCCAAGATCCGCCGCAACTTCTTCAACGGCGCGCAGATCAATGAGCGCGAGCGTATGGCCTTTGTTCTGGCCGCCTACAACCTAGGCCCGCAGCGGGTCCAGGGTTTCCGTGCGGAAGCGCGGCGCCGCGGCCTAAACCCCAATCAATGGTTCTTCCAGGTGGAACGTATCGCCATGGAGCAGGTAGGAATGGGCGTAGTCAGCTACGTTAATGCCGTGAATAAGTACTACCTGGCTTACGACCGCGAGCGCGCGCAGTTGGTGCCCAAGACTAAAGTGGCCAGTTCCAAGAAGTGATGGGAGCGAATCCTATCTAATAGATTGATTGGTATAGCGGGAAAATTGCGCTATTCGTATCGAATTTATTATTTAAACTACGCCCACCAACACCTACTCAGCCTTCTACAAGGATTGCACCATGAACAAGTTGATCAACACGGTACTCGCCACCCGCGCAGGCTTAGGTATCACCATTTTGCGGGTTATCACAGGGCTAACCTTCGCCTCCCACGGTTCGCAAAAACTCTTTGGTCTGTTTGGCGGTTATGGCCTGGCAGGCACTGGCCAGTGGATGGACAGCATCGGTATTCACCCTGGCTATCTAATGGCCCTGTTGGCGGGCAGCGCGGAGTTCTTCGGCGGCCTGGCTCTGGTTATCGGTTTGCTGGTGCGCCCTGCGGCAGCTTCGCTGATCGTGGCGATGCTGGTAGCGATTTTCGCCGTGCATATTGGTAACGGCTTCTTTATGGCCACCAATGGCTTTGAATACGCGCTCATCCTTGCCACCATCAGCGCCGCGCTGCTGGTGGAAGGCGCCGGTAAGTTCTCGCTGGATCGCAAGATCGCTGGCTGATTAAGCTGAGCAACAAAAAGCCCGCCGAGTGCGGGCTTTTTGTTGTGTGATAGGTAGCCGTTGGGTCGGTCACCGAAAGCGGACCGACTTCATCTAGTCGCTCCGTTAGCGCTTGCCGAGTTGAGCCGTTGTGGCCGGCCAGGAGGAGCGGCTGGCGCGGCAATAGGAGGGCAGAGATGACCCTGTACGCCCCCCGGGCAACAGCTGAGCAGGGGCAGTCGCCGCGCAGGCCGAAGGTAGCGGCAGCGTCTTTAGCGGGGTTTTGTGGTTCGGCATTCTTACGCTTGAAAAAACGGACTCGCGCGTAAGTCGCGAAACAAGCACGCGCCGCTCACGCGGTGATGAACAAAACCCGCGCCATAACAGCAAACGTGAAAAGCGGGTGGGCGCCATTACGGCGTCAATTCAAACCCGCAACTCCCTAACCGCTCGCCATTCACCAACACATGCACTGCATGCCACCCGTAGTAATGCTTACGGGTAGTCAGCTCACGAATCTGCTGACTACGCGCCAGCACCACCAACGCGCCGGGCGCCAGGTCGAGAGTTTTCAGCTTAAATACCTTATGCGCGCTTTTGCCGGAGGCTTTGACGTAGTCGATGGCGTAATCCACCACCAGACGCTGCGGCTTGTCGCTGGTGGATTTCAGGTTAAACGACAGGGTCATGGTCTGCCCCAGCTGCAGCACGTCAGGCGTCACCTGTAAGGTCAGCAGTTCAACCTGTGCCGGCTCGCCAGCGCCGAGCAACGCTAACGCACGACGGTCGCCCTTTTTGATCAGGCTGCGCAGCGCATGGCGGGTGATCCACTGTGTGCGAGGATCATCCAGCGCCCAGCGTTCCAATTGCTCCAGCAGCAGAACGGGATGGTCTTTGCTGATGTCGTTGAGGTGGTTAGCCACCGACTTGCGCACGTATAGGCTCGGGTCGGCTTTCAGGGCGTCGAGTATCGGCCACGCCAACATCGGCTCGGCTTGCATGCGCAGCAGGCGAAACGACCAGGGCAAACGCGGCCGGCTGCCTTCGCTGGCCAGGCGGCGGACGTGCTCGTTGTCGTCGTGCGCCCATTCGGTCATCTGTGCCAGGGCCCGTTCGAAGTCCAGCACCAGGAAATGGCGGATGGCAAATTCGGCCGAGCCAAAGCAGGTGAAGTATTTAAGCGCCTGCATCGACAGGTCGAAGTGTTCAAGCCCGTAATTGGCCACGTAATGCGGCAGGCACAGGGTGACAAAACCGCTATTCAGGCGCGGCGCCAAGTCTTGAAGAATGCTCAAGGCCGTGGGGAAGTCTTCCGGCAGAGTGGCATGCAGGCTTTCACTTACCCGCGCCAAACGCTGCATCAACGACAGCTCGTCCAACCCGGCGCTGGCCAGCTTTAAAAAGCGCTTGTGTGCAAAGGCTGGGTACACCGCCAAGGTCTCATCGGCGATGTGCTGCAGGCGTTGGCGGTTAAAGATTTCTTTGAGGGCGGGCGCGGCGGTGTCGGCGGAACTCATAGGAATCCTTCTTAAGCGTCGAGTAGGGCAAGTCTACTAAGTGTGTAAGACATACCGTACATCGGTTAACTCACATTTATGTTCCGGCAAAGCACAGCGGCGAGTGGCGCTACGCCTGGGTTGGTGCCACTCTCAAGGCGTAGCCCCCGCTGTTGGATACCCAGCATGACTGGTCAGGGCTTGAGTTCCGGGCAGCCGAACGCCATATAACCGGTGTTCGCCCACTCGCTGTAATGCCCACTCGCTGTTCAGAGAGGATCAAACGATGAAAATGTGGCTACACACCTTGGCTTGGAAACTGTCTGTTCTGTTGGGCGCCAAACGTCTGCAACCGATCCCGATTCCTACCGAAGAGCAACAGCGTCGCATGGCCGCCCAGCGGCGTCGACGCTAACCCGCAATACCGCCGGCCAGCGCCTCTCAAATTCGGGAGGCGCGTTCGTTTCTGCTGGCCGATTATGTCCCCCGCTTGGCGCTAAGCGTGACTCCAGCGGGCTAGGCCGCAGTGCTAGCATCCCGGTCTCTTTTTACGGGAGCAGCAGGCGATGGAGCGACTGATTCAGGCCAACGGCCAAGCGCATTTCGGCATCTTTCCCCACGCCGTTGGTGAGGTTAACTACCGCGACTATGACTTGCGCTCGCCAATGGGGCGTACCTTAGGTGCCTTGAGCAAGTGGCGGCGCTTCCATCAATTCCAATACTTCGGCTTGCTTAGCGACCAGCTTATCGGCGGCTGTGCCCTGGCGAATTTAAGCCTGACCGGCGTCGGCTTCGTCTACCTCTTCCACCCTGCCAGCGGGCGCATGATCAAGCGCCAATTCAAATTGCCGCTGAGCATCGGCACGCAGTTTTCCCAGCAACCCAACAATGGCGTGTGCGAACTGCACTGCGGCAAAAACCTGCTGCGCATGGAAAACGTAGATGGGCAAAAACGCCTGTGGGTGGAGTTGGATGACGGCACCCGTATCGACGCCAGCTTTAACGAAAATGAGCCGGCATTTCAGCCGATGTGCCTGAATACGCCTGTTGCCAGCAATGGCTGGGTGTATGCGCAAAAGGTCGCGGGGGTGCGCTGCGTTGGAACGGTAAAAAGCGCGCTGGGCGACTTTGATCTCAGCGCGATAGATGCCTTTGCTCACCACGATTGGTCCGCTGGCTATATGCGCCCGGAAACGTTTTGGAACTGGGCTTGCTTGTCCGGCCAGGTCGACGGGCAGCGAGTGGGGCTGAATCTATCTTGCGGGGTTAACGAAACCAGCTTTACCGAGAACTGTTTTTGGCTGGATGGCGAGCTGATCAAAGTCGACACGGTAAGCTTTGCTTTCGACCGCCAGAACCCGATGGCACCTTGGCGCGTGCAATCGTTTGACGGTCAGGTCGACCTGCATTTCGACGCGCGTGGGCTGCATAAAGAGCGGCTTAACCTCGGACTTCTAGCAAGCAACTTCAAGCAGATTTTTGGCCAATTCCGTGGCCAACTCAGGCCGACCGGGCGGCCTAGCGTGGTCATCGATAATCTGTGGGGCTTTGTTGAAGACCAATATGTGAAGTGGTAGCGGGGCGCTTACGAGCTTCTAACGCGTTATTTTCTTTGGAATAAACGTACTAAGTCTTACATCTCAACGTCTTCCACTTTGCCTAAGGTTATGGTTAGCTGGCTAATTATTAGGATTAGCTGTGATCACGAGCCTTTTTATGACCCACACCGATCAACACCGTTTTGGAATGCAACTGGCGCAATTGTCCCGCTCCTGGCGCGCGGAATTGGACCGTCGTTTGGCTGGCCTTGGCCTGTCGCAAGCGCGCTGGCTGGTACTGCTGCACTTGGCGCGGTTTCACGATGAATTGCCCACCCAGCGCGAATTAGCGCAAAGCGTTGGCGTTGAAGGTCCTACCCTGGCGCGCTTGCTCGACAGCCTTGAGTCGCAAGGGTTGGTCAGCCGCCAAGCCGTAGCGGAAGACCGCCGGGCGAAAAAAATCTGCCTCAGTGATTCAGCTCGACCATTGATTGAACAGATTGAGGCGATCTCCAACCAACTTCGTCTGGAGTTGTTTGCCGGTATTGATGAAGAAGAGATTCGCCGTTGCCAGTTAGTGCATGCGCGTATTCTGAGCAACTTAGAAAAGCGTTAAGGCTCGATATAGGCAGCAGGTGCAAGGCAGGCGCCCGAGTTTGACGCGTTGGTAGTTTGTAAGCTTTTTGACACCATCGTCTCAGCTACCTAAGTGCATCTTTTCTTTGCCATTTATTTGACTGTTTTTCCCGGCTTTTGCGTATCATGGCCAAATGCCGGGTTAACTGCGTCACATTTTTTCCGTCGTGGCCATACTCCTGTGCTGGGGCATAAATGGATATTTCTCCCCCATTCAGTCTTTTGCTAAACCTTTGGTTAACACCACAAAACTGGAAGTGCGCGAATATTCGTGCTGTGGTGTAAACACGGAGCGGTAGTTCACGGGAGGCGTCGATGGTGCAAGTTCGACATTTATTATTGGGTTTGGCCTCTGGCTCAGCGTTGTATTCGGGCATGGTGTCTGCCCTGGGGCTGGGCGACATCACCTTGCACTCGGCCCTCAATCAGCCGCTTGAGGCGGATATCGAGTTGCTGGAGGTGGGGGATCTCACCGCCAGTGATATGAAAGTGCGCCTGGCCACTGATGATGTGTTCAACCGTTCTGGCGTAGACCGCATCTACTTTCTCAACGACTTGCGCTTTACCCCGTTGCTGCGTGGCGGCAAAAGCGTGATTCGCGTGGTTTCCAGCAAGCCCGTGCGCGAGCCTTACCTGAACTTTATTGTTGAGTTGGCGCGGCCCAACGGCCAGTTGTACCGCGAATACACCATCCTCCTTGATCCGCCTAACGGCTCTGCCTACAACACTGTTGCCGCTACCCCGGCGGCGGCTGCGTTGCCCAGTAAAAAATCTAGCGCGGCTAGTACCCCGGCTGCACCGGCTAAGCCCAAGGTTGTGCCACCGGCCAAGCTGGGTAAGCGCTATGTCGTTGCCACTGGCGACAGCCTGTGGACCATCGCCGCGCGCCTGCGTGCTCAAGGCAGCACTAGCTCGCAGCAAGCGCTGATGGCCGATATTCATGCGCTCAATCCGCAGGCCTTTGGCGGCGCTGATATGAGTCGCCTGCAAGTCGGCGCCAATCTACTACTGCCCGACGGCGCCCCCGTGGCGACTACGCCCACCGCCGACACCGCCGAGCCGCCTGCCACCCTTAGCGTGGTTGGCGACGATGAGCTGCCAGCAACCCCTGCACCTACTGCGCCGCTCGACCCGCAAGCGGAGATGATCGTGCAGATGCAACGGCGCTTGGATAACGAGTTGGCCCAACGCGCCGACGAGAACACCAAGCTGCAGCAATCGGTGGCTGACCTGCAGGTGCAGGTGCAGCAATTGATGGAACAGTCTGCGGCCAAGACCCAGCAGTTGGATCAGCTCAAAGCCCAACTCAATGCTCAGCCAGCGCCCGCGCCGGCTGACCAGTCGAAAGACGGCACTGCCCAACTGCCAGGTGCCACGCCACAAGCGGCTGACAACGATTCTTGGTCGAGCGCGATCTGGGGCTTTTTGGCGCTGCTGTTGGCCGCATTGCTTGGCCTGCTGTTCTGGCGGCGCCGGCGCCCCGAGCCCGAATTACAAAGTGCGGCAGTTGCGCCGCCGATGGTGTCGGACGACGATGAATTCGACTTGCAAGAGCGCTTCGTGCCTGAAGTTGCGCTCGCGCCTGTTGCGCCTGCGCCCCGTGTACAGGTGGCCGTTGCCGAACCGCGTCCGGCCAGCCCGAGCGATACTCTGGAAGGGGCCAATATCTATATTGCCTACGGGCGTTTCAGCGAAGCGGCCGCTAGCCTGCGCCGGGCATTGGACGCTGAACCGCAGCGCGTTGATATTCGCTTCCGCCTACTCGAAGTACTTGCGCAGTTGGGCGATCTGCGCGGCTTTCAGCGCGAAGAAGAAATTCTCCTCGACTCCGGTTACGCCGACGCGCCCATCACGCAGCTCAAAGCCCGTCACCCGGAACTGTTCGAGCGTGCGCAGGCGCCAGAGCCGGAGCCAGACATGAGCCTGGATCTGGATGTGCTCGATGACGCCGTGCTGGTATTGGACGATGCGCCACCGCTAGCCAGCAAGGCGCCGGCTGAAGACGATCAGTTCAACCTCGACGACTTTTCCCTCGACCCGGACTGGGACATCATCAGCCCGTTTTCCGCCACCGCCCGCAGCAAGGCCGAAGCGGCGCAGAAGGCCAGCAACGATAGCGTGCAGGACGCCAGCGTTGCCAAGGCTAACGATGACCTGAGCCCGCTCACCGGCTCGGCAATGCTGGTTGAGGAAACGCACGACGAAGGTTGGTTTGGCGAAGGCGTGGACGACGGTGTTTACCTAAGCCAGCCAGCGGTTGAAGACGAACTGGTACTGGGTGACCTCGACCACCTCCAAGCCCATGACCACAACCTGAGCAAGTTCAACCAAGCGCTGGCCTATATCGATCAAGGCAACCTGGAAAACGCCTGCGACATTCTCAATGAATTGATCAACGAGGGTGACGAAGAACAGCGCCTGGAAGCGAGCCGGCTGTTGGCCAAAATCGCTTAAGCAAACGCCATTGAAAAAGCCCGCGACCGTTTCCGGTTCGCGGGCTTTTTCGTAGGGTGTGCTGTGCGCACCGATACGCCGGTACTCATGCGGTACGCACCTCAAGCGTGGACCAGCATCCTAAAAGGTTTTCTATGACTGCCAGCAAACCCGAAATCACCATCACCTACTGCACCCAATGCCAATGGCTGCTGCGCGCCGCGTGGCTGGCTCAGGAGTTGTTGTCGACCTTTAGTGATGACCTGGGAAAAGTCAGCCTAGAGCCGGGCACCGGCGGGGTGTTTCGCATTACCTGTGATGACGTGCAGATCTGGGAACGCAAGGCCGATGGCGGTTTCCCGGAGGCCAAGGTGTTAAAGCAGCGCGTGCGCGATGTGATCGACCCCGCACGCGACCTCGGCCATAACGACCGGGCCACGCCCGAGGTGAATTAAGCAGGCTTAGTTGATGCTGTAACCACGGCCGTTCAAGCAAGCGCCCAAAGCGCGACGGTAGTAGTCCGCGGCGCTCTGTGCCGGCGCGCTGGTAGCTGCGGCAGGGTCAAAGCCACTCTGGCTGACCGCCCAGCTGTGGCACTCATAACGGTCGCGGGCCTGCTGTTCGGCGGTTTGCCCGCGGGCCGGATAGGCGATCACGTCGTAGCTGGTCGGCGGCACGCTGGCGACGGTTTGTGGCGCTTCGACCACCACGTATTCCTTACGGTCGGCATTCCACATGTAGTAGCTACCGGCAGCGAGGAAATACAGCGCGCTGCCAATCCACACCTCGCGTGAAAAGGCTGGCAAGCCGTGACCGTGGCCAGGCCCCGGGCCACCCCAGCCGCGACCAGGGCCCCCCGGGCCGCCAGGGCCTCCAGGTGGACCGGCGAGAGCGGGCAAGGTGACCAGCGCCAACAACAGGGCAACGCCCGCGCGGGGCAAGAAAGCGTTCATGTGCGGTACTCCAGATCATTCCACGGGCGCCAATTGCGGCCCGCGGTAATTATCGAAGTAGCGCAGGGTTAGGGGTGTCAGCCCTGGGTAAAGCCTGTGTAAACCTGTTGGTACAAAGGCGTTCAGGGCTTATCGGGCGTTGCGGCGGGCTGAGCGTCGACCGGCTCCACGGCCTTGCCATCGCCCATGCGTGCCGAGAGAAAGATGGCGAAAATAATCAGCGCGCCGCCCGCCAACATGCGTGTGGTCGGGGTCTCCGAGAAAATCAGCCAGGCGAAGGTAATGCCGTACACCGGCTCCAACGCAAACACCACCGCCGCGGTGCGCGCTTTGAGCACATCCAGGCTGGCGACAAACAGGCTATGGGCCACGCCGGTGCAGAACACGCCAAGCAGGGCAATCCAGAACCAGTTTATTGCCGATACGCTCGGCAACTCGGGTACGGCAAACGGCAGCAAGCAGAGGGCAACCACCAAGTTCTGACACAGCGCCGACTGCACCGGCCCGACCTTGCCGGAGCCGGCGCGATTGACCAGCGACAGCAAGGCAAACAACAGCCCGGAGAGCACGCCCCACAACAGCCCGGTGGTAGCACCGCTGGCCAGGTTGAACTCTGGCGTTACCAGTACCAATCCGATGCTTACCAGGCACACCAACACAATCTCATGGCGGCGAATGCGCTCGCGGAAAATCAGCCCCTCAAGAATCACCGTGAGTGCCGGAAAGCTGGTAAAGCCCAGCGTCGCAATGGCCACGCCAGCGACTTTCACCGCAATAAAAAAGCTCACCCAGTGGCCAGCCAGCAACACCCCGCCCAAGGCCAAACGCCGCCAGTCTTTGCCGCTCAAATGCTGCCAAGGAATACGCGCTATCACCTTGGCAAACACCGCCAATGCCAGCACGGCAAATAGCGCACGGCCAAACACGATCATGCTTGGTGTGGTGGTGGCCAATTTGCCCAGCACGCCAGTAAAACCAAACATCAAGGCGCCGCAATGCAAAGCGATGAGGGCGGAGCGGTGGTTCATGGAAGTCCTTTACGCGAAGTAGGGCATGCGCGCGTAGGGTGTGCAGCGCGCACCAAGAGATCTATCCGCGAACACCCTGGTGCGCACAGCACACCCTACGCTTTGGCGTTTGCATAGGGTTGCTATGCCAGCCTGGCGCCATTGGGCAGCGGGTGCTCAAAGCTGGCTAAGACTACCCGATTTTCTTCGTCATAAACGCCGGTCACCAACACTTCCGAGCGCACGCCAGCGATGGATTTCGGCGCGAAATTGCACACGCACAGCACCTGCTTGCCGATCAGGCTTTCGACGCTGTAGTGCGCGGTAATTTGTGCGCTGGAGGTTTTCAACCCCAGTGGGCCGAGGTCGACTTGCAGTACATAGGCTGGCTTGCGCGCTTTGACGTTGGGCTCGGCGTTAACAATGGTGCCGACGCGCAATTCAACCCGTTCAAAATCTTGCCACTCAATGGTGTCCATGGCGCCCCTCACGGCTACTGGTAGATCGCCGCAGTGTAGGGATGCCAAGGCCTGGTTGTCTGTCGCCAGGCTCGCGGCAATTGTCGCCAGACTCTTGCCTAGTGCTGACGGCGCAGTTGTCGCGGTGTGGTGCCAAAGCGGCGGGCGAGGGCGGCGGTAAAAGCGCTCTGCGAGTTGTAGCCGACGCGCTGGGCAATATCGCCAACCGCCAGGGACGTGTCGCGCAGCAACTGCATGGCCAGTTGCAGGCGGCGATTGCGCACGTAGTCCATGGGCGTTTGCCCGGTTTGTTGCAGAAAGCGCGCGTGCAAGCGTGAAGCCGACAAGCCGCAGACCCGCGCCAGGTCGGCCACCTGCAAGGGATGAGCAGCGTGCTGGTCGATATAGCGGTTCAGGCTGCTTAACGGCAGATCATGAGCTGCAACGCTTTGCACCGGCGCGCTGGCCAGGCTCGCCAGTAATAGCGCGGCACCTTGCTGGGCAATCACCGGGTCTTGAATGGGGCTGCTCACTAACCAACTCACCAGTTGTTGTTGAGCGGGGCCGAGGCTCAAGGTGTGCGGGCTGTCGAGCAAGCGCTGGCCATTCTCGGCGTGGTTGCCTAGGTGGCTGTGCAGCCAGTCGGCGTCGGGTACATCAAACACCATGCAGTCGCTGCCTTCGCGGCTCTCGCAGGCGTGGTGCGAACCGCCGGGAATCACCAGCAACTGCTGGCCGCGCAACAGGCTGCCCTGACCTTCCACTTCAAACGCCAAGCGGCCATTCAGGCCAAAAACGATTTGCGCGTGTTCGTGGCTATGGGCAATCAGCTCATTGCTGTAATGGCGCAGGGACAGAATCGAGTGCATGGCGGGTTCCTCGGCAGACTGGCGAAGTTTACCCGTGTAGGCGCTGCCGTGAAGGCTGTCATCAGAATGTCTCGTCTATGTCATACGCAGGTCACCACCAGGCCTCAACCTCCTTTAAACCCTGCCGGAGGCCGCCCCATGAGCAGCGCTCAGCTCGCAAAACCCAGCCGTAAGCAACGCGTACGTACCCTGTGGATCTCGGATGTGCACTTGGGCACCAAGGATTGTCAGGCCGAACACTTGGCGCAGTTTCTTAAGCGCTACCAGGCCGACAAGGTCTACCTGGTGGGCGATATCATCGACGGCTGGCGTCTGCGCAGCGGCATCTTCTGGCCGCAGGCGCACACCAACGTGATTCGCCGCCTGCTGACTATGAGCAAGCGCGGCACCGAGGTGGTGTATGTCACCGGCAACCACGACGAGTTCTTGCGCGGCTACTCCAAGCTGATTCTGGGCAATATCCAACTGGTCGACGAAGCCGAACACATCACCGCCGACGGCCGCCGGTTGCTGGTGGTGCACGGCGATCAGTTCGACGTAATCACTCGCTACCACCGCTGGCTGGCTTTTCTAGGCGACTCAGCCTACGAATTCACCCTGACCCTCAACCGCTGGCTTAACCACTGGCGGCGCAAGTATGGCTACGGCTACTGGTCGCTGTCGGCGTACCTCAAGCACAAGGTCAAGGGCGCGGTGAATTTCATCAGCGACTTTGAACAAGCCATCGCCCATGAGTGCACCAAGCGTGGTTTTAACGGCGTGATTTGCGGGCATATCCACCACGCCGAAATCCGCCAGATGGGCGACGTTGAATACATGAATTGCGGCGACTGGGTAGAAAGCTGCACGGCGCTGATCGAGCACTTGGACGGCAGTATCGAGCTGTATCGCTTGGCCGATGACCAAGCACGTCAGGCGCAACAGGCCGAGCTAGAGCGGGCTGCCGCTGCGGTGGTCGGTGCTGCAGTGGGCGTGGCCATGGCCAGCGAGGTTGTTAGCGCCGCACCGCGCGAAACCGTCGTATGAGGGTGTTGATCGTCACTGACGCCTGGGTACCGCAGGTCAATGGTGTGGTCACCAGCCTGCAAGCGTTGATTGCAGAACTGCGTGGCCTCGGCCACTTGGTCAAACTGCTGTCGCCCAGCGACTTTCGCCATGTGCCGTGCCCGACCTATCCGGAAATTCCGCTGGTGTGGGATTTGTGGAATGTCGGCGCAGCGATTCGCGATTTTCGTCCCGACTGCGTGCACCTGGCCACCGAAGGCCCGCTGGGCTGGACTGCGCGGCGCTGGCTGAATAAACGTGGCCTAGCGTTCTCCAGCGCCATTCACACACGCTTTCCCGAATATGTGCACACCCGCTGGCCGCGCATTCCGCTGAGCTGGGGGTATGCCTACTTGCGCCGTTTCCATCGGCCGAGTCAGGCGGTGTTGGTAACGACTGAGCGCTTGCGCAGCGAGTTTCACGGCTGGGGTTTGCAGCGCCTGAGCTTATGGCGCAAGGGCGTGGACCTTAAGTGCTTTCAGGCACCCGCTGCGGCTGCGGTGCCGGGCCGTTTGATATTCCTGTACGTGGGCCGGGTGGCGCCGGAGAAAAATCTCGAAGCGTTTTTGCGCCTGGACTTGCCGGGAGAAAAGCACGTAGTCGGCGATGGTCCGCAACGGGCTGAGCTGGAGGCGCGTCATCCGCAGGTACGGTTTCTCGGCTATCAGCATGGCCAAGCCCTGGCGCAGGCCTATAGCGAGGCGAGCGTGCTGGTGTTTCCCTCGCGTACCGACACCTATGGCCTGGTGATGCTTGAGGCCTTGGCTTGCGGTACGCCAGTGGCGGCGTTCCCGGTGGCGGGGCCGTTGGATGTGTTGCAACAGGGCGTGACTGGGGTAATGGATGAAGACTTGCGCGCTGCCTGCTTGGCGGCACTGAGCCTCGACCCCCAGCGCTGCGCCCAGGAAGCGGCAGAGCAGTCTTGGCGGGCATCGGCGCTGGAGTTTTTGGCGCAGCAGGCGTTGTTGGATGGGGGGATGGTGGAGGGGGGCGTTGAGGTGGTGGCGTAGGCAACGGTTGTCGGCCCAGCCCTCTCCCGCAAGCGGGAGAGGGGGCTGATCTGCGTTAGCTGGTTTAACGAAGAGTGCGCAGCATCGTCACCCCTCGCCCGCTTGCGGGAGAGGGGCCGGGGGAGAGGGCCAAGTCAGGCGCGGTATTAAACAATCACCTTATCCCGCAGCTTCTCCGCCGCCAGGTTCAAGGCCTGAATCACCCGCTCTTTGTCGTAGTTCTGAATGCCGTTGGTATCCAGGTACATGGAGAACCCCGGCAGTTCATGCTCGACATAGCTGGATGCCGCGCCCAGGTCGCGGCGGAAGTCCACGACTTGGTAAATCTGCACCGGCCGGGTAAAGCCTTTCACGGTGATCTGGCCTTTATCGCGGCACATGATCACGTCTTTGATCAGCGAGTAGGTTTCGTGGGAAATCAGAATTTCCCCCGATTCAGCGGCGCTTTCCAAGCGGCTGGCGAGGTTTACGTCGCGGCCGATGATGGTGTAGTCCATGCGCGTATCGGCGCCGAAGTTGCCCACGGTGCAGTAGCCGGTGTTCAGGCCCATGCGGATTTCCAGCGGCTTGGTAATGCCTTGGGCACGCCATTGCTGGCGCAGCACTTTCATATGTTTGCGCATGGCAATGGCCATAGACACGGCATTCACCGCGTCTTTCTTGGCGCCCTGGCTGGAGGGGTCGCCAAAGAACACCATGACGCAGTCGCCAATAAACTTGTCGATGGTGCCACCGTACTTGAGGGTGATCTTCGACATCTCGTTGAGGTAGGTGTTGAGCAGGTCGGTCAGCGCTTCGGCTTCAAGCTCTTCGGAAAGCTCGGTAAAGCCTTTGATATCGGAGAAGAACACCGTGAGCTTTTTGCGCTGGGTTTCCAGGCGCACGGCTTTTTTGCCGCTGAAAATCGATTCCCACACTTGCGGCGACAAGTATTTGGCCAGGTTACGCGCCAGGCGAGCGGCCTTCTCTTGTTCGCGCTTGATCTCGCCACGGGCGACGTCCAAGCGCAGACCTTGCTGGTGAACAAAGTAGGCGGTGATGCAGATATACAAGGTGCTGAATAACACGCTGATCAACGACACCAAGGTCGGCGTGGTGGTCTTCAGTTCCGGTTGAATGACCACGCTGGTCAGCACCATGGCGCTGACGGTAATCAGCAATGCCAGGCCCAGGAAGCGCAAGCCGCCAATGATCAAGGCGCTAAACACCAGGGTCAGCACAATCATCAAACTCGGTACTACAGAGAAACCGAGCAAGGCGATGGCCGCACCGCTGTGTACGGCGTCAATAAACAGCAAGACCAGGTTGGTTTGCCGCGGGTGCTCGTTTTTAAAGCGTTGGCTCAGGTGGTGGGCCAAGTGGGGATAGAGCAGGGCGTACGGCACCATCCAGAGGATGTTGTAGCCAAAGTACTGAACAAAGGTACCCGCCGCGATGCTGGCGGCCATGGCGATATAGGCCAAGACCCGTGAGTAGTACTCACGCAGGGGTAAAGAAGGTAAGTCAATCGGACGCTCGATACTGGCTGACTTCATGGCGCTGACACGATCCCTGCTGATTTTCTGACGTCTCTGTAGGACGTCTTCGCGCTCTGCAAAACAGAGGCCATGCTTTTGATTGGTTGGGGATCATAACCAGCAAAAGTTATAGCGCCAATAGCACCCGCCGAAAGGCCGGAACCAGGGGCTCCGGCGGTTCAGTGATGGCACTATGGTTTTAGATTGCCTGCTGGGTGGCGGCCTTATAAACCGAGTTTTTCGGTTGGGCGAATACCCGGCGCAGCATCGGTTCGAAATACTCCAGTGGCAGGTGTTCGTACGCTGGATCAAACGCGGCGGCGTCATATTTAGCGCAAAACTCGATGGTCGCCTGGTATTGCGGGTGGTCTTTGAACTGCTCGCGCAGCAAGCGATCCATGCCCAAGTGATGGAAAAAGTAGTAACCCTGAAAAATGCCGTGTTTCTCCACGATCCAGTGGTTTTCTGCGCTCACGAACGGTTTAAGCATGGCGGCAGCGATATCCGGGTGGTTAAAGGTGCCGAGGGTGTCGCCAATGTCATGCAGCAGGGCGCAGACCACATATTCCTCATCACGGCCGTCGCGGTGGGCGCGGGTCGCGGTTTGTAGGGAATGGGTCAGGCGGTCCACCGGAAAACCGCCGAAGTCGCCGTCGAGCAGCTTGAGGTGAGTCATTATCCGGTCGGGCAACTGCTTGGCGAAGGCCATAAAGTCTTGGGCAATGATCGCCCAGTCTTCGGCGGTGCCGTCCTGCATATGGGTAAAACGGGCGTGGGCGTTCATCAGGGTTCTCCGTGTGGCTGCTATAGGCAGCTCGTTTTTGTTGTTGTTTTGGCTTTAGAACTTAATTCTTCCGGTAAAAGCATCCTTCAACATCACCCAATCGCCAGCCAGGCTCCAGAGCGGGTAGTCAAAGGTGGCGGGGCGGTTTTTCTCAAAGATGAAATGCCCGACCCAGGCAAAGCCATAACCGGCCAACGGCATCGCCAGCAGCCACAGCCACTGCTGGGTAACCAGCGCAAAGCCAAGAATGCTCAGCACCAACAGGCTGCCCACATAGTGCAAACGGCGGCATACCGGGTTGCTGTGCTCTTGCAGGTAGTAGGGGTAGAACTGAGCAAAGCTGGTAAAACGTTCGGCGGTTTGCGTGCCCATGGCACACCTCCTGTTGTTTTCGTCTGTAGGGCAAGGTGCATTGAAGTGTAGGCTGAGTGTCTTCGTGGGCCAGTGACAAAGGGCGCCACTTTAGTATCCTTGCGCTCGCCGCGGCTTTTGCGGTTTCCCGTGACTAGAACAAGAACGCCTCCATGAGCGAACGTACGACTTCTTCGAGTTGGGTGCTGGCCATCGTCAATGGCCTGGAAATGGGCGGCGTCGATTGTCGCCAGTTGTTTAGCGAATTGGGCCTGGACTACGACGCGCTAAGCGACCCCGATGCACGTTTTTCCCAAGACGGCATGACCCGCGTGTGGGGCCGCGCCGTGCAGCTTTCCGGCAACCCCGCTATTGGCCTGAACCTGGCCAAAGTGGTGCGCCCAGCGTCGTTTCATGTGGTCGGCTATGCCTGCATGTCTAGCCGTACCTTGAAGGAAGCCTTCACCCGCTTGGTGCGTTTTCAACGGATTATTGCCGAAGGGGCCGACCTTAACTTCCGCCCGCTGCCGGAAGGGTATGCGCTGACCTTGGCCATTCATGGCGACCGCCTGATTCCCGCGCGGCAAAGTGCCGAGGCGTCGCTGGCTTACACCTTGGCGTTCTGCCGCTGGATTACCGGCAAGGAACTGCGCCCACTAAAAGTGTCGTTCCAGGGCGAGCCGCCTGCCGATCTGCAGCCTTACCAACACGTGTTCCAAGCGCCGCTGCAATTTAATGCTGAGCACTACGCCTTGGTGTTTGAGCGGGCAGACCTTGATGCGCCAATCCCCAGTGCCAACCCGGCGCTGGCGCAGTTGCATGATCGCTTTGCCGGGGAATACCTGGCGCGTTTTTCCGAAAGCCGTATGACCCACCAGGCCAGGCAACTGCTGTGCCGCCTGCTGCCGCAGGGCGAACCAAAACGCGACACCGTGGCCCAGGCGCTGCATCTGTCACAGCGCACCTTGCAACGGCGGTTGCAGGAAGAGGGCACTAGCTTTCAACAGTTATTGGACGACACCCGACGCGAGCTGGCGGTGCAATACCTGGCTCAGCCCGAGCTGACGTTATTGGAGATTGCCTACCTATTGGGTTTTGCCGACCCGAGTAATTTCTTTCGCGCGTTTCGCCGCTGGTTTGACAGCACGCCGGGCGAGTACCGCGCGCAGATGTGAAGCGCATTTGCTGGTGGTCGACATTGGCCGAATCGTTCCGCTCGTTAATGCCGCCAAAACGCCGGAACACACAGCACCAATACGGTGATGATTTCCAGCCGCCCGAGCAGCATGCCCAACGACAACAGCCACTTGGCCCCATCCGGCAAGCTGGCAAAGTTGCCGGCGGGGCCGATCACTTCACCTAAGCCCGGCCCCACGCCCGATACGGTGCTGGCGGCGCCGGTTAGCGCAGTGATCCAGTCCAACCCCATTAGCGACAGGCCCAGGGCAATGCCGCAGATGGTGATGCCGAAGAAAAACGAGAAGGTCAGAATCGAGCGCACCACGTCTTCGTCGAGGCGGTGCCCGTTGTAATTTTGTTTGATCACCGCGCGTGGGTGGATCAGTTGGTGCAGGTTGGCGCGCAGCAGGATATAGGCAACTTGAAAGCGGAAAATCTTGATGCCGCCGGCAGTGGAGCCTGAGCAGCCGCCGATAAAGCCCAGGTAGAAAAAGATCATCAGCGAGAAATTACCCCACAGGCTGTAGTCGCCCAGGGCAAAGCCGGTGGTGGTCACTACCGAGGTCACGTTTACGGCCACATGGCGCAGGGCTTCGTACCAGGGCAGGTCGGTGGTGGCCCAGTACCAGAGGGTCATCACCAGCCAGGTGGCGAATAACAGGCCAAAGAAGCCGCGCACCTGTTCATCGCGCAGCAACGCTCGGCGGTTGCCGCGCAAGGTGGCAACGTACAGGGCAAACGGCAGGCTGCCGAGGATCATCAATACCACGGCCACCCAGTGCACGGCAGGTTGTTGCCAGTGCGCCAGGGAGGCATCGGAAGTGGAAAAACCGCCAGTGGAGATCGCCGACATGGCGTGGTTGATGGCATCAAACAGACTCATGCCGGCCCACCACAACGCCAAAGTACCCAGCACCGTGATGCCGGTGTATGCCAGGGCGATGTATTTAGCCACCATATGGGAGCGCGGCATCACTTTTTCCGAACGGTCCGAAGACTCGGTTTGGAACAGGCGCATGCCACCAATACGCAGCAGCGGCAGAATCGCCACCGCCATACCGATAAAGCCGATCCCCCCCAGCCAGTGCAGTAACGAGCGCCAGATCAAAATACCGGGAGACATGCTGTCCAGCCCGCTGAGGACGGTTGAGCCGGTGGCGGTGATGCCGGACATGCTTTCGAAAAAAGAGTCGGTGTAGCTGATGTGCTGGGTCAGCAAAAACGGCAGCGCGGCAAAGATGCACACGGCAATCCAGCTGCTGACGGTGAGCATGTACATATCTCGCGGGCGCAGGTGCACATGTTCAGGTTTGCCTGGTAACACCAGCGCCAGGCCGGCGAGAAAGGTAATCAGGCTGGACCAGAGGAAGGTGTTGATCTCGGATGCGCGGTTGAAGATCAGTAGGGTTATCACCGGAACCACCATGCTGATGGCCAGGGTGATGAGAAAAATGCCGTTGATGTAACCAATGGTGCGCAGCGTCGGTGAGACCATACAGACAGGCTCTAGAAAAGACAGTCGCACATTCTAGCGATAACGCCCCGAGCCGCGCGCGTGCTTTCTCCGTTCCCCCGCCTGCGGCGAACTGGCAATGTGCGGAGCCCGGCGGGAGCTTGGCGCCATAAAGTTGCCGGGCTTGTGGGCCGAACTAGCAGCGGCTATGGTGTCAAAAAGCCTCCCCACAAGTAGAAGAGGTAACGGGTGACGCTCCATCACACCTGGCTGGACGATGTCCGCCCTAATCCTTATGCCGACCAACTGTCCTTAGGCTTTCGCCTGCTGCGTTTCGTGCGGCCGTTGGAAGCTGAATACCGCCAGTACATGAATGAAGACAGCTTCGACCTCAAGCGCATTGCCTTGACCGTTGGCATGGTGCTGTGGCTGGCCTTTGCGGTGCTCGATTTCTCGCTGATTCAAGGTCCGCAACTGTGGTGGATGTTGGCCGTACGCATGGGCGTGCTGGCGATGTTGATGATTTGCGCCTTTTTGATTTTGCAGCGCAAACACGTGCACCTGCTGGTGCCGCTAAGCCTAACTTGCATTGGCGGCCTGGGTTTGGGCGCGGCCGCGGTGGTGGCCATTGCCCATACGGTAGACCCCACGTACCCCTACGAAGGCCTGCTGCTGGTGTGCATGGCGGCGTACTTTTTGGTCGGCTTGCGCTTGTCTGAAGCGGTCTTCAGCTCGTTGCTGGTGCTGTTGGCCTACGTGTTTTTGGAGATGCTGGCCGGGCTGCCGATTCCACGTTTGATCAACAATGTGCTGTTTCTGTTGTTCGGCAATGTGATGGGCGCGGTGGGCTGTTACTTACTGGAATTCAAATCCCGCGAGCATTTTTTGGTTAGCCGGCTAATGCGCGTATTGGCCGACCACGACAGCCTTACCGGCCTGCACAACCGTCGCAGCTTTAACCGTCAGCTGGAACGCTTGTGGCGCCAGGCGCAGCGCGAACGCCAGTCGCTGGCGTTGCTGCTGTGCGACATCGACCATTTCAAAGCCTACAACGACTGCTACGGCCACCAAGCCGGCGACAACGTGCTGCAGCGCGTCGGCACGGTACTGGCTGATGCGGCGCGGCGACCGTTGGATATGTCGGTGCGCTTGGGCGGCGAGGAGTTTGCCGTGCTGCTCTACGACATCACCGATGCCCAGGCGCGCGAGCGGGCAGAGGTGTTGCGTGAGGCGTTGGAGAAGCTCGGCATTCAGCATGAGCGCTCGACCACGGCACGTATGGTGACCATGTCGATTGGCGTGGCGTGCCTACTGCCAGCCGAAGAGGGCGACATGGCCCAGCTCTATGAGCGCGCGGATCGGGCGCTGTACGAAGCCAAGGCGTTTGGGCGCAATCAGGTGGTGGTGTAAGGGGCTGCATGGCTTGATTCAACCTGCACCCAATCGCCGCGACCTGCTCGGTCGGCTCCCTCGCCCGTTTACGGGAGAGGGTTGGGGTGAGGGGCTGTTGATCTTGAACTGCCCGCGCTAACAAAAAGGCCACCTAATCAGGTGGCCTCTGTTTAATCCCCGCGATACTCGCAGCCGCTGGTGCAAGTTTCATGAATGCGCACCCGCGATAGCTCGGGCAGCAACGGCTTGAGCTGTTGCCAAATCCATTTGCTCAACACCTCACTGGTCGGGTTTTCCAAGCCAGGAATATCGTTCAAATAGTTGTGATCCAGCTGTTCATACAGCGGTTTGAAGATCGCTTTGATCTCGGAGAAGTCGCGAATCCAGCCGGTGTAAGGGTCCACCTCACCCTCGATATAAATCGCCACCCGAAACGAGTGACCATGCAAGCGCCCACACTTATGCCCGGCAGGCACATGGGGCAGGCGGTGTGCGGCTTCGAAGATAAATTCTTTAAACAGTTCCACGACGTAACGCTCTGAAAAGAAGGTGGCTAAAAAATAGCCGGCGAGTCTACCAGCGAATGCCGCGCTTTGCCCGAGGCGCGTTGTCTTTCAGGTCAGGAACCGTCGAGTGGCAGCGAGATCCGAGCGCGCTCTTGTAGTGTGTGGTGTGCGCACCAGAGCGATCGCACGGTGGGCACAGCACACCCTACGTCTTTAGCCCCAGCCGTTTTGCCAGCCGACTTAAATTAGCCCGGTCCAAGCCCAACTCCCGTGCCGCGCTGGCCCAATTGCCTTGATGGCGTTCCAGGCAGGCGCTAATCAACTGCCGCTGATAAGCGTCCAAGTGCTCACGCAAATCGCCCACTGCGCCCGCCACCTGGGGGATCTGTGGCGCCTCACCTGTAGGCAGGGCCTGACTAGCCGGCAGCGCTAAATCCACTGCATGCAAACTCAGAATCCGCGGCCGTTCGCTGCACGCGGCCAAGGCTTTCAGCGAGGCGCGGCCGATCAGGTGTTCGAGTTCGCGCACATTGCCCGGCCAGTCGTAGGCGAGCAGGGCAGCCTGGGCATCGGCGGCCAATCGTAGGCTGCGCAAGCCCAGGCGTGGGCGGTTGTCTTCGAGAAAATAGCCGGCCAGCAGCAGTACATCGCGGCCGCGTTCGCGCAGTGGTGGTACGCGCAGCGGATACACACTTAAGCGGTGATAGAGGTCGGCGCGAAAACGCCCGGCGCGCACTTCTTCGGCCAGGTCGCGGTTGGTGGCGGCCAACACCCGCACATTGACATGGTGCTCCTTGTCCGAACCCACCCGTTGCAACTGCCCGCTTTGCAGCACCCGCAGCAGCTTGGCCTGCACTGGCAGCGGCAACTCGCCCAATTCATCGAGAAACAGTGTGCCGCCATCGGCCAATTCAAACTTGCCGCGCCGCTCGTTTACCGCGCCGGAAAATGCGCCGCGCACATGGCCAAACAGTTCGCTCTCCACCAGGGTTTCCGGCAGCGCGGCGCAGTTCAGGCTGATCATCGGCGCCTTGGCCCGGGGCGATTTGGCGTGAATGGCTTGGGCTACTAGTTCCTTGCCGACGCCGGTTTCGCCGCTGATCAGCACGCTGAGTTCGCTGTTGCCGACTACGGCGATTTCTTCCACCAGGCGTTTGTGCGCGGCGCTCTGGCCGATCATTTCCTTGGTTTGCGCTTGGCCGGCGGCCTGTTTGTAGACCTCGGCGAGCTGGTGTTGGTCGTGGGCGTCGCGGGCCAGGCTGCTGATGCGCTCGCCGGCTTTTACCGTGGCCGCCGCCAGGCTGGAGAAGGCGGCGAGGGTGGTTAAATCGGCGGGGCTAAAACATTCGGCATCCAGCGCGTCGAGGGTCAGCACGCCCCAGGGGCGGTCGTCGAGGTACAGCGAGCAGCCCATGCAATCGTGCACTTCCAAGTGGCCGTGCAGGCCATCGACCAGGCCGTCGTAAGGGTCGGGCAGGTCGCTATCGGCGGCGAAATGGGTCGGCTCGCGGTTTTCCAATAGGGCGTTGAGGCGCGGGTGTTCGGCTACTTTAAAGCGTCGGCCAAGGGTGTCGGCGCTTAAACCATGCACGGCCAGTGGCACCAATTGCTCGCCCTCCAGGCGCAGCAGCGCGGTGGCGTCGCAGGGCAGCAGGTCGCGCAAGGCATCGAGCAGGCGCCGGTAACGCTCGCCTTCGGGCAACTCGCGAGATAAATCGGCGACCAGGGGAAGAAAGGCGCGCAGCAGTGAGTTTGCAGTCATTTCGACACTCTTTTGGTCATCGTGACCTGTGTCAGGATGACTCTTATACAAATTAAGTTGTTGAAAATAAACAATAAAATAGTTGGCATGAATCCTGGAGTATCCAAGTGGGAAAACCCTATCACGATCCAGGAGAGAAAACATGCTCACAGCCCTGCAGACCGTTTTGATCAAAGCCACCGTGCCCTTGCTGGAGTCCGGCGGCGAAGCGCTGACCGCGCACTTCTACGACACCATGCTGCGCGACTACCCGCAGGTACGCCCGCTTTTCAACCAGACCCACCAAGCCAGCGGCGCTCAGGCCCGCGCGTTGGCCAATGCGGTGCTGATGTACGCCAAATTTATCGACCGCCTGGAAACCCTTGGCCCGTTGGTGGGGCAGATCGTTAACAAGCATGTGGCCCTGCAAATTTTGCCGGAGCATTACCCCATCGTCGGCAGCTGCTTGCTGCAAGCCATCCGGGAGGTGCTGGGCGCTGAAGTGGCCACCGATGAAGTGATAGACGCTTGGGGCGCTGCCTACCAGCAACTGGCCAATTTGCTGATGGGCATCGAAGAGACCATGTACAGCGAGAGCGAGCAGACCGAAGGCGGCTGGCGCGGCGGCCGGCAATTCCGCCTGGCACGCAAAATGGTCGAAAGCGAGGAAATCACCTCGTTCTACTTTGTGCCGGCAGACGGTGGTGCGCTGATGGGTTTTGCGCCTGGCCAATACATTGGCCTGCGCCTGACCATCGACGGCGATGACCTGCGCCGCAACTACTCACTATCGGCGGCACCCAACGGCCGGGAATACCGCATCAGCGTAAAGCGCGAAAAAGGCGGGCGGGTGTCGGGTTATCTGCATGAGCAGCTGCAAGTGGGTGACACGCTGGAACTGTTCCCGCCGGCGGGCGCGTTTACCCTGCGGCCTTCCGAAAAACCACTGGCGTTGATTACCGCCGGGGTGGGCATTACACCGGCGTTGGCGATGCTGGAACAAGCGCTGACGACGGGGCGCGACATCCACTTTATCCACTGCGCGCGACATGGCGGTGTGCATGCGTTTCGCGATTGGTTGGAATGCAAAGCCCAGGCGCATCCACAGCTCAAACGCTTCTACTGCTACAGCGAACCGCGTGAGGAAGACCAGCACGTTGAAGCGGGTTTTCTGACCGAGGAGCGCTTGGCGCAGTGGTTACCAGAAGGACGGGATGTGGATGCTTACTTCCTTGGCCCGCAACCCTTTATGGCCCATGTGAACCGCAGCTTGCGTGGGTTGGGGGTGCCGGACGGGCAGCGTTACTACGAGTTCTTTGGGCCGGCGGGGAAGCTTGAATAGCCAACCCTCTCCCCCCAGCCCCTCTCCCGCAAGCGGGCGAGGGGAGCCATTTGGCGTTGGGCGCAGAGGGTAGCAGCGATGCTTATTAGCCCCCTCTGCCCGCTTGCGGGAGAGGGCTGGGGAGAGGGTTTTTCCCGCAACACCAACGTTAAGGCTTACGGATGCGCTGCAACTCGCCATTCAACCAATCCGCCGACGGTTGTTTCTGCCCGGCGCAGTCCACGCTGTAGGCCTTGCCGCTGATGCTGCTGCCGGTGGCTGCGCGGTTGATAAAGTCTTCGGGCGAGTCGACCAGGCCTTTGTTTTCCAGATAGTCGAGCTTTTGTTGCAGGTGCATACGCGCTTCTTTGCCGTCGTAGGCGCTGCCGTTGCGGATAAAGCTGCAGCCGCTGGATTCCACAAAGGTCAGCAGTTTGCCGACTTCTTCCTGGCTCTGCGCATTCAGCGCGGCGTGGCTTTCAGTCGCTGCAAGCAGGCAGCAGCTGATGCAGATAATCCGCCACATAGGCGTGAAAACCACCATCGTTCCAGTACTCCATATGACTTAAAGGGGTGTGCCGTTTGTACCAAGGGCCAACAGCCATGGCGCGGTCCTCAGAGACCACGTTGGCATAGTTGTCCAACGGTCGCAGTGGATAGCCGAGGGCGTCGGCCGGTGCATAGAGGTTAAGCCAGCGCGCCTGTTCGCGCACTTTTTCAGTCAGGCAGTGACCCGGAAAGCGGATCGGTAGCACCGGGTTATAGGCAAAGGTGAACAGCGGAATATTGCAGCCAAAGGTGATCAGCCCGGCCAGGGTTTCCAGGCCTAAAAACGGGTCAAGCGCGCAGGTTGGCGTAGCGTTGAGCTGCTGCTGATCCCAGGCGTAGTTGGAAAAAATATGCCCGCCCAACGAATGCGCCAGCACCACCAGCGGCGTTTGCGCACCGACTTTCGCGCGCAGGGCTTGCAGGCCTTGGCGCACGGTTTGGTGCACTTCCTGGTAGGTGGTGTCGTAGGCCTCGCTGACCTTGCGGTAGCCGCTGGCATCGCCAAGAAACAACGTCACCGCGCGGCGTAACCAGCGCCAGGTCACCGGCTCGGCTTTGAGTTTTTCCAGGTAGGCGAATTCGCGGTCGTCCAGCACATTGGCCCAGTACAAACTCTGGAATGCCACGTGCTCGGCGTGCTCGCCCAAGCGCAGGCGCAATTGCTGGATCAAGCGCTGGGCAAAGACGTGATGACCATCGCTATCCAACAGCGCGGGCTGGGTGCCAATGCCATGGATGATGGCAACTGCAAGCTTCATAACCGGTCCTTGGTGTTACTGCTTTAGAGGGCTTGCAGGCGATCGCCGAGTTTGCCGCTGTCGACCAGTTCGAGGAACTCATCGCCCAGGCGCCGACTGGCATCCATGGCGGCGCGCCAGTAGCGCTCGCGGCCGTTGTCGTCGCCCAGGTAACGGGTGAAGTCCTTACGATCCGGCAGTTTGCCGTGGGGCAGTTGCGCCAGGTATTCGCGCGATGGCGCCAGTAGCAATACGTTTTGCAGGCGCACGTTGTCGCCTTTGCGCCACGGCAGGCCTTTGTCGAACCAGCCGGGAATCACCTTGTCGGTGAAATGCGGGTAGAGCACCACGTCGTCGCCGCTGTAGGGCAGGTCGAGGTGGTAGTCGAGCAAGCCGCCGTCGCGGTAAGTGCCAGCGCCGGCACCGGGAATGTCGCGCACGCCTTCCATCACCATGGGAATCGAGCCCGAGGCCAGCAGGGCATGACGCAGGTTGCCGGCATCCAGATGCAAGAAGCGTGAGGGGAAATCGCTTAAGGCGCTAAGCGGCGGCTGGCTGCGGCTGTCATGCAAAATCACCCGTTCGAAGTGCCGCGATAGGCGCGGGCGACCGAGCAGGTTGTTGCCAATCACCGATGACAAGCCCAAACCCAGGGCGCCACGGCGGTCGTGGGCCAGCAGGCCGAGGCTTTTGACCACCATGATATTCAGGCTGTAGTGCGGGTTGTTCAGCACATGGGCGTCTTGGCCGTCGAGCAGGTCATCAAGCATGCGCACGCAGCTTTGCGACACCTCGGCCATGGTCACGCCCTTGTTAAAACGCTGCTGGGTATATAGCTCGCCCAGGCGTTGAATGCCGGCCGCGGCATCTGGCAGGCAGGCACTGGCAAAGCGCCAGGAACCGATAGAAGCGCCGATCAACGCCCGTTGGCGTGGCGCGCGCGGCAGCCAATCGCCAAACAGCGCCAGGTCCAACCCCTGAATACCAAGGGCTTTGGGGCCACCCGCCGCGCCCGGCAAAATGCCGACATCAGCAGGCGCCAAACCGCGCTCGCGAATACGCGCGAAGGCTTTGCTGCCGGCTTTTATGGTCAGGGCGGGGGACTTGATTTGAATCGCGCTCATGTAGGCCTCCATCACGCAAGGCCGGGATTATAGAGCGGTGGGCTGTAAGACCAAGAGAGTTTTATGCGGTGAATATGCTGCGATCGGTAGGGCAGGCCCCTACGATTGGGAAGCTCGATTGCACGGGCTAAGGTCAGGCAAGGCGAAACGGCGTTTTGAAGCGCAGCGTACTTGAGTACGTGAGCATTCAAAACGCCGTTTCAACGCAGCATGGCCGACGCCCGTGCGATCGATACTATTTAGAAGCGGTACGAAACCTGAGTACCGAAACCATGGGCGCTGTTTTCGTAGGTCGAGCTGTAGCTGCCCTTGGTGCCGGTGGTGTCCACCTGATCGACCTTGGTGTCTTCTTCCCACAGGTAGGAGTAGGCCAGGTCGACGGTCAGGTCTTCAGTCGGGTTCCAGCCCACGCCAAAGCTCACGGCGGTGCGGTCGCCAGTCGGGATGCGTGGCGAGCGATCGGCGTTGTTGGTCGGGCTTTGGTCAAAGGCCAGGCCGGCACGCACGGTCCATTCTTTGCTGAGTTTGTATGCGCTACCTACGGCGTAGCCCCAGGTGTCGTGCCAGTTCTGTTCTTCGGTGATGCTCGACAGGCTGCCAGCGGCGAGGCCGGTTACACCTTCGTTTTCAACGGTGATTTCTTTCAGGCGGCTCCAACGGGTCCAGGTGCTGCCGGCGTAGACAGTCCAGGCATCGTCGATGTCGTGGGTGAAGGAGGCGTCAACCGATTCCGGCGTGGTCAGGTCCAGCGAGGCATCGTATTTGCCGTAGGCACCGATTGCCGAATAGATGGCGTTATTACCGGAAACGGTGGTGTCGCCTTCCAGCTTGTATTTGACCTTGGAGTGGTACGTAACACCGGCGCGGGTTTGCGGGGTGAATTCGTACAGCACGCCGATGTTGTAGCCCAGGGCGGTGTCGTCACCTTTAATCTTCACGCGGCTTTCAGCGGGTACCAGCGGGTTGATGCTGCCCAGCGAACTTTCCAGTTTGCCGTCAATACGGTTAATGGTTGGACCAAAACCTACCGAGAGTTGGTCATTAACGCGAACGCTCACGGTCGGCTGCACGGTGACCACTTTTACTTCGCTGTAGTCGCCGAACTTGCGGCCCTGGAAACCACGCTCGTAGTCGGTGATCAGGCCGAACGGGGCGTACACGCCGACGCCAAAGGTCCATTGCTCGTTAACTGGGTTGACGTAGTAGCCCATCGGCACGCCAGTTTCGGGAACCATGTCGCCGTCGTTGCTGCCAGTACTGGAGCCTTTGGCGTGTTTGATATCGGTTTTGGCCACGATGGCGGCGGCGCCAACGCTGACTTCCTGGCGCTTGAGGCGCGACATGCCAGCTGGGTTACCAAACAGGGTGGTGGCGTCATCGGCCGACGACGAACGCCCAGCGTAGGACGAGCCCATGCCGCTGATGCTTTGTTCGTTGAGGGCAAAACCGCCAGCGAAGGCGTTGCTGGCTGCGGCAGAAATGGTCAGGGCTAGGGTGGTCTTGAACCAGGCGTGTTTCATGGCAAAGGTCCTGTTGTATTTTTGTGCGGGGGGCGGAAATTATCAGGATTTGAATAAGCTGGCCAGTCGCTCAAGAATGCAACTTTGCGGCCAATTGTCCGACAATTTAAGTCAATCTGATGGCATCGTCGGCAATCTTGTACGAGCGTACTTTTGCCGTTTAGTTCGCTGAAAATCTCACGCCGCGTGCCGAGCCTTTGCCACGTAGTGCTGCCACGCTCGGCTGAAATCACGCAGCCGCCCCTGCGGCTGGAAGACCTTTTGCCACACCTGAGCCATGCCCATTATGTCGTCAACCGCCGGCAGGCTGGGGCTTTGCGCCTCGACCATAAGCCAGGCAATAGCGGTGGCGTAGCGCAAATTAACCGTCAGCTCCACGTGCGGCGCCGCCAGAAAGGCATGCTGACTGGCCAGGCCTCGAACGCGGCTGGCCAGTTCCGGGTCAAGGGCCAAGTGCTGATCCCAGAATGTTTGGTGACGCAGATCGGCGATTCGGTACAGACCGTGACCTTGCTGGTCATCCAATGCTGAGCCTAATGCTGACTGACAAGCGGCAGTGCAGAGCAGAAACGATTCGGCGCAGGGACTGTGACGATCCAGATAGAGGAGGGTAGGGCGGATGACGAGTTGGCATAAGTCTGCGGCGGCGATGCCCATAGAAACCTCGGAAAAGGTAACCGGTGGGGCCTCGGCGCCTGGCAGCGGGTGGAAGTACAAATTTCGAAAAGGCCCCACCGGAAGCGGGGTTAGCCGCTTCTTTTGAAGCATAGTCAGATCATTGTGCTGTAAAGGGCTGTTTTTAAATCATTTGAGGCTTTGGCGTGCTGCGTATATGCCTCAAGGTGCTTAAAACGCTGTTTCGCCGCGAAAAACGTGTTTGCGCCTGGTGCGCACAGCACACCCTACGGGCTCTTCACAGAATCTGGCTCCGTGCACGACCGCTCGTAGGGTGTGCTGCGCGGCGCTGGTATTTACCTATTCCCCTGTAGCTACAGGCCGTTCAGGATCGGTAATCCATTCACTCCACGAGCCGGCATACAGCGGTGCCAGCGGGTAACCGGCCAAGCTTAGGGCAAACAGGTTATGGCAGGCAGTAACCCCTGAACCGCAGTAGGCCACCAGGCCCTCGGCGCTGCGCTCGCCCAATAGCGCGGCGAAGCGGGTGCGCAGTTGTTCGGCGGGCAGAAATCGGCCGTCGCTGCCGAGGTTGTCGGTAAACACCGCGCACTGTGCGCCAGGAATATGCCCGGCTACCGGGTCCATAGGCTCTGCTTCGCCTTTGAAACGCTCCAGGGAGCGGGCGTCGAGCAGGGTCAGCTCCGGGTCGCCAAGGATCAGTTCCAGATGCTCAGCGCTGACGACCAGGCTGTTATCCGCTTGGCCGCTAAAGGTGCCTGAGCTGCGTTCAGGCAGCGCCTGGTTTACTGGCAAGCCTGTTTCATTCCAGGCTTTAAAACCGCCATCGAGCAAGTAAACGTTGTCGCGCTTGCCCAGCCACAGCAGCAGCCACCACGCGTGGGCAGCGAAGGCGCCGTTGCCGTCGTCGTAGAGAATGACTTCGCTGTCATTGTTCAAGCCCCAGCTACGCAGGCGCTCTACCAATAGTTGTGGGTTGGGCAGGGGATGGCGGCCGGTCAGGCCTTTGACGATGGCGCCGGATAAATCCTGCTCAAGGTCGGCAAATACCGCGCCGGGGATATGCCCTTGCGCATAGCTGCGTTGGCCGTAATCAAGGTCGTTGAGGGCAAAGCGGCAGTCGAGGATCAGGCGGTCGGGTTGGCCGGGGCAATTGGCAAGTTGCTGCGGGGTAATCAGTTGCGCGAGGGACATGATGGGCACCTGAGTTAAATCGGGCGCCCATCATAAACGCAGATGTTGCTAACCGGCTTAGTCGAGTTTCAGCTTGCCGATGCGGTCGTTGTCCAGGCTGCCGAAGTACAGGTAGCCGCCCACCGGTTTCACCGAGGTGACCATGCGCAGGTTGGTGCCGCTGGTGTCGTGCAGGCTGCGGGTAATTTTTCCCTGTTCATCCACGGCAATGGCCAGACCGTATTTGGCCGGTTTTGGCCACAAGGCGCGAGGCAGTTTGGCCATTTGCGCTTTTAACCACGGCTGACCTTGAAGAAAGTCGGCGTCGGCTTTGCGTGGTGTCGGCAGGGCGACCCAGAAGGTGCCTGCACGGTCGCCTTGCAGGTTGTCCGGCATACCGGGCAGGTTGTCGATAAAGATGTCGTGGGTGCCGGCTTTCGGGCCTTTGAGCCACAGACGGCTGATGCGATAGCGGTAGGTTTCGTTAACCAGCACAAAGTCTTCTTTGGCCGACAGCGCCACGCCATTGGCGAAGTACAGGTCTTTAAGCAGAACGTCGGTGGTCTTGGTTACCGGGTCGTAGCGCAGCAGGCGGCCATAAGGGCGACCTTCCAGCAGGTCGAGCAAATAGTCCGGTTGTTCGAATTTGCTCGAAGCATCGGAGAAGTAAATGCGCCCGTCGCTGGCGATATCCACATCGTCGGTAAAGCGGAACGGCACGCCGCCGGCCTCGGTGGTGAGCACGGTGATCTGGCCTTGCGGGTCGATGCTCAGCAAGCCTTTGTAGGCGTCGGCGACGATCAGGTTGCCCTTGGTGTCGAAGTCCATGCCTAGCGGGCGGCCCTTGGTGTCGGCGAAGGTTTCGACGCTGCCGTCGGTTTTAACGCGGATGACTTTGCCGTCATGGGTGCCGCCGTATACGCGGCCTTCGGCGTCGACTGCGGTGTCTTCCGGGCCGTGCACCTGACCTTTGGCCAGCAGCTCGGCTTTCATCAAGGAGTCGTTGGGTTCCAGCACGCCGGTCATGGCGGGCTCATGGGGCGGGGTCCAGGCCAGCGGGTCAATCGGGCTGCGTTGCGCGAGCAAATAGACCACGGCGATGACTAACAGTAGGGCCACCAGGCCCAGAAACTTTTTCATGACATATCCTTGTTCTGGTTATTGTCGGACAAAACGACGGCAGCATAGGAGCGCCGATTACGCAGGGCAAGTCGTGAATCACCGGCCCCGATTTACCGAGTCGAGCACCGTCCATAGCCGGGCTCGATATATACTGCGCGGCAACTTTAAGGAGAGGCATGTGGCCATCGAAATCAATTGGATCCGTGACGACGCCAGCCTGGTGCGGCTTTGCGCCGAGTGGCGGCGTCTGCCATACGTGGCCCTCGACACCGAATTTATGCGGGTCGACACCTTTTACCCCATCGCTGGCCTGCTGCAAGTGTGCGACGGCAGCCAGGTTTATCTGATTGATCCGCTGCTGATTCAGAACTGGGACGCCTTTGCCGAGTTGTTGGCTGACCCTGCGGTGATCAAGGTCTTGCATGCCTGCAGCGAAGATCTGGAAGTGTTTTCCCGCCTGACCGGCACGTTGCCGTTGCCGTTGTTTGATACGCAGATTGCCGCCGCTTACCTGAATATCGGTTTCTCCATGGGCTACTCGCGCTTGGTGCAGAGCGTATTGGATATCGACCTGCCTAAAGGCGAAACCCGCTCGGACTGGTTGCAGCGGCCGTTGTCGGAAACCCAGGTCAGCTATGCCGCCGAAGATGTGCTGCATCTGGCCGAGGTGTATGACGCCCTGCGCGCGCGCCTGGCGCCGGACAAGTTCAACTGGGTGCTGGAAGACGGCGAAGAAATGGTGGTGAATGTGCGCCGCGAAATCGACCCTAACGAGGTCTACCGCGATGCCAAACTCGGCTGGAAGCTGGCCCCGGCCAAACTCGCCGTGCTGCGTGAACTCTATGCCTGGCGCGAGCAGCAAGCGCGCCTGCGCAACCTGCCGCGTAATCGCGTGATCCGCGAAAACTCGCTATGGCCGATGGCGCGCAATCAGCCCGACAACTTAGTAGCCCTGGCGCGCATTGAAGATATGCACCCAAAAACCGTGCGCCAGGACGGTGAGTTTTTGCTCGGCCTGATCAAAGAAGCCGCCGCCAAACCCGCCGCCGAATGGCCAGAGGCCTTGCCCGAGCCGTTGCCGGTGGAAGCCGCTGCCTTGCTCAAAGTGCTGCGCGCGGTGGGCCAGCGTGAAGCTGAGCGCTTGGATATCGCCCCGGAAATTATGCTGCGCAAGAAAATCCTCGAAGCCCTGCTCAAAAGCGGCTTCCCCAATGGCCCTTACCAACTGCCGGATTCGCTACGTGGTTGGCGCCGAGAATTGATGGGCCAAGCGCTGCTCGACAGCCTGGCGGCCTATACCCAGGAACAACAGGTATGAAAAAGATTTGCTCGATTTACAGCAGCCCCAAGCGCAACGAAATGTACCTCTATGTACTCAAAGCCGACGCCTTGAAAAAGGTGCCGGAATCGTTGCTGGTGGCCTTTGGTACGCCTAAGCACACTTTTGATTTGGTATTGAGCCCGGAGCGCAAACTGTCTCGCGAGGACATCGAAACTGTCTTGGCGAACTTGGAAAAGCAGGGGTATCACTTGCAAATGCCGCCGGCCGAAGACGAGTACATTCAGCACCTGCCGGAAGAGCTGCTGCGCCGTAACGATCCGATTTAAGGCGACCTCCTGGGCGTCGGCCAGGCGGCGTTGCGTCCTCGCTTTTAATGCTCACGTACTTTAGTACGCTGCGCTTAAAAGCTCCGGGGCGCCTTGCCTGGCTCTAGCCCAGAAGGTCGGAAGAAGCTTAAAAGCAAAAGCAAAAGCAAAAGCAAAAGCAAAAGCAAGCCGGCGGAGTCTGGCGAATCACCACTTTCCCCTGTCTTAAGGTGCTGCTACCGCGAGTGGCAGCGCCGTGTTTGAAGGTTTTTCTGTCCCATGCGCGTTTTACTTGCTGAACATGACCACGCCATTTATGCCGACTTGCTGCGTGCCGCTCAACCCGATCTGGAGCTGGCGAGCAGTGACGATCCGACCCAACTGGCGCAGCTCGCGCCGGGCTGCGACGTATGGCTGGGCGAGCCGGTGTTGCTCGCCACGTTATTGCGCAAGGGCCATAAGCCGCAGTGGTTGCAGTCGACCTGGGCGGGCATCACGCCACTGCTACCGCAGGATTTGCCCAAGGACTATCGCCTGACCCGCGCCGTGGGCATTTTTGGCCAGGTGATGGCCGAGTACGTGCTGACGTATATGCTTGCCCATGAGCGCGAAGTACTGGCGCGACTGGCCGCGCAAGTGGAGCGGCGTTGGGACAACCATGCGCCGCGCAGCCTGGCTGGCCGTCGCGTGCTGATTGTCGGCACTGGCGAAATCGGTCTGAGCGTGGCGCAGTTTCTCGCGCCGTTTGGTGTCGAGTTGTATGGCGTGGCCAGTTCGGCACGCGAGTTGGCGCCGTTTAAGGAAGTGGTCGGTATGGACGCCTTGCCGCGTTTGGTCGGCAAGGCTGACTACGTGATCAACCTGCTGCCGGATACCCCCAGCACCCACGATATTTACAACGCCAAGCTGTTTGCCCAATTCTTGCCAACGGCGCTGTTTATCAACGCTGGGCGCGGCGTGGCGGTGGTGGATGCCGACCTGGTAGCGGCACTGCGCGACGGCCATCTGAGCGGCGCCATTATCGACGTGTGCCGCCAGGAGCCGTTGCCGGCGCGCCATCCGTTCTGGACCGCGTTTGGTCTGCTGCTCACCGGCCATAGCTCGGCGCCGACCCAGCCGCCGTTAATGGCCCAGCTGTTCCTCGACAACTTGCAGCGCTTTAACAATGGCGAGCCGTTGCGCGGGGAAGTGGACTTTTCCAAGGGTTATTAAGAGTGGTTCGCAGGCCCGCCAAAGGGTCTGCAACCGTTTGGCAACGCAGCCTTGGCCGATGCGCGGGTGGGCGCTAGACTGCCGCCCCTTTCACCAGCCCGTAGCTCGCCATGGCCGCCATCGTCCAACCCTTCTGGAAACGTAAAACCCTCGACCAGCTTGATCAGGACGAGTGGGAGTCGCTGTGCGACGGCTGCGGCCTGTGCTGCCTGCAAAAACTCGAAGACGAAGACGACGGCAGCGTTTACTACACGCGCATCGCCTGCAAATTGCTCGACCTGAAAACCTGCCAGTGCAGCAACTACGCCAATCGCCGCCAGTTTGTGCCCGACTGCATCCAGCTCACTCCAGGCCAAGCCAGCGAATTCCAATGGCTGCCGCCGACCTGCGGCTACCGCTTGGTGGCCGAAGGCAAAGACCTGGAAAGCTGGCACCCCTTGGTGTGCGGCGACCCGCAAATGGTCCACAACGCCGGTATTTCGCAAGTCGGCACTATGCTCAGTGAGGCCGCCGTCGCTGAAGAAGACTGGGAAGACTATATGATCTTCCGCTCTGGCTGATCGGTGCTGGCTTTGTTGGGCTTCGCTGCGCTCAACCCAACCTACGGTTCTACATTCCCGTAGGTTGGGTTGAGCCACAGGCGAAGCCCAACAGATCCTGCAACCACGCTCTCGCGCTGAATCAAATAATGCCGGGCCGGTCATAGGGAACTACCGCGCCGCGTTACAAGGACCTGTCTTTGATGCCCATCCATCGTTACCTGCTTTTCTCCCTCGCTCTGCTGGCCGCTGGCTCGCCGCTGCTGGCGGCAGAAAAAGTCGACCTCGATTACACCGTGCGTTTCCTCCCGGATAGCGATCAGGCCGAGGTGCGCCTGGTCTTGGAAGAGGGCGAAGCGGTACGCAGTTTGAGTTTTGACCTGGGCAAAAAAGGCTATTACAGCGACTTCAAAACCGACGGCACGTGGCAGCTCGGCGCCGCGCAAGCCGGGGAAAAACAGCAAGGCGTATGGCAACCCGGCAAAGGTAAAACCAGCCTCAGCTATCGCGTGCGTATCAACCACCCACGGCCCGCCGCCGAAGGCAAAGCCACCAGCTATGACGCGCGCATGACCGCCGACTGGGCGTTGCTACGCGGCGACGACTTGGTGCCCAGCGCCAAGCTTGATCAACACGACGGCACCGAACTGGTCTCGCGCCTGCAATTCGAATTGCCCAAAGGCTGGAAAAGCGTGGAAACCGGCTGGCCACGGATTGGCAAAAACCGCTTTCGTATCGACAACCCCTCGCGCCTGTTCGACCGCCCGACCGGTTGGATTCTCGCCGGCAAAATCGGCACCCGCCGCGCCAAGCTGGGCGAAACCGAAGTCACCGTGGCCGCGCCGGTAGGCGAGGGCATGCGCCGCATGGACGTGCTGACGATGCTGACGTTCGTTTGGCCGCAGGTGCAGACTGTGTTCCCGCGCGACCCAGCCAAGCTGTTAGTTGTCGGCGCGGGCAATCCGATGTGGCGCGGCGGCCTGTCGGCTTCTAACTCGCTGTTTATGCACAGCGACCGCCCCTTGGTCAGCGAAAACGGCACCAGCTCACTGGTGCATGAACTGGTCCATGTGTTCAGCCGTATTCGCGACACCGACCAGAGCGACTGGATCAGCGAAGGCCTGGCCGAGTACTACGCCATTGAACTGGTACACCGCGCTGGCGGCATGAGCGAAGAACGCTACAAAGCCGTAAACGACGACCTGAAAAAATGGAGCCGCAAAGTCACCACGTTGCGTGGTGATAGCGCCAGTGGCCGCACCACGGCGCGGGCGGTGTTGCTGCTGCAAGACCTCGACCGCGAAATTCGCAAAGGCACCGGCAACAAGCGCTCACTCGATGATGTGAGCCGTGGCTTGATGCGCATGGATGCGGTCAGCACCAAAGACTTCATCAGCGTAAGCGAGGATGTGCTCGGTGGTGCGTCGAAGGTGCTGGATACGCCGCTGCTCAAGTCTGCGGAGTGATAAGGGACTTTGTACGACTGGCGATTCTGGATCCCCGCCTGCGCGGGGATGACGGAGGTTTTGGCAACTAACACCGTCGTCCCCGCGCAGGCGGGGACCCAGAATTTTTCGTCGAGCACCGTAGGCCCGGCCGTTTAGGACTGAAACGACTTACCAAACAGCGGCCCGGATTTGGTATTCAAACCCTTGGCCAGCCGGTCATACAGCACCACATTTACCGTTGCCGCCAGGTTCATACAGCCGTTGGTGGGGATGTAGATCACCTCTTCACACCAGGCCAATACCTCTTTGCTCAGCGAGCCATCTTCGGGGCCGAAGATGTAGATGGCGCGATCCGGGTGGGTGTATTCGGTCAGCGGTTTAGCGCCTTCCACCAGTTCCACCGCCACCGGCGTGCAGCCTAGCGGAATGATGCTTTGCAGGTCTTCGATGCCAATCAACGGGATGTCCTGATGGACCATCTTGGTGTCGGTAGCAAATTCCTGGGCGCGGGCGTAGCGCTTGCCGGTGTAGAACACCGAGTTGACCCCGTAGCAGCCGGCAGCGCGCATCACGGCGCCGACGTTGTCCGGCGATTTGGGGTTGAATAATCCAATGCAGCTATAACGACGGTTTGCCACGTAGTGCTCTCTTATTCTTTGCTTTTCAGCAGCGCGGCCAAGTCGGCAAAGGCTTTATGCGTGACCTTCGGCCCGGTCGGGCTGGCGGTGGAGCCTTCGCTGAAGTACTGCTGGTCGGTGTAGCGCGAGTGTTCGTTGTCGTGACAGAACAGGCAGAGTAGCTCCCAGTTGGAGCCGTCTTGCGGGTTGTTGTCGTGGTTGTGGTCGCGGTGGTGCACAGTCAGTTCGCTCAGGCGTTTGCCTTCGAATTCCCGTTGGCAGCGGCCACAAATGTGCGGGTACATTTTCAGCGCTTTAACCCGGTAGCCTTCTTCGCGGCTACGTTGGCCTTCGGCAATTAGGCGATCGGTTTTGAGGGTTGCCGCCGATTTTTCAGTGCTCATGGGGTTACCTGTTCAGTCCAGGGGTAGATGCATGCCAGCGGCTATGGTGAGCCCAGGCGGCGTGCTTCTCAAGTTATCAGCGTTTTTGCGCAATCCAGATGGTATGCCGCGTGCCTTTGTTGCCGTGGGCGTACACCTGAACTTCCTCAACCTTGAAGCCGGCCTTGGCCACGCGCTCGGAGAACTTGCGGTCGGCACTGGCTGACCACACCGCGAGAATTCCCCCGGCGCGCAAGGCGCTATGGCAGCTGTGCAAACCGCCGGCGGAGTACAGCCAGCTATTACCTTTCTGAGTCAGACCCTCGGGGCCGTTATCGACGTCGAGCATGATGGCGTCAAAGCCGGCAGGCTCGGCTTGCAGCACATGGGCGACGTCGACGCAGCGCACTTCAGCGCGCGGGTCGTCAATCGGCATACCGGCCTTGGCCCCCAGCGGGCCACGGTTCCATTCGATAACCCCGGGCACCAGTTCCGCCACCACCACCTGGGCGGTCGGGCCCAAATGCTTAAGGGCCGAGGCGAGGGTAAAGCCCATGCCCAGGCCACCGATCAGGGCGCGTGCTTGCGGGCGTTGGCCAATCTTGCGGCAGGGGATTTCAGCCAGGGCGTCTTCAGAGCCATGCATACGCGTGTTCATCAACTGGCCGCCATCGCCGCCCTGAATCTTGATGACGAAATCCTCGCCGTACTCAAACAGGCACAGGGCGCCGCCGTTGTCGGGGATCGGGGCGGTGTCGAGCAAAACAAAGCGTTTCATTGAAGGTGAGCCTTATGCGGGGCGCGTAGTCTAACGTTCACGCCACGTTTGAGGAGGTGTGAAATGCGTATGTTCAGATTGATGGTGCTGACCGCTGCCACCCTGGCGGCAACCATTACCCTTGCCGCCGAATCCGGCTCGCCCGGCACCGCGACGCCGCAACCGTACCAGCCGGTACAACCACGCAATGTACCGATGCCTGCGCCCACTGGGCCGGTGATGCCGGGCACCAATAGCCCGCGTAATTTACCGCCAGCGACCACCATCAACCCGCGGGACAATGGTTTGCAGCAGCCCCAGAAGGCGCCGAGCACGCCCAAGGTAAAGACGCCGGAGCCGGTGAAGCCGAAGGTTGAGTAGGGCGGCCAGCTGAAGAGCCCCTCTCCCCAACCCTCTCCCGTAAACGGGAGAGGGGGTTGTCCGAAGTTTCGCAGGAGAGGCCGGGGTCGACTGCCAGGGGCGGTGTTAACTCCGCGCGTAGGGTGTGCTGCGCGATATCGCTAGGTGCGCACCTAGTACGCGGACCGACACTCTAGGGGTTATGCGGTTAGGCCCAGCACTTCAAGTAGGAATGCATACTCCAGCGCCACATCCTTAATGCCCTGATAGCGCCCGCTCATGCCGCCATGCCCGGCGCCGAGGTCGGTTTTTAGCAGGAGCAAATTGCTGTCGGTTTTATGCGCGCGCAGCTTGGCCACCCATTTCGCCGCTTCCCAGTACTGCACGCGGCTGTCGTTGTAGCCGGCCACGGCGAGCAGTGCTGGGTAGGCTTGGGCGCTGACGTTTTCGTAAGGCGCGTAGCCTTTGATGCGGGCAAATACCTCAGGCTCGTGCGGGTCGCCCCATTCGTCATATTCGGTGACGGTCAGCGGCAGGTCGGGGTTCTGCATGGTGTTGAGCACATCCACAAACGGTACTTCGGCGATCGCGGCGGCGAACAGGTCCGGGCGCTGGTTCAGTACGGCGCCAATCAATAGGCCTCCGGCACTGCCGCCGCTGATGGCCAGTTGTGGGGTAGTGGTGTAGCCCTCGGCGATCAGATGTTCGGCACAGGCGATAAAGTCGCTAAAGGTATTGCTCTTGTGTTCCAGCTTGCCGGCGCGGTACCAGGCTTCGCCCAGTTCGCCGCCGCCACGGACATGGGCGATGGCGAAGACAAAACCACGGTCCAGCAGGCTTAAGCGGCCATGGGAAAACCAGGGGTCAAGGCTGGCACCGTAGGCCCCATAGCCATAGAGGTAGCAGGGCGCCGGTTTGCCCAGCACTTCGCGGCGCGCCACCAGGCTGATGGGGATCTGTGTGCCATCGGCTGCGGTCGCCCATAGGCGTTGGCTGACGTAGGCGTCGGCGTCGAACGGGCCTTCTACCGGGGTTTCCTTGAGAACAACTTGCTCACCGCTGACCAGGTGCAGTTGGCGCACTTGCGCCGGGCGATTGAGCGCCTCGTAGCGCAGGCGAATCACCTCGCTGTCGAACTCCAGGCTGTCCTGCACATGCAGGCTGTAGGCGGCATCGGGCAGTTGCACCCGCGCAGGTGGCAGGCCCAGGCCATGCACTTCCAAAATCGGCAGGCCGCCTTCGCGCAGGCCAAGAATGATGGCGCCGGCGTTTAAGGTGGTGTCTTCCAGCATCACGTCCGGGTTATGGGCGATCAGCTCTTGCCAGTCGCTACGGCTCGGCACGCCGGCGGTGGTGGCGTGGTAGAGGGCGAAGTTGATGCCGGTCTGGTTGCTGCGAATCACCCAGCCCCATTGCCCGGCAGCGTCGCCATGTACCAGGCGGCCATGGTCGACAAAGTATTCGTGACCTTCTTCGCGTGGGGCGATGCAGGTGAACTCGCCCTGCGGCGTATCAGCGTCCAGCGCCCAGGTTTCGCAGGTGGTTTTGCTGTTGAGCAGCACAAACAACTGGCGCTCGGAGCTGCTGCGGTAGCAGTTAAGAAAGAAGCGCCCATCGGGCTCTTCAAACACCAGTTCAGCGCCGTTGCCGCCCAAGGTGTGGCGGTAGAGTTTGTGTGGGCGATGGGTGTCGTCCAGCTCGCCAAAGAACAGGGTTTGGCTGTCATTGGCCCAGGTCATGCTGCCGTCGCAGTCGTCGAAGGGCAGGGCGGTGAGGGTGTCGCTGGCCAGCTCTTTGACGAACAGCTGGTAGATCTCGTCGCCGCTGGTGTCCAGGCTATAGGCCAGGCGCGCGTGGTCGGGGCTGATGCTAAAGGCGCCAAGGGACAGGAAGCCGCCATTGGCCAGGGCGTTGGGGTCGAGCAGTAGGTGCTCGCTGGCGGCATCCACCGTATTGCTGCCATCGGCCGGGCGCGCGCAGCGGTAGTGGCGTGGGTATTCGTCGCCAGCGGTGGTGCGGGTGTAGTAGAGGTACGGACCCCAAGGCGAGGGCAGCGACAGGTCGGTTTCGCGGATGCGTCCTTTGATTTCTTCAAACAACTGCTCGCGCAACTCGGCTTGTTCGGCCAGTTGGCTAGCCAGATAAGCGTTCTCAGCCTTGAGGTAATCGAGGACGTCGTCGCTGTCGCGGTTTTCCAGCCAGTGGTAGGGGTCGTCGCCGTTCTCTATACGGGCAATGGGGGCTTGCGACATAGGGAAACTCCAGAGCAAATGACCGCCGACGGCAAACGCGCCGGGCAGCAGAAAAGCCGCTATCATAAGCGCCCCTTCGCCAGCATCGCCACGAACCGCATGAACGAACACGATTACGTCCTTGTCTGGTCCCTCTACGCCATTGCCGCCCTGGGCTGTTTGCTGGTGAGCTTCCGCCTGACCGGTTGGATGTGGCGCTACTTGCGCGAGCCGCTGCGTTTGGTGGTGGCCGTTTTGTTGTTTACCCCAACCATTGTTGACCCCAATAAAGAGCTGTTCGCCCCGGCTGTCGCCATTACCGCGTTGGATTTGCTGTTTAAAGTGGGCAGCAATATCTGGCGGGCGGTGGCCGATTTAGCCATGTACGGCATGATCGCTTTTGCCGTGTACCTGGTGTTTGTATTGATCCGCTGGCCGATCGAGCGCGCCCTTAACAAGCGCAAAGCTGCCAAGGTGGCTACCGCGCAGGGTGAGGAGGAACAACCGACCCTGCGCGAAATGATGGAACGCGAGCCGCTGAGCAAACCCTATATTCAACCGCGCGCCGAAACCCGCACAGAGCCTGCCAGTGGCTCGGGCGGCCGGCGCGAACGCATTGAACCCCGTCTTTAACTCACTGCCGAAAACCTCAGGTACTCGACCTGACAGAGTGTTAAGCCATGTGTGAATTACTGGGCATGAGTGCCAATGTGCCGACCGATATCGTATTCAGCTTTACCGGGCTGATGCAGCGCGGGGGTGGCACCGGCCCGCACCGTGACGGTTGGGGCATCGCCTTTTACGAAGGCCGCGGCCTGCGCTTATTCCAAGACCCACAGGCGAGCGTCGACTCGGAAGTGGCCAAGCTGGTACAGCGCTACCCCATTAAAAGCGAAACCGTGATTGGCCATATTCGCCAGGCCAACGTCGGCAAGGTCTGCCTGGCCAATACCCACCCGTTTGTGCGCGAGCTGTGGGGCCGCAACTGGTGCTTCGCCCATAACGGTCAGTTGGCTGACTTTTCTCCGACCCCAAGCTTCTACTGGCCGGTGGGCGATACCGACAGTGAAGCGGCTTTTTGCGATTTGCTGAACCAGATTCGCAGCTCTTTCCCACAACCGGTTTCCGTGGAAATGCTCCTGCCCACCTTGGTCCGCGCTTGCTCGGCCTATCGCAGCAAAGGTGTTTTCAATTGCCTGCTCAGTGACGGCGATTGGCTGTTTGCCTTTTGTTCCAGCAAGTTGGCGCAGATCACCCGCCGCTCGCCATTTGGCCCGGCGCGTTTGAAAGACGTCGACGTAATCGTCGACTTCCAGGCCGAGACCACGCCCAACGATGTGGTCACCGTGCTGGCCACCGAACCCTTGACCGAAAATGAAAGCTGGACCTTGTACCAACCCGGCGAATGGAGCCTGTGGCGCCGTGGCGAGTGCATCGCCAAAGGCCGCAGCTAAACCGCTCAACATGCAACTAAGGGAGCAGGCATGTTCAGAAGTTATCTACGTTTGGTGCTGTTTGCCGTGGGCCTACTGGTAGGCGTGCAGATCCCTGGTTTTATCAATGACTACAGCCAACGTATCGAAGCGCACTGGAAGGAATCCGAGCAAAGCCTGAGCGGCTTCCGCCAAACCGCCAAGCAATTCTTCAATGGCGACCTCGACGCCTTGGTCGCCCACTACCGCGCCAGCAGCGACCCGGTATTCGCCAGCGATGCCAATAGCCTGACCACCTTGCTGGTGCGTTCGCGTTTGCTCGACAGCGAATGGCAAGCCATGACCGGCCCTTGGTATGTGCGCGTGTGGCACGTCGCATTTAACGCCAACCCGGACCTCTTCAAAGAAACCTACGACGGTTACCGCTACCAAGTGCTGCTGGCTCCGGAAGCGATTGCCTGGGGCATTGGCTGCGCCTTGCTGCTGGCGTTTGTTATCGAGTTGCTGGTGCTGGGTGCCGGTTGGACCTTGGGTTTTGGTCGTACCCATAAAGTGACCCAGCACGAGCAGCGGCCTTGGCGCTAACTCGCAGCAAGCTAAACAGCCTCGCGGCGTAGGCCGCGTGTTCTGGCCGTGCTGTTGCATGGGTAACAATGCCCGCGCGCACGTCACTCCCAATTATCGGAGCGCTCGTTCCGTTATCTGCTTAAAGCGACCTGAAGCTGTCCGTTATCGACAGATGGCGTTTTGCCATAGACTCCCATTGTCTGCCGTGCCTCAAATGCGCACGGATGTTTGCAACGCCATTGAGGGCACCTGTCTCCTGACCTAGGGCCCTGATTTTGACTGGGTGGGAGGAATTCGCACCAACTCGGTATCCCGCCCATGAACCTGCGTAGTTTGAACATTGCCCCGCGTGCCGCATTAAATTTCTTCTTAGTCACGCTGTTGGTTGTCGCCTTGGGTATTTTCGCTTTGATAGAAATGGCGAAGATGAACCAAATTGACACTGAGCTGGAGACGAAGTGGCTGGTCAGCCTGGAAACCTCCGATCAGATCCAGAAGCTGGTGTTACGTGCCCGCTTGGCGGGGTTGAAGGTTTTGGTCAGCTCGCCGGCCGATGCCTCAGTTGCTAACCAAACCCTTATGCAAACGCGCCAGGAACTCGAGAAGGCGTTGAGTTTCTACGAACAAAAACTCTTGTCTTCCCCACATGAGCGCGAGCTGATAGGCATTGTGCGTACCGACTTATCAGCATTTTCGCTTGAGCAGGACCGAGGTCTAGCCTTACACGCTCAAGGCCAGAATGAGCAGGCTGTGGCGGTGGTCAATAGCACCCAGCAGCAACGCGCCGAAGCCCTGCAAAAGGCCCTGAACGAAGTCAGCGAGATTAACCAGAAGGGCGTAGCCGCCGCCGGTGTGTTTGCCCATGACACGTACTACGCCGGCCAGATTGGCGTTGGCGTAATGATCGCCGTGGCGCTGGCGCTTACCGTGCTGTTGGCAGTACTGCTAACCCGCAGCATCGTCCGTCCACTCGGCGAAGCGCTGCGGGTGGCCGAAGCCATCGCTGGCGGCAACCTCACTGCAAAGATTGTTGTCGAAGGCGACGACGAACCGGCGCGCCTGCTCAAGGCCTTGGCAACCATGCAGAGCAGCCTGCGCGACACCATTGCGCGTATTGGCGATTCCTCCACACAACTGGCCGCCGCTAGCCAGGAAATGAGCGCTGTCACACTGCAAAGTACCGCCGGCTTGCAACGCCAGAATGAAGAGGTCGACCAGGCCGCTACCGCCGTTAACCAAATGAGCGCCGCTGTCGAAGAAGTGGCTCGCAGTGCCAACGCAGCCGCTGAAGCAGGGCGCCAGTGCGACGCCTCGGCCAGCACCGGTAACCTGCGGGTGCAGCAGACCCTGACGGCGATTCGCAGCCTGTCTGACCGCGTGCAGGGTTCCTCGCAAGAAGTGCAAGGCTTGGCCACCCAAGTGAAAGACATCGCCAAGGTGGTTGACGTGATTCGTGGTATCGCCGAACAAACCAACCTGCTGGCGTTAAACGCCGCCATTGAAGCTGCGCGTGCCGGCGAACAAGGCCGTGGTTTTGCCGTGGTAGCGGATGAAGTACGCGCCCTGGCGCACCGCACGCAAACCTCGACGCAGGAAATTGAACAGATGATTTCTGCCATCCAGACCGGCACCAGCAAAGCTGTAGATGCCATGGGTAAAAGCAGTCAGGAGGCAGCCATTACCTTAGGCATCGCCGATGAAGCCGGTCAGTCGTTGCTGGCGATTACCCAGGGCATCAGCCAGATCAATCAGCGCGGCATGCAGATAGCGACCGCCTCTGAGGAGCAGGCCCATGTGGCTCGCGAAGTGGACCGGAACCTCATGAGTATTCGCGATCTGTCGATTCAGAGTGCCTCAGGAGGCAAGCAGACCGCTGCGGCCAGCCATGAGTTGGCGAAGTTGGCGACTGATCTGAGCGGGCTGGTGCAGCGCTTCAAGGTGTAACGACTGCTGGGGGAACTCGCGATTACCAGATAAGCGCTTGGTGCGCCCAACGCGGATGTTGGGCCGCTGCAAACACTTAGGGTGTTCTATGCGCACCATTGCGATCCTCAGGTAGGCCGCTTGGTGTGCGCAGACACCCTACGAGATCAAAAGCTGCGCCGGGTGGAGCGGCTTATTTGGAGAGGAATTTCATCCCGTCTTCCAAGCCGCGCAAGCTCAATGGGTACATATGGTCCTCCAACAAATCGCGCACGATATTGGTGGAGGCCGTGTAGTTCCAAGTGTCCTTGGGGTAGGGATTAATCCAGATCAGCTTTTTGTATTTCTCGCGGAAGCGCTGCATCCACACATAGCCCGGCTCTTCGTTCCAGTGCTCAACGCTGCCGCCTGCCTGGGTGATTTCATACGGGGCCATGGCCGCGTCGCCAACAAACACCACTTTGTAGTCGGCGCCGTATTTGTGCAGCAGATCCTGGGTGGAGAAGCGCTCCGAGGTGCGACGCAGGTTGTTCTTCCACACTGACTCGTAGACGAAGTTATGGAAGTAGAAATACTCCAAGTGCTTGAACTCGGTTTTGCACGCCGAGAACAGTTCTTCACAGACCTTTACATGGGCGTCCATCGAGCCGCCGATGTCGAACAAGATCAGCAGCTTGACCGCATTTCGCCGTTCCGGGCGCATCTGGATATTCAACAGGCCGCCGTCGCGGGCGGTGAAATCGATGGTGCCGTCCAGATCGAGTTCGTCTTGCGCGCCTTGGCGGGCAAATTTGCGCAAGCGGCGCAACGCCACTTTGATATTGCGTGTGCCCAGTTCCACTTGGTCATCGAGGTTTTTGTACTCGCGCTGGTCCCAGACTTTTACCGCCTTACCTTGGCGTTTACCGGCATCGCCGACGCGAATGCCTTCAGGGTTAAAGCCACCGGAACCAAACGGGCTGGTGCCGCCGGTGCCGATCCATTTATTGCCGCCTTCGTGGCGTTCTTTTTGCTCTTCGAGGCGTTTTTTAAACTCCTCGATCAGCTTGTCCAAGCCGCCAAGCGACTCGATTTTCGCCCGCTCTTCATCGGTCAGCGAACGCTCGAATTCCTTGCGCAGCCACTCATCAGGGATCAATGCCTCGATGTGCTGGTTAAGGTTTTCCAAGCCCTTGAAATAGGCGCCGAAGGCACGGTCGAACTTGTCGAAATGGCGTTCGTCTTTGACCAGAATCGCGCGGGACAAGTAGTAGAACTCGTCCATGTCGGCGAACGTGACGTTGTGTTTTAACGCGTTGATCAAATCCAGCAGCTCGCGAACCGAGACCGGAACCTTGGCGGCGCGCATTTCGTTGAATAAATTGAGCAGCATGGCTGCGTCCTCGTGTCAGATCTGGCCGGGCTGCTGCGCGTCGGCCTTGCGGCGTTGAAACCGCGCTTCACATGCTCACGTACTGCAGTACGCTCCGCCGTTCAGCGCGATTTCGCCTTGCCTGGCTCTAGCTCGCGAGCCCTATATCGAGTGGTTAGCGCGAGGCTCTACGGCTCATAAACGCCAAGCGCTCAAGCAGCTGTACATCCTGCTCGTTCTTCACCAAGGCGCCTGCCAGCGGCGGAATGGCCTTGGTGGGGTCGCGCTCACGCAGTACCGCTTCGCCAATATTGTCGGCCATCAGCAGCTTGAGCCAGTCCACCAATTCCGAGGTGGAGGGCTTTTTCTTCAGGCCCGGCACTTTGCGTACGTCAAAGAACACGTCGAGCGCTTCGGCGACCAGGTCTTTTTTGATGTTGGGGTAGTGCACATCAACAATCTTCTGCAGCGTGGCGCGGTCAGGGAAGGCGATGTAGTGGAAGAAGCAGCGACGCAGGAAGGCATCCGGCAGCTCTTTTTCGTTGTTCGAGGTAATGATGATGATCGGGCGTTTTTTTGCCTTGATGGTTTCATTGGTCTCGTAAACGTAGAACTCCATCTTGTCGAGTTCTTGCAGCAAGTCGTTGGGAAATTCGATGTCGGCTTTGTCGATTTCGTCGATCAGCAGAATGACCCGCTCTTCGCTTTCAAACGCTTCCCAGAGCTTGCCCTTCTTGATGTAGTTGCGCACGTCGTGAACTTTGTCGCTGTCCAGCTGCGAGTCGCGCAGGCGGCTGACCGCATCGTACTCGTACAGGCCTTGGTGGGCTTTGGTAGTGGACTTAACGTGCCAGGTGATCAGCTTGGCGCCGAAGGATTCTGCCAACTGCTCGGCCAGCATGGTTTTACCGGTGCCCGGCTCACCCTTGACCAGCAGCGGGCGTTCCAGGGTGATGGCGGCGTTCACTGCGAGTTTAAGGTCGTCGGTGGCGACGTAAGCCTGGGTGCCTTCGAACTTCATCGGAAAATCCTCGAAACGGGTAGGGCGTTCAATAAATGTAGGCCGCGACTATAACGCGCGCTAAGCCCGACTGTGAACGCAGACGGGGCATTCAGTCACTGAATGGGCGGTCACGCGCCGGCAAGTTGTCAGAAACCGGCCATTGGTTAGGGCCGAGCTATTCTTCAGTCGGCTTGCCACGTTCATAGCGGGCGTTAAAGGCCTGCACAAAACCATTACGCAGAATCGCCAGAAAGGCCTGAAACGCGCTGATGTTCTGCTGGTGCACATTGCCGCTAAGCTCGACGCGGGTGGCGAATTGGTCTTTGCCCTGATTTTTCAATACCGTTTCGCCGCCACCGACCAATGCTTCCCAAATTGAGCGGAACACGCTTTTGTCTTTCTCTTCGACGTCTTGCTGCCAATCGAACACATCGACATCACGCAGCAGCGGTTTGATATAGCCGCTGAGCTGGGCCTTTTTCGCGTCAGCCTCGATCACCAGATCGCCATGCCCGGCGTTAAAGTCGAACTTGGCGTAAGCGGCGGAGAAGTCGTTGAGTTTGCGCAGTTCGATGTCGCGGGCGCGCAGGCGGAATTTAAAGTCTTCAAAGTTTTCGTAGGGATCAAACACGATGGTGCATTCCAACGGTGCGTGGCCCAGCAGCAAAGCCTTGCCTTCAAAGTGCGCGACCCGCTCGCCGTTGCTGTCGGCGACGTTGGTCAGGTTATACAGGCTGGCGTTCACCTCGCTGGCCTGCATGTCTACCGGCGGGGTTGAGTTGAAGTTATGAAAACCCAGCATGCCGTCCACGACCCGCACTTCATCCAGGGTAATCGGCAGCAGCTTTTCCAACTGCTCACGCCAGTTAACGCCTTTACCGGTCTGCGAAGCGTCTTTATCCGTGCCGCCGTCGACGAAGTTAAGCTGCGGTTGGGTAAACAGCACTTTCGCCACGACGGCATGGTCGTACCACAGCGAATGCCAGCTGACGGCAATGTCGATATGCGGCGCATCGAGCAGCGGCACCGGTACTTTGCCGTCTTCTTTGCGGATGTTCAGCCCATTGATTTGGTAAGCGCCGCGCCACCAGGCCAGGTCGACATCGGTGATCTGGCCTTTGTACTCGCCCATATCGGCGAGCTTGCCGTTAAGGTAGTCGCGCACCACGTAGGGCAGGGTGATGTGCAAAATCAGCACCAGAGCAACAAGGCCAATCACGGTCCAGAGCGGCCAGCTGTAGCGTCGTTTCATCGCAGCGTTACCTGGTTGAACCTTCCATTAAGTAGAAGCTAGACCGCTTGCCCGCCGTTACGGTTCGGATTTTTTCAGGCTGGACGCCTGCCTGGCAGCGGGCATAGGCTGTCGGCCTTTGCGAATGACAGAGGAACACAGGATATGAGCCGCATCTACGCAGACAACGCCCAGTCCATCGGCAATACGCCGCTGGTGTTTATCAACCGCCTGGGCCCCAAGGGCGTGACCATTCTGGCCAAGATTGAAGGGCGCAACCCGGCCTATTCGGTGAAGTGCCGCATTGGCGCCAATATGATCTGGGACGCCGAAGAGCGGGGCGTGCTCAAGCCTGGCATGACCATTGTTGAGCCCACCTCCGGCAATACCGGTATTGGCTTGGCCTTTGTCGCCGCCGCGCGTGGCTATAAGTTGCTGCTGACCATGCCGGCGTCCATGAGCCTGGAGCGGCGCAAAGTGCTTAAAGCTCTGGGTGCGGAGCTGGTGCTTACTGAACCCGCCAAAGGCATGAAAGGCGCCATCGAAAAGGCCGCTGAAATTGCTGCCTCCGATGCCAATACCTACTTTCTGCCGCAGCAATTCGAAAACCCGGCCAACCCGGCTATTCACGAAAAAACCACCGGCCCGGAAATCTGGAACGACACCGAAGGCGCCATTGATGTGTTGGTGGCGGGCGTGGGCACCGGCGGCACGATTACCGGCGTGTCGCGCTATATCAAAAACACCTGCGGCAAACCGATTATTTCCGTGGCGGTTGAACCAACAAGCTCGCCGGTGATTACCCAAGCGCTGGCGGGGGAAGAGATCAAACCGGCCCCACACAAAATCCAAGGCATCGGCGCGGGCTTTGTACCTAAGAACCTCGACCTGAGCATGGTTGACCGCGTTGAGTTGGTGGACGACGAAGAGGCCAAAGCCATGGCCCTGCGCCTGATGCGCGAGGAAGGCATTCTCTGCGGCATCTCCTGTGGCGCCGCCATGGCCGCCGCCGTGCGTTTAGCCGAGCGCCCGGAAATGCAGAACAAAACCATCGTTGTGATTCTGCCGGACTCTGGCGAGCGCTACCTGAGCAGCATGTTGTTTAGCGATATGTTTACTGAGCAGGAATTGCAGCAGTAATAAGCGTCGGTGCGCGCAGCACATCCTACAAAGCACACGTCGTCCGTAGGGTGTGCTGTGCGCACCAGGCGTTCAGCGGTTATACCGCCACCTTCGAAGGCGTCGGCCTGACCACCAACCACAGCGCCAAGCCAATTAACAATCCGCCATACAGATACGCCCACGACAGCGGCTCATCCAGCAGCAACACGCCCCACAACACACCAAACGGCGGCACCGCAAAGGTAACGGTGGAGGAGCGTATTGGGCCGATATCGGTGATCAGGCGGAAATACAGCACATAGGCAAACGCGGTACACACCAGGCCCAAGCCGGCCAACGACAGCCATACCGTCATGCCGCCCCAACTGGCCGGCGGCTGTTCAACCAGCGCGTAGCCAAACAACGGCAACAGAAACAGCGTGGCGCCAAACATGCTGCCGCAGGCTGTGAGGCGGTTATCCATTGGCACACCGCCGAGCCATTTGCGTGTTAAGAAGCCGGCAAAGCCATAGCAGGTAGTCGCCACCAAGCAGGCTGCCGCGCCCCAGAGCAATTGCGCATCAAAGGCTACTGGGCCGGTGCGCGTCAGCAGGCCGACGCCAAACAGCCCGAGCAAGACGCCCAAGGTTTTGCTTCTGGTCGGTGGTTCGGCAAAAAACAACATACCGATAAGCACACCCATCAGCGGCGTCGTGGCATTAAAGATGGAGGAGTAGCCGGCCGGCAGCACCATCGCCGCCAGGCAATACATGGTGGCCGGCAAGCCGGAGTTGATCACGCCAAGGGCCAGGCAGTGGCGAAATTTGCCGTGGAAATTCCATTGCACGCGCATCACCGCAAGAATCACCACCAGCCCAACAGCTGCCAGCGCCACGCGGAAAAACGCACTAGGCAGTGGCCCAAGCACCGGCACAATCACCCGCATAAACAGAAAGCTTGCGCCCCAGATGGCGGCCAGGCTCAGCAGGCGAACGTAATCGGCAAGTCTCACAGCAAGCTCCAGCCCTGATTAAAGAGGCGAGAGTGTTGCCGCTCAACAGCCGATTGGCAATCCGGAAGTTGCCGCTCACTTTCCCCGGCACGCCGCCGTGGGAGTGCACCTGTTTGCCCAGTGCGAACTAGCTTGCTATTGAGAGAGACGCTTTTGTGAGGGCTGTAGGTTAGACCGTACTGGATCTACGAAGACGTCTTCACGACTGTCGGACGGCAGCATCAACATCAAGCGATGCATGTCCACCATCAGGTAGCGCCCTATCCGACGAGAAGGCATAACGCCCTGATCTAAAAGAGTTTCTATGTGCTTTTGGCGATTCATTAAACCCGCTGCAAGACAAAAACCTTTGACCGACAAGTAGCGTGGGCATTGGCCAAACCAGGCTTGGGTGAGTTCTATTCGTTTCATCGAGCTTCCTGCACCATCGCGGCCTGTCACTGCAATGACAGGCTTTATCTCCATGAATTTCTACGCCGTAGCTTATTACTAACAATTAGTGAGTCAACCTGAATCTACTAACTGGTAGTAAAATCCGGAAATACGGTCGTTATCTCAACAGGATGTGCAGATGAACAATCAACGTTTTCTGTTTACCGCCGGCCAACGCCTGCGTGGCTTACGCGAACTGATGGGGCTTAACCGCCCAGCGTTTGAGCAATTGACCGGCATCGACGCCAAGCGCCTGGAAAATATCGAAAATGGTTACCAGCGCATGCATGACATGGACTTTGAAAAGGTTTGTAGCTTGTATCCCGAGTTCGCCCGCTGGATCACTTACGGTGGCCCGGTCGATGGCGATTTGCTGGACCTGAAGGTCGCTGACTCCGCGCAGATGAACGCTGTTTACTTAGTGCAGCGCAACCCGAAATTGCTCGGCAAGCTAGGGCTGACGCTGGAAGACTGGACCGAACGCCACCAGCCGCAATTGCAACTGTTAAGCGAGAGTGAACAGCTGCATAAACGCCAATTGGCGCTGGAGGCTGAGCAAGAGGATTGCATCGAAGGTGAAAGCGAGCCTGTGGATGACGACCCGCTTCAACGCTGAGCGATAGTCGTCGCCAACTGCCGCAAGTAAGCCACCACATCGGCTGCGCCAGCCAGGCGCAGCCCCTCACCGAGGGCGGTAGCTTCGGCAGAATGCTTAGGCAACAACAGAAATTCCGGTGCTCCGGGTGTGCGCAGCATGGCCAGGCGTGCGTAGGGCAGGCCGTTATCCAACAGCAAGCCCATAAACTGCGGGTCGCTCCAGGCCTGAACCGGCATGGCCAGCATGTGATAGTTGGCTTGTAACGCGTCCAGCCCAGCCATATTCAAGTGGTAACGGGTTAGCTCGGCCGGCAGGCTGACTTCCAGGCCGCGCAAGCGCGCATAGGCGATGGCGCTGGCAAACGCTTCATGATGATGTTCCCCCGCCCAATACACCCGATTGCCGACCCAGTCGGCCTGGCGCAACACAATGCGCTCACCGCCAAGAAAGCGTGGCAGGGCAGTGCTAATGACTTTGACGAAATCTTTGTAGCTGATAATGCGCACGCCACGACAGGCTTCGCTGCTGGCGTATTCCTCAAAGCTGGCGAACGGCTTGGCGCTCAAGTCGCTGCCGGAAAGACCATTGATCAGGCGCAAATCGAAGGCGCTTAAATGCTGGGTGTCGTGCTCCACCACTTTGATCAACATCGAATGCGCTTGGGCTTTGTCTTCCTGCACTGGGCCGGAGAGGGCGTTGCGCGGCAGATCGACCAAGCGCTGCAACGGCGCGCCGTTTTGCCACCAGATCTGCTCGGCTGGTTGCGGCAAGACCTGAAACGGTAACTGCAGGCTGCTGGCCAGTTGCAGAATTTGCCGCGGCCCACGGCTACTCAACCCCAGGCGCTGAGCCAGTGCTGAGATGCGTTCGGTTAGGGAGCCGGGGTGATCGCTGGAACTCATGGCCAAATGCTACATCCTGGGTCATCACAGCCAGTGTGGCAGACGATCGGTAAATGCGCCGAAGCAACCTGTGCCCACGCTATTGACGAGTCTGCATCGGTGCCCGGTTGGCGGCCATATAGCGGCGCCTGGCCAGGCGTCTGTGGCAGTATTGCGCGAATCATTTGCGAGGTAGCCTCCATGCCATGCCTAGAGTTGGATATTGCCCTATCTGCCGAACGTTTGCGCGCAGTCTATCAAGGGCAAGCCAACCGAGTCCTGTTGCGAAGCCGTGATGGCCGCAAGGTCAGCTTGCCGGCCCATCACTTGCGACCTTTTCTGACCCACGACGGCGTTTACGGTTCCTTTGAGTTGGAGTTTAACAGCGCTGGCGAACTTCTGGCCCTGCGCCGGCTGGTATCGCGCTAAGCGCCTCGCCGTCGAGGTGCCGGCGCGGCTATAATCGCCGACCTTATTTTCTCGAGCAAAGCCTGCCCATGTATAACCTGGCCCGCGAGCTGCTTTTCAAACTCTCCGCAGAAACCTCCCATGAGCTGTCGATCGATCTGATCGGTGCCGGTGGGCGCCTGGGCTTGAATGGCGTGCTGTGCAAGCAGCCGGCACGTTTGCCAGTGCGGGTGATGGGCTTGGACTTCCCTAACCCGGTGGGGCTGGCCGCTGGCCTGGACAAAAATGGCGACGCCATCGACGGCTTTGCGCAACTGGGTTTTGGTTTTGTCGAAATCGGCACCGTCACCCCAAGGCCGCAGCCCGGCAACCCCAAGCCGCGTCTGTTTCGTCTGCCCGAGGCCGAGGCAATCATCAACCGCATGGGCTTTAACAATCACGGTGTCGACCACTTGCTGGCGCGCGTACAAGCGGCCAAATACAAAGGCGTGCTCGGCATCAATATCGGCAAAAACTTCGACACTCCGGTAGAGCGCGCGGTAGATGACTACTTGCTGTGCCTGGACAAGGTCTACGCCCACGCCAGCTATGTAACGGTCAACGTCAGTTCGCCCAATACCCCGGGCCTTCGCAGCCTGCAGTTCGGTGATTCGCTCAAGCAATTGCTCGAAGCCCTGCGCCAGCGCCAGGAAGATCTTGCGCAACAACATGGCAAACGCGTGCCGCTGGCGATCAAAATTGCCCCGGATATGAGCGACGAAGAAATCGTTGAAGTCGCCGCCGCGCTGGTTGAGGCGGGTATGGATGCGGTGATCGCCACCAACACCACCCTTAGCCGGGTCGGCGTCGAGGGGCTTGCCCACGGTGACGAAGCCGGTGGTTTGTCTGGTGCCCCCGTGCGCGAGAAGAGCACCCATACCGTGCGTGCCTTGGCTGCTGAGCTGGGCGGGCGTTTGCCGATTATTGCCGCCGGTGGCATTACAGAAGGCAAACATGCGGCTGAGAAAATCGCCGCGGGTGCTAGCCTGGTGCAAATTTACTCCGGCTTTATCTACAAAGGCCCGGCGCTGATTCGCGAGGCGGTGGACGCCATTGCTGGCATGCCCAAGCGCTGATCACTAACACGTAGGCAATAAAAAGGGCCTCTTAAAAGAGGCCCCTGGGCTCTCGCCCGCCGTCCGGATGGGACGTGCATGGTGAAGCGGTGTAGTCGGAGTTGTCCTTGTTTAACCGACTGCGTTCAGTTCGTTAAGCCTATGGATACCGGCGGTGCCGGTCATTCCGTCCCAGTTGTCGCCGCGACCCTCTCGCCAGCCGTTGATCCAGGCTTGGCGTACGGACGGAAGGGTAAATGGACACAATTCACGAGATTTGCCATGGACGCCAAATTGATAGCCGCGCAAAAAAGCTCTTTCTAAAGGATCACGCTTAAGTCTTCTCATAGGGTGTTGCCCTCACTTGTTGACTGTTATGTCCTATTCGCCTCGGGACGAGGCCTGGTAGAAATCCTCTACCAGTGGAGCCCCGCTGCCGGCGTTACGGGTCTCCTCCCAGCGTCGTTGCGACGTAGGGCTGAGGTGAGTTCTAACCAATGCCACCTGTGCTGGGAATGATCGTTTTGTCATAAGCACGTAACGTTTCTAGTGGTCAGGCCATAAGCGTTGTGGTGCTTTTAGTCCTACGCCAGTAGGGCCGGGGGTGTGGCTCTGGGTGACGGCGATTTGCCAGTGCGATCTTTTCGCACTTGTAAGCTTTAGCTATTCCGACGAAGGGTTGAAAAGCAGCTGTCGGTGACATTTTTAACGGATGCAGCCTAAGTTTGATCTGGCTGTAAACCGGCTAGGCCTGGCAGCAGGCGCATCACCGGGCTTGCAGCTAGGCTGCTCTGGGATGCCGCCAGCGGCCACCTGGCAATCGAGCTGTCAGCAGCTCGCATAGCGCTCCATTCCGGAGTGCGGGACCGTCGGGTAGAACCGCGGTTTTTAACCGGGCGTGCAGACGAACTGCGCGCCACCACGCTTAGGCACTGGAACACATATGTCGGATCGTTTTGAACTCTTTCTTACCTGCCCCAAGGGCTTGGAAGGCTTGCTTGCTGAGGAAGCCACCGCGCTGGGGTTGGAAGAAACCCGCGAGCACACCTCGGCGATCCGCGGCTTTGCCCAGATGGAAACGGCTTACCGCCTGTGCCTATGGTCGCGTTTGGCCAACCGTGTGTTGCTGGTGCTTAAGCGCTTTCCCATGGCGAATGCCGACGACCTTTACGATGGCGTGCTAGCGGTCGACTGGGCCGAGCACCTGGACGCCGCCGGTAGCCTGGCGGTGGAATTCAGCGGTAACGGTTCGGGTATTGATAACACCCACTTCGGCGCCCTGAAGGTTAAAGACGCCATCGTCGATAAGCTGCGCACCGCCACCGGAGAGCGGCCTTCTGTCGACAAACTCAACCCGGACCTGCGCATTCACCTGCGTCTGGACCGTGGCGAGGCGATCTTGTCCCTTGACCTTTCCGGCCACAGCCTGCACCAGCGCGGTTACCGCCTGCAGCAAGGTGCGGCGCCGCTAAAAGAAAACCTCGCCGCTGCCGTGCTGATCCGCGCCGGCTGGCCGCGCATTGCCGCAGCTGGCGGCGCGCTGGCCGACCCGATGTGCGGTGTCGGTACCTTTTTGGTGGAGGCGGCAATGATTGCTGCCGACATCGCGCCTAACCTCAAGCGCGAACGTTGGGGTTTCAGCGCCTGGCTCGGCCATGTGCCGGCGCTGTGGAAGAAGCTGCACGCCGAGGCACAGGAACGTGCCGACGCCGGTTTGGCCAAACAGCCGTCGTGGATTCGCGGTTACGAAGCCGACCCGCGCCTGATTCAGCCGGCGCGCAACAATATCGAACGCGCAGGCCTGTCGAACTGGATCAAGGTGTACCAAGGCGAAGTCGCCACCTTTGAGCCGCGCCCGGACCATAACCAAACCGGCTTGGTCGTGTGCAACCCGCCCTACGGCGAGCGTTTGGGCGATGAAGCCAGCTTGCTCTATCTCTACCAAAACCTCGGTGAACGTTTGCGCCAGGCGTGCATGAACTGGGAGGCCGCGGTATTTACCGGCGCGCCGGACCTGGGCAAGCGCATGGGCATTCGCAGCCACAAGCAGTACGCCTTTTGGAACGGCGCGCTGCCGTGCAAATTGCTGTTGATCAACGTGCAGCCAGAGCAGTTTGTCACCGGCGAGCGCCGTACCCCGGAGCAGCGTGAGCGTGAGCGCGAACAAGTGGCCTTGGGCAATGAGCCAGAAGCACCGGCCGTAGCGCACGTTGAGCAAGCACGCCTGAGCGAAGGCGGGCAGATGTTTGCCAACCGCCTGCAGAAAAATCTAAAAGCGCTGGGCAAATGGGCGCGTCGTGAAGGCGTGGATTGCTACCGCGTGTACGACGCCGATATGCCTGAATATGCCTTGGCCATAGACCTGTACCACGACTGGGTGCACGTGCAGGAATACGCACCGCCACGCACCATCGATGCCGACAAAGCCCAGGCGCGCCTGTTTGATGCCTTGGCGGCGATTCCGCAGGCGTTGGGCGTGGACAAGGCCAAGGTGATCATCAAGCGCCGCGAGCGCCAGAGCGGCACTAAGCAGTACGAGCGCCAAGCCACGCAAGGTAAGTTCACCGAGGTGAGCGAAGGCGGGGTGAAGTTGCTGGTCAACCTGACCGACTACCTCGACACCGGTCTGTTCCTCGACCACCGTCCGCTGCGTCTGCGTATTCAGCGCGAAGCGTCCGGCAAGCGCTTCCTCAATCTGTACTGCTACACCGCCACGGCCACCGTGCATGCGGCCAAGGGCGGGGCGCGCACCACCACCAGTGTCGACCTGTCGAAAACCTACCTGGACTGGGCGCGGCGCAACCTGTCGCTCAATGGTTTCTCGGACAAGAACCGGTTGGAGCAGGGCGATGTAATGAATTGGCTGGTAGCCGATCGGGAAGAATACGACCTGGTGTTTATCGACCCGCCAACCTTCTCCAACTCCAAGCGCATGGAAGGCGTGTTCGACGTGCAGCGCGACCACGTGCAACTACTCGACCTGGCCATGGCGCGCTTAGCGGCGGGGGGCGTGCTGTATTTCTCCAACAACTTCCGCAAATTCCAGCTCGATGAAGGGCTGGCGGCGCGTTACCAAGTTGAAGAAATCACCGCCAGCACCTTGGATCCGGATTTTGCCCGCAATGCCAAGATTCACCGGGCTTGGAAGTTAATGGCGAAATAACTGCGTCGGGCTTTTACCCTCACCCCCAGCCCCTCTCCCGCAAGCGGGAGAGGGGAGCTTAAGCGGCGTATGCGAGTAAACCGAGTTGTCGTCCTCACGCAACCCTGTCCCCTCGCCCCTCGCCCCTCGGGGAGAGGGCTAGGGTGAGGGGGAAGCTACAACCCGTCGGTTGGCTCAGTCGGCCTTTCGGTACAAGTCCAACAGCACCTGATCCAGAATCGACGATGCGCCCCACGGCCGTGGGTCGTTAAGGATGGCGACTACCGCCCAGGTGTCGCCTTTGGCGTCGCGGCTAAAGCCGGCGATGGCCCGTACAGTATTGAGGGTGCCGGTTTTGATATGGGCTTCGCCGTTAAGCGGTGAGTTTTTCAGGCGTTTGCGCATGGTGCCGTCTTTGCCCACGATCGGCAGCGAGCTGATGAATTCGGCGGCATACGGGCCTTTCCAGGCTGTTTGCAGAATCGCCGCCATTTCCCGCGCGCTGACCCGTTCCGCCCGCGACAAGCCCGAGCCGTTTTCCATCACCAAGTGCGAGGCGGTAATGCCTTTTTTCGCCAGCCATTGGCGAATCACCCGTTGCGCGGCCTTGGCGTCGTCACCATCGGCGCTGTTGCGAAACTCCGCGCCTAGGCTCAGGAACAGCTGACGGGCCATGGTGTTGTTACTGTATTTGTTGATGTCGCGGATGATTTCCGCCAGATCCGGAGAATAGGCGCGTGCTAACAGGGTGCCGCTTTTCGGCACTTCACCGATGCGGTCTTTGCCCATGATGCTGCCGCCCAATTCCTGCCAGATGGCCCGCACGGCGCCAGCGGCATAGCCGGCGTGGTCGAGCAAGGACAGGTACGACTGGGTGTTGCAGCCGTCATTTAACTGGCCGGTGACCACCAAGGTAGTGCCGTCGAACTCGGTCACCGGATTAAAGCGCACGTCGCCGACGCACTTGCCTTTGCCCAGGTATTTCACCTTGTTGTCGATACGTACATTGGTCAGCGGCGGTTCCATCATGACGCTGACCTTGCCGCCCTCGGCGCGGGTGATCATGCGCACGGCTTTAAGGTTGACCAGCAGCGAATCCGGGGTCACCAGAAAGGGCTTGTTGTCGTCTTTGCCGTCGTCGTCAAACACCGGCAGTTGTGGCTGAACAAAGTGCGTGCGGTCGAGCACCAGGTCGCCGGTGATTTTCTGTACGCCGTTGGCGCGCAGGTCGCGCATCAATAGCCAGAGTTTTTCCATATTCAGCTTCGGGTCGCCGCCACCTTTAAGGTAGAGGTTGCCATTGATCACGCCGTCTTTTAGCGGGCCGTCGCTGTAAAACTCGGTTCTCCATTGATAGGTGGGACCGAGCAATTCCAGAGCGGCGTAGGTGGTGATCAGCTTCATGGTCGAGGCTGGGTTCACCGACACATCGGCATTGATAACGGTCGGTGTGCCGGCGCCGGTCATGGGCAGGGTGACTACGGAGATGGAGTCGTTGCCGATCTTGCCGGCTTTCATGGCTTTTTGTACGGAGGCGGGCAGGGTGGTGTTCAGTGGGGCGGAAAACGCCGGCAGGGCGGCGGGAAACAAGAGGCTGACGATGACGAGGTGGCGAAGCGATTTGATCATTGGCAAAAACCCTTCAGGCAAGGGCCAAAAAATAGAGATGGCGTAAAGAAGAAAGCGCCCGGGCCCACAGGTTCCCAAATGCGCGGAGAAAGTGCCGGCATTATGCCCGAAGCGTTCTAAACTTTGGTCGCTTTACGCGGATAGGGCCGGCCCACCCTACGGGTATTGAGCAGAGAACCGGGCAAGTGGCGGCCTAAGCTGGTAAAGTGCCGCGCGTTATCACTCTTGAGGATTGTTCCATGGCTACTAACCGTTCCCGCCGTCTGCGCAAAAAACTCTGCGTGGATGAATTCCAGGAGCTCGGTTTCGAGCTGAATCTGAACCTCAAGGCGGACCTGAGCGAAGCGCAAATCGACGCTTTCCTTGACGAGTTCCTGCGTGTGGCCATGAAAGACAACGGCCTGGGCTATGTAGGCGGCGAAGACTACGGTCTGGTTTGCCTGGCCAAACGTGGTTCGGTCAGCGAAGAGCAGCGTGCTGCTGTTGAAGCCTGGCTTAAAGCCCGCAGTGAAGTCACCGACTACACCGCCAGCCCCCTGATCGACGTCTGGTACCCAGAAACCGCGATCAACGCTGAACACGCTTAAGCCCTTCGGGACTTGCGCAAAACAAAGGAGCCTTCGGGCTCCTTTGTCGTATTTGTTGTTTGGGATATGCCGTGTTCGGCTTGGTAATCTGGATCCCGAATCGTCGGACCGCCGCCTTCACGGGGATGACGGTGTACGGGAAAAAACGCCGTCGCCCCCGAGCAGGCGGGGGGGCCAGAATCTGTCAGGCAATCTTCGCCAACAACCCTCCCACATCGACCTCGTCAATCTGCTCAGGCTGTAAAAAGCGCTGGGCGTATTCTAGGTGCAGGCCGCTGCGTACGAAGAGGGCAAACAGCTCTTTGTCGATATGCGCGCCGTTGCACATGCCAACCATGATGCCCAGCGCTTGCGACAGGGTTTTGCCTTTTTTGTAGGGCCTATCTACGGCAGTCAGGGCTTCGAAAATATCGGCAATCGCCATCATCCGGGCCGGCAGGCTCATCTGTTCGCGTTGCAGGCGTTTGGGGTAGCCGCTGCCGTCCATTTTCTCGTGGTGCCCGCCGGCGATTTCAGCGACGTTGGCCAGGTGCGCGGGGAAGGGCAGGTGGTTGAGCATCAGGATGGTTTGCACGATGTGGTGGTTGATGATGTAGCGCTCTTCCGCGGTCAAGGTGCCGCGGCTGATGCCGAGGTTGTATAGCTCGCCGCGGTTGAATTTGTATTGCGGTTCGTTGAGCTTAAAGCCCCAGGGGTTGTCCAGCGGCATTTGATCGTTGGCGCTGCGTTCAAGCAGGTGCTCGGGTTTGTCGGCCAGCAATGGTTCACTGACCGGCAGCGTTGGCGCCGGGGTGCGGCTTTGGCGCTGGTTTTCTTCCCAGGACACACCAAGGCGGTCGTCCAGCGTGCGGGTCCAGGTGCGCAGGGCAATCTGCCCTAGGCGTTCAAGGTCGGCTTCGGCCATGGCTTCGCCGCCGAGGTTGCAGCGCGCGACAAAGGCAAACTCGTCATCCAGGGTGGCCAACAGTTCGTCCCTTAGCGAAGCCAGAGCTTGGGCGTCGCCGCCACCGGCCACGCCTTGCCAGTAGCTGATCCAGGCATCGCGCTTGAGTACTTCAAAGCGGGTACGCACTTCATGAATGCGGTCGTACAGGGTTTCCAGTTTGGTCGCTTTGTCGACCACGTATTCCGGTGTGGTGACCTTGCCGCAGTCGTGCAACCAGGCTGCGATATGCAGCTCTTCCCATTGATCTTCGCTGGGCTGGTACGCGGCGAATTCGGGGGCGTCGCTGTCGGCGGCGGCGCGGGCGAGCATTAGCGTTAATTCCGGGACGCGCTGGCAGTGGCCCCCGGTGTAGGGGCTCTTGGCGTCGATGGCGCCGGCAATCAATTGAATAAAGGCATTGAGCAGCTTTTTCTGGCTCTCCAGCAGGCGCTGACTTTCGATACACAGCGCCGCCACGCCAGACACCGCTTCAACAAAGGCAATACGCTCTGGGCGCAGCATGGCTTCGCCGTCGATATTGCCGGTGTCGCGTTGCAGCAATACCAACACACCGAGGGTTTGCCCTTGGCGGTTGTGCAGGCCAGTGGCGACCAGGTGAATGCGTGGGCTATCCAGCGCCAATAAGATTTCGCGCAGGCCGCCGGCTTGGTCGAAGCCTAGGCTGTGGGTGGTGCTGGCGCCGCCATGGGCTGGGCCGTCGAGCCAGCGTGGCAGGTCGTCGGCGCTGTTGGGGTAACTATGCAGCGTGAAGTCGCTGAGTTCGCGAGTTTGCTTGTCGAGAATCAGCCCCTTGGGTTCCAGGCTCCCGGTGTCGGCGTCGAACAGGTAAATCAGCCCACCCTCTGCGCCGCTGATCTCCACGGTTTCTTCCAGTACCCTGGCCAGCAGGGTGTCGAAGCGGTTCTCTGCGGAAAGGCTGGAGGCGATATTCAGAAAGCTGGAAATGGTCTCTTTCATGCGCGCCATGGAGGTGGCCAACTGGTCGATCTCCAAAATCGGCGAGTGACCGCTGGCCGGGTGGCTGAAGTCGAAACGGCGGATGGCTTCGGCTTCATGAACCAGGCTGCGTAGGGGGCGAATGATGATGCGTGAACTCAGCCAGCCCAGCGGCAGACACAGTAGCAAGATGGCCAGGGTGACCAGCGCGCCCTGCCAGCGAATGCGGTAGGCGTCGGCCAACAGCTCATCTTCAGGTACGACCAAGGCCAGATTCAGACCCTGTGGTCCGCCTTCGGCCAAGTGGCTGCGCGACACCACCCAGTTGCGCTGCGCCTGCTGCAGATTGCCTAAGTGGGTGCCATCAAGGTCGTGTTCCAGCAGGGCCGCCAGCACCGGGTGCAGATCACGTACCTTGACCAACTGGGCTTTCTCCGTTTGCACAATCAGGCGGCTACTGTCGGGGTAGGCAATGGCATTGCCGTCGCCGTCGTACAGCACCACCTCGGTAGACGGTGTGATTTTATGTTTGGCAATGGTGGCGCTGAGGTCAGCCAGGGTCAGGTCGGCGCCGATCACCGCGTGCTCACCACTGGCCCGCGCCAGCGTAGTACCGACATTGCCGGTGGAGAAAAACACATAGGGCGCGGTGGTGATCTGTCCACCCTCGGCACGAGCGCTGGAAAACCAGCTGCGGTTGCGTGGGTCGTAACGCTCTTTGAGGTTTTGTCGGCGGCTGATCAGCTGCATATCGGCACTGTAGTAGGCCGACTCTGACTGCACCGATTCGGTAAGCGCCGACTCGCCCATACGGTCGATAGTCCACACCTGAAAGGCAGCATTTTTCGGCGCGTCAAAGCGATCTTTCAGCGCCTGGGTGGTGAGTGGACGCACCATAAAAAAATCGCCGTCGGCGTAACCCAGGTACAGCGAGGCGAGTTTGGGGTTGTCGCGCAGCGCCTGCACAAAGGAGGGCAGCAGGGCCATGCGCGCGTAGTGGTCAGCGGCTTGATTGCTTTCCTGTAAGGCCAGAAGGCTCAGCAGGTGGCGAATCGGTTGATAGGTATTGAGCAGGTCGTGCTGCACGTCTTCCTGAATGCGGCTGAACAGTTCGTTACTGCTGGAATAGATGATTTGCGTGGTTTGCCGGTAGTTGAACAAGCCCAGGACGACGCCGGTAACCAGCAGCAAAAAAGTGAATAGCACGCTGATATGGACGTGTAGTGAATAGCGACGTTCGACGCGGCGGGACTTCGGCATATGCGCATCACTCCTTGAACAGCGCAGCGGTTTTGAAGCTGAGCTTCGGTGTGCAGCAGAGCATAGTTCGCAGGTGGTGTTTTTGCCGACCAGTTGAAAGGGGAATAGGGGTCGTTAGAGCGAGGATTTACTCCTCGCGGATGGCTTTGAGCTGCTGACGCTGATTCAAGTACTGATTCACATAGTGCCGCACACCATGCATCAGCAACGCTACCGCCAGAGCAATGGCTACGCCGCTTAAGGTGTTCAGCACACGCACTTGGCCCAGGTGCCAGTCCTGCGAAAGGCTTTCGGTGAGCAGCAGAAAACACAAGGTGGTCTGCAGCACAAACAGGCCGTAGTGGTGGGCCTGGAAGGCGCGGCTCATGGCAATCAGCGGCAACATTACGGCCACCATCACCGGCGGGCTTTGCAGGCTATGGCCGAAGTAGATCAACAACGATGCGGCGCAAAAACTGGCCAGGCTGGCTTGCAGCGCGCGCACCAAGCTGCCTTGAAACTCCAGCTGCAAGGTGGCGACCACGGTGATGGTCAACCAGTAGCCGCGCGGCAGCTCCGCCAGTTCAACGGTCAAGCCGGCGAGGGCAAACGCGAGGGTGCAACTAAAGGCATGTAACAGCCACTGCCGCCGCGGTTGGCGTTTGGCGTGTCGACGTAGGGCTTTGAGCAGGCCGAGCAGGCGCGGCATGCGTGGCCACATACGCAAGCCGTGCATGCCGCGCAGGGCGAATGCCAGCAATGTCACCCACAGCCCACCGAGAATAAACAGCATGCCGACCGCGTAAGGGTTGGTCAGGTTGCCTGCGCCCTGCTGCCCTTGGCCCAGGCACAAACATATCGCCAAGCCGATGCCGAGCTTGCCGGCTTCGGCGCCAAAGCGTTGCAACCAGGCCAGCAGAAAACCAAATGCGGCGAACAGCCCAAGGCTGATCAGCGGGTGGTCGGCACCCCAAAAACCCAGGCCGGCGCTCCAGGCGCCAAGGCCGATCAGCAACAACATACGCAGCATGCCAAAGCGGTGCAGCGGGTTGGCTTTGGCGGCCTGGAAGGCGCCTACCGAGGCCCAGAGAAACCCGGGGTGGCCGCTGAACAAACCCAGAATCAGCGGCAACGCGCAGCCGAGCATGGCCACCATGGCCGGGCCCCAGGCCGGCGGCCCGGACTGCCAGCTAAATACTTGGCGGAGCAAATTGGGCATAGCGTTCTCTATCTAATCAGTCACACCGGGCTGGAGCGCCCAGTCATTTCAGCGGCCATTTCGGTGGCGTAGCTGTCGGTCATGCCGGCGATAAAATCGATCATGCGCAAAAACGAGCGGTGCAGGGTCCAGTCGGACTGTGGTGTGTTATAGCCGAGCAGGTCGAGAATGCGCTGGTTTTTGAACGACAGGCTTTTGCCGTTGTGCAGTTCGAGGGCCGCACCGCAGAAATTGTTCAGCAAGATTTCCAGCGTGGTGTAGGCGCCGATCTCGTGCAGGGTTTTGCGCTTGTCCTGGAAAATTTTCTCCCGCGCCATATTTTTTGCGCCCAACACGCAGCGCTTGGCCTCGCCGTGCATATGCTCGACCAAGTCGCCTTGCAGTGTGCCAGCTAGCAGGGCGTCCTGTTGCTCGACAAAGGCTTGGGCGGCGGCGTTGGTCAGGTGTTCGATGGCCTTGCCGCGCAGAATCGCCAGCTTGCGTCGCTGCGAATCGCGCGGGCCGAGCAGGCGGTAGGTTTCCGGCAGGTCATCACCGACCAGGCCGAGCAACACCGCTTCCACTTCCTGATAGTTGAGCAGGTCCATTTCCAGGCCGTCTTCCAGGTCGATCAGGCCGTAGCAAATATCGTCGGCGGCTTCCATCAGGTACACCAGCGGGTGGCGCGCCCAACGTTCGTCTTCCAGTTGTGGCAGGCCGAGTTTGCCGGCGATTTGCTCAAGCAAGGCCAGCTCGCTGCGGTAGCAACCAAACTTGTGCTTTTTGTAGCCCATGGCGTGGGCGTGCTTGGAGGTCCAGGGGTATTTCAGGTAGGTGCCGAGGGTGGCGTAGGTCAGGCGCGTGCCGCCGTCGAACTGGTGGTACTCCAGTTGAGTAAGCACGCGAAAGCCTTGGGCATTGCCTTCGAAATGCAGGAAGTCTTGGCGTTCTACCTCGCTCATGCCATCCAGCCAGCCGCGCCCGGCGGCCTGCTGAAACCAGTGGCGGATGGCGTCTTCGCCAGAGTGGCCGTACGGCGGGTTGCCGATGTCATGGGCCAGGCAGGCCGATTGCACAACCATGCCCAAGTCGCTGGGGTCGCACCAAGCAGGCAGGGCGTCGCGGAGCATTTCGCCGACGCGCATACCTAAAGAGCGACCAACACAACTGACCTCCAGGGAGTGGGTCAGGCGGGTGTGTATATGGTCGTTACTGGAGACCGGATGTACCTGAGTTTTGCGTCCCAGGCGGCGGAACGCACCGGAGAAGATGATGCGGTCGTGGTCTTTATGAAACGGGCTGCGGCCCAGTTCGTCTGCGCTATGGCTCGGTTTGCCGAGCCGTTCGCGGTTGAGCAGTGTGTGCCAGTCCAAGGCCAGTCCTCGCCGTTCAGTGGCTGATGGCGCCTAGCTTCCCGGTTCCGCTGCTGGGCTGCAAGGGTTAAAGGGGCTGGTTGAGACGTAGGACCGATGGGCAAAGTTCAGCCCCTCGTAGCTAAACGCGCCTTGTAGGGTGTGCTGCGCGCACCAGACGGTTCCGGGGGTTACCCACGGTGCGCACAGCACACCCTACAAAATCATCGTGCTCGGGCTACAGACCAGCCACATCAATATCGAGCAACAGCAAGCGCTGGCCATTGTCGATAAATTGCCCCGCCGTCAGGCAGTACTGGTTGCTGGTGGCGTCGCGGTAGGTGGAGCTGAGGATCAGTCGGCGTTCATCCCAGCCCTCGGCCAGCAGTTGGTAGAAGTACGGGCGCCATGACCAGTTGTGGCCCAGGTAACGGCCGTTTTCGCGCCAGCCACTGCCGGTCCATTCCAGGTTGGGGGTGAGCTGGGTGCCGTTGCGGTCGCATTGGTACACGCGCAGTAACCAGGGGTAGGCGGTAGGTGCCGGCAGGTTTTCCAGTGGAACGCCGGTTTCGGCCCAAGCTTTGAGGCTGTTCATTAGGCCGCTGAGGTTCTGGCGTAGATCCATCAACCGTGCACGCTCGGCGAGTTTGTTGTGCACGTAGCGGTTACGTAGCTCAGCGAAGCGCTCGACAAACGCATCGGCGGGGAAGAAGTCGCGCTCGGGTTTGGCAAACAGAAAACCCTGCACATAACGCGAACCGCACTCCAGGGCAAAGTCCAACTCAGCCTCTGTTTCCACGCCTTCGGCGATGATCCAGCAGCCGGTTTTTTCCGCCATTTGCGCCAGGGCTTTAACCACTTCACTGCTAGGGCCGCCGCGGGCGGCTTCCTGGAAGAGGCGCATGTCCAGTTTGAGAATGTCTGGCTGCAGCGCCAGTACGCGGTCGAGCTGCGAATAGCCGGCACCAAAGTCGTCGATGGCAATCCGCGCGCCGGCTTCGCGATAACGCGCCACTACCTCTGGCAGGCGCAGGCTGCCGCCGCCTAGTTCAGTAATTTCAAAGACGATGCGTTCAGGCGAGACGCCGTATTTTTCCAGCTGTTTAAGGCTGGGCAGCGGTTGGTTGGGACGCAGGCGCCCAATCCAGCGCGGGGAAATATTGATACTCAGAAACCAATCGGCCGGCGCCGCGTGAAAGCGCTGCAAGGCGTCGGCGCGAATTTCGCGGTCCAGGCGGCGCAGGGCGGTCATCGGGAATTTGGGGTCAGCGAAGAGCGGCCCCACCGAAGCGAGGCGGCCGTCAGCCTGTTGCAGGCGGCCCAGTGCTTCGATACCGGCGATACGGCCGGTGGCTGTATCTATAAACGGCTGGAAGCAGGCAAGCGGTTGCCCGTCGATCACAGTCACATCCTTAGTCGCGGTTTACGGTACTGCCCGCGCGAGATCGGGCGATGAACAGCGCAGAATTGCTGTTCATGCCGTTCCGTTTGCAAGAAGGTGGCCAGTTGTAGGACAGGCGTTGGATCAGAGTTGTTTGCGGTTCTTCAGGACTACAGCTAGTACCGGATAAAGACTCATGCCAATTTTTAACCAGCGACTGAGCTTTTTGCTTTTACCGCCAAAAAAGCCCAATAGGCTTATGCCAGCCATGCCCCACAGTGGGGCGTGGCTGGTGCTCAGGCTGCTTTGCCAACTGCTGGCGGTGCCGCGCATTTTGCGCAGCGGTTGCAGCAGTTCATGGGTTTCGTGGCTCAGCTCGTGGCGGTGCATTTCCATGCGCAAACGAACAAGCTGTTTGCGCAGTTCCTGGCGCGTGGGTTTGCTCGGTTGGCTCATGGCATCAGGCGCTCGCGGTCACGGGCCAACTCTTCAAGGGTGGCACTAAAAGGGGAATGCTCGTCGGTGACTTGGTTGCGCAACACCACCGCGCAGGTCAAGGCAGCGAGGGCATAAAACACGCACAGACCAATGATGCCGGGAATGCGGTAACTGTCCCAAACCAGGATCAGCACCAAGGCCGAGAGCCCCAAAAGCAGCAGCAGGGCGAATACCAAGGCCAATCCGGCAAACAACAGCAGGTTGAGCGTGCGGCTTTTCTGTTCCTGCAATTCAATGCCAAACAGCTCGACATGGCTATGCAGCAAACCCAAAAAGGCCGCGCTCAGGCGTTTGGGCGAGGGGCCGCGGCCTTGCAGAGGGGGTGGGGGTAGGGCGTCCATTCCGTCTCTCATAGTTAGCGGCGAGAAGCCAACAGGCCCAGCAAAAAGCCAACGCCGGCGGCGATGCCAACCGACTGCCATGGGTTCTGTTGCACATAGGCTTCGGTATTGGCGAGGGCTTCTTCAGCGCGTTCACGCACGCTTTGCTCGGTGAGCTGCAGGGTGTCGCGGGCCCGTTTGAGGCTGTCGTGAATGCTTAAGCGCAGCTCGTCAGCTTCGGCGCCGGCCAGGCTGGCGGTGTGGTCGAGCAGTTTTTCGGTATCGGCGATAAGGGCTTGAAACTCGGCGACAAGCTCTTCCTGAGCGCGTTCGTTGGCCTTGCTAACCATAGTGAATCTCCGTAAGTGAGGGGCTTTGGGTTTCGAGTCGTGAGCTAAACGGATGGTTCCATCTTCTGCCAGCCTGCAAATGCCGCCCTGTGTTCGGCATGGGCTGGTATAGCGCTTGCATTGCGCTGGTGCGTAATAGGCTGATATTGCGCCCTAATCGCGCATTTTTAGCTTCCCACAAGGTGGCAACAGTGTTGCTCAACCAGATGAAAAATAAAGAAAAGAACTGATCGCTCAATTTTCCTGCCCGCTTCCCTGGTACTAAATCGGTTCGCTTGCCTGAGCAGAACTGGTGCGTTAAGGCGTCATCATGGTGCGCGCGAGTGGAGCTTTGAGCTGCTTTGGTGCTTTTTCGCTGCCGGAGTCGCTTTGTCGATGGAAAACCTCAACAGTGCCGTGCAAACCCTGATCCACGGCTCCAACACGGTGTTCATTTTGCTCGGTGCCGTCATGGTGCTGGCCATGCATGCTGGCTTTGCGTTTCTGGAAGTTGGCACAGTCCGGCAAAAGAACCAAGTCAACGCGTTGTCGAAGATCATCTCCGACTTTGCCATGTCCGCTCTGGCGTACTTTTTTGTCGGTTACTGGGTCGCGTACGGCGTGACCTTTATGGTGCCTACAGGCGAGCTGACCGTCGACCACGGTTACGCCCTGGTGAAGTTCTTCTTTCTGCTGACCTTTGCTGCAGCCATCCCTGCGATCATCTCCGGCGGTATTGCCGAACGCGCCAAGTTTGGGCCGCAGCTGTGTGCCACCTTGCTGATTGTGGCGTTTATTTATCCGTTCTTTGAAGGCCTGATCTGGAATGGCAACTTCGGCCTGCAAGCCTGGCTGGCTGAACGTTTTGGCGCCAGCTTCCATGACTTCGCCGGCTCTGTCGTGGTGCATGCCATGGGCGGTTGGTTGGCGCTCGGCGCGGTGCTGCTATTGGGCAGCCGTAACGGCCGCTATCGCGACGGCAAGCTGATGGCCTTTGCCCCGTCGAACATTCCATTTCTAGCCTTGGGTTCGTGGATTCTGATTGTTGGCTGGTTTGGCTTTAACGTAATGAGCGCGCAGACCATGGCTGGCGTCAGCGGCCTGGCGGCGGTCAACTCGCTAATGGCCCTGGTGGGCGGCACGGTGGCAGCACTGTTTGTTGGCCGTAACGACCCAGGCTTTTTGCACAACGGTCCATTGGCCGGCTTGGTCGCCATTTGCGCCGGCTCCGACCTGATGCACCCGGTAGGCGCGTTGATTACCGGCTTGGTGGCGGGGGCGCTGTTTGTCTGGGCCTTTACCGCCACCCAAGTGAAATGGCGTATCGACGATGTGCTCGGCGTATGGCCGCTGCATGGTTTGTGCGGGGTGTGGGGCGGTATTGCCTGCGGGATATTTGGCCAACAGATGCTCGGTGGCTTGGGCGGCGTAAGCCTGATCAGCCAGTTGATTGGCACCGGCTTGGGCGTGGTGGTGGCGCTACTCGGCGGGCTCTTGGTGTATGGCGTACTGAAAGCGCTGGCCGGCATTCGCTTGAGTCAGGAAGAGGAATACTACGGCGCCGACTTGTCGATTCACAAGATTGGTGCGGTTAGCCAGGACTAACGCAATCATCGGATTCACCCCGTAGGGTGTGCTGCGCGCACCAGGCGATTTCGGCATTTGTGCCAAGGTGCGCACAGCACACCTTACGACGAGCACGCGATTTCAGCGTTTTGTGCCATGGTGCGCGCCGCCGCCCCCGCGCTTAACACACCAAGCTATCGGCCTGCCGATAGAGCATCAGCATTTTGCGCGTGATGGTTTGGTGGATGTCGTCGCGTTCGAATCCGGAGAGGTGGGTAAGCTTGTTCACTTGCAAACGGTGCAGGTGGATATAGGGCATCTGCTGGTCGAACTCGCGCAGGTCGCCTTTCATCATGATCGGCAAAAACACATCGCCGAGCTTTTTCTGGCTGTTGATGATCTGCGCCAGCGCTGGCTTAAAGGCCATGGTTTTCGGAATGCTGCCGTCGTCTTTCATTTCGGTACTCAGCAACAAGCCCGGTTTGCCCACCAACACCCCCGGCAATACACATAACCCGGTTTTGCGCACGGCGGAGGCGTCAATGCCGTGCAGGGTGTCGTGAAAGGCGTAGGCGTTGGGCAGTACCACCATCTTGCGGCCCAGGTCGCTGGGGAAGTGCAGCGTGTAATTGGTGTACAGCTGGCGCACCGACTCGGAATACACGCAGAAGCGGTTCTCGAACAAACGGATAAAACGCTCGGCCAGCTCGCGCCTGGCCATGCTTGCCAAGTCCCAGATCAGGTCTTGGTTTTCCGGTTGTTGGAGGTTGATCTCCTGGTGTTCCATGCTCGTCATGCATCCCTCATACGCGAAATTGGCGCAATAGCCGATTGAGTTCATCGGCCAATTTGTTCAGGTGTTGGCTGGCACTGCTCGATTGCTCGGCGGCCACCGCATTGTTATGGGCCAGACTGGCGGCGTCGGTTACGTTCTGATTAATGTCCTCGACTACATGCGCCTGCTGCAATGTGGCGCTGGCGATTGAGGCATTGAGGCTTGTCAGGTTGCGTAACGACTGGCTAATCAGGGTCAAACTTTCCCCGGCCTGGCGCGCCTGTTCGACGGTCAGTTGCGAGGCTTTGCTGCTGTCGTTGATGACGTTTACCGCCGCTTCCGAATTGGTTTGCAGGCGTTCGATCATGCTGTGAATTTCGGCTGTCGACTTCTGTGTGCGTTGGGCCAGTAACCTTACTTCATCCGCCACCACGGCAAAACCGCGGCCTTGTTCGCCAGCCCTTGCCGCTTCAATGGCAGCGTTCAGGGCGAGCAGGTTGGTTTGCTCGGCGATGGAGCGTATCACTTCCAGCACGCCGCCGATCTGGGTTGTTTCCTGGGCCAAAGTTTGGATCACTTCGACCGCCTTGCCGATGGTGTTCGAGAGCTGGTCGATCTGTTGCAAGCTGCGGTCGATGTTAGCGTGGCCTTGCTTCGCGGCGGTTTCTGCGCCTTGCACCTCGGCGGAGGCTTGTTCGGCATTTTTCGCTACATCTTGCACGGCGTATGTGACTTCATTAATAGCGGTGGCTACCTGCTCCATTTGGAGCGCTTGTTGTCCGCTGTCTTGTTGGGATTTGCTCGCCACACCGCCCAAGGTGTCGGCCGATTGATTGAGCGCTGCGGCCGCTTGCAGCATTTGGCTGATGACTTGCCGCAGCTTATTGGTGAAGGTGTTGAAGTGGCGGGCGAGGGTGGCCAGCTCGTCATTGCCCTCGCTGGTCAGGCTACGGGTTAGGTCGCCTTCGCCACTGGCGATATTTTCCATGGCATTCACCACTTCGCGCAGCGGCCGGGTAATGCTGCGGTTGATATAGAGCACCAGCAGGCTCATCAACACGGCAATCGCCAGCCCCATGGCGGAGGCGCGCAGCGCCTGTTCGCGGAACTCGGCCTGCATATCGTCGATATACACGCCCGAGCCCACCAGCCAGCCCCATGGCTCGAACAAGTGCACATATGAGATTTTCGGTACCGGGTCGCTGGCGCCCGGTTTTGGCCAGCGGTATTCGACCATGCCGGCGCCTTTGGCTTTGGCGAGGGCGACCATCTCGTTAAACAGAAATTTGCCGTCAGGGTCTTTCAGGCCGCTAAGGTCTTGCCCCTCCAGCTTGGCATTCATCGGGTGCATGATCATTTTCGGGCCCAGATCGTTGATCCAGAAATAATCGCCGTTGCCGTAGCGCAGCCCGCGCACCGTTTCCATCGCTTGTTTCTGCGCCTGTTCGCGGGTCAAGGTGCCCGCGGCTTCAAGGCTTTGAAAATAAGTCAGCACGCCAGCGGCACTTTGCACCACATGTTGGGTCTTTTGAACCTTGGCGCTGTACAGGTCGCTGTTGATCTGCTGCAGCATCAGCAAACCAAGACTGAACAGCATGAACAAGGCGACAGCCAGGATCAGCCACAGCCGACTCTGAATCGGAAGTTTGCGAAGGCTTTGCATGGGGCGGAACTCCAGACTTTTTTGTTGTAATCAGCCTTGACGGTAGGCGCTGGTGAGGGCTTTGCAACAGTACCGCGTAAATGCAGGCAAAGGCAGCAGCGCCAGCAAGATATGTCTGATAGCATTTCTGCCCCAAAGCGGCATTCCCAAGCGCTCGCTGTAGTGTTTTTGCCTAGGTTGTAACGCCTTTGGCCGTCTCTGGTCAGGGCTCTTTTCTGCCGACACTCATGTCTGTCGACCACACAAATCTGGCGGTGCTTGCCACCGCCCACGGGGAGAGTTGCATGGATCTTTGGAGCGCTGCGCAGGCGTTGATTTTGGGTATTGTCGAAGGGCTCACCGAGTTTCTGCCGATCTCCAGTACCGGGCACCAGATTATTGTCGCTGACTTGCTGAATTTCGGCGGTGAGCGGGCCATGGCGTTCAACATCATTATCCAGCTCGGCGCTATCTTGGCGGTGGTCTGGGAGTTTCGGAAAAAGATCTTCGATGTGGTTGTCGGCTTACCCAATGACCGTAGCGCGCAACGTTTTACTGGCAACTTGCTGATTGCCTTTTTTCCGGCGGTCATTCTTGGCGTGATCTTCGCCGACCTGATTCACCACTATCTGTTTAACCCGATTACCGTGGCAGCTGCCCTGGTGATTGGCGGGGTGATCATGCTCTGGGCCGAAAAGCGCAACCACGTGGTGCACGCCGAAACCGTGGATGACATGACCTGGAAAGACGCACTCAAAGTGGGTTTTGCCCAGTGCCTGGCAATGATTCCGGGTACTTCGCGCTCCGGCGCTACCATCATCGGCGGCCTGCTGTTTGGCCTGTCGCGCAAGACCGCCACCGAGTTTTCGTTTTTCCTCGCTATGCCTACCATGGTCGGTGCGGCGGTGTACTCGGGCTACAAATACCGTGACCTGTTCCAGCAAAGCGATTTGCCGGTGTTTGCCATCGGCTTTGTCACCGCCTTTATCTTCGCCATGATTGCCGTGCGTGGCTTGCTGAAGTTTATCGCCAACCACAGCTACGCCGTGTTCGCCTGGTATCGCATCGCTTTTGGCCTGCTCATTCTGGCCACTTGGCAGTTCGGCTGGATCGACTGGAGTTCCGCTCAGCCGTAAGCGGCCGGGCAGTCACTTATGTCGCGCCTACCCAGCACGCCGGTTTCGCCCACCGAGCGCTTCGACAGCGCTGAGCAAACCGAGATCACCCGTGATGTGGTGCTGCGTTACCACTATTGCTGGAAGTACCGCGACCTCGACGGCGTGATGGCGCTGTATCACCCCGATGTTGAGTACAACGACTTTTTCCAAAACCGCGTGATGCATGTGGCCGACTTGCGCGACTACGTGCTGGCCACCATGCCGCGTGAGCCGGAAGAGGCGCTGGAACATAGCGACCGTATTCGTATGGACGGCGACACCGCCTTTATCCAATACCGCATCACGTTACGTGGCGGTGAAGGCCTGGTGTCGTTTCGTACCAGCGAGGCTATCACCGTGCGCGATGGCTTGATCTGGCAGGTCAACGAGTATGCCTCGCTGATGCACGAAACCCGCGAGGCCGGCGCCCAGGCGGTTGAAAGCCGTCCGGCTATTGCCCGCTTGGGCTTGTCGGCCCGCCAGTTGGGTTTTCTTGCCGACGATTTGCAGCACTACTTTCAGCAGCATCAGCCCTACCTGGATGCCGAGCTGAACCTGCAACAAGTGGCCAGCGCCACCGGCTACAGCCGCAATCAGATTTCCTACCTGCTTAACCAAGTGCTGGGGCAGAGTTTCTACCGCTACGTAAACCAGGCGCGCTTGCAGCATTTGCTTGCGGCGCTGGAGCGCGCGCCGGCGCCGGTGCGTATTGACGAGCTGGCCTTTGCTGCCGGTTTTAACTCGTTGTCGGCCTTCTATAGCTGCTTTCGCCAGCACACCGGGCAAACCCCGAAGGCCTACCTAAAAGAACGTGCCGCCACGCAAATTTCTGCGCGGGCCCGCGCGCAAGACAAGCCAGGAAGCTAGCCACTAGTCTCTGCGCCATCTGTTGGCAAAAGTGACTGGAGCTGGGCATGAGCGCGTGGCGCAATGTAAGTCTGTGGATGGATCAGCTCGAAGAGCCGTTGACCCCACGTGCACCGCTGGTAGGCGCGGTAGAAGCCGATGTTGCCATTATCGGCGCTGGCTACACCGGGCTGTGGACCGCCTACTACCTTAAGCGCCAGGCTCCGGAACTGCGCATCGTGATTGTTGAGGCCGAAATCGCCGGCTTTGGCGCCTCCGGGCGCAATGGTGGCTGGCTGATGGGCAACCTGTTGGGCGAGGACCGCATGCTCGCCGGTTTGTCCGCCAGCGCCCGGCATGAAACCCACGAGCTGCTGCACAGCATTCCCGATGAAGTCGGCTTGGTGCTTGAGCGTGAAGGCATCGATTGCGACTACCGCAAAGCCGGTATTCTCTATACCGCCGCGCGCTACCCCGAACAGGAAACCAGCCTGCGCAGCCAACTGCAAAGCCTGTACAGCCAAGGCCTGACGGACGCGGATTACCGCTGGCTGTCGGTTAACGAGCTGAACGAACAACTGCGCATCGCCACGCCCTACGGCGCGATTCACACCCCGCACTGCGCCACTATTCAGCCGGCCAAGCTGGTTCGTGGCCTGGCCCGTACCGTCGAGGCTATGGGCGTAAAACTGTTTGAACAAAGCCGCGTGACCCACTGGCAACCGGGCGTGGTGCGTACCGAACAGGGGGAACTGCGCGCCGGCTGGGTGGTGCCTGCCGTGGAAGGCTACTCGGTCACCTTGCCGCCGCTAGGCAACTACCAACTGCCGGTGCAAAGCCTGATCGTCGCCACCGCGCCGTTACCGGCCGCCACCTGGGCCGAGATTGGTCTGGACCGTGGCCAAGCCTTTAGCGAAGCCAGTCGCCAAGTCACCTACGGCCAACGAACCAAAGATGATCGCCTGGTATTCGGCGCCCGCGGCGGCTACCAGTTCGGCGGCAAACTGCGCCACGACTTCAACCTCAGTACCGATGAAGTGGAGCTGCGCCGTTACCTGTTCGGCGAGCTATTTCCCATGCTGAAAAAGGTGCCAATCACCCACTCCTGGGGCGGCAACCTGGGCATGTCGCGCAACTTCCACCCGCACATGATCTGCGACCGCAAAAACCAAGTGGCCTTGGCCGGTGGTTATGGCGGCGAAGGGGTGGGCGCGAGCAACCTCGGTGGGCGCACCCTGGCCAAATTGATCCTTGGCGAAACCAGCGTATTAACCCGCCAACCGTGGGTGCAGCTGGATACCGGCATCAAACAAGGCCTGCGCACCTGGGAACCGGAACCGTGCCGCTGGCTGGGCTACAACGCCATCATCCGCAGCTTTGTGCACGAAGACAAAGTGCTCGCCGACCCCAGCAGCGCGCCCTGGCGGCGACGCTTTGCCAGTGGCTTGGCGGCGTTTATGGAAAGTTTTATGAAGTAAAGACTCAACGGCTCTTCACCCTAAGCCTCTCCCACAAGTGGGAGAGGGGACTGGATTTTCTTCAATTGAGTAACCGAGCAACCCCATGAATATCACCCACTTTAAAAACACCCCCAACGCCATTCTGGAAGAGTCCTTTCCCGTTGCCGTGCCGTTGAGCGAAGTCGTGGCCGTAGCCTCGACCACCAGCGTCGAGCGCACTGATGGTGTGGAAACCGGCATCTGGGAATGCACGCCCGGCGTCTGGCGTCGGCAGATTGTGCAGCAGGAGTTCTGCCACATCATCGCCGGCCATTGCACCTTTACCCCCGACGGCGGCGAGCCGATGGAAATCAAGGCCGGCGATGCTTTGATGATGCCGGAGAACACCACTGGCATCTGGGACATCAAGGAGACCGTGCGTAAAACCTACGTGCTGATATTCAAGTAAGGCTTGCGGGGCGTCGGCCCCGACATCCTCGTACCCGCGTCACACCTAAAAACAAAAAGCACAGAGACATCGCCATGCTCAAATTTATCGCCCCTCTAATGCTGGTGGCTTCGGTCAGCCAGGCTGCCGACACCGTGAAGATCTACAACTGGTCCGACTACATCGCGCCAGATACCTTGAAGAACTTCCAGGCCGCCACTGGCATCGCTCCTATCTACGACGTTTACGACAGCAACGAAACCCTCGACGGTAAGTTGATGACCGGCAAATCCGGCTACGACGTGGTGTTTCCGTCCAACCACTTTATGGCGCGGCAGATTCAGGGCGGCGCGTTAAAGAAGCTGGATAAGAGCCAGTTGCCAAACTGGAACAACCTTAACCCGGTGCTGCTCAAGGCTCTGGAAACCAACGACCCCGGCAATGAACATGGCTTCCCGTATCTGTGGGGCAGCACCGGCATTGGCTATAACGTGGCCAAAGTTAAAGCGGTACTGGACGATGTGCCGCTGGATTCCTGGGACTTGATCCTCAAGCCGGAAAACATGAAAAAACTCAGCCAATGCGGCGTGGCGATTCTGGATAACGGCCCGGAGGTATTGCCCATTACCCTGCATTACCTTGGCTTGCCCCATCACAGCAAAGACCCGGCTGACTACAAAAAGGCTGAAGCCACGCTGATGCAAATCCGCCCCTACGTGCGCTATTTCCATTCCTCCAAATACGTCACCGATCTGGCTAACGGCGAGATATGCGTAGCTGTGGGTTTTTCCGGCGACATCATGCAAGCCGCCAACCGCGCCAAAGAAGCAAAAAATGGCGTGGATATCGGCTACGTGATTCCTAAAGAAGGCGCGCCAATGTGGTTTGACATGGTCTCCATGCCCGCCGACGCCCCGGACGAAAAAGCTGCCTACGCCTTTATGAACTACCTGCTCGAGCCCAAGGTAATGGCGCAAATCAGCGACTACGTGCGCTACGCCAACGGCAATGAAAAAGCCGACGGCTTGGTGGGTGCTGACCTCAAGAGCGATACCAAGGTCTACCCAAGTGCCGACACGATGAAAACGTTGTTCGCCCTGGAAGCCATGCCACTGGCCACCGACCGCATTCGCACGCGGCTGTGGAACAAGGTCAAATCGGGTAATTGATTTCGCCCGCTAAAAAAACGGCGCCCCTCGTATGAGCGGCGCCGTTTTTTATTGCCTTGGGTTTGACCTGCGCAGCGCGATGCAATCCATTACCCTGCGCGCCACACAATCAAACCGAGGCCGGCCATGGCGCAACAACTGGGCATTAAGTGGGTAGTGTTTGTTGTGCTCTGCGCCGCGCCGCTGTTGGGTTCGATGCAGCTGCTATTAACTCATCAGTGGCTTTGGGCAATTGTGCTGTATCCAGTGCTCAGCCTGCTGACACTGGTGTTTTATCGCCACGATAAACAACGGGCGATGGCGGGAGGACAGCGCACGCCGGAGAAGACCCTGCACTTGCTGGAATTGCTCGGCGGTTGGCCGGGGGCGTTGGTGGCCCAGCAGGTGTACCGGCATAAAACCCGCAAGGTGCAGTATCAGCTGGTGTTCTGGATAATTGTGCTCGCCCATCAGGCGTTGTGGCTGGATTGGTTGCTGCTTAAAGGGGCGTATTTGGGCGGGGTTTTGCGCATGCTGCTGAGGTTTTAACGCGGTTGCCAGCTAGGGGCTGCCCTCTAGCTGGCCAGGGCCGACGCTTACTGGCTGAGTTCAATCACCCGGTCATTCAGTGGTTGTACTGGCCGAGCATTCATTTTGTATAGGGCGCGGAAGGCGTCGATCTGCGCTTTGGACAGCTCCACGGGTTGCTTCAACACTTGCCAGCTGACGTTTTCACTGCACGGCGGTGTGGTTAGCGAACCGGTAAAACGGTAGTAGCTGTGGTCTCTGGGCAGCAGAGCTGCCGGGTTGAACTGGGCCAGTGAGCGGGTTTGCCCAACCGCCGGCAGAGACTCCAAGATTGGCTGCAGTGCAGGGTTGTCCTTGCCTTCTTGGAACTCCACCGCCACCACCGAAAGCGTGCCCGCTGCGGTTTTGTGTACCAGGTGCGCATTCATGGGATAGCTCTTGCCATCAAAGCGCTCTTCGCTGGGGGTGTGGAAATGGAATTGCAGGAGCTCAGCGGTTTGTTCACCGACTTGGAAGTGGTTGCCAGCGGGCAAATTGACCTGAACGGTATGGCCATTGTTGATGATGTCGGCACTGGCGCTGTGGTAGCTGAAGTCCAACGCTGGCATCTGCACGGAGTGGCTTTGCTGGGCGGTGATATTGATAGGCGACTGGTGTTTGCCGATAGCGCAGCTGGCATTGGCGCTGTCCAGTTCAGCCCAATGATCGGGGCCATGAGCGCCTTCATAAGCCCATTCCGAGGCTTGGGCGTTGCCCAGCAAAATGCCTGAGGCGAGTAGGGTGGTAGTAAGGAGAAATGCATACTTCATGGGGGTGCTCCGCTAGAAATGAAAAAGGCAGGCGATCATTTCGTAAGCGGCAAAGCGGTAATGTAGGAAGCGGACTACGGTTCTGAAGGAGTGCCCTCAGGTTCTCCTCTGATAGGGCCTAGGGTGGAGTCGCACACGCAGGGAGGGAGAGACGACGCATAACGATCGGCAAGTGCTGGGTGCGTCATCCACACACCGACCGTCACACCCTACGCACCTGGCAAATCAAGCAATAACCCCACTTGGCGAATCTTTGGCAGCTTGCGGACCACGAGCTGATGGGAGCGGCTGAGCAGGTCTTGCAGTTCCTCGCTGCTCACCACTTCCGGTCTGTCCAAGCGAATCCAGTGGGCGCGCGCCAGGTAGGGAGCAGGGCGGATGCCTGGGCGGTCGACGTAGCCGAGGAACAGGTCTTTATCCACCTTGAAGGCTAGGCCCTCGCCCATAAAGTTGATGATGGCGACCATCTTGTTTTCCATCACCGAGAACACGCGGTTGTCGCCCCATTTGAGGTCTTCGCGCACGCCGGGCAGTTGCAGGAGAAAAGCGGCGGTTTGTTCGGCGTTCATAGGGACTCCTCGTTTAAACCGGATGCAGCCAGTCGCCGCGAAAGGCTTCGGTGATGTGTTCAATCCAGGCGCGCACGGCCGGCAACATACCGCGTCGGTGCGGGTACACCGCCTGCAGATAGCCGCCGGGTAGTTTCCATTCAGGCAGCAGTTGCAACAGGCGACCATCGGCCAGTTCTTCATGGCAGTTCATTAGCGGCAGCATGGAAAAGCCCAGGCCGGCGAGGGCAGCGTTTTTGCGCACCATAAAATCTTCGATGGCCAGGCGCGGTTCCAGGGCGATTTCGCGCTTTTTACCGTGGCTGTCGACCAATTGGAAATGCACTTTGCGGTCGGCTTCAGTGGCGCCGAGCACGGGCAGGGCATGCAGATCTTGCAGGCTTTCAATGGTGCGCTCAGCCAGCAGTGACGGTGCGGCTACCAGCACGGCAGAGGCAGGACGTAGTTTGCGCGCAATCAGCGCGGGGTCTTCATCGCCTTCATCGCGCACGCGCAGGGCCACATCAATGCCTTCAGCCAGTAGGTCGACGCGACGATTAACCAGCACGATCTCCAACTGCACCTGCGGGTAGGTGGCGAGAAAGTCGTTAATGATTGGCGATAGGTAAGACTCGGCCAGCGCCGTTGGGCACGACACCCGTAGCCGTCCACGCGGTTCACTGGAATGAGTGGCCACGGCTTCGTCGGCCATGTCAGCGGCAATGATCATGGTCTGGCAATGACGGTAGTAGTGCTCGCCGATATCGGTAAGCGCCAGTTTGCGTGTGCTGCGTTGTAACAGCCGTGCGCCCAGGCGTTCTTCCAGCTCGGCAATGCGCCGCGATAAACGTGATTTAGGGATGCCGAGCAGGCGCCCGGCGGCGGCGAAACCACCGGCTTCCACCACTTTGGCGAAGTAGAACAGGTCGTTGAGATCTTGCATGGCAGCTCTTGGTTGTCAGTATCGTCCTATCAGTGGGACGAACTATCACATTTTTGCCGACTAATAAGCCATTGGTTTCACCGGTAGGCTTAGCGCCAGTTGAAATCAACCCTCTTTTTAATCGCCAAGTGCGATACCTACTCGGAGAACGCCCCATGAAACTTCTGCACCTCGACTCCAGCATTCTTGGCGACAACTCGGCGTCGCGCCAACTGAGCAAAGCCGTGGTTAGCGCTTGGCAAGCCAGCGACGCCAGCGTTCAGGTCAGCTACCGCGACCTGGCTGCCGATGCCTTGAGCCACCTGTCCGCTGCCAGCCTGGTCGCCGGCGGTACGCCTGCTGAATTGCGTGACGCCGCGCAAAAACACGAAGCTGACCTGGCCGAAGCTACCCTGAACGAATTCCTTGCGGCCGACGCCATCGTTATTGGTGCGCCGATGTACAACTTCACCGTGCCTACCCAACTCAAAGCTTGGATCGACCGCATCGCTGTCGCCGGTAAAACCTTCGCCTACGATGAGAACGGCCCGAAAGGTCTGGCTGGCGGCAAAAAAGTAGTGATCGTTTCCACTGCCGGTGGCATCCACGCCGGCCAAGCCAGCGGTATTGCCCACGAAGACTACCTGCAACTGGTGCTGCGCTTCCTCGGCATTACCGACATCGAAGTCGTACGTGCCGAAGGTCTGGCCTATGGCGATGAGCCGCGTGCCCAAGCCATGGCCGCTGCTAACCAGCAAGTGACTGAGTTGTTTGTTGCGGCGTAAGGCTTGATCGGCAGCAAACCACGCTTCGGCGTTAATCCTGCCCGCCACTAAAAACGCCGCGATGCTTAGTCAGGTCGCGGCGTTTTGTTTAGTTGTTGGGGTGCAACTTATCAGCCCCAACTCGCGGCAATCACCGACTCCAACGCCGCCCGGTAATTAAGCGGTGGGCTGCTGCTGGCCGAACTCTGCGGGGCAAAGGCGGCCATGGCTTCGATCAAACGATTGAGCCGGGCGGCGTCGATTGCCTCGCCGGCGTAGGTTTCAAAGGTGAGGTTTTGTTTGCTCGGGTCGCTAAACCAGTCGTTCACAGTGAGCTTGTCGCTGGTGCCGCTGATGCTTACATCCAGGTTATTGGCCGAGCGGCTAAACCAGAGGTCTTTGGCATCAATCGCTTGGCGGAAAATCACGTAGTTACGGTCAAGCCACGCCTGCTCTTTGCTGACCGTGCGGGTGATGGTGTCGTGCCCGTAACCACGGCCAAACACGTAGGTGTTGTTGCCGTCGCCGCCATTCAATACGTCATCGCCTGCGCCGCCATCGAGCACATCATTGCCGCCTTGGCCTTCCAACACGTCATTGCCCGCACCGCCGGTTAAGACGTTATCGCCACGGTTGCCGACTAAGACGTTATCCAGCGCGTTCCCCGTAGCGTTGATGTCCTCGTTCCACAGCTTCAGCGGCTCCAGGGTGTAGATGGCATAGGCACCGGCCACATTGGCGGCCTGGCGGAAACGTTCGATGCCCACAAATCGGGTCATATCGCTGACCTTTTGCCGGCCGGAATCGGCGATATAAAAGCCCAGCAACTCACCCATATCGCTAAAGGCCACGCCGGTAATGGTGACCATATGGTTGATGGCGCCGTTGTCGTTATAGGCCGGCTCGTCCCACAACACGCCAGCATTGACCGCCTGCATCACCCCACGCCCGCTGCGGATCAAATTCGCCGTGCCGGCTTCGTTATAGCCGGCGATCAGGTCATTGCGAATGCCATAGTTGGCGAGGATGGATTGCTGCTGAACAAAGTTCGAACCACCGCGTTTGTAGCTTGGTTGCGCGGGATCAATCACGGCCCAGTTATTGTCGATGGCGACTTTTAATACATCGCCCTCAGTCGTAGGGCGGTCGGCTTGGGTCAGCAAATTGGCAATGGCCGTTAGTGCGCAAGTACCGAGGAAATCCGGCTCAGCATCGCCTTGCATATAATCGAGTTCGTTGGCTTTCGGGTAGCCGTAAACCAGACTTGGCTGGCCATCGATCATGCCTTTTTCGGCTTTGCCAAAATCCAAAAGGATCAGGTTTTCCACGTTATCGGCCAGGGTATGGCTGATGCTGGCTTGCACGGTATCGATGCCTTCGTTGGCCAGCTCGACGGTTTGATCGCCTGCGTTATCGACGTAGTAGGTGTCGTTGCCCGCGCCGCCAATCATACGGTCGGCCCCGGTCACACCATCCAGAATATTGTCGCGGCTATTGCCGATCAGCAGGTTATCCAGCGCATTGCCGGTGCCATGGATATCCAGGCCCTCAACCAACCGCAGCTCTTCGATATTGGCATTGAGCAGGTAGTTGGTGCTGCTGATTACCCGGTCATAACCCTGGCCCCGGCGTTCCAAAATCACATCGTTAACGCTGTTGACCACATAGGTGTCATCGCCTTGACCGCCTTCCATTTGGTCAGCGCCAGCGCCGCCGTCTAGGTAGTCGTTACCCAGGCCGCCAATCAGCTTGTCATTGCCAGCGCCACCGTAGAGCCAGTCGTTATCGGTTTCGCCCGCGCTGAGTGTTTGCTTGGCTTCATTGAAGGCGGTAAAGCCCAGCAAGATATCGTCGCCGTCACCGCCATACAGCACATCGTTACCGACCTGACCGAAGAGACGGTCATCGCCTTCACCGCCATACAACAAATCGTCCCCGGCACCGCCTTCCAGGTCATCGTTACCGGCATCGCCAAAGAGCGTGTCATTGCCCAAACCGCCCAACGCGTAGTCGTCGCCCTTGCCACCATGGATCAGATCGTTATCGCTCTCGCCCGCCAGCAACGTTTGCTTCGTGTCATTGCTGGCGGAAAACCCCACCAACACATCGTCGCCATCACCGCCCCACAACTGGTCATCACCCACCTGACCAAACAGGCGGTCATTACCTGCTTCGCCAACTAATTGATCGTTGCCTGCGTTGCCCTGCATCTCATCATCACCGGCTCCGCCAAATAGCCGGTCATTGCCCTCGTTACCGACCAAGTAGTCGCTGCCATCGCCACCATCGAGCAAATCGTCCCCGACGCCCCCGTAGATCCAATCCAGACCAACGCCACCCAACAAACGATCGTCGCCCTCATCACCGAAAAGCCGATCATCGCCTTCCTCACCAAACAGGTTGTCGTTACCCGCATACCCCCAAAGCAAATCGTTGCCCGTACCGCCCCAAATAAAATCATTACGCACACTGCCGCCCACGCGGTCATTGCCACCGCCACCGAGGAAATGGGTGAGCAGGTTGGTATTAAAAAACTGCGTATACGCCGCGTAATAACTGGCATCGAAGGCATCGTCGCCGTCCGTGCCGACCTGAACGTGCTGCTGTTTAAAGTGAATCTTCACCTGATTCGGATGCCAATAAATAACCCCATTCCACGACTCAAACAGCGGATCCTTGTCGCGCAACTGCCGGTAATTACTAAACGGCGTACTGCGGTCGACCGCCAGCAAACCGGCTTCGGCGACAACGGCACCGGCCAGGCGGTTATTGCCCTGGGTAACCGACTGGAAATCGCTAGAGCGGATTCGGGTGATACCGCGTTGGGCCAGGGACTTTATTTCATCGGCATCAACTTGGCCGTTTTCGTTGAGGTCAGCCCAGGCGGAGAAACTATTCAGCTCGGTGCCAGAGAGTTGGCCGTCGCCGTTGCTATCGAGGGCGGAGAGTTGCTCGGCGGAAACACCTTTTTGGTTTTGGTCGAAGAGGACGTAGGTTTGATCGGCAATAGAGCTTGCCGAGTCAGTGGCCAGGGAGCGGGAATCGTAGAAGGCGCCGATGGGGTTATGGCCAATGGAGGAATTGCCAATTTGAAAACTTGGCACAAATTGATTTAGAAATTGATTGAAGCTGCTACGTAAAGTGTCGGAAAACCACTTAGTGAAATCCTTGTAAAAACCTTCGGAAATCTGCCCGTTCTTATTGAACTTACTCGCCAGGTAGTCAGTGCGAATAGCCTGCTCTAATGCCAGTTGGCTGTTTGGATTAAATTGCCACTGCGCAGCCTCTTTATTAATAACTGCCTCCATGACATGCTCAGGCCCCAGCCACTTGCAAGAAGCGGCGTCTTCTCCCTCATAGTAGTCTCCCAAACGTCTCATGTTGTCGCGGATAATTGTTGCACCGTGGGTCATCAGGAGTGTTTTAAGATTGTCGGTGTTGTTTCCAGGAAAAAGGTCTCCTTGGAATTTGTCTTTGTTGTAGCCGATCGCTCGTAATGCAGCGTAGGCGAAGTCGACACAGCTGTTGGTTAGTAGTCGATATTTTTTATCATCGAACCCAAATTTATCAGGTGCATTTGAAAAGTCCTGGAGTTTATAATATTGCTCTTCGGAAAGTGTAATAGTGATTTCGTAAATAGTATTTTGATAGGCGCTATTATCAAATCGCGAGATATGCCCTTCACCGCTAACTTCCTCATGTTTTGACGAAAAGCCATAGCTGCTCGGAACAGAGTATCCGTCGTTTAGGCTATACCACATATGCCCACCGGACGACTCGTGGTGCTCCCCGGTAAGGTGACCATTTTTGTCTTCCTGGTAAATGTAGTCAGCGCCAACAGCTGCTACCTTAAATGTCACAGAGTATTCTCTTTCAGTACTCATTGTTGACTCCAGTAATCAATTAAATTTTAGGGCTGTAAGGTGATATTTCTAAAAATGATTCCATGTTCTTAAATTCTTCAACAAAAATTATTGTTTTCACTTCTAAATAATAATTGCCGGGGGTGAGTGTGCGTATATCGACGGTTCGGGATGGTCCCCAAATTCTTTTTCTGAACGAAGTGCTCTCGCAATCTAGTTCGCCGTAAAAAAGATCCTTCCAAAAGCTTGGAGGGCGCTCTCCGCGATTGGTTGTTTGGTTAAGGCAAAAACCTTCTAGTGAGGAGGCTTTATGTGAATAAATAACGCGATCCAGAAAAACCTCACCATTTCGAATTATTGTCAGATGTAAAGGCAGTTCTATCCCTTTTTGACCAGGTCTTCCAATCAGCTCGTTTTGCCTATCAGTTACTTTTCGATCATTTGAGTCTTGCCAATTAAACTGTATCGCTACGCGGTAATCGTATTCTTTTTCGATCACAAAGTTTGCCTTGGCAATCTGATCTGGAAGGCCAACATTTAATGGCATATGCAAATAAACAATATCGCTACAGGCTTGGATAAAAATGCAGAAAAAAATAAATAGGCAGGGTTTTATCACTCTATCTATCTTTGGTGCGCGCGGCGCCTTTCTCATTTAAAAATTCCACCATCCAATAGAAATTTAACTCCTGGAAAAGACATCAAATAAACCCATCCAGGAGAGATGTTTCCTTTCTCTATACTCATTAAAAATGCGAGATGCGCCAAATACGCCTTGGCGATCGTCGGCTTTTTTTGGAAGTAAGATTTGCAAATTGGCGTGTTTAGCGAGTAGTCAATTCCCCCGTAGCGCTTTATTTTTTCAATTTCTTTTTTTGCGTTAATCTTTCTTGCTTCATTGGACAGAGATAATGCGTGCCTTGATGCCAAGATGGTGCGGCTGATTTCATACTTTGCTTCACAGTCGGCTGATGCCATTGATTTCGTATTGCGATAGTCAATTAGGAGTTTTTCGATATTTGACAGGTCTTTTTGGTTGACTAGTGCTGCGTTTATTACTGTGAACATTTGAGTAGAGCATTCGTCGCTATCCTCCGTGCACAAGTGCAGGTTTGAGATTTTTTTGAGCGTTTCGTCTTCAATCGTTACTCGAAGAGTTTTTAGGTAGAGCTTTTCATATTCGGTAGGAGGGGGGCGTTATTTGAAGTCAATGCTTTCATTCCCCCTGCTAGTTCAATTGCCCAATTAACTTCTTTAATTTCGCTGTTAAGCCAAGCTTTTGTGCCAATCAATATCCCCGCGACGATCAACATGGCGATTGCTATTTTTTTCTTCATCTTTGCTCGGCTGAGGTTTTTTGTTTCTGTTTGTTTGAGAAAGTGAGTGGAATTAACAATTTAAAGAAAATGCATGTTTGAGCTAGGATGGTCGCAGTCGTTGACAGAGACAAGTGCGTTGTGGGTCTATATTTCTTGAAGGAAAACTCCTACAGAATCCATAAGGGTCTTATCTGGGGCTCAATGAAAGTCTAAGTTTTACGCGGCGGAAAACAACTTAAAATTTAAAGACAGTCAGGTGCGCACCAAAAGTAGTAGAAGACCATTGTCAGAAAAAATCTGAATATCTAAATAAGTGTTGTTGGCTTGAAAAGAAACGTCGTGCCTTTTGTGAGGCATCAAAATTAAGGTGGTTTTTTCTAATTGAGCTACCGACTATTTGATCTGCCCAGCTTGGCCATAACACCGGTTCTTGTTCGCATGGCCATACAGGTAGTCACGCCTTCCTCGCCAAACAGGCTGTCGTTACCGGCATAGCCCCAAAGCAAATCGTTGCCCGTGCCGCCCCAAATAACGTTATTACGCACACTGCCGCCCATCCGGTCATTGCCGCCGCCACCGAGGAAATGGGTGAGCTTGTTAGTATTAAAATACTGCGTATACGCCGCGTATCAACTGGCATCGAAGGCATAGTCGCCGTCCGTGCCGACCTGAACGTTCTGCTGTTTATAGTGAATCTTCACCTGATCCGGCTGCCAATAAATAACCCCATTCCACGACTCAACAGCGGATTTTTATCGCGTAACTGGCGTTAATTACTAAACGGCGTACTGCGGTCAACAGCAAGCAGACCGGCTTCGGCAAAAAACGGCACCGGCCAGACGACTATTGCCCTGGGTAAAGAACACGAAATCGGCAGCGCGGATACCTGTGATGCCACGTTGGGCCAGGGACTTTATTTCATCGGTATCAACTTGGCCGTTTTCGTTTAGGTCAGCCCAGGCGGAGAGGCTATTCAGCTCGGTGCCAGAGAGTTGGCCGTCGCCGTTGCTATCGAGGGCGGAGAGTTGCTCGGCGGAAACACCTTTTTGGTTTTGGTCGAAGAGGACGTAGGTTTGATCGGCAATCGAGTTTTCCGAGTCAGTGGCCAGGGAGCGGGAATCGTAGAAGGCGCCTATGGGGTTGTAATGGAGGCCTGACGTGTCCAGACCGAAATTGAAACCGGCCGAACCACTTGGAGCTTGGGGATTTAGAAAGTTATTGAAGTTATTGCGCAGGGTGTCGGAGGACCATTTATTGAAGTCGTTATACAAGCCCTGCCCAATCTGGCCGCGCCTATAGTTATCGCGGACTTGATAATCGTAGTTAAGCAAATCTGCCAACGAGAAATCAGGTGTAGCGGTCGGCGATACAGAAGTGGTTGGCTGAGTTGCAGGTAGGAAGGCATCCAGCCAGTCGGAAGGGCCGCCAATACTGGCTTTTAACGCATCATAAATCTCGCTGGAACCACCCTCGATCATTCGGCTAAACCAAGAGCGGGAGGCGATTATTTGCGACGGATCGCCGAAAATATATACATAGCTCATAAAGTTGGCTGTGCGGGCGGAAATTACTGCTTCGCCGGCTGTATCGCCTGCACGAGAGAGGATGTCTTGCCAGTATGTTTCGCGGTCTCGTTCATCCATAAGCATGAGAGGGGTGTTTAGCGTCCAGCAATCCTCGGAAAGTCCAAATTTGCGAAAAACTTCCTTGTGAAAAGCCCAGGCCTCCGTGTGGTTCATTTCTCTAAGTACAAAACCGCCGCTACTATTTGCTTGATAGGATAACGCGTCTAGATAACTTTTAGCCATCGCGCCCCTTATATTGTTTATTTGGCTTTCAGATATTTTGTGATCTGTATTTTCGGCCGTTTCTTTCATGAATGAAAGCGCTGCTGCTCCGCCTAGCGAGTCACCTCTGGCGACACCATTAGCCAGAGTTGCGTAGTTATATCCTTTCGAGGACAGATAGTCGTACATGGCAGATGGGCCACTTTCTTCCAGTAGCTGCTTCGCAAAATTAAGATTCTCTTGGTTTAGTATCTCTGGCATGTTCGAATCCTTTTAGTTGTGAGTGTTTTGCTACAAAGCTAATTGCATCCTTGCGGATGAGCTTCCAATATTTAAGCTTCGATTTTTTATACTTTATTATCAAGACAGCTTGCATTTCAGGGATGTATTGATCTTGAGTGCATGAGGGTTCTTCTGCTGGATTTACCGCATAGCACTTAATAAATGTTGAGATATTCCCATCGGCTTCTTCGGTCCAGTAGTTTTCTACCATTACGTCCGGGAAAACACCGCTTGGTGCCTCGGCATAATCTAAGGTTAAGTTGTTCATATTTCTTTCATAGGAAGGGGTGTTTTTCCACTTGTTTTTACCAAATGTATATTCTAGGTGTAGAACTAAATCCCACTTATCAAGTTTTCCAACTGAGTTTAAATTTATATGAATTCGGTCCGGGTTACTAAACTCTTCAGCTGTTTTACCGGCAGGTGTTAATCCAGGCCAATAGGCTTCCATAGAAATCGTTTCTAACTTTGCGCTACAGCTTAATGGCGGCGGACCTTGCACTTCCCAGTCATTACGCCCTTTATATGTAGGCCAGAAAAACAAATAGGCTCTGTTTACCTTAAACTCGTAATCAGCAAACATTCCGCATCGATAGTCGACTTTGCCAGCTTCTTCACGCCATTCTCTCCACGCTCTGTCATGTTCATCCTCACAGCCGGCAAGTGAGGTGGTAGCAAGTAATAAAAAAGTAAGCAGTACGCTAATGTTACCGCTTGGGGGTTTTTCTATCCGTTTGTGAATAGTTCGTTCCATTAAAATTGGCTCCAGTCACACGACTATGCTGCATCCAATCGAATGTCGGTTGAAGATTGGTGCTGGTTGAGGTTTTGATCAAGGCTGGAAGTTGTGTTTCGGAAAAAGGCCACGGCTTATTCCGCAGTTGTGCGAAATATAAAATTTGAAGTGTGCTGGTTTTTTGTAGGACTATTCTTGTTTGAATGCGTATTTGAGCTATTGATGTTGTTCGTGCAAGCCTTTGCTAGTTTTTTAATAGCTCAGCTGCAACCTGTCTTCTGCCTTGGGAAATGGTTCAGAATTTTTTAAGTCAATTGATTTTTTAGTTGAATGATTTTGTGTGGCAGCAGATACGCAGCGCAGAAGTCGTCGCCTTATAGATTGTGTGCAAACTTCTTCGCTAGGTTTTCACACAATCTTTTTGGCGACGATTTTGTATATGGCTAAACCCTTAAAAGTCCAGGCTCAGCCCCAGGTTAACGCCCTGTTGGCTCTGGTCGTCACGGCGCTCGAGGCTGTAGCTTGCCTGCACGGCGAGCGCCGATGTCAGTTTCTGGTTAACCCCTAGGCTCAGGCGATTTATCTGCTGCGCCGGGCGGTAGCCGTCCAACTGATAGGCCAGGGTTGGCAGGGCTTTTTGCCGCAGGGTTACGTTTTGGACGTCATCGTTGAACTCGTGCTCGTGGGTCACCTCGCCAAACAGGCGGGTGGTCGGTAGCACTTGCACATTGGCGAGCAAACCAGCGCCCAGGCGTTTGCTAGTGAGGGTTTGCTCGTCTACTTGCAGCGCGGTTGAGCTCTGGCCACGTTCGCTGTAGCCGTCAACGGTGATGCGTGAGTAAGCGGCGCTGAGAAACGGTGAGAGTTGCCAGTTGCTGCTGCTTGGGGCCAGGTTGAAACCTATGCGGCTGCTGGCGCTCCATAACGCGCCGGTGCTGTTGCCTTGTTCGGCGCGCTCGCTGATACCCAGGGCAAAGGTGCGTTGCAGGTCGCGGTAGTCGAGGTAGCCGCCGGTGAGGGCGGCGTCGGCCCACCAGCGTTCATGTTGGAACTGCACAAAAGCGCTGCCCAGGTAGCTGTCGAGCTTGTAACGCGAGTCCGCTTCGCCGGCCTTGAGGTTTTGTCGGTAGGCGCCGGCCAGCAGACCGGCACGCCAGTCTTCATCTATACGGTAGCTGCCGCCTACTTGCAGATTGGCATGTGCTCCGGTGGCGCTAACCGCGCTGTCCTGGCCATCGAAATCTTGCCGCTGGGCGCCGCCGTTGATGATGGCGCGCCAGTCGCCGACGGCCTGCCAGGCACCAGTATCGGCTTGCCATTCACGGCGCAACCCGTCCTCCTGAGTGAGAAGCGTGCTGCTGGCCATCTGTGGCAATAAAGACAGTTCCCATGGCGCGGCGAGTAGCGAATAGGCGTAGTCGGCAATCAGCTTGTGGCCCGCTGTGGTGGGGTGCACGCCGTCGTTGAATAGCAGTTTGCTTGGGTCCGGGGTGGTGCCGCCTAGGCCGTAACTTGGATTGGCTGTGCAACCATTGCCGCTAAAACAGGTGGTGAGCAATGGGGTGCCACTGACTAAGCCAAAAGCCGCAGGGTTTTTCACCACCTCGCTGAATAGCAGCGGCACATTGAGTGGAATAATCTGCGCGGGCACCTGCGCCAGTTGTTGCACCAGCGCTTGGTTAAAGGCCGCGCTCAATTGGCTTTGCGCGGTTTGTGTGGGCGTACCGTAGCCAGCTGGTGTAAGCCCCAGGTCTGGCAACAGCCAGACCATCAGATAACGGCCACCCGCTTGTTGCAACGCGCGAGCACTATCGGCCAAGCGACCTGCTGCGGCATCAGCCTGTGTCGGGGTAGTGACCAAGCCCTGAAAAAAGTCATTGGCGCCGCCATTGAGGTAATACAGCGCGTTAGGGTCTGCTTTGAAATTGCGTTCGGCCAGGTAACCAGGCCGCTGGCGAAGGGTTATCCCTCCGCCGGCACTGATGGCCGAAGTGCCGGTAATTGAGGCAAGGATATTTGCCGTGGTGTAGCCACCGGTTGCCCAATTGTTGCCGTCGGGCAACCCGAGTTGCGGGTGCAGTACCGCCGTGGAGGCCGCTTGTTCGGTGGCGCTGAGCCCCAGCTTGCTGCCTAGCAACATGGCGTTGACGGCGCCGGCCTGCTCGCGGTTGTTGCTTAGATAAGTGGGGCCGGTCCGGTTGGTAAAGCGTAGGGAGGAGCCCAGCGGGCCGCCAGAATCCGGGAATTGCCCGGCATCGTTCAGGCTGTCGCCGAATACCACCAAGGTGGAGTAGGGCATGGGGGCGGCTACCGCAGGGGTACAGGCGAGGGCCAGCAGGCATAGAGCAAAAGGCCGAGCGTTTTTCTTGCGCATTGATCAGTCCTTACATGACGAGGCGTACGGCTTGATCATCTGGCGCGACGCTATGCCTGGGGTATCGGACCTGGCAGTTTCAGGCGGCAGAAAGCTCTTGCAGCGTGGCTATGGAAGCGGATTATTCGCCGTTTAATGTCCTCATTTTCTTTTGGCACAAGTCATGCTTTTGTAACCGTCATGTGTTCGCGCCGTAGGGCGAAGGGCAGTCGCCCAGCGCTGCTGAGCGGGGTTGTCGCGGTTGGGTTCTGCTGTGGAGGTCAGGGTTGAGCACTTTTTTCGCGCGTATGTTGGTGGCGCTGCTCGGTTTAGAGGCTGCGGCCATGCCTGCTCTGGCAGCGACAGGTGGTGGGCGGATGGCAGTCGGTTTTCATCAAATGACCCTGCGTGACCCCCTCGACCAACAACCCATGCAGGCGGTGGTTTTCTACCCGGCTTTTGCCCATGCCACCGTCAGTAACATCGGCCCGTACCATATTGCCGCCGGCCAGGACGCCCCAGTGGCGCCAGGTCACTACCCGTTGCTGGTGTTATCCCATGGCAACAGCGGCAGCCCCCTGGCTCAGCATGACCTGGCCACCTATTTGGCCAAGCATGGCTTTGTAGTGTTGGCGGTGGTCCACCCTGGCGATAACTACGCCGACCAGAGCCGGCTGGGCACGGTGAGTAACCTCTATGGTCGCCCGATGCAGATTTCCGAAGCGATCACCGACGCCTTGCAAGATCCTTGGTTGGAGCCGTTTGTTGATGAGCAACGGATAGGCATGATCGGTTATTCCGCCGGTGGCGAAACGGCACTGATTGTGGCCGGTGCGCAGCCGCAAATGCAGTTGCTGCGTGACTACTGCCAGGCCCACCCCAGTGATCAAGACGCTTGCCGCACCCAGGGCGAATTGGTGGTCGACCGCGACGACCTGGTGCCGGAAAGCGACCCACGGGTTAAAGCGCTGCTGTTGCTGGCGCCCCTGGGCCTGATGTTTGGCAAGGAGGAACTGCAAGGCGTGCAAATGCCGGTGCTCATGTATGCCGGCAACAACGACCAATTGCTCGCCATCGAAACAAACGCCCTGGCGCTCAGCCACAGCTTGCCGCAACCGCCGCATTACCGCCTGCTTGATGGCGCTGGGCACTTTATTTTTATGTCGCCGTGCTCAGCTGAGCAGGAAGAAATGATGCCGATGCTGTGCAAAGATGCCGAAGGTGTGGACCGTCAGCGTATTCACCGGCGTATGAATGCCGAAGCGGTGGAGTTCTTTACCAGCGTGCTTGGCCCGGATTTATCTAACCACCAGGCCTCGCTGCATTAACCCGCGCTAGCGCGTTTGGCCAGCCACAGGCTCAGACACAGCCCGCCCAAGGCCAGTAGGGCGGCGGCGAGAAAAATGCCGTTGTAACCAAACCAGTAGGCCACCGCACCCATCAGCGGCCCGGCTATCGCCAAGGCCAAGTCAAAGAACACTGCATAAGCACTAAAGCCGGCGCTGCGGCTGCTGTCCGGAATCTGCTTGATAGCTTCCACGCCCAATGCCGGGTAAACCAGCGATAGCCCGCAGCCAGTCAGTGCCGCGCCGGCCATCGCCCAGAGCGGCGATGGCGCAAACCAGAGCAATAACAGGCCAAGCGTTTCGATGCCCATGCAAGCGATTGCCACGCTGTAGCCGCCGTAACGTTTGATCGCATCAATCAGCAGCACACGCGCGCCAATAAATGCCACACCAAAGGCCGACAGGCTATACGCCGCGCCGCTCCAGCCTTTACTGGCGAAATACAGGGCGACAAAGGTCGTCAGCGTGCCGTAGCCAATCGAGCCCAAGGCCAAGCCCAAGCCGTAGGGCGCAATTCGGCCGAGCACGGTACTAAATGGCAAACGTTCACCCTTAAGCACCGGCGCCGAAGCGCGCTTGCGTATCAGCAGCAAACCTAGCAGCGCCAAGGCGGAGAGGGCGCAGCCCATAGTCCAGTAGCCCCAGGCGTCAACCATCAACACACCCACCGGCGCACCGATGGCAATGGCGCCATAGGCGGCGATGCCGTTCCAGGAAATTACCCGCGCCGTGTGCTCGGTGCCGACTTGGTTGATGCCCCAGCTGATGGTACTAACCCCAAGCAAACCCTGGGTAACGCCCAGCAGCAAACGAGCGACCAACATGATCAATAAGCTAAGCAGTGGCAGATGGCTGACTTCTGTGGAAAGCAGCGTCAGCAAGCCGCTGATGGCAATGCCGCTCAGGCCCAATACCAGCGCCGGTTTGGTGCCCAGACTATCGGCCACGCGCCCGGCCAATGGTCGAGTGAGTAAGGTGGCGAGGTATTGCGAGGCGATGGTTAAACCGGCGATGACCGCACCATAACCCAACTCGTTATGAATAAAGCCCGGCACTACGGCTATTGGAATGCCGATGCACAGAAAGCCGAGAAACGTATAGAGCACGATGGCAAGAATCTGCCCTGTGATCGCCATGGAGCTTGGCGCCTGAATATGCATACGGAAGCTTCGCCGAAAACCTGGGGCAATCATGGCGGCTGCAGGTGGAGAAGAAAAGGCGGCTGGTGCGTGAATAAGCTGAGGAAATAGTGGGGTAGTGGCGGCTTCGGCTTGCAGCAGGGGGCCGTTGAACCGCGGGATTTGGTTAAAGACCCAAACAGATCAAAAGCGCGCTCCTGATCTGTTTTCAATCTCTATCGTGCTAGTCCTCGCTGCCAATAAATGCTTTTGCAGGTGAGACGCTCGGGCAATTCAGACGCGCGCGTAATGCCTCACGTCGTATACGGCTGCTGTTTACTCCTACAGCCGCTACACAGAGGGCGCAGAGATCAGGGTCGGTGGCGAGTTGTTCGCCGTACAGCGTTACGCTGGCGGGCGAAAGTATCGTCTGCAGCGCAAATCCCCCATTGGTCATCTGCGTTTGCGGTGGTCGATACCTGGCGTTTGTGAAGCCTGGGCCAGCAACCACTTCTGGATTTGCCGGCGTGGACGAGGGGGCGAGCGAATACAACTGCGCACGCTGAATATTCTGCGGGTTGATACGACGTGGGGTCACCACTTCGCCGCGCAGGGTGACTTGTGGAAGGCTCAGTAGGTACTCAGCCTCGGCGATGTTCGCACGGGAGAAACCGTTTAGCTCCTGCCGAGCGTATTCGCGAACTTGGCGTAAGGCGTCAGCGACTTCCAGATAGGTATCGTCGGTATGTATGGCGTAAATCCATAGCCCTTGGCCAGGCGGGATTCTTTGACTCACTAAGCTCGCCTGAACGTGTTGGGCTGCGATGGTCTCTGAGCTGTAGCCGCTTAACCACACAGATTGCTCAGGAAGTCCGCCGGGGCAGGCTTCACCAAGCACGTGGTCGAGCAAGTCGTAGTTGCGACCAGAGATGGTAAAACCTTGGCTGAATATTTTTTCGGGAGGGCGGGCGTCTACGCGGTACACCCAGTCGTAGGAGTTAGCGCGCAAGGGCGTGCTTATCAAGGTGGTCCAAGCAACCAGGCTGGCGATCAATAATTTTACTAGCGACATGGGTCTAACCTCGCCGTCGAGTAATGGGCCCGCATGGCTGCTACTCCTCGCTGCCAATAAATGCCTGAGCCGGAGTGGGGCGAGCCAAACAATTCAAACCGCCTGGCTCGGCGCTTCTGCGTAGACGATTGGCATGGGGCGCAGCGCAGGCCAACTCGCATAACTGCGGGTTGGGAGGTAGATGGCGACCGAAAAGGGCGATGCTTTCCGGGGGAAGCAATGTGGTTAGATTGCTCACCACATTCGTCATAGTCGTGCTCGGAAGGCGGTACCCACTGTTATTCGTGAAATTGATGGTCTGATAAAACTGTATGCCGTCAGTCGCGGTGGGATCGTAGTACAAGGTCGTCGCACCTTCGATGTTCGTCGCCGGTATGCGATTGGCTACCACCACTTCCTCTCGTGATGCTATCCGGGTGTGCTGCAAGAGATAGTTGATTGCGTTGCTTGTCTGGACGTCTCCAGCCGCACGGGCAAGGGCCTGGTGCAAGATGTCTGTGACTTCTAAGAAGTTGGCGTCGGTGCGGATATGGTAAAGCCACATGCGCCGCTGGCCGGAGGGCAAGGGGGGTAAGCTGGTTATTCGCTGTTTAGCGAAAATAAACGCCCTGTCAAAATTGGATGTGGTGCTTAGCCACGCAGATCGTTCGAGGGCGGTCTCGGCGGTACAGGCCCCGCCGAGCGAGTGTTCCAGCAAGTCCAGCAGAGTGCCGTCGGTGCTAAAACCATTTTTGAACACCTCTGCCGGCGCACGTGTATCCAACGCGTATACCACGGCGTAATTGGCGGCTTGCAGCGTTGCACTGGAGAACAGTGCGAATAAAAACGTGCTTACGAACAACAGCTTTCCGGTCGACATAACACATCCCTCGCTATCGGCTCATGGAAGTAATGTCCATGAGCCTTGATGCTCGCTTGGGAAACAGGTGGCGTTAAGCAGCCGGTTCTGTTGAGGGTGTGGCTGTGGTTGCAGAGGTGCTGCCGAGATTTCTCGAAAATAACTGGTTTGCCGGCAGCTCGCCGCACACCGGGTGCCTGAGCCACAACGTAAAACGCCCCGCAAGGGCGGGGCGTTTTGGTGTAGCGCGGCGGGCTTAGATCAGCACGCCTTGGCTACGCAGGTAGTCGTCGTAAGTGCCGCTGAAGTCGACGACGCCGCTGGCCGACAGCTCGATAATGCGCGTGGCCAGCGAGGAAACGAATTCACGGTCGTGGCTGACGAAAATCAGCGTGCCGGGGTAGTTTTCCAGCGCCAGGTTCAGCGCTTCGATGGACTCCATGTCCAAGTGGTTGGTCGGTTCGTCCATGATCAGTACGTTGGGCTTTTGCAAAATCAGCTTGCCGAACAGCATGCGGCCTTGCTCACCACCGGAAATCACTTTCACCGACTTCAAAATTTCGTCGTTGGAAAACAGCATGCGACCCAAGGTGCCGCGAATCATCTGCTCGCCGGTGGTCCATTGGCCCATCCAGTCGAACAGGGTGACGTCGTCTTTGAAGTCATGGGCGTGATCTTGGGCGTAGTAGCCAAGCTCGGCGCTGTCGGTCCACTTGATGGTGCCGGCATCTGGGGTCAGCTCGCCGACCAGGGTACGCAGCAGGGTGGTTTTGCCGATGCCGTTGGGGCCGATAATGGCTACGCGCTCGCCGGCTTCGACCTGGAAGCTGAAGTTCTTGAACAGGGTTTTGCCGTCAAAACCCTTGGCCATGCGCTCGACCATCACGGCCTGGCGGTGCAGTTTTTTGTTCTGCTCAAAGCGAATAAAGGGGCTAACACGGCTCGATGGCTTGACCTCGGCCAGCTGGATTTTGTCGATCTGCTTGGCGCGTGAAGTGGCCTGTTTGGCTTTCGAGGCGTTAGCTGAGAAGCGGCTGACAAAGCTTTGCAGTTCGTTGATTTGCGCTTTCTTCTTGGCGTTATCCGAGAGCAGTTGCTCGCGCGACTGGGTAGCGGCGGTCATGTATTCGTCGTAGTTGCCCGGGAACAGACGCAGTTCGCCGTAATCCAGGTCAGCCATGTGGGTGCATACGCTGTTCAGGAAGTGACGGTCGTGGGAAATGATGATCATGGTGCTGTTACGCGCCGTAAGAATGTTTTCCAGCCAGCGGATGGTGTTGATATCCAGGTGGTTGGTCGGCTCGTCGAGCAGCAGCACTTCCGGATCGGAAAATAGCGCCTGGGCCAGCAGTACGCGTAGCTTCCAGCCTGGCGCCACTTCGGTCATCGGGCCGAAATGCTGCTCCAAAGGAATACCCAGGCCCAGCAGCAGCTCACCAGCACGGGATTCGGCGGTGTAACCGTCCATCTCGGCAAATTCACCTTCCAGCTCACCGACCTTCATGCCGTCTTCTTCGCTCATTTCGGCCAGCGAATAGATGCGGTCGCGCTCGGCTTTTACTTTCCACAATTCTTCGTGGCCCATGATCACGGTGTCGATCACGGTGAACTGCTCATAGGCGAACTGATCCTGACGCAACTTACCCAAGCGCACATTCGGCTCAAGCATCACCTGGCCACCAGACGCCTCCAGATCACCGCCCAAAATCTTCATAAAGGTCGACTTGCCGCAGCCGTTCGCGCCGATCAGGCCGTAGCGGTTGCCGCCGGTAAACTTGACGGAAACGTTCTCGAACAGCGGCTTGGCGCCGAACTGCATGGTGATATTGGCGGTAGAGATCACGGTTGGAATCCAGGGGTAGGCGCAAAAAAGGACGCGATTGTAGCGGTTTAGGCGCCTGAAAGCTGCTCTATTGCGCTGGGCGGTGAGAGAAGCTCAGTTGTGTACCCGGATGTGCTGACTAACGCTCCGGTTCATTGCTGGGTAGCAGTGTCGAAATATCTTGGTGGAAGGTGCTCCACTCAGCATCTGACATTTCCATGATGCCAAATGAACGCAGAAAAAATGCGCCGGTCGCGGCGAGAAACGCTAAGCGCACGGACTTGGCCTGCTCATCTTCGAACGCCCCGCCAACCAGCAGCGCGCGGTACCAATCGTTGCTTTGTGTCTTCAGGCTCGCCTGGCTAAACATAGCGCTGAGGATCGCCGCCGCCCGTTTGCTCAGCTCTTGATCCGGCACGGCAATAATCTGCACTTGGGCGATTAGATGGTCGAGAACGCTAGCGCCGGGCTGCAACTGCGCTTGTACGTTGTTAGCAAACTCGGTGCGCCAGCGGTTGACCATCGCTTCGATCAAACGGTCCTTGGTGCCAAAGCACGACTGCACGCCACCCTTGCTGATACCCGCAGCTTTGGCGACTTCACCAATGCTTAACGCGGAGATGCCCTGCGCCATCACGATTGATACGGCAGCGTCTAGAACAGCATTGCGGTCGATGACTGGGCGTTTACTCATCAAGGTTCTCTAGATTAAAATACGATCGTATTTGAGTTTTATCCCTTCGGCGCACTACAAAAATCCGCGCCACTGAGCATTGCTTGCCCGATCAACAGGCCGGCTAATTCTGCTCGAAAGTCCCTCTACCTCGTCGATAAATGTGCTGCGCGTCTGGCCTGCAAGCCTTATGCACCGCAATTTCGCGCGTCGAGAATTTCTTTGTGATGTTAACGCCAGTCAGTTGGAGTTTATGGCTATCGATTCGAGCAAGGCCGCAGGCGTTAGCGTTGCCAAGCGCATATACAGGTTACGCACCATTGGTTGTGCGCTAAGCCTTATTTTTGTGGCGGTTACCACATGGCCTGGTGGCTGGGTGCTTTGGGCGCTGATGGGGGTTAACGGCTTGCTCTGGGCACCTATCGCCCTGCAGCTTGCCATTCGCTCTGCTCGGCCTTATCAGGCTGAGCTGCGTAACCTCCAACTGGATTGCGTATTTGCCGGTGCCTGGGTGGTGGCCATGCAGTTCAGCGTGTTGCCCTCGTTGTTGCTGCTGTCGATGGTGGCAATGAACAGCGTGACCGCCAGAGGCATCCGCTTTTTGCTGAGTGGTTTGTTGGCCAGCGCACTGGGCATTGTTGGCACTGTGGCCGTTGCCGGTTTCACTATCACCGTTGACACACTGCCCGAGGTGATTTGGGCGTGCGTGCCCATGCTGGTCATCTATCCCTTTATGGTCGGTTGGTCGAGCTACAGCCTGGCAGGGCAACTACTGCGTCAGCAAAAGGCGCTGTCCATTGTCACGGGCTTCAATGAGCGCATGCTCACGCCCTTTGATGGCTGGATGTACCGCTTGGCGCAGGTGTTTTTCCGTTGCCGGTGTGGCTCCAGCAAGGCCACCTTGGCTTTGGTGCGGATAGACGACTTCCAGTCGCTTTGCGACAAGCATGGGCCGGTGCTTATGGAGGCGCTGAGTATCCGCCTGGGGCAACTGATTAATGCCGAAATACGCACCACAGACTTGGTGTGCATGAAGCAACCCGGGGAATTTCTGGTGCTGTTGCTGCAGGCTGGCACCGTGGGCGCGCGTTCCCTTTGCGAGCGTGTGCAAGCGTTTTTCATCGACGGCGTGACCACCGCGCAAGGGCTGCCCAAGGCCCAGCTTTGTGTGGGCCTGGCCGAGTTCTCATTTGCCTTCAACAGTGAAAATGAATGGCTGCAACTGGCTGAGGAGCGCTCAGTGCCCGCTCAACTTGAAGCGCCACTTAACGCTGCAGCCAGCAGCGCTTAGAACGCCTGTCTGGCGCTCTGGTCAACGCTGATTATTTATGGCCAGCAGCGGTTAGCGCTGCGCTGCCCGCACTCACCATTTCAGCTCGCCGGTCGCCACTTTGGCGCTGAGTTCCAACGAAGGCACATCCTGTAATTTTGGGTAGCGGGCTTTCATCGCCTCGACCAGCGCATTGGCATTGCCTGCTTTGGCGGTTTCGGCATCAAACGCGCGGATGTAGCGCGCGGTATTTTGCGCGGAATCCTTCACGTCCCACTCGCCAGGCAGAAAGTGCCCAGGCACGAGCGTGGTGGCGTGCAGGCTTTCAATGGTGGCCAGAGTCGCCAGCCAATCTTGATGGGACTGCGGCGTTTGCGTGTCGGCCATCCATACATGAATGTTGTTGGACAGCAGCACGCCGCCGACCACCGCTTTGATCGACGGAATCCACACATAGGTGCGCTCGGGTTGCGGGCCATCCAAGCCCATCACCTGCAACTGCTGGCCTTCCAGGTTAAGGCTGGAACCTTCCAGCACCGCCGGCACTACCACGTTGCTCGGCGCATCCTTGCCCAGTTTCGGGCCCCAATAGGCCAGCTTGTCGGCCATGGTCTTTTGGATATGGGCAACGGTTGGCGCGGTGGCGACCACCTTCAGTCGCTTGGTTCCGCTGGTAACCGCCTACCAACCCATGGAACTGAGCATTTACGCCGTCTATACCTCACGCAAACACATGCCCACCGCACTGCGCGCCATGCTCGACTTTCTCGCCGAACGCTTTGCTCCGGAGCCCGCGTGGGACCAATGACAGGGCGTTGGCAGGGGCGGCCCTTGGTGCGCACAGCACACGCTACGACCGACGCTTGGCGGTAGGCCTACACCGACCCGTAGGGTGTGCTGTGCGCACCACTGCGTAGGTTGGGTTGAGCGCAGCGAAGCCCAACATGGAGCCCGCAGGGCTCCGCGTATCGGTTTATCTCAAGACCGATACGCTCAAGACCGATACGCGCCGTCCTGCGGCCGGCCTGTTGGGCTTCGCTTTGCTCAACCCAACCTACGTCGCGATTTTCTTCTCGCGATCCTGCACACATCCGACTGGCGGCCTACGTTGCCGTCGGCTCGGGCACGGTAAAAACCTTCCAGCCTGCGCTCAAGCTCAGCGGCTTTTGAATACGCCGCTGAGTACAAACTCATAGCGCTCGGGGCGAATGTAAAAGGTGGTGCGGTCGCAGCACTGTTGGTCTTCAAGCCACGAGGTGCGCTGCATAACCAGCAGGGCGGTGCCGCGTTTTACCCCCAGGTGTTCGGCCAGGGCTTTGTCGGCTTCGCGGGCGCGAATGGCCATGTCGGCGCGAATCACGGGCTTGCCGGTGACCCGCTCCAGCACTGAGTACAGCGGTTCCTGTTCGACGCTTTGCCAATCCACCTCGGCCAATGCGCCGGTGATTATTGCCGAGAAACAAGGCTACTACCGCGATGAAAACCTGGCGGTGGACGTGAAAGCCCTGGGCGATGGCCCGGTGATTCAACAAGCGCTGGCCGCCCATGAACTGGACGTGGCCTATGTCGGCACGCCGCCGGTGTACCAGTGGTATGCCCGCGGCCTCAAGAGCGTGATTTTGGCCAAGGTCAACTACGGGCAAGCGGCGGTAATCACCAACAGCAACGGCGCAATCAACAGCCTGGCCGAGCTCAAGGGCCATAAGTTGGCCGGGGTGAAAAAGGGCAGCGGCATGGACGTGCTGTTACGCGGCTATGTGCTGAAAGAAAACGCCAAGCTCAACCCCGACACCGACGTGGAAATCGTCGATATGCCCCCGGGCAATATGAACGCCGCGCTGGAACGCGGCATTGTTGACGCAGCGTTTACTTGGGAACCCTTTGTTAGCCAAGCGCTGCTGCGCGGTTCGACCAAGTTGCTGCTCGACGTCAACCAAGCCTTGCCGCAATACCCCTGGTACGTGGTGATCGGTTTGCCGGAAACCCTGCGCGACCGCCCCGATGATGTGGTCAAGCTGCTGCGCGCGCACCGCAAGGCCATTGCCTTCCTTAACGAGCACCCGGCCGAGGCCAATAAAATCATCGCCGAAGCGTTCAAGCTGGAAGCCATCCAACGCCCGGACGGCAGCACGTCCCAGCCGCAAGAGATCGTCGCCGAAGCGCGTAAACGTCTGGGTTGGTCGGCCGAATTGGGCGCCAGTGATCTGGCCTTTATCCAGCGCCTGATGAACTACTCCAACGAGCTGAAGTTTATGGACGCACAGATTCCGCTCAAGGATCTAGTCGACACCTCGTACCTGCAAAAAGCCTCGCGCTGAGCCTGTTATGCCGTCACTCAAACCGAATTGGGGCTGGGCCTCGCTGCCGTTCCTCTTGCTGGTGTGGATCCTCCTCGCCAGCCGCTTTCCCAGCTATGTGCTGCCGCAACCCTGGGTGGTGGCCGGCGAAGCGTGGAAATGGGCCGCCGATGGCTCGCTGTGGAAGCAGTTCAAGGCCAGCTTGCTAGAAGAGCTGGCCGGCTTTTTCAGCGCGGTGCTGGTGGCGGTGATGCTGGGCGCGACGGCGGGTTTGTCGCGGCACTTTCGTGACTTTATTGCCCCGCTCAATAGCCTGTTTATGGCTATTCCGCCGATTGCTTGGGCACCGCTGATTTTGCTGATTTTCGGCTTTGGTTTTTTCTCCATCACCTTGGTGATTTTTATCGCCGCGGTGTTTCCCATGGCCGTGACCATTCAAGAGGGCGTGCTGGGCATTCGCGAAGGCGAAGTGCGCGCTGCGCGAACCCTGGGCGCCAACCGCTGGCAATTGCTTGGCTACGTCTACCTGCCGGCCTCGCTGCCGTTTCTGACCGCGGCGCTGCGCATTGGCTTTAGCCAGGGTTGGCGCGCCCTGGTGGCGGCAGAAATGATCGGCGCTTCGCAGGGCATCGGCTGGATGGTGTCCATGGGTGGGCAAATCGGCAATGCCAGTCAGGTGCTGCTGGGCATTGTGTTGATCGGGCTGCTGGCCTGGTTGATGGAAGCCTTGGTGTTCCGCCGTATCGAGCGCCACTACCAATCCTGGCGCGCCGCCTAAGGGCCGCCGCCGTTTTTTCCGTTGAGAGGATTTACCGTGAGCCAGACCTTCGACCCCCGCGAAGCCGGACACTACATCGCCCCCGTTGGCCTCTACGCACGCAATAAAGCCCGACCGTTTTTGGGCAGCATTCGTTGCGACCGCCAGACCTTGGTGGCGGGACAGTGGGACGAAATTACCTTTGTCTACGAAGTGGGCGGCAGTGGTTTGGCCGACGGCGCCTGGCTGAAATTGGCGTTTAAGTTTTACTCCGACTGGGCGCTGTTCCAGACCTCCGATCCAACCGCTGCCAACTACGTCAGTGCCGAGTACCAAGCCGGCGAACTGGCGCCAGGGCAAAGCCCGGCTACGGTGCAACAGCTGAATGTGCGTTTCGACCAAAAAGGCCATGAGCGGCCGTTTCAGAAAGCCATTTTGATCGATATCGTCGACGGCTATCTAAACCCCGGCGACCGCATTGTGATTCGCATCGGCGACCGCCGTCAGGGCGGGGCGGGCACGCGGGTGCAGAGCTTTGTCGAAAAAGACTTCCGCCTGCGCCTGTTTATCGACCCGCTCGGCAGCTCGAAATTTGCCGAAGTGCCGGGCGATTTACTGCTGGATATCGTGCCCGGTGTGCCTGAGCGTTTGCTGGTGATTGTGCCGCGCCTCGTTGGGCAGGGGCAGCCGTTTGATCTGCTGATTCGTGCCGATGACGCCTGGGGCAACACCTGCCGCAACCTGCCCCTGAGCGGCAAGGTGCTGCTAAACGGGCCGCAAGGCAGCAGCTTGGGCGTGCCGTTTACCTTGGCCGCCGACGGCTGGGCGGTGGCGCGTTTGCCGGCGCTAAAGCTGGAAGAGTTGGGCGAGTGGTCGGTAAGCGTGCAGCCGCTAGATGAGGGCGTGGCGCCGGCTCAGGCCTACATCAACGTGGACGAGGCATTGCCCGGCACTCGCCCGTTGTACGCCGACTTGCATGTGCATTCCGATGACACCGTTGGCACCAACGACACCCTCTATAACCTCAGCTACGGCCGCGATGTTGCCGGCCTGGATGTGCTGGGCTACACCGCCAACGACTTCAATATCACCGAAAAGCGCTGGGATGCCGCCGTGGCCCTGATCGGCGAACTTAATGAGCCGGGCCGGTTTGTCTGCTACCCCGGCACCGAATGGTGTGGCAACTCCTGCGCCGGTGGCGACCGTAATGTGGTGTTTTTGCACGACGGCAAACCTGAGTTTCCCTTTGATAACCAGGGCCGCTTGGTGCGCTCCTTTGAGTGGAATGAATTCACCGCCGGCACCATCAAACCCGGCGCCTGGCCGGTGGATGAGCTGTATGCCGCCTACGCGAAAAACCCCGAAGGCCACCTGATGATGCCCCACGTTGGCGGGCGGCGTTGCAACCTCGACTGGCACCACCCTGAGCTAGAGCGCCTGATTGAAGTGGGCTCGGCCTGGGGGCAATTCCATTGGGTGTATGCCGAAGCGTTGCAGCGCGGCTACCGTGTGGGCGCTGCGGCCAACAGCGACGAACACCAAGGCCGTTGCGGCGGCGGGGTGCCGGCCACGGCGGTATTTGGTTCGCGCGGTGGCCTTACCGGCGTAATCGCCACGGGCTTTGATCGGGCCGGCGTGGGTAAGGCCTTACGGGCCCGGCACACCTTTGCCACCACCGGTGAGCGCAGTTACGGCCTGCTGCGCCTTGGCGAGCACATTATGGGTGATGTGGTGCGTGACGCTGGCGGCCAAAGCCTGGACTACCGCCTGCTCGGCGACGCCGGTTGGGAGCAGGTCGACCTGTTTGATGGCGAGCAGTGCATCTGGTCACGCAACCTGCACGAGGAGGCCGGTTTCTCCGCACGCAAAGTGCGTGTACGCCTGGGCGGCGCGCGCATTAAAGACCGCTACCGCGGTGCCTACTGGAGCGGTGAAATCACCATTACCGGTGCGGTGATCAACGGCTTCCAGTTCCTTGGCGCCGACCACCCCGAGCAAACCGTGTGGCGCAAAAACGCCACCACGTTAGGCTTTCGCACCGACACCAATGGCGATACCGATAGCCTGGAAATCGACCTGTCAGCGCTGGCCGATGCGCGCATCACCCTGACCAGCCGAGTCGATGGCTACGTAAAAGTCGGCGACCCGCTGCACCCACACCCACACGTGCATGCCCCCAGCGTCGAACTGCACCTGCACGGCGCCCAGCTGATAGCCGAGGGCGCGCTGATCGAAAAGCTGCCAGGGGCCGAATTGCAGGTATCGCTGGAGCGGATGACCGAACAGGTATTGCCACGCCAGGTACACGGGCGAATTGCCTTAGCGCAGTTGGCCTTGGAGCGTGGCTGCGAGCACCCGCTGTTTATCTGCGCGCGCCAGCGAGACCAATCGCGCATCTGGACGTCGGCGTTGTTTGTCACGCTGTAAACCATGGCGGCGCTGTTGCGCCTAGTACTCGAGGCTGTAACCCACGCCATAAATGGAGCGGATGGGGTCTGCGCCGGCGCTGGCGTGTTCCAGCTTTCGGCGCAGGTTGCGGATATGGCTGTCGACGGTGCGGTCGGTCACTACGCGGTGGTCGGCGTAGAGGTGGTCCAGCAGTTGGTCGCGTGAGTACACGCGGCCGGGGTGGGCGGCGAGGGTGTTGAGCAGGCGAAACTCGACTGGGGTGAGGTCCAGGCTGGTGCCGTTGTAGGTGGCACGATAGCCGGCCTCATCCAGTATCAGGCCCGCCGGTACGCTTGGCGTTACGGCGCAGCGGCGCAGAATGGCTTTGACCCGTGCCACCACTTCGCGCGGGCTGAAGGGTTTGCAGATATAGTCGTCAGCGCCCAGTTCCAGGCCCAACAGGCGGTCTATTTCTTCTACCCGCGCGGTGATCATGATGATTGGCAGGTTGCTGAAGCTGCGCACGTCTTGGCAGATTTCGCGGCCGTCGCGCCCCGGTAGCATCAGGTCGAGCAGCATCAGGTCGGGGGCGGCGGCGCGTATGGCGGGCACCACGGCCAGGCCGTCGGCGAGGCAATCCACGTGGTAGCCGGCCGCTTGCAGGTAGTCGCGCAGCAGCGCGGAGAGTTTGGGTTCATCTTCCACCACTAAAATACGTGCACTCATACGCCCTCCGGCAGTTCCACGGTGATGAGCAAACCGCCCAGCCCGGATGCCTCGGCGCGAATACAGCCGCCGTGGGCGAGAGCGATGGCTTGGCAGATGGGCAGGCCCAGGCCGGCGCCGCCGCTGGCGCGGTTGCGTGACGTTTCAACGCGAAAAAAGCGCTCGAACAGGTGCGGCAAACACTCGGCGGCCACGCCGGGCACGCTGTCTTCCAGGGTCACGTATAACGTGCCGGCCAGGCGTTTGGCGCGCAGTTGCACAATGCCGCCAGCGTCGGTGTAGCGCACGGCGTTTTCCAGCAGGTTGTTGAACAGTTGTTGCAGGCGCGCGGGGTCGGCGTGCACGGGCAGCGGGGTGTCTGCAAGGTCTAGGCGCAGATGCAGGTTGTGCTCTTGGCAGCGTTCGGAAAAAAACTGGGCGGTATCACGCAGCAGGGCGCTGAGGTCCATGTCGACTTTGCGATAGGCCAGGGCGCCGACGTCGGCCAGGGACAGTTGGTAGAGGTCGTCCACCAGTTTGCTCAGGGTCGCCACTTCGCTGAGTAACGAACGCACTGAATCTGGGCTCATCTGCCGCACGCCGTCTTCCAGCGCTTCCAGTTCACCGCGCAACACGCTTAGCGGCGTGCGCAGTTCATGGGAAACATCGGCCATAAAATCGCGGCGCTGACGTTCGGTGTTTTCCAGGGCCAGGGCCAGGTGGTTAAAGTCGCGGGCCAATTGGCCGACTTCGTCGCCGCTGCTGATGGCCACGCGGGTGTGGTAAGCGCCGGCCGCCAGTTTATGCGTGGCGGCGGCAACCCGTTGCACCGGGGCAAGTAGGGTGCGGGCGATCCACCAGGCGATCACGCTGGCAAACAGCAGGGCAGCAGCGCCGCTCCAGAGGGTGGCGCGGATCTGGTGTTGCTGAAAGCGCAGGTCGCCTTCGCCACTTACGCTCTGGAATGGCGCCATGGACAGCCAGCCCACGGTTTTGCCGTCCACCTCAATCGGCCGCAGCACGGTGTCACTGCCGGCTGCCTGGTAGCCGAGCAGAAAACGTTTGTCGGCATCCAGCAGGCTGAAACGCAGGTGCGCGCCGGTGAGGTCGGATATGGGAGAGCGGAACGTGCCGGCTTTTAGCTCGGCGGGGCTGGCGCCGGGGGGCATCAGCAAAATCATCAGCGGGTCGTTGGTTTCGTTGATAAAGGCCCAGCTGCCATGTTCACGGTAGGCGGCGGTCACCTGCGGCATCACGCTTTCCAAGCGTTGCAGGGCTTGCTCGTTAAGGTAGCCAACAAAACCGGTGGTAAAGCTGGTGTGGGCGGCAAAGCCCATGGCCAATACCACGCAGAGGGTGGCGCCGAGCACGGCAAGAAACAGTTTATGGGTGATGCGTAAGATCATGGCGGCGGCTATGGCGGCGGAACGTGCTGCTATTTAGGCGCCGCCCGGCGGGCATTACAAGGCAAGGCGAGCAATCGGCAGCAATCTTCAAATTCTCTGCACATTTGTTGGCAATTCTGCAGGCCTGGTTAATTAGGGGGCCGCCGTGGCGTGCCCTGATCGAGGTCACGCTATGTTGATTCGCTCGTTTCGCCCCACGCCGCTGGCGCTGTTGATTAGCGCCGGGTTACTGCTCGGTTGCTCGCCGGGCAACCCACAGATGCCTGCGCCGCCAGCGGCTGAGGTCAGTGTGCTGACCGTGCAGCCGCAAGCGCTAACGATCACTACGCAGCTACCCGGCCGCACCACCGCGCGGATGGTGGCGCAGATTCGCCCGCAAGTGGGCGGCATTGTGCAGAAGCGGCTGTTTACCGAGGGCGCCCAGGTTAAGGCCGGTGATGTGCTCTATCAGCTTGACCCGGCCAGCTATCAGGCGGCACTGGATTCGGCCCTGGCGTCGCTGGCCAAGGCTCAAGCCACGCAGCGCTCGGCGCAATTGCAGGCCACCCGTTATGCCGGCTTGGTGAAGATTGATGCCATCAGCCAGCAGGACAACGAAACCGCGCAGGCCACGTTGTTGGAAGCTAACGCCGATGTGAAAACCGCCGACGCAGCGGTAAAAACCGCGCGCATCAACCTGGCCTATACGCGCATTACCGCACCGATTTCCGGGCGTACGGAAACGTCCACCGTCACCCCCGGCGCGCTGGTTTCGGCTGAGCAAACTACGGCGCTGACCACCGTGCAGCAGCTCGACCCGATTTACATCGATGTCACCCAGTCCAGTGCCGATTTGCTGCGCCTTAAACGTGAGTTGGCCAACGGCAGCCTGCGCGCTGCAGGCGAGGGCAGTGCCAGCATCGATGTGCTGTTGGAAGACGGTACGCAGTACCCGCATAAGGGCAGCCTCAAGGTCAGCGGCCTGACCGTGAGCGAGAGCACCGGCAGCGTTACCTTGCGTGCCGAAGTGGCCAACCCGGACGACGTGCTGATGCCCGGCATGTACGTGCGCGCGGTGTTGCAGGAGGGCGTGGATGAGCAGGCGCTGTTGGTGCCGCAACAGGCAGTCAGCCGTAACGAGCGTGGCGAAACCACGCTGCTGTTAGTGGTGGACGGCAAGGTGGTGCAACGCAGTGTTCACGCTGAAACAGCGATCGGTAGCCAGTGGCGGGTCACCTCGGGATTGCAGGCTGGCGACAGCGTGATTGTTGAAGGCGGGCAGAAAGTGCGGGTGGGCGATGCGGTGCAAACCCATGGGTTTGCAGCCAGCGGTACCAGGGGCGCTGCCGTCGCCACCTCGGCGCAGTAACGGGAGCAGACAAGCATGGCGCGTTTCTTTATTGATCGACCGATTTTTGCCTGGGTGTTGGCCATTGTCATCATGCTCGGCGGCCTTCTTTCCATCACCCAGCTGTCGCTGGAGCAGTACCCGAATATTGCCCCCACGCAGATTCGCCTGTCCGCCACGTACCCAGGTGCTTCGGCGAAAACCATCGAGGACTCGGTCACCCAAGTTATCGAACAGGGCATGACCGGCCTGGAAAACCTCACCTATATGGCGGCCACCAGCAGTTCCGCCGGTACTGCCAGCATTACCCTGACGTTTGCCGCCGGCACCGACGCCAACACTGCGCAGATGTTGGTGCAAAACAAGCTGGATAAAATCTCCTCGCGCTTGCCCGATGCGGTGCAAAGCCAGGGCGTGGAGATCAGCGCCTCCAACAGCGATTTTATGATGGTGCTGTCGCTGGTGTCGGCCGATGACAGCGTGACCGCCACGGATATTGGCGACTACATTTCCAGCACGCTGTACGACCAGATCAGCCGAGTAAATGGGGTGGGCGATGTCACCACCTTAGGTAGCAGCTACGCCATGCGCGTGTGGCTGGACCCCTTCAAGCTGCAGCAGTTTGCCTTGATGCCCGCGGATATCAGCACCGCGCTTAGCGAGCAAAACGTGGATGTGTCGTCCGGGCAGTTGGGCGCATTGCCCGCCACCGCCAACCAGCAGTTAAACGCCACCGTAACCGCCCGCAGCAAACTGCAAACCGCAGAGCAATTTCGCCAAGTGGTGGTCAAGCACGCCAGCGACGGCTCGCTGGTGACCCTGGGCGATATCGCCCGGGTGGAATTAGGCGGCGAAAACTATGACGTCACCGCCTTTTACAACGGCCGCCCTTCAGCCGGTATGGCTATTTCCCTGGCCACCGGTGCCAATGCCCTGAGCACCGCTACGGCAGTCAAAGCCAAGCTGGCAGAGCTGGAACCGTACTTCCCGGCCAAGCTGCAGCTCACCAGCCAGATCGGTTACGACACCACGCCGTTCGTAAAAATCTCTATCGAGGAGGTGGTGAAAACCTTGTTTGAAGCCATCGGCCTGGTGGTGTTGATCATGTTCTTGTTTATGCAGAACCTACGCGCCACCTTGATTCCAGCGATTGCCGTGCCGGTGGTGCTGCTGGGCACCTTTGGTGTGCTGGCGCTGTTTGGCTATTCGATCAATACCCTGACCATGTTTGGCATGGTGCTGGCCATCGGCTTGTTGGTGGACGATGCCATCGTGGTGGTGGAAAACGTTGAGCGCATTATGCGTGATCAAGGCTTATCGCCACGCGAGGCCACGCGCCAGTCAATGGGCGAGATCAGCGGCGCGCTGGTGGGCATCGCCTTGGTGTTGGCGGCAGTGTTTGTACCCATGGCATTTTTCGGCGGCTCAACCGGCGTTATTTACCGCCAGTTCTCCATCACCATTGTTTCGTCCATGGCCTTGTCGGTGTTGGTGGCGCTGGCGCTAACGCCGGCGCTGTGCGCCAGCCTGTTGCGCAATGCCGATGTCGGGCATCACCAGGGCAGCGGCTTTTTCGCCCGCTTTAACCGTGGCTTCGAACGCGTGGCCAACGCCTACCGCACGGCGGTGGGGCGCTTTATTCAGCGCCGTCGTCTGGCGCTGCTGGTGTTTGCTGTGCTTGGCGGCGTATTGGTGGTGCTGTTTATGCGCTTGCCCACCTCGTTTTTGCCAGAAGAAGACCAGGGCGTGCTGATGGCACAAATCCAACTGCCCGCTGGCGCCACCGATGCGCGTACGCAGCAGGCGTTGCGGCAATTCGAAGCGTATGTACGCGCCCAACCCGATGTCGACGCGCTGATTTCCATCAGCGGCCTGGGCAGCGGTGGCAACAGCCAGAACGGTGCGCGGGCGTTTATCAAACTCAAAGACTGGAGCGAGCGCAGCGGCGCTGAGCACAGTGCCAGTGCTATCGCCCTGAAAGCCACCCAGGAATTGGCGGCGATTACCGACGCCAACATTTTTGTCATGGCGCCGCCGGCCGTGCAGGGCTTGGGCTCCAGTTCCGGTTTCGACGTGCAGCTCAAAGACCTCGCCGGCCTGGGCCACGCCAAGATGGTCGAGGCGCGCGACGAATTCTTGCGCCTGGCCCGTGCCGATCAGCGCCTGAGTGGCCTGCGCATTGTCGGCCTGGAAGACACGCCGCAACTGCAGATTGATATCGACGACCGCAAGGCCGGCGCAGCAGGGCTGTCGTCCAGCGACATCAACAACACCTTGTCCACGGCGCTCGGCAGCAGCTACGTCAACGACTTTGTCGACAGCGGCCGGGTAAAGAAGGTCTACGTTCAGGCCGATGCCCAATACCGCATGCTGCCGCAAGACATCGGCAACTGGTACGTGCGCAACGATGCCAACGAAATGGTGCCGTTCTCCACCTTTGCCAGCACCCGCTGGAGTTACGGTTCACCGCTGCTGGAGCGCTACAACGGCTTTGCCTCGATGGAAATTGTTGGTCAACCGGCGCAGGGCGTCAGTTCTGGTGTAGCGATGCAGGCCGTTGAGGACATCGTTAAGCAACTGCCCCAGGGTGTGGGCTTCGAGTGGACCGGGCAGTCTTATCAGGAGCAGCTGTCGGGCAGCCAGGCGCCACTGTTGTACGCGGTGTCGATTCTGTTCGTGTTCCTCTGTTTGGCGGCGCTGTACGAGAGCTGGTCGGTGCCGTTCTCGGTGATTCTAGCGGTGCCCCTGGGCGTGTTGGGGGCGGTGCTGGCGACCAGCGCCACGGGGCAGGCTAACGACGTGTATTTCCAAGTGGCGCTGCTGACCACCGTGGGCCTGGCAGCGAAGAACGCCATTCTTATCGTCGAGTTCGCCAAGCAGTTGCAAGAGCAAGGCAAAGACCTTCTAAGCGCCACCTTGGAGGCGGCGCACTTGCGCCTGCGGCCGATTCTGATGACCTCCCTGGCCTTTATGTTTGGCGTGCTGCCGCTGGCCCTTAGCACTGGCGCAGGCTCCGGTGGGCGCACCGCGATCGGCGTCGGCGTATTGGGCGGCACCCTGAGTGCCACGCTGCTGGGGGTGTTTTTTGTGCCGTTGTTTTTTGTTTTGATTCGCCGCCTATTCGCGAAAAAGCCGGCGACTAACCCATTGCTGTTGGAGGCGCCACATGGCACGGCCTAATCGTACTCGCACCCTGCTCACGCCCCTGGTGTTGGCCCTTGCGCTGCTGGGCGGCTGCGTCAACCTGGCACCGGACTATCAGCGCCCAGCCGCGCCAGTCGCCAGCCAATGGCCAACGACAGCCAGGCAGGGCGCCACGGGCAATGCGGCGGATATGGGTTGGCAGCAGTTTTTTCTTGAACCGCGTTTGCAGCAGGTGGTGGAACTGGCGCTAAACAACAACCGCGACTTGCGCGTGGCCGCGCTGAATATCGACAAGGCCCGCGCTACTTACCGCATTCAAGATGCCGAGCGTTACCCGGCGATTAGCGCCAGCGCCAGTAGCACCCGTGAACGCACGGTTACCAGCGCCGGCACTGCAACCGCTGGTAGCCAGAGCGTGCAAGTGGGCTTCAGCAGCTATGAGTTGGACTTCTTCGGTCGCCTGCGCAACCTCAGCGACGCCAGCCTGCAAGATTACTTTGCCTTGCAGGAAACCCAACGCAGCACCCAGATCAGCCTGGTGGCCGAGGTCGCCAACGCGTGGCTGACCCTGGCCGCTGACAGGCAACACTTGGCCTTGGCGCAGGAAACCTACCAGAGCCAGCAAGTCAGTTATGGCTTGCTGGAGCGCAGCCACGCCTTGGGTGGCCAATCCGGTTTGGAATTGGCCCAGCAGCAGAGCGCCGTGCAGGCGGCGCGGGTTGATGTGGCCAGCTACACCGCCGCCGTGCAGCAAGACCGCAACGCCTTGGAGCTGTTGCTTGGCACGCCATTGCCCGACGCTTTGCTGCCCGAACGGCAAACCCCAGGCAACGTTGCGCAGCTGCTGGAAGTGCCGGCGCAGCTTCCCTCCAGCGTGCTGCAACAGCGCCCGGACGTGCTCGCCGCCGAACACACCCTGCAAGCGGCGAACGCCGACATTGGCGCGGCGCGCGCGGCGTTTTTTCCCAGCATCACCCTGACGGCCCAGGCCGGTACCGCCAGCACGTCGCTGTCGGGCTTGTTTAGCGGAGGCAGCGGTGTGTGGAGTTTTTCGCCAGCGATCAACCTGCCGATCTTTAATGCCGGCAGCAACAGGGCCAGCCTGGATGCGGCGAACACCGAGCGTGATATTCAACTAGCAACCTACGAAAAAGCCGTACAAACCGCTTTTAAAGAAGTGGCCGATGCCTTGGCCCAGCGCAGCACTCTGGCCGAACAACTGGCTGCCCAGCAAGCGCTGACCGACGCCACACAAAAGAGCTACAGCCTGTCGCAGGCATTGTTCAACGCTGGCGCCAAAGGCTATCTCGACGTTCTCGACTCGCAGCGCTCGTTGTACTCCGCGCAGCAAGACTTGATCACCCTGGGGCTCTCGGAGCAGAGCAACCGCATCAGCCTGTACAAAGTGTTGGGGGGCGGTTGGAAGGCTTCATCCTAAGACCGCCCGCCAAGGTCGTTCAGGCCCGAACGGGGCGGGCGAGAGCGGCATAGTCGGCGGCAAGCTTTGCCGTCAACTCGTGCGCCGATAGCTCGGCTGCGCGGCCGGGGCTTAAGGGAAACGCTTGCCCAGCCCAAAGGTTGCTGAAATCGCCGACACCAGCGGGCTCGGTTATCGCCCGCAACGGTATCAGCGCGCCACCGGCAAAAGGAAAGGCCGGCGCCTGCGGATTAAGCGGACCTTTTTCGCGCATCAGGCGGTTAACGATGCCCCTGGCCGGGCGCCCGGTGAAGAGATTGGTCAAGGCGGTATCTGCCGAGCTGGCGCTGCGCAGCGCGCGGTGGTGGGGCGCAGTGAGTTTGGCTTCGGCGCAGAACAAATAGGCCGTGCCGATTTGCACCCCGGCGGCGCCCAAGGCAAAGGCCGCAGCAATGCCGCGAGCATCGGCGATACCGCCAGCGGCAATCACCGGCACGGTTACGGCATCAACCACCTGCGGCACCAAGGCGAAGGTGCCAATCTGTGAGGTAAGGTCATCGCGCAAAAACATGCCGCGATGGCCGCCCGCTTCATAGCCCATGGCGATGATCGCATCGCAGCCACGCTGCTCAAGCCAGATGGCTTCCTCCACCGTGGTAGCGGAGCTAAGCACTTTGGCTCCGCTGGCTTTCACCCGCTCCAACCAATGCTGGGCCGGCAGACCAAAGTGAAAACTGACGATTTCCGGGCGCAGTTTTTCCACCAGCAAGCAGCTGGCTTCGTCAAAGGGCGCTCTGCTGGAAATGGGCGTGGGGGCGTCGAGATCAGCGCCCACTTCGCGGTAGTAATCAGCGAGCGAGGCTTTCCAGCGCGCTTGCTCTTGATCGTTGATAGCCACGGCGCTGTGGCAGAAGAAATTGAGGTTCAGCGGTGCAGCGCTGGCGGCACGAAACAGGCGAACCTCTTCTTCAATTTGCTCGAGCTGCAAAGTGGCGCAGGCAAGCGAACCCAGAGCGCCGGCTTGCGCAACGCCAACCATTAACGCGGCGCCCGCGCCCAGCATAGGGGCTTGGATGATGGGGAACTGTACGCCGAGTAACTCGGTTAAGCGGGTATCGGGCCACGTGGTCATAACAAGCATCCGTGCGAAGTAGTGAGGGGCCGCAGTGTAATCGCTGTCTGTTTTAAGCGTCGTGTGCCTGGGGCAAAATTGCTACTAGGTCGGCATAAGCTGGCGCATATGCTGCAGCAACATAATGGTTTTGCCATCCATGATTCGCCCGTCGCGCACCATCTGCATGGCCTGCGCAAAGGGCAGTTCCAGCACTTCGATATCTTCACCTTCTTCGGCCAGCCCACCGCCGGCACCAATACGGTCGTGTGGCTGGTAGTGACCGATAAAAAAGTGCAGGCGTTCGGTGACTGAGCCGGGGCTCATAAAGGCTTCGAAAATCTTTTCTACGGCATCGACTTGGTAGCCGGTTTCTTCCTCGGCTTCGAGGCGGATGCGCTCTTCCGGGCTGGCGTTGTCGAGAAGCCCGGCGGCGGTTTCGATCAGGTAGCCGTCGTGGCCGGTGACGTAGCAGGGCATACGAAATTGCCGGGTAAGGATCACCGTGCGTTGTTCCAGGTTGTACAGCAGGATGGTTGCGCCATCGCCACGGTCATACACCTCACGCACCTGGTGCTGCCAACTGCCGTCTTGGCGTTGCAGTTCAAACTCGACTTTTTTCAGCACATACCAATTATCCGAGAGCAGGTGCTGGGCGAGGATACGTACGTTGCGATTGGTCACAGTGGTTGTCCTGTTCAAACTCGTCATCGGTGGGCTTGGCGCCGATCGTATATTTTTTCGCGGTAGCGATTTGCGTAAAGGCAGACCGTCGTTAACGCTCGCCAATACCCTGGAAAATCTGCGGCCACAGGGCCCGCGGCAGGTCATGGGCCATGTCCGGCAGCAGGTGTAATTTCGCTCCGGCAATGGCACGGGCTATCGCTCTGCCACCGGCCGGGCGCATCAGCTTGTCGGCTAAGCCATGAATCACCACGGTCGGGGCACGCACGCGCCTGCAATGCGGCCTTAAGTCACCACTGCCAAGCACCGCCGCGAACTGCCGGGCGGTGGCTTTAAAGTCGGCGCCACGGGCAATTTGCAGGCGAATCAAGGCATCCAACTCGTCTTCCGGCATGGGGTGCGCCGGGCTGCCAATGGCACGGATCAAGTCACGTTGGCGCTGCACAATCGCTTCTTCGCCCGCGCCTTCGGGCGGCGTGGACACCAGCTTTAGAAACACGCTGGGCGCCGGTGGGGGTAGCAACGGTTGGTTGGTCGAAGAAAACAGAATGGTCAGCGCCCGCACTTTGTCCGGGTATTTGCCGGCGAAAATCTGCGCGATCATGCCCCCCATCGAAGCGCCAACAATATGCGCCGAGGGCACCTCCAACGCCTCCATCAACTGCGCCACGTCATCCGCCATATCCGTCAGCGAGTAGGGCGTCGGCGATGTCAGCCCCAACTGCGCGCGGGCAAACAGCTTCCACTGCGGCGTGGTGTAGGGCTTGTCGACCCGGCTCGACAGGCCCGCATCGCGGTTATCAAAACGAATCACGCGAAAGCCCCGGTCGACCAAGCCTTGGCAAAAACCATCCGGCCACAGCACCAGTTGCGCACCCAGGCCCATGATCAACAGCAGCGGCGGTGCGGCGATATCGCCCCAATCTTCATAGGCCAGATCAACGTCTTTGCAGTGGGCGATACCGGTGCGCATGGTGGTCCTTAACAGCGGGTGTCGAGGGTTACACCATGCATGATTAATCGGGGGTAATTCCAGCCCCCCGTGTTGGCGTTATTCACTACGCGGCTAATTTTGTCCGGCGCGAACAACCGTGTTTTTGCCCACTGCGCTCGCTCATTCTCGCCGCTGACGGTGCCACGACGGGTCGCTGTTACGATGTCGCGGCGTGACCTGTTTGGCACAATGGCGTGAACGCTACGGCAACTAGCGGTTCGTTTACTGGGGTGTTGGGGTGCTGGAACTTAGGGGCGGGTAGTGATGCAACGACGCGATTTTAGTGGCGTGATGAAGACCAAAAACTATCGTTATGTTGGCGAGGGCCAAAACATTGCGAACAAACGCACTCGCGTCGGTTTTCTGCTGTTGGAAAACTTCTCCCTGCCGGCCTTTACCCAGGCCTTGGACACCTTAGTCACGGCGAACCTGTTGCAAGCGCAAACTTTCTCGGTCACCCACTACAGCCTTGACGGCAATGAGGTGATCAGCGACTTGGGCCTGGTGATCAGCCCCGATGCTGAACTCAACCACGCCGGCCTCAATGACTTGGCCATGCTGGTGGTGTGTGGCGGTTACCGCACTCCGTTGCACGCCGATCAGAGTTTTTTGCAGTTGCTAAAAGACGCCGCCCGTTTAGGTATGCCGTTAGGCGGGTTGTGGAACGGCGCCTGGTTTCTTGGCCGTGCCGGTTTGCTCGACGGCTATCGCTGCGCTATCCACCCCGAGCACCGCGCGGCATTGGTGGAGGTGGCCAAGCGGGCCGAGGTCACCAGCGAGAGTTATGTGATTGACCGCGACCGCCTCACCGCATCATCGGCCTCTGGCGCGCCGACGCTGATTCTGGAATGGATCAAGCAGTTGCATAACCGCGCGCTGGTTGATGGCATTGAAGACATCCTGGCCTTTGAAGCGTCGCGTTATCGGCGCATCAACCCCAAGTCCTTGCTGAAAATCAGTGAGCCCACGCGGCAAGTGGTGCAGTTGATGGAGGCCAACCTTGAAGAGCTGTTGGAGTTGGAGCAACTGGCCAGCTACGTCGGGCGCTCGCGCCGCCAGATCGAACGCCTGTTTCGCGAACAATTGGGCACCACGCCACAGCGTTACTACCTGGAACTGCGCATTACCGAATCGCGGCGCTTGTTACAGCACACCACGCTCTCGGTGGTGGATGTTGGCCTGGCGTGTGGCTTTGTCACCGGCAGCCATTTTAGCCGCTGTTACAGCGCTTATTACGGCTACCGGCCGTCCAAGGAAAAACGCCTGGTTTAGTCGGCTGGGTAGGGCGCATGGACGAACTAGGCGGGCAGGTTTTGCTCATGCCGCCACGCGTGCGACAGCGGCGGCTGGTTCCAGCTCTTGGTTACGCAGGTCTTTTTGCCACGCCCGCAGCCCGTAAAATGCCAACACCACAAAGCCCGCGTAGAGGCCGGCGGTAACGTTCAGGTCTTTGTACAGGTACATGCCCACGTACAAGGTATCCAGCACAATCCACAGCCACCAGCTGACCACGTATTTGCGCGCCGCCCATACACTGGCCACCAAGCTAAACGAGGTAAGGGCGGCGTCGGCCCAGGGGACGGAAGCGTCGGTGAGGTAATGCATCACGCTGCCCAAAGTGAGCGCACCGACTGTCCCGGCCAGCAGGCTGAGTAGCGCGGTGGGGCGTGGCAAACGTTCTACCCGTACTTTGCCGGCCTCAAGACGCCCAGTGCTCCAGCGCCACCAACCGTAGGCTTGCAGGCCGACAAAAATGACCTGCAGGAGCATGTCGGAATAGAGTTTTACGTCGTAGAAAATCCACGCATATAGCAGCACGGCAACCACGCTGACGGGCCAGCACCAGCGCACCCGTTGGGCGGTCAGCCAGACACCGACGATGTTGAACAGTACGGCAACGATTTCCAGCGGTGACATGGTCTGCCTCTTAAATAGATAACGGCTCAGTGCAGTGTTTTAGCGGCCAAATGCTTAAGCAAACGGTGGCCTTCAGCACCGTTAAACCAGTGCAGATGGCCGATCAGGTAGGCCTCGTAGGCCAGGTCGGCGCTGCGGGTGGAGCCGACAATGCCGTGGAAGTAGGCCACTTCCGATAGGGCGAAATCCACATGTACCAAGGGCAGCAGAGCCACCAGCGTATGCAGATCGTTTTCGCTCAGCGGTTTTATGCGGTGGTAGCCGGCGAGCAGGGCGTCGATGGCATCGAGTTGTGCCGGGGCCGAGCCGCCGCTATCCAAATCCAGCCAGGGCACGCAGTTGCGCTCGATGGCATTAGCCAGATCGAACAGCGCGAAAGTACGGTCGGCGAGGCCGAAGTCGAGCACGCTGCTAACGCTGGCAGTGGCACTGTTATCACTCCACAGCAGGTTGGAGGCGTGCCAGTCGTTGTGAGTCCACAGCGGTGGTTGCTGTTTTAACAGCGGCAGCAAGGCTGCGTGGCGGGGCAGTAGTAAATCGCTGAGCTGCGCGCGCCATTCTTTGTGTTGCAGGTAATCGGCGAGGGCGCTGTCGGCTTCGGCGGCCGCAGTGATGGCCGCCAAAGGATCGTCATGGCTGATCAGTCGAGCATTGACCAGCAGCACCTCGGCGTCGCGCGCAGGCGCGGTGTAACTGGCCGCGGCCAGGTGCAACTTTGCCAGCGCTTGGCCGGCGGCCTCGGCGTGATGCAGGCTTTGCAACGGCGACCACGACAACGCCTCGCGGTACAAGTCGACGCCGGCGGCTACGCGGTGAATCTCGTAGGTCCACTCGTCCTGGCGGGTGGCTGTGCGGTTATGTCGGTTGGCCACAACGGTCGCCACGGGCGCACCCTGGGCCTGCAGATGAGCGATCAAGCGGTGCTCTTCTTCCAGCCACGCCACTTCACGCACGCTGTGGTGATGGCGTTTGACAAACAGCGTGGTGGTACTGGTGGTGATCAGCCCGGCGGCTGAAAACGGCCGTGGGCTGTGCCAGTGCACGCTGTGCAATGCGCCAAGCTGCGGGTACTCGAGCAGCAGACGCTCGATATCGCGCTCGCGCAGTGCCGGCCAGTCTGCGGCGACGAGCTCCAGGCCCAGCCCGTGGGCGGTTCGGATGGGGGTATTACTCATGGCTGCACCGGGTTGAAAAGAAAGGCGTTGCTGGTCGCCTCGCGCCAGCTCCCGCCGATTATCCAACACGGTGTACCGATGCCGCCATTGCCGCCCGCATGCGAGGAAACTTTACCGTTGATTGCCGCTGTGGTCGGCGGATTTTGACGTTGGGCTTCGCCTACGGTTCAACCCAACCTACGTAACTGGCGTTACGACTGCCACCCCCCGCCCAGCGCTTTATAAAGCGCTATCGCCGCTTGCATGCGCGCCAGGCGCAACTGCACGCCATCCTCTTGCGCGCGGTACAGAACGCGTTGGGTTTCCAGCACGCTAAGCAGTGTTTCGGCGCCTGATCGGTAGCGGTTTTGCGCCAGGTCAAACGCCCGTTGCGCCTGTTGCCGTTCCTGTTCTTGCCACTGGCGTTGCCTGTCGAGCCCGGCAATCGCGGTCAGGGCTTTTTCGACGTCGGCCAGGGCGTTGTCGATGGCGCCACGGTAGCTGTGCAGCAGTTCCTCTTGCCGTGCTTGGCTAAGGTCGCGGCCGGCGGCCAGCTTGCCGGCGTTAAAGATCGGCGCGGTCAGCCCGGCAGCCAAGGTGTAGAAGGGGTTTTGCAGCACGTCGTGAAATTTGTCGGCGCCAGTGCCAAGGGTGGCGGTCAGGCTCAGGCTCGGCAGCATGGCGGCGCGGGCGACGGTGACATCCGCATCCGCCGCTGCCAGCCGTGCTTCGGCGCTGGCGATATCCGGGCGACGGCTGAGCAGTTGGCTGGGCAGGCCGGCATCGATACTTGGCCAGTGCAGCTGGCTAAAGGTTTCTGTAGTCACTTGCAGGTGCTGCACCGGCTGCCCGATTAACAGCGCCAGGGCGATACGCGCCTCCATCGCTTGCTGGTGTAGCAGCGGCAGTTGCCGTTGCTGATTGGCGACCAGGCTACGTTGCTGGGCCAGTTCAAGTTGCGTCGCAGCGCCGGCTTGAAAGCGCTGCTGGATAAGGCTCAGCACGTTTTCGGCATTGGCCAGGTTCTGTTCGGCGATGTGCGATTGCTCGGCCAGCGCCAGGGTGTGCAGGTAGCTGCTGGCAACGCTTGAGAGCAGGGTTAAACGCACGGTGGCCAGTTCGTATTCGCTGGCTTGCCGATTGCGTTCGGCGCTGTCACGGGCGGCGGCGCGCCCGCCCCAGAAGTCGAGTTCGTAGCTGGCGCTAAGGGTGCCGGTGTAGCTGTCGACGTCGCGGTCATAGCGGTCGCTGTCGAGCTGGCTATAGCCGTCGCCGCGCAGCAAGCGTTCGCGGCCGGCGGCGAAACCGCCCTTCAGTTCAGGCCACAGCGGCGCTCCGGCAATGGTGCTGGCCGCTCGCGCTTGGCGCACGCGTGCTTGGGCGGCAGCCAGGTCGTGGCTGTCACGCTCGGCGCTGGCGATCAGTTCGCCCAGTTGTTGGCTGCCAAATTGCCGCCACCACTCGCTGTGCATGGCCGCCGCGTTTGCCGCGTTGGGCGCCTGCCAGTGCAGCGGCACAGCGGGTGGCGGCTCAGGGGTTTTAGCCGTGCTACAAGCAGCGAGTAACAGGCACAGCGGCAGCAATGGATAGGCGTTGTTCATGGGCTGGTCAGCGCCGTTACGGGGTCGAGTTGGGCGGCTTTGCGTGCGGGCATAAAGCCAAACACCACGCCAGTAATCAGCGCGCAGAAAAAGGCGCCGGCCATGGCCAGCAGGGAAAACACCACGGCAATTTGGCTCAGGTGCAACACGCCGCCGACCAGCAGCGCCAAGGCAATACCGGCAATGCCGCCGACCACCGAGAGCAGCACCGCTTCGGTCAGAAACTGGCGGAGGATGTCGCGCTGGCGGGCGCCGGTGGCCATGCGAATGCCGATTTCACGGGTACGTTCGCGCACGGTCATCAGCATGATATTCATCACCCCGATGCCACCAACCAACAGCGAAATAGCGGCAATCGCGCCGAGCATCAGCGACAAGCTGTTTTGCGTTTGCGCTTCGGCTTGAATCATGGCGGCGTTGTTGGTCAGCTGAAAATCGCGCACGCCACGGTGCAGGCGCAGCATCAGGCGGTCGATGGCTAGCTCGGCTTCATGCACGCGTTTGGCGTCGGCGGCGGCAATCACCACAAACTCCGGATTCTGTTTGCCAAACAGACGGATGCTGGCGGTGGAGTAGGGCACCACGATTTGTTTGTCACTGTCGTCATCGCCCGAGCTGGCGCCCTTGGCGCTGAGGATGCCGATGACTTGGAACGGCACGTTCTGAATCAGGATGTAGCGGCCGATGGGGTTGGCGATGCCGGCGAACAGCGCCTCGCGCACCTTCTGGCCGATCACGGCGACGGTGGCGGCGCGGTCTTCGTCGGCCTGGGTAAAAAAGCTGCCGTGCGCCACTGGCCAATTGAGGATGGTCGGGAAGGCCATGCCGTTGCCACGGGTATAGGCGTAGTAGTCGATATTGCCGTAGCGCACCACGGTGTCGCCGCCGTTGACCGGCATGATTTGCCGCACCTGCGGCAGGGTGCTGACGGCCGCCAGATCATCAAGGGTGACGATGCCCTCAGGCGCGCGGGGCATCGGCGCGATGCCGGAGAGGTAGATGATATTGGAGCCAAACGCGCCCATCTGCGCCATTACCTGGCGTTTGCTGCCTTCACCCACAGCGAGCATCACCACTACCGAGGCCACGCCAATAACGATGCCAAGCAGGGTCAGCGCGGTACGAAAACGGTTTACCCACATCACTCGCCAGGCGGCTTTCACCGCGTCGAGCAACTCGCCGGCCCACGATGCGCTGCTGGTATTGGGCTGGCGCAGGCGTTGTTGCAAATGCTCGACTTGCTGCTGACCTTGCCCGGCAGTTACCGGCGCATGGCCATTGGCGCTGTCGCTGATCACCAGGCCATCGCGCACTTCGATAATCCGCCGGGCGCGGGCGGCCACGTCGCGGTCGTGGGTGATCAGCACCACGGCATGACCTTGTGCAGCCAGCTCATCAAGCAAGGCCATAACCTGGGCGCCGCTGTGGGTGTCGAGGGCGCCGGTGGGTTCGTCGGCGAGGATGATATGGCCGCCGTTCATTAGCGCACGGGCAATCGAGACCCGCTGCTGCTGGCCCCCGGAAAGCTGATGGGGACGGTTATTGCGCCGTGTGCCCAGGCCCAAACGTTCCAGTAAGGCCGCGGCGCGCGACTGCCGTTCGCCATGGCTAAGGCCGGCGTAGATGGCCGGCATTTCCACGTTCTCTTGAGCGCTGGCGGAGGGGATCAGGTGGTAGCCCTGAAAGACAAAACCAAAGGCTTCGCGGCGCAGCCAGGCCAGCTCGTCGGCCTGCATGTCGGCCACGTCAACGCCGCTGAATCTGTAGCTGCCGGAGCTCGGCCGGTCGAGGCAGCCGATGATATTCATCAGCGTCGATTTGCCCGAGCCGGAGGCACCGACGATGGCGACAAATTCGCCGGGGTAGATCTCCAGGGACACGCCGCGCAAGACCTCGACTACCGGCGCGCCATCACCGCCATAGTGTTTGCGAACTTCCTTCAAGGCGATCAGGGCGGTGTTGGGTAGGGCGTCCACTGCCTGGGCGGTCATTGCTTGGTCCCGCCTGGCGGGCCGATCAGCAGGCGTTCGCCTCCGTTAAGGCCGGCCAGCACTTGCGCAAACATACGGTCGCGCAGGCCGATACGCACGTCGCGGCTTTCGATTTTGCCTTTGTCGCTGAGCACCAAGGCTTTGTAGGTGTCGGGCGTGGCGGTGGCGTCTTGCAGGGCGGCGAGGGGAATGGTCAGCACGTTTTGCGCGTTACCGGCAACAAAGAACACTTGGGCGGTCATCTCGGCCATGAGCGCGCCGTCGCTATTCTCGACATCGAGCAAGACCGTATACAGCACCACACGGCCGCCACCTTGGGCGTTGGGGCTGCCGCCGCCCTGGTTCGCCTGATCCAGCGGCGTGGGTGGTAGCGGCAATACCTGGCGCACGGTGCCACTCCAGCGTCGGCCATCGCCGCTCAAGGTGGTAAACCAGGCCTGCATGCCCGGCTTGATGCGGCTGATATCGGCCTCGGACACCTGCGCCCACACCGTCATCGGCGACAGTTTGGCGATGCGCATAATCAGCGGTGTTTGCTGCTGGGCATTCAGGGTTTGCCCGACGCGGGCATCCACCGCGACCACGGTGCCCGCCATCGGCGCATAAATGCGGGTGTAACCAAGCTCCGCTTCATCGCTGCGCAAGCTGGCTTCGGCTTGGCGAATACGCGCCTGAAACATGGCGATGCGCGCCTGGCTGGCGCGCACTTGGGCGGTGGCCACTTGCACGTCTTCGGTGCGCGTGGCGCCGCTTTGGGCCAGTTGTTGCTGGCGAGCCAGTTGCTGTTTGGCCAGGTCGTTTTGCGCGCGCTGTTCTTCCAACTCGGCTTTGAGTTGGTCAATGGAGTAGCGGCTGGCGTCGACTTTGGCCTGCTGGGTGGACGGGTCTATTTCCACCAGTAACTGGCCTTCTTCAACCTGCTCGCCAGGCTCGGCATGCAGCTTGATGATCTGCCCGGAAGCCTGGGCGCCAACGTCGACATAGCGCCGTGGCTGCAACGTGCCTAGCGCGCTAACGCTGCTTTCGATATCGCCACGCGCCACCTGCACAGTGGCTAATTCATCACGACCAAACGGCAGCGCTTGCCAGGTGGCAACGGCCACCAGTGGGGTCAGGCAGAGCAGGGTGAGGACAATACGGCGGGGGCTGATCAGGGCACTCATTGGCAGGCTCTTCGGGGTCTGCCCAATAGACGAGAAGGCTGCGCAGAAATTTACCCAGGCAAGGGATTACAAGCGGGTGCGGATGAGGGTGGAGCCGTCGCTTTGGGGTTCAAGTTTGATCGGCAGCACTTTGGGCAGCGCTTTGACCAGGTTGGCAACATCGCGGGTGCTGTAGATGCCGCCGATGCGGATGTCAGCGGTGCTTTGGTCGGCGAGCAGCAGCGGCTCATCGAGGTAGCGGTTAAGCAGTGGCAGCGCTTCGCCAAGGGTGATGTCGTTGAGGATCAGCTTGCCTTCTCGCCAGGCCAGGGCGGTTTGCGTGTCCACCGATTTGACCTTGGGCTTGAGGTCGCCGGCTTTAAAACTGGCCTGCATACCGGGAGTGAGGGTGCTGTCGTTGCCTTGGCGCTCACTTTGCACGCGTACCGAGCCTTCGGTAACGGTGACCACCACGCTGTCTTGGTATTTCCACACGTTAAAGCGCGTGCCGGTCACGGTGATGGTGCCGTCGCCGGCGCTGATCACAAACGGATGGGCGCTGTCGTGGGTGACATGGAAATACGCTTCGCCGCTGCTCAGGCTGACGTGGCGCCTGTCGAGGTAATTGCTGAAACTGAGCTCGCTATGGCTATTGAGCTCGACTTCGCTGCCATCGCCCAGGGTGATGCGGCTGATGTTTTGTTCGGTCTCGAAGTGCTCGTACGAGTCAGGAAGCCAACCCATTATCCAGCCGCCATAGGCCGCCAGCGGCAAGGCCACCAACGCCAGGGCAATAGCCTTGGCCTGCGGGCGCCAGCCGCGACGGCGAGGGCGCGTGGGCAGCGCGGTAGTGCTGGGCGTCTGGCGCAAAGCTGGGCGTTGATTAGGCACTGGCTCGCTGGCGGGCAGGTGTTCGCTTAGGTCCCAGATTTCCAGCATGGCCACGTATTCAATGGCGTGGCTTTTGTCTTCATCAATCCACTGCTGAAACTGCGCGCGTTCTTCCGCCGTGCAATCTGCCGCATGCATGCGCATGCACCAGTGTGCGGCGACCTCAACGAGTGGGTCGTCGTTAGCAGGAAGAGGGGCGTTGGTCATCAGGGAATACCGGTTACCTGGTACTGAAGCGGCGAAATTACATGGCTGGCAAGTGAGAATAAATCTTGATGGCAGAAATTATAAAATGAATAATTCCAAACGGCCAGCATGACGGCTTTGAAGCTCAACGTTATCGCAGTGTTCGCCGTCACATCTGTGGCCGGGGGTTGTTTTTGGAGATTTACTATCGGGAGCTGGTGCGCTTTTTAAGCGCCAAGCTAGGGGACCGACAAGAGGCTGCGGATGTGGCCCACGACGCTTATTTGCGCGTGATGGAGCGTACCAGTCAAGAACAGATCGAATCGCCGCGGGCTTTTTTGTACCGCACCGCACTCAATTTGGTCATCGACGAACACCGCCGCAACAGCCTGCGCCGCAGTGAAACCCTGGATGTGCTCGATCAGGAGGAACAGTTTTTCTCTCCTTCACCGCACCGCTCGTTAGCCCAGGAGCAACGCTTGCAGTTGCTACAGCGCGCACTTAACGAAGTGCCCGCGCTGTGCCGCGAAGCCTTTTTGCTGCGCAAGCTCGAAGGCCTTAGCCACGACGAAATTGCCGAACGCCTGAGCATTTCCCAAAGCTTGGTGGAAAAGCACATCGTCAACGCCATGAAGCATTGCCGGGTGCGTATGCGTGAGTGGGAGGCGGAATAATTTCCTATCGTCGTCCCCGCGTAGGTTGTGTTGAGCATGGCGAAGCCCAACATGGAGCCTGCCGGGCTGCGCGTATCGGTTTATCTCGAGACCGATACGCGCCGTCCTACGGCCGGCCTGTTGGGCTTCGCCATGCTCAACCCAACCTACGCTCTAAATTTCATTTCCCTGTCCTCGTTCATACACAACAGGTGACCTCGCCGGTCGCCAGCCAATACTTCTGCCACCGTTGTGTGTGGCTTCTCCAGAGGACACTGGACATGACTCCATCTGTAGCACCTGCGGCCATTCACGATCTGATCGGTATCGGTTTCGGCCCGTCCAACCTGGCCCTGGCCATTGCGCTGCATGAGCGCGCGCAGCAGCAGGGCGCCTTGGATGTGCTGTTTCTCGACAAGCAGGCGGACTACCGCTGGCACGGCAATACGCTGGTGACCCAGAGTGAGCTGCAGATTTCGTTCTTGAAAGACCTGGTCACGCTGCGCAACCCGAGTAGTCCGTTTTCCTTTGTGAATTACCTGCACGCCCACGGCCGCTTGGTGGACTTCATCAACCTCGGCACTTTTTATCCGTGCCGTATGGAGTTCAACGACTACTTACGCTGGGTGGCTGCACAGTTCGCCGAGCAGAGCCGTTATGGCGAAGAAGTGCTGGCCATCGAGCCGTTGCTGCATAACCACAAGGTGGAGTCGTTGCGCGTGGTTTCCCGCGATAGCGGCGGCGAAACCTTTGTGCGCCAGACCCGCGCCGTGGTGGTCAGTGCCGGCGGCACGCCACGCATTCCCGAGGCCTTTCGCGGTCTGAAGGGCGATTCGCGAGTGTTCCACCATGCGCACTATCTGGAACGTATGGCTCAGCAGCCGTGCGTAAGCGGTAAGCCCATGCGTGTGGCGATTATTGGCGGCGGGCAGAGCGCGGCCGAGGCGTTTATCGACCTTAACGACAGCTTCCCGTCGGTAAAAGTCGACATGATTCTGCGTGGTTCGGCACTTAAACCGGCCGATGACAGCCCCTTTGTTAACGAAGTGTTCTCCCCGGAATTTACCGACTTAGTCTTCAGTCAGACCAGTGCCGAGCGCGAGCGCTTTATCCGCGAGTACCACAACACCAATTACTCGGTGGTGGACATCGACCTGATCGAGCGGATTTACGGCATTTTCTACCGGCAGAAAGTTTCCGGCATTCAGCGCCATGCGTTCCATCACCTGCGCACTGTCGAGCGTGCGACGGCTCACGCTGACGGTATCGAATTGGCCCTGCGCCATAGCGCCAGCGGCGAGTTGGATGTGCATCACTACGACGCCGTGGTGCTTGCCACCGGCTACGAGCGGCAAATGCATCGCCAGTTGCTGGAGCCGCTGGCGCCTTATCTGGGCGATTTCGACGTGGACCGCGACTACCGCATCATCACCGACGAGCGCTGCCAGGCGGCGGTGTATATGCAGGGCTTCTGCCAGGCCAGCCATGGCCTGAGCGACACCTTGCTGTCGGTACTGCCGATTCGCGCTAACGATATTGCCAGCTCGCTGTATGACTACCTTGGGCATCAATCGCTCAACACTGTGCAGCGGGCGCCGCTGTTAGCCAACGCCAGTTAATCAAGCTGCGCGTCACCTCGTAGGGTGTGCTGTGCGCACCATAGTGATTTCCCGTCGATCGCTCTGGTGCGCACAGCACACCCTTCGGAGTCTCAACTTACGAGTTCTGTTAATGCTGAAGTCTTCTCTAGTGGCCGCTCTGGCTGCGCTATGGCTGTGCCCGACTGCTTTTGCCAATGACGCCTTGCAGGCGCAAATCCGTTGGACGAAAACCGGTATTCCCCATATTCAGGCGGCCACCGAACGCGGTCTTGGTTACGGCATCGGTTACGCCTATGCCCGCGACAACGCCTGTTTGCTCGCCAATGAAATTGTCACCGCGCGCGGCGAACGATCGCGTTTCTTTGGCAGCAAAGGGCAGAACTCGGCGCAGCTCGGTAATTTGCCGTCCGACTTTTTCTTTACCTGGCTAAACCAGCCACAGGCGCTGAAAACCTTATGGGCCAAACAACCGGCGCCGATCCAGCAGCGCCTGGAGGGTTACGCCCGTGGGTTTAACGCTTATCTCAAGGTCGCCGATAAGGCCACCACCCACTGCTTGGGCGAGGCCTGGCTTAAGCCGATCAGCACCGACGACTTGCTGCGTCTGACCCGTCGCCTATTGGTGGAGGGCGGTGCCGGGCAGTTTGCCGAAGCGTTGGTCAGCGCCACCCCGCCGGGTGCTGCTAGCGCGAACGTCGTGACGAGGGGGCGCGAGCATTTTGCCCAGCTCAACGAAAAATTTCGCTTGGAACGCGGCAGCAACGCCATCGCCATCGGCAGCCAACGCAGTTCGACCGGCAGCGGCCTGTTGTTGGCTAACCCGCATTTCCCATGGTCCGGCGCGCTGCGTTTCTACCAGATGCACCTGACCATTCCTGGCCAGCTTGATGTGATGGGCGCGGCGTTGCCCGGCCTGCCGGTGGTGAATATCGGTTTTAACCAAAACGTGGCCTGGACGCACACCGTCGATACCGCCGCCCACTTCACCGTGTACCGCCTGGAGCTGGACCCTAAGGACAGCCGCCGCTATGTGGTAGATGGCAAGTCGCTGCCGCTGCAGAAAACCACGCTCAAGGTGCAGGTGCTGGATGACAGCGGCCGGTTAAGCAGCGTTAGCCATGACCTGTACGAATCGAAATTCGGCCCGCTGCTGCGCCTGCCCGGCCTGCTCGAATGGACCGCCAATCAGGCCTTCGCCCTACGCGATGCCAACCTGGACAACAGCCGCGTGCTGCAGCAGTGGTACGCCATCAACCAGTCCAAAGACGTCGGCGCGTTGCAGGCCAGCGTGGAGAAGCTGCAAGGCATTCCCTGGGTTAATACGTTGGCCACCGATGCCAGCGGGCAAACGCTGTATATGGACCAAAGCGTGGTGCCCTACCTGCGCCCGCAGCAGTTGGCCGAATGCGTGATTCCGCAGTTGGCAGAGCAGGGCCTGCCCGGCCTGCAAGGCAACCGCAGTGCCTGTGAGTGGACAGTAGACGCCCGCGCCGCGCAGGCCGGCATCACCCCGGCCAAGGAATTGCCCGTGCTACGGCGTAACGACTTTGTGCAGAACTCCAACGACAGCGCCTGGCTAACCAACCCCGCCAGCCCCTTACGGGGGTTTTCGCCGCTGGTAAGCCGCGAAGGGCGGCCGCTGTCGCCACGGGCGCAGTTCGCCCTACGCCGCCTGCAAGGCAATGCACCAGTCACGCCTGAATTGCTGCGGGCAATGGTCACCGACAACCACGTTTACCTGGCCGACCGCTTGCTGCCGGATTTGCTGACCCTTTGCGGCAAATACGCGGCCGACGCGGGCATCAAACCCGCATGCGCAGCGCTCTCTGGTTGGGATCACAGCGCCAACAGCAACGCCTCGATTGGCATGCTGTACTTCCAGGCCTTCTTCCGCGCCTTTAGCAAAATCGCCGACGCCTGGCGTGTGCCCTTTAACCCCCAGCAGCCGCTGAACACCCCTGAGGGTTTGGCGTTGGATAACCCGAAAATTGCCGAGCAACTGCGCCTGGCGCTGGTCGACGCTGGCCAGACGGTGGGCAAAAGTGGTGTGCCAGCTAACGCCACCTGGGGCGATGTGCAATGGCTGCAACGCGGCGACCAGCGCATTGCCATTCCCGGCGGCGATGGGCATATGGGCATTTACAACGCCATGCAAAGCGAGCAGCGCGACGGCCAGCTAGAAGTGGTCAGCGGCAGCAGCTATATCCAGCTCGTCACCTTTAGCGCCAAAGGCCCGCAAGCGCATGGCTTGTTAGCGTTCTCACAATCCACTGAACCGGGCTCAAAGCATTACGCCGACCAGACGCAGCTATTTGCCCAACAGCAATGGCCGTTGCTGCCGTTTAGTGAGGCAGAGATTGCCGCGGACGGCGTGGTGGAAACGGCGATTTTAGAGGAGTAGAGCGGGTAGGGTGTGCTGTGCGCACCAGCTGCTTGCTAAGTAAACTGCAGAGCAAAAGCTGGTGCGTGCAGCACACCCTGGGTGGTCACAGCCAATCCATGCGCTTGAAGTTGGCAAACAGCCCTACGCAACCCACGCTAATCACGCCAATCACCGCGGCGTAGCCGTAATGCCAGGTCAGTTCGGGCATGTACTGAAAGTTCATGCCGTAGATACCGGCAATCGCGGTGGGGAAGGCCAGAATTGCGGCCCAGGCGGCGAATTTTCGTTGGGTAATGCTTTGCCGGGATGACTCCAGCAACAGACCAATCTCAATGGCGTGATCGGCCATCTCGCGCAGGCCGGTCAGGTCTTCCATCAGCCGCTGCACATGGATCTGCACATCGCGGAAATACGGGCGCATATGTTTGTCGATAAAAGGAAATTCCAGCTGCTGCAACTCGGTACAGATTTCCACCATGGGCGCGATATAGCGGCGAATACGCAGCAAATGGCGGCGCATGGTCTGGATGCGTTCTACGTCTTCCTGACTTAACGGGTTGCGCAGCACATGCTGCTCCATGTCCTCCAATTCCGCATTTAACACTTCCAGGCGCGGTCGGTAGTTTTCGATCACAAAGCTCAGCAGTGCATACAGCACAAAGTCTTCGCCATGTTCGAGCATGAGTGGCTGGGCTTCGCAGCGTTGGCGCACGCGGCCGTAGGACGGCGAGTCGCCGTAACGGCAGCTGATCACATAGCCCTTGCCAGCAAACAGTTGGGTTTCGACAAACACCAACTTGTCGTTTTCCATCACCGGCGAGTACAGCACCATAAACAGCGCGTCGCCGAAGGTTTCCAGCTTGGGCCGGGTGTGCTGCAACAGCGCATCTTCAATGGCCAGCTCGTGCAGGTTGAATTGCTTTTGCAGATTAAGGAGCTCTTCGCTGCCGGGGTCGTGCAGGCCAATCCAGACGAAATGCTCGGGCTTGCAGGCCCATTCCTTGCCTTCGTTGAGGCTGATATCAGTAACTTTCTTGCCGTGGGAATAAACCGCTGCTGCAACGACGCTTGTCATGATTGTTATCCGTACGCTCCGGTTTTGGATGGCGGCAGGCGCCTGGCGCCAGGGTAGTGCAAGACGCGGGCGCTGTAACGCTCAGGGTGAGACAAGCGCAGCGGAAGGGCGATCCATGGGCGCGCAAATTCTCTGAGCGCGCCGCCGGGGGATTAATCTTCAAACTACGTAAACGCAACGCCAACGTCGCGCCAGAGGAACACAGCTGCACGCCAGCGACGGGCTACTTGCCAACTAGTCTTCGCTACCCATCAGCTTTTGCGCCGCGCTAGGAAGGGCGGCGCAGTTCAGGCCGTCGGTAGCGGCGCTGCGGCGCTTACGCTCCCGCGGCGTACCACTGTCGCAGGTCAGTAGGCAGGACCACGCCCCGGAGTGGTCATACAACTCGATGCTATCTGGCGGCACTATTCTGCTTAAGTCGTCGACTCGATTGTTCATTGCGTCATTAGGATCGGGGTGTCGGTTGTAATTGGGGTTATCCATCGTCCCTTGAGGAAAGAATATCTGCTGGCCCACTGGGGCATTAGGGTTGTAAGTGGCAAACCCGGCGGAAATGACCTGTGAAGCCGCAATGCCAGGGGCTAAAACTTCGCCTGGGGTCACGCTCGGTCGCGTGCTCAGCAAATGATCGATAATATCGGCGTGTCGCGGTGTGTAACCGTCACGATTGTTTCGCCCTGCTTGGCTCACGCGTTGCAAAATGGTGGCGACATCCAAAAAGGAGAAGTCGGTACGGATGGCGTACAGCCATAAGCCGTGTACGCCGTTACTTACTGCCAGCGGGCGAGCTCCACTGGTTATTTGATCAAAAATAAAGTGAGCGGCGCTCTGCCGGCTGGAACTGGTGCTTACCCATGCAGATCTGTCGGCGGCTGTACTGGCATTGCAGGAGCTGCCAATGACGTGGTCTAGCAAACTCAGTAGCTGACCGTTCTGACTAAAGCCTCGAGCAAAAACAATATCCGGCGGCAGTATATCGGGACGATAAACAATGTCTGGGCGCATTGGCGGCTGAGCGCGCACGACGTCACTCAAGAAAAAAACGCAGACCAGAAAACCAACGGCTAATCCTGAAAAATGGCGCATGACTTTCGCTTATCCCTTTTGCCGATCAAGTGTCCACATGCTGTGGCACGGCAATAGGGGAGGAAAGCAGTCGATTCTTTAAAACGTGAGGCCGTCGCGCACAACATGCTGCAGAAATGTTCCGCAAAAAAGAGGGTAAAAAAGCCAAAACGCATTGCTAAGGTTTTTCCCCTTTCTGACGGCGATGAGCCAAGTCCTCCAGGCTGGGCCCTAGGTCGGCTAATTGATCAATCACCGAATGCACCCCCAGGCGATACAAAGCCAGCGTGGCCTGAGCGCGCAAATGATCACGCTCGGTCGCCGGCATGGCTTGCCAGTCGGCTGGCGCGTGTCCGCACAGCGGGCCGCAGGCGGCCAGACCGACGGTCCATAGACCAGCGTTCAGGCCGGCTTGCAGCAAACGTGGCTCGCCGCTGATCAATACGCAACCTTCGAGGTTGTTCACCTTTAACGCTGACAACGATTGCCAGCACGCATCCGGCGCAGGCCACGGACGGGCAGCGCGGGTGTCTATGCCCGGTAGCCAGGCGGGTAGGGCGCTGGCCAGGCGGTTGCTGGCGTCGGCGGGTAGTTCGTCCAGCCAGGCGCATGGCACACCCTGGCGCTGCAGGGTTTCGAGCACGTGCAGTGCACCAGGCGTGGTTTCAGTGTGCTCGTTGGCGCAGTCTTGCAAAGCTAATTGCAACGCGGTGAAGTCGCCTGTTTCGGCGTCGCGGCCCAGAGCAGCCTTGAGTGCTTCGTTGGGCGTGAGGTGCTGATAGTTCTGGTTGGCTGCGTCAGGGCAAAGACGTTGCAGCGTGACGGGCAGGGTGCGCGCGCCAAAATCCACCAGGCAACCGGAAAGGCCAAAAAGTACAGCGGTAAAGTCGGCGGAGGATGAAGCAAGAGCGGGCATGGGGCGCATCCAAGCGAGGGTTTTAGCCAAACTAGTCATAGCCGATGACGCTGCGATGAATACTTTGTGACAATTACCGAGAAAGCCGCACCCAAGTACTGAATTTTCTCCGCGCCGTCACCTGCCCATCGCCTGATGCAGCCCTTATACTCAGCCACTCTTTTGTTAGCGCCTATGCTGGCAACAGCGCGCCTGGCGCGATCCCTCGTTTTAAGTTTGGAGCCTCGCAATGGAAGTATTTGCCAGCAATTTGGCCACGCGTTTTGGCCAGCTTTGCCTGTGTGCCGGCCTGGCGCTGCTGTCTCAGGGCGCCTCGGCGGCGGAAAGTGACCCTTGGGAAGGCTTCAATCGCCCGATCTTCACCTTTAACGACACCCTTGATACCTATGCTTTGAAGCCATTGGCTCAGGGCTACCAAGCGGTTACCCCGCAGTTTCTCGAAGACGGCATCCACAATGTCTTCAATAACCTTGGCGACGTCGGCAACCTGGCCAACGACCTGCTGCAAGGCAAAGTTGAAGAAGCAGGCATCGACACCAGCCGCGTGCTGTTCAATACAACGTTTGGCCTGTTGGGGTTCTTTGATGTAGGCACCAAGATGGGTCTGGACCGCAACGACGAAGACTTCGGCCAAACCCTTGGCGCATGGGGGCTGAACAGCGGCCCCTACCTAGTACTGCCACTCTTGGGGCCAAGCACTGTGCGTGATGCGTCCGGCAAAATTCCCGATAGCTTTCTCGAACCGTATCCCTACATCAACGATGTACCTGCACGTAACGTTGCCCGTGGCGTCGACGTAGTTAATACCCGCGCCAGCCTGCTCTCCGCGGAGAAGTTCATTAGTGGCGACAAGTACTCGTTTATCCGCAACGCTTACCTGCAAATGCGCGAGTTCAAGGTCAAAGACGGCGAAGTCGAAGACGATTTCTAAGGCATACAGTGGGTGTGTAGGTTGGGTTGAGCACAGCGAAGCCCGACGGGTTTGCCTGAGCTTGTGTTGGGCTTCGCCGGGCTCAACAGAACCTAGGGACTGTGAAATCGCGAATAAAGACGAATAAAAAAGGCGACCCCGCGGTCGCCTTTTTTATTGGGCTGAACCTCACTTCATGGAGAGAATCGCCAACCCCAGCGATTGTCTGCCGCCATCCAGCGCTGTAGCGCGGATGACTTCGGCTTCAGCGTCGAGGCCGCGTAGTTCATTGTGTTCGGATGCGATATGGACTCTGACCTTGTCACCTACCTTAGCGTCGCTCTCGGCTTCCAGTTGCATGCCGGTGCTGGATAGGTCGAGGCAGAGGGCCGGAATGTCGCGGCCGGCGAATTGCAAGGTAACGGGTGCTTCCAAGCGCATACGGATGTAGTCGCGTTTTTCGGTGTAGGCATGATCACTTTGGCTCATTGACCCGCTCCTCTGGTTTTATGGACTCTCCGATGGCCCTTATAACCTTGGCCACTTTCAGCTGTAAAGGCTTCAGACGATGATCGGCGCACGCTTGAATCGACGCACGGATGGGAGTACCGTCTGCGCCTTGACATGATCTCCCTAGTACACGCGTCGCGGCTGATCGGCCTGACGTACACGCCAACCACCCCTGGCGCCGTTTGCCTGGTACCCCATGCACAATTCCAGTGCCTCGCTGCTGATTATTGATGACGACGAAGTAGTGCGCGCCAGTTTGGCCGCTTACTTGGAAGACAGTGGCTTCAGCGTTCTGCAAGCTAGCAACGGCTTGCAGGGTCTGCAGATATTCGAGCAGGAAAAACCTGACTTGGTCATCTGCGACCTGCGTATGCCGCAAGTCGACGGCTTAGAACTCATCCGGCGGATTAACGCTCTCGAGGTGGAAACACCCGTTATTGTCGTGTCCGGCGCTGGCGTTATGAGCGATGCGGTCGAGGCCTTGCGCCTGGGCGCCGCCGACTACCTGATCAAACCCCTCGAAGATTTAGCCGTGCTGGAGCACTCAGTGCGCCGCGCGCTGGATCGCGCCCATCTGCGTTTGGAAAACCAGCGCTACCGGGAAAAACTCGAAGTCGCCAACCGCGAGCTACAGGCCAGCTTGAGCCTGTTGCAGGAAGACCAGAACGCCGGCCGCCAAGTGCAGATGAATATGCTGCCGGTAACGCCGTGGACCGTGGACGGTTTGCAGTTTGCCCACCAGATTATTCCGTCGCTGTATCTCTCCGGCGACTTCGTTGATTACTTCCGCCTGGATGACCACCGTATCGCCTTCTACCTGGCGGATGTGTCGGGTCACGGCGCGTCGTCAGCGTTTATCACCGTACTGCTGAAATTTATGACTACCCGGCTGCTGTATGAGTCGCGCCGTGGTGGTCTGCTCCCGGAATTCAAACCGTCGGACGTGCTTGGGCACATCAACCGCGGTTTGATCAACTGCAAACTCGGCAAGCACGTGACCATGTTGGGCGGCGTGATTGATGAGCAGAGCGGTAAATTGACGTACAGCATCGGCGGGCATTTACCGCTGCCGATCATGTACAGCGAAGGCACGGCGCACTACCTGGAAGGCCGCGGCCTGCCGGTAGGGCTGTTTGATGAGGCGACCTACAGCGATCATGTGATCGATTTGCCTGACTCTTTCAGCCTCACCCTGCTTTCAGACGGCATTTTGGACCTTTTGCCGAGCGACACACTCAAAGAAAAGGAAGCGTTGCTACCGCAGTTGGTTTGCACGGCAGGTGGCAGCCTGGATGGCTTGCGCCAGGTGCTTGGGCTGGCCAATCTCGCCGAGATGCCAGATGATATCGCCTTGCTGGTGTTAAGCAGGAACCTTGCATGATTTGTATGACCGCGCGCCGTATGAGCCGGAAGGGTACCGTTGCATGAGTACCGGTAGAATTCAGTTTGCTGAGCAGAACGGCACATTCGTTCTCAAGTTTGTGGGCGAAGTGCGCCTGACGCTTTGTTCGGCGTTGGATGCGACGATCGAGAAGATCTTCACCGCCCTCAACTTTTCCACCATCGTCATCGACTTGACGGAAACCCGCAGCATCGACAGCACCACACTGGGTCTGCTGGCCAAGTTGTCGATTCTGTCGCGGCAAAAGGTCGGGCTGCTGCCGACCGTTGTCACCACCCACGCCGACATCACCCGTCTGTTGCAATCCATGGGGTTTGATCAGGTGTTCAACATCGTCGATCAGCCCTTGGCCGCTCCAGGCACGCTGGCTGACTTGCCGTCGCAGGATCAGTCAGAAGAAGTGGTGAAAGCCAAAGTGCTAGAGGCGCACCGTATTCTGATGGGCCTGAACGAGTCCAATCGGGAAGAGTTCCACGACTTGGTCAATGCCCTGGAACGCGGTTAATACGCTGCAGAAGGCAAGAAATCAGGCATAAAAAACGCGCGAGAGGCTCATCACCCTCGCGCGTTTTTTGTTGGGGGCAACGTTAGCGGCGTGCAGCCAGCAACGCTTCCAGTTTTTCCTGATCGCGGGCGAATTGACGAATGCCTTCGGCGAGTTTCTCCGTGGACATGGCTTCTTCGTTCAGCGCCCAGCGGAAGCTGCTTTCGCTTGGCACTTGTTTCGGTTCGCCTGGGTTGCCTTCACGCAGCACGCGCTCCAGCGAGCCGTTGTCTTCCGACAGTTGCTGCAACAGTTCCGGGCTAATGGTCAGGCGGTCGCAGCCGGCCAATTGCTCGATTTGGTTCAGGTTGCGAAAGCTCGCGCCCATCACCACCGTGTCGTAGCCGTTGGCCTTGTAGTAGTTGTAGATGCGCGTCACCGACTTCACGCCCGGGTCTTCGGCGCCAGTGAAGTCGCGGCCTTCAGCCTTTTTAAACCAGTCATAGATGCGCCCCACGAATGGCGAGATCAGAAAGATCCCGGCATCGGCGCAGGCCGCTGCCTGAGCAAAGGAGAACAGCAGGGTGAGGTTGGTTTGAATGCCGGCGCGCTCCAGTTGCTCGGCGGCGCGGATGCCTTCCCAGGTGGAGGCGATTTTGATCAGGATGCGCTCGCGGCCAATGCCAGCTTTTTCGTACAGCTCAACCAAGCGATAGGCGCGGGCCAAGGTGGCTTCGGTGTCGAACGACAAGCGCGCATCCACTTCGGTGGAAATGCGCCCTGGAATGACCTGCAAAATGCCCTTGCCTACAGCCACGCCAAAGCGGTCGCTGGCCAGGCCCAGATCGCCGTCGCAATTGGCCACGGCGTCATTAAGCAGCTCGGTATAACCGGGCATGGCGGCCGCTTTAAGCAGTAGGGAAGGGTTGGTGGTGGCGTCGACCGGTTTCAGGCGGGCGATGGCGTCGATATCGCCGGTGTCGGCAACGACGGTGGTGAACTGTTTGAGTTGTTCGAGTTTGGAGGTCATGACACGGCCTTGTGGTAACGAGTGCCTAGACCTTACCCGACGCGCCAGCGCCGCTCAACGTCTGCGGCGTGACATTACACAGTGTTTTTGACGTTGGCCGACCGATGCGCCAGTTAACCGGCGAAAACCGAAAAAATGTTGGCGAAAACGTATCAGTTTTGTCGGGCCTAGAGGGCGGCCAGCAATCTGCTGGTCGCCCTCTAGCATCAGCGAGCGGCGACGTTAGTCGGCGCCTGCCAACCGCCCCCCAGGGCTTTATAGATCGACACGATGCCGTGGTACACCTCGACCTCGGCCAATGCCTGAGCGTCTTCGGCCGCCAGGCGCTCACGTTCAGCGTCCAGTAGCACGAGGAAGTCCGAGGTGCCTTCGCGGTAACGGATCGACGCTTGTTGCGCTGCGGCGCGGCTGGCTTCGCTCTGACGCAGCAGCGAAACCAGGCGCTGCTGGCGTTTGCCATAATCGCTGAACGCGTTTTCCGACTCTTCCAAGGCCACCAGTACCTGTTGCTCATAGTTGGCCAGGGCGCCTTCGGAGTCAGCATCGGCACTGCGGATGCGCGCTCTCACGCTACCCAGGTCAAACGCCGCCCAACTGATGGTTGGCGCTACACCCCAAGCTCGCGCGGCCGAAGAGCCCAGTTGCGAGCCACGTGCCGAGGTAAAGCCAAGGAAGCCGGCGACGTTCACCCGTGGGAACAAGTCCGCCGTGGCCACACCGACATTAGCCGTAGCCGCCGCCAACTGCCGCTCGGCAATGCGGATATCCGGGCGACGGCGCAGCAGCTCCGCCGGATCGCCAATCGGCAGGGCCTTGGCAATGGCCGGAATGTCTTTAGGACTGAGGTCGACGCTCAGTTGCTCCGGTCGCTGACCCAGCAGGGTAGCGATACGGTTACGCGAGCGCACTTCCTGGGCCTGCAACTGCGGCAGGGTGGCTTCGGTGGCCGCCAGGCGCGCATCGGCGCGCAGCACGTCCAGTTCGCTGCCCACACCGGCTTCACGCATGGTGTCGGTGAGGTTGCGCGACTCCTGCTGGTTTTTCAGGTTGCTGCGGGCAATGTTTTCCCGCAGCTGCGCACCGCGCAGTTCGCCATAAGCATCCACCAACTCGGCAATCAGGCTGACTTGCAGTTGATAAAGCTCCGCCTCGGCAACGTCCTGCTCGGCGTCGCTGGCTTCCAGTTGGCGTTGGATGCGGCCGAACAAGTCGACCTCCCAGGCCATATCCAAACCGAGGTCATAGCGTTCATTACGCACACGTTCGGTAGTCACACCCGGTTGCTGGGCCTTGCCGTTTTCGCTGCTGGCGCGGCTGGTGACCACCGGGAAGCGATCATTGGCGACGTCATCACGAATGGCGCGGGCGGCTTTCAGGCGGGCAAAGGCCACGCGCAGTTGACGGTTTTCTTGTAGCGACTGGCTAACCAGCTGATTCAAGGTGGGGTCATCAAACTGCTGCCACCAGCTCACTTCAAATTTGCTGCGGTCGTAGTTGCCCTGGGCGGCGGTCAATTTCGCTGCCTCGGTTTCCGGCGCTTTATAGTCCGGGCCCACCGCGCAGGCACTTAGAGCTAGCGCAAGAAGGGCGGGAGTGAAGGCTTTCAAGCTCATGCGTGGGCCTCCAGTGCAGGCGCTTTGGGTGCTTTGCGCGCTTCGCGGCGCTCGACAAAGTTACGGATCAGTACGTAGAACACCGGGGTCAGCAACAGGCCAAAGAAGGTCACCCCAAGCATGCCGGAGAACACCGCTACGCCCATGGCATGGCGCATTTCTGCACCCGCACCGCTAGAAAACACCAGGGGCACTACGCCCATCACAAAGGCGAACGAGGTCATCAGAATCGGCCGCAGACGCAGACGGCAGGCTTCCAACACCGCTGCCAGCGGGCTCATGCCTTCCAACTGTTTATCCTTGGCAAACTCGACGATCAGAATCGCGTTCTTACAGGCTAAGCCCACCAGTACGATCAGACCGATCTGGGTAAAGATGTTGTTATCGCCACCGGACACAATTACCCCGGTAATGGCCGACAACAGCGTCATCGGTACGATCAGAATCACCGCCAATGGCAGGCTCCAGCTTTCGTATTGCGCCGCCAACACCAGGAAGGCCAGCAGTACGCAGAGCGGGAACACAAACAGCGCGGTATTGCCGGAGAGGATTTGCTGATAGGTCAGGTCAGTCCACTCGTAGGTCATGCCGTTAGGCAGCTCGTCTTTCAGCAGTTTCTCAATGGCTTTTTCCGCTTGGCCGGAGCTGTAGCCCGGTGCCGCTGCGCCGTTGATTTCGGCGGTGATAAAGCCGTTGTAGTGCATCACGCGGTCTGGGCCCGAGGTGTCACTGACCTTTAGGAAGGTCGCCAGCGGGATCATTTCGCCAAGGTTGTTGCGCACTTTCAGCTGACCAATTTGCTCAGCTTCCAGGCGGAACTGTTGTTCAGCCTGCACGTTTACTTGATAGGTGCGGCCAAAACGGTTGAAGTCGTTGGCATACAGCGAGCCCAGGTACACCTGCAGGGTGTCGAAGATATCGCTGATGGCCACACCGTGGGTCTTGGCTTTTTCCCGGTCAATCGCCGCGTCCACCTGCGGAACATTGACTTGGTAGCTGGTAAACAGCCCCGCCAGTTCCGGCACGCTTTGGCTCTTGGCGATGATGTTCATGGTTTCGTTGTACAGCGCTTCATAACCCAGGCCGCCACGGTCTTCGATCTGCAAACGGAAGCCGCCGATGGTGCCCAAACCTTGTACCGGTGGTGGTGGGAAGATCGCCATATAGGCTTCTTGAATCCCGGCGTACTGGGCATTCAAGGCGCCCGCAATGGCACCCGCCGACTGGCTAGGGTCTTTGCGCTCATCAAAGTCTTTCAGCGCCACAAACACGATGCCGCTGTTCGGGCTGTTGGTGAAACCGTTGATCGACAGGCCTGGGAAGGCGATGGCATTGGCAACCCCAGGCTGCTTCATGGCCATTTCCGACATCTGCTTAATCACCGCTTCAGTGCGGTCCAGGCTCGCCGCGTCTGGCAGTTGGGCAAACGCCACTAGGTACTGCTTGTCTTGCGGCGGCACAAAGCCGGTTGGCGTCGAGGAGAAGCCGGCGTAGGTCAGCACCATCAGACCGGCGTAAATCACCAAGGCGATACCGCTGCTGCGGATAACCCGCGCCACGGTGCCGACGTAACCATGGCTGGCTTTGTCGAAGAAGCGGTTAAACGGACGGAACAACCAGCCGCCCAGCAGCTTATCCAGCACCTTGGAGAAACGGTCTTTCGGCGCGTCGTGATCACGCAGCAACACCGCCGCCAGCGCTGGCGACAAGGTCAGCGAGTTAAAGGCCGAAATTACGGTGGAGATAGCGATGGTCAGCGCGAACTGTTTGTAGAACTGCCCAGTGAGCCCGGAAATAAACGCCGCCGGAATAAACACCGCACACAGCACCAAGGCCGTAGCGATGATCGGACCGGTCACTTCACGCATGGCGCGCTTGGTGGCTTCCACAGGCGTTAAGCCCAGGCCGATATTTCGCTCGACGTTTTCCACCACCACGATGGCGTCGTCCACCACGATACCGATGGCCAATACCAGACCAAACAGCGACAGCGCGTTCAGCGAGAAGCCAAACAAGTGCATCACGGCAAAGGTACCGATCAGCGATACCGGCACGGCCACCAGCGGAATGATCGAAGCGCGCCAGGTTTGCAGGAACAGGATTACAACCAGCACCACCAGAATCAGCGCTTCAAACAGTGTGTGCACCACCGCCTCGATAGAGCCGCGAACAAAGATCGTCGGGTCATAAACGATGCTGTAGTCCATGCCTTCCGGGAAGCCTTTCTTCAGCTCTTCCATCTTTGCCCGAACCTCGTTGGAGATTTCGATGGCGTTGGAGCCTGGGCGTTGAAAGATCGGAATGGCAACCGCCGGGTCGTTGTTCAGCAACGAGCGCAGGGCGTATTGGCTGGAACCCAGTTCGATACGGGCGACGTCTTTCAGGCGAGTGATTTCACCGTTTTCGCCAGCGCGAATAATGATGTTCTCGAACTCTTCTTCGCTAACCAGGCGGCCTTGGGTGTTGACCGATAGCTGGAAGCTGGTGCTGCTAGGCGAGGGCGGGGCACCCAGTTGGCCGGCAGCGACTTGGCGGTTTTGCTCGCGAATGGCGGTTACCACGTCGGTAGCAGTCAGGCCGCGCGAAGCAGTTTTGTTGGGATCAAGCCACACCCGCAGGGAGTAGTCGCCCATACCAAACAGCTGTACATCACCCACGCCGCCGAGGCGGCCCAACTCGTCCTTGATATTGAGCAAGGCGTAGTTGGACAGGTAAAGCATGTCGTAGCGTTTGTCCGGCGAGGTCAAGTGCACAACCATGGTCAGGTCGGGCGAGGCCTTGTCGACGGTAATACCGATGCGCGTCACTTCTTCCGGCAGCTTGGGCTGGGTGCGGGTTACGCGGTTCTGCACCTGTACCTGCGCGTTATCCAGGTCGGTACCCAGGGCGAAGGTGATGGTCAGGGTAATTTTGCCGTCGGCGGTCGACTGCGAGGACATATACAGCATGTTCTCAACGCCGGTGATCGCCTGCTCTAGCGGCGCGGCTACGGTTTCACCGATTACTTTCGGGTTAGCACCGGGGAAGTTGGCCCGTACCACCACGGTTGGCGGCACCACTTCCGGGTATTCACTGATCGGCAATTGGAACAGCGAGATCGCACCGGCAATCAGGATCAGCAGCGAGAGCACCGCTGCAAAGATCGGCCGGGAGATGAAGAACTGGGAAAAATTCATCGCAAATAATCCTTTAAGCCAGCCGGCTTAGCCGCGCGCCGGGGTGGTGCTGGCGAGCTTCTGCGCGACTTTGTCGGCCTTGGCTTGTGCAGCGTTGTTGTTTTCCAGCGCTTGGCGTTGCTGCGCCAAAGCGGAAATGGTGGCTTCGCTAGCCATCGGCACAACCTGAGGTTCTACCGGCGAGCCGGGGCGGGTGCGTTGCAGACCTTTCACCACAATCTGGTCACCCTTGGCCAAGCCGCTGCGCACAATGCGCAAACCTTCCAGCTTTGGTCCCAGCTCTACCGCGCGGTAGGCGGCTTTATGCTCGGCATCGACCACCAAGACGAACTTCTTACCGAGGTCAGTGCCCACGGCTTCGTCGTTGATCAGGGTGGCGTTGTAGGTGGCGCTGCCAACCAGTTTCAGGCGGGCGTACAGGCCGGGAGTAAAGCGTCCGTCAGTGTTATCAAACACCGCGCGGCCACGGATGGTGCCGGTTTTCGGGTTGACCTGGTTGTCGACAAAGTTCATCTGGCCCAGGTGCGGGTTGCCTTCTTCTCCGGTCAGGCCCAAGTACACCGGGCTGTTCTGGCCGCGTTGACCCTGGCGGGCGAGCTCGTTGTATTTAAGGAATACGCGCTCATCAACATCAAAGTAGGCGTACACGCGGTCGGTGGACACCACGCTGGTCAGCAGGGTTTGCCCGGCGTTTACCAGGTTACCGGCGGTGATTTCGGCACGGCTAACGCGGCCATCAATCGGTGCGGTAATGCGCGTAAAGCTGAGGTTTAGGCGGGCGTTTTCCAGTTGTGCCTGGATAGCCGCAACCCCGGCGCGGGCTTCTTGCGCGGCGCTGGTTCGAGCATCGGCCAATTCCGCCGAGATGGCGTTACTGGCACGCAGGCGTTCACCGCGCTTGGCTTCGTTGTCGGTACGCGACAGGTTGGCTTTAACTTGTTGCAGCTGCGCTTCCAAGCCACGCACTTCGGCTTCAAACGGGCGCGGGTCGATTTGGAACAGCAAATCGCCTTTCTTCACCAAAGAGCCTTCGGTGAACGCGACCTTATCGATGTAACCGGAAACGCGAGGGCGAATATCAACGGCTTCTGGCGCTTCCAGGCGGCCAGTGAACTCGTCCCACTCATTAATAGGTTGTTGCAGCACCTCAGCAACGCTGACTTTCGCCACCGGCAGCTGGGCCGTGGCTTCTGGCGCCTTCCCGCACGCGCTGATTACGATCAGGGCGAGGGCGGCTAAGGGATAACGCAAGGCTAAAAGGGACTGATGCATCGGTAGGACTCCGCCATAGGTTTTTTAGGATGGGCGGAGTGTGATGGCGGCGTGTAACGTCAGACGAATCGAACAAGCCGAAGATGAATATCAGTCTGAATGATGTTTCCTACATGTGGCGTTGATAGTTCCTGCATCGAGCGCCAATAGGGTGTGCTGTGCGCACCGAATCCGATCCATGTCGGATTCTGGATTCCCGCCTACGCGGGAATGACGGGGTAGGTGGCGAAACCGCGTCGTCCCCGCGCAGGCGGGGACCCAGAATCTGCCGGTGTACGTTGGTGCGCGCAGCACACCCTACGGATCGTGGCGAGGCGCACGTCCTTACAAACTATCCGGATCGCCCACAAACATCTGAATCCGCGAGCGCAACCAGCGCTCGGCGGGGTCGTTATCCTGGGCGCCGCGCCAGGCCATGGACAGTTCAAACGAGCGTGCCGGGATGCCTTCCGGCACATCCTCAGCGCGCACGCCGCCTGATGCGGTAAGGGCTGCAGCGGTGTAGTCCGGCACGACGGTTACCAAATCCGTGCCCGATAGCAGCGTGCCCAGGCCATTGAACTGCGGCACAGCCAGCACCACTTTGCGCTTGCGCCCGACCTTTTCCAGCTCTTCATCAATAAAGCCATTCAAATCGCCCGCAAACGACACCAGCGCATGGGGCCGCGCGCAGTATTCGTCCAGCGTCAGCTTGCCCGGCGCCGAATCCGCGCGCAGCAGTTGCGGCTTGCTCTTGCGCAAGGTCTTGCGCTTGGCGTTGGCCGGCAGCTCGTCGGTGTAACTCACGCCCACGGAAATTTCGCCGGAAGCCAGCAAATTGGGCATCAACAGGTAGTTGGCGCGGCGCACCACAATCACCACGCCGGGCGCTTCGGCACGCACGCGGCGCAGCAAGGCCGGAAGTAATCCGAACTCAACGTCGTCGGAAAGGCCTATACGAAAGACGGCAGTGCTGGTCGCCGGGTCGAATTCAGAAGCGCGGCTTACGGCGGTAGAAATCGAATCCAGCGCCGGCGAGAGCAAACCAAAGATCTCCGAAGCCCGCGCAGTAGGCTCCATGCTACGGCCAGTTCGCACAAACAGGGGATCGTCGAATAAACTGCGCAGCCGCGAAAGCGCAGCACTGATTGCCGGTTGCCCGAGAAACAGCTTTTCCGCCGCACGCGTTACGCTGCGTTCGTGCATCAGTGTCTCGAATACGATCAGCAAATTGAGATCTACGCGGCGTAGGTCGTTACGATTCATTCAGCGCTACCCTGTACCAGAAGTGCTCTGGAGCTGTTCCCTGGAGCGAAAGGCTGACGGGCGGCGAGGCTGGCGTCAAGGTCGGCCATCATTGGTGTTTATGTCGACTATTGATAGACGCGGGTGGTTTTGCTGGTAAAGCCCCGATAAAGTCCGTGGCCATTGGGAGTCCACATGCGAGGTGAGCGATGTCCCGTGTAATCCGTTTCCATCAGTTCGGCCCAGCTGAAGTGCTCAAGCTGGAAGAACAACCCACCGCACAACCAGCGGCCGGAGAGGTATTGCTGCGGGTTGAAGCCATCAGCGTGAGCTGGCACGACGTGCTCTGGCGCCAGAACCTGGCCCCTAGCCCGGCCCGTTTGCCTGCCGGTATCGGCCAGGAAGTAGCCGGCGTGGTGACCGCCGTCGGCGCTGGCGTGGAAGAGTTTAAAGTGGGCGATAAAGTTGCCAGCTTTCCCGGCCATAGCGCCAACCAATATCCCGGCTACGGCGACGAACTGGTGTTGCCAGTGGCATCGCTGACCCGTTACCCCGACGACGTACTAAGCGCCGTCGAAGCCAGTGGCTTTTACACGCCGTTCCTGATCGCCTATTTCGCCTACGTGGAATTGGCCAAGGCCAAAGCCGGGCAAAGCGTGCTGATCACCGACGCCTCAAACTGCTCCGGTCCGGCCTTTGTGCAACTGGGTAAAGCCCTGGGCTTACGTGTGATTGCCGCTACCAAAGACGGCGACGACCGCGAGGCGCTATTGGCCTTGGGTGCTGACAAAGTCATCGTCACCGAAGAGCAAGACCTGGTCGTTGCCATCAACAAATACACCGACAACCGTGGTGTAGACGTGGTGCTCGACGGCCTGGGTGGCCCGCAAATGTGCCTGCTCGGTGACGTGATTGCCCCGCGTGGTCGCCTGGTGCTCTACGGCCTGCAAGGCGGTAACCAGACACCATTCCCGGCCTGCGCCGCGTTCCAGAAGAACATCCAATTCTTCGTGCACTGCATCGGTAACTTTACCGGCAAGCCCGAGCTGGATATTCCGCCGGACAAAGAAGCCGTAGCCAGCGCCCTGACCGCACTTAACCAACTGGCCCGCGACCGCGTACTGCTGCCACGGGTGGAAAAGGTCTTCGCCTTTACCGACTTCGTCGAAGCCCACCGCTACATGGAAAAATGCCCAAAACAGGGCCGCGTAGTCATCGAAGTAAACGAGTAAGCAACACGTCTAGAAAGGGCAGGCCAGCAATACTGGCTTGCCGGGGGTAGACCCTATCTACCCCTGAGCAGCTCGGCCGCCTGGTCGAGCAAGGCCAGTGGGGCGGGCGCTTTATGAATGTCCACCGACAACAGCTGGCGAAACTTGCGCGCTCCGGCAAACCCTTGCCCCAAGCCCAACACATGCCGCGTCACATGGTGCATGGCGCCGCCGCTGGCCACGTGCGCCGCTATATAAGGCTTCAACGCCTGCAACGCATCCAAGCGACTGATCACCGGCGCCGTGCTGCCAAACAACTGCTGATCCACCTCAGCCAGCAAGTACGGGTTGTGATACGCCTCGCGGCCGAGCATCACGCCATCAAACGTCTGCAAATGTTCCTGGCATTGCTCCAGTGTCTTGATGCCGCCGTTCAGGATGATCTCCAACTCAGGGAAGTCCGCCTTTAACTGCGCGGCCACGTCATAGCGCAGCGGCGGAATCTCGCGATTTTCCTTGGGCGACAACCCCGCCAAAATCGCAATGCGCGCATGCACAGTAAAACTGCGGCAACCGGCATCCTTCACCTGGCCAACAAAATCCACCAACTCGGCATAACTGTCGCGGCCATCAATACCGATACGGTGCTTTACCGTCACCGGAATCGACACCGCGTCCTGCATCGCCTTCACGCAATCAGCCACCAACCCCGGATGGCCCATCAGGCAGGCGCCAATCATATTGTTCTGCACCCGATCGCTCGGGCAGCCAACATTTAGATTCACCTCCTGATAACCCGCCTCCTGCGCCATACGCGCACACGCCGCCAACTCAGCCGGCACGCTGCCGCCCAGCTGTAATGCCAACGGGTACTCGGCCACATCGTGCTGCAAAAACCGCTGCGGGTTGTCGCCACGCAGCAAGGCGCCGGTGGTGACCATCTCGGTATAGAGCAGGGCGTTTTTGGAGAGCAGGCGGAGGAAAAAACGACAGTGGTGGTCAGTCCAATCCATCATCGGCGCCACCGAGAAGCGGCGGGAAGGTTCGGTTTGGGCGGGTAGGGCGAGTGGGGCGGTCATGGCGGTATCTAGAAGGCGTGGAGGGCAGGGAGTTTATCAGGAACTCGGGCCTGGCCCGATGCAAGTAAGTCGCAGCGTCGCTCCACGTTTTAGCGCAGGAAAAATAAATCTGCCGCTTTTTCAACCGTCTAACAATCCAACGTTTAGAGATGAATTCGGTTGAGTAGCGATGGCTAATGCGGCGGCATGATGTTCTCTAGTGCCGCTGCTTCAGCATATTTTCAATCTGCCCCACCGAGTCCTGCGTGCGGCGCGCCAGGTTTCGGACTTCGTCAGCGACCACGGCAAAGCCTCGTCCCTGGTCGCCGGCGCGTGCGGCTTCGATGGCTGCGTTGAGGGCGAGGAGGTTGGTTTGTTCCGCGACGCTTTTGATCACGCTGGCCAGCTGCGAGATGTTGGCGTAGGTGTCGCGCATGCCGGCTTGCTCGCGTTCACGCAGTTCTAAGGCGGAGCGCTCGTCGCTGATGTCGCGCACGGCGCCGATTACGCGGATGAGTACGCCGTTGGTGTCGTAGACGCAGCGCCCGCGTTCGCGAAACCACAGGTCGCCGCGGGTTTTGTGGCGCATGCGGTATTCGTTGACGTACGTCTCGCGGTTGTTGGGAATGGCGAGGTAGTCGTTGGTGACTTGGGTGACCCGGGGCAGGTCATCGGGGTGGATGACGGCGAGAAAGCTTTCCCAGTCATTTTGGAAGTCGGCAGGGGTACGGCCGATGAGCAGGCGGAATTGGTCGGACCAGCGAATCACGTTGTCCGTGCGATGAGGCTCGCCGTTGTTAACCTGCAGGTCCCAGCAGCCTTCGGTAAGCGTGAGCTGCATCATTTCCCACACGTGTTGTTCGGCGTGTGCGTGCGCCAGTTGCTCGGTGAGTGTCTGTTGTTCGTCATTGCTGCGTCGCAGTTGCCCGTGCAGGTCTTCCAATTGGGCGTTGCGTTGCGCAAGCGTTGTTTGCAGGTCGACAAATTGCGCGGTGCTACAGGGCGGCGGGGGCGTTTCGCGCAGGTTGCGCTGCAGTGTTTCCACCTGCTGGACGCGCTCGGCCAACTGCGCCAGCACCGGCGAGAGTTCGGGGAATGTGTGGAGTGGGGTGCTCACGCGCTGGCCGGCTAACAGCTGCCCGAGAGCGTCCACCACGTGGCGCACGAGTATTTTACGACCGCTGAACAGCCCCATGTCTTACGCTCCTGTGGTCATCCAATCGTAAGTTTCGTTGAGCGAGCGTTCGAAGCGCTCTACCAGCAAGTCGATCTCGTCGGCGCTGATGATTAGCGGTGGGCACAAGGCAATGCTGTCGCCGATACCGCGCACGATCAAACCGTTGGCTTGGGCGCGCTCGGTGAAGTATTTGCCCAGGCGGCCCACCGTGCCGAAGGGCGTTTTGCTGGGTTTGTCGCCGACCAATTCCACCGCCGCGATCAACCCGCAGCCACGTACCTCGCCCACCAGTGGCGACGCGTTCAGACGCTGGAGCGCGGCGTGCAGGCGTTGGCCCATGGACGCGGCGTGCTTGATCAGTTGGTCTTGCTCAATGATGGTGATATTGGCCAGGGCCACGGCAGCCGCCACCGGATGGCCGCTGCCGGTAAAGCCGGTGCCCAGCACACCTAGCGCGTGACTTTGGTCGGCGATGGCGCTGTACAGGTGTTCATTGATCAGCACGGCGGCGATGGGCTGGTAAGATGACGAGAGCTGCTTGGACAGAATCATGGCGTCGGGGGTGATGCCAAAGGTCTCGCAGCCAAAGCGTTTGCCGGTGCGACCAAAGGCGCAAATCACTTCGTCGGCGACAATCAACACGTTGTGGCGGCGACACACCTGCTGCACCCGTTCCCAGTACGTCGCCGGCGCCACGATCACGCCGCCGGCACCCATGACCGGCTCGGCGACAAACGCGGCGATGGTCTCGGGCCCTTCGCGCAGAATCATGTCTTCAAGCTCTTCGGCCAGGCGTGCGGCGAACTGTTCTTCGGTTTCGCCACGTTGGCCGTGGCGGTAGAAATGCGGGGTGGATACATAGAGGAAACCGGGGAGAGGCAGATCAAAACCGGTGTGCACACTCGGCAGTCCGGTCAGGCTGGCGCTCAAGGCGGTGACGCCGTGATAGCCGCCCACGCGGCTAATGATTTTCTTGCGCCGGGGCTGGCCGATGGCATTGTTGCGGTACCAGATCAGTTTGATCAGCACATCGTTGGCTTCGGAGCCTGAGTTGGTGAAGTACACCTTGCTCATTGGGACCGGCGCCAACTCGATTAAACGTTCGGCCAGCGCAATGCTTGGCGTGTGCGATTTGTGCCCGAACGTGTGGTAGAAGGGCAGCGTTTGCAGTTGCCGGTGGGCCGCGTCGATCAAGCGTTGTTCGCTAAAACCCAGGGCCACGCTCCAGAGGCCAGCCATGGCCTCAAGGTAGCGGTTGCCCTTGTCATCAATGACAAACACGCCGTCGCCACGCTCGATAATCAACGGCCCTTTCTGCTCGTGCGCCCGCGCATCGGCGTAGGAGTGCAGCTGATAGCGCACGTCTTTTTTGGCGAATGAATCAATCGAGCCTGGCATCAGGTTTCCTTGCCGACAACGCGGGTGAGTCAGTCCAGTTCCAGTACTTTGGCAAGCTCGACATAGTCCAGGCTCCACAAGGTGCCGCCGCCCAGCTTTTCGTTGTGTTGGGAACGGAAACCGGTGAGTTGCTGGCCACGCTTGCTCAGGGTGCGCGCCATCTCCAGCGGCACGGCAAATGGATAGGCTTCTTCAGGTACCAGCCAGCCTGGGCAGAAAGCCAGGGCGAGGGCGCGGCGAGGGCGGTTCGAGATATTGGCGCCGCCGCCATGCACTACCTTGCCGGAGTACAAAAACGCATCGCCTTTTTCCATTACCACCGGAATGGTCGGGGTGTTATCGATACGCTCGCGGTCGTTGAAATCCGGCCAGTTCTGGCTGCCAGGAATGATGCGAGTAGCGCCCATTTCCTCGGTGTATTCGGACAACGCCACCAGGCAGTTACACATCACTTCTGGCCCCGCTGGGCCCAGGCTGCGAAATACCGGGTAGTTCTCCAGGTCACGGTGCAGGTACTGGAGTTTTTCCGTCGGCTGAATTTCGATGATTTGCGCCGCGTTCATCCAGTAGGCATCGCTGGTTTCCAGCATCATGGTGTCGATGTACGACAGTAGAATCTCGTGGTCGAGCATCTCTTCGCGAAAGGTTTTGCTACGGCGGATCAACTGGGTCACGCGCTTGGTTTTTTTACCGGTGAATTCTTGCATCCATTCCGGGCAAGTGCTGTTGCCCGAGGCCCAGTCGGCGACGATGGGGTCCATCTCGGCGTTGAAACGGTCGACCTGGGCGCTAAACAACCCTTTGATAATGACGCCGCCGTCTTCGTCAATGATGCGTTTGACGATGTCGGGCGCAGTGCCCGCGGCAACTTCGCGCAGTTTCAACATCGGTTCGTGGTGAGCTTGGGTCTGGGTGGCGAGCATGATTTTCTCCAGTCGTGTGAGACGCTGAGCACGTTGCGCAACGGCGCAAGGCATGGACCGATAGTAGGACCGGCATGCACGGCCAAACAGGTGGATGCCGGCCATTTATCTGGGCTTTGCCGGTCACCACAACGATTGGCTAGCGCGCACAGAAGTTTGGCCACCGCGAACCTGTGCGGGTGTTTTCGCCAACGGCACCATCTGCTGAAAAGAACCTTTGCCACCTCTGGTTCCCATTCGGCAGGAGATGTTTATGCGCAGCGATATCAGCTTCAAAACCACTGACGGCCTGACCCTGAAAGGCTGGCTGTATACCCCCGTAGACGCAACCGCCAAACTTCCGGTAATCGTTATGGCCCATGGTTTTACGGCGGTGAAAGAGCAGTACCTCGACCGATATGCCGAGGTCTTCGCAGAGCAGGGTTTTGCCGTGCTGGTCTACGACAATCGCAACTTCGGCGCCAGTGAAGGCTTGCCTCGCCAAGAGGCCGACCCGCTGTTGCAGGTGCGCGATTACCGCGACGCCATTACCTACGTCAGCAGCCTGGACAACATCGACGCGGCGCGCGTTGGCGTGTGGGGCTCCAGCTACAGCGGTGGCCATGTGCTGCAGGTGGCGGCGTTTGATCGTCGGGTGAAGTGTGTGTCGTCCCAAGTGCCGGCCATTAGCGGTTCTGCCGATGTGCGTATGGCCGTGCGCCCGGATTTGCTGCCCGGCTTGATCGAAGCGTTTGAAGTCGACCGCGCTGCCCGTTACGCCGGCGAACAGCCGCTGCTCATGGAGGTGGTCGCCGAAGACCCTAAAGCCGATTGCGCGCTGCCGGGCCAAGACTGCTTTGAGTTCTTTACCGAAAGCGGCAATAGCGTCGCGCCGGCGTGGCGCAACGAGGTCACGCTCAAAAGTATCGAGCTGCTAAACGAGTATGAGCCGGGATACGCCATCGACCGCATCAGCCCCGCGCCGCTGCAGGTGATCGTCGCGCTTAAAGACACCGTCACCGTGCCCGACGCCGCGCTACGCGCCTATGAGAAAGCCCTGCAGCCAAAGAACCTGGTGCTGCTCAATTGCGGCCACTTCGACCCGTACTTGAGCGAGTTCAAGGCCTCTAGCGGCGCCGCGATCGAGTGGTTCAAACGCCACCTGTGATCGACCTTTTTTAACCTCAACACCGGTCTGCTCGTTTCAAGGAAACCCACTATGTCCGCTGCAAAATGGCCCGAAAACCATAGCCAATCCAAAGCGCTTTATGAGCGCGCCAGCAAGGTAATGCCCGGCGGCATTACCCGTATTTTGCCTTGGCAGGAGCCGTTTCCGGTGTACGCCGGCAGTGGTTCGGGCGCTTATGTCACTGACGTCGACGGCACCCGCCGGCTCGACTTACTGAATAACTTCGCCTCGCTAATTCATGGCCATGCGCACCCGGCCATCGTGGCAGCCATTCAAAAGCAGGTCACCAAAGGCACGGCATTTACCTTGCCCACGGAACCGGAAGTGGCGCTAGCCGAAGCCGTCTGCGCCCGCGCTGAAAGCTTTGAGTGGATTCGCTTTTCCAACTCCGGTTCCGAAGCGGTGATGTGTGCGATTAAAGCCGCACGCGCATTGACCGGCCGCTCGAAAATCGTTAAATGCGAGGGCGTTTATCACGGCTCGTACGACTACGCCGAAGTGAGCCTCGACTCGTCGCCGGAGAACTGGGGCGATGATCCCAAGTCCATCGGCTATTCCAAAGGCGTGCCGGAAGGCGTGAAGAACGACGTGGTGGTGATTCCCTACAACGACGTGGAGGCGGCCGAGCGGATTATCCTCGCCAACCGCGACACGATTGCGGCCATTTTGATAGACCCGGCACCGAGCTACTTTGGCTTTATTCCGGTCACTGAGGAATTCATCGGCATGATCCGCCGTGTGGCGACCGAAATTGGCGCAGTGTTTATCCTCGATGAAGTGATCACCTTTCGCGTGCACAGCGGTGGCGCGCAAACACGCTTCAACATCAAGCCCGATCTTACGGTGCTGGCGAAGATCATTGGCGGTGGTTTCCCAGTGGGTGCAGTAGCCGGGTTGCGCAAATTCATGCAGGTGTTCGATCATCGCGAAGGCAAGCCGCTGCTGCCCTGGAGCGGTACGTTCACCGCCAACCCGATCACCATGACCGCCGGCAAGATTGCCCTTGATCTGTATACCCAGGCCGACTCCGATCGCCTGGATGTGCTGGGCGATCGCCTGCGCGTCGGGGTTACTGAAGCGTTTGCCAAGGCTGGTTTTCCGGGGCAGGTGACCGGTTTCTCATCGATGTTTATGGTGTTTGGTCACCAGCGAACAATTCATGACTACCGCAGTGGTTACTCCAACAAAGAGGAGGCCAAGTGGGTCACCCGCTTGCAACGCAACCTGGTGCTAGAGGGCTACCACATCGCCAAAACCGGTAAGGCGTTCTTGTCGACCGTGATGACCGAAGCGGACGTGGATGGGTTTATCGCAGCCACCGAGCGCGCTGCGCATCTGGCTGTTAAAGAGGCCGCCGAAGCCTGAATGCCTGGCATTAAAAAAAGCGGCGCTGTGAAGGCAGCGCCGCTTTTTTTTACTTGGGGTTTACTGTGCGGTGTAGGCGCCATCCACGGTCAGCAGCGAACCTGTCATCCACTGCGCGTCTTCGGAGGCCAGAAAGGTCACGGCCTTGGCCACATCATCGACGTTGCCAATGCGTGGCCATGGGGTGAGGTTTTCCAACAGCGTTTTGATCTCTGGATTGTCCAGCTCCTGGCGCACCATGGCGGTAGCAAGAAAACCCGGGCACACGGCATTGACGTTGATCTTGTGCGCCGCGAAATCCACTGCCAATTGCCGGGTCAGGTTGTTGACTGCACCTTTGGAGGCGCAGTACGACGCTTCCTGAGCCAGGCCCACCAGGCCACCAATGGACGAGATGTTCACGATCTTGCCGCGGGTGCCAGTTGCGCTTACCTCCTGCTTCATCATCTGGGTGATGGCGAATTTGCAACCCAGCCAGGTGCCCTTGGTGTTCACGTTCATGGTCAGGTCGTAATCGGCTTCAGTTTCTTCAACGATGGTCTTGAGTTCCACTGCCACACCGGCGTTGTTGATCATGATGTCCAGACGACCAAAGCGCTCGACCGCAGCTTGCACAAGCGCTTCCATGTCGGCGAAACGGGAGACGTCGGCTTTGACAAAAATGGCCTCGCCGCCTTTGTCACGAATGAGCTGGTCGGTGTTGATGTGCAGATCGGTTTCAAAACCTTCCGGGCGGGCGCTGCTGGTCAGGTCCGAGCACACCAGGTGGGCTCCTTCGGCGGCCAGAGCCAGCGCAATGGCGCGGCCGTTACCTGAGCTCGAACCGGTGACAATGGCTATTTTATTGTTGAATCGCATAGGGGCGCCTCCATCGGCAAGCAGGGTGTGAGCAGAGGGTTTGAACCCTCGCTTCGCGTGTCTCACCGGAGAGTCTAAAAACGCCAGGCGGGCGTTAACAGGTGCAAAAGGGACAGCCGCACATGGCCGTAAAAATGGCCGTTGGCAACCTGTTGGATGGGGAATGCAGGGCGGTAGGCTCGGGGTGATTGTTCACACTTTTGTCCCTGTGCCGAGACTCCGAATCATGTCCCAACCTGCAGCCCATTCCTTGAAACGCGACACCCTGGACACCAAAGATTTGGTGTTGCTGGTACTGGCCGCCGTTGCCCCGATGGGCATCGTGGTGTCCCTCACTACGTTGTCCATTGCCTTGGGCTCCGGCGCCGGTACGCCGGGCACCTATATCGTCGCTGCGTTGATCTTTTCAGTGTTTGCCGTGGGCTACCTGAAGATGAGCCAGCACATCACCAATGCCGGTGCCTTTTATGCCTACATCACTGCCGGCTTTGGCGAGCGGGCAGGGCGCATCGTCGCGTGGTTGGCGGTGATGACCTACAACGCGATCACCATCGGCACGTTTGGCAGCTTGTCGTTTTTCAGCAGCCTGGTGCTCAAAGACCTCACCGGCATCGACATCGCCTGGCAGTGGTTCGGCCTGTTGTGGCTGACCGCCACGCTGGTGCTGGGTTACCTGGACGTCGGCGCCAGCGCCAAGGTGCTGGCTGTCGCGCTGCTGCTGGAAGTGCTCAGCCTGTTTGCCTTTGACCTAGCGGTGCTGTGGGACAAAGGCTTCCACGGGTTTTCCCTGGAGGTCTTCAACCCGTCGCTGGTTTTTGGCAGCGGCGCGGGGCTAAGTCTGATCCTTGGCTTGGGCTCGTTTATCGGCTTTGAGGCGACGGTGATTTATGGTGAGGAAGCACGCAACGCGCGGCGCACGGTGTCGCGGGCGACGTATATCGCCATTGCCTTGATTGCGGTGTTCTACCTGACCACCACCTGGGCGATGGTTTCTGCCGTCGGTGTCGAGCAGGCTAAACAAACGGCCGCCGCCGACCCCGCTTCATTCTTGTTCATCATCAACACCCAATATGTTGGCACCCTCGCCACCGAGATCATGCAGGTGCTGGTGATCACCAGCCTGTTCGCCGGGTTCCTGGCGTTGCACATGAGTGCGGCGCGCTACCACTTCTCCCTGGCGCGCAGCGGTATCCTGCCGGCGTGGATGGGCAAGACACACCCCAAGCACCACTCGCCCTTCAACGGTACCGTGGTGCAACTGGCGTTAGTCGCAGGCGTGACGGTGCTGTTTGTCGCTGCCGGTCAGCATCCGTACCTGCAAATGGGCGTGGCGCTGTTTGGCATGGGCGTTCTGGGCATTGTGTTGCTGCAGTGCCTGACGAGCTTTGCGGTGCTGCGTTTTTTCAGCCGCGAGCGCAGAGGAGAGTCGCTGTGGAGTACGGCGGTTGCGCCGTTGTTGGGTGGCGTGAGCATGCTGGTGGCGTTTGTGTTGATGATCGACAACTACGCGGTGATGACCGGCAGTGATCAGTGGTGGGTCAACCACCTGCCGCTCGTGTTTCTACTGGCGCCCGTGTTGGGGCTGGTGAGGTCGGTGGCGTTGGGTAAACCGCAGGCTCTGCAGCCGTAAGGGAAAACGGGCGGTGGCACTAAACGCCATCGCCCGCCGTGGGATTAACGCGGCGCTGTAAACCGGCTGGCAATAAAATGCGCCGCCTGGGTGAGCAGCGTACGCCCGGTTTCGATTTTGCCGGCGCTGGTAAGCACGCCATGGGTATGGCGGGGCAAATGGTGATGCACCACTACGGTTCCGGCGCCTGCAGCCGCAGCCGCATAGGCAATGCCTTCGTCGGCCAGCGGATCGTGGCCGACGGTGAGGATAAACAGGTCCGGTTGCGTGCGGCCCTCGGCGTGGAGCAGGGGCGATAGGCGCGCATCGCTGAGGTCCTGGCCCGGCTCCACATATTGCTCGCGGAACCAGTACATGGACGCCGCCGTCAGCGCAAAGCCTTCGGTGATGCGCTGGTAGGAACGGTGGCTGGCAGTCAGGTCGGTGACGGGGTAGAACAGCACCTGCGCGGTGAAGCGCAGGCCGTCGACCTGATACGCCGGGTGATTGGCCAGAACCGTGGCCATGTTGCCGCCGGCGCTGTCGCCGGCAATGACCGCGTCGTTCAGGTCCACCTGCAGGTCGTGGGCGTTGTCGCGAATAAAGTGGATGGCTGCCAGGCAATCGTCCAGCGGCAACGGAAACCGATGTTCCGGTGCCAGGCGATAGTCGACCGCCACCACACTCGCGCCCGACTGATTGGCCAGGCTGCGACACAGGCTGTCGTGGCTATCCAGATTGCCGATCACCCAGCCGCCGCCATGGATAAATACCACCAGTGGCGTAACGCTGCCGGGATGGCTGCCCAGTGGCCGGTACACGCGCACGTTCGACGTGCCGTCTGCCACCGGGAATTCCAGCGTGCGCACCGCCGCCACATCCTGCGCAGCAACGCCATTGGCTGCGCAGGCCTTAAGGTAACTGGCGCGCGCATCGGCCAGCGGCACATCTTGAAAGGACACGGCGCCGTTAGCGCGAAACGCCCGGACCAGGGCCACCGCGTCAGCTGCGACCTGGTCCAGTGCGATGGCTTCTGTCATGAGGTGACCTCGGCGCGTTCGCTGACGCGCAGCAGATGGTAGTCGTCGGCGTGCCAGTGGTTGGCCAGGGCGCGGTATTCCTCCACCGTGCCCGACCAATTGTTGATCACTTTGCCTGCGGCATTCTTGTACCAGCTTGAGCAGTCAGAAGAAAACGCCGAGGACTGCATATTGGCTTGCAATGCATCGTTGTAGGCGTTGAAAGCATCGTCGCGAACGTCAGCCGCCTGACCGTCCAGGTGTTGCACCGCCTCGATGATGTAACGTTGCTGGATCTCCAGCATCGTGATGATTGAGTTGTGGTTCAGGTTGGTATTTGGGCCGTAGATCATGAACATGTTGGGAAAGCCCGGAACCGTCATGCCCAGGTAGGCTTCGGCGCCGCTCTGCCAGCGTTCATGCAGGGTGTGGCCTTTGCGGCCGATCACTTCCAGGTCGCCCTGGAAGGCCTGGCTTTCAAAGCCGGTGCCGAAAATCACCACGTCGAATTCATGCAAGGCGCCGTTTTTGTCGACGATGCCCTCGGGCACAAAATGGTCGACGGCCGTGGTTTCCAGGCTGACGTTGCTGCGTGTCAGCGCCGGGTAGTAATCGTCGGAGCGCAAAATGCGTTTGCAGGCGAACTCATAGTCGGGCGTCAGTTTGGCGCGCAAGGTGAGATCGGGCACCTGGCCGGCCAAATGGGCGCTGGCCAATTTGATGCCTTCTTGTTGCGCATCGGTGCCGTGGCGGGTGCGGGCAAAACCGTTTTCGCGGAACGCATGCAGGTCGCGGCGGCTTTCGTGGAACAGCTCGGGTTGCGCGCTGTAGGCATCGAGTTGCTGCTGCGAAAACACCATTTGGTTGCGCGGCATAATCCAGTTTGCGCTGCGCTGGAACACGGTCAGGTGGGCAGCCTCTTTGGCTACTTCCGGCACGTACTGCACGGCACTGGCTGCAGCGCCGATGCTGGCCACTTTTTTCCCCGCCAGTTGCGCGTCGGCAGGCCATTGCGCGGAGTGGAAATACTGGCCGGCAAAGTTATCCAGCCCTTTAAAGCCGGGGATGGCGGGTTTGTTCAACTGACCCCAGGCCGGCACAAAAAATCGCCCCTGCAAACGCGCGCCATCGGCCAGTTCGAAGGCCCAGTGCTGGGCGGTTTCATCCCAGCGTGCCTGAGTCAGTTCGCTGCCCAGCTTGATGTGCGGTATCAGGGCGTAGTGCTCGGCGAGGGTGTCCATGTAGCGCAGCAGCTCGTCGCGGTCGGCGTACATTTTGCTCACCCGCAGGTGCGGGTAAAAGCTGTAGCAGTACAGGTGCGATTCGGTATCGCATGCTGCGCCCGGGTAGGCGTTGTCGCGCCAGACACCGCCGATGCGGTTACCCCGCTCGAGAATGATGAAGTTATCGATGCCCTGCATTTTCAGCTGTGCGGCCATGCCCAGGCCGCCAAAGCCGGCGCCCAGAATAACGATGTCGTAAGACGATTTTGCGGTATGCAACATGAGCGGTTTCCTCGGAGTAGACGCGTGGGCGGCTGGGTTAGAAGGCTTTTTTGTAGAGGGCCAAGGCATCGGCCTCGCGCACATCCACCGGGTTGTTCATCAGCAGGCGTTCCTGCTTCATGGCGTCGCGGGCGAGCAGCGCCAGGCTGTCCTCGGTCACCTTGACGTCGCGCAGGCGACGCGGTGCGCCGGAGCGGTTCATCAGGTCTTCCATAAACTCGACAAACCGGGTGGCGCGGTGGGTGACCGTGGCGGTGCTGGAGCCCAGCAATACGTCCGCGAGCTCGGCATACAGCGGCGCCGCCGCCGCGAGGTTGAAGCGCAACACCGGCGCTAACATCAGCGCATTGGAGAGACCGTGGGGGATGTGGTAGTGGCCACCCAACGGGTAGGCCAAGGCATGCACGGCCGCCACCGGCGCGTTGGCAAAAGCCTGGCCGGCGAGGGTGGCGCCGAGCAACATGGCCTCTCTGGCCAGCCGGTTTTTGCCGTCATCGCAGGCCGCGATCAGGTTGCCGGCCAGCAGGCGCAACGCTTCGCGGGCCAGTGCGTCGGAGAGCGGGTTTTTCCGGTGGCGACTGGTGTACGCCTCAATGGCGTGAACCATGGCGTCGATGCCCGTCGCGGCGGTAATCAACGGCGGTAAGCCCAGCGTCAGCTCAGCATCAAGGATGACTTTGTCGGCATACAACTGCTGGGCCACGACGCCCATTTTGGTGGTTTCGCCGGTGGTCAAAATGGTGATGTTGGTGACTTCCGAACCGGTGCCGGCGGTGGTCGGGATTTGCACCAGCGGCAGGCGACTGCCCTTTACCCTGCCGATGCCGTAGAGGTCGGCCAACTGCTGGTTGGAGGGGATCAGTACGGCAGCCAGTTTGGCAATGTCCATGGACGAACCGCCGCCCAGACCCAGCACCACATCCACCCCGGCAGCGCGGGCTTGGCCCACGCAGTCGTGAAGTACGGATTCCGGTGGGTCGGCGACCACATCGTCAAACACGCTGAGGGTAAAACCAGCTTCCAATAGGGAGGCTTTGGCGTTGTCCAGCAGCCCGCCGGTGTGGAGGAATTTGTCGGTGACAATCAGCAGGCTGCGCGACTCCGTCCAACTGCCCAGAATGTCGCCGAGGCGCCGTGCGGCGCCCCATTCAGCGACCAGCGAGGCAACGGTATCGAAGGTGAAAGCTTTGAAAATGCTCATAGGCGCGGTTCCAGTACGGGCGTAGAAGAGGGCGTCATACCGAGTAGCGCGACAGGGTTTCGCCGCCGTCGATGCGCACCAGGTCGCCGTGGATATAGCTGGAGCGTTCTGAGGCGAGGAACACCGCCAAGTCAGCGACGTCGTCAATCTCGCCCCAGCGCTTGAGGGGAATGGTGTCGGCGAAGTCATCGACGTAGCCGGGTTGTTCCATCAGGGCGCGGGTGAGGGCGGTCTTGGCGTAGGTTGGGCAGATTCCGTTAACCCGGATGCCCACGTGGCCGTACTCGATGGCCAGGCAGCGCGTCAGGTTGGCTTGCGCCGCTTTGGAAATGTTGTAAACCGACTGCCACGGGTGGCCGCCCAAGCCCGCCGTGGATACCAGGTTGATGATGTTGCCGCCGCCGCCTTGGCTGAGGAACGCGTTTATCGCCGCCTGGGCGCCAAAGAAGCTTCCTTTGACGTTGACGTTCAAGCACAGGTCCAACTCTTCTTCGCTGAAGTCATGGATCAGCTTGCCGTCTCGGTACACGCCGGCGTTGTTGATCATGATGTCGAGGCGCCCGAACTGCTCGGTAGCAGCACCTACCAGAGTGGTCAGGTCGTCACGGCGGGTGACGTCACAGCGCTGGAAAATCGCCTGGCCGCCGCGTTTATTAATCACTTGCGCTGTGGTGAGTTCGGGTTCGTCGTCGAAGCCTTTTGGGTTGCTGGCTTCGCTGATATCGCCAATGACCAAGTGCGCACCTTCGGCGGCCAGTTTTATCGCAATGCCGCGGCCAAGGCCGGTGCTGGCGCCGGTGATAACCACGACTTTGCCGGCCAGTTTCATGTCCATCAATGAGGTCCTTATAGAGAGTGGTAGCTGCCACCGCGCGGTGGCAGCGGGTGTGGGCGAGGCTTCAGCCGACTGCTGCCATGCCGCGCTCGGCCCACTGGGCGGGCGTTTGCAGCGGCTGGACGACAGTGTTGTTGCCATGGCCGTAGCGCGATGCATAGTTGCCGCCCTTGTTAAGCACCCGATATTCGCGGGGAGAGCGCCCGGTCCAGCGTTTGAAGGCATGGCGAAAGTTGGCGGCGTCGCTGTAGTTCAACTGTTCGGAGATGGCCTCGGTGGTCATCGGCGTGTTGAGCAAATAGCGAATTGCCAGCTTCTTGCGCACTTCCACCAACAGGGCGTTGTAGGAGGTGCCCAGCGCATCCAGACGGCGGCGCAGCGTGCGCGGCGACAGGTGCAGGCGATCAGCAATATCCGAGAGCGAGGCGATGCAGTGGCCGGAGCCCAGCAGCAAATTCTGCACTTGGTAACTGAGGTCGTATTTCTGGATGACCTCGCGCAGCTGCGCCTGGCAAGTGGCCTTGCAGCTGGCGTGGGTGATGCTGTTGGCTTGCGCCAGCTTGGCGTCCAGCCACTGCCCGGCGAACCGGATGGCGGTGCGGGTGCAGTTAAAGCGCACGTCCAGGCCCAGGCTTTGCCGAACCAGCGCTTGTTCTTCGGGCGTGGCGTCGATGGCCAAGTCAATACCCTGGCAGGTGAAACCGAGCCCGAGAATGTCTTGCAGCAGGGTGATGAGTTTGGAAATTTCCAGGTAACACCAGAATCCTTCCTGGCCTCTGCTAAGCCCGTACCGGTCGCTGAGCTCCAGGCGAGCGCTGTCGCCTTCCTCATTGATGTGCAGGCCCAGTTTGAAGTTCATCAGCAGGCTAAATTGCGCGGCGACCGTCAGCGCTTCGCGCAACGTAGCGCTGCTCAACAGGGCGAAACCCACAATGCCGTAGGAGGTCAGGTGCAGGCGTTTGCCCACCTCCAGGCCCAGCAACGGGTTGTCGCTGCATTGGTGGAGCGCCGCGTGAATATGCGCGTGTTGGTTGAGCGAGATTCGGCTCTGGGGATTGTACAGATCAGCGAGGGTCAGGTCCCCGGCTGCCAGGCAGTGGCTGAGCTGTTGCTCGCCGCAGCCGGTAACGGTGATGGCGGCGAGAATCTCTGCCGTCGAGAAAATCTTGTCGTCGCAGGTAATCGGTGTTGTGTCGATCAGTCCCATCATGCAGCCCTCACAGCGATACTCACGCAACTGGACCGCGCAACACGGCGCGATCGAAAGGAGATATCCGCGTCGAATCTAGTGCGTCGTTTGTTTGGGGTACGAAACGCACGGCAGAGTCAACGCATTGGCTTGGGCAGGCCGGGGAGGTGCTGATAGCGGTATGGCAACGCAGGTGTTCGGGGTCTTGGACCTCATTTTTATATCTCCTGACCTTGCGGGCCCAGCAGGCGGTGCCCTGTTTTTTGTTGGTCTATCAGGTAGGAATTGCACGTTCACGCAGGACCTGGAAAACCCGATTCGGATAACTAGGTCGTTCGACCGATTAAATAGGGTCGATTGACCTAGGTCAAGTAATCGACGGGCGTTTTCCATAAAAAAACTCACCGTTGGGGTGAGTTTTTTTATGCGCGGTACGCGGCGATTACTGCAGCGTGGCTGCACTTGCCAGAGACGGTCGGGTGGACGGTGTGGGGTGCGGTTCCAGTGTGGCGCCGCAGTCGTTGCCCAAGTACGTCAGTGCCGCGCCCAGGCTGCGGCACAGCGGTTCAAGCCGCTGGTACACGCGCTGCGGACCGGCGCAGAGCAGTTCGCAGTCGTGCTGGCCGATCTGCTCGGCGTGGCCGCTCAGGGTGATTTCCAGGTAATCGATGTGTTCGCTGCGCGCCCATTCGGCCATCGAACGGGCCGAGGAAGCCGGCCGGGTTTGCGCGGTGTTAAAGCTGATGAGTGTTTTTCCGTGCAGGCCAAACGTGGTTTCCGGGCTGCAAAGCCGCGCGTTCATCAGCAGTTGGTCGGGAAAGCAGGTGATCAACACATCACTGCTTTCAACGGCCTGTTCGAGGTTGCGCAGCAAGGTAAAGCCGTCGCAAGGCGGCACCAGGTTGTGGCGCAACGGGTCGAGCCCGGCCACGGCAAAACCCTGTTTCGCCAAGGCGCGGGCGATGCTGCTGCCATAGGTGTCCAGGCCAATGATGGCGATGCGTTGCGCGTGAAGCGAAAGGGGTGCAGAGGTCATGATCTAGCGCTCTGTGGTTAGACGATATTCAGGCTTGCATGGCGTTGAACAACACGGCGATATCCAGCTCGCCCATGCCGGCCGATTGCGCCATGCGGCAATACGCGAGGTAGGCATCGGTGCTGGCGTGGGGCACGTTGGCACTCACCAGCGCATCAAGGACCACTTCCTGCCCGGCCACATGCACATCCACCGACGCCTGTTCGCCGCCGTACTCGCCGGCAGTGATGCGGTTGGCGGCCGTGTCGATGCCGTCCACCAGCATGTCGGTCATGATCGACGACAACGTCTTAAAGGCGTCCACCGACACCCCGGCAGAGGCTGCGAGCACAGCGCCTTCAAGCCAGGCTGCAAACGCGCCAAAGTAAAACGCATAAAGCGCCAGGTACGTGGGGGTGCAGGCTTTTGGATCGGCGCCGAGATAGCGTGGGCTGCCGGCCAGCAGCGTGAGTGTGTGCTGGTGGGCGTGCCAGGCGTCGGGGTTACCGGAGTACAGGATGGCGGTTTTTGCCGCGCCAATATCCTTGGGGTAACAGAGGATGCCGCCGTCCAGATAGCGGGCGTTGTGTTCGTCTGCCCAGTGCGCCAGCCGTTCAACATCGTCCACCGTGCCGGTGCTCATGTTCACCACGGTTCTGCCACCCAGGTCAGAGGTCGGGCCCAGGCTTGCCAGCACGGTTTCGCAGGCTGCTTTGTCGATCATGCAAATGATGGTCAGGTCACTGGCCAGCAGGGCTGACTGTGCGTCGTGAGCCAACGTAGCGCCGGCGTGTACCAGGGGCGCCGCGCGCTCGGCGCTGCGGTTCCACACGGTCACTGCGCAGCCGGCTTGCAACAGGGTGTGGGCCAAGACACCGCCCATGGCCCCAAGGCCGAGCACACTGACCGAAGGAGTAGCGTGTGGCATAAAACAGTCCTCTGCAAAATGAGAAACGGCGACCAAGTGGCCGCCGTTGTGTGGGGTTACACCGTGGCAGGCGTGTCAAAGTCGACCGCGGTGCCCAGCCAGCCGTCCCAGCGTTTGGTCCAGTACAGGTTGTGCAGCTGGGTGGTCAGCGCGCCAGGGCCGGCCTTACCGCCCAGCACGCGGTCGTCGACGCTGTTGATCGGCATGACGCCGCCCGCCGTGGAGGTCAGAAAGGCCTCATCGGCGTTAAGCAGTTGTTCGACATGCACCCGCTCAACGTGCAGCGGCAAACCGATTTCTTTCGCCAGCTCCAAGGTGGTTTTACGGGTGATGCCTTCCAGGCAACCGGAGTCCGGGGTGAACAGCACGCCGTCTTTGATCAGGAAAATGTTCGAGCCCGGTGCCTCGGTCAGGTAGCCGTCTGCGTCGCACAGTACCGACCATTCTTTCTGCGCCTTCTGTGCTTCGAACAGCGACAGCTTTAGGTCCATCCAGTGGAAGTTTTTCGCCGTGGGGTCGACCGCTTTTGGCGGGATGCGGATAAACAACTTGCTGACCAATACGTCGATGCCACGGCTGCGCTGTTCGTCGTCAGAAATGAACACGTACGGCACTACAAAGGCGTAGAAGCGGTTTTCATAGGCCTGCGGGTTGATGCGGTCGTTGCCGTCGGGCATGAAGCCCCGGGTGACGGCCCACCACACGTACGCTTCCTTGGTGCCTGCTTGCTTGATCAGGTTTTCCAGAATCTCGACGGTTTCTGCTTTGGAGTAGGGATTGGTCAACTGGAACTTGCGGCACGCGCTTTCGAAACGCTCCAGGTGATCTTCCAGGCGGAACAGGTAGCCCTTGCTGACGCTGACCACGTCATAGCAGGCATCGGCCTGGGTGAAGCCCAGGTCGGACATTGGAATGGCGGCGTTATCCAGGTCCACGTAGGTGCCATGGATAAACGCCGAGCCGTGCGCATACTCGGGAGCGTGGGCAACTCGGATGTGCGCCGGATCGTTCAACATGATGTGGTCTGCTTGGATGATGGTCATCGCGCTCTCTCTTCTAAAGAATGAATTGGCGCCGGTTGCAGCGCGCCGTGCCCGTGTAGCTGTGGGTTCATCTTAGGAGTGGCAGACGCAGGGCCAACAGGTGAGGTGGGGCCAAGTTAGCAAGGCGATGCGGCCAACCGGGCATGCCGGCAGTGGGAAAAGAGCGGTGTCCCGCCACGATCATTTTCTTGGCCCCCAATCACCTTTTGTGCGGCGCAGGGCGTGCCTACAGTCGTGGCATTCCGGCGCACCGTCGCCAACGCACACCACTGAGGGGAACCGGCATGACGCATTCGAACGTGACGTTTATTGGTCTGGGGCAAATGGGCGCGGCGCTGGTCCCGCCGTTTATTCAGGCGGGGTTGCAGGTGACTGTGTGGAACCGCTCAATCGCCAAGGCCGAGCCACTGGAGGCCATGGGTGCCACTGCCCAAGCTAATATTGCTGATGCCATCAACGCCTCCGACTTGATCATTGTTTGCCTGTCGGACTACGCCTCCAGCAACGCCCTGTTGCTTCAAGCGCAAATCACCCCGCTGCTCAAAGGCAAGACGCTGGTGCAATTCACCACCGGTGACGCCCGGCAGGCGCAGGCGGGCGCGCAATGGGCAGAAGAGATCGGCCTGAACTATCTGGACGGCGCGATCATGGATTACCCCACCAAGGTGGGTAGGCCCGAATGCATGCTGCTGGTCTCAGGCCCCGAGGCCGTGTGGAACAGCTGCGCCAACGAGATGCGCTTGCTGGGCGGGCGCATGACCTACGTCGGCGCAAAACCGGGCTCGGCCAATGTGCTCGATGGCAGCCTGCTCACCATGTATTACGGCAACACGTTCGCCTTGATGCAAAGCGCCGCGATGCTGCAGGCCGAACAAGTGGATATCAAAGATTTCGCCACGGCGTTGCAGGCCTTCAAACCCGTGATCGAAAGCACCTGGAAACGCACCATCGAGGCCATTGACCAGCAAAACTACGCGGGCCATGAAGCGTCGATTTATGTGCATTCGCTGGGGGTGCAGTCGTTGCTGGAACGGGCGAAAAATGCCGGCGTTGAACATGGCCTGCTGGCGTTGTTTTCTGGCTACGTTGACCGAGCCCTGAGCAATGGTCACGACGCGGATGAGCTGCCTGCGGCCTATGAGGTATTCCGTCCGCAATGATCCTGCAGGATCCTTCAGGATGACCGCTGCGCACCTGTTTGGCCCTTGCAGCGAGCGCATAATCAGCCCATGGACAGGCCCCGATCTTCAGGGGGCGATGTGCTGAAAATAACAATAACTTCCCGAACTCTGCCGCCTTTCGTATTTAGGAGCACCGTATGCGTGATGCATCCAGCCTTCATTTAATCGGCGATCACTCGTTTCTGATTGATGAATCCATTGGCGACCTTGACCTTGATCTGGTGAAAAGCTTGGTGGCGTTGGAATCGGCCGAAAATGCCAGTGACGAAACCCGTCAGCCCACTCGCTCCATCATTATTTCGGCTGCCGCCTGGTTTATTGCCGGCGTGGCGTTGTGGGCCCTGGTGGGCTTCTCCATCTGAAGAGGGTGCAACCATGAGTAACTCGAACACAGATGTAAGCGGCCAAATTTCACGGGAAACCCTCGCCGGGCGCTTGCCGGTAGCAGGTTCCGCGCGCTTGTATACCGGTTTTGGCACGTTACTGAACGCGGCCGTGGCGCTTGGCGCCGCCAGCTACAACTACTTGTTTGGCGCATCGGTGGCGGCGGTTGGCAGTACCTCGCTGGGCATCATGGGCTATGTGATTGGCCTGATGATGACCCTGGCGCCGATGTACCTGGCCTCCGGCATGATCAGCTATCGCCATGGCGTAGACCCGGTTGATGCCGCCAAAAGCGCGCTGGGCACCCGTGGTTCGGCGCTGCTGCTTTTTATGATTCTGATCACCACGTTGGGTTGGGCCTTCGTACTGGTGGCCATGACTGGACAGGCTGCCGGACGGCTGCAACAGGTGCTGATGAACCCGGGCGGTGGCATCGACAACACGTTTGTCGCGACGGTCTCGATTGCGATGCTGGTGCTGGTTTGGCTGGCGCTGCGCAAAGGCCCGGCGATGATGGCACTGATGACCCGCTTTACCTCCCCTGCGGTGCTCATCATTGCGGCTGTTTTGCTGTACCTGATTACCCGTGATGTCAGCCTATCGACGTTATGGCACACCAATGTGCCGGAGAGCTCGGCGTACGCGACCGACCCCTTGCTGCAACTGGCCTATGGCGTTGAATTTGGTGCCTCCAATGCGCTGACCATCGTGCCTTTTTTCGGCGGCATGGCGCGCTTGATCCACAAACGCAAACACCTGATTACGCCTTGCCTGCTGGGAGCCGGGTTGATCGGCGCCGGGTTTACCACGGCAGTCGGGGCATTGGCCTCGGTGGCAACCGGCTCGACGGAACCTGCCGAGTGGGTGGTTAAAACCGCTGGCAATGGGTTGGGCTCGGTGATTGTGATCGTGCTGCTGCTAGCCAACCTGGGGACGCTGGTGAGCTTCTTCTACCTGGCTGGAGTGTCGGTGCAGCAAATCCGGTTTTTTGCCCGGATGCGCTGGGACGTGATCATTGCGGTGTTGCTACTGCCGGGCGTGTTTGTCGCCTTCGAAACCGACTGGCTGATTGCCCATGTGATGAACTGGCTGGCCTATAACGGCGCCATGTTTGCCGGCATTGCAGCGGTGCTGTTCACCGACTACCTGCTACTGCGTCGCCAACACATTTTGCCCGCCCATCTGTTCGTGAAGAGCAGCGAAAGTGCCTACTGGTACTGGGGCGGTGTGAACTGGGTGGCCATTGGGGTGGTGGTGTTGGGCGCAGCGAGCTACCTGTCGTTTTTTAACCCGATGACCCTGGAAGTGGGCAGCTCGTTCCGCTACCTAGGGGCTGCCATGCCGTCGTTCTTCTTGAGCATCGTTGTTTACTACGCTGCCATGCGGTTGGTGATTGCGGCGACGAACAAAGGTGGGTATCGCGGCACCGCCACACTGGCAACAAAAAAGGTTGCCGTGGGCCTGTAAAACAGACGCTGTCGTCAGCCAAGGCCCCGGCACTGCGTCGGGGCCTTGGCGTTTCTGCTTTCACGCCATTGGCTCACCTGAAAGTTGACCGCGGCGCACCTGTTAGCCGGCCATGACGGACGCATAATCACCGCCTGATTGGTTTCGATGATCAAGGCGGGGACGTACATGAGTGATGCCAATAGCGGCGATATCAGCGCAGTCACGGCGCGCGAGGCGCTGGCCGGGCGTTTGCCGATTCGGGGCGCTGATCGCCTTTACACCGGTTTCGGTTCGTTACTGGCCGCGTGCGTGGCCATCGGCGCGGCGAGTTTTAACTACCTCTTCGGCGCCTCGATAGCCTACATCGGCAACACCAGTATTGGCATTCTGGGCTACCTGATCGGTTTGATTGTCGGGCTGGCTCCGGTGTATCTGGCCTCCGGGCTGATTTGCTACCGTCATGGTGTGGACCCGGTGGATGCTGCCAAAAGCTCGATGGGCACGCGCGGTTCGTCCTTGTTGTTGGCGCTGATTTTGATCACCACGCTAGGCTGGTCGTTTGTATTGATCGCCATGACGGGGCAGGCTGCCGGGCGTCTGCAGCAAGTGCTGTTCAACCCGGGTGGCGAGATCAATAACGGCTTTGTCACGGTGGTGTCGGCGGCGATGCTAGTGCTGATCTGGGTGTTGCTCAGAAAAGGCCCGCTGATGATTGCTTTGTTGACGCGCTATACCTCGCCCGCGATTCTGATCATCGCCTGCGTGTTGCTGTACCTGATCACCCGCGATGTCAGCCTGACCACGCTGCTGCACACCAATGTCGACCCCAAGTTGGCCTATGCCAGCGATCCGCTGTTGCAGTTGGCCTACGGTGTTGAATTTGGCGCGGCCAATGCGCTGACCAGCGTGCCGTTTTTTGGCGGCATTGCGCGGTTGATCCAGAAACGCAAACACGTCATCACACCGTCGTTGCTCGGCGCTGGCGTTATCGGCGCAGTGTTTACGTCTGCGGTCGGCGCGCTGGCTGCGATTGCCACCGGTTCCACCGAACCGGCCGAGTGGGTGGTTAAAACAGCCGGCAATGGGTTTGGCACCGTGATCGTGTCGTTGCTGCTGCTGGCAAACCTGGGCACGTTAATCAGCTTTTTCTACTTTGCCGGGGTTTCGGTGCAGCAGGTGCGCTTCTTCGCCAAAATGCGCTGGGATTTTATCGTCGCCATCCTGTTATTGCCCGGCCTGGTGGTGGCGTTCAATACGCAGTGGTTAATCGCCCATGTGATGAATTGGCTGGCCTATAACAGCGCCATGTTTGTCGGCATCGCGGCGGTGATGCTGGTCGACTACCTGCTGCTGCGCCGTCAGCTGGTGTTGCCAGCGCACCTGTTTGTGAAAGATCAGCACAGCGCCTACTGGTTCTGGGGCGGGGTGAACTGGGTGGCCATGGCGACCATTGCCCTGGGCGGCGTGGTGTACCTGCTGCTGTTTGACCCCTTGACCCTTCAAGTGGGACCCACCTTCCGTTATGTGGGTGCCACCATGCCGACCTTGGCGATTTGTATGCTGGCCTATTACTTGGCCATGCGCGTGGTGATTGCTAGTGGTGTGCGCGGCGGCTACCGCAACGTCCAACAACTGTCCGAGAAGAAGGTGAGGGTAGGGTTGTAACGCGTTATTGAGGTGAAAAAAACCCTGGTCATTGGCCAGGGTTTTTTGTTTCTGCATGGCCTACGCGTGGGCGTGAACGACGGCACCGGCCCGTGCCCCGGGTAGGGTGAATGCTGGCGGCAGAGCCCAGTCGATTTCGCGGTTTTGCGAGCGGAAGGCGCGGGGGGCGGTGCCGGTCCAGCGCTTGAATGCGTGACGGAAATTGGCTGCATCGCTGTAGCTGAGTTTTTCGGAAATGGCCTCGGTGGTCAGGGGCGTATCGAGCAGGTAACGGATCGCCAGTTTCTTGCGCACGTCTTCAAGGATCAGGTTGTACGAGCTGCCCACCGCCTCAAGCTTGCGGCGAAGGGTGCGAGGCGATAGGTGCAGCCGCGAAGCGACCTCAGGCAGCGGCGGAATTCGGCTTGGCGAGGCCAACAGCATTTTTTGAATCTGGTAGCACAGGTCGTAGCGCTGGCTGATTTCACGCAACTGAGTGCCGCACAGCGCCTTGCAGGACTGATGCGTCATGACGTGGGATTGCGGTAACGGTTGCGCGACGTAGTGGCTGCTAAAGCTGATGCAGCTGTCCTGGCAATTGACCTGGGTCGGCACGCCGAGAGCATCGGAAATGACCTGGGCTTCGCCTGGGTCGGCGTTGAGATTCAGGCGCAGAGCCTGAGCCTTGAAGCCGTGGCCCAGAATGTCGCCAAGCAGGGTCAGAATTTTTGCGCTTTCCAGCAGCGTGGAGAAATATTTCTCGGCGCCTAGCAACGCGAAACTCTCACGCAAGTACAGCGTAGCGACGTCGCCGTCGACCTCCAGATGCAACTGATGTTTAAGGTTGGCCAGCAGCCCGAAGTGGTTGGCAATGTCTAGCGCTTCGCTTAACGAGGCGCTACTGAGCAGGGTGAAGCCCAGCATGCCGTAGGCAGTCAGGTGCATCTGTTGGCCAATGTGCAGTGCCAGCAGGGGGTCCTGGCAGCAGCCAGTCAGCGTGCCCAGCCATTGGCTAAGCGATAGGCGAGTGGCGGGGTCAAATACCGCCGCGTGGTGCAGGCCGTGGCGGGCCAATACGTGGGCCAACGCAGCAGGCTCGCCGCTGTGTCTGGCGACCAGGGCCTGGAGTTCGACGGTAGAGAAGACGCGGTCTTCTGGAGTGATGGGTGACGCATGCACTGACACCATTTTTACGGCCCTCATCGGCTAGCCAAGTCTTTCCGCCCGCTAAAGGCGGCGAACGTTGCAGGAAACACTTTCGGTCTTGGCAGGCCGGGGATCATCGTGGTGGTGCAGGGGCCGCGCTTTAATGCTGCGCGGTGAAGGGCGGGTTTCTTCGCCTCCACTTATGTCGAAGAGGTCGTGCGACCTATAAAACAAGGTCTGTTGACCTAAGTCAACGATTTTCATCGTTCAGTCACGGGCCAGCGAGCCAGCCAGTCAGTCCGGCCTGGATTGTTTTAGGTCGGTTGACCTTGGTGCGCGCCGTTCAGTACACTCCAGCCCATCAGCACGGCGCGCTGGCGCGGCGCGCAGCGTTGCAGGGTTGCGCCGTCCGCTCTGCGGCAGGCATCCTGTGTCGGAGTTAGTGGCTTTTGGAGTAAGTCGATGTTGAGTGAAGCGTCGCGGGCCGAATCGTTATTCGAGCGCACCGCCAGTCCGCGTGAAAAGAAACGTGTCCAGCGCATCGAGGACATTATCGACACCGCTGCACTTATCTTCGTCCGCGACGGTTACGCGCAGTTTTCCGCGCGCCGGGTTGCCAGCGAGTTGGGCATCAGCCTGAGCAACCTTCAGCACTACTGCGGCACCACCGAAAATCTGTTGCTGTCGATGATCCGCGCCAAAATCGAAGTGTTTGTGACTCAGTTCGTGGCCATCGCCGGCGACACGTCTCGGCCCGCCGAGCAGCGCCTGATTGATGTGATTACGCAAGACATGGAAGCGGCGCGCGACCCCTGGATCGCCTCGTTTTCCTTCCAAAGCTGGGCCCTGGCCGAACACGATCAAGCCATCGGTGAGCACCTCAGCGCCATTTACGAAACCTTTTGCCGGGTGATGGGTGAGTTGATCCAGGAAGTGAATCCGCAACTTGCTCCGGGCCGTGCGCAGGTGTTTGCCGTGCTGATTGCCTCGCAAATTGAAGGCTTGCTGTTCTATCACAAGCACACCAGCGCGCTTAAGCAAAACTGGCAAGAGACCGTCGACACCACGCTGGCCATGTGGCTGATGATGATTCGCGCCGGGTGACCGGTTGCAGTCGGCCATGACGCCCCGTTTTTAGGTCATTACTCACCTGTTGGAAAGTTGGCCCTGCGCTTTAAGCTCGGGATCGAATCCGCTTCCAGGGTGAGCACCATGGCTACCTCGCTACAACCCATCGACCGCCTGGCCACCTTGCACTTCATTGCTTTGGTTGATGCCTTCGTCGCTGAATCCGGACACTCAACCGCTCGCCTGCTGCAGGGCACTCAGTTGGTGGCCGACGACCTGCGCGCTGGCGACAAGCTGATCTCGGTGGAGCAGGAGTGCATGATTTTGCGCAACGCCCAGCGCCTTACCCAGGCGGAGCACCTCGGGTTGGAGCTGGGCCAACGCTGCCGCTTGGCCGCCTATGGGGTGTTTGGTTTTACCCTGCTGTCCAGCCGCGATCTGCGCGCTGCGCTGGAGCTGTTTTTCGAGTACCCGTTGCCGCTGGGCACGGGCTTTGAATTGAGCTTGGTGCAGGAACAGCGTACTGGCTGGCTCAACGTCGACGCCTTGTTTGACATTGAAGATGAGCTGCGCTGGCTTGCCATCGAGTTTTCGCTGACTGCGCTGCAAAGCGTGATGGCCGATCTGCTCTACCAACCCCTGCCGCTGAACGCGATCAACATCGGGTTTGCGGTTGCGCCGCAGGCGGCGCCGTATCAGCGCTACTTCAACTGCCCGGTGACGTTTGATCTGTCGCGGCCCACCAGTTTGTCGTTTGATGCGGCGTGGTTGGACCACCCCTTACCCTGCGCAAACGCGGCCGCGCACAGTGAAATGCGCGCGCATTGTTCGGTGCTTAAATCCCACCTGGAAAGCCCCCGGGATTTCCTCGCCAACGTACGCTCGGCCATCTGCTTGGGGTTCGACACGTCACCCTCTTTAAGCAATGTGGCCACCTCAATGGCCTGTTCCAGCAAAACCTTGCAGCGTCACCTGCGCGCAGCGGGCACCAGCTTTAACGAGCTGTTGTGTGAGGCTCGTTACCAGCGTGCGCAAGAGCTTTTACTGCGTGAAATGCCGGTGGCGCGCATCGCTGAAAGCCTGGGTTTTAGCGAGGCCGCCGCCTTTCGCCGAGCGTTTCAACGCTGGAGCGGTTGCACGCCGTCGCAGTACCGCTCGCACGCCAAACATTGAATGGGGGCATGTCTCCCACGATCCCCTTTTTTGACCTGTTTGCGCCTTCAGCGCTCTGCCCATAGCTCCGACAATCGGTCCCAAGCGGCCTGCATAGGTCGCGGTTCAGACCATAGGACACGGGGAAAAAAGTCATGAAGGCAGCAGTCGGTTTTATCGCAGTGGGTGTGAGCGCGTTGTACGCGAATTCCAGTTTCGCACTCGACAGTTTCCAGATTGGCGAAGTGCTGGTGGAGCCCAGCGTCACAGTGGGCGGCGCCTACCTCTATCACAAGAATCAAGCATTCGGCGCACGCACCAGCGGCATAGGCCTGGAGGTGGATCGCAGCTCCAGCCGCTTTGAAGGGTTTGTGCTTCCTGGCTTGAGCATCACTGGGCCGGCGACGGATTACGGCACCGCGTTCGGCGGTGTGTCGGCGGTCGGCGCATTAACCCGTGGCGGCACCGATGGCGGCGGTTTTACCCGCGACAATCCTGAGTCGATTGGGCTGGAAACCGCCTTTGTTGGCTGGAAAAGCGCCGACCTGTTTCCATCCCTGGGCAAAGATGCAATCAGCATCAGCGCCGGCCGGCAGAATTTCATGATCGACAACGGCTTTCTGATTGGCGACGGCCATGCCGATCAAGCCAAGGATGCCGCTGCCTGGATCGGGCCGCGCACCGCATTCACCAAAACCCTGATTGCCTCGCTGGACACCGGCAAGGTGCACGCCGACCTGTTCGACCTCACGGCCAACGCCGACCTGGATTACGCCGACTACCGCGACCGCATGCGGTTACGTGGCGGCAACTTCGAGTGGCGTGATTCCGTGGGCACCCTTGGCGCCACGTATTTCCACACCACCGATGCCGACAACTCGTTTCGCGATGGCATCGATGTGTACGACCTGCGCGCCAAGGGCACGCCGTTCGCGGCCTTGCCACAAGTCAGCCTGGCGGCCGAATACGTGTGGGAGGACGGTGGTGAGCCGGACAAATCGGCCCATGGCTGGTATGCCCAAGCCACCTATTCGTTCACCGACCTGCCTTGGACCCCCGCGGTGACCTACCGCCGTACCCAGTATTCCGACGACTACGACCCGATGAGCTACGGCTACGGAGGCGAGTACGGCACCTGGTACCAGGGCGAGGTGGTGGGCGAGTACATGGTGTTCAACGCCAACGTAAACATTGACATGCTCAGGCTAGCCGTGCAGCCGCATCAGGATGTGGGCGTCGGGTTGGTCGGCTATCGCTTCCAGTTGGAAAAAAAGCCTGATGGCGTGACCAGCAACGACTTTGCCAATGAAGTGGACCTGTATGTGAACTGGGCCATTACGCCTGCGCTGTCACTCAGCGCGGTGTATGCGGTGGCTGTGCCAGGTGATGGTGCCAAGGAGTTGTACGGCGATAACGAGCGTTCCCAGCTGTTCCAAACCCTGGTGACCTGGACGTTTTAATCGCAGTTTCGGAGGGGGCGTCATTGCCCCTTTTCGTGCGTGACCAGGTGGCCGTTATTCACCTGTTAATGTCTGGCAGCAACCTGTGGCGTAGGCGCGCGTCCCCCTATATTTCCTCGTGACGAATCCATTTTTCCAAGCGCAGCCACGCGCTGTTTCCGCCCACTGATCCGTAAGGAATCCATCATGTCCAAGGCCTCTCTTGTCACACTGCCCAACACAGCGTCCGTCGAACAGGTGGTGGAAATTATCGAACGCGATGGCGGTGTGATCATTGCCGACTTCATTACCGGCACGGCGTTTCAAGAGCTCAAGCAGCAGATCGACGCGGCGTTGGACACCTCCACCTTTGGCCACGAAAACTTCTTCGTGGGCACGTCGACTCGCCGTGCCAGCCGCCTGTTTGCCCGCTGCAGCCGCATGGTTGACGTAGTGATGCACCCTCTATACCTGGGCGCCGCCCGGCAAATTCTGCAAAAGCCGGTATCGGTCTGGTTTGGTCATGAACGCACCACGGTCACCCCGCAAATTCAGATTGGCATGACCCAGGCCATCCAAATTCATCCGGGGCAGGGCAAGCAGCCGTTGCACCGCGACGACACCAGCTTTCTGTGGCGCCATCCCAACTACGGCCGCGAAGCGCGCCTGCAGATCATGCTGGCCGTGACTGAATTCAACGAAACCACCGGCGCCACCAAAGTGATTCCAGGCAGCCACAAGTGGGACGACGAGCGCCGTCCGGAACCTGAAGAAGCCATTGATGCGGTGATGGCGGTCGGTTCCGCGTTGCTGTTTATCGGCTCCACCTACCACGGTGGCGGCACTAACAGCAGCGACGCGCCACGTACCGGCCTGACCATGGGCATCGACTTGGGCTGTGTGCGCCAAGAAGAAAACCAGTACCTGTCGGTGCCATTCGACGTGCTCAAAGGCTTGCCTGAAGATGTGCAGCGTCTGCTGGGCTGGGACGCCGGCGAGAACTTTATGGGCTGGGTGGAGCAGGGCGGCAAGATGGTCAGCCCGCACACGCATTTGCAGGCTGATGATGTACTGCGCTCGCTTGGCCTGGTGGGCGGTATGCACTAGGCGTTGGGCGAATACCAGAGGCAGCCCAAGGGCTGCCTTTTCCATGGGCGCAAAATAAGCTACGGGGCATAAAAAAAGGCGCCGGGGGGCGCCTGAAAAAATTCACCTGAACCAAGGGCAAAGCCAGGTGAGCCGAGCAGAGGAGTGGAGCGGTGGTAAGGCGCAGCCCCTGCCGGCATCGACGGTAATCGAGTGCGGTCTATTTTAAAGCGCAGCGCGCGCCAACACAGGTGCGCGGTGGCCAAAAACACCTGTTAGCGCAGTAGCCCCGCCAGCTCGACGTCCACGTGCTGCAGCCAGTTGGCGTCGGCGCCAAACAAGGCCAAATGGCCAAACGGGCTGTCGATGGGCGTGAACCGTGCCTGGACAATCAACTGTGCGTCGGCGTGACAGATAGCAGGTGGAAAATACAGGTCTTGGGTAATTGGCAGCACCAGGGTCTTGGCCGTGATGCACCCCAGGGCCGCCGCAAGATCGCCGCCGCACACCTGGCTGGCATCAGCCCCTCGCCACTTCTGCAACAGGGTGATCAGCGCGTTGGGGTCCATAGGTGCGAAGTAGGGCGTCATAAATCCCTCAACAAATTCGGCAACCGTGGGAAAGCCCATCGCCTGGTAATGCCGCTGTTCGAAGAAGTCCGCGCTCAACCCATGCAGCGTCATCATCCGGGCGTGTTGTTTCAAGCCCTCGCTGACCGCAGTGGAGTTTGCATAATTGCCCCCGGCGAACCCGGGGTCGGTGCGCAGGCCATGCATGATGGCGTCGGCAATCAGTTGGTTGACCTCGCTGGTGCGCGCGCTGCCGGCAATTGCGGCTAGACGGTGCACCATCGACGGATACCGCACCGCCCACTCGTAGGCTTGCTGCGCGCCCATCGAGCCACCCATTACCAACGCCAGGCTGTTAATCCCCAAGTGCTCGGTAAGCAGGCGATGCTGCGCACTCACGTCATCGGCAATTGCGATGCTTGGAAAGCCCGCGCGGGCGTGTGGGCCTGCAGTGTTGTGTGGCGAGCTGGACAGCCCATTTCCCAACTGGTTAACAACGATGATGAAGTACTTCGCCGGGTCGATGGCGCGCCCGGCGCCGATGAAAACGTCCTCGATGATTTTGCTGGTGCCGGAGTACCACGTGGGAATCAGGATGGCGTTGTCTTTGGCACTGTTGAGCTGGCCGTGCAGGGCAACCGCCAACCGGCAATCGCGCAAGGTGGCACCCGATGCGAGGGCGAGGTCACCGATGCCGATAAGTTCGTACGCACCGTGATGTTCAGGGTTGTAGTAGGCGTGAGTCATGGGGGCACCCAGTGGAGCAGACGGTGGCGAAAGCGCCGGCCCGAGAGCCGGCGCAGCGGTCAGTTAATGCGAAATTCCGCGTAGCCCTGCGCCGCCACGGCGTCGCAGTGTTCGCGGTACACGTTGACGCCGCCTGCGTAGGCCAGCAGGCGTTTCGGCTTGCCGTCGACGTTGGCGCCGGTGTACCAGGAGCGGGTCTTGGCCACTAACGAAGTCGACGCCTTTTCATCGTGGTGGGCCACCCACCGGTCTTGCTGCGCCAAGGTGGGTTCGATAACCGCGCGTTGGTTTTTTTCCAGGAAATCGATGCAGTCGGTAATCCACTCAACCTGATGCTGCAAGCACGTCGGCGCGTTGCACAGCGCGGCCCCGGGCGACAGTGGCGCGGCGGTCAGGAACAGATTGGGGAATTTGTGCACCATCAACCCCAACGTGGTACGCAAGTCGTGGGCCCACTCATCACGCAGCAACTGCTGGTCGCGGCCACGAATATCGATCTGGGTTAGCGCGCCGGTGGAGGCATCAAAACCGGTGGCCAGAATCAGGGCATCCAGCTCGTGAATCTTGCCATCGGCGGTTTGTACGCCGTTCTCGACGATGCGTTCGATGGGGGCCGCCTTGATGTCGACGATCTCCACATTTGGCCGCAGGAAAGTCTCCAGGTAGCCGGTGTCCAGCGGCACTCGGCGGGTGCCAAAACCGTAGTCGGTAGGCACCAGTTTTTTGATCAGGGCTGGATCCTTAATGCGCGCGGCCATTTTTTCCCGGACGAACGCGGACACCTCATTGTTCACCCCCTCGTCGACAAACAGTTCGCCATACGAGCCGGCCCACAGGGCAAGCGAGCCATCGTTCCAGAGCATCTCCAGAATCGCCCGGCGCGCCTCGGGCGTTGCATCGTAAAAGGCGCCGTAGGTGAAATCGAAGTCAAAGCCGACAAAGCTGTTGCGGGCCAGCGCCTTGATCTCGTGGAAGCGCGCCTTAAGTGCGGCGCGGTCGGCATCGGTGTAGCGCTGGTTGCGCATTGGGATGGTGTAGGGCGCGGTGCGCTGGAAAACGGTCAGTGCGTTGACCTGCGGGGCGATGGTCTGCACCACTTGAATGCCGGTGGCGCCGGTACCGACGACGCCAACGCGTTTGCCGGTGAAGTCCACGGGTTCCTTGGGCCAGCGTGCGGTGTGATAGACCTCCCCCTTGAAAGACTCTTCGCCGACAAACAGGTTTTTCAGCGGCGTCGACAGCGTACCGGCGCAGGAAATCAGGTATTTGGCGTTGAGGGTAATGCCCTTGTCGGTGGTGATCTGCCAGCGTTCCTGGGTCTCGTCGAAATCACAGGCCAGCACGCGGGTGGAAAACTGGATGTCCTTGCGCAAAGCAAACCGGTCGGCAACGAAATTCAGGTAACGCTCGGTCTCGGGCTGCGCCGGAAAACGCTCGCTCCAGTTCCAGGCATTGTTCAGTTCTTCGGAAAACCAGTACTGGTACACATGGCTGGGTGAGTCGACGCGGGCGCCGGGGTAACGGTTCCAATACCAGGTGCCGCCAACGCCGCTGCCGGCATCGATGGCCAGCACTTTCAGCCCCGCCTCACGCAAGCGGTAGAGCTGGTAAAGGCCACCGATACCGGCGCCAATAATCACCGCGTCATAACGTTGGGTGTTCTGTGCAGCGGACGGGCGAGCAGTTGCTAAAGGGGCGTTCATACGGCCTCCAGTTTTATTTTTATAGTCGGCGAAGCGTCAGTGCTGCCCCGGTGAGTGGGGGGGGCAGCCGACAGTCCGGTAATGACCACGCTACAGAGCCGGGAGGGGCCGGTCTTGCAGGAAACGGTGGGGTTTTTTGAATAATCAGGTGACGTGCGGGTGGGTGCGCAACTGCCGGGGTGTCAGGCCCAGGGCGGCCTTCAACAAGCGGGTCATATGCGCCTGGTCGGAGAAACCGCACTGCGCGGCAATGTCGCGCAACGGCAGCCTGGCGTCGGTGAGCAAGGCCTGCGCCCGTTTCACCCGCGCACTGACAATGTACTGGTGCGCCGGGCTGCCAGTGGCTTGCTTGAACGCCCGTGAAAAGGCCCAACTGCCCATGCCCACCTGTTCGGCAAGCTGTGCAACGGACAACGTATCGTGAAGATGTTCATCGACGTAGTGCCGCAGCTTGCGCAGGCGTGGGCCATCCAATTTGGAATGGCTGGTGTGGGGTTGAAAGCTAACGGTGGAGTAGCGGCGCAGCAGGTGGACCGCCATTTGAGTTGCCAGTGCCTCTACATAAACGCCAGCCCCCAAACCCGGCAGCGCCGCCTCGGCCGTAATAGCCGTGGCGAGGTACGTGAGCACCGGATCAGTGGTCACCAATACATCGCGCAAGGTGACCTCGCTCACCTCACGCGCGGCCAATTCCTCCGCCACCGTAATCAATAACCGGCGGCTGAGGTACACATGCGAAACCTCCAGCGTATCCACCCAGCGCCAGTGGGATTCTTGAGCAACCGACAGCAAGGAAACATCGCCCTTCGCGTACCGCTCGCGCTGCCAGCGCGGCCCCGAACGCCGCTGCAGTTCCACCGGCTCGGCGCATTGCAACATCACCGCGAAGTGATCCACCGGTGGCACCACCACATCCACCGCGCACAGCCGATAGGAACGTTGGATCACCTCTTTCCAGCCGAGGGCGTCGCTACTGCCCACGGTTTCACCGGGCACCCATTGGGGGATCTGGTAAGGGGTGATCGTGTCGGTCATGGCTTGGGCAAACCAGGGGGCAGGGAATCGGCAATCATGCATGCAGTATTGCAACGTATGGCGGGGTGAACAGGTGCGCGCTGGCCATCGACGCTGTGCTCAGCTCGATTCATGCGTTAAGGTCGACTGACCTATCAATATTCTTGGCGTTAATGCGCTGGATATTCGAGCGTATGTAAGGCGGTGATTTGGGACAATCGACGCACTTAATTTCTTTAACTTCGTTGGGTGCGCTATGACTGCAAAAACGATCTGGCCGATAGTGGCGCTGGCGCTTCTCTGTACTGATATGGCATTTGCCGAAGCGCAGGCCACCAAGCCCGTGATCACACTGGGCAGCGCAAAAACGGCTATATCCTCCACGTTGCAACGGTCACCACAGGAGCGCGCAGGTTCGGTGATCACGGTGGTGGACGATGGCGGGCAGCTGATATACCTGGAGCGCTCAGACGGTGCTGCCAGTGGCATGGTAGACGCATCTATCAAGAAAGCTAAATCGGCCGCGCTCTATGGTTTCTCAACCAAGGCCCTTGAGCAGCAAATCGTTCAAGGTCACCCAGGCTTTCAGAATCTGCCGGATATTTTGCCAATAGAGGGCGGCGTACCGGTTGTTATTAATGGTCAGTTGGCGGGAGCAGTCGGCGTCGCTGGCGGGGCATCGGTGGATGACGGTGCGTTTGCAGAAAAGATTGCCGCAGCCCTCAAAACGGGCAACTGATCAGCTTTGTTGAAACCCTCCCTGACCTAACACCTGGAGAACTTTCATATGAAACAGCATCGCTACCGGATTCAAGTCGAATACCTCCAAGACCCCAAGGGCCAGCCCGTGTCACGCGCACCGTTGAGCGTTGAGGTGGGGAACCATGACGACATCTTTCACATCGTAGAACTGATGCGCGCTCGCGGCGATTTCGAGCCTGATACTGCTACGGCGTTTGCCCTGGGTCTCAAGCTGTTTAGCGAGGTGATGTTGGAACACAAGGACCACGTGCTGTTCGAGGAATTCAGGGCGCATTTCGTCCAGTTTATGACGCAGCTAAAAGGCAAAAAATAATTCGGCTTCAGCGGCATTGGAGCAACTGGCCTAATAGAGGAGTTTGGATGAATCGGTTTTCTCTGACGGACAACGTGGTATTGGTCACTGGCGCTTCTAGCGGTATCGGTGCGCACTTAGCTAAAACAGCAGCCAGTGCCGGCGCGCGCGTAGTCATTGGCGCGCGACGCCTGGAGCGCCTGGAACAGGTGGCAAATGATATTCGCGCGGCAGGTGGCAAGGTGTTTGAAGTCGCCATGGACGTGACCGATCGCGCTAGCGTCGAAGCCGCCTTTGACGCCGCCGAGGCCCATTTTGGTGTTGTGGATGTGGTGCTCAACAACGCCGGCATCGGCAACGGTCAGCGCGCGTTGGACATCAGCGAAGAAGACTGGCGCGCCATGCTGTCCACCAACCTGGACGGCGTATGGCGCACCGCCCAGTGCGCCGCCCAGCGCCTGGTCAACGCGGGAAAAGGCGGCAGCATCGTCAACATCGCTTCCATCCTCGGCTTGCGCGCGGGCGCAGGTTACAGCCACTACAGTGCGGCCAAAGCTGGCGTGGTGCAGCTGACCCAATCGCTGGCGCTGGATCTGGCGCGGCATGGCATCCGGGTGAATGCTATTGCACCGGGCTACTTCAAAACCGAAATGAACGACGCCTATTTCGACAGCGAGAAAGGGCAGGCCTACATCCGCAACGGCGTGCCCATGGCACGGCTGGGGCAGCTTGAAGAGCTGGAAGGGCCGTTTTTGTTGCTGGCCAGCGACGCCGGCTCGTTTATGACTGGGGCTACGTTGGCTGTGGATGGTGGGCATTTGGTGAGCAGCTTGTAGTGCATGTATTTCTGTGCGATTGGGTCGAGCCGAATGGGCAACCTTCAGCCACTGGTGGTTATGCCATCTTCTTGGCTGGCTGAAATTCCTGAATGAAACGGAGGTACAACGTATGAGCTCAATTCAAAGTATTCCCTTCAAGAACATTGCCGGTGTCGAGCAAACCTTGGCCGACTATCAGGGCAAGGTCTTGCTTGTGGTGAACGTGGCGTCCAAGTGTGGCCTCACGCCACAGTACGAAGGTCTTGAGAAACTGTATAAAGAAAAGCGTGAGCAAGGGCTGGAGGTGTTGGCGTTCCCGGCCAATAACTTCAAAGGGCAAGAGCCTGGTACCGATGCAGAGATCCGCGAGTTTTGCTCGCTGACCTATGACGTCAGCTTCCCGCTGTTCTCGAAAATATCAGTGCTGGGTGACGATCAACATCCCCTTTATGCGTCCCTGACCAGCGCTCAGCCCACCAGCACCGGGGATGGTCCGTTCCGCGAGAAACTCAGCGGTTACGGTATTGAGCCGGGCCAGCCCACCGATGTGTTGTGGAACTTCGAGAAGTTTTTGATCAATCGTCAGGGCGAGGTTGTAGGCCGCTTCTCTCCAGACGTGACCGCTGAAGATCTGCGCTTGATTCAAGCCATCGAAGCCGCGCTCGCTTAAACGGCGGGGTGTCCAACCGCCGACGCGACCCCACGTGCCAGCCGTCGGTTAAGACCTCGCGGGTGTCGGTGCCGGCACCTTCGCGTTGCTGAAGACTAACAACAGCGGCATCACCCCAATCGACAGCAGCATCAGAAGTTTGAAGTCATCCACATACGCAACCCAACTGGCCTGGACCGTAATCATCCCGTCCAGCGCGGCGCGTCCGCTCGCGGTCAGGGGGTTCAAATAACTGCTCACCGGCCACTGCTCCAACAACCGGTTGAACGGCGTGACATACGCGCCTATTTCCGCGTGGTTGATTTGCGTGTTCTGCGCCAGCAGTACGGTAACGATGGAGATCCCCACGCTCGATCCCACGTTGCGCGACAGGTTGTACAGCCCAGTGGCCTGGCCACGCAGCGCCGGCGTCAGGGTGGCGAAGGCGATGGTGGTCAGCGGTACAAACAGAAACCCCAGACTCGCGCCCTGGATAAAGCCGACATAGACGATGGTTTCGATGGAAACTGCCGGGGTCCAGCCGGTCATCATGTACATCGACCAGGCGGACATCACCAGCCCGGTGAACAGGATCAGGCGAATATCCACCTTGCCCATGATTCTGCCGGCCAGAAACATGGTCATCATCGTGCCCAACCCTCGAGGCCCCATTACCAGGCCGGCGGTGAGTACCGGGTAACCCATCAAGGTTTGCAGGTAGGGCGTCATCAGGGCCAGCGACGCCAGGTAGGTGATGCCGATGGTGAAGATGAACAACACCGCCGCCGAGTAGTTACGGTCTTTGAACAGCTTGAGGCTGATAAAGGGTTTGTCGTGGGTAAGGGTGTGCACGATAAAGATGTACGTTGCCACGGCGGCGACCAGCGCTTCAATGATGATCTCCCCGGAGTCAAACCAGCCCAGTTGTTCACCGCGGTCCAGAAACAGCTGAATCGACATGATCGCCACGCTCAGCGAACCAAAGCCTAACCAGTCGAGCCGAGCGCTGCGGTCAGGCGGGGTTTCGCGAATAAAGCGGGTCATGCCGATAAAGGCCAGCAGGCCGATGGGCAGATTGATAAAGAACACCCAGCGCCAGCTGAGGTTTTCCGTCAGCCAGCCGCCGAGCATGGGGCCCAGCACTGGGCCGACCATTACCGATACGCCGAACAAGGCCACGGCCGAGCCGCGATCCTTCTGCGGGTAAATGTCCAGCAGAATGCCCTGCGACAGCGGCACCAGTGCAGCGCCTGCCATCCCCTGGAGCAGGCGGAACAGAATGATCTCTTCCAGCGATTGGGCGATGCCGCATAGCACCGACGTCAATACGAAACCAAAGATCGACCACAGCAGCACACGCTTGCGGCCGAAGCGTTGGGCCAGAAAGGCCGAAGGCGGGGTCATCACCGCTGTGGCGACGATATAGCTGGTTAGCACCCAGTTGATCTGGTCGGCGCTGGCCGAAACGCTGCCTTGCATATATGGCAGCGCCACGTTGGCGATGGTCGTATCCAACGCCTGCATCACTACCGCCAGCACTACGCACAGGGTAATGATGACCCGCAGCGGGGAGGGCGGCAGTGGCCCGAGCACTTCACTCATGGTGGCTGGCGAACAGGCTGGCCAGGGGTTTCGGCAGGCCGCGCGCGGCGCCGGTGTCGATATCCACCACCGCACTCATGCCGTGCCGCAAGGGCGGCTTGCCGGCGCTGTCATCGATGCGGATGCGCACCGGAATGCGCTGCACCACTTTTACCCAGTTGCCCGTGGTGTTTTGCGCCGGCAGCAGCGAGAAGCTTGCGCTGGATGCCGGGCTGATGCTTTCCACAGTGCCGTGCCAGATAACGCCGGGGTAGGTGTCCACTTCGATGGTCACGCTCTGGCCGGGCTGGGCGTGGGTCAGCTCGGTTTCTTTGGGGGATGCGGCCACCCACAGGTGGTCGCTCGAGACCAGGCTGAAGGCTGACTGCGGTGGTTGCAGGTAAGCGCCCACTTGCAGCGAATCCACATTGGTAACCACGCCATCGAAGGGCGCCACCACTACAGAGTTGCGTAGGTTACGTTCGGCTTCATTCACCGCCGCCTGGGCTTGCAGGTAGGACGGGTGTTGCTCCACCGGCGTGTCCAGCCGCCCGCCCAGTTGGGCCAATGCAGCCGCTGCCTGCGCCTTGGCCACCGCGACTTTTTGCCGGGTGTTGTCCAGGTCTTGATGGGCGTCGTCGAAGTTGGTCTTGGACACCGCGTTAACGCTCACCAGCTTTTCCAAGCGCTGAAAGTTGATCTGGTAGTACGGTAGCTTTGCTTCTGCCTGGGCGATTTCGGCCAGTGACTGGTTGTAGCTGGCCTTGAGAAACATAATCTGGTTGCGCGCGCTGTCCAGCTGCGCGTTGACACTGGCCAGGGCGATTTCGAAGGGTTCGGCTTTAAGCCGGAACAACACCTGGCCCTGGTGCACCACCTGATTATCGGTCACTTCGATGGCGGCCACGATGCCGGCGACATCGGTGGTCACGCCCACGCGCTCAGCTTGTATGTAGGCGTTGTCGGTGCTGACCACGCTGCCGCCCAGCACATACCAGGCGGCAAAGGCGGCGACTGCCAACGGCGCTAGCACGAACAAACCCAGACGCTTGCGCGAGCGAGCGGGACCCGGCTCCTCGCCAGGTGGCACCGCTGCCGGCGCGATGTCTTGCACGGGTTTTACGTCCGCCTGCACGGCTGGGCGCTCCATCACGGGCTCAGCCATGTTTCACCTCAGTCTCAAGGGCGTCGCCAATCGGCTGGGCGCAGGCGGTTAGCAGGTGGGTACGCATACGCTCGAGGTAGTGCAGCAAGTGGTCGTGCTCCTGGGCAGTGAAATCCGTCATGGTTTCCAGGCGGGTCTGTTCGCCGATGGTGCGCATAAATTCCAGCAGGGGGTGGGCACCGGGGGTGAGGTACAGCAGGGAGAGGCGGCGGTCGGTGGGGTGGCTGCGGCGCTCGATCAGGCCGCGCTCCTGCATCTTGTCCAAGAGGCGTACCAGGGTGATGGACTCGATCTCCAGCAGGTCGGCCAGGCCTTTCTGGTGAATACCTTCGTGCATCGACAGCTTGGCCAGCACCTGCCATTGCGAGCGGGTCAGGCCGGCCGCGCGGGCGCGTTGTTCGAAGCGTTTGCGCATCAGGCGCGCGACGTCGTGCAGCACAAAACCAAGGGTTGATTGGGGCATCTGGGCATACCTGAGAAGTCCATGAGCATGCTTATGATATTTAGGCTAAGCGGTTTTGTGCAATTTAATTTGTACAGATAAAAGAAAAGTGTCTATTTGTGGTTGCTGGCTCCGCCTCGCAGCGCTACCGTTAACCCCTACCGTGATGCCCTACATAACAAAAACGAGGCAAAACCCGATGACGACTCCTGGCTGGTGGGCCATGGCGCTCTGCGAGGCTGTAAACGACAAAACGCCGTTGGCCGTAGCGTTCGCCGGCGAAGAACTGGTGCTGTTCCGCAATGCCGAGGGCCAAGCCTTCGCCCTGGAAGACCGCTGCCCGCACCGCCGCGTGCCGTTGGCGTTGGGCCGGGTAGTGGCCGCCGGGCTGCAATGCGGCTACCACGGCTGGACCTTCGATGGCGCCAGCGGGCGCTGCACACAAATCCCCAATCTGCGCACTAACGAACCGGTCCCCCCGCGCTACGCCGCGCGTGCTTTTCCGGTTAGCGAAGGCAATGGCTTTGTACATGTGTGGCTGGGAGAGGGCGTGCCGGATATCGATTTGCCCACCGACGATTACCGCCCCGTCGGCCAGCAGTTTACTGGCTCGACCATCGTCAACATGAGCCACGAGCAGTACCTCGCCGCGATGCTCGATGGCCCCGAATGCCTGCTGAATTTCGCCCATGTGCGCATGACCGATTTCTTCCTTGGCGATGTGCGCAAAGAACACGGCCGCCTGGTGCTGGAGCGCGGCGCGGTATGGACCACGCAGATTCTGCCGTCGAACTTTGTCGTCGATTACCCGCTGATCGTGCGCACCGCTGTGCCGGTGCAGGGCGGCAGCATTCGGGTCGATTTGCTGAGCGAAGATGAAACCCCGCTGATCAGCTTGGCCATCGCCTCCGGCGCCAATCGGCGTGGCACCACCAGCCTGTGCTGGCGCGGTTTTGTGCATGCCGAAGTACCCGCCAAGGCGCCGTTGCGCTGGCGTACGGCACGGGTGTGGCACAAGGCGCCCTTTACCGTGAACAGCCTGATCGATGGGTCGGCGGTAGCCGCGCTGCTGGAAGCCCCATCGCGCGATTTGCACGCCGCCCGCCAGCCCCGTTTGATCCCCGTGAGCGCGGTGGTCTGAGCCAGGAGAACTGCCATGCATGCCGTTCCAAGCACCAACGAAACAACTACCGGCGAAGCACCCGCGCGCAAACTGCGCGGCGACTGGACACCTATCAACTACGACCTGCGCGATACCTGGTTTCCGGTGTCCCACAGCCGCGACCTAAGCGCGCGCCCGATCCGCCGCATCATTCACGCCCAGCCCTATTACCTGTGGCGCGAGAACGGCCTGCCGATTGCCGCCGAATTTCACCCGCAACGCAGCAAAGGCGAGGCGTCGCACCTCAGCGAATTCACCGGCGGCAGTGGCTTCTACCCGGTGGTGGAACGCTACGGCTATATCTGGGCTTGGTACGGCAATCCGGATGCCGCCGACCCGCTGCAGTTACCCCATATTCCGTTCCTGCCCGAAGACGGCAATATCCCCGGTTACACCCAGCGCACCGTGCGGTTTGATGCGACCTCGGCGCTGTCGGTGGAGAACCTCATCGACCTGACCCACGCCGACTTTCTGCATGCTAATACCATCGGCGACGGCATTTCCGAATCAGACGTGGTGGAGGTCGAGTGGACCTCGGAAACCGTCACCCGTACCCGCACCGTAGCGCAGAAATCCGTGGCGCCGATTATGCGTTGGGTCGGCGGTGTGCGCGCCAAGTACCAAGACTTTCGCGCCGTGCTGCATATTCATTTGCGCAGCAACGTGTGTATCTCCTACCCGCGTTTTCGCCCCGGTTACGACGTGCCCAACCTGCAACCGTTTCTGCCGGTGGGCAAGCACCGCTCCCGCTGCGATGTCACCTTCAACACCACCGCCGCGCCGGCGCCGTTTCGCTATGTGATGCCGCGCATCAACTACATCATTCAGCCGCAAGACAACTCGGTGGTGCGCCCCCAAAACCAGCGCTACTTCGAAGCGGACGAGCGTCTGGACATGCACTCGCGCTTCGACAAACCCGGCACCCGCTACCGCTATCAGATGGAGCAACTGGCAGAGCGCCAGGCCGCCGGGCAGTTCGCTTATGGCAGCGATGCCGAGCCCGGGCGGGATATCTCGGGCCTATTGGGCATGAACGACTGAGCAGGAGCGCCGCAATGGATCTGGGTATCAGAGGACGTGCCGCCGTGGTTTGCGCCTCGTCTCGCGGGCTGGGCAAGGCGTGTGCCGTGGCGTTGGCAGAAGAAGGGTGCGAAGTGGTGATCAATGGCCGCGACCCGGCCACGTTGGCCCTGGCGGCGCAGGAGGTGTTGCAGGTTAGTGGGTATCTACCGCGCACCGTAGTCGCCGACCTCTCCACCGAGGCCGGGCGTGCCAGGTTGTTGGCCGCCTGCCCAGTGGTGGACATTCTGGTCACCAACAACGGCGGCCCGGAACCGGGGCGGCTGGAAGACTGGGACCATGCAGCGTGGCTGGCCGCGCTTGAGGCCAATATGCTGTCGGCCATTCTGCTGATTCAGGCGGTGGTCGGCGGCATGCGTGAGCGGCGCTTTGGACGCATCGTCAATATCACCTCGGCGATGGTCAAGTCGCCCCGTTTGCCCATGGGCCTTTCCACCGCCGCACGCGCCGGGCTTACCGCGTTCAGCAAGGCGTTGGCCACCGAAGTAGCGCGCGACAACGTCACCCTCAACAACCTGCTGCCCGAGCGCATCGAAACCGACCGCCTGCGCTATATGACCGAGCAGGTGGCCAAGCAGCGCACGCTCAGCCTGGAACAGGCACGCCTGGAAATGCTCAAGCCCATCCCGGCGCGGCGTTTTGGCCAACCCGAGGAGTTTGCCGCCGCCTGCGCCTTCTTGTGTTCGGCGCAGGCGGGCTATATCACCGGGCAAAACCTGCAGGTCGATGGCGGCAGTTATGCGGGGCTGGTCTAGCGCTCAAGGCGGGTTTTCCAATCGGCGGGCGGTAGCTCAGTGGCGTCGAAATCCAGCTCCACCTCAGCGCCGTTGGGGTCTTGCATAAACAGCTGCCAGGTACGTTCGGCGCCGGGTGCACGCACCACCGAAAAGCGGATGCCGTAGCGTTCCAGAATCAGCCATGTGCGTGCCAAACCCTCGGCCCGAAACGCCAGATGGTCGAGCACGCCACGGCGCGGTTCCGGCATCTGCGTGACCCCGACCACATGCAGTACTGGATGCTCTCCCGCGTACAACCAGAACCCCGGTACCGGGAAGGGCGGACGCGGCCCTTCGGCAAGGCCAAGCACCTCGACATAGAACTGCCGAGTGGCGTTCAGGTTGTCGCTGACGAGGGTGAAGTGGTCCATACGCGTAATCATCGGCAACGCCCGTTTTACAGAAAGTGGAACAAAGTATAGGGAAGTGTGCATGTTGTGACTTATGGTTCTATATTCGGAATTCTAATCTAAATATGGAATTTATAGGCGGTGGAGTAGGGTGCAGCCATGGGATTCGTGCTGCAGCTTTTGCTGCAGGGCGCTGTGAGCAAAACAAGACACCAAAAGGTGCTGTATGAGCCAAGCCATCCTCCACGGTATTCGCGTTATCAGCTTGTGTTCCGGAATCGCCGGCTCTGCCGCTGGCCTGCAATTGCGTGAAGCCGGCGCCGAGGTGGTGATGGTGGAGCCGCCAAGCAATCCCGCCCGGCTTAACGCCGCGCTTTTTGCCACACTCAATCGGGGCAAGCGCAGTATTACCCTCGATCTGCACAACGCGAACGACCACCAGCAGTTGCAGCGGCTACTGGCCAGCGCCGATGTAGTGCTCCATGACTTTACCCCGCAGGTTGCCGCCGCCCACGGGCTGCAAGACGCGCAGCTAATCAAGGTGTTCCCTAACCTGGTCATCTCCGCGATTAGTGGTTGGCCACAGCGCCATGCGCTGGCGAATGCGCTGCCACGCGAAACCCTCATCCTCGCGCGCCTGGGCTTGCTGGATGAGCAGCCCGGCCACCGTGAAGGACCAGTATTTGTGCGCATGCCCTTCGCTAACTGGCTGGCCTGCTGGCTGTGTGTGATCGGTGTGATGGCACGATTGATCGCCCGCGACCGAGACGGCCGTGGCGGCATCGCCCATACCAGCCTGGCCCAAGCCGCGCTGGTGCCCATGACCATGCATTGGAACCGCGCGCAAACGCCGACGCCGACCTTTGCCAAGGGACTCGACAAACACATCCCCATTCCCCTGCACCCATGCGCCGATGGCCGTTGGCTGCACGTGCATTATTCGCCGGACAAGGCACCGTGGATGGCCACCGCCTTGGCTGCGCTGGGTGAAGCTGAAGTCACGCGCTTGAATGCCCTCTGGCCGCCCAGCCATGTGGCACCCAACTTCGGCGCCAACAAAGCGGTCATTGCCACCCGGCCCGCGCAAGACTGGGTCGAGCATTTCTGGCAACACGACGTGGCCGCACAAATCGCCGCGCCCTTTGGCGCGATCTACTTCGACGAGCAAGCACGGCTTAACGGCTATGTGGTTGAAGTGGACGATGTCGTGTTAGGCAAAACGTTGCAGCCGGGCCCAGCCTGGAAAGTACAGCCGCCGGCGCGGGTCGGCGGCAGTGCGCCGGTCGCCGGGGAAGGCAATAAACAGCTGCTGAATGCCGCGCCGAAACCAGCATTGGCAGCAAGTGCGGGTGGTTCGTTAGCGCCGCTGCACGGCCTCAAAGTGCTCGACCTCGGCGCCTACCTGGCCGGGCCGTTCGCCTGCCTGCTGCTGGCGGACCTGGGCGCCGAGGTGATCAAGGTCGAGGCGCCCAAAGGCGATGCCATGCGCCGCCTCGAGCGAATTTTCAGCGGCACCCAGCGCGGCAAACTCGGTGTGGCGCTGCAACTGGGCGATAGCCAAACCGAGGCCGTCGTGCAGGCATTGGCGCGCTGGGCGGACGTGGTGCACCACAATATGCGCCTGCCGGCGGCACGCAAACTCAAGGTCGATTACGACAGCCTCAAGGCCCTGAATCCGCAGCTGCTCTACTGTCATGTCAGCGCCTATGGCCCCAGCGGCCCGCGTGCCGATTGGCCGGGGTTCGACCAGCTGATGCAAGCCTCGTGCGGCTGGGAAGTGGAGCAGGGCGGCGCCGGGCAACCGCCGATGTGGCTGCGTTTTGGCGTGGGTGATTTCTTTGCCGGGCTTTCGTCGGTGTATGCGTTGTTGCTCGGCCTGTACCAGCGCAACCGCACCGGTGCCGGGCAGATGGTCAACTCGTCGTTACTCGGCGCTACCTTGCTGACCATGAGCGAAGCGGTCGGCCGCGCGGACGGCAGCGTCAGCGCCATTGAGCATATGGACGGCGCGCAGACGGGCCTGAGCGACAGCCATCGTTTGTACGCCTGCCGTGATGCCTGGATTGCGGTGGCGGCGTTGCTGCCGGATGAGGTCGAACGATTCCATTCGGTGACCGGAGAACATCCCGTCGATTACTTCGCTGGGCTTACCAAGCACGCCGCGCTGGAGCATCTGGCCGACGCCAACGTACCTGCCGAAGCCGTGCTGGAAGCCCAGCTCGATGCCTTCCTCGACAGCCCCGAACACGCCGCTGCCGGCCTGCACACCCATTACCCCCACGCGGTTTATGGCGACCTGCAACAGATTGGCGCGTTCTGGGATTTCGGCGATTTACCGCTGAGCCTGCAACGACCGCCACCGGCGTTGGGCCAACACACCCGGCAGGTGCTGGAAGGGCTGGGGTTTGCCAGCGACGAACTGGAACGCTTGGCCGCTGCTGGCCTGCTGACGCTGTAATCGTAGGGTGTGCTGTGCGCACCAAGCGATCTCCCATGAAATCGCACGGTGCGCACAGCACACCCTACGAGATCAAAAGCGTGACGGCCGTAGCCTCACCCACAAAAACCATACGGAGTACCCATGAACGAATTGGATTTCAGCGGCAAAACCGTGCTGGTCGTCGGCGGTTCCAGCGGCATCGGCAACGGCATTGCCCAGAGCTTCCGTCAGCGCGGTGCCGAGGTGTATGTCTGGGGCACCCGCGCTAACGCGGCGGCCTACGCCGACTCGCCAGACTCGAACCTGGAAGGTCTGCACTACGCCCAGGTCGATGTCGCGGATACCGCGTTGATCGAAGCCGCCGCCATCCCGTTTACCCGCCTGGATGTACTGGTGCAAGCCCAGGGCACGGTGCTCTACGACCGGCAGGAATTTCAAACCGAAGGCTTCAAACGGGTGCTAGATGTAAACCTCACCAGCCTGATGGTCTGCGCGCAGAAGTTTTACCTGCTGCTCAAGGAGGCCCGGGGCTCGATGATCACCGTCAGCTCTGCGGCCGCTTTCCATTCCACCCGTGGCAACCCGGCCTACAACGCCTCCAAAACCGGCGCCTTTGGCCTGACTCGCACCTTGGCCGAAGCCTGGGCGCGCGACGGTATTCGGGTAAACGGCATCGCACCTGGCCTGGTGGAAACCAAGCTCACGCGCGTGACCACCAGCAACCCAAAACGCCTGGAAGGCGCCTTGCGCGGCATTCCGCAAGGGCGCCTCGGCACCCCGCAAGACATGGCCAATGTCGCCCTGTTTCTCGCCTCGCCCCTGGCCAGCTATGTGCTCGGCCAAACCCTGTTGGTCGACGGCGGCATGCTGCTGGCCTGAGCCCTTTTGCTAGGAGACGTACCATGGCCTGGGATTTTCAGACCGACCCTGAATTTCAGCTGGAGCTCGACTGGATCGACCAGTTTGTGCGTGAAGAAGTCGAACCGCTGGACCATGTGCTGGGCAGCCCGTGGAATATCCACGACCCGCTGTTTCGCCAGTTGGTCAAACCCCTGCAAACCCAGGTTAAAGCGCGAAAATTATGGGCCTGCCACCTCGGTCCTGAACTGGGCGGCGCCGGCTACGGCCAAGTGCGCCTGGCGTTGATCAACGAAATTCTCGGCCGCTCGCTGTTCGGCCCCATAGTCTTCGGCTGTCAGGCGCCGGACTCCGGCAACAGTGAAATTCTTGCCCACTACGGCACGCCGGCGCAGAAGCAGCGCTACCTGCAACCGCTGCTCGATGGCGACATTGTTTCCTGCTTCGCCATGACTGAACCGCAAGGCGGTGCCGACCCGGCCGTATTCACCACCGAAGCGGTACGTGACGGTGACCATTGGGTGATCACTGGCCAGAAATGGTTTGCCTCCAACGCCCGCTACGCCGCGTTTTATATCGTGATGGCGGTGACCGACAAGAACGTATCAGCCCACCAAGGCATGTCGATGTTTATCGTGGCGGCCGATACGCCGGGGGTAAGCATTATCCGCAACGTCGGCATCGCCGATGACCCGGCAGCTACCCATGCCTACCTGTCGTTCGACCAGGTACGAGTGCCGGCCAGCGATATGTTGGGCGAGCCGGGACAGGCCTTTGTGGTTGCGCAGGTACGCCTTGGCGGCGGCCGCGTACACCACGCCATGCGCGTGATTGGCCAGGCGCAGAAAGCGTTGGATGCTCTGTGCGAACGGGCGTTGTCGCGTAGTACGCAAGGCAGTCGTTTGGCGGACAAACAGATGGTGCAGGAGAAGATCGCCGACTCCTGGATTCAACTCGAACAGTTCCGTTTGCTGGTGATGCGCACCGCCTGGCGAATCGACCAATACCAGGACTACAAACGGGTGCGCAAAGACATCGCCGCTGTAAAAGCAGCGATGCCGACCGTGCTGCACGACATCGCTGCGCGGGCGCTGCATGTGCATGGCTCGTTGGGTGTTTCGGAAGAAATGCCGTTTACCGGCTATATCGTCCGCGCCTTCCAAATGGGCCTGGCCGACGGCCCGACCGAAGTCCACAAAGTCACCGTCGCCAAGCAACTGCTGCGTGACTACGAGCCCTGCGAGGAGCTGTTCCCCGACTACCACCGCCCGACTGCCGCCGCCCGTGCCCGAGAAAAATACGCGGATGCGTTAGCCAGCATGGGCGAGCACGACGCATGAGCGACTGGCAGGAGTTGGTCGACCTCACGCGCCTGGCCGAGTGGATGGATAGGCAAGGGCTGGAAAGCGGGTCTATCAATTCGCCCGTACGCTTGACCGGGGGCACACAGAATCTGTTGCTGCGGTTTCGCCGTGGTTCACGGGAGTTCGTGCTGCGGCGGCCCTCCAAAGCGCTGGGTGATTTGGGCGGTAAAACTATCGTCCGTGAAGCGCGGCTACTCAAGGCTTTGGCCGGTTCAGCGGTACCGCATGCGGCGTTGATCGCGGCCTGTGAAGAACCGACTGTGCTGGGTGCCAGCTTCTACCTGATGGAGCCGGTGCAAGGCTTTAACCCCAACTCCGCGCACGGTTTGCCAGCCCCCCATAACCAGCAGCCGGCCATGCGGCGGCGCATGGGTCTGGCTATGGTCGATGCGTTGCTGTGCCTGGGGAATATCGATTACCAGGCCGTGGGCCTGGCCGGCTTTGGCCGGCCCGAGGGCTTTCACCAACGCCAGGTAACGCGCTGGCTGCTGCATCTGGATAGCGTCAAAGACTATCCCGGCTGGCCGGGCGCCGATGGCCTACCGGGGCTGGCGCGCCTGGCTGCCTGGCTAAATGGCAACTGCCCGCGGCAATTTCAGCCCGGCATTGCCCATGGCGACTTCCACCTCTCAAACGTGATGTTCCACCCCGATAGCGCCGAGCTGGCGGCGGTGGTCGACTGGGAGTTAGCCACCATTGGCGACCCGTTGCTGGACCTGGCCTGGCTGGTAGTCACCTGGCCGGACGCCAATGGTTTTGGCGCCGGCACCATTGAGGTTCATCCCTGGGATGGCTTCTGCAGCAGCGACGAACTGGTCGCCCACTACCGCGCCGGCAGCTCGCGTTCATTGGCCGACTTCACCTGGTACCTGGTATTGGCCGGCTTCAAGCTCGGCATCTTTCTCGAAGTCAGCTATGCCCGCGCCTGCGCAGGCAAGGCGCCCATGGCTACCGGGGAGAAGCACCACGCTTCGGCCGTGCGCCTTTTCTCCACGGCATTGCAGCGCATCGAATAAAAACAACCCACGAGGAAGCACCCATGCAACTAGCAGGTAAACGCATCATCGTCACCGGCGGCGCGCGGGGTATTGGCGCGGCGGTAGTCAACGCGTTCGTCGAGGAAGGTGCCCATGTGGTCAGCCTGGACGTGGGCGAGTCCGCCTCCATCGAAAGCCACAGAGGTGGCTGGGCCCGTTCGCGGGTTTGCGATATCTCGGACAGCGACTCGGTAACCGCCGCTTTTGCCTGGGCCAGTGAGCAGCTCAATGGCCTGGATGTGCTGGTACACGCTGCCGCCATCGCGCCCAATGCCACGGCCGACGCCATTACCCTAGATGAGTGGGAGAAGGTCTTTGCCGTGAACACACGCGGCACCTTTCTGACCAACCGTGCCGCCTATGAACGGCTTAAGGACCATGGCGGACGCATCATCAATTTCGCCTCAGCCGCCGGCGTGATGGGCCAGCCCGGCAAAGCGCACTACGCCGCCAGCAAAGGCGCGGTGCTGGCCTGGACGCGTACCGTGGCGCGCGAGTGGGGGCCGCTGGGCATTACCGTAAATGCCATTGCCCCCGCTATGTGGACGCCAATGTACGACACCACCCGTGCCAGCATGAACGCCGAACAGCTGCAGCAGCACGATGCCTATATGGCCGCTCAGGTGCCGATAGGTGGCCGCTTGGGCGAGCCGGCGCGCGACCTGGCGCCGGTGTTGGTGTTTCTGGCAGGCGAGGGCTCGCGGTTTGTGACCGGGCAAACCCTGATGATCGACGGCGGCATGCTGATGCTCAGTTAGAACCTAGTGGGCTAGTGCCCGCGAATCAACTGCAGAAATTCCTGGCGTGTGTTTTGCGAGTCGCGAAACGCCCCGAGCATTACCGAGGTACACATCTGCGAATTCTGCTTCTGCACCCCGCGCATCATCATGCACATATGCTTGGCTTCGATGACCACCGCCACGCCGGCCGCATGGGTAACCTCGGCAATCGCTTCGGCGATTTGCCGGGTGAGGTTTTCCTGGATCTGCAAACGCCGGGCATACATATCGACAATGCGCGCCACCTTGGACAACCCAAGCACCTTGCCCGTCGGCATATAGGCCACATGGGCTTTGCCAATGAACGGCAGCAGGTGGTGCTCACACAGTGAATACAGCTCGATATCACGCACGATCACCATCTCGTCGTTATCCGACTCGAACAGCGCGCCGTTAACGATTTCATCAAGGGTTTGCTGGTAGCCATGGCAGAGGAACTGCATGGCCTTGGCGGCGCGTTTGGGGGTGTCCAGCAACCCTTCACGCTGCGGGTTTTCGCCGACGCCTTTGAGGATGGCGTGGTAGTGGGGTTCGAGTTCGTCGTTCATGGGGGAGACCTTGTTGTTGTGGGTTGCGCGATGCTGTTGATCTCGTAGGGTGTGCTGTGCGCACCAATCACCGTGTCCCGCAAGATTCTGGATTACCGCCTTCGCGGGAATGACGGAGAAAAAGGCACAAATCTCCGTCGTCCCCGCGAAGGCGGGGACCCAGAGTCTTTCGTCCTACGCGGTGGTGCGCGCAGCACACCCTACGTCGGCGACAACCCTGTCACTACCATACGGCTGAACAACGCCGCCAACTGCTCCAGCGGCGGCCGTCCGCCATTGGGATAGCCCGCAATCACACCATCGAGCATGGCTATCATCCCTTGCGCAATCGGCCCACATTCAGCCGCCGGCAGGGCGCAGCGCTGCAGAATCTTTTCTAACTGCTGCACCTGTACATGGCGCAAGCGCTCAATGCATTCCTGCTGCTCGTCATTCAGCCCGCGAAATTCCAGGCGGGCGAGGGCATGGCGCTGGCTGTGTAGGCTGTTGAATTGCAGGTGCATGCGCACATAGGTTTCCAGTTGCAGCAGCCCGTCAGCCTGCAGGGGCACCTCGGTGTGCAGCAACTCCAGTAGATCGCCTTCATGCTCTTCAATCAGCTCGAAAAGCAGCGCCTGTTTGCTGTCGATATGGTTGTACAACGACCCCGGATGCATATGCATGGCCGCCGCCAGTTGGCGCAGGCTGATCCCGTGAAAACCGTGCTCGGCAAACAGCTCCAGCGCCACCTGGCGCAGCAGATGGCGGGTGCCGATATCGGTGTTGGCCGCTTCGCTCCAGCGCGGCTTCACCAGAGTCAGGGCGTGGCGGCCAGCCATTTAAGGGCGCTCCACGGCCAGGGCTACACCCAGGCCGCCGCCGATGCACAAAGTCGCCAGGCCTTTCTTGGCATCGCGCTTGTGCATCTCGTGCAGCAGGGTCACCAACACCCGGCAGCCCGACGCGCCAATGGGATGGCCCAGGGCAATGGCGCCGCCGTTGACGTTGACCTTGTCGATATTCCAGCCCAGCTCTTTGCCCACCGACAGCGACTGCGCGGCAAAGGCTTCGTTGGCTTCGATCAGGTCGAGTTCATCGAGCGTCCACGCCGCTTTCTCCAAACATTTTTTACTGGCCGACACCGGGCCGATGCCCATGATCGCCGGGTCTACCCCGGCGCTGGCGTAGGCCTTGATCGTCGCCAATACTGGCACCCCCAATTCCTTCGCCTTGCTCGCGCTCATCAGCAACACCGCGGCGGCGCCGTCGTTGATGGCAGAGGCGTTGCCGGCGGTGACGCTGCCGTCTTTTTTGAACGCCGGTTTGAGTTTGGCCAGGCTGTCGGCGGTGGTCTGCGCGCGGGGTTGTTCGTCGACGGCAAATAGCAGCGGCTCGCCCTTGCGCTGGGGAATCGCCACCGGCGTAATTTCATCGGCAAACCGCCCGGCCTCAATGGCCGCACTGGCCAGTTGCTGTGAGCGCAGGGCATAGGCGTCTTGCTGTTCGCGGGTCAGGCTGTAGCAGTCCACCAGGTTCTCGGCGGTGATGCCCATGTGGTAGTCGTTAAAGGCATCGAGCAAGCCATCTTGCAGCAGCGAGTCGGCCAGTTCCGCATGGCCCATGCGCAGGCCCGTACGGGCTTTGGCCAGGGTGTAGGGGGCCAGGCTCATGTTCTCCATGCCGCCGGCAATCACCACCTCGGCATCGCCGCAGCGAATCGCTTGCGCCGCCAGGCTGACCGTTTTCAACCCCGAGCCGCAGAGTTTGTTAATGGTCATGGCCGAGACGCTGTGGGGCAGCCCGGCATTCAGAGCAGCCTGACGGGCCGGGTTCTGCCCGCAGCCAGCGGTCAGCACGTGGCCCAGGATTACTTCGTCAACCAAGCCGGCACTGATGCCGGTTTGTTTCAGCAGCGCCTGAATCACAACGCTACCCAGTTCCACGGCGCTGGTGTTGGCCAGCGCGCCCTGGAAGCTGCCGATGGCGGTGCGGGTGGCGGCAACGATAACGACGTCTCTCATAGCTTTCTCCAGCTTGAATAAAAAGGCGCGGCACCTTTCCGAGTGGCCGCGCCCTGCCAATTGGCAGGAAAACGGTTTTTACAATTGGGTCACGGCAATCTTGCCGCTGGCCTGGCTGGCATCGTGGAACAATCCCTTGCCGCCGTTGCGCCATTGCTCCAGCAATTGCGCTTGACGCTCAGAGGCGTGACCGAGGAAACGCTCCTTCACCGGGCCATAACCGCGCACGCTTTCCGGCAGCTCGGCGAGGTCTTGGGCTAGGCCCAATTTCTCGGCGCTGAGGCCGCTTAGCAGCTCATCCAGAATGCGTTCGTAATTGGCTTGCCAGCGGCGTTCCACCTTGCGTTCATGGGTGTAGCCAAACGGATCGAGCCAGGTGTTGCGCAGGAATTTCATCTTCGCCAGCACCTTAAAGCCACGCAGCATCCACGGCCCAAAGCTGCGTTTTTTCGGCGCGTCTTTGTCGTTCATGAGCGGTGGTGCGAGGTGGAAGCGCAGGCTGTAATCACCCTCGAACTGCGCCTGGATTTTTTCTAGGAAGTCGCCGTTGGTGAACAGCCGCGCCACTTCGTATTCGTCCTTGATCGCCAGCACTTTGAAGTAGTAACGGGCGACGGCAGCCGACAGCTCGCCGGGCTGGCCGAGCAGGGCGGTTTCCGCTGCCATAAATTGCTCGACCCGCGCGGTGTAGCGCTGGGCATAGGCGGTGTTCTGGTAAGCGGTGAGGAAGGTCACTCGACGTGCCACAGTTTCTTCCAGGCTTTGCGACAGCACGCGATCGGCGCTCTTCACCTTGCTGGCTTCCAGCTTGCGCAGCACCCGCTGCAAATCCACAGCGCAGCGGCGGCCCCAATCGAAAGCCGAGAGGTTGAAGGTCACAGCGGTGCCGTTCAGTTCGATGGCCTGAAGCAACGCCGCTTCGCCCACCGGCAACCAGCCTTTCTGGTAGGCATAGCCGAGCATAAAGGTGTTGGTGGCAATCGAATCGCCCATCAGCGCGGTGGCGATTTTGCTGGCATCGATAAAGTCTGCTTGCGCATGGCCCACGGCTTCAGCGATTTGCGCCGACATGCTCTGGCTGCGGAATTGCGGGTCCGGGTGCTTGAGCAAATCACCGCTCTCGGCCTGCAAGGCAAAGGTGCGGACAAAGGCGCTGGTGATGCTTTCTTCGCTGTTTACCAAGGCGTGGGTCACGCCCTGGCGCAGCTTGGACAGGGTTTCGGTATTGGCACTCACCACCAGGTCGCAGCCCAGCAGCAGGGCGGCTTCGCCCTCGGCAATGCGCGGGGCAAACAGCTGCTCCTGACGCGCGGCAATACGGATATGCGACCACACCGCGCCACCTTTCTGCGCCATGCCGGCCATATCCAGGTTCAGCGTACCTTTGCCTTCGATAAAGGCTGCCATGCCGAGCAGGGCACCGATGGTGACCACGCCGGTACCGCCCACGCCGGTAACCAGAATGCTGTACGGCTCGGTCAGGTCGACGGTGGCCGGGGTGGGCAGGTCCCACACATCATCCGAGTTCGCCGCCAAGGCCTTGGGCTTGCGCAGCTTGCCGCCTTCGACGGTGACAAAGCTTGGGCAGAAGCCGTTCAGGCAGGTGAAATCCTTGTTGCACGACGATTGATCGATCTCACGCTTGCGGCCGAACTCGGTTTCCACCGACGTCACCGACATGCAGTTGGACTTGCTGCTGCAATCGCCACAGCCTTCGCACACGGCCTCATTAATCACAACACGACGTGCTGGGGCGGGGAACTTGCCGCGCTTGCGACGGCGGCGTTTCTCGGCGGCGCACACCTGGTCGTAAATGATCGCCGACACGCCTTTGAACTCGCGCAGTTCAGCCTGTACTTCATCCATCTTGTCGCGGCGCAGCACCGGTACGCCGGCGGCCAGGTCGTGGATGTCTTTGTATTTCTCCACGTCGTCGCTGACCACCACCAGCTTCTGCACGCCTTCAGCCGCTAACTGCCGGCTGATCTGCGCCACGCTCAGGGTGCCGTCCACCGGCTGGCCGCCGGTCATGGCGACGGCATCGTTGTAGAGAATCTTGTAGGTGATCTGCACCTTGGCCGCGATGGCCGCGCGAATCGCCAGAATGCCAGAGTGGAAATAGGTGCCGTCGCCCAGGTTGGCAAACACATGCTGGGTTTTGGTGAAAGGCGCCTGACCGATCCAGGCCACGCCTTCGCCGCCCATCTGGCTGAAGGTCTGGGTTTGCGGATAGATCCACGCCGCCATGTAGTGGCAGCCAATACCGGCCAGCGCGCGGCTGCCCTCCGGCACTTTGGTGGAGGTGTTGTGCGGGCAGCCGGAGCAGTAGTGCGGCACACGGTCCATCAGGTTGCTGAACTGGCCCTTGCTCGCCAGTTGCGCGTCGAGCACCGCCAGGCGCACCTGCAGCGGGCCGCTCTGATGCAAGCGCAAAATGCGTTTGGCCAACGCGCGGGCAATCATGGCCGGGGTCAGGTCGTTGATCGCCGGCAGCAACCAGTCGGTGTGCGGCAGGCTCCATTCGCCTTTGTCATCGAACTTGCCGACGATGCGCGGACGTACATCCTCACGCCAGTTGTAGAGCTCTTCCTTGAGTTGGTACTCGATCATGTGGCGCTTTTCTTCCACCACCACGATCTCTTCCAGCCCTTCAGCAAACTGGCGCACGCCTTCGGCTTCCAGCGGCCAGACCATGCCCACCTTGTAAACACGCAGCCCAATCTGCTGCGCCAAGGTGTCGTCGATGCCGAGGATTTTCAGCGCCTGGCACACGTCCAGGTACGACTTGCCGGAGGTGATAATGCCGATCCGAGCCTTGGGCGAATCCATCACGATACGGTCGATACGATTGGCCCGTGCGTAAGCCAGCGCGGCATACAGCTTGTGCTCCAGCAGGCGTTGTTCCTGAGCCAGGGGCGGGTCGGGCCAACGGATATTCAGACCACCTTCAGGCAACTGGATATCCGGAATGATCGGCTGCACACGGTTGATATCAATATCGACGATGGCCGCGCTTTCCACGGTGTCTGCCACCGCCTTCAACGCCACCCAGCACCCGGAATAGCGAGACATGGCCCAGCCATGCATGCCGTAGTCGAGGTACTCCTGTACGCCGGATGGTGCCAATACCGGCATCATCACCGCCTTGAAAATATGCTCGGTCTGGTGCGGCAGGGAAGAGGAGCGGGCGCCGTGGTCGTCACCGGCAATTGCCAGCACACCACCGAATTTCGAGGTGCCGGCGGCGTTGGCATGGCGGAATACATCGCCGCAGCGATCCACGCCAGGGCCCTTGCCGTACCACATGCCGAACACGCCGTCGTAGGTGGCGCCTTCGAAGATATTCACCTGCTGCGTGCCCCAGATAGAGGTGGCAGCCAGGTCTTCGTTCATGCCAGGGTGGAACACTGTGTGGTGCTCCTTGAGGTAATCGCGGGCCTTCCACAACGCCTGGTCGAAGCCACCCAAGGGTGAGCCGCGGTAGCCGGAAATAAAGCCGGCAGTATTCAGCCCGTTGGCCAAATCCCGTTGCCGCTGCATAAGCGGCAAACGAACCAATGCTTGAATACCAGTGAGCAACACTTTTCCGCTGTGCTGGACGTACTTGTCATCCAGAGACGGGGACGCACTCATGTTCATCCTCCAGGCTTTCTTGTGTGGCGATGCCGTCAGGCGCGGCGGTGCCTTGTTGTTGGCCGGAGTCTAGGGAGGGGGTAGGGGGATCGTAAAATCACAAAAACAGCGTTCGGATATTGGTTTTTCAAATGCCTTGGCGTGGCCGGAGGTGCCCACCTCTGCAAATATGTAGACAGATATGATGTAAGTGTTCAATTATCTATAAGTGCATCAGCCTACAACAAAACAAAAGAGGAGACTGCCATGCGTGCCGCCATCATTTCCGAACGTAATGCCCAGCCAGTCGTTATCGACGATTTCCGTGAGCCGCAGCCGCAAGACGGCGCGGTACTGATTGACGTCGACACCGCCGGCCTCGGCGGTTGGGATGTACTGGGCGCCTACCGCCTTGGCGTTGAGTACCCCTGTGTGATCCGTGGTGAAGGTGTAGGCCGCGCGCCCGATGGCCGTCGTGTGTACTTCGGCGAGCGTTCGGTGTTGCCGTTCGGCGCCTTTGCCGAGCGCACGCTGGTGCCGCAGGCCGAGGTGTGGAACGTGCCGGATGATGTCGACGACAAGACCGCCATCAGCATGGGCATCGCCGCCACCGGCGCCATCGTGCCGCTGGAAAAAGCCGAGATTCAGAAGGGTGAAAAGGTGCTGGTACTCGGCGCCACCGGCACCCTGGGCCAAATCGCCCTGCAGCTGGCCCGTGGCCTGGGCGCTGGCAAGGTGGTGGGCGCAGCGCGTTCTACCGAGGCCTTGGCGCGTTTGAAGTCGCGCGGCATTGCCGACGAAGTGGTCACCCTGGGTGGCAGCGATGACGTGGCCGCGCTCAAAGACGCTGCTGACGGCGGTTTCGATGTGGTGCTCGATCTGGTCTGCGGCCAACCGATGCTCACCTCGCTAAAAGCCACCAACTGGGGCGCACGCATCATGACCATTGGCACCGGTGCCGGTCGCCAGCTCAACCTGGATATCGCTGACCTGCTGTTCCGCAGCCTGTCGTGCATCGGCACCGGCCAGCGTCCGCCAGCGGACCGCGAACAGATCTGGCTGCGCCTGCTGAAGATCGCCAAAGAGCAGCAGATTCAGGTGGACTATCTGGACTTCACCCTCGACCAGGCTGCCGAAGCTTGGGCGGCGCAGGTGAGTGGGCCGCATGCCAAGATCACCGCGTCCATCCGCCGTTAAACCGTAGGGTGTGCCGTGCGCACCGTTCGCCATTGCCACGGTGCGCGTAGCGCGCCCTACGACGATCAAGAGCCTCGATGACCAAAGGCAAAGACATCTCCATGCGCCAGCTGCGCTATTTCGTGGCTGCCGCCGACGCCGGCCAGTTTTCCCAGGCAGCGCTCAAGGTGCATGTGTCGCAATCGGCCATCACCGCCGCCGTGCTGCATCTGGAAGAAAGCATGGGGGTCAGCCTTTTTGATCGTCTGCCCTATGGGGTCACGCTGACGGCAGAAGGCAACAGGTTCGCTCAGCACGCACGGCATATTCTCGACAGCTTGCAGGATGCCTTAAGCGAGCCGCTGTTTCTCAGCCACGCCATGCAAGGCACCGTGCGGGTCGGCGCTTCGTATACGGTGCTGGGCTATTTTCTGCCGTCGTTGCTGGCGCGCTTCAAACGCAGTTACCCGCAGGTTGAAATCGATCTGATCCACATGGACCGTCCGAGCATCGAAACGGCGGTGAGCAATGGCGACCTTGATCTGGGCCTGACGATTGTCTCCAATACGCCGAATCTGCACGGTTTTGCTCACCATGTGCTGATTCGTTCTCGCCGCCAGCTGTGGTTGGCCACCCAACACCCACTGATGCAGGCCGCTTCAATCAACCTCGAGGACGTGGCCGAGCACGCCTATATTCTCGCCACGGTGGACGAGGGCGATGCGTCTACCTTGCGTTATTGGGAGTCGCGCGGCCTGGCGCCGCAGGTGGCGTTTCGCACATCGTCGATGGAGGCGTTACGCGGGTTGGTGGCCCATGGATTTGGCGTGACGATTCTGTCGGACATGCTCTACCGCGCCTGGTCGCTAGAAGGCAAAAAAATCGAGATCCGCCCGTTGGTGGACGTGATTCCGCCGATGGAACTGGGTCTGGTCTGGCTGCCGGAAAACCAGCTATCGGAACCGGCCCAAGCGTTCCGCCAGTTTCTGATTATGGCCTGCGCGTCTTAGTGCGTTGCGGTGCTCTCGGGTGGCCAGGTGCCGTTGTTCATCAGCGCGTCAAACGACTCGGTCATTTGCTTGGCGGTGGCCGGGTAGTCGTGGCGCACCCACCACAGCCACAGGCCGATTAACGCGCCAACAAAGCAGCGTACGGCGACTTCACCGCGCATTTCTGCCACCTGGTACAGGCCGTGTTTGCGGTAGTGCTCGCGTACTTGAATGATCAAAATATTTTCCAGGTGGGCGAGGATCACACTTTGCCCAGGGCCGCTAAAAAACGAGGTTGTGAGCGCCGCGTGGCGCTCGGTGGCGCTGAATAACCAAGCCGACACGTCGAGCACCACGCGCCGGTCGCCACTCACTTCGGTGACCTTTGTGCTCGGCACGCCAATGGCCTGGTAGCCGGCAATGATGAGGTCTTCTTTAGTGCGAAAGTGGGCGTAGAACGTGGAGCGCGACACCCCGGTGCGGTTAAGGATTTCCTGCACGGTGATGTCGGCGTAATCCTTCTCCAGCGCCAGGCTGTACATGCTGTCTAACAACAGGTCGCGGGTGCGTTGGGTGCGCACGGCGTGGCGTTCCTGGGCCAGCGGTTTGTTGACCATTTGTACGGGAGCGGCGTGAGACATCCTGTACCTCTGCAAAGCTATTTTTATTGGAGTCGTAGCGCCGTGCGGCAAGGTGCGCGCGCGGCGGTGATGGGTGAACAGTGACATACGCCATCGCGTTCAAGCAAGGTTAGTTGTAGGACAGTTTTGGCATAACTGTTAACTTCAAAGCGCAAAATCGAACACATTCGGGGTTCTGTTCGTTGTGGCCTTTGCCATTGGCTCGTACCGTTCTGCAGTCCATTAGAGGCCTGGGGAACAATAAGAATGAGCAAAAGCTACGACTACATCATCATCGGCGCGGGGTCTTCGGGTTGCGTGCTGGCCAATCGTTTGTCGGCAGACCCCAGTGTGTCGGTGCTGCTGATCGAAAGCGGCCCGGACGACACCAGCGCGTTGATCGCCATGCCCCGTGGCATCGGCAAACTACTTACTCCCGGCAACCCCCATGTGTGGACCTATAAAGTGTCGCGCGGCGTGGGCATGAGCGATGAGAATTGGCTGAAAGGCAAAGCCATCGGCGGCTCCAGTTCTGTCAACGGCATGGTGTATGTGCGTGGCGCGCCGGCTGACTACGACAACTGGGAAGCGCAAGGCTGCACCGGTTGGGGCTGGGCCGACATGGGCCGGCTGTTTGTCGCGCTGGAAGATCACCAACTGGGCAAAAGCGAATGGCGCGGCACCGGTGGCCCGTTGAAAGTTACTGTGCACCCCAGCGGCGATGCCTTGTGCGACGCGGTGATCAGCGCCGCCGGGGCCATGGGTGTAAAGCGCACTGACGATACCAACCATGTCGACTCGGTCAGCCACGGCGGCGTTGGCTATCAGCCGCAAACCACCTACAAAGGCCAGCGCTTCAGCGCGGCAAAAGCCTTTCTCGACCCGGTGCGCGGGCGTACCAACCTCACCGTCGTGACCGGCACCCAAGTTCAGCGCATCGAATTTACCGAGCGCCGTGCCACTGCCGTGCAGGTCACCAGCAGCTCAGGCGATGAGCGCATCGAAGCGCGCCGGGAAATCTTGCTGTGTGCCGGCGCGGTTGAATCGCCCAAGCTCTTGCAGTTGTCCGGCGTGGGCCCGGCAGCGCTGTTGCAGCAACACGGTATTGCCGTGGTGCAAGACGCCCCGGACGTGGGCCGCAACCTGCGCGAACACGTGTACATGGCCATGCAGTACCGCGTCACCAGCGGCAGCTTTAACCATTGCTTCCACGGCGTCGGTTTACTGGGCGCGGTGGCCAATTACTTCCTGCGCAAAAAAGGCCCGATGACTCACGCGGCCCACGAAGCCGGCGGTTTTATCAAAACCAGTCCTGAGTTGGACCGCCCGGACGCGCAGATCGGCGTCAGCCTGTATTCCATGGACGGCGACGGCAACACCGTGGCCATCGACAAGCAGCCGGGGCTGACGCTGGGCGGCTATTTCTTGCGCCCGCAAAGCCAGGGCGAGTTGCGCATTCAGTCTGCCGATCCGTCCGTGCCGCCGCAGATTCATGGCAACTACCTAAGTGCTGACATCGACCGCACTTCAGGCATCGCCTTGGTCCGCTGGTTCCGCCGCCTGGCCGCGCAGCCGGCGCTTAAGCCGTTCATCGTAAATGAACTGACCCCCGGCCCCCAGGTGCAAACCGACGAGGAAATTCTCGCCGCGCTGCGCCGTTTTGGCCAAACCGCCTACCACGTCTCCGGCACCTGCCGCATGGGCGGCGATGCGGGCTCGGTGCTCGATCCGCAACTGCGCGTGCGTGGGGTGGAAGGGCTGCGGGTGGTCGACACCTCGGTGATGCCGTGCCTGGTGTCCGGCAATACCAACGCCCCGGCCATGGCCATTGCCCTGCGCGCCGCGGAATTTATTACAGGCAAACCGTCAGGAGTTGCAGCGCAATGAGCATCCCCTTTACCCATCTGGACAAACTCTATATCGACGGCGCCTGGGTGGCCGCCGATGGCCCGCGCGAGCCGGTGCTAAACCCGGCGACCGAAGAAGTGATCGGCCACGCCCCGGTAGGCGATGTGCAGAGCGCCGATGCCGCTATAGCCGCGGCCCGCCAGGCGTTCGACAACGGCCCATGGCCGTGGCTGAGCATGGCCGAGCGCGCGGGTTACCTGCGCCGTATGCACGCCGCCCTGGTCGCCAAGCGCGAACAGATCGCCGCGCTCATCATTGCCGAAGTCGGCTGTTCGCAAGGCGTGACCTACGCCATGCAAGTGGATATGCCGCTGGGCCATGTGCTTACCGCCATTGAGCAATCCACTCAAGGCGATAGCCAGCAAATTCCGGTGCACAGTAACCCCAACCCGTTCAACCCGGGCGGGCCGCTGATACTCGGAAGCGGTACCGTGGAGCGTGAAGCCATAGGCGTCGTAGCGGGCATTACCGGCTACAACTTCCCGTTTCTGCTCAACCTGGCCAAGGTGTTTCCGGCGCTGCTGGCCGGTAACACCCTGGTGTTGAAACCCTCGCCGTTTACCCCGTACTCGGCGCTGCTGTTTGGTGAAATTGCTGAGGAAATCGGCTTGCCCAAAGGCGTGCTGAATATCGTCACCGGCGGCGTTGAGGTGGGCAGTTTGCTCAGCAGCGACCCACGGGTGGACATGGTCTCGTTCACCGGTTCGGAGACTGTCGGTATCAGCATCATGAGCCAGGCCGCGCCGACGCTTAAGCGCGTGCACCTGGAGCTGGGCGGCAAGTCGGCATTGATCGTGCGCGCCGATGCCGATGTGCAGGGCACCGCGCTGGGTGCCATCGCCGGCTTGGCGGTTAACGCAGGGCAGGGCTGCGCGCTGCTCACGCGCTTTTTGGTGCATAACTCGATTCGTGAGCAGTTCGTACAGATTGCTGCGGCTGTGGCAGGACAATGGAAGGTCGGTAACCCGGCCGACCCGAGCGTGCTGATGGGGCCGCTGATTCGCGAATCGCAGCGCTGCAAGGTCGAGCACTTTATTGCCAGCGGCCGCGATGCCGGCGCCACCCTGGTGTGCGGTGGCGGGCGGCCGGCGCACTTGAAGCAAGGATTCTTCAGCGACCTGACGCTGTTCGACAACGTGCGCAATGACATGGCCATTGCCCAGGAAGAAATCTTCGGCCCGGTCGGCGTGGTGATCGGCTACGACACGGACGACGAAGCCATCGCCATCGCCAACGACTCGCGCTTTGGCTTGAACGGTGCGGTGGCTTCGGCCGATGCGGCGACGGCCTATGCCCTGGCGCGGCGAATTCGCGCCGGCAGCGTTTACCTCAATGGCGGCAGCGGCGGGTTGCCGTACGCGCCCATTGGTGGCTTCAAACGCTCCGGCATCGGCCGCGAATTCGGGCCCAACTGGCTGAAAGAGTTTACCCAGGAGAAATCCATCATTTACCCCATCGGGCGCTAACGGCTAGCCCTCACATGGGGGCTGCAATGACCAACTGAGAATAAAAACAAAAGGTGGTTTGCATGAAACAAATGAATAAGAAGGGCGGCGTGCGCGCCCGCAACCTGGCGCTGGTGGCCTGCGCCGAACTGGCGTTGATTCACGCTGGCAGTGCTCATGCGGTGAGCATCGACTTGCCCAATCCGGACTATCGCCTGCGCTGGGATAACACCGTGCGTTACAACCTGGGCATGCGTATGGATGACCAAGACCGGCGCATCATGAACAACCCCAACTACGACGAGTCGGACGGCAAGTTCGACAAGCACGACATCGTCACCAACCGCGTCGACGTGCTTAGCGAAATCGACTTTGCCTACCGCAAAGAATGGGGCGCACGGTTGAGCGCGTCCGGCTGGTATGACCATGCGTACCAAGATGACGATGTCGAAAGCAACGTCCCGGGCTTCCAGACCAGCTACGAAAACGACCGCTACAGCTCGGAAACCAAACGCTACGCCGCAGGGCCGTCGGGGGAAATTCTCGACGCCTTCTTGTGGAAAAACTTCCGCTTTGGCGATACCACGGTCAACGTCAAAGCCGGCCGGCACACCAACTACTGGGGCGAGGGGCTGCTGTTCGGCGCCCACGCGATTTCCTACTCGCAAGCCCCACTGGACGGCGCCAAAGCGGTGACCAGCCCAGGTATCGAAACCAAGGAAGTGTTTCTGCCGATTGGGCAGATTTCCGCCAAGTCTCAAGTCAGCGAAAACCTGACCCTGGCCGGGCAATATTTCTATGAGTGGGATTACACCCGCATTCCGTACGGCGGCACCTACTTTGGCGCGGCGGACCCCTTCTTTGAAGGCCCGGACCGTTTGCCCGTTGCCCCGGGTTTTTCCTTTAAGCGGGAAGACTCGAAGTTGGGTCGCGACAGCGGTAACTGGGGCGTGATGGCGAAGTACGACGTCGAGGCGTTGCAGTCGACGTTTGGCGTTTACTACCGCCAGTTTGATGACTACCAACCGTGGCTGGCACCGCAAGTGTCAGCGGCCACTGGCAGCTACCGTTTGGTGTACCCACGCAATGTGAAACTGGTGGGTTTGAGTTTCTCCAGCGTGCTCGACACCGTGTCGGTGGGCAGTGAAATTTCCTTCCGCAAAGGCGGCGCATTAAACGCCGTTGGCGTGGATGCCATGGACGACGAAGGCCCACGCGGCGACAGCTACCACTTCGTGGCCAACGCCGTGTATGGCGTGCCGCGTAACTTTATCGCGCCCAACGCCACGCTGATCGCCGAGTTCGCGTACAGCCACTTGGCAAAGGTCACCGACCATGAAGAGCTGTACTTGGGCGAAGGCAGCAATAACTGCGTTGACCCGCGCGTCGGCACCCCAGGTTCGGGTGACAAAAGCGACGGCTGCTCCACCCGTAACTACGCGGCCCTCGCGGTTAACTACACCCCGCAATACCTGTCCATTTTCCCGTCATGGGACATGACCGTTCCGCTCACCGTGAACTATGGCCTAGACGGCAACGCCGCCACTGCTGGCGGTGGCAACGAGGGCGCGCTTACGTGGTCCGCCGGGGTGAATTTTACCTACGCCCAGCGCTACGAATTCGGCCTGCGCTATGCCGACAGTCAGGCCCAGTCGAAAAACATTCCCGGCGACACCGTCGGCGGCAACGGCGCCGTGGGCGGTACCGACCGTGGCTGGCTGGCCTTTACCTTTAAAACCTCCATCTAAAAAAGCTAAGAAGCGGAGTACGTATTTATGAAAGGACAATTTGCACTGGCCCTCGCGCTGCTCAGCGTCGCCACCTGCAGCCTGGCGGCAGCACCGGCCGACCAAGTAGCACAGATCGGCAAAACCCTGACGCCCTTTGGCGCCATCATCGCCGGCAATGCCGACGGCAGCATTCCCGCGTACGAAGGTGGGCTGCGGGAAAGCCCTCCGGGCTTTAAACCGGACAGCGGCTTTTGGGTCGACCCGTTTAAGGATGAAAAACCGATTCTGCGCATTACCTCGAAAAACATGGAGCAGTACACCGACCGCTTAAGTGGCGGGCAAAAACTGCTGCTGAGCAAGTTCCCCGATTACTACCTGGACATCTACCCCAGCCACCGCACGGCGGCGTACCCGCAGGAATTGCTGGACGCCACCACCCGCAACGCCACGACGTGCCACACCATCAAGGACAACTTGGCGGTCGACCCCGTGTGCCGTGGTGGAATTCCGTTCCCGCTGCCGCAAAACGGCAACGAAGTGATCTGGAACCAGCAGCTGCGCTACAAGAGCCCGGGCTACACCACCACCTCGTCGTCCAACAGCTGGGTGGTGGACTCGCGCGGCACGGTGACCAAAACCGCCGAATCGGCCACCTTCGAAGAAGCGCCGTACTACCAGGTTAAACAGGCCGACCGCGACCCACAGCTGTACTACCGCGCTTGGGCACTGGACAGCTACCCGGCCCGCAGCGCCGGGCAGTTGGTGATTCTTGCCGACTACCTGGACCCCACCGTGCAACCGCGCCGCGCCTGGAGCTACACCCCCGGCATGCGCCGCATCAAGCTGGCCCCCGAGTTCGCCTACGACACCCCGGTGCCAAACCAGGGCGGCGTGAACCTATTTGATGAACTGCAAATGTTCTCCGGCAGCCAAGACCGCTTTGACTACAAGCTGGTGGGTCGTAAGGAAATGTACATCCCGTACAACGCCTACAAGTTCTACTTCACCTGCGGCCAGGAAGAGCAGTTCACCCCACACCACGCCAACCCCGCGTGCGAGCGTTGGGAGCTGCACCGCGTGTGGGTGGTGGAAGCCACGCTGAAACCGGGCAAACGCCACGTCTACAGCAAACGCACCTACTACCTCGACGAAGATACCTGGGGCGCCGGCCTTTACGACGCCTGGGACCAAGGCGGCACCCTGTACCGCGCACTGTTTCTGAGCGGTGTGCAGCTGTACGACAAAACGCTGCCATACACCGTGAAGAACGTGAGTTACGACTTCAACAAAGGGATTTGGTCGCTGCTGAACGATGGCTTAAAGGGCGGCTACATCGTGCATGACACGCCCAAGTCTGAGCGGGATATGAAGCCTGAATCGATTGTGGCGGAAGAGACGCAACGCTGATTAACACCGATTGACCATGCATTTTGCGGCCCCTTGAGGGCCGTTTTTTTTGAAGAGCCCCTCACCCCCAGCCCCTCTCCCGCGAGCGGGAGAGGGGAGCTTGAGCGGCGCTCGGCGAGAGATCGAAGTTTGCGGCTCACCCCATTCCAGTCCCCTCTCCCCGTTGGGGGAGAGGGCGAGGGTGAGGGGGTGGCAGTCACTGCATTTCAACAATTAAAATGAACACATATACAAAATGTGTTTATATTATTTCTGATCCATCTCACCGCTCACCGCACCGGCTAATTACAACAAGGAGAACGCCATGCTGATCGATGTTCACGCCCACTTGCTGACTGAAGGCATGCTTAACCGTCACGAATTCTGGGGCCCTTTTATGAAGGTACAGGGCCTTACCGTGGGGCACTTTTCCCTCGGCACCAAACAACCGGCCAAGGCCGCCAACGACGCCGAAGCCCAGGCCAATATCCTCGCGCGCATGACCCACAAAGCCCGGCGCACGCTGATGGCGGAGCGGGGCGTCGACAAGTTAGTGATGTCCACGCCGTCGCACTGCTTTATGTACTGGGCCGGCGACTTCGCCAATGAATACGCGCGCATTTGCAACGACGAGCTGTCCGCCTTCTGCCGCGCCGACCCGGACCACTTCGACTTCTGGGCCCACGCCAACCTGGCCGACCCGCAAAACGCCGCCAAGGAAATCGAACGCGCCGTCACCCAACTGGGGGCAAAAGGCGTGTGCGTCGGCGGAGCCAATTTCAATGGCCTGGAAGCCCACGACGAGCGCCTTTTCCCGGTCTGGGAAAAGCTCACCCAGCTTGATGTGCCGATCATGGTGCACGGCTTTAACCAGTCTATTTACTGGGGCGAAAAACACACCGACGACAAGTTTGAAACCACTTCCATCGTCGGCGATTGCGTGGATGAAACGCTGTTCTTCTGGTACCTGATTTGCGGTGGCGCGCTGGACGTGTTCCCGACGCTGAAAACCTATATCACGCATGCAGGCGGCATGGCGGTGTTCCAACTGGGCCGCCTGAGTGAGCTCAACCGCGCCATGGCGCCGGACTCGCGTAACCAGCGTCCGTTGATGGACTACATGCAAAACTTCTACTTTGACCTCGACGTGCACGCCCCCGGCCTGCGCCGTGGTGTTGCCGAGGTGGTGGGCGCCGAGCGCTTGTTGTACGGCACCAACTTTGGCGGCGCTTACGACCATGGCGACCTGACGGCGGGCATCGGTTTGTCCTCCGAAGACCGTGAGCGCATCCGCAGCGGTAACGCCATCGAGCTGCTGAAACTGAGCATTCCGGTAAGCGCCAAGCCGGTGCTCACGCGATGACCGACAGCCTGCTGGCCATGGCCGCGGGCAGGCCTTATCCGCAACGGCAGGGGCAATTGCCCAGGCAGTTGCGGGACATCACTGCTGCCTGGCTGACCCGGCTGTTGCAGCCACGTTATCCGGGCATTCAGGTGCTGGCCTTGGAGACCGTGGAAATCAGCAACGGGCATACCACCAAATACCGTGCAACGTTGACGCTAAACGAGGTCGGGCAACGGGCGGGGATACCCGAGCATGTATGCCTGAAGTCCAACTGGTCGGAAGGCTTTGAAAGCGGTGATATCTGCGAGCTGGAAGCGCGCTTTTATCACCTGGCGCGCAGCTGGAGCGACGCGCCGCTGCCGGCCACCTACTTCACCGACTGGGACGCCGATGGTGGCGGGCGCGGTGTGGTGATGATGGAAGACCTGGGCGTGGCCGATGGGCAGTTTGGCCATAGCACCCATCACCTTGGCGTGGATGGCGTAGCGGCAGGGCTGGAGTCGCTGGCCACGTTACATGGCGCCACCTGGGGCAATGCGCAGTTGCAGCGCCAGGCGTGGTTGCCGGTGTCGATGGATAACCCGGTCGACAGCAATGGCTTGCTGCGCATGTACAACTACATTCGCGTGAACTTGCGCCGGCCCGAGTACCAAAAGCTGCTGCCCAAATGGATGTACGAGCGCCCCGAACTGTTCAGCCACGCGTTTGATGAGTTGGCGGCCTTTGAGCTAGAGCAAACCTCGCCGAGCTGTTTGATTCATGGCGACTCGCACCAGGGCAACAGCTTTTCGCGCGCCGACGGCGAACGTATTTGGCTGGATTGGCAGTTGGCGCGGCGCGGGCGTCCGTGGCGCGACATTGCCTATTTTATGATTGGCGCGCTGACCGTCGAGGAGCGTCGTGCCGAGGCTTCGCGCCTGGTAAAGGTGTATCGCGAGAAGCTGATCAGCCTGGGCGCTGAAGGCGTGCTGGGCCAAGACGCGGCGTGGGAACAACTGCGTCGCTGGCCGGTGTGGGGCATGCAAACCTGGATGTCGAATATGGACGACTGGGGCCAAGCCGGGCAGCCAATGGTGGAACGCTTTTTTGCCGCCGCCGAAGACTTCGACACCATCAAGCTGCTGACCCACGGCCGCGTGCCACGGCGTAACCCAACGCTAGGCGAGGACGCTCGGCCGCTGACCGCCGCTTATCAGCACTTGCTGGAGGGCTAGGCATGGTGGTGATGAGTTTGAGCGGCGCGGACAACGTGCGCAGTTTGAAAGGCGTGCCCACGGAAGATGGCAGGCGTATCAACGGGCATCATCTGGTGCGCTCGGATCAGTTGTATCGGCTGTCGTTTGAAGATTGGGGGCGGCTGGAGCAGCTCGGGGTCAAGACCGTCTGCGATCTGCGCAGTTCCGGCGAGCGCGACCGCTATCCCAGCCGGTTGCCGGCCGGCGATATGCAGCACCTGCACTTGGAGGTGGCCGGCGACTTTCGCGCCGACCTGGAGATTGCCGCCATGCTCGCCAATCACCCGGTGGCGGAAGGCGCGCGGCGGATGATGCTGGAGGTATACCGGCGCCTGCCTGCGATGTTGGCACCGCATTTGGCCGAGTTGTTCGGCCTGTTTTCATCGGGACGCGCGCCCGTGTTGATTCACTGCGCGGCCGGCAAAGACCGTACCGGCGTGGCGGTGGCGTTGGTGTTACATGCCTTGGGCGTGGCGCCGCAGCGGATCATGCTCGACTACCTGCTGTCTGCTCGGCGTTTTAGCGAACTGGATGGTGAACGGCAGGAGGCGATGAGCAATGCGGTCAATCATAGGGTGCGCCAGCCGGTGAGTGTGGCTGCGATTGATGCCGTGCTGGATGCGCGGCCGGAGTATTTGCTGGCTGCTTATGCGGCGATTGATAGCGATTTTGGGGGCATAGATCGCTATATCCAGCGCTTCAGTGGTCTGGATGAAGCGGGCATTCAAAACCTGCGCGACACGCTGCTTTCGTAGGTGGGGTCGGTCACACGTTCGGTGAGCGTAGCGAAGTCCAACGACCTGAACGCGGAGCCCGTTGGGCTCCTTGTTGGGCTTCGCCTTTGGCTCAACCCAACCTACGTTTTTGCTGGGCCAATCCGATTCCTAACAAAATCATCCCGCCGCCCACCGCGTGGTAAAGGTGCAACGTTTCCCCCAGCATCAAAATCGCCAGCACCGCCGTAAACAACGGCACCAGATTCATCAGCACCGCCGTCTTCTCCGGTCCCAACGTCTCCAGCCCGCGCATCCACAACCCGGGCGCCATGGCCGAGGCAAACAGCCCAGCAAACAGCACCAGGGGAATGTTCTTTGCCGTCAGGGCAATGTCTGGCGCCAGCAGAAACGGCGGCACCAGCAGCAGCGTGCCAAACACAATCTGCACATACAGGCATTCCCAGGTCGGCAGCGGAATCTGCCAGCGCTTTACCAGCACGCAATACAGCGCATACGACAAGGTCGCCAGCAGCATCAGCCACTCGCCACGGCCCACGCCGTGTTGCCACAGCGAGGGCAAATCACCAGCGGCCAACAGCCATGCCAAACCAGCAAAGGAAATCAGCGCGCCGACCACAAATAGCCGGGTAGGGCGGGTGTGCAGTATCGGTATGGCCAGCGCCACTGTCAGCAGCGGCAGCGTCGCCAGAATCAGACCCATGGACGTGGCGCTGACCGTATGGGCAGCAAAGTAGGCCAGGGATTGATAGAGCGACATGCCCAGCAAGCCGAGCAGAAACAGCTTGGCTAGGTACGGGCGGATGGCCCGACGCAGGCGCCAGACCCTGGGTAGCAATACCGGTGACAGCACCAGTAAGGCGGTCAGCCAGCGGTAGAACGAGATGGCGGCCGGGTCGATAACGCCCACCGACAGGCGATTGACCACGGTGCTCGCCGCCCAGATAAGGGTGGCTAGGATAGGGAAGAGCAGGTTCATAGGGATTCGCCCGGGGCGGAATCAAAAACATCGACGCTGATCTCGGCCTTATTGCGCCGCTTCATTGCGCGCCTTGATCGCCGCCGCAAAATCCCGTTTCAGCGTGGGGAAGTAAGCAATCTGCCCACCCATCCCGCCAGCAATATCAATGGACGCCGCGCTGATAAAACTGGCGTATTCGCTCGAAAGGAACACCACCATGCCCGCCACGTCCTCCGGCTTGCCATAGCGCCCAATGGGGACCACCTTCATGACCATCTCATCGAACTCTTCGCGGCTCACCCCCGGCCCCATTTCCTTGTAATGGCGGTCCCACTGGCCGGTATCGATCCAGCCCATGTTCAGGCTGTTGACCAGAATATTTTCCTTGGCCAGCGACATACCGAGCGAGCGGGAGAGGGCCACGCAGCTGGCGCGGTTTATCACCGAAGGAATGCCATCGGGCGTTGGCACGGTGCCGGCTAGGGCGTTGATTTCGATAATTCGTCCCCAGCGCTGCAAGCGCATGTGCGGAACGACGGCCTGAACAAAGCGGAAATGCCCCATTTGCAACACATTGGCGTGTTCAAGAATGGCTTCCGGAGTGAGGGTATCGAGGTTGCCGCTGCGGCCTTGGCCGGCGTTATTGACCAAAATGTCCACGCCGCCCCAGGCCTCGACCACCTCCGCCACAAAGTGTTGAACACCTGCGGTGTCGGTTACGTCCACCACACGTGCCAGCACGGCCTGGGCGTTTTCCTGCAACTGCGCGGCAGCAGCGTCTACCGCTTCCTGACTGCGGGCGCAGATCGCCACGCGGGCGCCTTCCAGGGCGAAAGCGCGAGCTATGGCAAGGCCTATGCCCCGCGAGGCGCCGGTGACAATCACACGTTTGCCGCTTAAATCGATGTTCATTTCAGGCCAGCTCCTATTGTTCTTGTAGGCTCGGCAGGGGTACGCAGGCCACCCCTTGGGTGGCTCATTTAAAGCGTAAAGTGCGCCGAGCGCAAAACATAATTGAACAGTTACCTATGTTGTGTGCAATATGCGTCGGAAGGTTTTTCCGGGCATTGTCAGCCTGGGAAGGTTTCAGAATGGCGAATCGAGATAGCGTTCTGAATACAGAATCAAAATCTTTATATGGAATTATTATTTTTTCTCGGTTAATTTAATTTCAAGCCGCGAGGGCGTAACACCGCTTGGAGCACAAGCACTACCACCCGCGAAGGCTTAGGCGAGGTGCACAGCACCCGCACGTTACAGAGGTAGCAAGCGTTCACCCGACCTCACATAAACGACTGAAAATAAAAATAAAAGGTGGCTCGTATGAAAGACATGACCAAGCATGGTCGGCACATGTTCAGCCGCAGCGCCGTAGCGCTCGCGGTGCTCGGCAGCATGAGTTGCGCCCAGGCAATTTCGTTCGACCTAAGCAACCCCGATTACCGCCTGCGCTGGGACAACACCGTGCGTTACAACCTCGGTGTGCGCATGGAAGGGCAGGACAAGCGCATCATGAACAACGCCACCAACGACGAGTCGGATGGCAAGTTCGATAAAGGCGATATTGTGACAAATCGTCTCGATGTGTTGAGCGAGATCGACTTCTCCTACCTCAACGAGTGGGGCGCGCGCCTCAGCGCTGCCGGTTGGTACGACAACGCCTATGACGACACCACGGTGAAAAGCAACGTGGGCGGCCAGACCAGCTACGACCGCGCCCGCTACAGCAGCGAAGTAGAGCGCTATGTAAACGGCCCGTCGGGGGAAATTCTCGATGCCTTTGTATGGAAAAACTTTCAACTCGGCGAAACCCCGGTCAACGTCAAAATCGGTCGGCACACCAACTACTGGGGTGAAGGCCTGTTGTTTGGCGCGCACTCGGTTTCGTACTCGCAGGCCCCCAGCGATGGGGTAAAGGCCGCAACCAGCCCCGGTATCGAAACAAAAGAAGTGTTTCTGCCTATTGGGCAGATCTCCGCCAAGGCGCAAGTCGGCGACCATATGTCGATTGCCGGGCAGTATTTCTATGAGTGGGACTACACCCGCATTCCCTACGGCGGCACGTATTTCGGTGGTGCGGACTTCCTGTTTGAAGGCCCCGACCAACTGCCAGCCGGCGCGGGCGCCTTCAAGCGCCAGAGCTCCAAGTTTGGGCGCGATAGAAACGCCAACTGGGGCGTGATGACCAAGTACAACATGGAGTCGATTGAATCGACGTTCGGCTTCTACTACCGCCAATTCGACGACTACCAGCCATGGCTGGCGCCGCAGATCAAAGCGTCGTTGGGTGAGTACCGCGTGGTGTATCCGCGTGGGGTGAAACTTGCCGGTATCAGCTTTGCGCGGGTGTTTGACTCGGTGGCGGTGGGTAGCGAACTGTCGTACCGCAAAAATGGCGCGTTGAATGCCACTGGCGTCAGCGCCGTAGATGATGAAGGCCCACGTGGTGACACCATCCACTTTATCGCTAACGCCGTGTACGGCGTGCCGCGTAACTTTATTTCCAACAACGGCACGTTGGTCGGTGAGTTCGCGTACAGCCACCTGAACAAGGTTACCGAGCACGAAGAGCTATTCAAGAACAAAGGTAGCGCCGCGTGTACCGACGCCCGCACCCCAGGTATCGCCAATTCGGGCGATGAGTCCGACGGTTGCTCCACCCGTAACTACTACGCCGCTGCCATCAACTACACCCCGCAGTACCTGAACATCTTCCCGTCGTGGGACATGGATGTACCGTTGACCATCAACTACGGCATCAAGGGCAACGCAGCCACGGCCGGTGGCGGCAGCGAAGGGGCTATGGCCTGGTCGACTGGCGTCAAGTTCACCTATCAGCAGCAGTACGAGTTCGGCCTGCGTTACGCTGACACCCGTGCCCAGTCGAAGAATTTGTCTGGCAACCGCGTTGGCGGTAACGGCGGCATCGGCAACACCGATCGCGGCTGGCTGGCCTTCACGTTCAAAACCTCCTTCTGAACAACTATAAAAACGGAGACCGTCTGAATGAAAAGACAATTAGCCTTATCCGTTGCACTGCTTGGTTTTGCTAGCGTTAGCATGGCCGCAGTCAGCCCAGAGGAAGCCGCTCAGATCGGCAAAACCCTGACCGCCTTTGGCGCGATTCAGGCTGGCAACGCAGAAGGAACCATTCCGCCTTATGAAGGTGGCCTGACCAAAGCACCTGCCGATTTCAAGCCGGATAGCGGCTTTTGGGCCAACCCCTTCCGCGATGAAAAACCGCTGTTCCGTATTGACTCGAAAAACGTCGCGCAATACGCCGACAAGTTGAGCGAAGGGCAGAAAGAAGTCCTGAAGAAAAACCCGGACTACTACTTCGACATCTACCCAAGCCACCGCACCACGGCTTACCCGCAAGACGTGCTGGACGCCACCACCCGCAACGCCACCACCTGCAACACGTTGAAAGACGGCTTGGCAGTGGACGTGGCGTGCCGGGGCGGCCTGCCATTCCCGATTCCAAAAACCGGTAACGAGGTGATTTGGAACCAACAGCTGCGCTACAAAATCGGCCACGGGTATTCCACCACCAGCTCGTCCAATAGCTGGGTAATGGATGCCAACGGTCAGCGCACCAAAGCCGCTGAACAGGCCACGTTTGAAGAGCAGCCGTATTACCAAACGGCGCAAACCGACCGTGACCCCAACATGTATGCGCGCGTGTACTCGCTGAACAACTACCCGGCGCGTCGCTCTGGTGAAGTCACTGGCATCAACGACTACCTGGACCCGACGGAAAAACCACGTCGCGCATTCAGCTATTCGCCCGGCCAACGCCGCGTGAAATTGGCGCCCGAGTTTTCCTTTGATACCCCGGTTCCAAGCCAGGGCGGCGTGACCCTGTTTGACGAACTGCAAATGTTCTCGGGCAGCCAGGACCGCTTCGATTACAAACTGGTTGGCCGTAAGGAAATGTTCATTCCTGCCAACGCCTACAAGTTCTATTTCGAGTGCAAGCAGGATGAGCAATTCCTCAAAAGCACCGCCAACCCGGCCTGCGAGCGGTGGGAACTGCACCGCGTGTGGGTGGTGGAAGCCACGCTAAAACCTGGCAAGCGCCACGTGTATAGCAAACGCACCTACTACCTTGACGAAGACAACTACGGTATCGGCCTTTACGACGCCTGGGACCAAGGCGGCACGCTCTATCGCAGCATCTTCCTGAGCGGTGTGCAGATCTACGACAAAACCCTGCCGTACAACGTGAAAAACGTGGTGTACGACTTCAACAAAGGCATGTGGGCATTGCTCAACGATGGCCTGAAGGGCGGCTACAAGTTTATCGACAAACCGCGCAGCGAACGGGACATGAACCCGGAAGCCATCGTGGCCCGCGAGACCCAGCGCTAAACCACGCGCCGCAGTAACCGCTGTTTCTGCCACGTCATCGCCTTTGCGGCGGTGACGTGAGCAGACCACCTGGCATGGTGAGGACAAAAATAATGATTAGCCAAAGCCTTGTACGACCCAACCGTTCCATCGCGCAGTTGTTTAGCGCCACTGTTATTTCTTTGCTGCTGGTCAGCCCTGGTCTGGTTCACGCGGCAAACGCCGCCATCGACCCGTTGAACGAGCAGTCGCAACACCTCGAAGCCCCGCTGGCCGCGCCGCTGATTGGCGTGGCGCGCGCCGGCAGCGTGCTGGTCGGTGTAGGTCTGCACGGCCTGATTCAGCGCTCCGCCGACAACGGCAAAACCTGGCAGCAAGTGAGTAGCCCGGTGTCCAGCGACTTCACCCAAGTGCGCTTTAGCGACGCCAATAACGGCTGGATTGTCGGCCACGATTCTGTGGTGCTGCACAGCACCGACGCCGGCGCCACCTGGGCCGTGCAGTTAGACGGCCGCAAACTGCTGACCTTGCTTAACGACACCTACGGCAAACGCGCCGAGCAAGGCGATGAAGCGGCCGTTGATATGGTGCAGGAAGTCAGCCGCGCCATGGGCACGTCGGCCACGCCGGACGTGATGCCCGCGCCGCTCCTCGACGTACTGTTTGACGCCAATGGCCACGGCTTTGCTGTCGGCGCCTTCGGCATGATCGTGCGCAGCGACGACGCCGGCAAAACCTGGCAGCCGTGGATCGAACGCGCCGACAACGACCGCCGCATGCACTTGTATGGGTTGGCGCAACGCGACGGCATTTTCTATATCAGCGGTGAGCAAGGCTTGGTGCTGCGCCTCGACACCCGTCTGCCCGCCGACCAACAACGCTTTGTAAAACTCGACACCCCGTACACCGGCACCTACTTCGGCGTTACCGCGCTCGACCACTTGCTGGTGGCCTACGGACTGCGCGGCAATCTGTTTGTCAGCCGTGACGACGGTGCGCAATGGCAACAGCTGAACACCGAGCTCAGCAGCAGCTTGGTCAGCATCATCGAGCAGGGCAATGCCTTGATCGTGGTGAGCCAGGGTGGGCAATTGGTCAGCATTGATCGGGACAGTTTGCAGGTCACGCCGCTGGCCGATGCGCGGGTAGGCGAGGTGTATGCCGCCAGCGCCACCGAGACGGCCGGCAGCCTGGTTATCACGCGCTTTAGCGGCGCCAAGGTCATCGATATCGCCCAGGCCAACTAAGCGGCCCCGGCACGATTCCCCTACTGGAAAGAAGATATGGTCGAGCAAAAATTCAACAGCGGAATGCCAGTGATAGCCAAGCTGGAGGACTTTGATAAAAGCTCCGGCGGCTGGTTTGAACGGGTGATTTTCCATAACCGCGTGTTGGTCGTGGTGTTCTGCCTGCTCGCCACCGTGGTGCTGGGTTTCTTCGCCACCAAGCTGGAAGTCAATGCCAGTTTTGAAAAGATGATTCCAAGCTCCAGCCCGTACATCAAAAACTACCTGGCCAACAAAGATCAGTTGCCGGGGCTGGGTAACAGCATTCGCATCGTGGTCGAAAACAAGACCGGCGATATCTACGACCCCGAGTACCTGCTGGCCCTGCAAAAGGTCAACGACACCCTTTACCTGATTCCGGGCATTGACCGCTCGTGGATGAAGTCACTGTGGATGCCGATTGTCCGTTGGAAAGAAGTGACGGAGGAGGGCATCGACGGCGGTGCCGTGATGCCATCGGACTACGACGGCAGTGAGAAATCGATCAAGGCGCTGCGGCGCAACATCATGCGCGCCGGCATCACCGGCAACCTGGTGAGCAACGACAGCAAGTCGAGCATGATCGTTGCTCCGCTCCTGGACACCAATCCGCAAACTGGCAAGCCGCTGGATTACGGTGACTTCTCCAAAGAGCTGGAAAGCAAAATCCGCTCGCTGGAAAGCGACAAGATCGGCATCCATATCATCGGCTTCAGCAAGTTGGTCGGCGACCTGATCGACGGCCTGTATTCGGTGATGCTGTTCTTTGGCGCGTCGGTAGTGATCGCCGGCCTGTTTGTGTACTTCTACACCCGCTGCCTGCGCAGCACGCTGTTGCTGGTGGGCGTGGCGGTGGCGGGGGTGGTGTGGCTGCTGGGGTTAATGCAAATCCTCGGCTACAACCTAGACCCGTACTCGATTCTGGTGCCGTTTTTGATCTTTGCCATCGGCATTTCCCATGGCACGCAAAAGATGAACGGCATCCTGCAGGACATCGGCCGGGGCACCCACAAATACGTGGCGGCGCGCTACACGTTCCGCCGTCTGTTCCTCACCGGGCTTACCGCGCTGCTGACCAATATCGTCGGCTTCGCCGTGCTGGTGATCATCGATATTCCGGTGATTCGCGACTTGGCACTCACCACCAGTATTGGCGTGGCGGTGCTGATTTTCACCAAGCTGCTGCTGATTCCGGTGGCGCTGTCATACCTGGGCGTGAGCGAAAAAGCCGCACGTATTGCCATCGCCAAAGACCAGGCCGGCGAAGCCAACCGAGGCTTCCTCGGCCATATCTGGCACGGCCTCGACCGCTTTACCGAGCGCCCCATGGCCACGGCGGTGATCGCGTTGTCGTTGGTGGTTACGCTGATCGGCAGCTTGGTGATGATGCACCTCAAAGTCGGCGACCTGGACCCCGGCGCGCCGGAGCTGCGTGCCGACTCGCGCTACAACCGCGACAACGCCTACATCACCAGCAACTACGGCCTTTCCAGTGACCAGTTTGTGGTCATCGTGAAAACCAACGAAGACAGTTGCCGCCTGTATCCGTCCCTACAAAGCATGGACAAGCTGGCCTGGAAACTGCGCCAGACCCCCGGCGTACAAACCACCCAGTCGTTGGCGGAAACCGTGCGGATGATCAGCTCGGGCATGGCCGAAGGCAGCCCGAAATGGCTGAGCATCAGCCGTGATCAAGCCATCACCAACTCGGCGGTGGACGCGGCGATGATTTCATCCCCAGGCATCACCAATCAGCAGTGTTCCACCACGCCAATCATTGCCTACCTGGCCGACCACAAAGCCGACACGCTGACCCGCGTGTTGAAAGTGTCGGAAGACTTCGCCAAAGAAAACAACTCCGCCCCAGGCGCCGAACAGCCGGTGGAATTCCTCCTGGCAGCCGGTAACGCCGGTATCGAGGCGGCGACCAATATCGAGGTAGAGAAGGGCATCATCACCATGTACCTGGCGGTATATGGCGCTACTGCCTTGCTTTGCCTGCTGACCTTCCGCAGCTGGCGCGCCACGGTGGTCGCGTTGATTCCGCTGCTGATGACCACGGTGATCTGTAAGGCGCTGATGGTATGGCTGGGCATTGGCCTGAAGGTGGCCACCTTGCCGGTGATTGCCGTGGGTGTTGGCGTGGGAGTGGACTACGCCTTGTACCTGCTGAGCGTGCAGCTGGCGGTGCAGGAGCGCGGTGGCAGCCTGGCTGTGGCCTACCGCCGTTCGCTGGACTTCACCGGCCGTGTGGTCGCCTTAGTGGGCCTGACCATGGCCGCCGGCGTGATCACCTGGGCCTGGTCGCCCATCAAGTTCCAGGCCGACATGGGCATCCTGCTTACCTTCATGTTCCTGTGGAACATGCTCGGCGCGCTGATCCTGATTCCGGCGTTGTCGCACTACCTGCTCAACCCCAAAGGCAATTCCAAAGAGGGCGTAACCCTCGACCTGGAAGATGCCCGCGCGCAGCAGGAAACCCGCAAGCCGGCCGCCGATGCCGCCCACACCCTATTGACTGAGCCCGCCTTACCCCGGCGTGCCCGCTGACTAACAAGCCGGGCGCAAAAACCCCGGCTGGCTTTTGCAAGGAGAGAGAGATGTTCGAGTTATTGATGAGTGCCGACATGATGGTTCCGGACCCGGACGGCATGACGGAAATGTTGGTCGACAAGCTCGGTATCTACAAACACGAACGCTGGCGGCAGGCCTTCGACAACCACCCGTATATCGCCCACTTTCTGCGGGTGCATAAATCGCTGGCGGTGTCGCCCACCCGTATCGAACCGCAGTGGCACCTGGACCGCCCCAATCCCGGCGACCCGCTGTTCCACGACTTTCTGGAAAGCCTGAAAGACTTCCAGGGCCATCACCGGCCGATGATTACCCACTCCATCGTGCTCGCCCTGCATGGCGACAAATTCGATGCCCTGGTAGATAAACTGATGCGTCGCCGCCTGCCGTTCCGCATGGCCCAGCGTACCCCGGAAATGCCGTTCGACCGCCTGTGGCTGGGCGCCACGCCCGAGCAGCCGTACTACAAACCAACCGTCGACGGTGGCCTGTGCATCGAAATCATGCCCACCGAACCGCTGCAAATGCCGGCCGAAACCTACCAGCTGCCACCGATGCAGCCGCGTGATCTCAAGCCCGGCGACATGGTGCGCGTAACGGCCCGTGGCTTTTTGGTGCGTGACCTGGACGAAACCCTGCGCAAGGTGTCGACCAACCTCGACTGGGAGCCGAGCGGCCCGGTGGAAACCATTCGCAGCGAAGGCTACCGCCGTGCGCGCATGGGCTTTACCGTGCCCAACAGCGCTACCCTCGATGTGCTGGAAGCCACCTACTGGAACACCGACGCCGGCCACTACGTCAACAACTGGGGCCCGGGCCCGTACTACATCCGTATCGGCGTAAATGATCTGGCCGCCAAGGCCGAAGACTTGCGCGCCCGTGGCACCCAATTCCAATGGATTGAATCTTCCGAAGCCGTTGGTGGCCGTGCCTTGATCAAGATCGACCCGGCCGAGCTGAACGGCCAGGTCTTCGAGTTCGAGGAGATTCCTGCATGAGTGCAGCCCACAGCCAACCTGCTTCGGTGGTGATCAACGAGGCCGTGCGCCTGGAGCGCGAGGGCACTGTCGGCTGGGTAGTGCTGACCCGGCCGGGGCAGATCAATGCCATCAACGACGACATCCGTATGGGCGTGCCTCAGGCCCTGACGTTGTTGCAATTGGACGCCGAGATTCGCGTGATCGTGATTCGCGGCGAAGGCGAGCGCGGTTTCTGTGCCGGTGCCGATATCAAAGAACGCCGTGGCCCGGAAACCAGCCTGCAAGTGCGCAAGCGCATGGAAAACGTGCGCTGGATCGAAGCGCTGGACACGGTCTCCAAGCCGGTGATTGCCGCCATCCATGGCTACTGCATGGGCGGTGGGCTGGAACTGGTGCTGGCGTGCGATATCCGCTTCGCCGCACCGAATGCCGTGTTCGCTTTGCCGGAAACCGGCCTGGGGCTGATTCCCGGTGGTGGCGGCACCCAGCGGTTGTCCCGCGTGGTTGCCCCGGGCCAGGCGCTGGACATGCTGCTGACCGGCGACCGTATGACCGCCGAGCAGGCGCAACGTATTGGCCTGGTCAGCCGCCTGGCCACCGACAACGCCACACTGGTCGACGAGGTGCGGGCCTTTGCCCAACGCATCGGCGCCAAGCCGCCGACCGCCTCGGCGTTCGTGAAGCAGGCAGCCCGCGCCGCGCTGCAACTGGACCTGAAAAGCGGCCTTGACCTGGAGCTGGACCTGTTCGCGTTGCTGGCCCCGACCAAAGACGCCCGCGAAGCCGCATTGGCTTTTAGCGAACGCCGTGAGCCTCGCTTCACTGGTGAATAGCATCGGTGAATAGCACCGGCGAATAAGAACAAGAAGGAGAGCAGGGCATGAGTACAGGAAAACTTGCAGGGCGCGTCGCGATCATCACTGGCGCCGGTGGCGGCCTGGGCGCGGAATGCGCCCGCGTCTTGGCGTCTCACGGCGCCAGCATTGCCGTGGTCGATATCAATCTGGACGGCGCCACCGCCGTGGCTGAATCGCTGATCGCCGAGGGCCATCAGGCCCTGGCGATTCGCACCGATGTGTCCAGCGAAGACGATGTGCGCGCCATGGTCACCCAGGTCAAAGAACGCTTTGGCCGCATCGACGTGCTGCACAACAACGCCGCCATTCTGAACGCCGAACAACGCCAGGCCGACCGCGACTTCGTCAACCTGGACATGGCCGCCTGGGACCGCGCCATCGCGGTCAACCTGCGCGGCGCGGTGCTGTGCACCAAGTACGTGATTCCGGTGATGCTGGAACACGGCAAAGGCTCAATCATTTTCGCCACCTCGGGGTTGGGCGTGCAGGGCGATATGTCCCTGACCGGCTACGCCACCTCCAAAGCCGGGTTGCTGATGCTGCCGCGTATGGTCGCTTCGCAATACGGCAAACAAGGTATTCGCGGCAACGCCGTGCAGATCGGCCTGGCGCCGTCCGAGCACGCCATGCCCGAGCCGCTGCTGGAAATCTTGCGCGACAACCACTGCACCGCCGAACTCGGCACCCCTCGGCAAATCGCCGATGTGGTGGCGTTTCTGGCCAGCGATGAATCGTCGTTTGTCACTGGCACCACCCTGGTCGCCGATGGCGGCTTCAGTAGCCATACGCCGTCGCTGGTGGCCATGCGCGCGCTGTTCGCGCAGATGGGCCGCACCGGCATGTAACACGGCACTGTTTTCTTCTTTTCCGGCCACGTGCGGTTGCGCGAGGCCGACTCATGTCATGGAAGCCTTGTGATGAACCAAACAACTGCAAATACCGACTTCGATGTGATCGTGGTCGGCGGTGGCACCAACGGGCTGTCGGCCGGCTGCTACCTGGGCATGGAAGGCAAAAAAGTGCTGATCGTTGAGGCCCTGGACAAGGTCGGCGGCATGGCCTCGTCCGGCTACCTGATTCCGGAAGCGCCGCAGCACCTGGTTCATCCTTGCGCGCTGGACATGATGTCGATGCGCGTGCACGCCCACGTGCCCGCTGAGCTGGAACTCGAACGCCATGGCCTTAAATGGGTAGAAGTGGCACCCGGCTATGTGTACCTGCACCCGGACGGCACCTCGCTGATTTTCTGGCGCGACCGGGAAAAAACCGCGGCCGAAATCCGCCGCTTCAGCCCCAAAGACGCCGAGGCGTTTTTGGAATTTATGAAGGTCATCGACCTGTTCCTCGAAATCGCCTTGCCGATGATGCGGGTCGACCCGGCCAAATTTAACCTCGGCGTAAAGCTGAAGATGGCCGCCACCGCGATTAAACACAAAGCCCTGAAACCCGAGTTGATGGCACTGATGACTGGCTCGGCCCGTGCGGCGGCACGCGAGCGCTTTGAACACCCGGTGACCATCTCCGCCATGTGCGCACTTACGGGCCTTGCCGGCGATATCACCGCAGATGGCGGCGGTATTTACTACGCGCTGCTGGGCTTTTTGCACCACTACGGCGTAGGGCGCGTGATTGGCGGTATGCAGCAACTGAGCAACGCCATGCAGGCACGTTTTGAAGAGCTCGGCGGCCAGGTGTTGCTGTCGGCCAGCGTCAGCGAAATCGTGGCGGCCGATGGCAAGATCAAAGGCGTCAAACTCGCCGACGGCCGCGCCTTCAACGCCCCGGTGGTGATCGCCGGCTGCCACCCGAGACCGGCGCTGGATATGGTCACGGCTGGCCAGATACCCCACTACCTGCTCACCCGTATGGCCATGGCCCCGGCCAACGCCAAAGGCTCGGGCCCGCTGAAAGTGGACGTGGCCCTGAGCGGCCAGATTTCCGTGCCACGCTACGAGGCGCTGCGCGGCGATGGCATCGACCTGCGTAAAACCGTGATGCTGATCGGCACCGAAGAAGCCGTACTGGAAAACTTCGCCGCTTGCGCCCGAGGCGAAGTACCCAAGCTGCCCTATATCACCGTGGCCGCCCCGAGCGGCCCCGACCCAAGCCAGGCCCCGGCCGGCCAGGACGTGCTGTACATCTACCCGCCGGTAATGCCCACCAACCCCAACGAGGGCTGGGATGCCTTGCGCGACAAGGTGGCCGATCAAGTGCTCGAGCAGCTGTATGCCTATATCGACGGCATTGAGGGCAAGGTAATTGGCCGACATATCGAAGCGGCGCCGGATTTCACCCGACGGCTGAATACCGTGAATGGCTGCGTGGTGCATATCGACACCACCTCGATGCGCTCGGCCACCATGCGCCCGGCCCATGGGCTTGGCGGCGATACGTTACCGGTGGCTGGGTTGTATCTCGGCAGCGCCGGTATTCACCCCGGTGGTGGCGTGAACGGAATGGCGGGGAAGTTGGCGGCCAAGCGCGTTAGTGCGTATTTGAAGAAGGCGAAATAGCGGCGAGCCGAGGCTTGCAGGAAGCGAGGCTGAAGCCGCTCCTACAGGGACGTCATTTCCTTGTAGGAGAGACTTCAGTCTCGCGCGTTTGATCGTTCGTGAAGGTAAAACCCCACTCACCCCTTCGGCCAACCCCCACCCAACGCCCGGTACAACTGCACCCGGTCCAGCGCCGCCTGCGTGGCGCTGTCCACCAGATCACTCTGCGTAGCGAGCAGGGCGCGTTGCACGCCGAGCACGTTGATAAAGTCGATGGCGCCTTGGGCGTAACGGTCGCGGGCCGTGGTCAGGGCCAGGGTGTTTTGCCGCACGGCTTCTTGCAGAGCGGTGTGGTGTTGTTTTTCGGCGGCGTAGTCGGTCATCGCGTTATCCACTTCGTGCCAGGCGCTAAGCACCACACGCTGGTATTCGATGGCCGCTTCCTGTTCTTGGCGTTTGCGTAGCTCCAGGGTGCCGGTCAGGCGCCCGCCCTGGAAAATCGGTAGGTACAGGCTGGGCCCGTAAGACCAGGCGCGCGAATTCCAAGCAGCAAAATCGGAGCCGTTCATGGCTTGCGAACCGAGGCTCGCCCCCAGGCTGATGCGCGGGTAGAAGTCCGCCTGCGCCACGCCGATGGCGGCCGTGGCACGGTGCAGGGCAGCTTCGCTTTGCTGGATGTCGGGGCGCCGCTGGGCCAGCTCCGAAGGCAGACCGATGGGCACGTCGGGCGCCGGGTCGGGGATTGCGGTGGCGGTGATCAGCTCGGCGTACAAGGCCCGCGGCGGCTGGCCCAGCAGAAAGCTCAAGGCGTTGATCAGGCGATCCTGTTCGGCAGTGAGCACCGGCAGTACGGCTTCGATGGTGGCTACTTGGGCGGCGGAGTTGGCAGTATCCAGGTTGGTGGTTACGCCGTTGTCGAAGCGCGTAGTGGTCAGCGTGTTGCTCTGCCGGGCTATTTCCAGGTTTTGTCTGGCCACGGCCAACCGGGCTTGCACGCCGCGCAGGCGAATGTAGTCGGCGGCGGTTTCGGCGGTAATGCTCAGCACCACGCCGTCGCGTTGCGCGCGGGTCAATTGCAGCTCGGCATCGGCTGCTTCGATGCTGCGGCGCACATGGCCCCAAAGGTCGACTTCCCAGCTGGCATCGACAGCAGCGCTCCACAATTCGAACGGTGCTTGGCCGTTGTAATTGGACTCGTCCAGAACCCCCACCGAGCTGTTACGCGCGCGCTTGTAGGCGCCCCGGGCGTTGATTCCGGGCAATTGCTCACTGCCGGTCACCTGGCGCATCAGGCGGCTTTGTTCCAAGCGGTTGCTGGCAGTGCGCACGTCCAGATTGGCGATCGCAGCGCGCTCCACCAAAGCTGTCAATTTCGGGTCGCCCAGTTGCTGCCACCATTGGCTGTCGACGTGACCGAGGGTGGCGCCTTCTGGCGCGGTGTCCTGCCATGTGGTGGGCAGGGCCGATTGCGGGCTATGAAAGTCGGGGCCTACTGTGCAAGCGCCCAGGCTTACCAGAGCCATAAACAGAAGCGTGTGTTTCATCTCAGTGGCCCTTGGTGGTGTCGACGCTGGCCACCACGGACATGCCGATGCGCAGGCGGTCAAGGTCGGGCTGGTCTTTATCAAAGATGATTTTCACCGGCAGGCGCTGGACCACTTTGGTGAAATTGCCCGTAGCGTTGTCGGGCACGATTTCGGAGAACGAAACGCCTGTAGCCGGGGCCACGCTGTCGATATGGCCTTTAAAGGTGTGATCGGGAACGCTGTCGACGTGCAGCTCCACTTCCTGGTTCTCGGTCATGCGCGCCAGTTGGGTTTCGCGAAAATTCGCCACCACAAAGGCGTCATGCACCGGCACCACGGCCATCAACGGTTGACCTTGGGCCACGTAGGCGCCAACACGCACCGAGCGCTGGCCCACCAAACCGTCTTGTGGCGCGGTGATTTTGGTATAGGACAGGTTGAGCTCCGCCTGCTGCAACGCGGCTTCATCCTTGGCCAGTTCGGCCTTGGCGACGTCCAGCTGCGCTTTAAGCACGTCCAGGGTTTTGCTGGCCGCCACGCGTGAGGCTTCATCACGGTCGCGGGAGGCTTGCCAGCCGAGTAATTCGGCGTCGGCCTTCTGCCGTTCCTGCTGGGTGCCGGCGCCGGAGTTGGAAAGGTTCAGGTAGCGCTGGGCATTGGCCTGGGCAAATCTCAGCGACGCAGCCGTGGCGCGTGTGGTGGCCTCAGCCTGATCGATAACTGCCGCTTGGCGTTCGATGGTCGCTTGCAGGTTGAGCAGTTGCGCCTTGGCAGCCAGCACATTGGCGGCTGCAGCGGCTTGAGCGACGCGGTAGTCGCGGTCATCGATTTCGGCCAGCAGCTGCCCGGCTTTTACGGCCTGGTTGTCTTCCACCGCGACCTTGGTGATCTGCCCCGGCAGGCGCGGGGAAATGAGCACCGAGTCGGCTCGAATGTAGGCGTCGTCGGTGCTTTGCACGGCGCTGGTGCTAAGAATTTCGTAGCCGGTGTACACGGCGCACAGCACGACGGCTGCGCACACCAGAGTGATGGCGGTTCTATGTTGTTTCATGGCGATACCGGGGGTTGCGGTGGATAGGCGCGCTTGGGCAACGTCAGCAGAACGAGCAGCAGCACAGCAATAACGCCCAGCAACGCCAGGTAGGCGTCGCTGAAGCTGAGGATGAGGGCCTGCTCGCGCACGCGCTCGGCCAGCGAAGTAAGGGTTTCATTGGGAAACAGCGGGGTGAGGCCCTGATGGCGTGCCCCCAGGCTGTCCAGCAGGGTGTTGGAATGCAGGTGCTGACGGTGGGTGATGAAGTTTTCCAACGCCGAGGCGCCGACCACCGAAAACAGCCCGCGCATTGTGTTGACCATCGACGAAGCGAATGGCCCTTCCAGCGGGTGGATGACCCCGGTGGCGTTCATCAGCAAGGGCACCACGATCATAGGTTGACCGAAGGCATGCAGAATTTGCAGGGCGTAAAAGTCGTCGCGAATCCACTCGCTGGTCAGTTGCGAGCCGCCTAGGCAGGCAACGGTCATCAGCAGCAGCCCGGTGCCAATGACATAACGCGAGTCCACCCAGTTGCGGTTGATCACCATGGCCACCAACGGCGCCAGTAGCAGCTGCGGCAGAGCAATCAACAGCGCCGTGGGCATGGTTTGCAAATGGCGGTAGCCCTGAATCTCGGTGAGGTAGGCAGCCGGAATGGCGCCGCCGGCCAACCCCAGCATCAGGAACAGGCAGAGGGTGATAATGCCGTAGGCAAAGTTGCGGCGTTCCAGCAGCTGCAGCTTGAACAGCGGCAGCGGGTGGAACCATTCATTCAGCAGAAACAGCGGCAGGCACACGGCGGCGCCCAATAGCAGCAAGGCGATCAGGGGCGAGTTCAGCCAGTCCAGGCGCTCGCCTTGGGTCAGCGCCACCACCAGCATGGAAATGCCGCCCACACCCAGCAATGCACCGCGCCAGTCGGCCTGTTTGAAACGCTCCAGACGCAGCGGGTCTTGTGGCAAGCCATAGGCAATCAAGCCAGCACCGATCAGGGCGGTAGGCACGATTTGCCAGAACACCATTCGCCAATTACCACCTTCGGTCCACAAGGCAGCCAGCGGCGTGGCAATATTAGGCCCGAACGTGGCCGTCAGCGCGTAGGCAGACAGCCCGTAAAGCTTCACGTGCCAGGGCAAAAACCGCAGTGCGACAGTCATCAACAACGGTGGCAAGGCACCGCCGGCCAACCCTTGCAATACCCGCAGCGCCACCAGGCTTTCAAAGTTCGGCGCCAAGGGAATGATCAGACCGAAGAAGGTAAAGGCGCCGGTCACCACGATGGCGTAGCGGCGGATGGAAAAGGTCACCGCCAACCACGGCGACAGCAACATGGCGCTGACTTCGGCGGCCGCGTAGGCGGTGCTGATCCAGGTGCCTTGGTCATGGCCAAGGCCGTAGATGCCAAGAATGTCGGCCAGCACAATGTCGGTCATGCGGTCGTTAATGCCTGCCGTCAGAGTGGCTAGCAGCACGCCGATCAAGCCGATGGCAAGCCTGGGACCAAATGGGACCGGTGCGGGAGGAGGTGGGGCGGCTGACAAAGGAATGTTCCTGCTGGGATGAAAAGTACACATAACTCAATATGTCGGTACACTGTATCGACCAGTGATACACAAGGCAAGCGGATGACCAGTTCAGAGGCGGATAAAGGTGGCGTGCAAGTTATTGCGCGGGCGGCGGCGATTCTGCGCACGCTGGAAAATGAGCCCAGCGGACTGAGCCTGGGCGCCATTGCGAAAAAAAGCGGTTTGCCGCGCTCCACCGTGCAGCGCATGGTGGATGCATTGGCGCAGGAGGAGCTGCTGGAAATTCAAGGGCCGGGTGGTGTGTGCCTGGGCCCGCTGCTTATGCGCCTGGCCTCCCATAGCCATGTGGACATTACCCAGAAAGCCCGGCCGTACTTGGAGGAGTTGACTCGGGTGACTGGGGAAACAGCGGTGCTCACCGGCGCAAATGGGCAGGAGCTGATCCTGCTGCATTCAGTCGTCTCGCCCAACCTGCTGCGGGTGACCCCGGTGGCGGGCCATTTTCTCAATCTCTATGCCACCGCCGGCGGCAAAATTCTGCTGGCGGCGATGACCGACGAGGCGGTGGTGCGCATGCTTGGCAACGAGCTCAAACCGCTCACGCCCAAGACACCCACCCTGGCGCAGTTGCTGGAGCAACTGGCCCAGGTACGGCGCGACGGTTTTGCGACCGACTTCGACGAACACACCCTGGGTGTTGGCGCGATAGCCGTGAACCTGCAGACGCCACAAGGGCACTATTCAATCGATGTGGTCGGGCCGGTGTGGCGTATGGAACAAGGGCTGGAGAGCATGAAAGCGGCGCTGTTCAAATGTCAGCAAGAGCTTAGTCAGGCCGTGAGTAGCACCGTTTAACGCGTTGCTTGCTGGGCAAAAAAAGGAGGCGGATGTGTATTCAGGCAATTGTTTATGCGGCGGCATTCAGTTTCGTATCGACGCTGAGTTGGCGCCCATTCAGGTGTGTCATTGCTCTCAGTGCCGCAAAGCGCAGGGCACGCCATTCGCGACGAACACACCGGTTTCCACCGATGCTTTTCATTTAATGAGTGGCGCAGAACTGCTAACGGTTTTTGAATCATCGCCGGGTAAGCAGCGCGTATTTTGCAGTCGATGCGGCTCACCTATTTACAGCAAGAAAGACGCGTTGCCCGGCGTGCTGCGCGTCAGAGCCGGGCTAATAAATGAAGCGCTTTCAGTGAGGCCTGAGGCGCACTTTTACACCGCATCGAAAGCGAACTGGTGGACCATTGATGATGACTTGCCGCAGGTTGAGTAGGCCGGCCACTACAAGGTTGAGATCGTGCCTGCTCCCAACGAAATACTCGACAGCACAAAATCCGCCGAATACTCCCGCCAGGTCGCCATCCCTTCTTCCGAATCGGTATCAACCCCCGCCAACGCCGACATCGAATAGCTGTTGGTAAACCACCCCGTGGTCACCAACGAGGCGCTGGCCAGCAGCAATCGAGGATTGATGCCCGCGCGAAAATCACCGCTCGCCGCCCCGCGCAGCAATATCGCTTCCAGCTTGCCAATCAGAGCCGGTGCCAATTCCAGAAAGCGGTTGCGTGGCGTTTGGTGCGCGTCGTGGTAACGAATGCCTTCCAGCGCCAGGCTGCCCAGAAAAGGGTCAAACCGGTACTGGTCAAAGAAGTGATTGAGCAGGGCGCGCATGGCCTGCGGCGGAGGCAGTTGCTCGACGCTCAGGTTCACTAGCTCCGACATGATGTTGTCCGAAGACTCATCCAGCACCGCCACAAACAAGCCTTCTTTCGAACCGTAGTAGTGGTACACCAACTGCTTGGTCACCCCGGCCTCGCGGGCAATTTCTTCCACCCGCGCACCTGCCAGGCCTTTGCTGGCGAATTCGATGCGTGCCGCTGCGAGCAGGCGGTTCATGGTGTTGCGTTTGCCCTGTTCGCCGCCTTCGGCTGTCTTGCCCTTTACCGCCACATCGCGCTCCTTGTGCCGCGTGATTCATACCTTGAAGCATTTGCCTGACGGCCATCGTTTGACCCCAGGTCAAACGAAGTGACCCCCTGCCCAAACCGCATGCGCATACCATCGGCTCACAGGTTCGGGCTTGCCCTCACCACCTGTTGGCACGCCCAAGCACCGAGGCGCCGCAAGGCAACCAGTCTTGGTGCACTGAACAATAAAAACAAGAGACAGTAGGAGATCGTGATGAGCAACGAAAGCGCCGCCCTGGACCTGGCCACCGCCTATTCCGCCGTGTCGGATTTGTACCGCGGTACCGAACTGGATATTCATGAGGTCTGCCGGCAGCAGCGCCATATCTCGCCGATCTATGAAGGCGACTTCATCACCCAGTTTGGCGTGCCCACCAACGCCGGCACCAAACAGGGCACCAAACCCACCTACGCCTTGTTCAACTACCAGGACGTGATGGCCGTGTTGCGTGACGGCGCCACCTACACCAGCGGCTTTATCGCCGAAGGCCTGGGCGCGTTTTTCGATGGCCTGATCATTCTGGCCATGGACGGTGACGAACACCGCAAAGTGCGCGCACTGCTGCAGCCGGCGTTTATGCCGGAAACCGTGAACAAATGGCGCCCGCAGATCGACCAGGTAATCCGCGAGGAGTACATCCAGAAGATGCTGCCGGACAAAAAGGCCGACCTGATGAAATTTGGCCTCGAGCTGCCGATTCGCGTGATGTACGCGCTGATGGGCTTTCCCTCCGACGACCCATCCAAATACAAGCAATACGCCGCCTGGGCCCTTGCCATTGTCGGTGGCAACCAGATCGACCCGGCCAAGATGGACGAAGCGCGCCGCCAAGCCGGCCTCGCCGTTAAAGGCCTGTATGACGCCTTGGCCGACGTGGTGGTCAAACGCCGCACCGAAGGCAGCCAAGGTGACGACGTGGTCGGCCGCCTGCTGCGCGCCGAATACGAAGGCCGCACTCTGGACGACCACGAGGTAATCACCTTCACCCGCTCGTTGTTGCCCGCCGCCGGGGAAACCACCACGCGCATGTTCGGCTCGGTAATGACCCTGCTGCTCACCACTCCCGGCCTGCTGGAGCGAGTAAAAGCCGACCGCACGCTCATCAACAAACTGATGGACGAAACCACCCGCTTTGAACCGGTGGCCACCTTCAAGGTGCGTGAAACCGCCAAAGAGGTGGAATTCCACGGCGTGAAGATCCCTAAAGGCTCGTTCGTGCAATGCATGGTGATCTCCGCTAACCGCGACGAAGACGCCTTTGAAAACGCCGATAAATTCGACATCGACCGCAAGACGAAACCGTCCTTCGGCTTCGGTTTTGGCCCGCATATGTGCATCGGTCAGTTCGTCGCCAAGTTGGAAATCAGCAGCGCGGTAAACGCCATTCTCGACCTGCTCCCCAACCTGCGCCTGGACCCGACCCAGCCGGTGCCGGTGATCAGCGGTGCGCAACTGCGCGGTGTTTCCAAGCTGCCGGTGATCTGGGACTGACCCCACACCACAACCTCACCTTTACGCCTTACAAAAACAACAGAGGGCATTATGAGAACGTTCAAAACCATTCCTGAGCGCGGCGACTTCGGCTTTCAGCAACTGGTCGGCCCGCACAAGGTCACCGGCGCCTCCATGGCCGCCGAGCGTGGCTTCTTCGGCCTGCACCTGAGCAAAAGCTCGCCATTCGGCTCGGTGCGTGATGAGGAGGGCAATATCTATTCCTTCGTGCGCTCGCTGATGGCCCCCAACGGCACGCCGAACCCAACCAAATTCTTCTACCTCAACAACCACGTCGATAACGTCAACCTGCGCATGGACTATCCGAAGATGGCCAAGCAGGCCCTGACGCCAAAACCTGTGCAAACCCTGGAAGGCGACACCGTGCGCTGGACCAACCAGCCCGGCGAAGAAGGCAATGGCTGGGAAATCACCGCCAACAGCGAACGCCTGACCTGGAAAGAAGAAGGCCTGTTTAACCTCGAAGGCCGCCTGCTCGGCGCGGGTCTGCAGTGGTACCTGCCGGGCGTGGAGTGGGGCACTTTTTACGTGTCGCAGCTGTGGGATGTTGCCGGCGTGTGCGAAGGCCGCCCGGTCAAAGGCGCCCTGGCGCTGGACCAGTTCTACATGGCCGAAGGCGGCGCCATTCACTACAAGAAAGACCTGGTGGTAAACAACAACAAGCACGTGATTTGGTGGTCGTTCGTCACCGTATACAAAGACGGCACCTGGGACACCGGCTCGTTTATGGTCGGCCACGACCACCTCGGCTACGCCATTTTCAACAACGAAAAAGGCGAAGTGCGGGTAACCACCGATATCGAAGGCAAGACCGAGCACAAAGACGGCAGCTACTTCCTCAAGAGTGCGGTCATCACCCTGGAAGGCAAGGAACAGTGGGAATTCTTGCCCGACGAGAAGGGCGAGATGATCGACTTCGTCGGCGGCTTCCCGATTACCGCCCAGCAAGAAGGGCGCTGGCGCAAAGTGGGCGATACCCGCGAGCCGTCGCATTGGTTGGGTTGGGGGGAGTCGGATCGGCGTAATGGGTCGGCGCGGAATGTGTTTGGCAAAGATCTGTAAGCCTTACGCTTGGTAGGGTGTGCTGTGCGCACCATTGCGATCGCCGCCAAACCGCATGGTGCGCATAGCACACCCTACAAAAGCCCTACCCATAACAATAAGGAACCCCCATGAAATTCCGTGACAAAGTCGTACTCATCACCGGCGCCGGCCGTGGCATGGGCCGGGCCATCGCCCTGGCCTACGCCCGCGAAGGCGCCAACGTGGTCGTCAGCGCCCGCACGGCCAAATACGGCGAAGAAACCATTCAGCAAATCATCGACCTTGGCGGCGAAGCCTGCCTGGTCGGTGGCGACATCGCCGACCGCGAGGCCATCAAAGCCATGGTGCAGGCTGGCGTCGAGCGCTTCGGCGGCCTGGATATCGTGGTGCACTGCGCCGCCGATACCAGCAGCGGCTTGATGGCCGAAATGGCCGACGACGTCTTCGACCATATCGTGCGCAGCAACGTGCAATCGCTGTTCTGGCTGGCCAAAGACAGCGCGCCGTACCTGTCCAAAGCCGCCGACAAAGGCCGGCTGATCTTTATCTCCTCCGGCGAAGCCAACCGCAAATACACCCCGCGGCTGATCGCCTACGGCTCCACCAAAGCCTTTATGAACGCCTTTGCCCGTGGCCTGGCGGTGGAATTCGGCGCCCTGAATATCCTCGTCAACGTGGTCGAGCCCGGCCTGATCGGCACCGACCATATGCACGAAACCCTGGGCGACGATCTGCCGCATAAAATCGCCGCGCACTTTCCGGTCGGTCGTTTGGGGCAGTCGGCAGATATCGCCAACGCCGTGCTGTTTCTCACCTCCAACGAAGCCTCCTATATCACCGGCACCTCGCTGCTGGTAGACGGCGGCGCCACCATGATTGCTCTGCCGAAAATCGACGAAATCCTCAAGGGCTAATACGCACGACGCAGGAGAACGGGTCATGAATAACAACAAGAACGACACCGCCCACAGCGGCAATGATTTTTCCGAATTCAAACGCGGCTGGCGCGTGGTGCTGCTGGGCCTATTCGGCATCTGCACCAGCATCACCGCCGCCTTGCTCTACGCCTTCGGCACCCTGGTTATTCCGCTGGAACAAGCCTTCGGCTGGACCCGTGGCGACCTGCAAGCCTCCATCACCTTTCTGTTCGCTGGCGTGGCCATTTCCACCCAGGTGGTGGGCTGGCTCTACCGCCGCTTCGGCCTGCGCCGCGTCGCGCTGTTCTCCATCGTGCTGCAGATTATCGGCTACTTCGCCATCACCCAGATCCAGGGCTCGATTGGCTGGCTGTATTTTGCGTTTTTCACCATGCCCATCGTCTGCGCCGGCACCATCGCCATCACCTGGACGCAACTGGTCAACCTCTGGTTCGAACGCAACCGTGGCCTGGCTCTGGCGGTGATTCTTTGCGGCACCGGTTTGATGGCCATGGTGCTGCCACCACTGCTCTCACGCCTGATCGCCGCCTACGGCTGGCAAGCTGGCTTTATCGCCCTGGGCGCCATGCCGCTGCTGTTCACCTTGCCACTCTCGCTGCTCTGGCTGCGCCTGCCGGCCGAGCGCGTCAGCGTAGATGCCATCACCCAGGGAAAAACCGTAGAACTGCACGGCGTCACCTTCAAAGAAGCCCTGCGCTCCGGCGTGTACTGGGGCTTTAACGTCGCGCTGATTCTGTCGGTATCGCTCACTGTCGGCATGGTCACCAACATGGTGCCCATGCTGATCAGCAAAGGCCTGACCCCGCAGGACGCCGCCCAGGTATTCAGCACCTTCGGCATCTCCATCATCGGCGGGCGCTTGCTGGTCGGTTACCTGCTCGACCGTTACTCGCCGTCTCTGGTAGCCGCCGTCAGCCTGGCGCTGCCGGCCGTAGGCTGCCTGATCTTCCTGTTCGGCGGCGCGCAAAGCATTCCGCTGCTGGTACTCGCCACCCTGTGCATCGGCGCCAGCGCCGGCGCCGAATTCGACCTGGCCGCCTTTCTGATGGCCCGCTACTTCGGCCTGAAAGACTACGCGCGCATCTTCGGCCTGCACCTGTGCCTGATCACCATCGTCTCCGGCCTGGTACCGATGCTGTTCGGCCACCTCTACGACGTCTACGGCAGCTACTCCGCCGTGCTGGTGTGCTGCTTCTGCTGCGCCCTGATCGGCCCCGGCATATTGCTGTGGCTGAAAATGGAGCCCGCCTTTCAAGCCCGCCAACGCCAACTTCACCAACAACACGCCTAAGCGAAGGACCGAGATATGAGCATGGACAAACAGGCCATCGAACACTTCCTGCATGGCCAGATCGACGCCTGGAACAGCGGCGACAAAGAAGCCTTTTTTGCCCACTACCGCAGCGTGTCACCCAACGGTTTGACCATCGAATACGTCGGCAAACCACAGCACGACGGCTGGCAGATTCTCGAAGGTATGTGGGCGCAGCAACAGCCGAAAATCCGCGTGGAAGTGCGGCAGTGCATCGTTAATGGCACCGAGGCGGCGTGTCACCACCTCAACGCGTTTCGCGAAGGGGAAGGGGGAATTGAGACGATTGAGTTGTACAAGTTTGAAGAAGGGAAATTGGCGGTGCGGTATTTCATCAATATGTAGGGCTAGGGCGCGGCATATCCCACGGCTTGGTCGAAGTAGGGTGTGCTGTGCGCACGGAGGGGACTGAGTCCAGCTAAAGCGCTCAGAACGGAAGCAATCTGTAGCGCAGCAGTTGATGCTGGCTCCAGAGACATCTATCCGTCAGGCGCGGATTTCAGAGCCCGAAAGCAAAACTTCGCTCCTTTGCGGTATTTTCAGTGATGGCAAAGTGCTGTTAGAGTCTCACCTCATCTTAAGGAGGGACCCTATGAAGATAAAATTCATTTTTGTATTGCTAGCATTAGCGCTAGTCGGTTGTGGCGAACCAACGCTGGACGGCACCACCGAAGAGGCAATGAAAGCATCCGTAGAAAAAGTAGCTGCGAAACTCGATGATGCTAAAAAGTTAAAATTCAAAGAATCGCTTCAGGTGGTTGCTTTCTCCAAGCTTGATGTCAATTCAATGATGGCGGGTAAGCAAACGCCAGCCGATGCCTCCGCCAGTATGTTCAAAGAACTCAACGGCAAAACTGCTGACCAAGTAATCGCGCAGGCCGATCAAATTCGGGCGGAGCGCGAAGCTCGAGAAAAGACTCAAGCCCTTTCAGAAATTCAAGAGTTGAACGCCAAGAAAGACGTCGTCGAGAAAGCGAAGGTTGAGCTAGCCAAGTTCACGGTGAACCGCTCTAGGTTCTACCTCGAAGAGCAAAAATACTCGGTCTATAAAAAACCGTTCATTGAAGTCGCCGTAACCAACGGCACCGTCCACCCAGTCTCCCGAGTCTATTTCAATGGGACGATTGCGAGTCCTAACAGATCTATTCCGTGGTTCGCAAATACCTTCAACTATTCGATCCCGGGAGGGTTGGAGCCTGGTGAGAATGGAACTTGGACCCTTGCTCCTAATCAGTTTAGTGATTGGGGTAAAGTGGAAGCTCCTGTAGACGCAGTCTTTACCGTCGAAGTAGTGAGAATTGATGGTCCTGACGGTAATGCTCTATACAGCTCCCAAGGCTTATCTGAACGCGAGCAGAAGCGGTTGAGCGAGCTGGAGCAGAAGTACAAAAAATAAAGGAACAGAATTTTGCTGATAGCCTATTGCGTGCGAGGCAATGAGACTAAGTAAAATGCATTCGTTCAAAATTGTAATGTGGCTTTAATTGATTTTTTTCACCCGATGCTTGAGAGCAAATTTAAGGATGATCATGTCTACAAGTCTATTAAAAGAAATCGAAGAGTGGAAGCTAGAGGCGAAACTTGAAGATAGTAAAAAATACTTTTACCACACTAGAGTCGTTGATCGGTTGTTGGCTGGTAATCGATCTTATGTAATTGGCCGAAAAGGCACTGGAAAAACTGCGATTAGCGAACATTTAAACTCTATAGAAAAGAAAGGTTATTTTGCTCAGAAGCTAACTTTTAAAAATTTCCCTTTTAATACGTTGTATGAGTTAACTGACTCAGGCTATACGCAGCCGAATCAATATATTACCCTGTGGAAATATCTTATTTACTCAACTTTGGCTCAGATGTTGTCCAGAAATCCCAGTGTGGATTTTGAGTCTAGAAACACCCTTGCTTCAATTTTCAATCAAGATATAACGAACGCGTTACCTGGAGCGGTTGAGCAGTGGACAGGATTTAAGTTTGATATAAAAATTCTCGGTACTGGGTTTGGTGTGGGGTCAGATAAAAAGTCGGTAAATGAAGCTGATCCAAATATTGGTAATAGAGTGGCAATTCTAGAAAAGTACGTCGAAGGGCTTCTCGGAGCTGAGTCGTATATTATACTTTTTGACGAGCTGGATGAAGATTATAAGGATGTTATTGAGCCTGCGAAGTACAAAAAATACACTGATCTCCTTACTAGTCTTTTTAAGGCTGTGCAAGATGTTAGGGCTAGATTTAGTAAGTATAAAGTCTATCCTATTGTATTTCTTCGGGATGACATCTATGGAGTGCTACAGGATCCGGATAAAAACAAGTGGACCGACTTTAAATATGAATTAGAGTGGAATCGTACTAGCTTGAAGAATCTGCTCGCATTCCGAATAAATCGAGCTATGCCGGGTAATGGTAGGGAATATAGCTTTGCCGAGGCGTGGGGGGCTTTATTCGAAGGAGGAGAGATTAAATATGGGCATCAAGAATCTCGAAGAATGTCCATGTTTGATTACATAACTAGAAATACCCAAAATAGGCCGAGGGATTATATTAGATATCTTCAGATCTGCGCAGAAATGGCATTGGAGGAAGGGCTGTCAAAAATTACTCCAAAAATTGTTAAGTCCGAGGCGAAAGCATTCTCAAACTATTTGAAGAGCGAGATGGAGGACGAAATACACGGAACGATCCCCGAGATTAAGCAGATTTTCAATTTGTTTACGAAATTAAGAAAGCAGACTTTAAGTATTGAGGAGTTTAAAGATTTATATGAGATGGAGGTCCGGGAGGAAAATATCCCAAAAAGAGATTATCAGTTTATTTTAGAGTTGCTTTTTATGTTTAGTGTGATAGGTAATGTTACTAGTCAGCAAAATCACTTCGTATTTAATTATGAGAATAAAGAAGCGCGACTTAATTTAAAAGAGAAAATTTGCGTCCATCGTGGATTGTTCAAGTCTCTGCAAATTTTGTAGTTAATAAGTGCGATGGATAAGCTAAATCAGTGACCTGGCTTGTCAATGTTGGGGGCGCGAAAGGTCGATCGTTCAATTGTCTCCGCGGTTATATGGCGGCTGTGTTCGGGATACCTTGGGGTGGGCCTATTTTATGTGTTTCCCGTCGGCTCACCTGCATACAAACGCCTCCTCTTTCCTCGGCCGCAAAAGGAGGCGGTTACTTCCATTACGCAGTGAACTAACTTGTGAATGGCGTTACTGCTGTAAGCAATCCTTAACACTTCGACCACATGGACAGCGCTCCGCTGTTTCTTATTATCCAAGATGTGCCTATTGAATAAGCGCTGGAGGGCGCTACCGACCTGGTGGTGTATGTCGCAGCGCTGCCTGCTGCTGGTGCTTTTAGCACCAGAAGTTTGCCGTCATCTATACGCCTAGCTAATTGGCCAAGGCTTTAGTCAACTCGACCAAGCTGGGTGGGGCAGGTAACTGAATAAAAAGAGTCAGCCGCGTGTGAGGACGGCGCCTTGCGGGGTGCGTTTTTTAAGGGCTTGGAGCGTGTTCGCGTCTAGATTCTGGGGCTCGAATTGCCGGACCGCCGCCACACCGGCCGACAGTAGCGGCGCGGCTTTCTATATGCCATCCGTCGAATACGACAATTCCCTATTTCCCTCAATCTCCCCCAACATCTTCCGCAATTTCCCGGTCACCTGCTCATACGCATCCGACCCCGCCAAATAGCGCAGCGGCGGCGTTTCGCTGTTGGCTAGTTGCACCAGGGCGGCGCCGAGTTTGGCTGGGTTGCCGGTTTGCTGGTGGTTGTACGCGGCCGAGGCGCCTTTCACTTTGGCGGTGAAGGCGGCGTAGTCGTCCAGTGCGCGCTGGCCAAACACGGCGGAGCTGGCGTCAAGGAAGTCGGTGCGAAATACACCGGGCTCTACCAGAGTGACTTTGATGCCGAACTGGGCCACTTCCTGGGCCAACGATTCGGAGAAGCCTTCCACGGCGAATTTGGAGGCGCAGTACAGCGCCGCGCCGCCCATGCCCAATACGCCGCCCATGGAGGACACGTTGAACACGTGGCCGCTGCGTTGTTGGCGCATCACGGGCAGCACAGCGCGGCAGACGTTGAAGACGCCGAAGACGTTGGTGGCGAATTGGTTGTCGGCGTCCGTGCTGAAGTTGTCTTCGAAGGGGGCCAGTTGGCCATATCCGGCGTTGTTGACCAGTACATCGATGCGGCCGAACTGGGCGACGGCTTGTTCGGCGGCGGCCAGGGCCTGGGCTTCATTGCTGACGTCCAATGGCACGGCCAGCACGCGCTCGCCGTATTCGGCAAATACCTGATGCAGCGGTTCCAGACGTCGGCCGCTGACCACCACGTTGTCGCCGGCCGCCAGTGCCGCTTTGGCAATGGCGGCGCCCAGGCCGCGCGCGGCTCCGGTGATAAACCAGACGTTGCTCATGGTTGTACTCCGTAAAAAAAGCCGCGCTCAACCGGGGAAGACTGGCGCGGCCAAAAAGGCAAACTTGTGTTAGCCGCGGTTGGCGGCTTCCCAGGTTTTTAACTCGAACCCTTCGGCGGCGGCTTCAGCGGCGGTCAGCTTGGGCGCGCGGCCCAGGATTTTGCGTGCAGCCATGTGGTCGCCCATGCGGTTGCACGATTCAACGGCCACCAGGCGCTCGTTACGAAAGCACAGCACGGACAGTTGCTGTTCGGCGGCCGAACCCAGCACAACGGTGCTGTCGTAGCCGTTGCTCAGGCCGGCGATTTGCAGTTTGAGGTTGCCCTGGTCGGTCCAGAACCAGGGCAGGGCGCCGTACGGGGCCGGCTTGCCCATCAGCCGGGCGGCGACGGTGCGGGCGTGGTCGATGGCGTTTTGTACCGATTCCAGGCGGGTGTGCTGTTCGTCGTTTTGCAGGCAGGGAAAGCTGGCCACGTCGCCGAGGGCGGAAATGCTCGGGTCGCTGGTGAGCAGGTTGGCGTCCACTTTGATGCCGTTTTCGATATCCAGCCCGGCCTCGGTGGCCAGTTGCGCGTTGGGGATCACGCCGATGCCGAATACCACCAGGTCGGCCGGCAGGCTGCGGCCGTCGTTGGTGACTACGGCGCAGACGTTGCCGTTGTCGCTGTCGATGCGGGTCAGGCCTTGGCGGAAGTCGAAGTGCACGCCCCAGGCTTCGTGGGCCTGGCGAAACAGTTCGGACATCTCGCGGGACACGGCGCGGGCCATCGGCCGTTCGCCGAGTTCCAGCACATGTACGTTGGCGCCAAGGGCGGCGGCCACGGCGGCGAATTCCAGGCCAATAAAGCCGGCGCCAATCACCACCACGTTGCGCGCTTCCTTGGCCAGCGGCGCCAGGGCGTCGGCGTCGGCTTTGGTTTTGATGCCGAATACTTGCGGCAGGTCGGCGCCGGGCACGGGCAGCGGGCGGTTGTGGGCGCCGGTGGCCAGTACCAGGTGGTCGTAGCTCAGGGCTTCGCCGCTTGCCAGAACGACGCGTTTGTTCAGGCGGTCGATGGCGGTGGCGCTGTCGTGCAACAGCTCGATGTTTTGCGTGGCGTAGAAGTCGGCCGGGCGGAACAGCAGGTTGGTGTCCTGGATTTTGCCCAGCAGGTAGGCCTTGGACAGCGGCGGGCGCTGGTAGGGCAGGCCGGGCTCATCACCGATCAGCTTGATGCTGCCGGTGTAGCCCTCCTGGCGTAGCGAGGCGGCCACCTGAAAACCGGCTTGGCCAGCACCGACGATTACGACTGAGGCGAGGGTCATGGGAGCTCCGGTTTCAGAATTGCGAGGAGGGCAGGTGCAGCACCATGCCGTCCATCTCTTCGCTGATGATCAGTTGGCAGCTCAGGCGGCTGTTGTCTTTACGCTCGAAGGCGTATTCGAGCATGTCGGTTTCCATGCTTTCGGCGGCTTGCACTTTGCCCAGCCACGCTTCGTCCACGTAGGTGTGGCAGGTGGCGCAGCTGCAGGCGCCGCCGCAGTCGGCGGGCAGGCCGGGTACCGAGGCGAAGGTGGCGGCTTGCATCACCGACTGGCCGATGTCGCCCTTAACCGTATGTTCGGTGCCGTTGTGTTCAATAAACGTGAGTGTGGGCATGGTCTGCTCCGGTGTTGTTCAGGTAGTTACGGGTCACAAAGGGGTGAGGTGCGGTTGAGCTTGCTCTTGGGGAGTGAAGCGCGGCACGCGGCCCAGGGTCAGCAGCAAAAGCGGGCCGATCAGGCAGCAGGCGGCGCTGTACACCAACATGGCGGTGTAGTCGCCGGTACGCGCCAACATCACCGCGAACAGCAACGGCGCCAGGGCCGAGGCCACGGTGTTCAGGCCCTGGTGCACGCCGAACAGGCGGCCGTATTCACGCAGGCCGAAGTAGCGGGCGATCAGAAAGGCGGCGATGTCGAATTCGGCGCCGGCACCAAAGCCCACCAGCACGGCGGCGAGCAGCAGCGGGGCAAACTCGGTGGTGCCGCTCAGGTAGATGAAGCAGCCCACGGCCGGCAGAATCAGGCTCACGGCCGAGACGGCCGGCGGCCACAGGCGGTCGAGCAGGTAGCCGATCAGCATGCGGCCAAAGATCAAGGAAACGCCGAAGCCGCTGAAGATCAACGTGGCATCGGCCGCCGACAGGCCTTTGGCCTGCAGCATGGGCACGGTGCTGGTGACCATGCCGACGATGGAAGAAATCACCAGCCCCAAAGCCAGGTTGCAAGTCCAGAACTTCAGCGAGCCCATGCCTTCGCGAAAACTGACGCCAGGCAGTTGCGCCAGCGCCGCGCCGTCGTCCGTGGTGCCATCGGCCACCGGCAATTTGAACCACAGCAGAATCAACGGCAGCAGCACCAACAGGTTGAGCAGCGCCAGAATCACAAAGGCGGCGCGCCAGTCCCATTGTTCAATGCCCCAGGCCATCAGCCGAGGAATGGTGGCAGCGGTCACGCCGGTGCCGGAAAGTCCAATGGCCAGGGCCAGGCCGCGGTTGCGGTCGTACCAAAGGCTGATCAGTTGCGTCCAGGTAACGGCCAGCGCGCCCATGCCGACTAGGGGCAGCAGGGCGAAAGCGATATACATGGACCAGATATTGGCGGTGAGCTGCGTGGTGGCCAGGTAGCCGAGCGACAGCAGCAACAGGGAAATAACGGTGACGCGCTTCATGCCGTAGCGCAGGTTGAACCAGCCCACCAGCTGCAGCGACACCACGGCGCCGCCAAACAGAAAGGTGATGCAGGCCTGCAATTGGCTTGGGGTCCAGCCGAAGGCGTTACCCAGCGGCACCACCAGCGTGCCGAAGCCGTAGAGCAGGGCGGCGTTGATGCTGATGGCCACGCCGGCCACGGACAAGATAAGAATCTTCCAGCTTTGCCGGAATTCCAGGGTGTCGATTGCCGCTTCGTTCTTCGAAGGCTGCATGGGGTTGGCTTCCTTATAGGTTTTGTTGAGCCAAGCACTGCATTAGGTGCGGATTAGGCACCGGTTAAAGGTGTTGCCCGGCAGCCTGACGCCGCCGTTTCCAGGCTGTCCAGCACAGCCAGTTGACCTACAGACAAACGAAAAACCTGCGCGCCTGTTGCGCTTGCAGCAGGCTGGTTCGCGCTGTGTTCAACATCTGCCGCTTTTTGAGCCCGTTTGGGTTCGGTGGCAGAGGTTTGTACCAGCAGACGATTGGGAGCATATCCCTGCTAAAAACTATTTGCACATAAAATAAATAAGTGTTCATAATTTGCCAAGCCTGAACCTGATAAGGAGATAAAAATGAGTTCAGAAAAAGCGCAATTCAAAGCCGTGGCTGACCGTGGCCGCTGCTGCGGCTACGGCCTGTGTGCCGCTATCTGCCCCAGTGTTTACAAACTCGACGCCGACGGTCTGGTGTATTTCGACGACGCCAATGTGCCGCCCGAGCTTGAGGAAGAGGCCCGCGAAGGCGCTGCCGCCTGCCCAGCCGAAGCCATCTGGCTGGAACCCATCAGCGACTAAGCCCATGGCGGGCTGCAAGGCCCGCCAAACCACTATGTTGAGGATGTGCTGATGGGACGTTTGCAAAATAAAGTGGCCTTGATCACCGGTACCGGTGGCGGCCAGGGGCGCGCAGCGGCGCTGCGGTTTGCCCGCGAAGGGGCGATTGTGGTGGGCTGCGATTTTGTCGCCGCCGGCCATGAAGAAACCGCTGCCCTGATGCAGGCTGAAGGTTTCACCTTGTACGGGGCGGCGCCGGTCGACCTGGGTGACCACGAACAGGCCAAGGCCTGGATCGACGCCGCTGTGGCCGAACACGGCCGTATCGACATTCTGTACAACAACGCCTCGGCCGCGAAATTTGGCCTGGTGCATGAGCTGTCGATCGAAGACTGGCACTACACCATCCGCAACGAAATCGACCTGCTGTTCTATACCACCAAGTACGCCTGGCTTCATTTGGCCGAGCAGCGCGGGGTGATTATCAACGTGTCCTCCACGGCGGCGTGGGGCGGCTCGAAAGCGGCCGGTATTTCTGCCCACTCGGCGGCCAAAGGCGCGGTGGTGTCCTTTACCCGTCAGTTGGCGGTAGAAGGCGCAGCGGTGGGCGTACGGGCGGTGAGCATCAGCCCGGGCTTTATCGCCACGCCAGGCACCCGGCCGTTTCTGGAGAACCGCGAAGTACGCGCCATGTTGCTTGATGGCGTGCTGATGGACCGCCCCGGCGAGCCGGAAGAAGTGGTCAACCTGGCGGTGTTTATCGCCTCGGATGAAGCTTCGTTTATCACCGGCTCCGACTTTGTCATCGACGGTGGGCTGCTCGCCGTATAGCACCTGCCTGGGCTTTTCGAACAAAAACAAGAGAAGGTGAACAACATGGACCTTATCGGCATTGGCTACATGGGTTTCGAAACCCCCAACCTGGACGCGTGGCGTGAATACGGCCCGCAGGTGATGGGGTTTGGCATCGGTAAGAACCCCGAGAGCGACCCCGACTCGCTGTACTTTCGCCTCGACGATCGCCGCCATCGCTTTGCCTTTCACCCCGGCAAAGTCGACCGCATTGCCTATATCGGTTGGGAAGCGGTCGGGCGCATGGCCTTTGAAGACGGCCTGAAAAAACTGGCCGCCGCCAATATCGAATTTACCCGAGGCGATGCCGCGTTTTGCGAGTTGCGCGGTGTGCGCGAAGTGGTGCGTTTTCGCGACCCGGTGGGCTACCAGTACGAACTGTTTTACGGGCAGAAATGGTTGCCTGACTCCTTCCAGCCAGGCCGCCCACATACCGGTTTTCTCTGTGGCGAACGCGGGGCAGGGCATGTGGTGTTGATCACCCCGGACTACACCCCGGAGCTGGAAAACTTCTTGCTTAACGTGATGGGCCTCAGTTGGTACGGCGCCGGCGCCGGCAAGGGCCGCACCGGCTTCTTCCGCGCCAAGCTCAACCATAAAACCAGCCACGACATCGCCTACGGCCACGGCCTAGGCCGCATGGGCGTGCAGCATGTGGGGCTGTTTGTGAACAACGTGCGCGACGTGGGTGAAACCTACGACCTGGTGCGCAAGCGCGAACTGCCAATGATGATGACCCTCGGCCAACACGCCCAGGACCCGCATCTGTCGTTCTATCACTTCAACCCGTCCGGTTTCGCCTTTGAAACCATTGCGGAACTGGAGCCGTGGCAGGGCGACCCCTTCGAACTGAACCCGGAAAAACTCAGCCTGTGGGGCCACGAAATGGTCGGCCCTATTCTCGGCCCCAGCGTAAAAACCCCGGAAGAAGTGCTCGACGCCGAGTACCTGCCTACGTACCTGGCCAAGCACTGACATGCGCATTGCGCGAGTAGCAGTTGGCGGTGATGCGTATTGGGCCTTGCTGGAAGCGGAAACCTACCGGCTGCGGCGCATTCACGCGCCGTTTGCCGCCTGGGCAGGGCTTAGCCCGGTAGAGGCCATGCAGGCCTTTGAACTCTCCAATGAGCGCGTGCCGCTGGCCAATGCACGGTTGTTGCCGCCGCTGGAGCCGGGGGCGCGGGTATTTGGCGTGGGGCTGAATTACCTCAGCCATTTGCAACGCCTGGGCAGCGATGCACCGGCGCACCCACTGGCGTATATGAAGCCAGAGTCGGCGCTGATCGGCGCCAATGACGAGATCAGTTACCCACCGCTGACCGGCCAGCTCGATTACGAGGTGGAGCTGGTGGCGGTGGTCGGTCGGCCCTTGCTGGACGAACCCAAGGCCACTGCCTGCCTGCTCGGTTACACCGTGGGCAATGACATCAGCGCCCGCGATGCCGGCAAGCAGATTGGCCGGCTGGATTTGCTTACGCAAAAAGCCATGGATCGCACCACGCCAGTCGGGCCGTGGATTGTGACGCCGGATGAGCTGCGGATTAACGGGCAGCCCGCCCTGAATATGCGTTTGAGCGTGAACGAAGACGTGCGCCAGCAGGACAACACTCGGCAGATGATCTTTGCCCTGGATGAATTGCTCAATTACCTGGATGCGCGCATTAGCTTGCGGCCGGGGGATTTGGTGTTTACCGGTTCCAGCCATGGCGTGGGGTTGGAGACGGGCCGGTTTTTGCAGCCGGGGGATTTGGTTGAGGCGCAAATTACTGGCATTGGCAGGTTGCGCAACACGGTGGCGTTGCCACGTGCATTGAGCCCGGCGCGCCAGGTTGGGCGGTTAGGGCAGCCGTTGGTTTAGTGACAGTCCGTAGATTCATAGTCCCTTGCGAGATTCTGGATTCCCGCCTGCGCGGGAATGACTGAGTGCTTGCTTAAACCTCCGTCGTCCCCGCGAAGGCGGGGACCCAGAATGCTGAGGCAAGCGAGGTTTTTCTGATGTCTGAAGGCTCCGCCTGGGCGCCATTCCGCAATAAGGCCTTCCGTGGCCTCTGGCTGGCCATGGCCATCGTCAACCTGGCGATCTGGATGCAAACGGTCGGCGCCGCCTGGATCATGACCACCCTCACCACATCGGCGACCATGGTTTCGCTGGTGCAAACCGCCGTCACGCTGCCGGTGTTTCTCTTCGCTTTGCCCGGCGGCGTAATCGCCGACCTGGTGGACCGGCGTCGCTGGCTGATCGTCACCCAGGCGTTGATGGTGTTCGCCGGCATGGTGCTCGCCGTGCTGGCGTACACCGCGCACCTGGACACCTGGGGCCTGCTGGCCTTTACCTTTTTGCTTGGCACCGGCAGTGCCCTGGGCATGTCGGCGTGGATGGTCACCATGGTCGGTGTGCTGACGCGCAGCGAAGTGCCGGCCGCTGTCTCACTCAACGGCATCGCCATTAACGCCACCCGTGCGCTGGGCCCGGCGCTGGCCGGCGCGCTTATTGCGTACTGGAACACCACCTCGGTGTTTCTGGTGATTGCCTTGTGCATGCTGGTGGTGATGGTTTTTCTCTTTAGCCTGCCGGCCACGCCTCGCCCCGAAGGGTTGCCGCCGGAAACGTTGACCGGCGGTATGCGCAGCGGCCTGCGCTATATCCGCCATTCGGCCGTTTTGTTCAGCGCCTTGCTGCAGGTGTTGGTCTTCACCGGCAGCGCCAGCGCCTTGTGGGCGCTGATGCCTTTAGTGGCGAAACAGGAACTGGGCATGGATGCCGGCGGCTATGGCTTGCTGATGGCATTTCTCGGTGCCGGCGCGGTGGTGGCAGCGTTGAATTTGCCGCGTCTGTATCGGGTAATGAGCCTGCAACGGCTGATCGCCTGCGGCGCCGTGGCGTTTTCGGCGGCGACCTTTACCGCCGCGCTGTCCCATAACCGCTATGTGGTGTGCACCATGATGCTCTTTGCCGGGGTGGGCTGGATGGCGGTCAACGCCACCATTTCCACCGTGGTGCAAACCTACGCGGCCAATTGGGTACGCGCGCGGGTGTCGGCGGTGTATGTGCTCACGCTGATGGGCTCGATGGCGGCGGGCGGTGCGGTTTGGGGCGCGTTGGCCGAATATGTCGGCCTGAACGAGAGTCTGCTGCTCTCCGGTTTTATGCTGCTGCTGGGCTGCGTGCTGATGCGCAAGGGCCGGGTAGAGCTCGGCCACGAGGCAGACTTCGCCGAGGTGCAGGTGACCGACAAACTGCAACTGGCCACGCCGGTTGCCCACTCTGATGGGCCGGTGTCGGTGGAGATCGTGTACCAGGTGCCTGCTGGCGAGCTTGAGGGGTTTCTCACGGCGGTATATGCCGTGGGCAAAGCGCGCCGACGCAATGGTGCGCAGAACTGGCGGTTGTACCGCGACATGGCCGATGAGCAGCTGTATAGCGAGCGTTTTATCGTCGAGTCGTGGCTGGACTACTTACGCCAGCAGGCGCGGGTGACCCAGGCCGATTATGTGCAGGAACTCGCGATAGAGCGCTTTCGCCGCGAAGACGTGGCGCCGCGGCGTTTGATCTATCAACCGCCGGCCGCACATATCGGTTAATTCGTCTGACTCATTCCCAGATAAAACTTTGACGGGGTAAATCATTCTCAGGCTAGAATGCCGGCAACATTAAGTTACCGGGATGCGGCATGGACTCCACAGAAAGCACTGACAGCAAAGCGGCCAACGCCGTCATCGTAAAACCGGTTGCCAACGCCATTCGCATCCTCCGTTACCTGAGCCAGGTCGGCACGCCCGAGCGCTCGGTAGATATCGCCCGCCAGCTCGGCATCAATCCCAGCACCTGTTTCAATATTCTGCGCACGCTGGTGCAAGAGGACGTGGTGGACTTCAGCGCCATGTCCAAACGCTATTCGGTGGGCCTGGGCCTGGCACGGTTGGTCGAGCAACAAATGACCCAAGGCCATCGTGTGCAAATGGCCAAACCCATGCTGCAAAACCTCGCCGCCCGCCTGCGGGTGACCATCACCCTGTGGCGGCGCATCAGCGCCGATCGCATCGCCATCGTCAGCGCCGCCGCCAGCCCTACCGATGTGCGTATCGACATGGCCGAAGGGCAGCGCCTACCGATTCTGATGGGCGCCAGTGGTCGCTTGTTTGCCACCCTCATGGACCTCGACGACCCGCTGGTACAGGCCGGTTTCGAGAAGATCCGTTGGGCTAGACCCATGCCGCTTGATGATTACAAAAAAGAAGTAAAACTGGCCGGCGAACGCGGCTGGGCGATGGACGACGGGCATTTTTCCATGGGTATTCTGGCGGTGGCCGCGCCCATTTACTCGCCGACCAACACCATTGAATTCACCGTATCGGCAGTGATGTTCCGCGGGCAGCGAGATGAAGAAGGGTTGGCGGAGTTGGGTAAGGCGCTGATCACCTTCTGCGATGAGGTGACCAGCGTTCTTTATTGACGTTTTAAAGCTCAAAAAGCATCGAGGCTGAAGCCGTTTACGAATACCCACCGTCGTCCCCGCGCAGGCGGGGACCTAGAATCTCTCGTCGTACTTCGTTCTTCTGGGAAATTCTGGATTCCGAATCGTCGGACCGCCGCCTGCGCGGGAATGACAGAGTGGGGTGGCAATGGTTTTGTCACTCTCGAACAAGCAATAAACTCCCCCCAAGCGGCCCACCCCCAGCCGCCACCGTACTCACCCGATGCTCCGCCGTCTGTCGGCCCTCAGCACGCCCCCACAACTGCAAACAGGCCTCATGCAGATAGCCGAGGCCATGGGTACGCCCGCCGGATAGCTGCCCGCCATTGGTATTGATCGGCAACTCCCCATCCAGCGCAATCCGCTTGCCGCCTTCAACAAAGGCGCCGCTTTCACCCACCGGGCACAACCCCAATGCTTCCAGCCAGATCATGGTCAGAATCGAAAACCCGTCATACAGCTGCGCCGAGTCCACATCCTGCGGCGTGTAGTCGGTGCGCGCCCACATCATCTGGCCGACATCAAAGGCGGCCATCTTGGTTAGGTTGATCTGGTCCCACGACCACGGCTGATTTAGCGCGGCGCCCATGGCTTCGATGCGGATGGGTTTATTCGGCAGGTCTTGGGCGATATCGCGGCGCGACAGAATGATTGCCGTCGAGGCATCGCAGTGCACATCGCAGTCGAACATCCGTAGTGGTGTGGAGATCATCCGTGAAGCCATGTAGTCGTCCATGCTCATGGGCGTGCGGAACAAGGCCCTGGGATTGCGCATCGCGTTCTGCCGGCAGGTGAGGGCGATCTGCGCCAGCTGCTCGGGCTGGGTGCCGTATTCGTGAAAATGCCGCTGCGCATAAAGGGCCATCAGGTTGATGCCCGATTGCACGTTGAACGGCGTAAACCATTGCCAGGCGTAGCTGCTGTCGCGGCCCTGGGTTTTGTTGGTCAAGGCACCTGCTTGTTTGTTGGTCACCCGTGCCGTGGCTTCGGTGATGGTGCGAAACACCAGCACGTGTTTGCACAGGCCCGCGGCAATGGCCATGGCGCCGTTGATAACGCCAGCCAGCGGGCCAGGGCCTTCGTAGCCGCCGCCAAACCAGTTCACGTTCAAGCCCAGGGCGCTTTTCAGGGCGCTGGGGCCGACCGGGGAAAACGGGTCGCCATTGTTGTTGTCGCCCGGCCAACAGGCCACGCCGTCGATATCGCTGCGTTGTAAACCGGCATCGGCGATGGCCTCCAGGCAGGCATCCAGGGTCAGGCGCATGGCCGACTTGCTCGATGGCCGACCGATCTCGGACTGGCCGATGCCGGTAATGGCCACGTCTTTTTCATAACGGTGATCGAACATCACTGATCCTTCTCGAAAAGCGGCAACCACACGTCCTCGATATTGAGAAAGCTCACCCGTACCGGCATGTCGATATGCACATCGGTGACGGGAATGCCCACCACGTTGCTGACGAATTGCAAGCCGGGTTGCTCCACCAGCTCGACGATCGCCACCACATAGGGCACCTCCAGCTTCGGGTTCCAGGCCTGGTGGTTGATGGTGTAGCTCAGCACCTTGCCCTTGCCGGACACCGCTGTGGGCGTCACCTCGAAGCTGGCGCAATGCGGGCAGAGCGGGGCAGGCGGGTGGAAAAAGCGGCTGCAACTGGCGCAGTGGTGAATGCGCAGTTCGCCCTGTTCCCCGCCTTGCCAGAAGGCGCGGTTATCGGCGTTGAGTGCAGGCAGTTTTCTAGGCATCGGCATTCCGCAGACAAGTGTTTGACGTGTGGTCACACAGTATCATTTGTACATATATTGGAAAAGTGTCATATATTTGCACCCAGAAAAGCGCCGCAGACGGTTGTGGCGCTAAAACAACAACAAGAGGATTTCGCGATGTCCCAGTCGTTACTGGACAAGAGGGTAGTCGTCACCGGCGGCTTTGGCGCCCTGGGCAGCACCCTCGGCAAGTTGCTGGCCGAGCGTGGCGCACGGGTGGTCCTGCTGGACCGCAGCGAGGCGCCGGCGGCGTTGCTTGCTACGGCCAATCTACTGTGCCTGGGCGGTGTGGACCTGACCTCCGCCGATTCGGCCAAAGCGGCCTTTGCGCAGGTGCAGGAAACACTCGGCGGCATCGATGGCCTGGTCAATGTGGCGGGCGGTTTTGCTTGGGAAACCGTGGAAGGCGGCAGCCTGGACACCTGGGACCGCCTCTATCAGATGAATGTGCGCACCGCCGTCGTCAGCTCCCAGGCGGCTTTGGCCTTTCTGCTGGACTCCACGGCCGGGCGTATCGTCAATATCGGCGCCCTGGGCGCGGTGAAAGCCGGCATGGGCATGGGCGCTTATGCAGCGTCCAAGGCCGGTGTGGCGCGCCTGACCGAAGCCCTGGCTGAAGAATTGAAAGACCGCAACGTCACCGTCAACGCCGTGCTGCCAAGCATTATCGACACCCCGGCCAACCGCGCCGATATGCCCGATGCCGACAGCAGCCGCTGGGTAACGCCAGCCGCGTTATCGGCCGTGGTCGCCTTTCTGCTCAGCGACGAAGCTGTGGCCGTAACCGGCGCGCTGCTGCCAGTGAGTGGCCGCGTATGAGACTGGTGACCTTTGTAGACGCCATCGGCATCGACCGAGCCGGTGCATTGTTGGATAACGACCAACTGGTGCTCGACTTACAGCGTACCCACCACCTGTTGCGTGGCCACGACAGTGCAGCGCTGTTGAGCATTTTGGCTCTGGTTGAGGCCGGCGAACCAGGTTTGGAACTGGCCCGCTGGCTGGTGGCCAAGGCACCCAGAGAAGGTGTGGTGGAGCGCCACCGCGTGAAACTGCGCGCACCGATTCAGCCGCCACCACAAATGCGTGACTGCTCCTGCTTTGAGCTGCACCTGAAGCAGAGCTTTGCCGCTGCCCGTCGCGCCCGCGCCTTGCGCACCGAAGACCCGGAAGCCACGTTGAAAGCCATGAACACCCGTGCCGATGACCGGGTGATCGAGACCTTCAATAAGCAACCCATCTATTACAAAGGCAACCGCTTTGCCGTGATCGGCAACGACGACGAATTCCTTTGGCCGAGCTTTAGCCGAGCGATGGATTTCGAGCTGGAGTTCGGCTGCTACATCGGCAAGCGCGGCAAAGACATCAGCCGCGAGGCGGCCCGTCAGCACATCGTCGGCTACACCATCTTCAACGACATGAGCGCCCGCGACGCCCAGGCGCTGGAGATGCCCGGCATGCTTGGCCCGGCGAAAAGCAAAGACTTCGATACCGCCAACATCATGGGCCCGTGCCTGGTGACGGCCGACGAGCTGGGCGACCCCTACGACTTGAATATGATCGCGCGGGTAAACGGTGAGGAGTGGGGGCGTGGCAACACCCGCGATATGCGCTGGACCTTCGAAGACGTCATCGCCCATGTGTCGCGCTCGGAAACCCTGTACCCCGGCGAGTTCCTCGGTTCCGGCACGGTGGGCAACGGCTGCGGCCTGGAGCAGCTGCGCTACCTCAAGCCTGGCGATGTGGTGGAGCTGGAGATTGAAGGCATTGGCGTGCTGCGTACGCAAGCCGGCACTAAGGCGGCAAGCAAAGCAGAACAAACGGCATAAGGCGGACGAATTCACTTACAACTCATGAGTGAATTCTATGTACAGAAACTAAAAAAGTGTCTTATATTGCATCGCGGCTTACCGCCGTGACGCCCTGAGTAGGAGGCAATCATGCTAACAAGAACAAGCCCCGTATTGTCCGATGGCACCAAGGTCGCTGACCTGATTTACCCATCTAGCCGCGAAGTGCAGATGCGCGTGTTGTCTGACCGCGAAATTTACGAGCTGGAGATGGAAAAGATCTTCGGCAAAATCTGGGTACTCCTAGGCCATGAGTCGGAGATTCCTAACTCCGGCGACTTTATGGTCCGTGACTTGGGTTCCGATTCCGTCATCGTGGCCCGTGGCAAACAGGGTGAGGTGTTCGTCACCCTTAACGTGTGCCCGCACCGCGGCATGCGCATCAGCACTGCTGACTGCGGCAACACGCAAATTCACAAATGCATCTACCACGGTTGGGCCTTCCGCCCGAACGGCGACTTTATTGGTTCGCCGGTGGAGCGCGAGTGCATGCACGGCAAGATGCTGCCTAAAGAAGAACTGGGCCTTAAGAAAGCTCGCGTTCAGCTATACGGCGGCCTGGTGTTCGCAACCTGGAACATCGACGGGCCGTCCTTTGACGAGTTCCTCGGCGACGCCAAGTGGTATTACGACATGCTGTTCTGCCGCTCTGACAAAGGCATGGAAGTACTCGGCCCGCCGCAGCGCTTTATCGTCAATGCAAACTGGAAAACCGCTGGCGAACAATCGGCAGCCGACGGCTTCCACACCCTGACCCTGCACCGCTGGTTGGGTGAAGTGGGTAACTACGCCAAGAAAGGCGAGGGCGAAACAACGGCTGATCTGAGCCCGGAAATGTACGGCGTGGAAATCAGCTCGCCGCACGGCCATGCTCTGCGTTGCATCGACCTGGCGCGCAAGATCAAACGCCTGACCGGCCTGGACCCGGCCGAACTGACCGTGCAGCAAAAGCTCGAAGCGTTGCCGCCGGCCGGCATGACCCGCGACATGGTTGAGCAACTGGCGAACAACCTCAGCGACGACCAACTGCAGGTGCTCACCAGCATGCCGCCGCAAGTGGGCGGGATGTTCCCGAACATTCTTTTCGGCTTTGTTTACATTCCGCAGCCAGACGGCACCGTGGTCGGTTCCATGACCCTGCACGCCTATGTGCCGCAAGGCCCGGACAAGCTCGAGTTCGTGAACTGGATCTTCGCCGAGAAAGACGCGCCGCCAGAGTTGCGCGACAAGATGCTCAAACAGACCATCCAGTTGTTTGGCACCTCCGGCATGGTTGAGCAGGACGACTCCGACACTTGGCCGCACATGACCCTCGCCGCCAAAGGTGCCATGGGCCGCAAGAGCACGCTCAAGTATCAGGCGTGTTTTGAAACCGGCGCTCCGGAAGGCTGGCCTGGCCCGGGTATCGTCAACGAAGGCTTTACCAAAGACGACACCCAGTGGCACTGGTGGCTGTACTGGCATGAACTGATGACGGCATCGGACGAAGAAAAAGAGTCCTGATTCCGTGAAAGCCGGCGGCCGTAACAGGCCGCCCGTTCACCTGCATTCACTCGTACAAGAATAAAAAGTAGGAGTAACCCATGACTGAGGTTCAACAACGCGGCGTGGAAGATATCCAGCCGGGTTCCCCCGTCGGTACCAAGCGCGTGCCAGTGGGCTCGCCGCTGTACAACCACGTGGTCACGTTTCTGTATGAGGAAGCCACGCTGCTCGACCAGATTCGCCTTAAAGAATGGTCAGAGCTGCTGGATACCGATCTGATCTACACCGTACCGCTGCGCCAGACGCGCACCGCCTCCGAGCTGAAAACCACCATCGTGCGCACCACCCAGCATTACCACGATGACTACCGCTCGATCTTGGGCCGCATCTTGCGCCTGTCCGGCAAGAGCGCCTGGGCCGAAGACCCACCCTCGCGTACCCGTCGTTTGGTCACCAACATCTTTGTTGAAGAGACCGCCAAGGCAGATGAGTGGGTGGTAACCAGCTACCTGCTGCTCACCCGTAGTCGCTTCAAGGACCACCACGTCGACATCATCAGTGGTGAACGCCGTGATGTGCTGCGCCGTGGCGAAAATGGGTTGAAGCTGGCACGGCGTGAGGTGATCCTCGATCAAGCCGTGTTGGGTACGCCGAACTTGGCGGTGTTCCTGTAAACGACGCCGTCGCTCTTCGTAGGGTGTGCTCCGCGCACCAACGGGCAGACGCATATGGCCCTTGGTGCGCGAAGCACACCCTACGCTGACGGCGTTGGCGTGAACACTTCCTGCAGCCACGCGTTATCGGTGGCACACAACCGCTGCCCTTCATTACTGAAATCCAACGTCGACCCTTTCATCCGCAACGCCTGCTCCGCCCGTTCCGGCTGCTGCGTATAGCAATGCCCGGTATTCACTGCATGCACCTGCGCGTCCAGGTTGTACGCGCGCCCCATCGAGATCAGCGTGCAGCGCCGCAGCAAAAGCGCCGCCTCGGCCACGTCTTCTGACAGATTGCTCAACGCCCACTTCGCCATACCTTCGCGCAGGTTCACTCCGGCGTACGCATACGGCCCCTCGATATGCGTGCCGTCGATATCCCACGTCAGGTCTTCATTGCCGTCGCGCACCAGGGTCGCGCGGGTGCGCTGGTTTACCCGCTCGCCCACAAAGATGTCGTAGCGGCGCTTTTCGCTACCCCGTGCTGCAGCCGCAATCGCCAACCCCGCCAGGTCCAGCAGGTGCGTGCACTGGTGGTTGGCATCGGTTTGCCGGGTTACTGAGTGGGCGACCTTGCTCAACGGCATTCCCAGCAACTGCTGTAATTGCGCGGTGGCTTGCGGGCACGCGGAGTAGGGGAAGCGCAGCGCTTCGCCGCCGATAGCCGTGACGCTCCCAGCCTCATGGCGCACCCAGACGCGGAAGTGATGGAAGTCGTCTTCCAGGGCGGCGCGCACCTCGCCACCGTGCTCGGTGTAGTTGGCGATGATGTCTACGCGACGACGAAAACCGGCCATGCTCAATATCCTTGTTCTACTGCTGTTCATGCGGGCGAAATCGGTTATATTTGAACACTATAACCAATTATGTTCATCAAAAAACAAGAAAAGGAGGGGCTATGGCTCTGCTCAATGAACAGGTGGCGGTCATTACCGGTGCGGGCGGCGGCATTGGGCGCGGCATCGCGCTGAATTTCGCCAAAGAAGGCGCCGCTGTGGTGGTTGCCGAGTTGGACGCGGCCAGTGGCGAAGCTGTCGTAGCAGAGCTCAAAGCGCTGGGCGGCAAAGCGGTGTTTATCAAGACCGACGTGTGCAAGAAAGCCGATATCGAAGCGGCCGTGCAGTTGGCGGTGGATGAGTTCGGCGGCCTGGATATTCTGGTCAATAACGCCTTCGCGCCCACGCCCAACGTGCTCCTCGAAGAAAAAACCGATGCCATGCTCGAGCAAACCCTCAACTCGACCGTATGGGCGGCCTGGTGGGCGATGAAAGCTGCACTGCCACATATGAAAGCGCGAGGCGGCGGCAAGATCATCAACTTCTACTCGATCGATATCGAGATCGGCGCTTGGCTGCACGGCGACTACAACACCGCCAAGTCGGCCATCGTTGGCCTGACCCGCAGCGCGGCGTCCGAGTGGGGCCGGTTCAATATCCGCACCAACGCCATCGCCCCAACGGCGATGGGCGCGACCTTTCACAAGCTGGCGGCGGAGACGCCCGGGTTCGCGGAAATGTCCGCGTCGATGCGCCCGTTGGGCCGCTCGGGTGATCCGGAAACGGATATTGGCCCTGTGGTGGTGTTTCTGGCGTCCGAGATGTCGCGCTATATCACTGGCGAGACCATTCATGTGGATGGTGGGTTGCATTTGCCGGGTTACAACTCTCGCCCCAAAGGCGTGGCGTTTCGCGAGTATTGAGTTGCGTCAGGCATAAAAAAACGCGGTCAGATGGCCGCGTTTTTTATTGCGTACGCTCTACGATCATATGCTCGGTCTTGATGACCGCACCGTCGTCCCCGCGAAGGCGGGGACTAGAATTTAGCGGCAAGCGCCGTTTCCTGAAAGAAACTGGATTCCCGCCTTCGCGGGAATGACGGTGTATGGGGCAAACCGTTTATTTTTTCGACACGGTGATATTCGTAGTCTCTAAGTCCCACGTCCCCGCCGTCTTCCCTTCATCACGCAGCTGATACTTCAACACCCGCCCCTGCGGGTTTTTCGGCAGGCTGGTACGGAATTCGATATACCGCGGCAGGGCGTAGTAGGGCACCGAATCGGTCGCCCAGTGGAACAGCTCTTCAGGCTGCAACGTCGCGCCTTCATGCAAAATCGCCGTGACTTTCACATCGTCTTCGCCCTTATCGGAGGGCACCGCATGCACGGCCACTTCGGCCAGCGCTGGGTGTACGGCAAACGCCGCTTCCATCTCGAAGCTGGAGATGTTTTCCCCGCGCCGACGCAGGTAGTCCTTTTTGCGGTCGACGAAGTAGAAGAAGCCGTCGTCGTCGAACCGACCAATGTCGCCGCTGTGGAACCACATATTGCGCATCAGTTTTTGCGTGTCTTCCGGACGACGCCAGTAGCCCTGGAACATGATGTCCGGGCGCAACGGGCGCACGACGATTTCGCCTGGTGTGCCGGGGGGCACTTCCTGGTCGAGGTCGTCGACGATGCGTACATCGAAGTCGGGAATGCGTTTGCCGGAGGAGCCGGGCGCGGCATATTCGCCGGCGGCCAGCGAGGTGATCACGCAGGCTTCGGTAAGGCCGTAACCATTGCCACCCACCAGCTTGGTGCCAAAGCGCTCACGCCAGATTTTTTTGGTTTCTTCGGTGTAGGGGTTGCCGCGCGCGGTGTGGATTTGGCCGACGCAACGCAACATCGCGTCGTTGTCTGGAGCCTGGGCCAGCAGGCCGCCCATGCCACCCAGAATAGAGGCGATGGTGGCGCCGGAGCGTTCCACTTCCTGCCAGAAGTTCGAGACCGAAAAGCGCGGCAGAATGGCGGCACGTGCGCCTACCAGAATGCTGGCGATGATCGACACGCACAGGGCGTTCATATGGAACAGCGGCAGCGGGGTGATGGTGACATCGTCCGGGCCGGCGGGGCCTGCGCGCAATTGCAAGCGCGCCAGGTTGCACATGAAGTTGTAGCTGATCATGCAGCCCTTCGACGGCCCTGTGGTGCCCGACGTATAGATAAGGCAGGCAAGGTCCGAAGGTTGCGGTTTGGTTGCCAGCGGCGTGGCATCGCTGCCGCGGAATTCGTCCAGCGGGGCGATGCGAATGCTGCAGTCGGGAATCTGCTCCGGGGTGCCGCGATGCAGAATGTGGTGCACGTCGTGCAGTTGTTCTGCCAATGGCGTGATGCGTGCCAGGTACGCCGCTTCGCAAATCACCACCGAGGTGCCGGTATCGGCAATCTGATGGCGCAGGAATTCGCCTTTCAAAGCGGTGTTGATCGGTACGCTGACGGCACACAGCTTGTTGATGGCCAGCCAGGTGGTGACCGCATCGATGTTGTTATCGAGCATGGTCAATACGGTTTCGCCGGGCTTTACCCCAAGGCTAGACAGTGCGTTGGCCATTTTGGTCGATAGTGAGTCAACCTCGGCGTATGTGTATAACTCTCCGCTGAAATCCAGCAATACTTTGTCTGGATGTCGCGCCACCGCACGATCTAGTGCTGCAATGACAGTGTCTCGTTCTCCCACTGCCCACGTGTCTGGATTTCCAGTGCTGCCCATGAGTTTTCTCCGTTTAGGCAGCCTCAACGACTGATCTGCCTGCTTTTATTTTGAAGAGAGAACCGGATTCTAAATACAAACTTCGGAAATGTCTTTAGCAAAGAGTTGAACATATAGTGTTATTTATGCACAGCTCTTGTGCTAATGTTTCGCATCTTTAGCCTCCACGAGCCCAACCTTTCATGCCAAAACGCGCAGCCACGAAAGCCGAAACAGCCTCGCCAGCCCCTAAAACAAAGAAAACTGCTTCGCCAGATGCTTCGCTGCGCACGGTAAAACCGGCGGCCAGAAACAGTGCGGCGGGTGTCAAAGTTAAGCCCAATCGGCGCTCCGAAGAGACCATCGCCAATATCCTCAAGGCCACTGAAGAAGTGGTGCTGATGTCTGGCGCGGACCGCATTTCGATTCTCGATGTGTGCCAGGTAGCAGGTGTGTCGCGCGGCACGTTCTACCGCTATTTCTCGTCACAGGAAGACTTGTTGGACACCTTTTCCCGGCACAAACGCGAGAGTTTCCACACCTCGCTGTCCCAGGAACTGGGCCATATCAGTGACCCCGAAGCGCGCCTGAATGCGTTGTTTGCCTACCTCGACAACTACCTGGAGCAGAGCCGTGCTCGCCGGCTGTTGGTGGTGGCGCCGGACTATGCGCTGGGCTTCTTCCGCCGCATTTTCCACGACTCGATCGTGCGCTTTCAGGATGGCCTGGGCATCGTGTTCGATGATTGGGACGACCGCCTGGGCGTGCGTCTGGACCGTGAACTGATCTGCGAGATGATCATTCGTTATGTCTTGAGCGAAATCCTCGTGCCCGAGGCCGCCGGCCGTCGCTTATTCCCGGTGCGTGTAAAAAAACTGATCGGCGCGTTGATCATGGGTTCGACTTCGTGCACCCGCCGCTAATCGCGTTTTACACCGCGCAACACCGCCAAAGCCCCCGTATCTCGGGGGCTTTGCGTTTCTGCCTGCTGCATTTTCCTGTAACCCCATTCCGTTCGTCCCCCTCCATTCGCGGCACTCGCCGGTAAAACTGACACCCAGTCGACACCTCTAGAAGGCTCTGGCACGGGCTTCTACGCGCCGACTGAAAATAATATGAACAGATTTTTGATTTCTGCTCAGTTTAAATTTAAGCTCTGGCCTCAGCAGCGAGCCTTTCGGCATTCCTTTTCGTGGCTGACCACGTAAAAGCGCCGCGCTAACAACCAACAAAAAAGTACCAACCTTGAGGTGCCTAGCCATGCTTATCGATCTCCACGCACATGCTCCCCATCCGGGCTATTACAACCAGCACCCACACTGGGGCCCGTTCTTTGAGCAACACCCCGACGGCGATATCAAGCTGCGTGTAGGCGAGTGGATTCTTGGCTTGGGGTCGCCGGAGCGTAAGGCGGCTGTGCGTTCGGGCAATGGTCCGAAACTGGAAGAATATTTCGCTCGCTGGGCTGACCCGAAAGTGCGCCTGGCCGGCATGAACGCCGCCGGGCAAAACCTGCAAGTGGTCTCGGTGCCGTCGCACTGCTACATGTACTGGACCGAAGCCGAATTCGCCGTTCCATTTGCCCGCAAGGTGAACGAAACCCTCGCCGAGTACTGCTCTGCTGCGCCGGACCGCCTGATGTATTGGGCTCACGCGCCGCTGAACGTACCGGAAGCGGCTGCTGCTGAATTGCGCTACGCGTGCACTGAACTCGGCGCGAAAGGCCTGGTGGCCGGTGGCGCCAACTTCGGCGGGCTGGAATACGACTCGCCGGAACTGGATGTGGTGTGGCGCACGCTTTGCGACCTCGACTTGCCCATCTTCGTGCACGGCTACAACCAGTCGGTTACCTGGGGTAAAGACGCCAACACCGACCGTTACGAAACCACCGCCATCGTTGGCATGCAGTACGACGAAAGCCGGTGCTTCTGGAACCTGATCTGCGGCGGCGTGCTCGATCGCTTCCCGGACCTCAAGGTGTACATCACCCACGGCGGCGGCTACGTGCCGTACCAGTTGGGCCGCCTGGCGAAAACCAACGAAAACCTGGACGTGAAGTACAACAAACGTCCTTTCCTCGACTACATGAAGAACTTCTACTTTGACGTTGAGCTGCACGAAGTGCCCATGCGCCAAGCGCTGGTCGACATCATTGGCGTGGACCACGTGCTCTACGGCAGCAACTTCGGCGGCAGCGATGCCGTGCGTCACGATCTAACCCATGGCTTGAAACTGTCCGACGCGGACCTGAACAAAATCCGCTACGAAAACGCCTGCCGGCTGCTGCACCTGGATCCGGCCAAATTGGGCCAGGTAGGTGCCTGATGAAGCTGGCGCGTTGTGAGTATTTTTCTACTGGTGCTTTTTGGGCTGTGGTTGATGTCGCTCAGGATCAAGTGACGCCGATTGCCGGCGACTTTGAAGATTGGGCCCCGGCCGTTGCGGCAGGTCGTGGCATTAGCTCGCTGCGCTTTTCCGGGCCGGCATTGCCACTGTCGAAAGTGCGCCTGCTGCCGCCTATTGAGCGGGTAAATCGCGTGGTGGTGGCCGGTGCTAACTACGCCAAACACCTGGTGGAATTCGGCTTGAGCGCACCGGCCCAGCCAGTCGCGTTTCTCAAGGCCTACGGCGCGCTGATCGGCGCCCACGACCCGATCCGTTTTCCGCCACTCACCGAAGAGCTGGATCACGAAGTGGAGCTGGTGGCGGTGATTGGTAGTAACGAGATCGACCTGGATAACCCGCTGGCCAGCGTGCTCGGTTACACCGTGGGGAACGACGTCAGCTCCCGCGATTTACAGCGTGGCGGTCCGCCGGGTATCGGTATGGACCTCTTCGCCGCGAAAAGCCAAGACCGGACCACGGGCCTGGGCCCCTGGATTGTCACCAAGGACGAGTTTCCCGAGGGCTCGCCCAAGCTGCGCCTGACGTTGAAAGTGAACGGCGAAACCAGGCAGGACGGCAACACTGCCGAAATGACCTGGGACGTCGGCCAACTCATCAGTTTTGTGCAGCAGCGGTCCAGTTTTGCCTGCGGCGATGTGCTGTTCACCGGCTCACCCGCCGGCGTCGGCATGGGCACCGGGCTGTATTTGAAAGAGGGCGATGTGGTCGAAGCCAGTGTTGAAGGTATCGGCACCTTGCGCAATGTGGTCAGCGAAAAGAACCGTGGCTAACGAGAGCAAACGATGAATAACCAAAAAGAAAAAGTAGTCGTGGTCGGCGCCGGTTTGATGGGCACCGGCATTGCCCACGCGTTCGCCAGCTCGGGGTTTACCACCGTGCTGGTGGACACCAATGCAGCCTCACTCAGCCAAGCCAAAGCCAGCATCGAAAAGATTCTGGGCGACGGCGTGCGCTTGGGCAAAGTCAGCGAAGACAAGGCCAAAGAATCCTTGGCCAATCTGCACACCACCGGTGACCTCAGCGAAGCCGCTGCGGGCGCTAATTTGTTGGTGGAAACCGTCTCCGAGCAGCTTGCCGTTAAAAAAGCGGTGATCAGCCAAGCCGCGCCTTTGCTGGCGGCGGACGCGATTATCGCCACCAACACCTCGGCCCTGAGCGTGACTGAAATTGCAGCATCGGTGGACTGCGCCGACCGCGTAGTCGGCATGCACTTCTTTAACCCTGTGCACAAAATGAAGTTGGTCGAGCTGGTTCGCGGCTTGGCAACTACCGATGAAGTGGTCGCCCGCACCCGTACCTATTGCGAGCAAATCGGCAAGACCTCCATCGTAGTCAATGAGTCTCCCGGCTTGACCACCAGTCGTATGTCCGCGCTGCTCGGCAACGAAGCGATGTGGATGCTGCAAGAAGGCACGGCCACCGCCGAAGACATCGACACCGCGTTGCGCCTGGGCTTCAACCATCCGATGGGGCCGCTGGAACTGGGCGACCTCACCGGATGGGACACGCGCTTGTCGGTACTGCGTTACCTGCACTCCACCTTGGGCGAGAAATTCCGCCCGTGCCCGCTGATTATCAAAATGGTCGCGGCGGGGCGGTTTGGCCGCAAAACCGGGCAGGGCGTGTACCGCTATGAAGATGGCAAACAGGTTCCTGGCTCAGGCCTAAAAGCGAGTGCGCTATGAAAGAGATCGTCATCGTTGATGCGGTTCGTACGCCCATTGGTAAATTCCGCGGCAGCCTGGCTGGTGTTCGGGCTGACCACTTGGGCGCGCTGGTTATCAGCCGCCTGCTAGAGCGTGTGGATGTGTCACCGTCGCTGATCGATGACGTGATCTTCGGCAACGTCACGCAGATCGGTGAGCAGTCGGCCAATATCGCCCGCACCGCGTTACTAGGTGCGGGTTGGCCGGTGACCATTCCCGGGCTGACCATCGACCGCAAATGCGGCTCGGGGGAGGTGGCCGTGCACCTGGCCGCTGGTGCGATTGCCAGTGGCGGGGCGGATATCGTGGTGGCCGGTGGGGCAGAAAACATGAGTCGCGTGCCGATGGGCAGTAACCGTGAAATTCATGGTGAGGCCTTTGGCTGGATGGCCAGCGAGCGGTATGAGCTGACCAGCCAAGGCGAGGCGGCCGAGCGCATTGTCGATAAATGGAAGCTCAGCCGCGACCAGTTGGATGACTTTGCCTTTTCCAGCCATCAGCGCGCCGCTGCGGCGTCCGATGCTGGGTATTTCGATAACGAGATCGTCCCGGTGCCGGTAGAGGAACTGCGTGAAAAAGCGTTGACCGAACCTGCCGCTATTCTGAGCCGCGACGAAACCATTCGCCGCGACACCACGCGGGAAAAACTCTCCACGCTAAAGACCAGTTTCCGCCCGGAGACCGGCCGGATTACCGCCGGTAACTCCTCGCAGATTTCCGACGGTGCGGCGGCCTTGCTGCTGATGAGCGCAGAGACCGCGAAAAAGCTCGGGCTTAAACCCCGGGCGCGTATCCGTGCGTTCACCACAGTCGGCTCCGACCCCACCTTGATGCTCACCGGCCCCATCGCCGCGACGCATAAAGTGCTGGGCAAGGCGGGACTGCGCATCAACGACATCGACCTGTTCGAGGTTAACGAAGCCTTCGCCTCGGTGCCTCTGGCCTGGATGCTGGAAACCGGCGCACCGCACAGCAAGCTGAACGTGAACGGTGGCGCCATTGCCCTTGGCCACCCGCTGGGCGCCAGTGGTGCGCGGTTGATGACCACCTTGCTCAATGAGCTGGAACGCACCGGTGGACGATATGGCCTGCAAGCCATCTGCTGCGCCGGCGGCATGGGCACGGCCACCATTATCGAACGGCTCGACTAAGGTGCCGCGCCTGCCGTTGGTACCGCTGGCCGCCATGCCGGCGGCGTTGCAGGACGCCGTCGCCCGCGGCCAACAGAACCGCATGCTCAGCTCCGCCACGCCCGTGCAGGTGTGGGCCCATCGGCCCAAAGCGGCGCTGGCGTGGTTGGCGTTGATGGACAGCCTGCACAGCGACAGTGTGCTGGACGAGCGCTTGCGCGAATTGGTGCGCCTGAAGATCGCCAGCATCACCACCTGCCAGGCGTGCCAGTTGGCGCGCAAGTCCGACACCGTCACTGAGCAGGACATCGCCTGCTTGAGTAGCGCCAGCGAGCATTTCACACCCACCGAGCAGGCGGCGTTGGCGTATGCCGAGTTGTTTGCCAGCGATTACATGGCCATTGGCGACGAGCACTTTGCCCGGTTGGATGAGTTCTTCAGCACTGAGCAGGTGGTGGAGCTAGGAATGTTTTGCGCGTTGATGCTGGCGGGTGGGCGGATGACGTTTGTGCAGCAGGCCTATTAGCCGTTTTGTACGAGCCAGCTTGCTGGAAAATCCTGGAAACACAGCGTTTGCAAGGGTTCGCCAGCAAGCTGGCTCCTACAGGATCGACGACAGTTAATCAAATTGTGTAAAAACGTCCAATAACTATCGCCATAAGCCTAGTATTGGTCACGGCCCGAGCGCCTATCCCATAAATAAAGACAAAAATAACGGAGACGATCATGTCTATAGCAGCACAGAGCGATCTGGTCAAAACATTCACCGATGTGGCCAGCAACTACAAGGGCACCAGCGATATCGACCTGCACGCCACTTACCGTGACATGCGTGCCAATTCGCCTGTGCTGGCAGACAACTTTATGAACCGCCTGGGCGTGCCGTCCATTGCGGGCTTGGACGCCAATCGCCCCACCTTCACCTTGTTTAAGTACGACGACGTGATGAAAGTGATGCGTGACGCCACGACGTTTACCAGCGGCTTTATCGCCGAAGGCCTAGGCGCGTTTTTTGATGGTCTGATCCTTACCGCCATGGACGGTGATGCGCACAAGAACATCCGCAACTTGCTGCAACCGGTGTTTATGCCGGAGACGGTCAATCGCTGGAAAGAAACCCGCATTGACCGCGTGATTCGCGAGGAATACATCAAGCCCATGGTGCCGAACAAAGGCGGCGACTTGATGGACTTCGCGCTGTACTTCCCGATTCGGGTGATCTACTCGCTGATCGGTTTTCCCGAAGACCGTCCTGAGAAAATCGAGCAGTACGCCGCCTGGGCCCTGGCGATTCTAGCGGGCCCGCAGGTCGATCCGGAAAAAGCTGCCGCCGCCCGTGGCGCCGCCATGCAGGCCGCGAAGGCGCTGTATGACGTGGTTAAAGACGCGGTCGCCGAGCGCCGCGCCGAAGGCGGCACCGGTGACGACCTGATCAGCCGCTTGATCCGCGTGGAGTACGAAGGGCGCTCCCTGGACGACCACGAAATCGCCACCTTTGTGCGCTCTTTGTTGCCGGCCGCCAGCGAAACCACCACCCGTACGTTCGGCACTTTGATGTCGTTGCTACTGGAACACCCCGAAACCCTGGAGCGTGTACGCAACGACCGCAGCCTGGTCAACAAGGCCATTGACGAAGCGGTGCGCTTCGAACCCGTTGCCACCTTCAAAGTGCGCCAGGCGGCTAAGGATTTGGAGATTCGCGGTGTGCAAATTCCGTCGGGAGCGATGGTGCAATGCATCGTCACCTCAGCCAACCGCGACGAAGAAGCCTTCGAAAATGCCGATAAGTTTGACATTGACCGCAAGGCCAAACCTTCCTTTGGTTTCGGCTTTGGTCCGCATATGTGCATCGGTCAGTTTGTGGCCAAAACCGAAATCAACTGCGCGCTCAACGCCATCCTCGACCTGCTGCCCAATATCCGTCTCGACCCGAGCAAACCGGCGCCGGAGATCGTCGGTGCGCAGCTGCGCGGGCCGCATTACCTGCATGTTCTCTGGGATTGAGTAGGCAACGCTGACCCGTAGGGTGTGCTGCGGGCACCAAGCGATCTCCTCGATATCGCAATGGTGCGCACAGCACACCCTACGGATTTTTGTCGCTTATACGAATTAATATGAACACATTCAAAATATGTGTTTAATTAGCGCGTAACGTGCACTATGATTCAGGCACAACAACAAGCCCGAATGCGAAGGGGAAAACAATGAAAGTTGAAGATCTGATTCTCGTCAGCGTCGATGACCACGCGATCGAGCCGCCAAATGCCTTTGCTCGTCACATGCCAGCCCGTTTCAAGGGGCGTGAGCCGCATGTGGTGAAAAAGGGCGACCGTGATGTGTGGGTGTTTGAAGAGCAAGCCACTGGCTATATGGGTCTGAACTCGGTAGTCGGCCGGCCGAAAGAGGAATACGGCATGGAGCCGCTGGGCTACGAGCAAATGCGTCGTGGCACCTGGAACATCAAGGACCGTGTCGATGACATGAACGCCAACGGTGTGCTCGGCTCGCTGTGTTTTCCAACCTTCCCAGGCTTTGCCGGGCAACGCTTCCAGATGCACGCCGATCGCGAAGTGTCCTTGGCCGCTATCCAGGCCTACAACGACTGGCACCTGCACGACTGGTGCAACGCCGCACCGGGCCGTTTTATTCCGCTGATGATCGTGCCGTGGTGGGATATGAAAGCTGCCGCTGCCGAAGTGGAACGCTTGGCCAAGCAGGGCGTGCACGCGCTGTCGCTCTCGGACAACCCGTCTATCCACGGTTACCCGTCGATCCACAGCGATTACTGGGACCCGCTGTGGAAAGCCTGCAGCGATAACAAAGTGGTCATCTGCTGCCATATCGGTACGGGCGTCAAAGCCAGCCACGCATCCGACGAGTCTCCTATCGATGCCTGGATCACCTCGATGCCGATCTCCATCGCCAACTCGGCGGCGGACTGGATCTGGGCGCCGATGTGGAAGAAATTCCCGGACCTGCGCATGGCGCTGTCCGAAGGCGGTATTGGCTGGATTCCGTATCTGCTTGAACGTGCAGACTTTACCCACCGTCACCATAACGCCTGGACCAACTCCAACTTTGGCGGGCAGATGCCGAGCGACATCTTCAACAAGCACTTCATCACCTGCTTTATCGAAGACAACTTCGGCCTGCAGAACCTCAAGTACCTGAACACCGACATGGTTACTTGGGAAAGCGATTACCCGCACTCCGACTGCACCTGGCCGAACTCGCCAGAAACCGCCTGGGAAGGCTTGCAGCACATGGACAAAGCGATGATCGACAAGGTCACTCACCTGAACGCCATGCGCGAGTTCTCGTTCGACCCGTTCGCCATCCATGGCCGCGAAAACTGCACCGTTGGTGCATTGCGCGCCCAGGCTCGCCACGTCAGCACCGAACCGGCCCTGGGCTTGGGTGGCGCCGACCACGGCCGGCATGACGACAAGCCTGTGACCTCCGGCGATATCAACCGGATGTTCGCCGACGCTGACGCGCAAACCGCGTTGTAAGCAGAAGCTGCGCCTGATCGTGGATCAGGCGCAGACGTCGGTCCTGTGGTCGCTCCGTCCGGGGCGATTGCGCCTGTGTTCACCGCCCGAGAGCGCATATGGCCATCAGTCAATTTACTTACAGTCGTCTGCCTGCCGAAGCCGAAGCGCTTCGTGCCGAGGTACGCGCCTTTATTCAAAAGACCCTGGCGGACTATCCCGTAACCCTGCGTGCGCAGAGTTGGATGGGGTTTGACGCTGAGTTCAGCAAGAAGCTGGGTGCCAAGGGCTGGGTCGGCATGGCCTTGCCCAAGGCATACGGCGGTGCGGAAGCCGGGCCATTTGCCCGCTACGTGATCATTGAAGAATTGTTGGCGGCCGGTGCGCCGGTGTCGGCCCACTGGATTGCCGACCGGCAAAGCGGGCCATTGATCAACCGGTTCGGCACTGACGCGCAGAAGCAGCATTACCTGCCAGCGATTTGCCGAGGTGAAAGTTACTTCTGCATTGGCATGAGCGAGCCCAACTCCGGTTCTGACCTGGCTTCTATCAAAAGCAATGCGGTGCGTGACGGCGACAGCTGGGTGCTCAATGGCCAAAAGGTCTGGACCACCAACGCCCATCATTCCAATTACATGATTGCCCTGGTGCGCACCGGCGAAAAACAGGCAGCGCGCCACGACGGCATGTCGCAGTTTATCGTCGACCTCAGCCTGCCGGGCATCACCATTCGGCCGATCCGCGACCTGGCCGGTGGCGAGCATTTCAATGAAGTATTTTTCGACAACGTGCGGGTGCCGGCTGATGCGTTGATCGGCAGCGAGGGCAAAGGCTGGGATCAGGTGACTGCCGAACTCGCCTTCGAGCGCAGCGGCCCGGAGCGGTTTCTCAGCTGCATGGCGCTGCTGAAAACCCTGATCGATGCCGTTGGCAAAACCCCCGACGCGTTGCAAAGCCGCGAGATTGGCCGGTTGTCGGCCAAGCTGCTGACGCTGCGCAACATGTCGTTGTCGGTGACTGCGCAACTGGCGGCCGGCGAGCACCCGGCGTGGGCGGCGTCGTGTGTAAAAGACCTAGGCAACGTGTTTGAACAGGAACTGCCCGAAGTTGCCCAGCTGTTGTTAGAAACCGATCCACGCCAAGAGGGCGGCAGCGAGTATGCGCGCGTGCTGGCCTATCTCACGCAAATGGCGCCGTCATTCTCACTGCGCGGGGGCACTCGCGAAATTCTGCGGGGCATCATTGCCCGTGGGCTGGGGTTGCGATAATGCGCGAATTATTTGATGCGACGATTGAACGCCTGTTCACCGACCTGGCCACCCCAGCCTATGTGCTGGGCTGCGAAGGCGGCGAATGGCCAGCCGAGCTATGGGCCGCTATCGATGACTCCGGCTTTACTTTCGCCGGCGTGAGCGAAGCCCTCGGCGGTGCCGAAGCCAGTTGGGCCGATATGTACGGCATGGTGCGCGCGGCCGGGCGGTTTACGGTGCCGGCGCCATTGGGCGAAGCGCTGCTGGGTAACTGGCTGCTGAGCCAGGCCGGGCTTGAGGGCCGGGCGGGATCGCTGAGTGTGGCGGTCAATACCGTGCTGGTTCTCGACGCTGACCGGGTGAGCGGTATTGCCCATGCCGTGCCTTGGGGCCGCAATGTCGATGCCATAGTCGCAGTCGCCAGTACCTTGAGCGGTGCGCCGAGCGTGGTGTTGCTGCAACGTAATACCGCCAGCGAGGTAACCCTGGCGCTGAACGTCGCAGGTGAGCCGCGTGATGATTTGAGCTTCACCGATGCCCAGGTACTGGCCCAGGCTCCCTTGCCCGCTGGACTGGACGCCCGCGTGCTCGAACTGGGCGGCGCCATGTTGCGTGCTGCGCAAACGGCCGGGGCCCTGCATGCGCTGCTGGATATGACCGCCAACTACGCCCGTGAACGGCAGCAGTTCGGCAAGGCCATCGGCTCGTTCCAGGCGATTCAACAGCAACTGGCGGTGTTTGCCGAACAGGCCGCCGCTGCCGGTATCGCCGCCGAAGCGGCGTTTGCCGAATCCACAGACGGCCTGGCCGGGCTGACCATCGCCGCCGCCAAAGTCAGCACTGGCGAAGCCGCCAGTGTTGGCGCCGGCATTGCCCATTCGGTGCACGGCGCCATTGGCTTTACCGAGGAATACCCGCTGCATTTGCTCACCCGCCGCCTCTGGGCGTGGCGCAGCGAATTCGGCTCGGCCAGCCTATGGAGCCAACGCCTCGGCGAACAGATCTGCCAGGCCGGCAGCGAGGCCTACTGGCCGCTTTTGACCAGCCATAGCCAACAACCTCTAACCCGCCTTGCGAGTAATCCGGCATGAGCCCGTTTCTACAGATTGAGCGCGAGGACGGCATCGTCACCGTGCGCATGGACCACCCCGACACCCGCAATGCGCTGACCACCCCTGAGCAGATTCAGGAGTTCGTCGACCTGTGTGCCGAACTGCGCCGCGACCGTTCGGCGCGAGTGATGATCCTTACCGGCAATGGCTCCGCGTTCTGCGCCGGCGGCAACGTCAAGGACATGCACGAGCGCGCTGGCATTTTTGCCGGTGACCCGTACGAGTTGCGTAACACCTACCGCGACGGTATTCAGCGTATTCCGCTGGCCATTTACGAGCTGGATATTCCAGTGATTGCCGCGGTAAACGGCCCGGCCATTGGTGCTGGGCTGGACCTGGCGTGCATGTGTGACATCCGCCTCGCGTCGACCACCGCGTTATTTGCTGAAAGTTTTGTGCGCCTGGGCATCGTTCCCGGCGACGGCGGCGCCTGGCTTTTGCCGCGGATTATCGGTATTCCCAAAGCCAGCATCATGTCCTTTACCGGCGACGCCATTGACGCTGCCAAAGCCTTGGCTTGGGGCTTGGTGGAGCAGGTGTGCACCCATCAAACGCTGATGTCCGAAGCCCGCTCACTGGCCGAACGCATTGCCAGCAATCCCGGCCACTCGTTGCGCCTGTGCAAACGCCTGCTGCGCGAAGGCCAGCATATGCGCCTGGACTCGTTGCTGGAGTTGTCGGCGGCATACCAATCGCTGGCCCACCACACGCAGGACCACCACGAAGCCGTGAGCGCCTTCGTGGAAAAACGTAAGCCCGATTACCTCGATAAGTAACGGCCGCAGCCCTAATAAAAATTTGGAGTAGTGACGATGCGTGGCGTTTTCCGTGAAGACCACAATATGTTCCGTGAGCAGGCGCGCCGCTTTGTCGACCGCGAGATTGTGCCGTACCTGCATGAGTGGGAAAAGAACGGCATCGTGCCCAAGGAAGTCTGGCTGAAAGCCGGTGAGACCGGCCTGCTGTGTTCCACCGTGCCGGAAGAATACGGCGGCCCGGGCGGCGACTTTGGCCACTCGGCGGTGATGATTGAAGAATTGGCGCGGGCCAATGCCACTGCCGTGGGCTTTACCACCCATTCTGAAATCGTCGCGCCTTACATCGTGGCGTACGGCAGCGAAGAGCAGAAACAACGTTGGCTACCGCGTATGGTCAGCGGCGAGTTGATCGGCGTGATCGCCATGAGTGAACCCGGCATCGGCAGCGACCTGCGCTCGATGCGCACCCTGGCGCGCCAGGACGGCGATGACTACATCGTGTCCGGGCAAAAAACCTTTATCACCAACGGCGGCAACGCCGGCCTGATGGTCACCGCCACCAAGCTCGACCTGGCGGCCAAAGAACTCACCCTGATCTGCATCGAAGAAGACCGGCAAGGCTTCTCCAAAGGCCGACTGCTGGAAAAGATCGGCCTGAAGGGCCAAGACACCGCCGAGCTGTTTTTCGACGATGTGCGCGTGCCGGCCAGCAACCGCCTGGGCGAGGAAGGGCAGGGCTTTAAGTACCTGACCCACCAACTGGCGTGGGAGCGGTTGATCATCGCCATTCGCGCCGCGCAGTCCATCGAAACCCTGCTGAACGAAACCATCGACTACACCCGCGAACGCAAGGTGTTTGGCAAGCCGGTGCTGGACTTCCAAAACACCCGCTTCAAGCTCGCCGAAGCCAAAGCGCAGTTCACCATGCTGCGGGTGTTTGTCGACGACTGCCTGGCCAAGGTCATGCGCGGCGAACTGGCTCCGGATGTGGCCGCCATGGCGAAGCTGCTCGGTTCGGAAATGCAGGGCAAATTGCTCGATGAATTCCTGCAACTGCACGGCGGCTACGGCTTTATGAGCGAGTACAAAATCAGTCGGGCGTGGGTCGATGCGCGGGTGGCGCGGATCTACGGCGGCACCTCGGAAATCATGAAAGAAATCATCGGCCGAACCCTGTAAGCCACGCGGGAGTATGCGCAGGGAGTGACACCAGAAAGACCACCAGAGGAATAACAACAATGAGCCTTTATCGAGCTTTCGCCGTTCTATGCCTGTGCTTTATTTCCCTTAGCGGCTCGGCGCAAACGGCCCCTGCGCCGGATGCCTACAGCGCCGACACCCAACGCGCCAACGTCTTGCTGGCCAAAGCCGTTGCCGACTACAAAGCCAAGGGTGATGCCGCCCTGGCCGAGTTCAGCCGCCAGGGTGCCTATGTGGATGGTGAGCTGTATATCTATGTGGTCGACACCTCGGGCGTGATGCTTGCCAGTGGTGGTCCCTCGGTTTCGTTAGTCGGCAAGCTGGTCGTCAATGCTCTGGACGACGACCTGAAAACCGCCTTCAAACAGGCCATCTCCCAGCCCGACGACGGCAGTGTGCACAGCGCCGAATACCGCTGGTGGAACTGGCAGCACGCCAAGGTCGAACGCAAACGGGTGTTTTACCAGCGCGTCGGCGAGCGGGTGATTTCCGTTGGCTACTACATGCCGCGCTCCAGCCCCGAACAGGCCAAGCAGCTGTTGCAGACGGTTGCCGAGCACGTGCGCAGCGACCCGAAAACCACGTTCGTGCGCATCAACAAACACGATAAGAAGCTTAATCAGGACGACCTGTACGCTTTTGTCGTCGACCTGAAAACCAAGCGCTTTATCGCCCACGGTTTTCTCCCGCGTCTGATCGGCACCGACTTCAAGGCACTGCTCTCCACCGACGGCAAACCCATTGGCGAGGAGATTCTCAAGCTGATGGCAGACGGCGAAACCGGTGAAATCGATTACCTGTGGCGCAACCCCATTACTGGCCAGAACGAATACAAGAAAACCTTCCTGCAACGGGTGAATGGCTATGCCGTGGCCGTGGGTTGCTACACCAACCAGTAATTGAGCAGGGATTGCGCGCATGACTGATCTGATTCTGTTGCACGGCGGCCAGCATGGTTCGTGGTGCTGGGCGCCCTTGCTGGCGGCCTTCGAAAAGCAGCCTTCGCAATTCGCCCGGGTGCTCACCCTGGATATGCCCGGCTGCGGCACCAAGCGCGGCCGCGATGTGACGTCGCTGTCGCTGAATGATGTGGTGGCGGAGCTCAACCAGGACCTGCGCGACCTCGGTGTGCGCCAAGGTGTACTGCTCGGCCATTCCATCGCCGGTGCGCTGTTGCCGCTGATGGCGGTTGGCGCGCCGCAGTTGTATCGCCACCTGGTGTACCTGACCTGCGCCTTGCCGGGCGAGGGCCAATCCATCCTTGAGCAACTGGGCAGCACGCTTCACGGCGAAAGCCCCGACCATGTCGGCTGGCCGCTAGACCCTTCCAAAGCCACACCGCAGGAAATGGCCGTGGCCATGTTTGGTCAGGACCTGAGCGCCGAGACCCTGGGCTGGTTGTTGAGTGAAGTGGCCCAGGACGCCACGCCGCCAAGTGTGGCAACCGAGTCCATTACGCGCACCGGTTATGAGGGGCTGGTACCGGCCACCTATATCGTCACCCTGCGCGACAATATTCTGCCTGCCGCCTGGCAACGCCGGTTTGCCGAGCGGGCGGGGGCGAGCACCGTTCTCGAAATCGACACGCCGCACGAGCCGTTCGTATCGCACCCGCAGCTGCTCGCGGATGTCATACGGGGCCTTGAGCTGCCCCTGTGACCGCTGAGGTCGGCGCGGTGAACAGCAGCGAGGCCGTACGCACCAACCTGCTGATTCTGTCGATCATCTGCTTCAACTTTATCTCCTACGCCTGCAGCGGCTTACCGTTGGCAGTGCTGCCCGGCTACGTGCTTAACGATCTGGGCTTGTCGTCGGTGATCGCCGGAGTGGTCATCAGTATCCAGTTCTTCGCCACGCTGCTGGCCCGGCCACTGGCCGGAAGCGTGGCCGACCGCTACGGCGCCAAGCGCTCGGTGCTGTGCGGTTTCATCGGCTTGATGCTCAGCGGCAGCCTTACCACGCTGGCAATTGTTCTGCATGCCCAGCCGTGGTTGGGCGTGCCGTTGCTGCTGGCCGGGCGACTGGTGCTGGGCGTATCCACCGCGATGATCTCCACGCCGGCCTGCACCTGGGCCATCGGCCGCTGCGGTACGCCCAGCACGGCGCAGGTGATGTCGTGGAATGGCATTGCCGCGTATGGCGGCACCGCCGTCGGTGCGCCCCTGGGCGTGGTGCTGCGCAACGGGTTTGGCACTGTCAGCATCGGGCTGTGCACGGTGCTGCTGGGGTTTACCTTTCTGCTGATCGCCCTTGGCAAACGCCCGGCGCCCCTGGTGGCCGGCGTTCGACTGGCCTTTCACCGCGTGTTGGTGGCGGTGATGCCCAATGGTCTGGTGCTGGTCTGCAGCTCGGTGGGCTACGGTGGGCTGACGGCCTTTATCGCCCTGTATTTCGACAGCCTTGGCTGGCAGCACGCCGCCTACTGCTTGAGCGGCTTCGGCGCCGGGTTTATCGCCGCGCGGTTGAGTACATCGGGCATCTTGCACCGCTACCGTGGCTACAACGTGGTGGCCGGCTGCTTACTGATTCAGAGCCTGGGCATGTTGCTGATCTGGCTCGCGCCTTCGCCTGGGCTGGCGATTACCGGTGGTGTGCTCACGGGCGTGGGCGTGTCGTGGGTGTATCCGGGGCTGGCGGTGGAAACCCTGACCCGCACACCTGAAGCCAATCGCAACTCGGCGCTTAGCGCGCTGTCGTTGTTTTTTGATGTGGCGGTCGGCATGGCGGGACCGATGATGGGCTTGGTGGCATCGGGCCTGGGTTATGCGCAGATTTTTCTCTGTGCGGGTTTGATGTCTTTGGGAGGATTCTGTCTGGTGTTGATGTTGTGCCGCCAAACGGCGAACGCAATGAACTGACTCATGGGCCGAAGACCGCTGTCGGCCCATGAGTCAGGAGTGATGAACGCGCCATTCGGGCCAGGTCTATCACCTGGTCATGTACTGCAAAGCCCCTGGAACCTGCATGCACCCAATCATCCAGGTGATGCTTAAAAATTGCTAAAGTCACAGAAAAAATATTACATCTATTTGAATTTAATGATTTTTATATCGCTATCAGTCCGGTCCATCATCGGCGCCACGGAGAAGCGGCGGGAAGGTTCGGTTTGGGCGGGTAGGGTGTGGTCGGGGAGTTTATCAGGAACTTCTGCGCGGTCCGATGCCAGCAGGTCGCGGGGTGTGGTCAAACACTTTTAGAGATGGAAAATAAGTCTGTCCGCGTTTCCCGACCCTAAAGTACCTGCCGAAACACCCGCATAAAAACTTGGGCCACAATAAAGGCCGTCCAGCCGAAGTACACCAACGAAGTGGTTTTTGCAGCCCAAGTCATAGCGGGCACTCGCTTTGCTGGCGTAGCCGTCCACACGGCTCTTGTACCTACGAAGGCGGCGAGCATCAGCGGAACTGCGGCAATTACCAAGGGCAAGAGCAGCGCGCTAATCGGCCATAGATTGGCCACTCCGCGGAACAGGTCGCTGCGTAGCTGGCCGCGCAGCCACCATAGCCCCATCACGCTTATTGTTTGGCCAGCAAGGCAGCACGGAATGAACCTTAGCCAGAAGGCTTTCCAAAGGGGCAGCTTCGAGACGTTATTAACATCCCCTTTTTCAAGAGATTCAGCCGTTTTTGGTAGAGAGTACGGGGTGTCGTTCAAGGGGTATTCCGTCCGTGGAGTGTGCTGTGTTTGCCCGGTGGAGCGGTGGAGCATAAATAGGGCATGACATTTAGGCTGCCAATATGACCGGTCGGAGTGACCAAGCGTGCTTTAGAGCAGGGTAAATAAAGTTGGCCCCTTTTACAGCCATATTTCAAACGAGAGAGCGCCACAGTACATGACGGTGTTGCAAACAATCGTTTGGGCAATCAAGAAACCAAAGCCGACGCTCAAAAACGAAACGCCCGCAACGACCCACGGCAAGCTCGCATTTACACGAAACCTCAGTAACCACGCCGATGCACTTGCGCCGACGAACATTCCTGGAACGGAAAACAGATGCCCAAGCCCGATGAGGCCGCCCTCGCGTCCCGCGCTGGATACGAATGCCATGTAGACGACAAGAGTACTAACGACCGCGGCCGTCGTTCCGGTTAGATACATGGCTTGCACACGTAGAACCAAGCCCGGAATCAGCATCACCACGGGCAAAGCGATGAGATACCAATAGCCTAAGTGAAGCGCGTTGCCAGTGCTGCATGCGTAAGCGAGAACCAACGCGACCAATGCCGATGAATAGACCAAATCATCCTTAAAACCCATCTTCAATTCCCTTTGACGGTGTGTATTTGCGTGTCTACCAGTTCCCCAGTCCCAGAGACTATTTGTCTTATTTCAACCTGCACTTATTGGCCGTTAGTTGCCGTTTGAGCGAAGCGATCGTGGGCAAGGCTACCAGAGAGCTCGTCCATTTCGTTTGGCATCGGATGAGCGACAAAAAAGTTGAGGGCGGCGAATTTATCAGAAACTGACGTGGGTTCCGATGGCGCTGGGTCGGGGGATGCTGGGAGCTAGGTTTATTTAGGCTAGGGGTAATAAATTCGGCCCCCTTTCCCTTTATCAAACAGCCCAATCGCTCGCTCGAAACAGCACTGCATTACGCAACTGAAATGCCCGGCAGTTGCTTCCTACAGGCCTGTTCAACACCGCGTGTGAATTGCCTGTCATCCCACAGCGCCGCCAGCCTGAGCTGGCATTCAGCGCCACGCGCACCGTCGTAACGTTTTCGCAGCCAAACGCCTGCCGAGACAAAACGCCGACATGGATGTACGTAGCCCGCTTTGCCGCCTGATTGCCCGCCTGCTGATCGGGGTTCTTTTCCTTAATCCCCTGCTGAGCACGGCGGCTGACTTGGCCGTCGATAGCGGCAGCGCGTCCATCACTCAAGCCGCCAATGGCGTGCCCATCGTAAATATCGCTGCGCCCAATGGCAGCGGCCTTTCCCACAATAAATTCACCGACTACAACGTTGGCCAGCAGGGCCTGATCCTTAACAACGGCACGGCGGCGTTTAACCAGACCGAGCTGGGCGGCGTGATTCTTGGCAATAGCGGGCTGGGTGGCCGTGCGGCTGGGTTGATCCTCAATGAGGTCACAGGCGGCAACCCAAGCCAGCTTAAGGGCTACACCGAAGTCGCTGGGCAGAGCGCCCACGTCGTAGTCGCCAATCCTCACGGCATAACTTGCGATGGCTGCGGGTTTATCAATACGCCGCGCGTTTCCCTTACCACTGGCACGCCGGTAATCGAGGCCGGCCAGCTCAAGCGGTTCGATGTTGACGGCGGGCAGATCGTTATTGATGGCGCTGGCCTTAACGCCGCCAATATCAGCCAGTTCGACCTGATCACCCGCAGCGCCAAGCTCAATGCGGCGATTTATGCCCGGCAGCTAAACATCGTCACTGGCCGCAACGACGTCGATGCGGCGACCTTGGCGGCCACTGCCAAAGCTGATGACGGCCGTGCGCGGCCGGGCGTGTCCATCGACAGTTCCGCGCTCGGCGGCATGTATGCCGGCGCAATTCGTTTGGTCGGCACCGAGGCCGGGGTCGGGGTAAAGCTGGCCGGCGATATGGCGGCCAGCGGTGACGATATTCAGATCGACGCTAACGGCAAATTAACCGTGGCCCGTGTGGTAAGCGCAGGGCAGTTACGCGCCAGGGCCGAGCAGATTGAGTTCACCGATAAAGCCCATGCCGATGGCGCTGTGCAGGTGATTTCGAGCGGCGCAGTAACCGTTGCCAAGAGTCTGACCAGTGCGGCTGATGTTTCGATAAAAGCAGGTTCGCTGAGCAACACCGGAACGTTGGGCGGTGCGGGCTCTGTTCGTATTGATGCATCGACATTGCTGAACCAAGGCGGCCTGATTTTTAGCGGCCAGGATATGGCCCTCAGCGTCGACAGCTTTACCAACCAAACCGGCGACGTTTACAGCCTCGGCAAGCTGACCGTCACCGCCAGCGATACGGTGGACAACCGCTCCGGCTCCATCGAAAGCGCTGGCGATCTAACGCTTAAAGCCAAGCGCATCAGCAACAGGCGCGACGTACTCAATACCAGCCAGGAAAAGTACGCCGCCCGCATTACCGAACTGCCATGCAGCAGTGACTACGGCGCCGGCGACTGCGACGGCGGCAAGGAAAACCAAGTTTGGAAAATCCTAGAACGTGACCGCTTGCTGGTTACCGAAGCGAGTCGTGGGGCGTTTATCACCGCAGGCGGCAACCTTAGCCTGATGGGCGCAAGCCTGCTTAACCACGCCAGCTCCATCAGCGCAGCGGGCGACCTGAGCATCAAGGTCGACGACCTGCAAAACACCGGCATCCAGCCCGGCGAGTATGAAACCAGCCGGGTCTTTACCAGCGCCCGGACCCGAAACCCCGAGTCACTGCGCACTGCTGCCAATGCCTTCAACGGTCTGTACTGGCCGCAAACAACGGATTCGTTGGGCCTGGTTGTCGCCCTCAACGACTTCCTCGGCCGTATGGAATGGGAACGTCCGGAGTTTCGTAGCAGCACCGCCACCAACGCTGATGGCGAGACCTACAGCGCGATTATCCAGGCGGGCGGCAAGGTCGATATCGCCACAAAAACCAGCTTCGACAGCAGCGTGGTTCGCCCTACCTATGCCTATGTCGCGGGCGGTAGCTTGGCCACCACCGATTTGGCCGGTCCGGAGATCGCCACCGCTGTTAGCCATAACCCGCAACTGACTCCCGACCTTACTCAGCAACCCAGTCTGCCCGGTTTCAACTTGCCTACCGGCAACAACGGCCTATTCCAGCTCAACACCGATGGCAGCCATCCGTACCTAGTCGAAACCAACCCCGCTTTTGCCAGCCTGCGCGGTTTTATCAGCTCCGACTACCTACTGAAAATCATCGGCTACAACCAAGACCTCACCCAACGCCGACTCGGTGACGGCCTCTACGAACAACGCCTCGTCCAACAGGCCGTAATCGCCCGCACCGGCAAACGTTTTCTCGACGGCCTGACCAGCGACAAAGCGCAATTCCGTTACCTGATGGACAACGCCATCGCCAGCAAACAGGCGCTAAACCTGGTGCCTGGCGTTGCCTTGAGTGCAGAACAAATTGCTGCGCTCACCCACGACATTGTCTGGATGCAGGAGCAAGAAATTGCCGGGCAAAAGGTCTTGGTGCCGGTGCTGTATCTGGCCCACGCCAAGGATCGACTGGCACCCACTGGCGCGTTGATTCAAGGCCAAGACGTCACGCTTATTTCCGGCAAAGGGCTAAACAATAGCGGCACCTTGCGAGCGGCTAATAACCTTCGCGTCAGCGCTGGCGAAATCCAAAACGGCGGCCTAATGCAGGCCGATCAAACCGTCTCCCTGCTGGCCACCGACAGCATCCGCAACACCCAGGGCGGCTTGATCGTCGGTAGAGACGTCAGCGCCATTTCCCTGACCGGCGATATCGCCAACGAACGCAGCGTCACCACCCACCAGTCCGCCAAAGAGGGTCTTGAGCGCCGCGAAGATTTCGTCGACAGCGCTGCCGGCATCGAAGCCGCCAACACCCTCACGCTCTCCGCAGGTCGAGACCTGATCAACAGCGGCAGCAACCTTAAAGCCGGAGGCGACACCAAGCTCAGCGCCACCCGAGACCTATTCATCACCAGCCAAAGCGAAACCGACAGCGCCGCTAACCGCGACCGCAAAGGCCATAGCAACCGCGAGCAAACCACCCAACACGGTTCCTCCGTGCAGGTCGGCGGCAACCTTACCGCCGAATCCGGCCGCGATCTGGCCATCGTCGCCAGCACCGTAAAAGCCGCAGGCGATATCCAGCTCACCGCAGAAAACGACCTCACCATCGCCTCTGCCGCTAACCAAACCAGCAGCGACAGCTACCGCAAAAGCTCGGGCAAAAAAGTCACCGAGCAAACCAGCAGCACCCGCCAACAAAGCGCCGTAATCGAGGCTGGCGCTGACCTGAAAATAAACGCAGAAAACAACCTGAGCATCAGCGCCAGCCAACTCAAAGCCGCCAACGAAGCCTACCTCTACGCCGGCGACCAACTGGCACTGCTCAGCGCCGAAAACAGCGACCACAGCCTCTCTGACAAAAAGCAAAAAGGCAGCTGGGGTGCCAAGGAAACCCGCAAAGACGAAGCCACCCGCGTGCGCAACGTGGGCACCACCATCGAAACCGGCGGCGACCTCACCCTAACCAGCGAAGGCGACCAGCACTACCAAAAAGCCGACCTACAAAGCGGCGCCACCCTCACCCTCGACAGCGGCGGCGCCATTACCTTCGAAGCCGTTAAAGACCTCGACCAAGAAAGCCACGAACGGAGCAAATCCGACTGGGCCTGGACCAGCGCCAAAGGCAAAGGCACCACCGACGAAACCCTGCGCCAGAGCTCAATGGTGGCCAAAGGCGACGTGGTTATCCGCGCCGTCGATGGGCTGAACATCGACATCAAGCACGTCAACAAACAAACCGTCAGCCAAACCATCGACACCATGGTGGCGGCAGACCCCAGCCTGGCGTGGATCAAAGAGGCGGAACAACGCGGCGACGTTGATTGGAATCGGGTTAAGGAAATTCACGACTCCTTCAAGTACCAAAGCTCCGGCCTCGGTGCGGGCGCGCAGCTAATCATCGCCATTGTGATGGCGGCATTTGTTGGTCCTGCTGCCATGGCTGCAATAGGTGGCGGCGGCATTGTCGCAGCAGGGGGGGCCGCAATTGCTACTAGCGCGGCGACTAAAGGGGCTGTCAGCCTGATTAACAATCGCGGAAACCTGGGCCAGGTTGTTAAAGACGTTACGTCGAAAGAAAGCATTAAAGACTACGTCGTAGCTGGCGTTGCAGCCGGTTTAACCACCGGCATCTACGACAAGCTCCTGAAGACCAACACCAATCCCACTACAGGCAAAGTGACCATTGAGCTGACCACCCTGGAGGGCGTGGGAAGATTCGCCGGTAACCAGATACTGCAAAACACCACTGCCACAGCGCTGAACCAAGCGATGGGGCGTGACGTTGACTATGGCGATGCGCTCAAGGCCGCGCTGCTAAGCACCCTCAACGCCGCTGCGTTTAACGCAGTAGGCGACTTTGCCAAAGATCAGAAATGGGATGACGGCAGCCCGCAAAAGATCGCTCTACATGCCATGGTTGGCGGGATGTTGAGCAAAGCAGCCGGAGGTGACTTCAAAACTGGCGCCTTGGCCGCCGGCGCTAACGAAGCCTTAGTCGTGCAACTCGACTTCTTGGTGCAGAACGATCAGAACCTGCTGTTGATGTCGTCGCAATTGGTCGGTATTGCGGCGGCAGCCGCAGTTGATGGCAACTTGCAGCAAGGCGCGACGATTGCCAAGGATGCGACCAACTACAACTACCTAAATCACAAAGACGTTGATGACCTAGAGAAGGCTCAGCGTGAGTGCAGCGACAAAAAAAGCTGCGAAGCCGTCAAGGAAGAGTTTGATCGCCGAGATATTGCCAACCGGGAAAGGCTTAAGGCATGCCCGACTACGAACGACTGCGCAAAAATCCGTGCGGAGATTGATGAAGGATCGTTGGCGCTTAACAACCTGATCGAAAAGCTGGAAAAGATGACCCCTGGCGGAACGGCCAGCGACCTGTCTTACGAGTACCTCATGCGCAGCAACGCGCAGGACTGGACCCTAGCGGGACAACTTCATCTGACTCAGATCGCAGAGCTGTGGCTCAACAACGATGCTAACTATCTGGCTCAGTTGGGTATCTACAGTGATCAGACTGGATTTAATCCGTTTGGCATAAATCCCGGTGGGGTGTTTGCTGCCACGGGGATTATCGCGGGCGGACCTAAAACTTCTGTTGGGGCTGTAAAAGCGGTAGCTCCTGCAAATGCTTCGGTCAGTGGTGCCAAAGCGACAGCGGAATCCAAGCCGACTAGCCTCACCACTATTACAGACGAGATGAAGGCCGATCCTTACCATCCGGATTGGCAGCGTTACGTGGGTAACGAGCCGAGAGCGGTTGGGGCGGATGTTGTTCGCGGTGGTGCAAAAAGCAATTCTCCGGTTGTCACTGCCAAGGGGGAAATTGGGGATGCAGCATTTACTGATGTAAACCAAACAGCTCGCCCAATTGCTCAGGCAAATCCAGATGAGCCAACCCTGATAGCTGATCGAGTAGCGACCAAGATTGAAGCAACAGGAAAACCGTTGCCTAACGGAAATATGGCCGACGCTCATGCAGAAATTGGAGTCATACAGCAGGCATATAATGCTGGCAAGACTCAGGGGGCTGATATGGCTATGAGCGTTACAGGTAAAGACGTATGTGGTTTTTGCAAAGGTGATATAGCAGCAGCGGCGGAAAAAGCCGGATTGAAATCTTTATCTGTTCAAGCGATGGATGACGTAACGGGATTGCCAAAAAAATATAATTGGGTGTCGGGAATGCGGTCGATTGAGGAAGTGCCATGAGTATGGTTTTTGGAGGTTATATTGTTGACTCTAATGGCGGTCGCCATCAGCTAGAAGTTGTCGTGGATCCTGAAGATTTTGTTATTCGGGATGTATTGAGCTCCATCAGTGAGCGCTCCGGCGCTATCACAATGCGGCGTCAGTTGGAATGTGAAGATCAGCCCTATGAGTTGGTATTGTATGTTGAGAGTGGAAATTTCTTACTGATGCTTAGCGAATATGATAGAGATGGTGAGCATAGCGTGAGAACTTTAACTGATCTCAACTCGAAAAACGAACTCGTCAGTATTTTAGGTGAGATGTATCCTGCTAGGGCGGTCACGCGTGATATAGAGCTTGTTTGTACTGTTTTTATAGAATTCGCTCGTGCAGGAAATGTGTCCGTAGATATCATGACGTAAGCTCTAAACCTTGCCCAAAAGCTTGGCAACAACACTAAAGTGAAAGGCTCTGTCACGATATTTACAGAGCGGGTTGCGTGTAGTAGTTGCCTAGGGGTCGTTGAGCAATTTAAAATCAGGTACCCAAATATTCAGGTTAATTTCTTGGATAATAGTGGTGTAGTTATTCGGCCGCCTAAAGGTAATTAATATGAATCAAAATCGAGCCTCCTATTCTCAAATTAAGGGCTGGATTTTAGAGAATTATTGGGATGGTTGTCGGGACCATGGGCCGTTGCCGTCTAACAAAAGCAAAGAAGGGTGGGCATTAGAGCAAATTGCATCTGATGTTTATGATGGATATGCAGGAGCAGAAGGTAGTTTTGACTCTCCTTTGGAGTATTTGATGCTTGAGGTTGTTAGTTTTGTTTTGTCGTGCTGGTATCCGTCACAAGCTGAACATCATAAGAATAGAATTTACAGCCTGCTTTCAGAGAATAATCTAGAAAAAATGCTTGAAGGAACTCCTAATGATGAGCTTGATGAGTTTAGGCATGACCTAAGTATTTTAGGTTTTCTATGAGAGGCATAAGGGGCGGATCTATTATTCGACTCGAAATTAGAGCAGTTAAATAATCTGTCCCCAATTAATTTCTTTCGTCATCAGCGGTCAATTCAGTCCAGGTAACCAGCCAGGGCCTTATGTTTGATGGAATAACTGCATCTTCGGGCGTCCAGCTAAAGCGAGCGGCGACACGAATATTGGCGGGGGGCAGCGCGGCTAACACCTCGGCCTGCTTGCGGCTCTGTTCGTCGTAACGCGCATTGATGCCGCCTTGACCGGGATGTGTATCTTCAGTCGCGCGGCCGTTACGAAAGTCGCTTTCCCATGCAAGCCAAATTGCCTCTCGCTCAAGCGTCAGATCAAGCGTCGCCTGGTCCACTGGTACTAGGTGGTGAACGTGCGAGTAATCGTCCGCCTCTACGTCAAAACCGCAGCTGAAGTAGTGCGGGCGCCCTTGATACTCGGCAAAGCCTTTACGCGGTTGGTCCCAGTAATCCTCAACAACAAGCACTCTATCCATGGCATCTGACATCCGTGTTTTTAGTTCTTTTTAAATAAGTAATCTGTACCAAATGGCGAAGCGGGGCACAGAGGGCGGGGAGTCTATCAGGAACGGAAGTAGGTTCCGACGGCGCTGGGCTGGGAGATGCGGGGGCTAGGTTTATTTAGAGTAGGGGCTATAAATTTGTACCCCTTTCCTAACGAGAGACAGTGCGCAAGTTGCCTGAAGTAGATGAGGAAAAGCCGTGCCTGGTTCAAACGGGCCAGAGACATTTCTGTGCTCTACGTTTTACTCACTAGCCAGCTGCGGATATTTGGAACATTTGGTTGCTTATTCCCCGAACGTAATCCGCTTTACACCTGCAAATCTACGTTTTTCGTAAAGCAGAGAACGAAGAAATCTACGAACATCGTGAAACGGCAAATCACACCCGAACAAGCTAGGTAAGCCGCCGTTTGCGGTAACCGCCTCAGCGAGTCGACGTACTTGTATGTCATTTCAGGAGTTCGACATGACGCAGTCTTACGGCGCAGCAGAAAGCGCCTTTTCCACGCCGCTTACCGGAAAGGAGAGGAGGCTGATTAGCCAGGCAGTGCAATTGCTGGAGAGCAAGCTGTTCCAGCGCGAAGGCTGGATTACCGAGCCGAATCAGGTGCCGGATTACTTACGCTTAAAACTGGCCGGCCAGCCGAATGAGTTGTTCGGCATTTTGCTGCTGGACTCTGCCAACAAAATCATCGGCTTCGAAACGCTGTTTACCGGCACCGTCAATCAGTCGTCCGTGTTCCCGCGCGTTATCGTGCAGCGCGCGCTCGCCCATAACGCCACCGCGCTGATCTTGGTGCATAACCATCCTTCCGGATTCACTTCGCCCAGCCACGCAGACCGCGTGTTGACCAAGCGGATTCAAGAGGCGTTGGCGCTGATTGAAATCACCGTGCTCGATCACTTTGTCGTGGGGAAGGGGGAGCCTTTTTCGTTTGCGAAAGCGGGGCTGCTTTAAGTTTTGGCATGAGAGTTTTTTAGCGCTCTAAACCTGTGTCGCTCATCAATTACGAACTACTTTTTGCATTTGCAAGGATGGGTAAGTCGACAGCACCCTGCGGGGGCTTCAATTCAAGCTGAACCAAGCAGCTTGGTGCCCAACACTGGCCAATTTCAGCAGTCGGCGACAGGCAGCAATCGGCCCCGAGTGTGTAAAAACGCTGAGCCAAAATTGAAGTGCGCATCTACGCGAAATCTGAAATTTATCGGTTGGTTAGCGGATATGGATTTTGCGTAAAAACGCGTCTTTCAGCAGTGTTTTGAGTAGTACCTGACGATCTCGTAAACGTTTTTACACAACCTCGGCCAGAAGCGGACGTTCGGTACATGTGTGCTTCCAGCCAAAAAAAATTGCTATTCTCCGCAGACCTGTCTTTAACGTTCGCGCTTCGTAAGCCAAAAGTCTTCGTTCCTACTCACGGATGATCTCAAATGTTCCGCTCTGTTTTTTCCGGCGTTGCTTTACTCGCCGTTGCCGCTTCGTGTGTCGCCCAGGCTCAGACCGTCACTACTCCCGAACAACTGCTCACCGAACTCTCTCGTTGTGATGCGCATTTCTTCGAGAGCCTGCGCGACGCTCGCCTGCCGGCTAATACCTTACGTCTAAGTGAATACGGCTCGGTCAAGGCGCCGACCATCATGAGTCCATTGCAGGAGGGGGGCAATTTTCAACGCTTCGAAACGCCCCTGATCGTCAACGGCGTGAGTATGGTGGGGTACTACAACCAAGCCCAAACCATCAAGGATGTTGGCAATTTTCTGTTCTGGGGTTTCGTAGCCGATGGCTCGCCAGGCGAGGTGGCCGCAAAACTCAAGCCGCTGATCGTCGATAACACACGCTTTGTCAGCCAAGGCAAAGCCATTATCCGCGCCGAAATTCGTCGCGTCGGTGACCCGATCGGCCAATGGCGAACCGAAGGATTGACCGGCCCCGGCGTCGCTACGCCATTTGGTTTCGTAGACCGCGTTTTCATGGTCGACGCGGGTGACGCTACACCGCCGCTCGCAGGCCACACCACTGTGTTCTGCTCGCTACAAGGTACCGTGACCGCGCCGCTTTTGCAGGTCTATCGTCCTGATCTCAACGCTCGGCTGCTTGACTAACAAGGAGGTGTTTTCATGAATACTCGCTGGCCCGCACTGATCGCATGTGCCTTTATTCTCACCGGATGTGCCGGGGTGCCAAACCCGCAAAAAGCCAACTTGGCACACTGCCAAAATCAAATTAAGGCGTACAAAGCCGAAAACTACTCGCTGGCGCTTCAGGAAGGTGATCTATGCCTGCAGAAAGCCACGTTGCCCGCCTCGCTTCATAGTTTGATTTACGCGGTGCAAGCTGAATCTTACAGCGGCCTCAAGCGCTTTCCCGAAGCCGTGACCGCTAAGGAGAAATCTCTGCAGCTGGCGGGTAAGCCTGACCCACGCGGCAACTTAGACTTGAGCGCCATGTACCGCGATGCCGGCAACCCGAAAAAAGCGCTTGAGCTCGTGCAGTACAACTTGGACAACGGTCTGGGAGAAGCCGGAAAGGGCTCAAGCTTCAACATGCCGACCTATTATCATTTGGGGCTTGCACTGACAGACCTAGGCCAGTACCGAGAGGCCGCTGAAGCATTCAGCACCGGCCTTCAGCGCCAGGCGGACTTTGCCTGGGCTTATTATCGGCGCGGCATTGCGTACGACCATTTGGCCGACAGGGTGGATGCAAAGGCAGACTTCATGAAGTTCTCGCAGATCGTCGACAAGAAATACGTGCAGCTGGAACACAAAGTCAAGCTAGCAGAATACGGCGTTTCCATGCCCTAACGGGAGCGCTGGCCTGCTTCTAACACTGGCGACAAAACGAGCCGAATGCGTCGGGGCCTCTTATAGCCCTGGCGTCACCAAGTTATCAGCCTCGGTCGCTATTCATGGCATCTCTATGTATCAACCCTAATTTGAAGGAGCGGCTGCTTCTGGCCGTTGCCAGTCTTTTTTGAACAGCCGCCATCCGTTCGCAGTCCCGGTTTAAACAACCCATATGTTCCGTACGGCGAAAGCATCCACAGCCCTCTACCCACCCTCAACCGCCGCCCAGTTCAAGTAAGCAGCCAACATATCGGCAAGACTTTCGACCAACTCATCTTCGCTCAACGGCGGGTTGGGCAGGCTCAGGTAGCGGATTAGGGTCATCAGCACGCTGTTTACCGATACAAACAGCACGGGGTAGGCGGCTTTGATGGGCAGCGTTTGCATATGGTCGAGCAGGTAGCGGCGACAGGTTTCGAGTAGGTGTTTTTCCAGTTCGTTTACTACGTGGTGGGTTTGTAGTTGTTGCCAGTGGCGGGCGAGTTGCAGGTAGCGTTGGTCGCCGTGTTGCATAAATGCGAGTACCGCGCGCAGTAGCACCATTACGGCGCTGCGTATGTCGGTTTTCAGTAGCTGTTGCAGGTGCGCGTCGATCAGGGTTTTTAGTTCGTTCAGCATTTGGTTGAGCAGGGCGTCGAGTAGCCCGTTTTTGTCGGCGAAGTATTGGTACAGCGAGCCGATGCTTACGCCGGCTTCCGCGGCAACTTTGTTGGTGCTGAAGTTCGCCAAGCCTTCGCGGGCTACTACGCGGCCGCTGGCTTCTACCAATATTCCAACCATGTGCTGAGAGCGCTGCTGGCTTGGTTGCTTGCGCATGACACGTCCCTTTGCGAATTGAATGCGAGCTGAGGCTCGCATTAGAGTCCAGCTGGCCGATTCAAGACCAGAGGCCTTCGCGATGCAAGCTCAATCCATTCCACAACATGAAGAACAGCCCGCGCCCTTGGCGCCGGATTCGCTGACCTGGCGCTATTTTGGCGACTTGCGTGGGCTGCTGTTGATTAGCCGCGTGGGCCTGCTGCAAAACCTGCATCCGGGTTTGGCGGCGGGGGTGCAGCAGCATTCCGATCTGTTTAATAACCCTTGGAACCGCTTGCTGCGTTCCATTCCACCCATTCTGGGCGTGGTGTATGACGATGCGGCCGGGCAGACCGGGCGGCGTGTGCGTGATTTTCACCGTCATGTAAAGGGTACCGATAGCAATGGGCGCCGCTATCACGCGCTGAGCCCGGAGCTTTTTTATTGGGCGCATGCGACGTTTTTTGAGGGCCAGATTGCGGCGCAAGCCTTGTTTGGTGAACCGTTGGCGGAGGCGGACCAGGCGCGTTTGTATCAGGAGTCGGTCCAGTGGTACGCCTTGTATGGTTTGCCGATGACGCCTGTGCCAGCCGATTACGCGGCGTTCAAGGTGTACTGGACGCATATGCTTGGGCAGGTGTTGGAGCCCACGGAGATTGCGCGCTGGTATTTGGCTGGCAATAAGGCGTTGCCGGCGCCGTACCCGTGGTTGCGCGGGCCGTTATGGTGGCTGCTGCGCCCGCTGTTTGATCGCGGCGCGCGCTGGCTGGCGATTGGTACGTTGCCGGCTGAACTGCGCGGCAAACTCGAGCTGAGCTGGACGGCGCGGGATCAAAGACGCTTGGAGCGGTTGGCGTATTTGGTCAGAGGTGTATGGCGCGTATTGCCGTCCGGCTGGGGTTACTTTCCGCAAGCCCGGCGGGCGTTTAGGCGCGCGCGCTTAGCAGCAGAGGCGCGCCGTTAGACGGCGCTGGGCTTTCTGGTGGGCAGCAGCGCCGGCACGCCCACACAAATCTCCAGTCCCCCCTAAATCCCGCTCCAATTCCGACGTTACTTCTTGCAACGGTTGCCGATCGCGCGGGCGCGCTTTTGGTTGAGCCGATACCAATTCACGGAGTATCACCCCATGCAAGTCGCCACTGCCTCGCGTGCTGTCGCCCCAGAAGAAGTGCTGTACCAGTTCGACGAGTCGCCGCTGTTGGAACGGCAAAAACGCCAAGAGTCGAATGCTCGCAGCTATCCACGGCGCATCCCGCTGGCCCTCAAGCGCGCCCGTGGCATCTATGTGGAAGACGTGGAAGGGCGCACTTTTATTGACTGCCTGGCCGGTGCCGGCACCTTGGCGTTGGGGCATAACCATCCGGTGGTGATTGATGCCATTCGCCAGGTGCTTAGCGATGAGTTGCCGCTGCATACCCTGGACCTCACCACCCCGGTTAAAGACCAATTTGTGCAAGACCTGTTCGCCGTGCTGCCTGAAGCGTTGGCCCGCGAGGCGAAAATCCAGTTTTGTGGCCCCACTGGCACTGATGCGGTGGAAGCGGCACTTAAGCTGGTACGCACGGCTACGGGGCGCAGCGGCATTTTGTCGTTCCAGGGCGGTTACCACGGCATGAGCCTGGGCGCGCTGAATCTTATGGGCAACCACGGGCCGAAAAAGCCCTTGGGCGCCGTGCTGGGCAATAACGTGCAGTTTTTGCCATACCCCTATGACTATCGTTGCCCGTTTGGCCTGGGCGGCGAGCAGGGCGTGCAAGTGAATCTGAATTACCTGGAAAACCTGCTTAACGACCCCGAAGGCGGCGTGTTGTTGCCGGCGGCGGTCATTGTGGAAGTGGTGCAAGGCGAGGGCGGTGTGGTGCCCGCTGATATCGCTTGGCTGCAGGGCCTGCGACGCATCACGGAGCAGGCGGGTATTGCCTTGATCGTGGATGAAATTCAAAGCGGTTTTGCCCGCACCGGCAAGATGTTTGCCTTTGAACACGCCGGCATCGTGCCCGATGTGGTGGTGCTGTCCAAAGCCATCGGCGGCAGTTTGCCGTTGGCGGTGGTGGTGTATCGCGAGTGGCTGGATACGTGGGCGCCGGGGGCACATGCCGGCACTTTTCGTGGCAATCAAATGGCCATGGCCGCCGGTTCAGCCGTGCTGCGTTATTTGCGCGAGCACGATATTGCTGGCCACGCCACGGCCATGGGCGAACGTCTGGTTGGGCACCTGCGCACTCTGCAACGCGACTATCCGCAGATGGGCGATATACGCGGTCGCGGCCTGATGCTGGGGGTGGAGTTGGTCGACCCGCGCGGCGCCGTCGACAAGCTCGGCCATCCGCCAGCCTTTACTGTCTTGGCCGGGCGCGTGCAGGCCGAATGCCTCAAACGTGGGCTGATTTTGGAACTGGGTGGCCGCCATGGCAGCGTGGTGCGTTTTCTGCCGCCGCTGATTATCAGCGCCGAGCAAGTGGACGAAGTCGCCAGCCGCTTCTCCCGCGCCTTTGCCGCTGCTGTGGATGCGCTGGCATGAGCGCGGTCGCCAGCCCGTTGCAACTGAGCATTCGGCCGCTGCTAAGCAACGGCGGCATGCTGCCGTTACTGGTGCAGGCGCCGCAGGCGGGTGTCGAATTGTTGCAGGCGTTAGGCGAAATTCGCCCGCTGGTGGACGCGCATCTATTAACGGCCGGCGGCATTCTGTTTCGTGGTTTCGAGGTGGGCGATGCCGAGCGCTTTCGCGCGTTTGCCGCGGGCTTTGGGCATAACCTGCTCAACTACGAATTTGGCTCCACGCCGCGTAGCAACATCACCCAAGGCGTGTACACCTCCACGGAATACCCGGCGCACCAACGCATACCGCTGCACAACGAGCAGGCCTACACCCGCGAATGGCCGATGAAAATCTGGTTCTACAGCATGATCGCCGCCGAGACGGGCGGAGAAACGCCGATTGCTGATAGCCGCGAGATTTTCCGCCGTATCGCCCCCGGCATTCATGCGCGCTTTAACCGCCATGGCCTGATGTATGTGCGCAATTTCGGCAATGGTTTGGATGTGCCCTGGGAGCAGGTGTTTAACAGCGACGACCCGGCGGTGGTCGAAGCCTATTGCACGCGCCAAGGCATAAGTTGCGAGTGGAAAGACGACGGCGAGCTGCGCACCCGGCAGATTTGCCAAGCCGTGGCGCGCCATCCGCATACCGGCGAAGACGTGTGGTTTAACCAGGCGCACCTATTCCATATCTCCAACCTGGCCGCCGATATTCGCGAAAACCTGTTGGATATCGTCGACGAAGAAGACCTGCCGCGAAACGTCTACTACGGCGACGGCAGCCCGATCGAAGACAGCCTGCTTGATGAAGTGCGCGGGGTGCTCGACGAATGCGCCATCAGTTTTCCATGGCAAGCGGGCGATGTGCTGATGCTCGACAATATGCTCACCGCCCATGCGCGCTCTACGTTTACCGGTAAACGCAAAGTGGTTGTGGCGATGGCAGAAGGGCATGGCAGCGTTGCGTAGGGTGGGCGGGTCCGCGTTCGGTGTGCGCGCATGGCGTTGCCGCGGATATCGCTTGGTGCGCACAGCACACCCTACGGCGACGGGTAGCGCTTTTGTAGGGTGCGCTATGCGCACCACGGCATACACACAAATGTTTTTGGGTGCGCACAGGACACACTGCGCTCGCCTAGACGATTTGGTTCTTAGCCTAAACGAATTAATTATTTAGGCCGCCCACGGCGGCGACATAGAGTAGCCATCCCGTCTAATCCGGCCCTGTGCCAAAGGGATTGCCATGTCTGAACAGCTTAAACCCGGCCTTGGAAAACTGACGCCAACGCCCACCGAAGCCGTTAGTCAACCGGTGAATTGGCAGTTGGGGCAGATCGTTAACGAACTCCACGCCGTGCGTGCCGAATGGCGCAGCAGTAATGGCCGCGCCCGCGAGTTGGGTGGCCGCGAGCTGCCGTCGCGCCAAGCCATGGCCAATATTCTTGATGGCCTGATCGGCGCGCTGTTTCCCATGCGCTTAGGGCCAAGCAACCTGCGCCAGGAAAGCGAAGATTTCTACGTCGGCCATACCCTCGACAATGCCTTGAACTGCTTGCTGATTCAGGTTCGCCTGGAGCTGGCCTACGCCGCTCGCCAGCGCGGCGAAGAGCCCAGCAGCGAAGCCGATGCCGTGGCCATTGTTCGCGACTTTGCCAGCGCTTTGCCGGCCATGCGCCGCTTGCTGGATACCGACGTGATCGCCGCTTACCACGGTGACCCGGCGGCGCGCAGTGTGGATGAAGTGCTGCTGTGCTACCCCGGCGTGTTGGCGGTGATTCACCATCGCTTGGCCCACCACCTGTACCGCGCTGGCTTGCCGTTGTTGGCGCGGATCAGCGCGGAACTGGCGCACTCATCGACCGGTATCGACATTCACCCCGGCGCGCAGATCGGCCATAGCTTTTTTATCGACCATGGCACCGGTGTGGTCATCGGCGAAACCGCGATCATCGGCAACCATGTGCGCATCTACCAAGCCGTCACCCTTGGCGCGAAACGCTTTACCGCCGATGAAAGCGGCCAACTGCACAAAGGCCAGCCACGCCATCCGATTGTGGAAGACGATGTGGTGATTTATGCCGGGGCGACCATTCTTGGGCGTATCACCTTGGGCAAGGGCTCGACCATTGGCGGCAATGTGTGGCTGACCCGCAGCGTGCCAGCCGGGAGCAACGTCAGCCAAGCCACCGCGCAAAGCCAGCCCTCGGGAGAGGCGTAGGTTGGGTCGGTCCGCGGGCGGTGAGCGCAGCGAAGCCCAACAGGGAGCCCGTAGGGCTCCGCGTGTAGGTTTCCGCCGAGACCGATAAGCGCCACCCTACGGGTGGCCTGTTGGGCTTCGCTGCGCTCAACCCAACCTACGTTCAAATCCAGCGCATCAAAACGAGCCCACAATCCTCCCCAGCATCTCCATCGCCCGCTCACTCGCCTCATCCCACGCATGCCCGTGGTTCAACCGCGCGCAGTTACCAAAGCGCCGCGTGGCGGAGAAGATCGGCCCCGGCGCCAGGCTGATGCCTTGCGCCAATGCCAGCTGAAACAGCTGCAACGAGTCGACTGGTTGGGGAAATTCAAACCACAAAAAGTAGCCACCACTGGGCCGCGTTACCCGCGTTTCCGCTGGGAAGTGGCGGGCGGCGGAGGCGAGCATGGCGCCTTGTTGCATTTCCAGGGTGTGGCGCAGTTTGCGCAGGTGGCGGTCGTAGCCACCGTGTTGCAGGTAGTCGGCAATCGCCGCTTGTGCCGGCACGGAAGGGGAGATGGTGGTCATCAGTTTTAGCCGGCTGATTTTCTCGGCATAGCGCCCACCGGCCACCCAACCCACTCGATAACCCGGCGCCAGGCTTTTGGAAAACGAGCCGCAGTGCATCACCAACCCGTCGCGGTCAAAGCTCTTTACCGGCTTGGGCGGCTGCGGGCCGTAGTACAGCTCGGCGTACACGTCGTCTTCAATCAGCGGCACTTGGTGCTGATGCAGCAGCTCATACAGCGCGCGTTTTTTCTCATCGCTCATGCTCGCGCCCAGCGGGTTTTGCAGGCTGCTCATAAACCAGCAGGCTTTGATCGGCAGCTGCGCCAGGCTGTCGGCCAAGGTTTGCAGGTCGATGCCTTCGCGCGGGTGCACGGGAATTTCCACGGCCTTGAGCTTGAGCCGTTCGAGCACCTGCAAGGTGGCGTAAAACGCTGGCGCCTCAATGGCCACCAGGTCGCCGGGCTGGGTCACGGTTTGCAGGCAGAGGTTGAGCGCTTCCATGGCGCCGTTGGTGATCACCAATTCTTCCAACGGCAGCATCACGCCGCTGACCATATAGCGCAGGGCAATTTGCCGGCGTAGGTCGGGGTTGCCGGCGGTCATGTCGGCGATCACCGCGTGGGGCGAGAGCGTGCGCAAGCTCTGCGACATGGAGCGCGCCAGGCGCACCAGCGGGAACAAGTCGGGGCTAGGAAAGGCCGAGCCAAAGGGCACGGTGTTGGGGTCTTTCAACGAGCCCAGTACTGAGAACACCAACTCGCTGACGTCCACCTCGGTGGTGTGCGCCGGGCGCGGGCTGATCTGCGCTTCAGGCAGCGGCTTTTTTGCATGCTCGCGAACGAAATAACCCGAGCGCGCCCGCGCTTGAATCAGGCCACGGTCTTCCAACAGGTAGTAGGCCTGGAACACTGTCGACGGGCTGACCCCGTAGGTGCGACTGGCATGGCGCACCGACGGCACTTTTTCCCCGGCCGCCAACACGCCGGTGCGGATCAGCTCAGCAATTTCATCAGCGAATTTTTCGTAGCGTTTCATCTTGTCCTGCATAACCGCGGGCGAATGCGCAGCGACATACTCTACGGGCAGTTGCACAGTCATGCGATGGACCTCGGTGTTTGGGCGTGTGGGCATACACGCTTAAATCGCTTGGTGCGCGCAGCACACCCTACGGGACCGGCGTTTGCGCCTGTAGGGTGTGCTGTGCGCACCATCGGTACGGTCAGCGGTTAACCGGCGAAACGAAAGTGCTGACACCGGTCACGCGGTTCTCCGGCGCGCCCACTTCATGCACTTCAAAGCCAACCCGTTGCGAGGTGCTGTTTAGGCGCGGCGCAGTCAGCACCACACTCAAGGGCACATCGGTAATTTCCCCAGGCGCCAGTTTCACCGTGGTGTTACCGCGCAGTTCAAATGGGCCGTCGTCGTTCAGCGCCAGTTCATACGTGCGGGTTTGCTGGGTTTTGTTGATCACTTTAAAGCTGTAGATGTTCTCGATTTGCCCGGCACTGTTTTCGCGGAACAGGCCACGGTCACGGGTGATATCCAGGGACAGCAAAGCCCGTGCATCCAAGGCCCAGATAAAGCTGCCGATCATCAACACCAACACGGCGGCGTAGCTGACCAAACGTGGGCGCAAGAAGCGGGTTTTGCCACCGGCCAGCGAACGCTCCGAGCGATAGCCCACCAGGCCACGGGCGTAGCCCATTTTGTCCATCACTGTGTCGCAGGCATCGATACAGGCGCCGCAGCTGATGCAGTCCAGTTGCAAACCGTCGCGAATGTCGATGCCGGTGGGGCAGACCTGTACGCACATTGTGCAATCAATGCAGTCGCCCAGGCCGACGCTTTGCGGTTCAACGTCTTTACGCCGTGGGCCACGGCTTTCACCGCGGGCGGCGTCGTAGCTGACGAGCAGGGTGTCTTTGTCGAACATCACGCTTTGAAAGCGCGAGTACGGGCACATATGCAGGCAAACTTTTTCCCGCAGCCAGCCAGCGTTCACGTAGGTGGCGGCAGTAAACAGCAGCAGCCAGGTAAAACTGCCGCTCTCCAGGTTAAAGGTCAGCAGGCCGGCCGTGAGTTCACGCACCGGCACAAAGTAGCCAATAAAGCCGATGGCGGTGACCAGGCTGACGGCTAACCACAAGCCATGCTTGGCCGAGCGGCGCAGCACTTTGTTTACTGACCAGGGCGCGGCATCTAACTTGATGCGTTGGCCCCGATCACCCTCGGTGACCTTTTCCACCCACATAAATACCCAGGTCCACACGCTTTGTGGGCAGGTGTAGCCGCACCACACCCGGCCGGCGAATACGGTGATGGCGAACAAGCCAAAGGCGGCAATGATCAGCAACGCCGAGAGCAGAATAAAATCCTGCGGCCAGAAGGTGGCGCCAAAGATATAAAAGCGCTGCCCGGACAAATCCCACAGCACCGCTTGGCGACCTTCCCAGTTCAGCCAGGCTGTACCGAAGAAAATCGCAAACAGCAGCCCTGCACCGTACAGGCGCAGGTTGCGGAACAGGCCGGTGAACGCGCGGGTGTGGATCGGCCCACCGGCTTGCGCGGGAGTGAGGCGTAGCGGCTGGCGCGGATCAATGGTTTCGATGATCTTCGCGGGAATACGGTCAGTCATGGCGTTGGCCCCATCAGGCTCTAATTCTGTTGGGGGCATGATCGGCGTGTGGCTGATCTGGTAACAGACTCAGGTTTTGCTAAAAAAAGCGGATCAGATGGAGGTGGTTTATAAGAGCTGGTGCGCACACCAAGCTCTAATCACTCAAACAGCCTGATCCGCTTTTTATTCGCCAATCTGCCGCTGTTTTGCGTGCCTCTGCACTGGGCATAGTCACCCTCACTAACCAGGGGTGACCCCGATGTATCAATACGATGATTACGACCACGCGCTGGTGCACGAGCGCGTCGAGCAGTTTCGCGATCAGGTGCAGCGCCGTTTAAGCGGCGAGCTCAGCGAAGAAGAGTTTCTGCCGCTGCGTTTGCAAAACGGCCTGTATCTGCAAAAACACGCGTATATGCTGCGGGTCGCCATTCCCTACGGCACCCTGAGCGCTGAGCAGTTGCGTTGCCTGGCTAGCATCGCCCGCGACTACGACCGCGGTTACGGCCACTTCACCACGCGGCAGAATATTCAGTTCAACTGGATCAAGCTGGAGCAGGTGCCGGATATCCTCGCGCGCCTGGCCGAGGTGCAGATGCATGCGATCCAGACTTCCGGCAACTGCGTGCGCAATATCACCACCGAGGCTTTTGCCGGCGTTGCCTTTGATGAGCTGATGGACCCACGCCCGCTAGCGGAAATCCTTCGGCAGTGGTCGACGGTTAACCCGGAATTCCTGTTCCTGCCGCGCAAATTCAAGATCGCCTTGTGCTCGGCTACGGAAGATCGCGCGGCCATTCAAATGCACGATATCGGCCTGTATCTGTACCGCGACGAAGCGGGGCAAATGCTGCTGCGGGTTATGGTCGGCGGTGGGCTAGGGCGCACACCGATTCTTTCTCAGCAGATTCGCGACGGCCTGCCGTGGCAGCACGTGCTCTCGTATGTCGAGGCGATTCTGCGGGTTTACAACCGCCATGGCCGGCGCGACAACAAGTACAAGGCGCGGATCAAGATTTTGGTTAAAGCCCTCGGTATCGAAGCGTTTGCCACAGAAGTGGAGCGCGAATGGCAGCACCTGAAAGACGGCCCTGCCGAATTGACCGCTGCCGAATACCAGCGCGTGGCTAGCGCCTTTGTGCCGCCGGCTTATGAAACCTTGTCTGCCATCGACCTGGATTTTGGCAGTCACCTGGCGCAAAGCCCGGCCTTTGAAAAATGGGTCGGGCGCAACGTTAAAGCGCACAAAGTGCCGGGTTATACCTCGGTGGTGCTATCGACCAAACCGGGCGCTGCCTTGCCACCAGGCGACGTCACGGCAGAGCAGATGGAGGCGGTGGCCGAGTGGGCTGAGCAGCTAGGCTTTGGCGAAATTCGCATTGCCCATGAGCAAAATATCGTGCTGCCTGATGTGCGCAAACGCGACCTCTATCCGCTCTGGCAAGCAGCCAGCGAGCTGGGCCTGGGCACGGCGAATGTCGGCTTGCTCAGCGATATCATCGCCTGTCCGGGCGGAGACTACTGCTCGCTGGCTAACGCCAAATCCATTCCCATCGCCCAAGGCATTCAAGCGCATTTCGACGACCTTGATTACCTGCACGACATCGGCGAGCTCAGCCTGAATATCTCCGGCTGCATGAACGCCTGCGGGCATCATCATATTGGCAATATCGGTATTCTCGGCGTCGATAAAAACGGCAGCGAGTGGTACCAGATCACCCTCGGCGGCGCGCAAGGGCAACAGGCGGCGTTGGGCAAAGTGATAGGGCCCTCGTTTGCCGCCGAGCAGGTGCCGCAGGTGATTGAGCGCATCGTAAAAACCTATACCGACTACCGCGAACACCAGGAGCGCTTTGTCGACACCGTGCAGCGCATTGGCTTGGAGCCTTTTAAAGAACGGGTATATCGAGCGGAGGAGGTGGCTTGAATAACCTGATTCGCTTGGTCGATGGCCAGGCCGTGATTGACCGCGACGACGCCTGGCGGTTAGGCGAGGGTGAGGGGCTGCGGATTGTGCATGTGGCTGATTGGCAAGCTGGCAACGGCCTGCTGCTAAGCCCAGACGATGATGTGGAAAGCCTACAGCTGGTGTTCGCGGAACTACCGCTGATTGCCATCGACTTTCCTAGCTTTCGTGATGGGCGTGGCTACAGCCAGGCCTATCTATTGCGCCAGCGCTTGGGCTGGATGGGCGAGCTGCGCGCGGTTGGTGACGTGTTGCGCGACCAGCTTAGCCATATGCGCCAGTGCGGCTTTGACAGCTTTGCCGTGCGCGAAGACAAGTCGGTGGAGGATGCGCTCAAAGGCTTGGCCGGGATGAGCGTGCTCTACGGGCGTTCAGCGATTGAGCCGCGCCCCTTGTTCCGCCGCCGCGTGTAGCAGTGAGGTTGGTAGAACCAGCCGCCGCTGCGGAACCTTTGCCCCTTTAAAACAATCTCTGTCGGGATGGTTTTTTACGGAGGTGACTATGTTTTTGCGCTCGTTCAGCATGGCGGTGCTGTTTGCCCTTACCGCGCCGGCCATGGCCGATGACAGTGACAGCCCGCTCACGGCCGACCGTGGCCAAGCCCGCCCGGTGATCGTGATTGCCAACAGCTCAGCCGATCCGGCCCTGGTGAAATTGCTCGCCGCCTTAAAAGAGCCGGCCAACGAAAAGGCCTTTAAAGAGCGCGGCATGGTGCTCTACACCGTGGTTAACACCATCGGCAAACGCGACGGCAAAGACCTCGACCCACAAAGCACCATGGCCCTGATTCGCGCCTTGAAGCTCGGCGCCAGCGCGCAAGCCAAGGTGATTCTGGTCGGCAAGGACGGCGAGAAAAAGCTTGAACACGCCGGGCCGATAGAGCCGCAGACGTTATTTGAAACGGTAGACAAAATGCCCATGGCGGAGAAAGAAGCCGCCCAACGAGCGCCAGAACCTACATAGCCAATACCACCGCCGCCAACGCCAGATAACGCCCAGCCTTGGCCACGGTTACCAGTACTAAAAACCGCCACAACGGCTCACGCATAACCCCGGCAATCAGGGTCAGCGGGTCGCCGACAATGGGCAGCCAACTCAGCAGCAGGGTCCAGCAGCCGTAACGTTGGTACCACTGCTGCGCCCGCTGCAATTGCTCGGCGCTCGCCGGAAACCAGCGTTTATGGCGAAAGCGCTCGATATACCGCCCCAACAGCCAATTCACCAGCGAACCCAGCACGTTGCCGGCAATCGCCACCGCCAATAGCGCCGCCGTTGAGTAATCGCCAGCCAGCAATAAACCCACCAGCAACGCTTCCGATTGCAGCGGCAGCAGGGTGGCGGCGGTAAAGGCGACAAAGAAGAGACCGAGGTAGGCAGAAAGCATGCGGCGACTCTAACCCGTAGGGTGTGCTGTGCGCACCATGGCGATATCGGCATAACCCCTTGGTGCGCACAACACACCCTACGGTACTGCCATAAAACCCTGAACTTTTGCTCAAGCGCGGGGCTCGGAACTTAAGATCCCCTGTGCTGCGCAGGGACAACGAATCCAATCCCGCCTCCATCCCATAGGGTGGCTGGCGGCTATTTGCTGAGGAGCCCGATTCGATGTCGCATGCCCGTCCGTTAGCCCCGCTCAATCAGGTCGCTGAACGCCAGGCCGCCTCCCTGCAACTGGATGACGCTTTGCAATTGCCGCGTATCGCTATCGAGTCCGTCTCGCCAGTGGTAGAGGCAGGCCGTTTTCCGGCAAAAAGTGTGGTGGGTTCGCCCATTACCGTCAGTGCGGTGATTTTTACCGATGGCCACGACAAGCTCGATGGCGCCGTGCTGTACCGCGCCGAGCTGGAAGAAGTCTGGCACCGCGTGGCGCTCAAAGACCTGGGTAATGATCTTTGGCAAGGCGAGTTCACCGTGCAACAGCCCGGCCGTTATCAGTTCGCCGTTCAGGCCTGGTGGGATGGTTACGCCACCTTTACCTACGAGCTGATGAAAAAATTCGGCGCCGGGGTGCCGATCACCCTGGAGCTGCAAGAAGGCGAGCAGTTGATGCGCCGCGCCGCTGAAAATGCTGGGCCGGAGTACGCCGAACGCATGGCCGAGCGCCTGCAAACCTTGCAAGACACCCAGTCGGTGGAAGAGCGCGTGGCGTTCTTCCTCGACCCGCAAAGCACTGAGTTGATGCGCCTGACCGAACCCCATCCGCATCGGGTTAATAGCCCCGCTTACCCCTTGGATGTGGAACGTAAACTGGCCGAATTTGCCAGTTGGTACGAGCTGTTTCCCCGCTCAGTTACCGACGACCCAGCGCGCCACGGCACCCTGCGCGATGTCATTTCGCGGCTGCCCTACGTGCGCGATATGGGCTTTGATGTGCTGTATTTTCCGCCGATTCACCCCATCGGCCGCGCTCACCGCAAGGGCCGCAATAATTCCCTAAAGGCCGGCGTGGATGACCCCGGCAGCCCGTATGCGATTGGCAGTGAAGACGGCGGCCACGAAGCCATTCACCCGCAGCTGGGCACCTTTGAAGACTTCCGCGCGCTGGTTAAAGCCGCCAAAGAACACGGCCTGGAAATCGCCCTCGACTTCGCCATTCAGTGCTCCCCCGACCACCCGTGGCTTAAAGAGCATCCGGGTTGGTTTAGCTGGCGCCCGGACGGCACGATCCGCCACGCCGAGAACCCACCGAAAAAATACGAAGACATCGTCAACGTCGACTTTTACGCCAAAGACGCTATCCCAGGCCTGTGGCTGGCCCTGCGTGATGTGGTGAAAGGCTGGGTGGAAGAGGGCGTTACCCACTTTCGTGTGGACAACCCGCACACCAAACCGCTGCCGTTTTGGGAGTGGTTGATTGCCGATATCCGCAGCACCCACCCGCAGGTAATTTTTCTCGCCGAGGCCTTTACCCGTCCAGCGATGATGGCGCGTTTGGGCAAGGTCGGTTACAGCCAGAGCTACACCTACTTCACCTGGCGCAACACCAAGGCTGAGCTGGAAACCTATTTCACCGAGCTGAATGAAGCGCCGTGGCGCGATTGCTACCGGCCGAATTTCTTTGTGAATACCCCGGATATCAATCCGGCGTTTTTGCACAACAACGGCCGCGCCGGTTTTCTGATTCGTGCGGCGCTGGCGACCATGGGCTCGGGCCTGTGGGGCATGTATTCAGGCTTTGAAATCTGCGAGTCGGCACCGGTGCCGGGCAAAGAGGAGTACCTCGATTCCGAGAAGTACGAAATCCGCCCGCGAGACTACCAACAGCCCGGCAATATCGTCGGCGAAATCGCCCAGCTCAACCGCATTCGCCGGCAAAACCCGGCGCTGCAAACGCACCTGGGGCTGAAGGTGTTTACCTGCTACAACGACAACATTCTGCTATTCGGCAAACGTACTGCCGACCTCAGCAATTTTATTCTGGTGGCGGTCAGCCTTGACCCCCACAACGCGCAGGAAGCCCATTTTGAACTGCCACTCTGGGAGTTCGGCCTGCCTGACGATGCCAGCCTGCACGGTGAAGACCTGATGACCGGGCACACCTGGACCTGGCACGGCAAAACCCAATGGATGCGTATAGATCCGGGGCACCAGCCCTTCGGGATCTGGCGTGTGCGCACGACCAATTAAGGGACTAATTATGAGCGAACCGACTAAAGCAAAAAGCAAAAAGACCCGCCGCCCCGCCGCCTTTATCCAAGACCCGCTCTGGTACAAAGACGCGGTGATCTATCAGGTGCATGTGAAGTCGTTTTACGACTCCAACAACGACGGCATTGGTGACTTCCCCGGCCTGATCGAAAAGCTCGATTACATTGCCGACCTGGGTGTTAACACCATCTGGCTGCTGCCGTTTTACCCGTCGCCACGCCGCGACGATGGCTACGACATTGCCGAGTACCGCGACGTCAGCCCCGACTACGGCACCATGGCCGACGCCAAACGCTTTATCGCCGAGGCCCACGCCCGTGGCATTCGGGTGATTACCGAGTTGGTGATTAACCACACCTCGGACCAACACCCGTGGTTCCAAAAAGCCCGGCGTGCCAAGCCGGGTTCCAAGGCGCGGGACTTTTATGTGTGGTCCGACAGCGACCAGAAGTACCCGGAAACCCGCATTATTTTTCTCGACACCGAGAAATCCAACTGGACCTGGGATCCGGTTGCCGGCCAGTACTTCTGGCACCGTTTTTATTCGCACCAGCCGGACTTGAATTTCGACAATCCGCAGGTGCTGAAAGAAGTGCTTAGCGTGATGCGCTTCTGGCTCGACTTGGGCGTCGATGGCCTGCGCCTGGATGCCATTCCGTACTTGATCGAACGCGACGGCACCAACAACGAAAACCTGGCCGAAACTCACGTGGTATTGAAGAAAATCCGCGCCGAGCTGGATGCCACCTATCCCGACCGTATGTTGCTGGCCGAGGCCAACCAATGGCCGGAAGACACCCAGCTGTACTTTGGCGGTGAAGATGGCGGCCCCGGTGACGAATGCCATATGGCCTTCCACTTCCCGCTGATGCCGCGCATGTATATGGCCATCGCCCAGGAAGACCGTTTCCCGATCACCGATATCTTGCGCCAGACCCCGGAAATTCCGGCCAATTGCCAATGGGCAATTTTCTTGCGCAACCACGATGAGTTGACGCTGGAAATGGTCACCGACCACGAGCGCGATTACCTGTGGAATTACTATGCTGCTGACCGCCGCGCGCGGATCAATTTGGGCATTCGTCGCCGCTTGGCGCCACTGGTTGAGCGTGATCGTCGGCGTATCGAACTGCTTAACAGCATGCTGCTGTCCATGCCCGGCACGCCGACCCTGTATTACGGCGATGAAATCGGCATGGGCGATAACATCTTTCTCGGTGACCGCGACGGCGTGCGCACGCCGATGCAGTGGTCGATCGACCGCAACGGCGGCTTTTCCCGCGCCGACCCAGCCAGCCTGGTATTGCCGCCGATCATGGACCCGCTGTACGGCTTCCAAAGCGTCAACGTTGAAACCCAGCAGCGCGACACCCATTCGCTGCTGAACTGGACGCGGCGCATGCTGGCCATCCGCAAACAGCAAAAAGCCTTTGGCCGCGGCACGTTGAAAATGCTCGCACCGTCCAACCGGCGCATTCTTGCCTATGTGCGTGAATACACCGGCGAGGACGGCAAACAGGAAACCATTCTGTGCGTGGCCAATATGTCCCGCGCCGCCCAGGCGGCCGAGTTGGACCTTTCGGCGTTTAACGGCATGGTGCCGGTGGAGATGGTCGGTGGCACGTCGTTTCCGCCGATTGGCCAACTGCATTACCTGCTAACACTGCCGCCGTACGGCTTCTACTGGTTTCTGCTGGCCGAAGAGGCGCAAATGCCGGCCTGGCATGTGGCGCCTGTGGATCGTATGCCGGACTTGCCGACCTTGGTGGTCAAGCGCGATTTAAGTGAGCTGAGCCAGTCGCGCACCAGCCTGACCTTGAGCCGCGAATCGTTGCCGGCGTATCTGCCGAAACGTCGCTGGTTCTCCAGCCTGGATGCCGGCGCCGCCGCCGAATACAAACTGCTGTACGTGGTGCCCTTTGGCGAACTCAGCGTGCTCAGTGAAGTGGAAGTGCGCAGTGGCGATCAGGTGGAGCATTACCAGCTGCCGCTGAGCTATGTGGCGGAAAACACCCCCGGCAGTACCGTGCCGCAACAACTGGCGTTGGCGCGTTTGCGCCGGGGCAGGGAAGTGGGCTTGCTCACGGATGCCTTCACCTTGCCGGAGTTCAGTGCGCAAGTGGTGCGTTACCTGCGCGAAGGCCAGGTGCTGAGCCAGGCCGGCAGCGAACTGCAATTTCTGCCAACGCCGCAATTGCAGGAGCTGGCGGATAACCCGGACGCGGAAATCAGACTGGTGTCGGCCGAACAGTCCAATAGCTCGGCGCTGATTGGCGACAGCATGGTGCTGAAATTGGTGCGCCGCGTGATGCCAGGCGTGCACCCGGAAACGGAAATGGGCGGTTATCTCACCGCACAGGGCTTTGCCAATATCCCACCGCTGTTGGGCGAAGTGCGCCGCGTCGACGCGCAAGGTGTGCCGCATACCTTAATGGTGTTGCAGCGCTTCCTTAGCAACCAAGGCGATGCCTGGCAGTGGACGCAAAACACCTTGGAACGCGCGGTGCGCGATCAACTGTCCGCCCCAGCGGTTAAGGCTGATGACGGCAGCGTGGCGCCCGCGTCCCTGGAACTGGCCACCTTTGCCCGCATGCTCGGCCGTCGCTTGGGCGAGATGCACACCGTATTGGCGCAAAAAACCGACAACCCGGATTTTGGCGCGATCACCACCACCCAGCAGGACGTGGCCGAGTGGACCAGCAACATCAGCGCGCAATTACAGGAAGCCTTGGCGGTGGTGGCTAACAGTTCCAGCGCCGACCCGGAAAGCGCGAAATGGCTAGCCGAGCACAGCAAGCAATTGCTCGCTGCGGTGAAAAAACTGTGCAAACAAAGTGTCGGTGGGCTGCGTATTCGCGTACATGGCGACTTGCACCTGGGCCAGGTTCTCGTGGTGCAGGGCGATGCCTTCCTGATCGACTTTGAAGGTGAGCCAACCCGCAGCCTGCAAGAGCGCCGTACCCGCCACAGCCCGTTGAAAGACGTGGCCGGCATGGTCCGTTCGTTCGACTACGCCGCCGCCATGGCCATTCGCAATACGCAAAGCACCGATGCCTCGCCGCAAGCCGAAGCCGTGCGCCGAGAAGTGGCTGCTGAGTACCGCAGCCAGGCGCGCACCGCGTTCCTGCAAGCCTACAGCGTGGCCGCTGCTGATATCCCCCACGCCTGGCATGAGCGCGGCGGTGAAGAGGCTGCCTTGGCCCTGTTCAGCGTGGAAAAAGCTGCCTACGAAATTCTCTATGAAGCCCGCTACCGTCCCGACTGGCTAAATGTGCCGGTGCAAGGGTTGGTGGAATTGGGCCAAGACCTATTGCGGAGTGGACGATGATTGATTTGAACGTGCTGGCGCCTCGTCACGACGATCCGCTGGAAGGGCAGATCCAAGCCTTGGTGCGCGCCGAGCACAACGACCCGTTTGCCTTTCTCGGCCCGCACACCGACAGCAAAGGCCCGATTATTCGCGCCTACTTGCCCGGTGCCCTGGGCGTTGACCTGCTCGACGCCGCCAACGGTGCCACCATGGGTAGCTTTGCCCAAGGCTCGGTGCCCGGCTTTTTTACCATTCGCCCGCTGGACCAGCGTGCGTACCGTCTGCGTATTCGCTGGGGCGCCGGCGAACAGGAAATCGAAGACCCTTACAGCTTCGGCCCGCAGTTGGGTGAAACCGATATCTACCTGTTTAGCGAAGGTAATCACCGCGATCTGGGCAAGAGCTTTGGCGCGCAGGTCATGGAACAGAACGGCATTCCCGGCGTGCGTTTTGCCGTCTGGGCGCCGAATGCGCGGCGGGTTTCCGTGGTCGGCCAATTCAATGGCTGGGACGGGCGCCGCCATGTTATGCGTGCGCGCCATCCTTCCGGGGTGTGGGAGTTATTTATCCCGCGTCTGCAGCCCGGCGAAGTGTATAAATACGAAATCCTTGGCGCCCATGGCGTGTTGCCGCTAAAGGCCGACCCCATCGCCTTGGCCACCGAGCTGCCGCCCGCCACCGGCTCGGTAGTATCCAAGCCCTTGGACTTCACCTGGAACGATCAGCAATGGATGGACAACCGGCAAAACGCCCAAGCCCATAACAAGCCGTTGTCGATCTACGAAATGCACGTCGGCTCATGGCGCCACCATGAAGATGGGCGAGTACTGAAGTGGGGCGAATTGGCTGACCAGCTCATCCCCTATATCCATGACCTGGGCTTCACTCACGTCGAGCTGATGCCAATCATGGAGCACCCCTTTGGCGGCTCGTGGGGCTACCAACTGCTCTCGCAATTCGCCCCCAGCGCCCGCTACGGCAGCCCGGAAGACTTCGCCGCGTTTGTCGACCGCCTGCACGGCGCCGGCATTGGCGTAATCCTCGACTGGGTGCCGGCGCATTTCCCCACGGACAGCCACGGCCTGGCCCGTTTCGACGGCACCGCGCTGTACGAATACGCCAACCCATTCGAGGGCTTTCACCAAGACTGGGACACCTTTATCTACAACCTCGGCCGCAACGAAGTGCACGGCTATATGCTCGCCTCGGCGCTGCACTGGTTGCGCCAGTACCATATCGACGGCCTGCGCGTGGATGCCGTGGCCTCCATGCTCTACCGCGACTACTCACGCAAAGACGGCGAATGGATTCCCAACCGCCACGGCGGCCGCGAGAACCTTGAAGCCATCGACTTCCTGCGCCACCTCAACGACGTAGTCAGCACCGAAGTGCCTGGCGCCTTGGTGATCGCCGAAGAATCCACCGCCTGGCCCGGCGTCAGCGCCGATACCCAGGGCGGCGGTCTGGGCTTTGCCTATAAATGGAACATGGGCTGGATGCACGACAGCCTGCAATACATCGCCGAAGACCCACTCAACCGCCAGCACCACCACGACAAACTCACCTTTGGCCTGCTCTACGCCTTTACCGAGCAATTTATCCTGCCCATCTCCCACGACGAAGTGGTGCACGGCAAACGCTCCCTGCTGGACAAAATGCCCGGTGACCGCTGGCAAAAATTCGCCAACTTGCGCGCCTACCTCAGCTTTATGTGGACGCACCCCGGCAAGAAACTACTGTTTATGGGCTGCGAATTCGGCCAATGGCGCGAATGGAGCCACGACCATGAACTGGACTGGTACCTGCTGCGCTACGGCGAACACCAAGGCACACAAAACCTGGTGAAAACCCTCAACCAGCTGTACCGCCAACACCCAGCCCTGCACCAACGCGACGGCCGCGCCGAAGGCTTCCAATGGCTAATCGGCGACGACGCCACCAACAGCGTCTACTCCTGGCTGCGCCACGGCGACGACGGCGTGCCGCTGCTCGTCGTCCACAACTTCACCCCCGTACCGCGCGAAGGCTACCGGGTAGGCGTGCCGCAAGCAGGGGAGTGGCAGGTACTGCTAAACAGCGATGCTGAACACTACGCCGGCTCGAACGCTGGGAGTCATGGAGCAGTGCATACGCAAGAGGAAGAGAGCCATGGGCAAGTGCAATCGCTACTGCTTAACCTGCCGCCGTTGGGAACGTTGATCCTTAAACCCTGAGCGAAAGCTGGTTAGGGCAACGCCAACGCGTCAACCCCAGCCCTCACCCCCGGCCCCTCTCCCGCAAGCGGGCGAGGGGTGACGAATGGCCAAAGCCGTACTCCGATCAGCTCCCTCTCCCGCTTGCGGGAGAGGGCTGGGGGCGGCCTGCTAGGCGAGGGGCCGTTGATCTGTTTGTGATCTTGATCTGGCTTGTGATCTACCCGCCCCGTTTACCGCAAGGCTGAGCGGAGTCGTTACGTAGGGGGAGGAGCGGCAGGAGCCGCGAAAGGCGTGGGGCCAAGGATGGCCCTGCACGCCGACCCCCGGAGCAACGACGGAGGGAGGGGACCCGAAGCGCAGCGTAGGGCCAAGGTAGGGGCAAGCTTTTTTGCTTACTTTTTCAGCGACTGGAAAAAGTGAGTCGCGCGTAAGGCGCGAAACCAAACGTTCAGCCCATGCGGTAATGAAGACCACCAGAACCATCAAAGCAAAAAGCCGGTGCGCACAGCACACCCTACAAAAGCGTCGCGCGTAAGGCGCGAAACCAAACGTTCAGCCCATGCGGTAATGAAGACCACCAGAACCATCAAAGCAAAAAGCCGGTGCGCACAGCACACCCTACAAAAGCGTCGCGCGTAATGCGCGAAACCAAACGCTCAGCCCACGCGGTAACGAAGAAAACCACCGACCCCAAAGCAAAAAGCTGGTGCGCACAGCACACCCTACAAAGCACCGCCCGGCAATGAAGACCCAGCCATATCCAAAAACCTGGATCCCCGCCTACGCGGGAATGACGAAAAATCGGCAGCAGTGCACGAGAGCGGTAGCGGTACCCAGTTACCGCGGATAAAGCGGCGGCAACGGACTGGCCTCCTGCGCATCAGCCGGCGCCTCAGCAGCCGGCAACGCCCGAATCGCCTTCCACAACTGCTCACCCTGCCAATACTGCCCACTCTCGCTATACAACGCGCCATTCAAGCCATCCAAACTCTCCGACAACGGCACAAACCGCGCCGCCATGTCGGCCAGCGTTTCCGGCTGCTGCCGCGCCCACGCATCCAGCGCCTGGCGGGTCGCCTGCGAGTCATTGGCCAAACAGGCACGCTTCAAATCATCCAGCAAACTACGCGGGCTTGGCCCCGTCTGCGCCGTACGCGAAACCGCCGGCTGCCTGCGCGCGTACCACCACAAACCAAAGCCGAGCAGGGTGGTCAGCGACAGCACCAACGTTGCCAGCTGCCACGGCCACAATGGCGGGCCTTCGATCATCGGTTCGGCCGCATCGGTGCTGACCGGCGCTTCAACATCCATCGCCGGGTTGTTCGCCACCATCAGGGTGCGCGCTGGCACACTGGTGCGTTCCAGGTGATCTTCTTTGGTGTTCCACCACACCAGTTCCACGGCGGGCAGCTCGATACGCCCACTGCGGTTGGGCACCAGGGCTTCACGTTCTTCGCGGCTGCCGATCAGGCCGCGTTCGTTGGTGCTGTTGCTCAGTTGCGGCTGGTCCGGGTAACGGCGCAGGCCGGTGACCGAGGTGGCGGGCAAGGGCGGCAGTTGCGCGCTGGAAAGACCATCAACCTTGAGGGTCAGGCTACGGGTCAGCGAGTCACCGACCTGGGCTTTATCCGGTTCCGGGCTCCAGGCTTCGCTTAGCGCCACCGCGCGGGCCGGCAGCCACGGCGCGTCAGCTGGGTAATCGGCGGGCTTGGCTTTGACTTGCAGCGGTATGACCGGCGACTTCACCCGCATCAAACGCCCAGGGCGCGGGCCAAACGGTTGGTAAGCGTTGCTGCTCTGGTTGCGGTCGGCCACCGTGGCGCTGAACACCAGCGACGGAATTTCCAGCTCGCCGCTTTGCTGCGGGTAAATGGCGTAGCGCAGTTCGATGACGCCATGGCGCACGCCGTTGATTTCTTTCTCGTAGGTGCGTGGGTCGCCCAACGATTCGATGCGCGCATTGCCGATTTGCAGCGGGGTCAGGGCGCTGTCGTCGTACAGCGACACCGAGTGGTAAATGCGCAGGGTCAGAATCGCCTGGGCCTGCACGTACACGCTTTCTTGGTCGAGGCTGGCGTCGATAAACACCGGTGCTACCGATTCAGTGTCACTGTTCTGCTCGGTTTTGATGACTTGCAGGGTGATCGGCTCGCTTTTGTTTTCACCCAGGCTCAGGGATGGAATCACCACTGTGCCAACGTCTTTAGGTTGCAGGGTGATAATCCAGCGGGTGGTGGCGCGGGCGGAGCCGTCGATGGTGGTCAGGCGGTTGATCTGCCGGGTACCGAGCACGTCAAAGGCTTCGTCCAGGGGCGTGAGGTCGGGTTTGCCAAACAGCGTGGCGTCGTCGGACTCCAGCGACAGCTCCAGGGTTTCGCCTTCGCTCAGGCGGCTGCGGTCCACCGAGGCGGTGAAGTTTGCCGCGCTGGCCACCTGGGCCAGCACGCAGAGCAGGAATGCGCAAAACAGACGGGTTATCAACGGCATTTTCCTAAGGTCTCTGTTCTTGGCGTTGTTGCTGTTCATACCAGAATTTGCGCCGGAGCAATTCACCCGGGTCGTCGGGGATCTGCCGCAGCCACTGCTCCATGGCTTGGCGCTGTTCGGCGCCGAGATGTTGCTGCTGGCTGTCGTCGGCCTGGGGTTTGCCAGCTTCTTTGCGTTCGGCTTTTTCGCCTTTGCCATCGCTTTGGCCGCCCTCCTGGTCGCTTTTGTTGTCGGCCTTGGAGTCTTGCTTGGCGCCTTGCTGCGCGTTGTTTTGCTCAGGAGGCGGCGGGTCTTGCGGCTTGTCCTGTTCCCCCGGTTTGTTCGGCGCCGTGGGTTGCTGCTGGTTTTTCTCGGCGTCGCTGCCCTGGTTTTGCTGTTGTTTTTGCTGCTGGTCTTTGCCTTGCTGCTTTTGTTGTTTTTTCTGTTGCTTGTCTTTTTGTTGCTGCTCTTTTTCCTTTTGCTGCTGTTGGCGCAGCAGCTCTTCGACCAGGGCTTTGTTTTTCAGCGCTTGTGGCAGTTCCGGCTGACGCTCCAGGGCTTGGTCGTATGCATCCAGCGCCGCTTCCAGTTCGCCGCTACGGGCCAGGGCGTTGCCGCGGTTGTAGTGGTCGGCGGCGCTATTGCCGGTGGCAAAACGGCTGGCTGCGCCAGCATAGTCGCCGGCTTGGTACAGCGCCTGGCCTTGCCATTTCGGGTCGCTAAAGGTGTCCGCGGCTTCAGCGGCTTTGTGCTGTTGCAGCAGGCGTTCGCCTTGCTGGTCGGCACGCAACCAGAGGTCGTTGAACTCAAACGCGTAGCTATCGCGCGGGCCGATCATCAGCAGCAGCGGCAGGCAAAACAGCCAACCACGGCGCCCGGCGCACGCAGCCAGTAGCAGCAGGGGCAAGAGTAGCCAATAACCTTGGTCGGCCCAGGTTTCCAGTTGCGTGGGTTCGCTGTCGCGCAGGCTTTCGGTGTCTGCCAGCAGGCCAAGGTCGCGCAGGTCGCTTTCATCCAGGCGCGAGCGCAGGTAGTTGCCGCCCAGTTCGTTGGCGAAACGACGCAGGCCGGCGCTGTCCAGACGGGGCAGGAGAATGCTGCCCTGGGCGTCTTTCAAAAAGCCGCCGCCTTCTTGGGCGATAGGCGCACCTTGCGCCGAACCAATGCCGAGTATTTGCAGGCGACTGCCGTTTTTCCCCAGCGCTTGGCGAATGCCTTGGCGTTCTTGGTCATCCAGCGCGGAGGTAATCAGCAACAACCGGCCATTGCCTTGCGCGCCTTGCTCCAGCAGAACCATGGCTTTGCTCACCGCCAGGTCGGCGCGGCGCCCGGTCTCGGGCATGATCGCCGGCTTGAGTGATTCCAGCAGATTGCGCGTGGTGCCCAGGTCGTCCGAGAGCGGCACCAGGGTATGGGCGCTGCCGGCATACAGGACGATGCCGGTTTGCGCGTCGTGGCGCGCTTCCAGCAGGTCGAGCACTTTATGTTTGGCGTGTTCCAGGCGGTTCGGCTGTACATCGCCAGCGAGCATCGACGGGGTCATGTCGAGCATGATCACCAGCGGGTCGGCGCGTTTTTGTGTGCTTTGTTCCACGTGTTGCCAACTGGGCCCGAGCAAGGCCAACAGGCACAGCAGCCAAGACACACCGAGGGCAATCCACGGCAAACGACTGACGCGGCGGTTACCGCCACTGAGCAAGGTTTTATGAAAGGCTGGCGGCAGCAACATCTGCCAGCGCCCGGCGCGGCGCTGACGGTGCCAGAGTTGCCAAAGCAACCACAGCAGCAGCGGCAGCAATACCAGCCAGAACGGCCGTAGCCAATGGGGCCAGAGCGCGATCATTGGCGCTTCCTCATGCGCGGGCGCCATTTCGGCCGGTGCGGCAGGGCCTGTTGCAGGCGGCTTTGCAGCAAGTGTGGCCAAAGCGAATTCACCACCAGCAGCAAGCTCAGCAGCAGCGCGCCAGCCAGCGGCCAGGCATACAGCTCAAGAGCAGGGCGGGCGATGGTCGGTTGCTGGGCTACGGGTTCGAGCTTGTCCAGGCTGGCTTCGATCAGGGTCAGTTCATCGCTGTCGCGGGCGCGGAAGTATTGGCCACCGGTCATATCGGCGATTTTTTGCAGGGTTGGTTCGTCGAGGTCGAGGCCGGGGTTCAGGCCGAGCATGCCGAAGGCACCGCGCTCAGGGTCGGCGCCGATGCCGATGGTGTAGACCTTGACCTTTTCTTCGGCAGCCAGGCGTGCGGCGGTAATGGGGTCGATCTGCCCCCCGTTACTGGCGCCGTCGGTGACCAATACCAAAACGCGGCTATTGGCTGGGCGCTGACGCAGACGTTTAACCGCCAGGCCAAGGGCATCGCCGATGGCGGTGTTTTTGCCGGCAATACCTATCAGGGCTTCATCCAGCCAGATACGCACGGTGCGGCGGTCAAAGGTCAGCGGTGCTTGCAGATAGGCCTGGCTGCCAAACAGGATCAGGCCGACGCGGTCGCCTTTGCGCCCTTCAATAAAGTCGCCAAGCAGGTTTTTCACCAAGGTCAGGCGGCTGACGTCGTTGCCGTTCCACTGCATATCGCGGTAATCCATCGAGCCGGACACATCCACTGCCAGCAGCAAATCGCGGCCGCTGGCCGATACCGGCAACGGCTCACCGACCCAGGCCGGCCGTGCCGCGGCGCCAAGCAGCAACAACCAGAGCAGAGCAAACGGCGCCTGTTGGCGCCAGGCCGGCAGGTTGGCGCGAGCACGGCGCCCAGCCAAACCTTCCAGCTCGGAGAGAAAACTGACCTTTAACGCCTGCTCGCCGCTATCAGCGGCTGGCAGCACCAAGCGCAGCAACCACGGCAATGGCAGCAGCACAAAAAGCCAGGGCCAGGTGAACTCAAACATGTTTGCGAATCCAGGTATCGACGGCTTGGTTCAGGCCTTCAATGGCCTTGTCGTCGAGTTTGCATTCGGGGCGATAGGCGCCTTCCACCAGAATCATCCAGCGCGTCAGGCCGGCAGCTGGGCAACGGTTGTCCAGGTAGGCCAGCCAGGCGCGGCCACTCATGGTGTGGCTTTGGCTATTGGGGTAATGGCTGCGGCACAGGCGTTTCAGCAGGGCGTTCAACTGCTGTAACCAAGGGCCGGCCGACACACCGTCATAGGGTTTTTTCAGCTTGCCCAACTCCTGCAACGCGGCCAGGCGCAGCGGGTCGAGCGGCACATCGGTGCGAGTTTTTTTATTGCGTTGCGGCAGACGCTTCCGCAGGCGCCACAGGCCCCAAAGCAGCAGCGGCAGCAGGGCCGCCAGCAACCACCAGCCAGGCGCCGGCGGCCACCAGGAAATGGGCGGCGGGGCGATCAAGGGTTGTAGTTGGTCGAGGGGATTCATTGTTTCTTCCTCGGCCGCTGCGCCTGCAAATGATCGCGCAGCTGTTCGATCGGGTCGTTCAACGTGCTTAGCGGAAATAACGGCACGCCGAGTTTCTGCGCCAACAACTGCCAGCGTGCCTGCCGGGCTTCGCCGAGGGCGTGATAGGTCTGGCGCAAGTCGCTGTTATGGGTGTCTAGCTCCAGCAGCGCGCCGCGCTCGGTAAATTGCAGCAGGCCGGCAGCGGGCAGGGCGTGGTCGAGTGGATCGGACACCGGCAGCAGCAACAAGTCGGTGTGGCGCGCCAGCAAGGTCAATTGCTGTTCGGCGCTGTCGTTTAGCGCGCGCTCATCGCACAACACCACCGCCAGGCTGCCAGGGCGCAGCACTTCGCGGGCACGGCGCAAGGCCAGGCCAAAGGTGTCGCGGCCAGCGGGAATATCGCTATTAAGGTTTTGGTTGGCGCGCACCAGGCGGTTAAGAAGCTGCAGCAGACTCATCTTGCTGCGCCGCGGTTTGATTTCGTGGTGCTCGTTGTCGCCAAACACCAGGCCGCCGACGCGGTCGTTATGGCTTAGCGCGGCCCAGCCAATCAATGCCGCCACTTGCGCGGCCAACACCGATTTAAACGCCAGCCCGGAGCCGAAAAACAGCCGTTGGCTTTGTTCCACCAAGATAAAAATCGGTCGCTCACGCTCTTCATGAAACAGCTTGGTGTGCGGCTCTTGGGTACGCGCGGTCACGCGCCAATCGATGGTGCGCACGTCGTCGCCCGGTTGATACACGCGCACCTGATCGAAATCGACGCCGCGCCCGCGCAGCTTGGAGTGGTGCAAGCCTACAAGAGGGCTGCGTCGCGCCGGCGTGGAAAACAGCTGCACTTCGCGAATGCGATGGCGCATCTCGATCAACTCGGCAAGGCTGACGCGAATGCCTGGTTCGCTGGCGGCAATCGGTTGCATGGCGGTCAGGCCACAGCAACCACATCAAGGATGCGTTGCAGCACCCGATCCTGGTCGATGCCGGCGGCTTCTGCCTCAAACGACAGAATGATGCGGTGGCGCAGTACGTCAAACAGCACCGCCTGAATATCTTCCGGCGACACAAAATCGCGGCCGGCCAACCAGGCATGGGCGCGGGCGCAACGGTCCAGGGAAATGGAACCGCGCGGGCTGGCGCCATAGGAAATCCATTCAGCCAGCTCTGGATCAAACTTGCCTGGGGTGCGCGTGGCCATGACCAACTGCACCAGGTATTCCTCCACCGCATCGGCCATATATAAGCCGAGCACTTCTTTACGCGCGGCAAAAATCGCCTGCTGGCTGAGCTTGTGTTCCGGCTTGGTTTCCCCATTCAACGCTTCGCCACGGGCCTGCTGGAGAATTTTGCGTTCTACCGAGGCGTCGGGGAAACCGATTTTTACGTACATCAAAAAGCGATCGAGCTGCGCTTCGGGGAGCGGGTAAGTGCCTTCCTGCTCAATCGGGTTTTGCGTAGCCATTACCAAGAACAGCGGCGACAAATCATAGGTACTGCGCCCGACACTGACCTGACGCTCGGCCATGGCCTCAAGCAACGCCGACTGCACCTTGGCCGGGGCGCGGTTGATCTCGTCCGCCAGCACCAAGTTGTGAAAGATCGGCCCCTGCTGAAACACAAAGCTGCCGGTTTCCGGGCGATAGATTTCCGTACCCGTGATGTCAGCAGGGAGCAAATCGGGAGTGAACTGAATACGGTGGAACTCAGCCTCAACGCCCTCAGCCAACTCCTTAATGGCCTTGGTCTTAGCCAAACCTGGGGCGCCTTCAACCAACATATGGCCGTCGGCGAGGAGGGCGATCAGCAGCCGCTCAATAAGTTTTTCCTGGCCCAGAATCTGCGTGGAGAGAAATTGACGCAGGGCGACTAGCGCTTCGCGGTGTTCCATCGTGAGGTGTTCCTGGCGGATTGACGAGGTGCAACGGCATAGCGCAACCGGGCAGAACGGCCGGGGTTGCGAATGGCGTGACACTTTAATGCATAACCACAAGCGGCGGCTATCGTGGCCGGGGGAATGGGTAGCGAGCCACGTTTCGACGAGATATTTCGCAGGGCTAGGGTTTGTTTGTCATAGGCGCGGGGCGGCATCCGAGTGCTCGTTTCTACAGGAGATAGCCGATCCGCTTTTGATCTTGATCTGGCTGTTGATCCACCCGCCCCATTAGCGCAGGCCGAGTGGAGCCGTTGCGTAGGGGGGGGGAGCGGCAGGAGCCGCGAAAGGCGTGGGGCCAAGGATGGCCCTGCACGCCGACCCCTGGAGCGACGACGGAGCGAGGGAAGTCGCAGCGCAGCGGAGACCCAAGGTTGGGGCAAGCGTTTTTTGCTTACTTTTTGCCGCGACTGGCAAAAAGTGAGTCGCGCGTAAGGCGCGAAACAAAGCTATCAACACACGCGGTAATGAAGAACACCGCCAACCTAGAAGCAAAACATCAAAGCTGGTGCGCACAGCACACCCTACAAGCGCGAAACGCAAAACGTCGAATCACCCCCGTATCGCTTAGCACGCCCACCTAGAGCCCTGCGATGCTTGACCGAATATGTCGCGCTAGCGCAATCCAGCAGTCACACCCTGTCGTTAAGCTACGCGTGACTTGATAGTCGCTGCGCGCACTGGCGAGTTTCTACAATGGCCTAGACTGTTGGGGAACGGACCGGCACCTGCACTGCCCAAGCAACTCCTGCAGCAGCACGCAGACGAACCACAAGCACCCCGTTTTATTCCAAGCTCTTTTTTCCAGCTCTTTTTCTAAAAACAAGCCCAGCGGAGCAAAACCATGGCGTTCTTTACGGCGGCCAGCAAAGCCGACTTTCAGCATCAACTGCAAGCGGCACTGGCTCAGCACGTTAGTGAACAGGCGTTGTCACAAGTAGCCCTGTTTGCAGAGCAATTTTTCGGCATCATCGCTTTAGAGGAACTGACCCAGCGTCGCCTCTCCGACCTGGTCGGTTGCACCTTATCGGCTTGGCGTCTGCTTGAGCGCTTTGATAGCGCCAAGCCGCAAGTACGCGTGTTTAACCCCGATTACGAAAAACATGGTTGGCAGTCCACCCACACCGCTGTGGAAGTGCTGCACCCCGACGTACCGTTTTTGGTTGATTCGGTACGCATGGAGCTGAACCGTCGCGGTTACAGCATCCACACCCTGCAAAACAGTGTCATCAGCACCCGCCGCAACAAGAAGGGCGAACTGCAAGAAGTGCTGCCCAAGGGCACCACTGGCAAGGACGTGCTGCAAGAGTCACTGATCTTTCTTGAGATCGACCGCAGCGCCAATGCCACCGATATGCGCACGCTGGAAAACGCCCTGCTCGAAGTATTGGAAGAAGTGCGCATCACCGTCGCCGACTTCCAACCCATGCGCAATAAAGTCACTGAACTGCTGGCCTGGCTGGGCAAGGCCAAGCTCAAGGTCGACGGCGCCGAGCTGGCAGAAATCAAAGTGTTCCTGGAATGGTTGATGGACAACCGTTTCACCTTTCTGGGCTATGAAGAATTCACCGTTGCCGATGAGGCCGAAGGCGGCCACATCACCTATGACGAGTCGACCCTGCTGGGCCTGTCCAAGCGCCTGCGTACGGGCCTTTCCAGCGCCGATCTGCATATCGAAGCGTACGCGGTGAACTACCTGCGCGAGCCGGTGCTGCTGTCGTTTGCCAAGGCCGCGCAACCGAGCCGTGTGCATCGCCCGGCGTATCCGGACTTTGTCTCCATCCGTGAGTTGGATGCCAAGGGCAAGGTGGTGAAAGAGTGCCGGTTTATGGGCATTTACACCTCCATCGCCTACAGCGAAAGCGTGCGCAATATTCCGTATATCCGCCGCAAAGTGGCAGAAGTGGAGCAGCGTTCCGGCTTTGCCGCCCAAGGCCATTTGGGCAAAGAACTGGTCAAGGTGCTGGAAGTACTGCCGCGCGATGACCTGTTCCAAACGCCGGTAGACGAGCTGTACAACACATCGTTGGCCATTGTGCAGATTCAGGAACGTAACAAGATTCGCCTGTTCCTGCGTGCCGACCCCTATGGCCGCTTTGTCTACGCCCTGGCTTATGTGCCGCGGGATGTGTATTCCACCGAAAGCCGCGTGCGTATTCAGCAAGTGCTGGTGGACCGTTTGCAGGCCACTGACTGCGAGTTCTGGACCTACTTCTCGGAATCGGTGCTGGCCCGCGTGCAGTTCATTCTGCGCATCGACCCAAAAACCAAGCTCAATATCGATCAGGCGCAAATCGAGCGTGAGGTGATTCAGGCCTGCCGTTCGTGGAAAGACGATTACGCAGGGTTAGTGGTAGAAAGCCTGGGCGAGGCCAAAGGCACCCGCGTGCTGGCGGATTTCCCGAAAAGCTTCCCCGCCGGTTACCGCGAGCGGTTCGCCCCGCACTCGGCGGTGGTGGATATGCAGCACCTGTTGAGCCTGTCGGAAGAGCGCCCGCTGGTGATGAGCTTCTACCAACCGCTAAGCGCCGGTGGCCAGGAGTTGCATTGCAAGCTGTACCACGCCGATACGCCGCTGGCCTTGTCCGACGTGCTGCCGATTCTGGAAAACCTCGGCTTGCGCGTGCTGGGTGAGTTCCCGTATCGCCTGCTGCATCAAAATGGCCGCGAGTTCTGGATTCACGACTTCGCCTTCACCTATGCCGAAGGCCTGGACCTGGATATCCAGCAACTCAACGACACCCTGCAAGACGCCTTTGTGCAGATTGTTGGCGGTGCCGCTGAGAACGACGCCTTTAACCGCCTGGTGCTGACCGCTGCCATGCCGTGGCGTGATGTGGCGCTGCTGCGGGCCTATGCCCGTTACCTCAAGCAAATTCGCCTGGGCTTTGACCTTAGCTATATCGCCAGCGCTTTGCTTAACCACGTCGACATCGCCAAAGAACTGGTGCGTCTGTTTAAAACCCGTTTCTACCTGGCGCGCAAACTCACGGCCGAGGATTTGGCGGATAAACAACTGCGCCTGGAGCAGGCCATTCTCACCGCCCTGGATGATGTGGCGGTGCTGAACGAAGACCGCATCTTGCGCCGCTACCTGGACTTGATCAAAGCCACGCTGCGTACCAACTTCTACCAGACCGACAGCAACGGTCAGAACAAACCGTACTTCAGCTTCAAGTTCCACTCGCGCACCATCGCCGACTTGCCCAAGCCGGTGCCGATGTTTGAAATTTTCGTGTATTCGCCACGGGTGGAAGGCGTGCACCTGCGCGGTGGCAAGGTCGCCCGCGGTGGGTTGCGCTGGTCGGATCGTGAAGAGGATTACCGCACCGAAGTGTTGGGCCTGGTAAAGGCGCAGCAAGTGAAAAACGCGGTGATCGTGCCGGTCGGCGCCAAGGGTGGTTTTGTGCCCCGTCGTATGCCGATTGGCGGCAGCCGTGATGAAGTGCTGGCTGAAGGTATTGCCTGCTACCGCATCTTTATTTCCGGCTTGTTGGATATCACCGACAACCTGAAAGAAGGCGAAGTGGTACCGCCGCAAAACGTGGTACGCCACGATGAAGACGACCCATACCTGGTAGTGGCTGCCGACAAAGGCACCGCTACGTTCTCCGATATCGCCAACGGCATTGCCGGCGAATATGGCTTCTGGTTGGGCGATGCGTTTGCCTCTGGTGGTTCGGCCGGTTACGACCATAAAGGCATGGGCATCACCGCTAAAGGCGGCTGGGTGTCGGTGCAGCGTCACTTCCGCGAACGCGGTATCGACGTGCAAAAAGACCTGACCACCGTGATCGGCATCGGCGACATGGCTGGCGACGTGTTTGGTAACGGCCTGCTGCTGTCGGACAAGCTGCAAATGGTCGCGGCCTTTAACCACCTGCACATCTTTATCGACCCGAACCCGGATGCCGCTGCCAGCTTTGTTGAGCGCAAGCGCCTGTTCGATTTGCCACGTTCCAGCTGGGCAGACTACGACGCCTCGCTGATTTCCAAAGGCGGCGGTCTGTTCCTGCGTAGCGCCAAAAGCATCGCCATCAGCGCGGAAATGAAAGAGCGCTTCGACATCAGCGCCGACAAACTGCCGCCGACCGAACTGCTCAACGCCTTGCTTAAAGCGCCGGTGGACCTGCTGTGGAACGGCGGTATCGGCACTTATGTAAAAGCCAGCAGCGAAAGCCATGTCGATGTCGGCGACAAAGCCAACGACGCCTTGCGTGTTGACGGCCGCGAGCTGCGCGCCAAGGTAGTGGGCGAGGGCGGTAACCTCGGCATGACCCAACTGGGCCGGGTGGAATACGGCCTGAATGGCGGCGCCAGCAACACCGACTTTATCGACAACGCCGGTGGTGTGGACTGCTCCGACCATGAAGTAAACATCAAGATCCTGCTGAACGAGATCGTGGCCGCCGGCGATATGACCGGCAAGCAGCGCAACAAGCTGCTGGCGGAAATGACCGATGCGGTGGGCAGCCTGGTGCTAGGCAACAACTACAAGCAAACCCAGGCCCTGTCGCTGGCCCAGCGCCGCGCCCGTGGCAGCATTGGCGAGTACAAACGGCTGATCGCTGCCCTGGAAAGCGCCGGCAAACTCGACCGTGCCATGGAGTTTTTGCCGACCGACGAGCAGTTGGCCGAGCGTGTGTCCAATGGCCATGGCCTGACCCGGCCGGAGCTGTCGGTGTTGATCTCCTACAGCAAAATCGACCTTAAGGAGTCGCTGCTGACCTCCCTGGTGCCGGACGACGACTACCTGGCCCGCGAAATGGAAACCGCCTTCCCGCCGTTGTTGGCGAAGAAGTTTGGCGAGGCCATGCGTCGGCATCGCCTGAAACGGGAAATCATCAGCAACCAGATCGCCAACGACCTGGTTAACCACATGGGTATCACCTTTGTGCAGCGCCTGAAGGAATCCACCGGCATGAGCGCGGCCAATGTGGCTGGCGCCTATGTGATTGTGCGCGACGTATTCCGTCTGCCGTACTGGTGGACGCAGATCGAAGCACTGGACTACAAAGTGCCCGCCGACCTGCAACTGCAGCTGATGGACGAACTGATGCGCCTGGGCCGCCGTGCTACACGCTGGTTCTTGCGTAGCCGGCGTAACGAACTGGACGCCGCCCGTGACGTTGGCCATTTCGCTCCGCGCTTGGAAGCGCTGGCCAAGCAACTCGACGGCCTGCTCGAAGGTCCGGCACGGGAGCAATGGCTGGCTAAGTTCCAAGGCTACGTCGAACAAGGCGTACCAGAAGAACTGGCCCGCGTAGTGGCTGGCACCAGCCACCTTTACACCTTGCTGCCGATCATTGAGGCGGCCGATATCACCGGCCAAGACCCGGCTCAGGTGGCGGCGGCGTACTTCGCTGTGGGTGGTGCGCTGGAGCTGTCGTGGTACCTGCAGCAGATCACCAGCCTGCCGGTGGAAAACAACTGGCAAGCGCTGGCGCGGGAAGCCTTCCGCGATGACCTGGACTGGCAGCAGCGCGCTATTACCGTATCGGTTCTGCAAATGACCGATGCTCCAGCGGATATGGAAGAGCGCATCGGCGTGTGGCTGGAACAGCACCGGCCGATGGTCGAGCGCTGGAAAGCCATGCTTGGTGAGCTGCGTGCGGCCACCGGCACCGACTACGCCATGTATGCCGTGGCTAATCGTGAGTTGATGGATTTGTCGCAGCGCTCGTAATGCCTGTGTAACGCTGCAAAAAAAGCCCCGCCTTGTGCGGGGCTTTTTTTTTTACCCGCCACAGGCACCAAACCTCCGTAGGGTGTGCTGTGCGCACTGGGGTAAACGCCGAAATCGCCTGGTGCGCGCAGCACTCCCTACGAGGCGATTGCCATTCGGAGCCCGCCAAGAACTTCCTTAGCAACGCTTCAGATTTCATTAAGGTTGATTGCCGATAGTGCCCTCCATCAGATGACCGCTGGAGGGTATGTCGATGATTGATAGCGAGTGGAATACCTCTTTTCCTTTGAATTTTGGCCCGGATGCGGCGCGCCCTTTGGCGTTGTCGCTGGTTCGTGGGCACGACGCTGAGCGTGCGGCGGTCGAGACGTTTATTCAGGAGCGGTTTGCAGCGGCGCACCACGCCGATATCAACCATTTCATGCCCGAGTTGATGGCCTTGCATGACCGCCAGGGCCAGTTAAGCGCCGCCGTCGGTGCGCGCCCAGGCAAGGCCGGGGCGATGTTTCTTGAACAGTATTTGCAGAACCCTGTGGAGAGCGTGATTTCGCTGGTGGCGGGCTACCCGGTCGAGCGTCGGGCAATTGTCGAGGTCGGCAATCTGGCGGCGCGCAATGCCGGCAGTGCGCGGCTGATTATTGTCGCTATGACGTGGTTGCTGGCTCGCCATGGCCTGGAGTGGGTGGTGTTTACCGGCGCGGCCACATTAATCAACAGCTTTCAACGGCTGGGCTTGGAGCCGTTGCTGCTGTGCGACGCCGACCCGGAAAAACTCGGCGGCGAGCAAGAGGCCTGGGGCAATTACTACGCGCAGCGGCCCCATGTGTTTGCCGGCAATATTCGCTTTGGCCTGGAGCAGTTGCAGGCCAGTGGGGTACTGGCGCGCTTGGGTTTTCCTTTTTTTGAGCAGGAGCACTGCCATGCCGCATGACCTCAATGTGTTGCGTGCGGTATTGCAACAACATCGGCTGTCGCGCCCCTCTGAGTACGCGTTGCGTGGCGCTACCAGCCGCTTTGACTACCAGCAGTTGTGGGACGGCGTCGAGCAACGCCAGGCCTTGTTGCAGGCCCACCAAGGCAAGGTGTTTGCCTTGGTGATGGATAACAGCCCGGAGGCGGTGTTGTGGGACTTGGCCGCGTTGTTTGCCGGTGTGCCCTGCGTCACGCTGGCACCGTTTTTCACCACGGCGCAGCGCATTCATTGTTTTGAGCAGAGCCAGGTGGATATCGCCGTTGCCGATGAGCGTTGGGCCGAGGATATGCAGCAGGCGGGTTTTTACCGCGAGGGCGAGGTCTGGCGCCGCGTGCAAAGCCGCGACCCCGGCATCCCGGCCGGCACCGCGAAAATCACTTACACCTCTGGCACCACCGGTACGCCCAAGGGCGTATGCCTGAGCGCCAGTGCCTTGCTGCGGGTTGCGCAGGAATTGGAAAGTGCCAGCCGCCCGGCTGCGCCTGAGCGTTACCTGGCGGTGCTGCCGTTGGCGGTGTTGCTGGAGAACCTGGGCATTTATGCGGCGTTGCTGGCCGGGGCGAGCATTACCGTGTCGTCGCAGCAGCAGATGGGCATCAACGGCGCCACCGGTGTGGATTGGCCGCGTTTGCTCGGCACGTTGGTGATGAGCGGTGCGCAAAGTCTGATTTTAGTGCCGCAGCTATTGCTTGGCTTGGTCACGGCAATCGAGCGCAAGTTAGTCCGTGCTGAGCAATTCCGTTTTGTTGCGGTAGGCGGTGCACGGGTTGCGGCAGATTTGCTCGATCGTGCCGCCCAGGTCAATTTGCCGGTCTATCAAGGCTACGGTTTGTCCGAGTGCGCATCGGTGGTGTGCCTGAATAGACCCGAGCATAACCGCCCCGGTAGCGTCGGCCGGCCACTTCCCCATGTCACCGTGCGCCTGGCGGATGACGGTGAAGTATTGGTCAGTGGCTCGGCCTTGTTGGGCTATCTGGGTGATGCGCCGTTTGCACAAAACTGGCTGCACACCGGCGACATTGGTGAGTTCGACGCCGATGGCTATCTGTATTTGAAAGGGCGCAAAAAGCACCAGTTCATCACCAGCTTTGGCCGCAACGTTAACCCCGACTGGGTCGAGGCCGAGCTGACTCAGCGCGGCACCATCGCCCAAGCGTTTGTGCACGGCGAGGGCTTGCACCACAACCTGGCATTGCTCTGGCCACTGGACCCTAACTGCAGCGACGAAACCCTGGAGGCGACCATTGCCCAGGCTAACGCCCAGTTACCCGATTACGCCCAGGTACACGCCTGGAAGCGCCTACCCGAACCCTTTACCCCCGACAACGGCTTGCTCACCAGCAATGGCCGTTTACGCCGGGAAGCCATTTTGTCGCGCTACCGCGACGCTCTTTCTGAACTCGTTATTGAGTGAGGTCACCCCATGAGTTTTTTTGACGAATTGCAAGTTGCTACCGCCCAAGAACGCCAAGCCCTGTTTAACGTACCGGTTATTCGTGAGGCATTGGCCGGCGAAGTAAGCCTGGACAACTACCGCGCCTTCTTAACCCAGGCCTACTACCACGTCCGCCACACCGTGCCGCTGATGATGGCCTGCGGCGCGCGTTTGCCCAGCCGCCTAGAGTGGTTGCGCGGTGCAGTCTGCGAATACATCGAAGAGGAATACGGCCACGAGAAGTGGATCCTGAATGACATCAGCGCCTGTGGCGGCGATGCGGCGCAAGTGCGTGATGGCAAGCCGTCGTTGTCGATTGAGTTGATGGTCAGCTTTCTCTATGACCTGATTGCTCGCGGTAACCCGGTCGGCCTGTTTGGCATGGTCAATGTGCTGGAAGGCACCAGCATCGCCTTGGCCACCCAAGCGGCCACGACCATTCAGGAACGTTTGGCGCTACCCGCCACGGCGTTTAGCTACCTGGCCTCCCACGGTGCGCTGGACATTGGCCATATGGACACTTACCGCACGCTGATGGACCAACTGGACGATCCCGAGGACAAAGCAGCGGTCATTCACGCCAGCAAAGTGGTGTATCACCTGTACACCGAAATGTTCCGCGGCTTGCCGCGTGCTCAGGTGCCGCACGGGGTGAGCGAGGTGCAGCATGCAGCTGTCTGATTGTCGGGTGGTGCTCACCGGCGCTAGTGGCGGCATCGGTCTGGCCCTGGCCGAGCAGTTGTGTGCCGGTGGCGCGCAGGTGTTGGCGGTTAGCCGCCAGCCCACAGCGTTGGCGGCGCTGCTTAAGCGTTATCCGCAGCAACTGCGCCAGGTCAGTGCCGACTTGCGCAGCGCCGCCGGGCGCCATGCTGTGGTTGAGGCGGCGCGCCACCTGGGCGGTGTCAACGTGCTGCTTAACGCTGCCGGGGTTAACCGCTTTGCCATGCTGGAACAGCTCGACGACGAGCAGATCGACGACATGCTGGCAGTCAATGTGGTGGCTACCTTACAACTGACTCGCGGCATGTTGCCGATCCTGCGCAGCCAGCCGCATGCCCTGGTGGTCAACGTTGGCTCCACCTACGGCTCGATTGGCTATCCGGGGTATGCCACCTATTGCGCGAGCAAATTTGCCTTGCGCGGCTTTTCTGAAGCATTACGCCGCGAACTGGCCGATACCGAAGTCAATGTGCTGTACGTGGCGCCGCGGGCCACCCGCACCAGCATGAACAGCTCTGCCGCCATGGCCCTTAATCAGGCGCTGAAAGCCAGCGTCGATGAGCCGGAAAGTGTTGCCCGCGAGGTCATGGGCGCGATTCAGAAAAACCTCAACGAGCTGTACCTCGGTTGGCCGGAAAAACTCTTTGTGCGCCTCAACGGCCTGCTTCCAGGCTTGGTTGACCGCGCCTTGCGCAAACAACTGCCGATTATCCGCAGCTTTACCCACCCTCAGGAGAAACCCCCGCAATGAACAAATGGCTATCAGCATTGATGGTTGGCGCAGTGGCGCTGCAACTGCAGGTGCCCGCCTGGGCATTGGATGAGGCCGGCAGCCAACGCTTGCTGAGCATTCAGCAGCGGTGGGCCGAGGTGCAGTACGACACTCCGGAAAAACAACGCGCCGCTGAGTTTGAAAAGCTCGCCGCACAGGCTCAAGCCTTTACCCAAGAGCAGCCGGCGGCGGCCGAAGCGTTGATTTGGAACGGCATTGTGCTAAGCAGTTGGGCCGGCGCTGAAGGCGGTCTGGGGGCCTTGGGCAAAGCCAAGCAATCTAAGGCATTGCTGGAAAAAGCCTTGCAGGTGGACCCCTCAGCGCTGCAAGGTTCGGCCTATACCAGCCTGGCCGCTTTGTATGACCGTGTACCGGGTTGGCCGATTGGCTTTGGCGATGCCGACGAAGCTGAAAAATTGCTGCACAGCGCGTTGCAACTGAACCCCAACGGCATTGATAGCCTGTATTTCTGGGGCGACCATTTATACCGCCAGGGCAAATATGCAGAGGCCAAAGCTGCCTTGCTCAAGGCTAAACTGGCGGCGCCGCGGCCCGGCCGTGAGCTGGCTGACGAAGGTCGTCGGCGCGAGATTGATGCTTTACTCAAGGACGTTGAGCACAAGCTCAATTGACTGAACGCCACTGTTATTAAGGACAGCCATGCGTTTGTTGCTAGTGGAAGACGACATCGCCCTCGGCGAGGGCGTGCGCGCCGGATTGCGTGCCGAGGGTTACACCGTGGACTGGCTGCAAGATGGCGTCAGCGCTGTGCATGCCTTGCTCAGCGAAACCTTTGACCTGGTGGTGCTCGACCTGGGCTTGCCCAGGCTCAGTGGCATTCAGGTGCTGCAGCAGCTGCGGCAAAGCGGTTCAAACCTGCCGGTGTTGATCCTTACCGCGCGCGACGATACCGAAGACCGTATCGCCGGGCTGGATGCGGGGGCTGACGACTATCTGGTCAAACCCTTCGATCTCAATGAGCTCAAGGCCCGTTTACGGGCCTTGCTGCGCCGCAGTGCCGGGCGCGCCCAGGTGGTGGTTGAACATGCCGGCGTGAGTCTCGACCCCGCCACGCAACAAGTGCGCTATCAAGGCACAGCAGTGGTGTTAACTCCCAAAGAATATGTGTTGCTGCATGAGCTGCTGGCCCAGCCGGGCAAGGTGTTTACCCGTGAGCGCCTGACCCAGCTGCTGTATGGCTGGGATGAAGAAGCCGAGAGCAACACCCTTGAGGTGCATATTCACCACTTGCGTAAAAAACTCTTCACCGAATTGATTCGCACCGTGCGCGGTATCGGCTATTTGGTGGAGGCATAAGATGACTTCATTGCGCCATCGCACGCTGACCTTGGTGTTGGCGCTGCTGATCCTCGGCACGCTGACCATCAGTTTTTTCAACTTCCACGACAGCAGTCACGAGATCGCCGAGATCTATGACGCACAGTTGGCGCAAAGCGCCCGGCTATTGCAGGGCGTGGTGCAAATGCCGTTGCCCGGGGCTGATCGCGAGCAACTGTATACCGCGTTCAACGATGCCCTCAGCCAAGCCGGGCGGCATAAGATTGGCCATCCCTACGAAGGCAAAATGGCCTTTCAGGTGTGGGACCTGCAAGGTAAAAGTCTGGTGCGTTCGGCCAGTGCGCCAGTGTTTGACCAGTTGCCCGGTAACCCCGGTTTTTCTGAATTAAGCATCGCTGGCGTTGGCTGGCACGGCTTCTTGCTGCCCGATGAGAAAAATGGCCTGCGCATCTGGGTGGGCGAGCGTGATGACGTGCGCCAAGACTTGGTAAACCGCATCGTGCGGCACACCCTGATTCCTAACCTGATCGGCATCGTGGTGCTGGCGGTACTAATTTGGTTGGCGATCGGCTGGGGGCTCAAACCGCTACGCAATATGGCCCACGTGATCCGCGGGCGGCACGCCGAGTCCCTGGAACCCTTGCTGCTGACACCCCTGCCCAAAGAGTTGGAGCCCATGCAAGCGGCACTGAACCGGCTGCTGTCGCAAATCGGCCATTTGCTGCAACGTGAACGCCGGTTTATTGGTGATGCCGCCCATGAAATGCGCACGCCGTTGGCGATTTTGCGTATTCATGTGCAGAACGCGTTGGAAGCGCAGAACGAGACGGCGCGTGAACAGGCATTACAGTTTCTGCCTGGCGGTGTCGACCGCCTGACCCGCGTGGTCAACCAACTGCTGACCATGGCCCGGGTAGAACCGGAAACGGCCCGCAAAGACTGGCATGCCGTGGATATCGAGAGCGTTGTGCGCGGCAACCTGGTCGAACTGACGCCGTGGATGTTGGGTAAAGGCCTGGAGCTTTCGCTAGAGGTTGCGCCCGGAAACTACAGCGCGGTGACAGATGCGGGCGCCATTGGTATCGCCCTGCAAAACCTGGTGACCAACGCGGCTAACTTTTCGCCGCCGGGTGCGGAAGTCACGGTGCTGCTCAAGGAAGATGGGCCTGCACAGGTATGCCTGCAGGTACGCGACCGCGGCCCTGGCATTGATGAAGAAAAAATGCAGCGCTTATTCGAGCGCTTCTACAGCCGTGACAACCCCAACGGTGCAGGTTTGGGCCTGTCCATTGTCGAGATGATCGCCAAGCGCTTGGGCGGCAGCATTGACTTGGAAAACCATGCCGAAGGCGGCTTGTTGGCCAGCTTGTCGATTCCCCGCGACGCATCAATGGCCAACCCCTAGGCCGTTTTTTACCGGCGTTGTAAGAGCGTTGCCTGCTTCAGACTTCATTAAGCCAAGCCACTGATACTCCCCTCAACACTTAGGGCCACAGCGTTGGCCATTCACGCGTCGAGGGGCACATGACCGATTCAATCAGTAACAACGACAAAGCGCTAAGCAGCGTTAACGTACCTGCCCATGACGCTGCGCGTTATGGCCGTTCTTCGCGACTGCTGCATTGGCTAATGGCAGGCCTGGTGGTACTGGCCTATGTGTTGATTGACGGTCGCGGCTGGTTTCCCAAGGGCAGTGCGTTAAAAACCTTGTTTGTTCAGGGGCACTTTTGGGTGGGCCTGCTGGTGTTGGCCTTGGTGTTGCCGCGCCTGTTAGCCCGTCGGCGTAACCCGGCGCCGGCGGTAGTGCCAGCCTTGAAACCGGCGGTGCAGCGGCTGTCGACCCTGACCCATTACGGCCTCTACGCCTTTCTATTGCTGCAGCCGTTGATGGGCGTGCTGGTGGTACTGCTGGAACGCGGCGGCATTCCACTGGGCAGCCTGACCATTGCCTCGCCGTTTGACCTGAACAAACCGCTGGCACAAAACATTGAAGACCTGCATGTGTGGGTTGGTACGGCGTTCTATTACGTGATCGGCTTGCACATTGTTGCCGCGCTTTGGCACCACGTTTACCTGCGCGACAACGTGCTTAAGCGCATGCTTTAAACCAGGTGTGTTCAGCCTGCCTTTAAACGCAGGCTGGCTTCGCTGAAGCGTAAAGCATTGACCTGCGCAGCCACCTCGGCAAACCAGGCGGCGGGGTTGCTGGCGGCCATGGCTTCACTCAGCTCCAGCGCGCGCATATTGCCAGCAGCCAGTAGCACTTGCAGTTCTGCACATTGCTGTTGCCAGTCAGACGCCGATAGCGTTGTTGATTCAGCCTCCCCCGGTAGCCCAGGTTGCGCACAACCAGCCAGCCATAGGCCCAACTGCTCGACACTACTGGCCAACAGCTCCTGCAGATGGTGCAGGGTTGGCGGGTCGGCCAGCAGTTGCCGGGCGTGCTCGGGTTGTTGCTTTAAACACTGCTCCAACTCGCCTGCACGCCGGGCCAGCGCTTTCGCGCCAAGGCTGGCGGCGCTGCCTTTGAGTGAGTGCAGCACTAGCTTTTGCGCCCCTTCATCAGCCTGGTCGATGTGCACTTGCAGGCGGCTCAGCAGCCCTTGGGCGTCCTGTTGAAAGTCTTGGTAAAGGCGCTGCAGCAGCTCGATATTCATGCCGAAACGACTCAGAACAGAAGCACCGTCTTCCAGCAATTGATCATCGTCGGCATTGACGATTAGTGTTTGGCGCCCGCTGCTAGAAGTGCTTTTTGCGCCGGTAAGACGCAACACGGCCTCTACCACCTGGTCGATGTCGATCGGTTTGCCTACGTGATCATTCATGCCCGCAGCCAGGCACAGTTGCCGGTCGGCCGGCGAGGCGTTGGCGGTCATGGCCAGAATCGGCAATTGTGCGGCGCTGCACTGTGCGCGAATAAGGCGGGTGGCCTCATAACCGTCGATATCGGGCATTTGAATATCCATGATCACCACATCAAACGGTGGCACCGTGCTTTTCGCCAGCGTCGCGCCTTGCAGACCACCGTCGGCCAGTTGCACCTGCGCGCCTTCATAGCTGAGTAATTCGGCGGCCACCATGCGATTCAGTGCGTTGTCCTCAATCACCAGAATGCGCAGGCCTGCCAGGCGGGCAGGGGGCGCTTGCGGCGCACCTGTTGCAGCCGCCACCGCAGGCCCGCCTTGCAGGGCCTGGTGTACGGTAAACGCGAGCTGCTGGGGCGTGACCGGTTTGCTGAGAAAGTCGACAAAGGGCGATTGCGCAATCTGTTGAATCTGCGCCAACGCCTCGCGCCCGTAAGCGGTGATCATCACCACCACAGGTGGCTGATGGGTGTCGCTGTCGTCATGGATTAGCTGTGCGGCGCTTAAACCATCAAGTTCGGGCATGCGCCAGTCCATCAATACCACGTCGTAGGGCTGCTCTTGTTGTGCCGCCCGGACTCGCGCTACCGCCTGGTTTCCGTTGCTGACCACATCGGCCTGCCAACCCAAGGCCTCAACGGTGTGGCGCATCAACTCGGCGACCACCGGGTTATCGTCAGCAATCAAAATATGCAGCGACCGCTCACAGTTGTGGCAGTCGTTTATCAGGTTTTTACCGGGCTCTACCGCAAAGCGCAGGTCGAACCAGAAGCGACTGCCTTGGCCCGGTTCGCTGATCACCTGCAACTGCCCGCCCATCAGCTCCACCAAGCGCCGGCAGATCACCAGCCCCAGGCCGCTGCCGCCAAAGCGCCGGGTGGTCGAGGCTTCGGCTTGGGCAAAGCCTTCAAAAATATGTTCCTGCTGTTCTTTGGCAATGCCGATGCCAGTGTCGGTAACGGCGATGCGTAACACCACTGCATCGCCGTCGCGCTCCAGTTCGGTGACGCTGACGATAACGTAGCCCTTTAGCGTGAATTTCAGGGCATTGCCGGCCAGATTGATCAGCACCTGTTGCAGGCGCAGACGGTCGCCGATCAACACGCTAGGCAGGGTAGGGGAGAGGTCAAAGACGACCTCGACTTCTTTATCACCCTGGTTTCCGGACAACACCACGGCCAGGCTGCGCATTAGGGTTTCCAATTCAAAATGGTGCAGGTCCAGCTGCAGTTTTCCGGCTTCGATTTTCGAGAAGTCGAGAATGTCGTTGAGCAGATCGAGTAACGACTGGGCCGCCGAGCGCGCTTTGTTGACGTAATCGTTTTGGCGGACGTTCAGTGTGGTATGCAACAGCAACTGCAACATGCCCAGCACCGCATTTAGTGGCGTACGGATTTCGTGGCTCATATTGGCCAGAAAGGATGATTTCGCGGCGTTGGCCGAGTCGGCTTGCAGCTTGGCTTGCTGCAGCTCAGCGGTGCGTTCGGCGACCTGCGTTTCGAGGTTGGCATAGAACGCTTGCAGGGTTTGTTCAGCAGCCTTTTGCGCCGAAATATCCCGCACTGTTTTTGACGCGCCGATAATCACGCCGGCGCCGTCACGAATGGGTGCCACGGCCACCGATACATCAATCAAATGCCCAGTGCGGTGCAGGCGTTGGGTTTCAAACGCGGCCACGCGTTCGCCGCGATTGATCCGCGCCAGAATGTCTCGTTCCTGCGCTTGCAAGTGTGCCGGCACCAGCAGCTCGGCCAGGCGCTTGCCGACGGCCTGTGCGGAGGTGAAGCCAAAGATATGCTCCGCGCCTTTATTCCAACTGGTGACGATGCCGTTCAAGTCCTTGCCGACAATGCCATCGGAAGAACTTTCCACAATGGCGGCCAAGCGTGCTTGATCGGTGAAAATTTCCATGCGCCGCTGGCGCAAGTTGTCGAGTAGGGCCAGTAAGGCCGAAACTAACGCGCTGATCAGCACCCCAAGCACCAATACCAGTCGCGGTGAGACTTGATTCAAGCTGGCGACGAAAGCTGGATAGACCTGCATTTGCAGCCTCCAGCGCCGGCCGAAAATTTCCTGGTTGACCGCCATGCTGTCCAACGCAGGTTCGCCTGGGCCGGCACCTGGGTTGTCGAAAAACGGTGCTGGGTTGGCTTCATCGGTAATATCAAACAGCTGTAGGCCAAGACCGGTGTGGTAGATGCCCAGGTCTTTTAATACCTCGTTGATTTCCAGTGCCGCATAGCTCCAGCCAATGCCCTGTGCTTCACGCTCGCCTTCGTTTGCTGGTGTTTGCGAGGTGCGATAAACCGGTAGCAGCATCAGAAAAGCGTTAACACCCGGGTTGGCGCTTTGCACCAGAACGATTGGCCGGGTCAAGTGCACGTCGCCGCTACGCAGAGCCGCTATAGCCGCAGCTTGCCGGCCTGGCTCCGAAGCAATATCCAGGCCGATGCCCGCTTCGTTGCTGGCCAACGGTGAGATGTACTGAATCACGTAATGCTCACCACTGTGATGCTGAAACTCGCGAACCTGAAAGTTGCTCCGCCCTTGCTGGTGCTGTTGCATGATAAATGCGTCTTGCTGTCCCGGTGCCACGCGGGCGATGTAGCCGAAAGCCCGAGCGCCGGGAAATTCTCTGGAAATGTCACGCGTGTGGCTATATCGCTCAAAGGCCAGCAGGCTCAACTGTTGCCCCTCGACAGCGTGCAGAGCGCCGCGGATGCCGCGTAAGCCAAATTGATATTGGTGCATTCGCCGATCAACGGCATCACGGGTTTCTTGCAGCTCCAGGTGCAACGCCTTGTGGGTGAGGTGGGCATTGTTGCGTTGCGTTTCCCACGCTGCCAGGGCACTAAAACCCACGCCGAGAATAAAGATGACGGCTATCCAAGGTGGCATTGGGATGTCCTCCCTGGGCGGTTAGTGGGGCAGGCCGTGGACGATCAACTCGCTGATGCTGGCAAAGCTGCTTGGTCGGCTGTATAGAAACCCTTGAATGATCGGGCAGCCTTTGGCGCGCAACATGGCCGCCTGCTCCTCGGTTTCCACGCCCTCGGCGACTAACTCCAACTGCAGGGCCTGGCTGATATGAATAACCGCCTCGACGATGGCCATATCGGTGCTTTCCTCGAGCATGTCGCGCACAAAACTCTGGTCGATCTTCAATACGTTGATGGGGAAGCGTTTGAGGTAAACCAGGCTTGAGTAACCGGTGCCAAAGTCGTCAATGGCAATACGTACGCCCAATTGGTGCAGGGCTGTCAGCGTTTCCAGCGCCTGCTCAACGTTTTGCACCAGCACCCCTTCGGTGATTTCCAGCTCCAGCAGGTCATGGCGTAAGCCGGTGCGTTCCAGTATGTCGATAACCAGCTGCAAAAAGCGCTGCTCGCGGAATTGCAAGAACGAGATATTCACGCTGACACAGATAGCCAGCCCCTGGTCCTGCCAGCGCCGACCATCTTCACAGGCGCGTTCCAACACCCATTGACCGATGGGCACTATCAGCCCGGTTTCCTCCGCCAGGGGGATGAACTGCGCCGGTGACACCGGCCCGCTCGGGGCGTTGGGCCAGCGAATCAGTGCTTCTACGCCGACAATGCGGCGCTCGCGGCTGTCGACTTTAGCTTGATAAAACAGCTCAAACTGCTGGTTTTGCATGGCCTCCCGCAGGTTGCGTTCCAGTTGATGGCGCTCGCGCAGGCTGTTTTCCGTTTCCACGCTGAAAAACCGCCAACGGTCGCGGCCTTCTTGTTTGGCTTGGTACATGGCTGTTTCGGCATGGCGAAACAGCAGCTGTATATCGGTGCAGTCATGGGGGAATACGCTGATGCCGATGCTGACGTGCAGGTCATGGCGCTGGTTTTCCAGCCAGAACGGCTCGCTCAATGCGGTTAACACGTGTTCGGCAAAGTCGCCGAGCGCGGCCAGGTTGAGCGCTTCTTTAACCAGAATGACAAATTCATCGCCGCCCTGGCGGCTGAGAATGTCGCCCGGTCGGCACAGCGTTTTCAGGCGCGCCGCCATCAATTGCAACAAGCGGTCGCCAGTGGCATGGCCCATGGTGTCGTTGATGGTTTTGAAATGATCGATATCCACCACCAACATGCCGACATGGCCATGGCCTGGGTGCGCTTCGATCACCGCCTTGGTGTGTTCCTGCAAAAACAGCTGGTTAGGCAGGTGGGTGAGGGTGTCATGGCGCGAGAGAAAGTCGATTTTGGCGTGCTCGGCGAGTTTGCGCGCGCTGACATCGGTTAACAGCATAAGGAAATCGCTCTGCTGCTGTTTATGGCGGGCGATCAAGGTGACCTGGCCAAAGCGCATGCCTTCATGGGGCATGGGTAAGGAAATTTCGAAACTGTCGGCTTGGTCTTCTTCCAGCGTTTCCAAATGGCCAGCAATTATTTGGAAGCTTTCTTCGCCGATCACTTCGCGCAGGTGTCGGCCGTACATCTGCGCGGCAGGCACGCCAAACCAGCTGCCGGTCAGGTCATTGCAGAACAGGTTGAGCAGATCCGGGCTCCAGAACGCGATAAACGCCGGCAGGTGCTCGATCAAATCTTCAAGGTCGCGCCGCGCTTCGGCCAATTTGGTGGTTTCGTTGCGTAACTGCACATGGGTCCGTATGCGGGCGCGGGCGACGGGCACGTTCAGCGGCTTGTGGAGAAAATCCACCGCGCCATGGGCAAGGGCTTGCAACTCAAACTGCACATCGGTGTGGGAGGTGACAAATATCACCGCCGCCTCTTTCAGGTTTGGGTCAGCTTTGAGCTTGGCACAGACTTGGTAGCCATCCATGTCCTGCATTTCGATGTCCAGCAACACCACGTCGGGGTGGCAGCGTTGTGCCAATTCCAGGGCGCTCTGCCCGCTGGTGGCAAAGTACACCTCGCCCAGGTTGCGCACCGCTTCGCGCAATACTTTGATGTTGCTGGTTTGGTCATCAACGATGAGGATCACGCTGGGGGCGCTGTGAAGCTCTGAAAACATAGCCACTCCATCCTTGAAGAGCAGTGGGGAACATTCTCAGGCTAGCTTAGCAGTGCGCGGTTGTCGGTTTTTTGCCGGCTTATTCGCCGCGGCTCAGGGAATAATCAGGCCCTTGCGCCGGTAATGCTCAATATCGATGCCATATGTGCCGGAACACTCGACTGCGCGAACGCGTAAATCTCGGCCTTCGTAGTCTTTGGGATTGCGCGCCATATCCACCACGCGCTCGCGACAAGGCTGTTTGTCGGCGTCCAGCACCACTAAAACGCGAGGTTTGAGTTTGTTGTCGGGCGGGCAGCCAATGATAATGCCGACCTCACCATTGCTCAGCTCCACGATTTCGCCAGGCGGGTAAATGCCGATCAGGCGGATAAAGGTGCCAACAATGTCTTCGTCAAAATGGCTGCCAGCGGCATCAAACAGGATGCGCAGCGACTCCAGGCTGGTTTTGCCCTTGCTGTAAACACGGTCGCTATTGATGGCGTCATAGGCATCGACCACGGCGATAATTTTCGCGCTGTAGGGAATACGGCTGGCGTCCAGGCCACGTGGGTAGCCATTGCCGTCTAAACGTTCATGGTGAGCGTAGGCCACGTCGACCGTTGCCGGCGTAACTTGCTGATGACTGAGCAGCAGGCGCCGACCATGGTCGGCGTGGGCTTTCATAATCACCAGTTCTTCGGCGGTCAACGCACCCGGCTTATTGAGAATTTCGCTGGGTACTTTGATTTTACCGACGTCGTGCAGCATGCCGCATACGCCGATTTCCTCCAGTTGCAGCGGCAGCATGCCGAGATCGCGACCCAGCGCGATGGCGAAGATGGTCACGCGCAAGGAGTGTTCGGCGGTGTACAGATCGCTGTTTTTGATGCGCGCCAGCCATAACAGCGCGGCGGGGTTGCGCAAGATGCTGTCAACGCAGTCTTTAACCACCGCTTTTACCGCGGTGACGTCCAACTGCACGCCCAAATGCACGGCGTTAAGGATACGTAACGACTCTGCATGGGCGGCGTTCCAGGCCGGCAGCGCCGTGGTCAGCTCCTGAAAAAAATCCACTTTGCGGATTTTTACTTGCTCAGGCACCGGCGCGGTGGCCTGCGCCAGCACCCATTCCTCAGCGCTGTGGGAGCGTTGGCCATCGACCCACACGTAGTCGCAGGCCGCTTGCACGGCGCGCAGTTCATGGGTGGTTTGCAGCAAGAAACCCTGAAATAGAAAGGCGGTTTCACACCAAGGACGATCCAGGTCCACTACATACATGCCGATGCGCAACTTATCGACATCGATTTTTATGCGTTCGTTATTAGAAGTGGGTGGCATAGCAGTATTTCCTGGGCGCAAACAACTGAGGCAGAACTGCGCAGTTAACGGCAGTGGCCACTATGACGCCTAGCCGAGGTGGCGAATAGAGCCTCCTGTTTGCGATGTCGTAATTGGCTAAATGAATGATAAAAAGGCCCCGCATGCAGTATGTCGGGGCCAACCTTAAGGCTTTCTGAAGATGGCGCTACGCCGTTTCGTTTATCGCGCCACAAACGGCAGCATCAATACGCTGCTGGGCATGCTGTAGAGCAAGTGGTCGGCGGTGCTGCCAAGCAGTTTTAGTAACCCGTGGCGGTGGATGCGGCCCATCACGATAACGTCGATCTGCTGTTCTCTGGCAAACGCGCTCAGCGCCCGGCCAGGGCTGCCCAACACCATATGACGGTTTTCCAAGGGAATACCGTTGCGCTCGCCCAGCGCATTAAAGGCATCGACTTGGGCCTCGTAGAACTGCTGGGTGTAGACCGAGGCCGACAACAGTGCGCTGCTGGCGAAACCGCTGTCGGTGCCGGCCAGCGAGGTCAGATCGTAGGCATACACCAGATGCACATCGGCTTTGCACTGCATGCCCAACTTCAACGCTTCGTAGATGATCTGCTCGTTGAACTCCTGCTGCTCGCTGCTGGCATCGAACGGGTCAACGGCGGCCATGATGCGCCGCGGTAACGGGTGATCGGCGCTCACCACAAAGTGCATCGGCGTGTGGCATTGGCGCGCCAGATGCAGGTCTAGCGGGGTAAAAAAGGCGCGTTTGAGCGCCGGTACATGGTCGACCGCCTTGATCAGCAGCGCCGCGGGCATTTCCGCTACGTGGGCGAGTATTTCCGCTAGCGGATCCTTAACCCATTGCACCTCCACGGTCACGTCAACGCCGAACTGGCGCATGGTCGCGGCCTGGGCTTCCAGCCAACGCCGATGGCGCTCGAGGTAATCGGTTTGCAGCATCTGTAACGCCTGTTCATTAACCAGGCCGGCGGTGGCCAAGCCCTCTAGATAGTCGAACGCGACAATATGCAGGGCTGCGCCTTTGGCTTTGGCCAGCAACATGGCGCGGTCAAAGGCCAGGTTTTTTTCCAGCACCGGCGGCGCGATGAGCAGCAGGCGGTGCGGCGTGGTTACGTGTTGGGCAGACATAAGGCACCTCACAATAGCAACGAACGGGCAGCTTCCATGGCGGGCATCGCCCTTGGTACGGGCAGTCTGCGAGGCTGCAGCGGGGCGGATTTGATCGATATCAAATGCATGCAACCTGGAGAAAAAACGACGGGGGGTTGGCGCTGGGTGGTGATCGGTGCCGTTAGCTTGATCTCGATCAACATCCCTACAGCCTTGTAGGAATAACCTTACGCACGTCTTACCCTGGAGCAGATGCCATGCCGCTTATGAAAGCCGCTGTTTTCGTCGAGAAAAACCGCATCGTTCTGGCCGACAAGCCGATTCCCGAGATTGGCCCGCTAGACGCCCTGATCCGTATCACTACCACCACCCTGTGCGGCACCGACGTGCATATCCTGCGCGGCGAATACCCCGTGGCTAAAGGCCTGACCATTGGCCACGAACCAGTGGGTGTCATTGAAAAGCTCGGCGCCGAGGTCAAGGGCTTTCACGAAGGCCAGCGGGTCATTGCCGGCGCCATCACCCCCAGCGGCCACAGCTTTGCTTGCTTGTGTGGCTGCGGCTCGCAGGATGGCCCGGACAGCCCCCACGGTTTTCGCGCCACGGGCGGCTGGAAGTTCGGCAATCTGATTGATGGCAGCCAGGCCGAATACCTGCGCGTGCCGGATGCCATGGCTAATCTGTGTGCAATTCCTGACCAGCTGAGCGACGAACAGGTGTTGATGTGCCCGGACATCATGTCCACCGGCTTTAGCGGCGCTGAGCGCGGTGACGTGAAAATTGGCGACACCGTGGCGGTATTTGCCCTGGGGCCGATTGGCCTGTGTGCGGTAGCCGGCGCACGGCTCAAGGGCGCTACGACGATTATCGGCGTCGATACCGTTGCTGCGCGTATGACCGTGGCACGCAGCATGGGCGCCAGCCATGTGGTGGATTTCAAACAAAGTGATGTGGTGGCGCAGATTATGGCCATCACTGGCGGGCGCGGCGTGGATGTCGCTATCGAAGCCCTGGGCACGCAAACCACCTTTGAATGGGCGCTGCGGGTATTGCGCCCCGGTGGCACGCTGTCGAGTTTGGGCGTGTATTCCAGTGACCTGACCATTCCGCTCAACGCTTTTGCCGCTGGCCTGGGTGATTACAGCATCGTCAGCACCCTGTGTCCGGGCGGTAAAGAGCGTATGCGCCGATTGATGGCGGTGGTCGCCAGCGGCAGCGTTGACCTCAAGCCACTGGTCACCCACCGCTTCAAGCTTGATGACATTGAGGCCGCCTACGAACTGTTCGCCCATCAGCGCGACGGTGTGCTGAAAGTGGCCATTACACCCTGATTGAGGAGGGCGTTTTTATGTTGATTGCGATAAGTGACAGCAAAACCGACCAGACCTGTATGGTGCGTCTAGATGGTTATGTACTGCCCTTTGGCTCACACGCTCAGGCACTTGCCTTTGTCAGCCAGCTGCGCCAGCGCATCGCGGCTCCTCATCCCTTGCCGTCCCTGCCACGCCAGGGGCTCAAGCCCGAACTTCGCAGTGGGAAAGTACCGGTCAAACGATCGGGTGTTAGTGCCTGAAGGTCCATGGCTCAAACATTAACCGTCGCGTGTTGAGGCTTCACTATGCAAACTGTTTTGACTCCTGCCGACACCGCTGTCACGCCTGCAGCACAGGGCTGCGGCGCGAAAAGCGCCATTCCTATCCATGTGCACCCGCTGGCGACGGCCTGCACCACCTGCGCGGTTAATGGCCTGTGTTTGCCCGTAGGTTTTTCCAAAGATGAAACCGCACGTTTGGATACCCTGATTTCCCAGCGTATTCGGGTGAAGAAAGGCGCCGGCTTGTTTCACGCTGGCGACCCCCTGCAAAACCTCTACGCCGTGCGTTTTGGCTCGTTCAAAACCACCTTGGTCAGCGCCGACGGGCGCGGCCAGGTCACGGGCTTTTTGATGTCTGGCGACATTCTCGGGTTGGACGCCATCAGCACCGAGCGCCATGCCTGTAGCGCCTTTGCCTTGGAAGACAGCGAAGTGTGCCCGATCTCTTTCAGCCGCCTGGAACGCTTGGCCGGCGAGTTTCCTTCGCTACAGCACAACCTTAACCGCATGCTTAGCCGTGAAATTGTGCGCGACCACGAAATGCTGATGATGATGGGCTGCCACAACGCCGATGAGCGTTTGGCCGCATTTCTGATTGGCTTGTCGCAGCGCTTTGTTAGCCGCGGCTACTCGGCCCACGGCTATCTGCTGCGCATGAACCGTGAGGATATTGCCTCGTACCTGGGGCTTCGCCTGGAAACCGTGTGCCGCAGCCTGGCGCGTTTTCGCGACCTAGGCCTGATCGCTTATCAGGGGCGGGTGATGGAGATTCTTGACCTCGCCAATTTGCAAGCGCAGGTGCAATACGGGCGCAAACCGGCGCTTATTTGATGTTCCAGTAACGCTGCATTTCCAGGAACAGAAAGGACGCCGTCCAGGTGATCAACACCAGCCCCGTCAGCGCTTCCAGACCGGTGAGGTATTTCAGATGGCCCACCGGTTCGATATCGCCAAAGCCAATGGTGGTAAAGGTGGTAAAGGAAAAGTACGCGCAGTCGGTCAGCGTGCCATCGAAGTTGCCCTCCAGATTGCCCCAGCCGCCGCGCTTGATCATCACAAAGTACGCCAGGGCAAAACACCACACTTCAATGGCGTGGGCGACCATGGCGCCCAGCACGCCAAACACGATGCGGAACCGATGCCACATCTTCAGACGCGGCAACAGGTTGTTCAGCCGTAACAGGCACTCGTAGTGAATCACCACGGCCGCCACCACCACCAGCATATTGACCAAACTCACCAACAGCATGCTGACCTCCCTAGCCCGTTAATAGTGTTTGGCCAACTGTGTATTGCCTCAGTTATCCGACAGGCAATTGTTCAGTGCTTGCACCGTAGGTCGTGTTGATTTTTATCAAAGCCAATAGTTTGAGCGCAGGGCATGTTGCCGGTATCGGCTGTATCCCGTTCCCGTGAGGTGTCCTATGCATCCCTATCAACGCCTGCTCTTGGTTGCCAACCCGGCGCTGCGCCATGGTCTTGCTGTTCAACGCGCGGCAGCCTTGGCACAGGCCAGCGCCGCGGTATTGCATATGGCGGTGTTTGAAAAACTGCCGAGCCAGTTGCCGTTTTTGGACAAAGACGTGCAGGACAGCGCCAACGTCTGTCACCTCGACGCCCTTAATGGCTGGCTGCGCGACGAAGCGCAGCTGCTACGCAGCCGTGGCATTCAGGTAACCACCGAGGTGGCGTGGAGCGATGCGCTGGTGCAAACCATCCTTGAGCATGTTGAGCAAAGCCAACCGGACATGCTGATCAAAGATACCCAGCATGAATCTGTGCTCAAACGAACCTTTATCACTCCGTTGGACTGGCATCTCCTGCGCGAGTGTCCAGTACCCGTTCACCTGATTGGCCCGGCCGGCCACGCCCAGCCACAGCAGGTTATCGCCGCAGTGGACGCGGCCAGCCCCGACTCGCTCCGCAACGGCCTGAACGGGCGGATTATCGAACAGGCCCAGCGCCTTGCTGCACAAACCAACGCTCAACTGCACCTGGTGCATGCCCTAGACCTGTCGAGCGTTTACTTCGGTGACGCCACGGGCAGCACCGTGGCCTGGACTGATTTGTGGGCGCATGTGCAGGTTGAGGTGGAAAAAACCTTTGGTGTCCTGGCCGAGCAATACCGCATCAGCAGAGACCATTGCCACCTGTTGGTGGGCTCGCCACTGCAAGTATTGCCGGAGTTGGCCGAGCGCCTGCGCGCCGACGTGGTGGTGATGGGCCGGGTACACCGCTCGGGCTTGAACAAACTGGTGGGCAGTACCACTGAGCATTTGTTGTACCGCTCACCCTGCGGCATTTTGGCGGTTTGAGGCGCTTTGATTTAGATCAGACGCAAAGCCCGCAGCACGCCTAAAAGAACAGGTAAATGCCCGAGGAGAGCAGCATGATCAATACCCCCAGCAGCGTTTCTGAGTTGACCGCACTAAACAACGGCGCCATCGGCGAACACTGGGTTGATGCGCTGGACAACGGCACCCATGTGTTGATTCGAGCCCTGCAGGAGCAGGACCGCGAGCGCGAGTTTCGCTTTATCAAACGCCTGTCGGCTGAATCACGCCGTGCACGGTTCTCTAGCACATTCAACGAACCACCGCTGTCGTTGCTGGACCAGCTGATGACCGTGCAATACCCGCTGCAAATGGCCTATGTGGCGTTGGCCCATGACAATGGCGAGCTGCGTGAAATCGGCGTGGCACGCTACGCGCAAACCGAGGGGCATTGCTGCGAATTCGCCGTGGTGGTGGCCGATGATTGGCAGCAAAAAGGCTTGGGCCGGCTGCTGCTGACGCACTTGATGGATGCCGCGCGGCGCAATGGGTTTACCAGCATGGCCGCGACCGATTCGGCCACCAACTATCACTTGCACCGCCTGGTAAAAAAACTCGGGTTCAGCAGCCATTACCCGGAGGGCGAATTCAGCGAAATCGTTCATCAGTGCCAGCTGTAGGCGTTGGCCAACACTGAGTAGTTTCCGATCCTGTTGGCAACTGCTGCGTACGCATACCCTGGCGTTGCTCTGCACCTGCACAGCAACGCCAGGAAACGGCAAAGGAATAGCACCGTGAAACGACTGACCCTGATCACCGCAATGCTTATGAGCGTGCTGGCAGCTGTTGGCTGTACGCCCAGGCAAAAAGAGCTGGATACCCGCATTGCCGACGTGCAACAGATGGCGGCTGCCGCCAAAGCACAAGCGGACCAGTCTGCAATCAAGGCCGATAACGCCCAGCGCGCCGCAGACGAGGCTAAGCGATCCACGCAAGAGACCAGCGCGCTAATGCAACTGATGTTGCAAAACTCTGGTTCCGGTAAGTAGTCCGCCCTCTGCTAAACAGCGTCATTTCCCACGCGCTCTTCACGCACGCGGGCCAGAACGTGCTGCGGGCTTTATGCGTGGGGCAGCGAACAGACTGACGCGGTTGGCTTCTGTATGCGTGTGTGGCGCGCCTGACTTGTCCGGGTGCGGGCCAAACAGTCTGCGCTTATGCCGCATCCACTAAGTGAATCGCTCTATGCCGCGCAACTTTAACCACAGCGTTACACCCACCGTGTTACACCGTACAGGGCAAGCTTTTGCTGGTGGTGTGGCGGTAGACGCGGCGCTGGCCACCCTTAGCGAGATAGCCCGTGTGCTCACGCCGATTATTGGACAGCGTGGCGTCATAGCGTTGTACCAGCGCAGTCTTTTTTTGTGTGCGTCTCGGCATAAGTGCTTGTCCGAGCTAGGGGGCAGCATGGAAAAACCAGACAGCGGATTGCACCTCGACGCTTTGCACGCCGCGTTGGTGCCGCACAGTCTTGATACCGTGGCCCTGTGCAGCAACGACCTGCTTAGCACCCTTAACCAACTGTTGATTAGCTTGATTGGCGTTTCCCTCGCCGAGCGTCTGCTTCGCGGTGTGTGGAGGAACGCTCTGTGCGGTCGGCCGCCACAGAGCACGCCATTGCCGCTCGAGGCTGGCCGGTGACCAAGAAACCAGCCAGCAACGCCGCTGCGCTGGCTATGGTCCGCCACGAACTTGCGCAACTGCGTCAGCAAACCCGTGCTGCGCGCATTGATCTGGCGCGAGTACAACTCGATCTGCTCGCGACCCAAGGCCGCCTGCTAGAAAGCCATAAAGCCGAACAGTTGCTGGAGGCAAACGGCTATTTGATTGTTGCCGCGCTGCGCGCACAAACAGAGGCCGAAGCGGCAAACCGCGAACTTCTGGCGTTATTACAGGCAACCAAGCGCGATGTGCTCACAGGCTTGCTTAATCGCTCCTCGTTTATTGAGCACATGGTGCAGGCGCTCGCGGACCTAAAAGGCCCTGACAAAGGGCTGGCGTTGTTGTTTGTAGAGGTCAATACATTCAAACGCAGCAACGACACGCTTGGCCGCGCCGTCAGCGACGAAGCGCTGATCGCAACAGCGTTGTGTATAAAGGACAGCGTGCGCCAGGTCGATACCGTGGCACGTTACCGCGATGATCAGTTTCTGATTTTGCTGGTAAACGTTTCGCAGCGCCGCCATGTGCTGTGTGTTGCCGAAAAAATCTCTGCGGCACTGGCGACGCCGCGGGTTATCGACGGGAGCGTGCAGCGCTTTTTAGCCAGCATAGGTATTGGCCTGTATCCCGACGACGGCGAAGACCCGCAGCAGCTGATCAACGCTGCATATGCAGCTATGTGCCTTGCCAGAGACGCAGCCTGAGCGTCACTGAATGACAGCTCTTGCCATACCAATAGCGTACGAACCATCCTGGCCAGCAGTGATCGCGGCTTGGCTCTCGGCGCGAGGGCGGCACGCGCAGCCATGCAGCTCCATCTGCCTGATCGTCAAAACGGCTCATGCTGCGCCGCGAATGCCGCACGGGCCAGCGCCGGAATAGATTTGCAGTGGGTACGGCTCATGATTGCTGCGCGATGGTTTTCCACGGTGCGCTGGCTGATGCCAAGGTCGGAGGCGATATTTTTGCTCGGCTGCCCGGCCAACACCATGTCCATAATCTGCCGTTGGCGAGGGGTGAGGGCCGCTATGTTTTTCGCCGCCTGCTGGTCTGAAGCGAGTCGTTCACTGGCATCGCGCGAATGGTGCAAGGCTCTGCACACGCTTTGCAGCAACTCACTGCGGCCGAGCGGTTTCTCAATAAAATCGGCTGCTCCGGCTTTCATCGCCCCAACGGCATGGGCGACATCGCTACTGCTACTGGCAATCACCATCGGCAGGCTGTCGCCGTTTTGTCGCAACCCGCTGATTAGCTCAAAGCCGCTCATGCCCGGAAGGTGCGCATCAACCAGTAAGCAAGCCAGTTGCCCAGGCTGGTAGGTCTCGATAAATACTTCGCACGACACATAGTCTTGCACCCGATAGCCGCCAGACTCGAGTACGCCACGAATACTGTCACGCATTAAGTCGTCGCCATCGATCAAGAAAATGGTCGATACCTCAACGCCCTCGGCAGGCAGGATTTCGTTCGCTGGTTGTTGCAGCTCATAGATTGGCTCAGCACTTATAAGCGAGGCGATAGCGCGGGTGATTTCGTCGAGTTTTGCTGGCTTGTTCAGTTGCGTGCAGTGCTCAAACTCAACATCGCGAGCGGTTTGCCTGGAGATGTTGCCGGTGAGAATAATCGCTGGAATGCGCACATGCAGTTTGCTGCGCAGTTCCATAACCACTTGCAGACCATTGATAGCACCCGGCAAGTTGAAGTCGGCGAGGATCAAGTCTGGCCGCACCCCACCATGGGCGATGCAGGCGAGGGCGGCGGCACCATCGCGGGCCATGGCTACCTTAAAGCCCTGCATCTTGAGTACGCCACCGAGTAATTTCAGCAACTCTGCATCGTCTTCGACTATCAGCAACAAACCGTTCTTGGCTAGCGCTACATCGCCGCGTTTCAACGTTTGTTGCACCGCACAGGCAAGGCCGACACGTTCGCTTGACACCGGCACCTCAAGAGCAAACACCGGGGCTTTGCCCCACTGCGGCCTGATGCGCAAGTTATGACCCAGCAGATGACTCAACTCCTGGGCCACAGACAATGAAAGGGCAGGTGCTTCGCGGCATTCGTCGGCATTGAAACTCGGCGGGGTGCGGTCGTTAAAGTACGCGCCCGGAGCAACCGCCTCGTGGCCGAGACCTGTATCCCATAGCTCGATGCGCAGGTGGTGGCTATGGCGCCTACAGCCCAACAGCATGCGGCCTCTGTTGGCGCAGACCAGGGTGCTGGAGAGCAAATTTCGCAGCAGTTGCTCCAGTAGCTTGGGGTCGCTTTGCACAAACAGACGGCATGGCACCACCTTAAGCGTCACCCCTCTGGCAGCAGCTTGGTAGCTGAACGCGTCCGCAAGGCGTTCCATGACATCGCTCAGCCGAAAACTCACCGACGTGGCATGCACGGCATGGCTGCGGATGTCGTTTATGTCGGTCAGAGCGCTGAGCATTCCAGAGATAGCACCAACGGTTTCACCAATGCGCCGGGTTAATTGCCGTGCGTGTTCGTCGTGCAATGTGCCGAGCAACAGCCCTTGCAGCAATTTCAGCGTTTGCAGCGGTTGGCGTAGATCATGGCTGGCCATGGCTAAAAAACGCGAGCGCTCAGCGGCGGCATTTATGGCCTGCGTGGCGGCGTTATCCAGCGTCAGGGCTAGCACCTTGCGCTCGCCAATGTTGGTGAAGGTGATGATCACGCCTTCGATAAAAATGTCTTGGTAGCTGTGTACCGATATTCGCCGGGTAAAGCTTGCGCCACTGCGTGACTCAACTTCCCGCTCACGGGGCAAGCGGTCGCGCATAACGGCCTTGGCGTCGTCCAGCAGATTGGCATCGGAGGCCAGCGGGCATAAATCGGCCAAGGGCCTGCCGATATCGCTGTCGATGATATTGAACACGGCTCGGGTGGCTGGAGTGAACAGACGGATATTCAGCTCATTGTCCAGCAGTAGGGTCGCGATATCGTGGCTGTTTAGCACCGCTTCCAAGAGCTGTGTCGCGGCCCGTTGTTTTTCCAGGGACGAGCGTAGCTGGGTATTGAGAACGAGCAATTCGCTATCGAGCGCATCGGCTGGTTCTGCCAGCGATAGCACAGGCCCATCGGGCTCGACGGGGTTGCATCGCGGGGTGATCGCACGGTTGGCACTGGCCGATGCTGGCGAGTGATGGTCCTCATGCTCCGCTGCGCCCGGTGCTGAACGGCGACTGTTGGTCATTTGCTAATCCGTCGACACGTGCCCGAGGGGAACGCTTTCGCCCAACCTTACTCGCCTTTCGTCTTGGCAGAGCGCCTATTCCGGCCGCGCTAAAGGCGCCCTAGGCGATTTGTTGCGGCATTTAGCCGAGGTAGTCGCCGCAGGGCCCTTGTTTGCTAGGCGCGTGCGCCACCTGCCATGTGCCATGGGGTGACCAACGGTCGGCCATTCACTGCGCGTAAGGCCGCACAAATTCAGTGTGCATAGGTAGTTTCCGCTACAGCCGGCTAACCAACGCCAGCCTGGGCCGTTTCTCTGGTTTTTTTCCTGGTTTGCGGCGGCCTAAAAACTGCGCAGGTTTAGGTAGTTTCCGAGGCTACTCATAACGGATGCAGAAGCCTAGTTTGGCGGCTCTGCTGGAGCGAAGCCGAAACAGCTGTTTTGGCACTGCGAGGGCTGTCTGCAGTGAGCGGCTTTTTGTGCTCTCAGCCTGCGCCGCAAGGGCGATAACGCACGTGGAGAGCAACATGATGAAAACCGATAAGCACCTTAAAGACGACATCTTGGCCGAGCTGCGTTGGGAGTCTTCGGTCAATGCCGAGGCAATTGGCGTAGAGGTCAAGGACGGGATTGTCACCCTGGCGGGGCACGTCAGCAGCTATGCGGAAAAATGGGCAGCTGAGCAGGCAACCCAGCGGGTTGCGGGTGTCCGTGCGTTAGCGGTGGAGATTGACGTCAAATTGCTCGGTCTGAGCAAACGCACTGACGGTGATATCGCAGGTTCTGCGGAAAATGTGTTGCAGTGGACCACCTCCCTGCCAAAGGACTCGGTAAAGGTGTTGGTTGAGGACGGCTGGATAACGCTTTCTGGCGAGGCGCAATGGGACTACCAGCGGCGTACTGCCGTGGCGGCCGTGCGCAATCTGATGGGAGTCCGGGGGATTAGCGACAACATCGTGTTGAAATCCAAGGTGTCGGCAAATGGCGTCAAGGCCGACATCACCGAAGCGCTGAAGCGCCGAGCGATTGATGACTCGCAGAAAATCAACGTTGAAGTCAACGATGCCGACGTCACCCTTTCCGGCAAAGTCGGAACCTGGGCTGAGCGTGAGTTGGCGCGCCATTCGGCATGGAATACGGCCGGTGTGACGAGCGTGCACAACAACATCATCGTCTCACTCTGAAGCGAGTGTGGTTCGCCGCTGCGCCAGCCTAATGCTAGGCGTCGCGGCCCTGTAACAGCACACGCAGGTTTTTGATCATGACTGTAAACGGCGCAGATTTTCATATTTTCACCACCCATGCCGAGGCCGACAAAGCCATACGCGCGCTTACCCATGCCAACTTTGACGTGACAAAACTTTCGCTCCTCGGCAAGGGTTATCACACCGAAGAGCACCCGGTGGGTTTCTACAAGCTGGGTGACAAGGTCAAGACCTGGGGCGCCATCGGCGCGCTGTGGGGCAGTGTGTGGGGAGTGTTTATGACACCGGCGGTTTTCTTTCTGCCAGGCATCGGCTTGTTAGCCATGGCCGGGCCTGTGGTGGCCATGTTGGTCAGCGCATTGGAGGGCGCCGTTGTGGTCGGCGGCATCTCGGCACTCGGCGTCGCGCTGTTAAACAGTGGGCTCAACAAAGAAGAAGTGATTCGCTACGAAACCGCGCTAAAGGCCGATGAGTATGTGTTGATGGTGCACGGCAACGCCGAAGATATCCGCGTCGCCCGAGCCGTGGTCGGTGATCGGGCCGCAGTCGCCTGAACACAGCTGCAAGCAGCATTTGAGCACTCTGAGAGGGGCTGGCCCCTGAGTGCTCTTGCCCTAACTAGCCGGCCGCTCTCACTTTGTTAAAGGGCAATCCACATGGCACCGATACCTATCCGTTGCGGCGGCAACTTGTTGCTGCAGCACGTCGCCGATACTCGGCAAATGCCCACGCAAAAAAAGCTCAGCGCCGCGCTTGATCACACCAACAGTCGAGCAAGCATGGCCACGGCCAAAGCCGCCACCAGTAATGACATTCCTCCTGCTGGGCCACCCGCGCGGTTATTACCCACGACACGGCTGCAATCGTTGCAGCGCGCTGCGCTGGGCGAAGGCATAGCCGCTACACCGGCATTTGCTGACGGTGCGCTGGACAGCCTGATTTCACGCCGGCGGCGGATCAAAAAGGGCGAGAGCCTGTTTTACGCGGGTGAACCTTTGACGTTTCTCTACGCGGTTTGCGCAGGGTCGTTTAAAACCACGCTAGTCAGTGCCGACGGACGCAGTCAGGTCACCGGCTTCTTTATGTCCGGCGACATTCTCGGCCTTGATGCGCTCAGCATGGAGCGCCACGCGTGCGGCGCACTGGCGCTAGAAGACAGTGAGGTATGCCCGATTGCGTTCAACCTTTTGGAGCGCCTAGGCGTTGATTTTCCGGCGTTTCAGCAGCATTTCAACCGCGCGCTGAGCCTGGAAATTGTGCGTGGCCAGGCGTTGTTGCTGATGGTTGGTTGTTACAACGCGGACGAACGATTGGCCTCGTTTCTGTTGGTGTTATCGGAGTGTTTTGTTCGCCGCGGTTTCTCCGCACGCTGCTTTTTACTGCGTATGAGCCGCGAAGACATGGCTTCGTATCTTGGTCTGCGTATGGAAACCGTATGCCGGAGCATGGCGCGTTTTCGTGAAATGGGCCTGATCGCATATCAGGGGCGGCTGATGGAAATTCTTGACCCACAAGCGCTGCTTGGCCAAGCGCAGTTCTCGCACAAGCGGGCATTTAGCTGAGCGCTTCAGGCGGTCTGTTTTGAATTCCCGGAGCGCGCTGGCGTAGACGTGGCGGAGCGAGTGTCACGTGTACACCACCAGAACGCCCGGAGCGTTGAGCATGATTATCGGCGAATCAACAAATGAGCTTTTTCCAGGAGTGGCTAGGCGAGCTGCTGTCGTGTGGCTGCTCTGACAGTTCTTTTACTGCAACGGGCGTTTGATCTATATCAGGCGGCAAGTGCGTGAACGCTTTACAACGGCGGCATTGCCGTTGCCGGCATTGCCGCCCCGGAGGGCTCTATGAGCACTACCCCCCTTAACATCGTCGCGCTCACCGCCTTGAGCCTTGGCGCCGACCTGGCTTGCAACGTGACCTTGCATCAGTTGCTGACGGCTCTGGGTTTCCAACGCGCTCACCTGGCCAGTAGCAGTAGCGAAATTGTTCATCAGTGCCAGCTGTGAGGTAAGGCGGTGAGCGAACTGGCTGCTTTCTCCAATGCTGCCGTTGCCCTCGGCGTTGGCATGCTCGTGGGCTTGGAGCGCGAGCGGCATAAAGGCCATGGCGAGGAGCGCGCCTGTGCTGGGGTGCGGACATTTGCCATAACAGCGCTGCTGGGGTTTCTTTGCGTGCAATTCAGCGGCCTTACCCTGGCGGCGGTAGCGCTGGCGCTGACGTTGCTGATAACCGCTGCTTACCTTAAAAGCCCAAGTACCGACCCCGGCATCACCAGCGAGATTTCGCTAGTAACCGTACTGTTCATAGGCGCGCTGTGTAACAGCGAACCCACACTGGCGGCGGCGCTCGCCGTCGTGATTACGTTGCTGCTGACTTATCGCCAGCCGTTGCATGAATTTGTACGACACCAGCTCAGTGCCTTGGAAGTGCGTGACGGCCTGATCCTACTCACGGTCGCCCTGGTGGTATTGCCCTTGGCGCCCGATCGCTATATGGGCCCCTATGCGGCGTTAAACCCGCGCACGGTGTGCACGCTGACGGTGATGTTAATGGCCGTTGGCGCCGTCGGTCATATCGCTGTGCGCACGGTTGGCGCGCGTTATGGCTATGCAGTAAGCGCTATCGCGTCGGGCTTTGCCTCGAGCGCCGCAACCATCGCCAGTATGGGCGGCGTGGCGAAACGAATGCCCGGTAGTGAGCGGCAAATGGCGGCAGCGGCCTTGCTGTCAAACCTAGCGACCATGGTTCAGGTGGGATTGATTCTGGGCACGGTCAGTTGGCGATTGTGCGCTGCGTTTGTGCTGCCATTGATCGTCGGCGGCATCGCCACTTTGCTGTGCGCCTGGGGCTTGGGCCACGGTGCGCACGCAGAAAAAACCGCCGAGCCGGAAAAGACTGGCGGTGCATTTGTGCTCAGCCAAGCGTTGATGATCAGCGTGGCGATGAGCGCGGTCATGCTGTTGTGTGCAGTTATGCAGCATCTGTTCGGAGAGTACGGCATGTTGGTCGCCGTGTTTGTCGGCGGCTTTGCCGATGCCCACGCACCCGCAGCTAGCGTTGCCTCGATGGTCGACGCCGGCCAGTTGACGACGCAGGCCATGGGCTGGCCGATATTGCTGGCCCTGAGCAGCAACACGTTCAGCAAATGTGTGTTGGCCTGGGCCACCGGCGGGCGGGGTTTTGCCGGCTATATCATTCCCGCTCAGTTGCTGATTCAAGCGTCTATGTGGTTAGCCGCCTGGTTACAGTGGGCTTTTTGGCCCTGAGTTGGTTAGGCCATTTGTGCGATCGCCTTGCGAAAGCGCAGCAGCGCCGCCATAAAAAACACTGTGCCAATCACGGCAATAGCGACAAACTGCGGCCAGACAATCGACAGCCCCGCGCCGCGATAGAGAATGCCTTGGGCAAGGCTGACGAAGTGCGTGGTGGGTGCCAGCAGCATCAGGTTTTGCACCAGCTCCGGCATGCTTTCCCTGGGTGTGGCACCGCCTGAGAGCAGCTGCAGCGGCAATAGAATCAAGATGCTCAACAGCCCCAGCTGCGGCATGGAGCGCGCCACAGTACCCAGGTAGATGCCCATCGAGGTGGTGGCAAACAGGTGCAGCGCCGTGCCCAGTAAGAACAGCGGAATCGAGCCGCTGATGGGAACCGCCAACCAGCCGCGCACCACCACGTATACGGCAAACGCCGTGGCAACCAACACCACCAGCCCCATCGACCAGACCTTGGCCAGCATGATTTCAAAGGCGCGCAACGGCATCACCAATAGGTGCTCGATGGTGCCGTGTTCCCGCTCGCGAATCAGCGCCGCGCCCGTGAGGATGATCGACACCATGGTGATGTAGTCGATCAACTGCATCACCGAAGTAAACCAGGCCTGGATCAGGTTAGGGTTGAACTCCATGCGCATGGCCAGGCCCACGGGGCTGGGCGCGACGCCGCGATAGCGTTGCGCAAACGCCGCCACCTCGGTGCCGACAATGGTCTGGATATAACCGGCGCCGGTAAATGCTTGGCCGATCTGCGTGGCGTCGACATTCAGCTGCATGCTGGGCCGGCGTCCGGCCAACACATCGCGCTGGAAGTCTGGCGGAATATCCAGGGTGAAGGTGTAGCGCCCGCTGTCCATGCCGGCGTCGATTGCGCTGCTGCTGATCTGCCCTGGTGGCAGAAAATAGGGCGGTTGAAACGCGTTGCTGACCCGCTCCGACAGCGGCGAATGGTCTTCATCGACAATGGCGATAGGGGCATGGTGCAGCGATTCAGGAATGCCCGAGGCTGCCGTGTAAATGCCCAAGGAAAAGGCCCAAACGATAAGGATCAACATCGCCCGGTCACGGTACAGGCTACGAAATTCCTTGATACCCAAGCGCAAAATATTCAACAGGCTGTGCATGCCTAGCGCTCCTGCTTGCGCAAACAAACCACACTGAGGCCGATCAGAATCGGCACCGTGACCAGCAGCTGCAGGAAGTAGGGCGCCAACGCAGGAAGCTCCAGCGCCTTGGAAAAAATCCCGCGGCTGATGGTGAGAAATTGCGCCGTTGGATACACCCGCCCAACCCAGGCGCCAAAGCCTTCCAACGACGACACCGGGTTGATCAGCCCGGAAAACTGAATAGCTGGCAGCAGGGTGGCAATGGCGGTGCCAAACACGGCGGCGATCTGGCTGTTCATAAAGGTCGACATCGACAACCCAAGCCCAGTGGAGGTGCCGATATACAGCAGTGCCCCCAGGCTTAATACCCACAGGCTGCCCTTGAGCGGCACGCCGAACACAAACACCGCCAGCGCCACCATCAACAGAAAATTAAACATGCCCATGGCGATATAAGGCAGCTGTTTACCCAGCAAAAACTCCAGGCGCGTGACCGGCGTGACATACAGGTTGATGATCGAGCCCATCTCTTTTTCGCGTACTACGCCAAGCGCGGTGAGCATGGCCGGAATCATCATCAGCAACAGCGGAATAATCGCCGGCACCATGGCTTGCAGACTTTGCACATCGGGGTTGTAGCGGTAGCGCACCTCAACATTGGCTAACCCCACTGACTGCGGGCTGAGCTGCGCCAAGTAGCTGCTGTGGATGCCGTTGACATAGCCTTCAATGGTGCCGGCGCGCATCGGCATGGCGCCATCGACCCACGCCGCTACTGTGGGGCGCACGCCGCGTTTAAGGTCGCGGCCAAACTCTGGCGGTATCTCCAGGGCCAGGGCGATGGACCCGCTTTTCAAGCGGGTTTCCAGGTCGGCGTAATCCTGCAACTGCGGTTGTTCAATAAAATAACGCGAGCCGGCGTAGCTGCGGATATAGGCCTGGCTGGTGGTGGTTTGGTCGCGGTCGAGCACAGCAAAGGACAAGTCTTCAACATCCAAGCTGATGCCGTAGCCCATGATAAACATCAGCAGCACCGTGCCCAGCGCCGCCAAGGTCAGGCGAATCGGGTCGCGGCGCACTTCCATGGTTTCGCGCCGTGCATAGCTGAACAGACGCAGGCTGCTAAAACCGCGCCGATGTTTGTGCTGCGCCGGTTCAGGTTCCGCCGTGCTTGGCGGTGCGGCAGCGGGCGCGCCGGCTGGGCCGGCTGCTTCCTCCAGATAGGAAACAAAGGTTTGTTCCAGTCTATCCAGACCACGTTCAAGGGTCAGTTGCTCAGGCACACCGCTGACCAGCACGCGGCCAGCATGCATAAAGGAAATACGGTCGCAGCGCTGCGCTTCGTTCATAAAGTGCGTGGAAATAAAAATGGTCACACCATCGTTGCGCGACAGGTCGAGCAAGTGCTGCCAGAAGGTGTCGCGGGCGATGGGGTCGACCCCGGAAGTGGGCTCGTCGAGGATCAGGATTTCCGGTTTATGGATCAACGCCACGGCCAGGGAAAGGCGCTGGCGAATGCCCAGGGGCAGGCGCTCGGGCAGGTTGTCGAGGTCGTCCTGCAAGCCAAAGCGTTGTACTGCTTCAGCCACACGGCCGGCGACTTCGGCGCTGGGCACATGGAATAGCTGCGCATGCAGCACCAGGTTTTGCCGCACCGTCAATTCGGCATACAGGGAAAAGCCCTGGGACATATAGCCGACTCGGCGCCGGGTATTGAGGTCGTCGGGATCCACTTCTTTGCCGAACAGCCACGCCTGGCCAGAGGTGGCCGGTAGCAGGCCGGTGAGCATTTTCATGGTGGTGGATTTGCCGCAGCCATTGGAGCCGAGAAATCCAAAGATCTCGCCTTGTTCAATACGAAAGCTGGCGCTGTCGACGGCGGTGAAATCGCCAAAGCGGCAGGTCAGCTCGCGGGCCTCGATGGCAATCACTGGTTCGCCACTGGCAGCAACCCGAGGCGTGATAAGCAATGGTTTATGCCCGCGGCGACGCTCCTCCGGCAGCAGCGCAATAAACGCCGCCTCCAGGTTTTTGCAGCCGGTGCGCTGGCGAATAGCCGCCGGCGCGCCACTGGCCAACACCTTGCCGGCATCCATCATCAGCAGGTGATCAAAGCGCTCGGCTTCTTCCATATAGGCGGTGGCCACCAGCACACTCATGCCGGGCCGGCGCGCGCGCAGGTCGGCGATCAGCGCCCAGAACTGGTTACGCGCCAGCGGGTCGACACCGGTGGTGGGCTCGTCGAGGATCAGCAGGTCGGGGTCGTGGATCAGCGCGCAACACAGGCCAAGCTTCTGCTTCATGCCGCCCGACAGCTTGCCGGCCGGGCGGGTGGCGAAATCGGTAAGGCCGGTACTGGCCAACAAACTGGCAATACGCCGCTGCCGTTCAGCCTGACCCTGGCCAAACAGGCGGGCGAAGAAATCCAGGTTCTCGAACACCGACAAGGTTGGATAAAGGTTTTTGCCCAAGCCTTGCGGCATATAGGCAATACGGGGGCAAACAGCGGCGCGATGGCGGGCTTGGGCCATATCGCCGTCTAGCACCTGCACCTGGCCTTGCTGAATTACCCGCGCCCCGGCAATCAACGCCAACAGGCTGGATTTGCCGACGCCATCGGGACCAATCAAACCAACAATGCCGGTGGCTGGAATCTCCAGGCTAATGTCATCCAGCGCGACACTGTTGCCATAGCGCAGCGCAACGTTTTGCAAACGCGCCACCCAGGCGCGCTCGGTTCTCATTGCGGCACCTTGATTTCCAGGTTGGCCGGCCAATTGACCTGAGGGTTAAGGCGCACGTGCGCCATGCCGGGTACACCGGTTTTCACCTGGCTTAGGTGCTTGCGCAGCAACTCGGGGTCGATGCGCGCTTTGATGCGAAACATCAGTTTTTCCCGTTCGCTGGCGGTTTCTACCGTTTTGGGCGTGAACTGGGCGACGCTGGCGACATAGCTGGCAGTGGCGGGAATCACATACTGCGGCGCCGCATCAATGATCACCCGCACCTCACTGCCAATCGCTACACGACCGGCCTGGTCGGTGGGCAAGAAAAAGGTTAAGTACACATCGCCAAGGTCCACCAGGTTCAACACCTTGCCGCCGGCAGCTATCACTTCGCCGACCTCGGCAATGCGGTACTGCACCCGGCCATCGCGCGGCGCTTTGAGTTCGGTATCGGCCAGATCGGCCTGCAAACGCTGCTCGGTGGCCTGGGCCGCTTCAATAGTGGCTTGGGCTTCTACGACCTGGGATTTAGCCGCCTCAATACCGGCCTCGGCAGTTACCACTTGCGAATTGGCGGCGGCCAGGGCGGCTTGACCGCTTTCCAGCACAGCGCGGTCATCGTCGAGTTGTTGTTTGGCCATGGCATTACGGCTGACCAGAATTTCCGTGCGGGCAAAGCGCTTTTGCGCGGCGGTCAGTTCGGCACGCCGCTGCGCCACCACGGCCTGGGCGGTGATTTTTTCGCTGTCACGCTGGGCCACCAACGCTGCTGCCGTGAGCTTGGCGGTGCGCGCCCGTTGCGACTGCGCTTGCGCCTGCAGAATCTCGGCCTGCAACGCCTGAGTGTCCATGCGTGCAACCACTTGCCCGGCGCTGACCTGTTCACCCTCAGCGACCAAAATCGCGTCAATACGGCCCGCTAACTTGCTCGCCACATCCACTTCGGTGGCTTCGATTCGCCCGTTGCCACTGGCGAAGTCAGGGTCTGGTGCTGCCGGTTTGAACAGCAACCATGCGGCGAAAACAACTACCGCAGCGGCGCCGGCAAAGGCGCCTCGCTGCATCCATTTGCGGTTTACGTCGTTCATCCATGCCTCTCGTCTGCGTCTGGGGTCGCGCGGGAGGGATGATCGGGTGCAACAAGCAGCACTTTCTTGATCTTTGTTAAGAAAAACTCTGTTTGTTGAAATAACTATGGGTGGAGCGCTACCGGTACCGTTCACAGCCAGCCGCTCAACACGCAATGGCGCGCCCTCAGATTTGCTTAAGGTTGGCGCCTGAGACTCGCGCGCACATTTATCAAGAGGGTTGCTGGAGAGTGATTAGCGAGCATGAGCAACTGTTGGTTCGCGCCTTGGAGGGCGCGGGAAATGCGGTGCTGATCAGTGATCGGGCAGGGCTTATTGTCTGGGCCAATCAGGCCATGAGCCAGCAAAGTGGTTACACCCTGGCGGAGCTGTTGGGTAAGTCGCCGCGCATTCTTAGCTCCGGGCAGCAGTCGCAGGCCACCTACCGCTTGATGTGGCAAACCATCCTGTCCGGCAAGGCTTGGCAGGGCGTATTGGTGGAGCGCAACAAAAAGGGCGAGTTGTACACGGTCAATCAAGTGATCTCGCCGCTGCTTTCGGCGGACGGCGCCATCACCCATTTTCTCGCGATTCAGCATAGTTACTGCAACGTCGGCGGCGAGCGCGAAGAAATGCAACGTTTGGCGTTTTGCGATGCGTTGACCAACTTGCCTAATCGCACGCTGTTGTTGGATTTGATTGAGCAGGAAATCATCGACGCGCAGATCAGCCAACAACACTTCACGCTGCTGTTTCTCGACCTTGACCGCTTTAAACAGGTTAACGACAGCTACGGCCATCAGGTGGGCGACAAACTACTGGTGTCTGTTGCGCAACGGGCGCTCAGCACCATCCGCCGTTCGGATGTGCTCGGTCGGCTCGGTGGCGACGAGTTTATCCTGCTGGTTCCGCAGCTAAGCGGTAAACGCCTGGGCAACCTGGTGAAAAAAATCACCGACGCCATCGCCCAGCCCTTCGAAATAGACGGCCATACCTTGCATATCGGCGTCAGCATCGGGGTTAGCTATTTTCCGCAAGACGGCACGAGCGTTGCGCAATTGATCGATGTGGCCGACAAAGCCATGTACGCCGCCAAACAGGCCCGCCGCGCAGCGAAGCCCGATTAGCGCATTAGCCATATAGGGCGTGCCGGCTACTGTGAGCAATTCAAGAGGTGCGTGGCTGCCAGTGTTCCATTACGTCGCAACTGACCTTTAGTGGGTAAGCCTCAGCGAATTCATGGCCTTTGCGCGTTTCTGCTCCCCGCGCGAAGGGAAGCCGCAACCAGCGAACTCGGTGCTGATAAAAAACAACCCACGGCGAAGAACGCCGGACGCAATTACCGCCGTTTTACCCCCATCGCGATAGCCGCTTAATCGCGGCAGCAGGGCGCGCGGGGGCGATTGCAGACATTCACTCAGCCGCTCAGGCGTGCTTAGATGGCCACCTTTTTCTTATCGCGAGAATTGTCTGCAGTGTTTCGAGCCCGCTTCAATGGTCGTTCCGCCTGCGCTGTCAGTTTGCTGCTACTCAGCGATAACTGTAGCGACTGTGAGCGCGGCGTAATCCTCGCAGGGCTATGCCATGAACGCTGAAATCAGGCCAGAAAGCCCCGTTGTTCTTGTGCTCGCCGCCGGGCGGGCTACACGTTTTTTTGCCTCGGGCGGGCAAGTAAACAAGCTGCAGGCGAGCTTGCTAGGCATGTCGGTGTTAGAGCATGTGCGGCGCGCCGTCGAGGCCTCTGGCCTGGCTTGGCATATCGTGCGCTCGGCGGCGGGCGAGGGCATGGGCGATTCAATTGCAGCAGGTGTGCGTGCCACGGCCCACGCCAATGGCTGGCTGGTGCTTCCCGGTGATTTGCCGTTGATCACGCCACACAGCCTGCAACGGGTGGCGCAAGCCTTGGCCGAGCATGGGGTGGTTGTGCCGTTTTATCGGGGCCAGCAGGGCCATCCAGTAGGGTTTAACGCGGATTGTTTGGCCCAGTTGGCCGCGCTTACCGGGGAAAAAGGCGCGGCCTCAGTGGTGCGTTCGCGGCGTGAAGCGGACCAAGTGCTAGAGCTGGATCTTGATGACCTGGGCAGCGTTTCGGATGTCGACACCCTGGAGGATTTAGCCCGCATTGCCCAGTGGCTTAGCGCCCGCTCTTAGTGGCGAGCACAGCCGCGCAACTATAGGCGAGAAACCCGAACTAGGCTGGCACGCAGCGGCTGCTGAGCTGCACCCGCTACTTAGTGGCCTAAACGCCAATCGCGGCAAACCAGCGGTCCAGATCGCCGGTGCTGATCTTGCCATCGACACCGTCGTCTTTGCCGCGGATATCCAGCCAGTCGAAGAGCTCCTTGTTATCCAGAAGAAACTGCGCCGCAGCCTGTTCGGTGTCGCTGCCTGCGCCTGCCGCGATTTTCTCCAGGTCTTTGCGGCTGACGATGGCGTCTTTGCCGTTCCACTGGTCCCAATGGCCGCGGATGGTCTCGATCACTTCGCGGTGCTCGTCGTAATACTCGCGGTCAAAGCGCAGGTCGTGCAGGTCTTCGTTCAGGCGGTTGGAGGACGAGCCGTATTCTTGGGGGGTGGCGTCGAAGTATTCCCACTCCTCCTGGTGGTAGCGGAAGATGCTGTCGTCGTCTGGCGCGTCGCGGCCGCCGTAGTTGTGAATTTCGTAGCGGGCGAATTCGACCTTGTCGCCCCAGTCCGCCTGCAGCAAGCCGTCAGCGGCCAGTTGTTTGTACCACTCGCCTTCCTTGTCCGTGGCTTTCTGTTGCTTGTTGTGGTTGATAAAAATCCCGGCAATGGCGGCGATACCGCCCAGCACCAAGGCGGCAATAAACAGCGGGCCGGTGAGGGCGGCCGCAGCGCCGATGCTGCCGAACAAGCCTGCCGCACCAATGGCCCCAGCGGTCAGGCTGAGGGTGCCGCTGACCACTTGCAGTGAACCCATGGCGATACTGGCTTTGTCGCCAGAAGCCACGCCGGATTTCAGTGCAAAGGCGGCCAGCACAATGTCGGCTACGCCACCCACCACATCCGCCGCTGCGCCAAGTGTTTTGAAGACCGAGCCGGCGATGCGCATGCCTTTGCTGCCAGCCACCGGCGGGCGAGAGGCGGAGCCGGAGAGGTCATCCATGAGTTTGCGAATGCCGTCGGTGTTGGCGTTGCCGCTGGGTAGTTCCGGGGTAGCGGCGCGGGCCAGCTCGTCCACTGGGGTGGCGTTGCCCAGTACGCGGTCGGCAATGTCATTGCCTTCGCGGGCCAAGTCGTCGGCGAAGCCGGTGGGGATTTCCGGCAGTTTAAAGTCGACGTTGGCAATCGGTATGGAGGAAATGCTGGCGGGCTTATCCCAGGTGGGAATCCACGCAGCACCGAGGTTTTCCGCGAGGGTTTTGGATACGCCAAGTGCATCGGAAACGCCGTTTTTGCCCAGTAAGGCAAACCCTGAATCAAACAGCTTGGTGAACTGCGGGCCCATGCTGATAAAGCTGATGAAATCCCGCGCCACGCCGAGTCGCGCCAGCGGGTCTTCGCCCAATGAATCCGCGCCTCTGACTAGGGTATAAACGCCGGAAACTAAACTCAGCGCGCCGGAAAACGAGCCCAGCAACCCGGTGTTGTTTAGCGTGCCGAGAAAGCCGGCAATCTTGCCGCGATCGGCTAACGGAACATAGGGTTGCTGCACCGCCTTGGCGATATCGTCGGCGGTAATCGGCGCGCCGGTTTTGAATTTTTCCTGCAGCGATTCGATAGCTTTGGTCACCGAGCCGATCTTCTCGTCGCCGCCGAATTCTTTGATAAAGGTATCAATGCTGTTGATGGTCTGCCGGCTGATGCCGGCGGTGGTGCCGAGCACGGTTTTAATCAGGGTAAACAGGTCACCCGCAGCTTTGTTTTTAACCGCCTCGTCGACCTTGCTTGGGTCTTCCACCAAACCGTCGAGGTCGCTGGTCAGCGCATTTACTTGCAACAGCTGCGCAGCCTTGGCCGCTTCATGCGGGTCAAGCACACTCAAGGCGGCGAGCATGCGGCTGATGTCGGCCGAGGCTTCGCTGGCGTGCCCTTGTTCGCGCAGCTCGCCAAGGTATTCGGTGTACGCGCTGCTGCTCAAGGTATCGATGAGTTTCTGCCGCACTTCATCGCGGTTTTCCACCTTGCCCAGCGCCTCGTCAAGGCGGGCGGTGAAGTCTTTTTGCACGGTTTCGTCGTTGAACAGCTCGCTCAGCTGCTTTTGCAATTCGGGGCCGTCGATGATGTCGTGCATGTCGGCCGAGGTGAGTGGCGTTTGCTTGTCATCAAAGGTGCGCCAGGTAGTACCAAAGCCGGTCACCGCTTCTTCGTAGCCGGTGATGCCACGGCCGTTGTAGTAAGCCGACTGCGCTTCCAGCGCGCGCACCAAGCGGGCTCGCGGATCGTCTTTGGCGATGCTGCCGTTGTCGATGCCTTCGCGATAACCGTCGACCATTTTGCGGGTGGCCAGCTCCTGCACGGTTAGCTCGGGCGAGCTCTTGTCGGTTTCATCGGCGTGCTCACCGGTACCCATGGCCAGAATGTCCAGCTCACTCTGCGGTGGTAAACCATGTTCGCCGCGCACATCGACAATCGCGCCCTGGTTCCAGGCGTCCCACTTGTCTAGTACGTCCTGGTACAGCTGCGGGCTCAGGTCTGCAGAAACGATAAATTTTCCCTCCGCCGTCTGGTAACGCAGCAGGCCCTGGCCCAATTCATCCGGCGAGCCAAAGGTCATGTCGAGGTTTTTCAGAAAGTCATTAGGGCCGGCCAGGCTGTAGCCTTCGGCTTCGCTTTGGTGAATCTGCGCCCAGGTTTCGTTGGCGGTAGATACCTTGGCAAACAGCTCCGGGGTCATATCGCGGGAAACTACTTTGCGCTCGCCGTCATGGGTTTCGTAGGTGAGCACCTCGCCCTGTTTGCCGTCGAGCCAGCCAAAGCCTTTATAGTCATCCAGGTCCGGCGCCGTATCGTCTTGGCCAGGCAGGCTTGCGCCGCTGTTCATGGCGTCTTCGATAAAGTCGCGTTTGACCGGGTCGGCCCAGACCTCAAGCACGCCGGCCAGGTAATCAAACAGCGCAGGGTTGTCATCACGGGCGACCACCACTTTGTCGTCGCCATGCTGAAAGCGGATCACACCAGGGCCGACTTCATCGACCGCGCCGATGGTGGTTTTGAAGTAGGGCGGCCAACTCTCATTGTCGGTGGCAATTCGGTAGCCGTCGGCCTCGCTGTTGTTCATGCCAATCAGGCTTTGGTAGTCGGCTTTGACCTGGCGGTAAGCGCTGGCGTTGTCGCGCTCGGCCAGCACATGCAGGGCGCCGTCCTGGGTTTGGTAACGGATCAGCCCCGGCCCGGTTTCGTCGGGCGGGCCAATGTTCAGGTAGTCGCCCAAGCGGGCCGGTGCCTGGTCGTCTTCGGCGACTAAGGCGTAGCCGTCGGCCACGCTGGCGTTGATGCCGGAAAGGGTTTTGAAGTCGGCGCTCACTTGCTCGAACAGCTCAGGCGTCTGCGCCTGGGAAACCACCACATGCTGGCCGTTGGCGTCTTCATAGCGGATCAGTCCCGGGCCCAATTCGTGTTGTCGGCCGATGGCTCGGTACTCCCGCAGCGCCGGGGCTTTCTCGCCGGCAACCGCCGTGCGACCGGGTTTGGCGCTTTTGGCGCGGGTTTGCAATACGTGAAAAAAGTCTTTGCCGGCAACGGCGTCGCTTTTCGGCTCTTGAGGGCCAATCGCTGTGGAGGGCATGTCGGAATCCTTGTTGTTACAAGCCTTGAGCGGCTCGTTTTGCTTTTCCAAAACGCAACCGCCAGGTCCGACACTCGTATGTCAGAAACCGTCAAAATCCTTAGCGGCGCGGCAGAAATTAACGAGACAGCGAACGCCGTTGTTGTGAAAAGCTGAGAATATCGACAACTTTGAGATGCCTATCACCGTCCTCCACCGTCCTGATCACGCCATCGCAACGGCCCGGCGCCCATTAGCTCGGCATCTTCTGCGCATTAACAACAATTCACTTAGCTACGCGGCAGGCGGGTACTAGTGTTAGCCCTGTTCCTGGGCGGGGTGGGGGCGCTATGGGCGTCTGCGCCAACCACCCAGCCCACTGCTGACTGTTAAAGGATTGCCCCTATGAGTGCAGACAGAATCGAGCCCGGTAGCAATGACCCCGTTGTCGGCCAAGACAGCCCCGCAGGGCAGTTTGACGCGGCGTTGGCCGGTGCCTGGCAAGGCGAATGGGATAGACGTGTAGTGGCGCGTGACGAGGCCAAGGCTGCGGGCAACGATGCCCTGGCTCAGCACTTCCAGGCCGAGTTGGATGTTATGCAGTTGGCGATGCCCAGCCTGGCGACGCGGCCAGCAGAGCCGCTGGCCGCACCTCCAGCCCCCGCTGTAACGACCGAAGCAGCACCTCCGGTGACGGCAGAGCAAACCGCTGAGGCGCCGCCCGCAGTGGACGCGCCGCCCCTGGCCGTGGACTTGCAGAAAAAGGCCGTGCTGCCGGCGCAGCAAGGCGTCGCCGATGGCAACAACAGCATCACCTTTACCAACGACAACCCTACTGAGTCGATGACCATCACCTTTACCAACAACCCGGACAGCGCGGCAATTGCTCCCATCACCTTGAAGCCTGGTGAGACGCTGGTGCAGGCTTTTCCCGAGGGCTGGTCCGGTAACTTTCGCAGCGCCGAGGGTGATGGTGTGAATGTCACCCTAGGGGAGGTGAAGTTTGATGGCGGCGGCGGGCAAACGTATTACGACGTCAGCTATATCGAAGGCTACAACGTGGCCATGACCATTGAGCCGGCTGAAGGCGGGCGCCAGTCTGGCACGCTGCAAGACCTGGCCAGCAGCGCACCGCAAAACATTATCGCCAGAGACGCTGACGGTAACGCCTACGGACTGCGCAAGACCACGGTGGCGAATGTGGTCGATCAGGAGGTGGTCGATTATTACCGCGGCAAGGTTGGCGCCGATGAGGGTTACGTTATCCCCACAGACGATGCCAGCACCCTGGGTAGCGCTTCAGGTGCCTTGAACGTACACCTCACCTGATTGCAGTTGTTGCCACGCAGGCTATAAAAAAACGCTCCCCCAGAAACCTGGGGGAGCGTTTTTTCTGCCGCTTGATCAGTTGCTTGGGCGTTGCTTGGTCGAGTCCAGCTCGGCCTTTTTACCCGTGGTGATCTCGGTAATCTGCGCGGATTTAGCGATGGCAAAATCAAACGTGTCCTGCATTTTGGCGATGGCTTCTGTGGTGGTGCCTTTCAGGCCACCATTGGCTGCCCAGTCGAAGTTCCACACCCCGGAAAGGTCGTCAGCATTGGCCACATCGTGGGTTTCAATGGCAGTAAATACATCCGGGTGACGCAGCACATATTTGGCGGCATCAGACACCTCAACCGGCACCTTGCCCGAGGTGTTATTAGCCAGTTGCGTCAGCTCTTGTTTGTTGATTGCACCTTTGCCGTTTTGGCGCATGTAGTCGGACAGCGTGCTGGCAGACTTGGCGATATCCAGCTTGGTGTTGAATGTTGAACTTGAGGCTGTTTCTGTGTTTGACCCGCCACCAGCGGGTGATACGGTGGTCGACATCGGCGCTGCTCCCATCATGGATTAATGACATCGTCGCTATGACGATACCCCGATGCCGACGCTAGCATGGGCCAATGGCCATTCCTCCTGGCCTTCACAACAAACCACAGTTTGCCGCGAGATTTCACAGGGGTTTGCCGCCTTCACTCACGCTGGAGGAGGGCCGTGAGCTGCGACGCTTTTGGTTCTGGTAAGCGTCCGCGCGCTGGGGAGCCCGGTATACAGAGCCGCGGTAATTGGTTTCCACGGTTCGCCAGAAAGCTCGCAACTGGGCAAAAGCTGGATGCCAAGTCAAACCCCAGCCTCGCTAAATCCTGCCCGCCGCGCTTTAACAACCTTTAACAACACACCCTGATTTTCTACCTCTAGGATTTGTGGCGTCGCAATGCTACTCGGCTTGGTCCCCTGGCCAGGTAGCGTTGAGCCAAGCGGTAGCTCTCATGGTGAGCGTTACCGTCAGTGTGAATTCCCTACTACGCAAATGGAGATATCCCATGGCTGATACACCACCAGTAAGCGGCGGCAACTCTGACGCAGCGATCGACAAAATGTCCGCTACTTTCGATATGGCTATCGAGAAGTCGGCCAAGATCACCGAAATCACCACGCAGAAGAAAGCTGAGCTCGACGCCACCAAACAGCGTCCGCAGAACTGATTCAGGTCTGCAGGCGGTGTGCTGCACCGCCTGCAGCCTGCTTCATTACCGAATTGTTATGAATATGCGCGCCCCCTCGATGTGGCGCTTGTGTTCGTGAGCAGGCTTGGTGCTGTTCCCGGCAGCCAGGCGGGGTTGGTCGAATGACAGTTATGGCAGCCCATTTTTCCACCGCCGCTAGCACCCGCCCTACCTTGCAGGTAGCGGCTGGCGTACACCGTGGCGTGTCGTTGGCGATGCAGGAGCCGGTCTGTGTGATTGGCGCCGGGCCGGCCGACGACGTGGTTCTTAGCGACGCTGGCATTGCCGCGCAGCACGTGCGGCTGCGCTTTGGTGCGTCCCAGGTCGGCATCGAAGCACTGGGCGGTGAAATACACGTAACTGCTGCCGGGCGCAGCATGCGCGTGGCCCAAGGGCATGGTTACCGTGCCGCGTTGCCGCTCAGCCTGCAGTTGGGCGAAGCCACCTTGACCCTACTGGCCCCCGCCGATGAAGTGCGCACCCATGTGCCGGTCTGGTACGGCAAACCGCAATGGCTGATGGCCGGTGCCTTTATGGGCATTTGCGCCGGCGCCCTGGCCATGTTTCACGAGGCGCCGGCAGACGATCCCATGGCCTTTATCAACGGCCTGCCTGCCACTGCTTCCGGCATCAATAACCCGGCACCCTCGCTGGAAAGCGTGCGCGCCGACCTGGTACAGCGCGCGAGCAAAGCCAAGCTCAATAACCTGCAGATATTCGCCGCCAATGGCCAGCTTAAGGCCAGCGGCGCGCTTACCGTGCAGCAGCGGCCCGAGTGGCTGGCACTGCAGCAGTATTTCGACAGCCATTACGGCCGCTACTTTGTGCTGCACAGCAGCGACGTGGCCGTGCGCGCGCCGGGTGCTCAGCCAAAGGTGCACTTTCAGGCGGTGTGGTTCGGCGAAAACCCCTATGTCATCGACGCCAACGGTAAGCGTCTGGTGGCCGGTGCGCCGTTAAGCGATGGCTGGGTGATCAAGGAAATCAAAAACGAAATGGTCGAGCTCGCGCGCGGTGATGAAAACTTCTTTTTCACCCTGCAAGCCGCGCCTGCGGACGAAGGGTGAACGATGAACGCTGAACTATGAAAGTCGAGCCGCGGCCGGTTCCCGTTGACACCCAACTGCGCCCCTTAGACGGCGCCGGCACTCAGCGCGTTGAACGTAGCCGCGAAGCGCTGTTCGATGCACTGTTGCCGGCCGCTCCCGGTGGCCCGAGCGCCCGGTCGCTGCGGCGCAATGTCGAGCGCCTGGGGCAATCGGGCACCATCGACCCCTCACTGTTTGCCGGCTCGCGCCCTGGTGAGATTCTCGAAGACTTGTTGCAGCGCATTGTGCCGTCCCTGGCGCTGGACGAAGACACCCGCAGCCTGGCCATGACGCTGATCCGCGATGAACTCGACACCCGTCGCGCGCTGGATCAGCAACGCGCCGAGGCGGGCGAATGATGCAGCGGCAGGACCAGGACGCAGCGCAGCTGCTGCATGGCCTCGCCGATATTTACCAGCGCGCTGGCCAGTCTGCGCGGGCATTGGTCATGTTGCTGCTGGCGAGCCAGATCACCCCCGACGACCCGGCACTGCTGCGCAGCCTGGCCGTGGCGTTTACCGCGGTGGGCGATGGCCAACGTGCTCTGACTGCACTGGATCGGCTAGCCGAACTCGCGCCCCACGTGGTTGGCGCCGCGCCCGCCGAACTGCTGCTATTGCGCAGCCGCGCGCTGCTGCGTGCCGGACGTGACGAAGAGGGCCGTGAACTGTTTCGCCATTACCTCGCCCAGCGTAGGAGTAAGGCCGCATGATGAACCGCGTGATGGACCGTCTGAGCGCCTTCGCGCGGCTTGCCGCCAAACGCACCGACGTGGTGATTGCCGCCTTTATGTTGATGGCCGTGGTGATGATGATCATCCCGCTGCCGACGTACTTGGTCGACATGCTGATCGGGGTGAATATCGCCCTGAGCATTCTGATTTTGATCGTCGCGTTCTATATCGCCAAGCCGGTGGAGCTCTCGGCGTTGCCGCCGCTGATTTTGCTCAGCACCTTGTTTCGCTTGTCGCTGTCGATCACCACCACGCGCCTGATTTTGCTCCACGGCGATGCCGGCCATATTGTTGAGGCCTTCGGTGAGTTTGTAATTGCCGGCAAGGTGGTGGTCGGTTTAGTGATTTTTCTGATCATCACCATTGCCCAGTTTGTGGTGATCACCAAGGGTGCCGAGCGCGTAGCTGAAGTGGCTGCGCGCTTTACCCTCGATGCCATGCCCGGCAAACAAATGGCCATCGACAACGACCTGCGCAACGGCGATATCGACCAGCCCGAAGCGCGCCGTCGGCGTTCTAACTTGCAGCGTGAAAGCCAGCTGTTCGGCGCCATGGACGGCTCGATGAAGTTTGTAAAAGGCGACGCGATTGCCGGCTTGGTGATTCTCTCGGTCAACCTGATTGGCGGCTTGATGATCGGCATGATCGAGCGCGGTATGACCTTCGCCGACGCGGCGCATACCTATTCGCTGCTGACCGTAGGCGATGGCCTGATCGCCCAGATTCCGGCGCTGCTGATTGCCGTGGCAGCCGGCACCGTGGTCACCCGGGTCAACAACGAAGATTCCGATGACGACCTGGGTACGGAAATCATGCGGCAGATGGGCGCCAGCCAGCGCGCGCTGTCGCTGACCGCCGTCATTCTGCTCGGGGTAGCCTTTATTCCCGGCTTTCCGGCGTTTGTGTTTCTCAGCTTGGCAGCAGTGTTAGGCGCTTGCGCGTATAGCCTGCACCGCCGGGAAAAACTCAAGGCTGCCGACGAATTACAGGCCCAGCAAGTGTTGGAAGCCGATGCGCTGCCGCCAGCTTCTCCCGAACCGGCGCTGGACGACGCCGAGCATGCCACCGCGCCAGCCGATAGCCGCGTGCTGTTGCTGCTCAGCCCGGCGCTGGCCGAGGCGGCGCCTTTGCATCCGCTGCGCCAGCGTCTGCAAGGGCTGTGCAACGACCTGCAGGCTGATCTGGGCCTTGAGTTTCCACTGCCGGCGGTGCATGTGGACCAGGCGGGGAAGGGCGGGCATTTTCGCATCAACCTGGAAGGCGTGCCGGTAGATGAGGGCGAGTTGCACCTGCGCCATGTGCTGTTTCAAGACGACCCTATGCACTTGGAACTGCTGGATATCCGCGGCAGTGAAGCGCTGTCCCCACTGAGTCGGCGTCCGGCCTTGTGGATCGCCGAAGAACATAGCGAGCAACTCGACGAGGCCGGTATTGCCTACCTGCGCCCAGCGGAAATTCTCCGTGAGCTAGTGGCGCGCACCTTGCGCCGCTATGCCGGCGAGTTTCTCGGTATTCAGGAAACCCGCCAGTTGCTCGGCCAACTTGAAGAGAGCTCGGCCGAGTTGGTTAAGGAAGCGCTGCGGGTGGTGCCGGTGCAGCGCATGGCCGAGGTGCTGCGTCGCCTGGTCAGTGAAAACGTGTCGGTACGCAATCGCCGCGCCTTGCTTGAAGCCATGGTGGAGTGGAATGGCGATGCGGATGTCGGCCGCCTGTGCGATCACCTGCGCAACGCCTTGGCGCGGCAGATCAGCCATCAGTACGGCGACGCCAATCGGGTGATTGCTGCCTTTGTGATTGGCGCGCGTACCGAGAGCCAGATGTTGGAAACCTTGCGCACTCCGGACTCGGCCCGCGACACGCGGCCCAAAGATATCGCCCGGCATTTTATGAAAGAGCTGCGCGCCCAATGTGCGGCTCTGCCCGAACCGCACAAGGCGGTGTTGGTGGTCCACCCCGAGTTGCGCCGGCATGTTGTGCGCTGGCGCATGCGTGAAGAACTGGAGATTGCCGTGTTGTCGTTTACTGAATTGGCGCCTGAATACAGCCTGCAAGCGATCAAGGTCATCAGCCAGGGCGCGCCGGCGCCGCGCGAGCCGCTGTCGAAAGACCCGCTGGCGAAAGACAAGGCGCAGCCCGTGGCCTTGGCGAACGCATCATGAGCCGTGCACGCGTGCGGCGCTGGTTAACCCTGTTGAGCCTGTTGCCGGTGATGGCCAGCGCGCAAAACGCGGGGTCGTCGATTGATCTGGGCAGTGGCGAAGGGCGGGTGATTCGCTTTGCCCAGCCGGTGGATTCGGTGCTGGTGGCCGAGCCGGCTATCGCCGATCTGCAGGTGGTTTCCCCTGGGGTGATTTATGTGTTTGGCAAGCGTCCAGGCAATACCTCGCTGGTGGCGCTGGATAATGCCGGCAATCAAATTTCCGCCATGAGCCTAAATGTTGGCGCCAATGCCCAACCGGTAAGCCGCGCGTTGAATGGCGGCGTGCAAGTCAGTGGCGCCGGTAACCGCCTGACCGCCCGCGGCCAGGTCAAGGATGTAAACGAGGCCATCGACCTCAACGCCTTACTCGACCCTACCGGGCAAGAATGGACCAGCTCGGTGAACACGGCGCAGTACAAGGGCTCAGCCCAGGTGAATATTCGTGTGCGCTTTGCCGAGGTGTCGCGCGATGAATTGCTGCGTTACGGCGTCAGTTGGAATGCGCTGTTTAACAACGGCACCTTTTCCTTTGGCTTGTTAACCGGCGGCTCGTTGCCAGTGCAGGCTGCGGCCGGGGCGTCGAACCTGGTGAGCATGGGCCTGGATTCGGGCAATTTTAATATCGATTCGGTGCTGGAGGCGCTGCAAAGTAATGGCGTCTTGGAGATTCTTGCCGAACCCAATATCACCGCCAGCACCGGCGAAACCGCGAGCTTCCTGGCTGGCGGTGAAGTGCCCATTCCGGTACCGGTGAACAGTGATCTGGTTGGGGTGCAGTACAAATCCTATGGCGTGTCGCTGGTGTTCAGCCCAACGCTGTTGCCCAACGATCGCATTGCGCTGCAAGTGCGGCCCGAGGTCAGCACGCTGATGGGCAGCGCCTCGTTGTCGGTCTCCGGCTACCAGGTGCCGTCTTTCCGCGTACGCCGCGCCGACACGCGGGTGGAAGTGGGCAGCGGGCAAACCTTTGCCATCGCCGGCCTGTTCCAGCGCGACAGTGCCCAAGATCTGGAAAAAATTCCGCTGTTAGGCGATATGCCGGTGCTCGGCAACCTGTTTCGCTCCAAGCGTTTTCAACGCAATGAAACCGAGCTGGTGATTTTAATCACCCCTTACCTGGTTGAGCCGGTGCAAACCGCCAAGGCCACTTTATCGCCCACCGATAAACCACCGAAACCGACCACCACTGCCGCGCTCAGCCCGGCAGGCGGACAGTTCGGGTTCCACATGGAATGAGGGGCCTTGCCGTGTTCAAGCTTGTTGCGCCGTTACTGGCGATGCTCTGTGCGCTAGCGTTGGCGGGTTGCGAAACCAGCCTGCCGTCGCCCGATTATTCCCGCGACTACGTGACTGTGACCGACCCCCAGGGCCGGCAGATGCTGGTACCTGAAGCCTGCCTCGGCGTGCCGCAAGTGGAAAGCGAATTGGCAGAAACCATGAAGCTCGCGCCTGGCTGTGCCAACAGCTTCAACCTGCTGCAAATGGTTGAGCGCCGCGACGATGTGCAACGCGGTCGGCTTATGGGGCCGACCATGGCGGCGCCGGTTGGGCGTGCTGCGCAGTACTACCTGGAAGGTGCTGAAGCGCAGGAAAAACGCACCCGCCGCAAAGAACAAGAAAGCCAGGGCGACACCGGCGGTGCGCAGTGATACGGCGTTTAGTGGTTATCCACCAAGCCCATAGCACGGGCACGGGCGGCGGGGTCTTTAATCGCAGCGATGCGTGTGGCGTCGTTGATCAAGGCTTGCCGTTGCTGCGCGCTAACACCGTCGAGACGAACATCGCCCGGGTTACCTTGAGCGCCGGCGAGCACCTGAATCAGCAGGGCGTTGCGTTGATGACGCGGCTGGGCAGCGGCGGCTTTATCGGCGCCGGCAATCTCGGTCAGGGCCAGACTCGGTTGGTTGTTCAGGGCATACGCCAGGGCCAGGTTGCAGCGGCTGTCGAGGTTGTTCGGGGCCAAGGCCTTGGCGCTGGCAAAGGCGTCCTGGGCAGCAGCGGTCTGGCCGAGCAAGGCTTGGGCAACACCCAGGCGGGTGTAGCTGACCACGCTTTCGAGCTGGGCGGCGGCGCTGGCCAACAGCGGCGCGGCGCGCTCGGGGTAGCCCAGGCGCAACTGCGCGGTGCCCAGGCCGAGTTTGCTTTGCGCGCCCAGCGGGTCGAGCGCCAAGGCTTGTTGAAAAGCGCTTTCGGCGCCCTGTGCATCGCCGCTGGCCAGTTTCAGTTCACCGAGCCGGTTCCACGCTTCAACGCCGGCGCCGGGCGCTTGCGCGGCGCGCAGGTACAGAGTGGCCGCCGTGCCATGGTCACCGCGCCCGTCGACATCGCTGGCCAGTTTCATCAAACGGCCGTAACTGCTGTCATCGTTTTTGGCGCTGGGTGCGGGGGCGTTGCTGGTACTGGTGCAGGCAGCAAGGGTAAAGCTGGCGCCAACAAACGCCAGGCGCAACGCGAAGGGGCTGAGCAAATGCGGTACTCCCTAGTAAAAAGCGGGCAAACAACCAGCGGGCAAGCGCACCACCTGGTGGCGGAGCGTGTCGAGCATTCTAACGGCGTGCCGCCCGGCACACGCGTGGCCAGCCTGAGAAAACTTGTGATTTGTTCGTTAACTGTGAGCTGGCGCCAAACGGTGGCCCGTGCGGTATCGCTAATGCTCGCTCTCACGATGCTCGGCGCTAGCACCAGCGCCGGCGCGCAAAGCCAGGCGGCCTGGGCTTCGCGGCCCTATGCCTATGTCGTGATCGACCAGGATGTGCGCGGTGTATTGCAAGCCTTCGGGCGCAATCTGGGCATTGCCATGGTCATTTCGCCCAAGGTCAGCGGTCAGGCGCCGGCCAATTTACGCGCGGCAACGGCCGGCGCCTTTCTCGACAAACTCACAACAAATAACACGCTTACTTGGTTTTCAGACGGCAACATGGTGTACGTCGACAGTGAAGACGATTTGCAGATTCGTACCTTCGACGTGCCCGGCTTAAATGCCGAAGAACTGCAAGCCAGCCTCTATGAGCTTGGCGTCAGCGGCAAACATTTATATGTGCGCAGCAGCTTTCAAGGTAACGGCGTGATGGTGTCTGGCCCCCCCGCCTATATGGCGTTGGTGCAGCAGCGTATCGATCAAATGGCGCCTACCGAACAGCAGGCCAGCCCAGTGGTAACCCGCGAACACGGTGTGCGGGTATTTCGCGGCAGTGCCGGCATTGAAGTGGTGAAGAACAAAAGCGCGTCGCAGTAAGCCGGCGCGCGCCCAGTAACCATCCCGCAAGAAGCAACCCGCAAGCCCATAACCAGGAGAGCAATCATGGCAGTGAGTTCCGTAGAAGGCGCAAGCGAAGGCCAGGTCAATTCAGCAGAAGACTTCACTCAGGCGTTGGAGAGCGCGCAGAACGACGATGAGCTGATGGACAGCATGATCAGCCAGGCGGTCGTGCTCGGTGGCCAGTTCATCATCATGCCGCGCGCCCAGGAAATCCTTAAAGAAGCCCAGGCCGACGACGAAGAATAATTTCGAGGTCGTACATGATTCCAAGTGCAGCAGTAGCCACACCGCCAGTGGCCGGGCAAGACGCGCTGGCGCAGGTTTCGCAAAACCTGTTCGAGCACATGGCCAGCAGTTCCAAAGGCATGCCAGCCGGTGCCGGGCCAAACCAAGTGGGCGAAAATCTGATGCAGCGCCTGAGCGGTTTTATCGACCGCTCGCAGCATTTTTCTGAGCGCGCCAGCGGTGCGGCCACCCCGCACGCCACGGCTAGCAGCCCAGTGAGCACTCATCAGGTGGAGAAGTCTGGAACCGTGGAGCCGGGTAAAACCGGCGAGGCGCAGGTCGATAAGCTCATGGCTTCGCTCAGCCGCGTGTTTGATTACTCGATTGAAACCCAGATGGTGGTGCGTGGCGCCACGCAGATTTCCGGCTCTGCCAACACCTTGATGAAGGGGCAGTGAGCATGGCCAAGCGCGGTTGGCAGGTGGTGCTGATGGTCGTGTTCGCTACCCTGTTACAGGGTTGTGATTCGTCGCTTTACACCAACCTCTCTGAGCGCGAGGCCAACAAGATGGTCGCCGCGTTGCTGCGTGACGGAATCGCCGCGCAGCGCAAGGTGCAGGACGACGGGCGCATGACCGTGACCGTGCCCGAAGACCGCCTTTCCCAGGCCGTTACGCTGTTGGACGAGGTTGGCCTGCCGGAGCAGAAGTTCTCCAACATGGGTGACGTGTTCAAGGGCAATGGTCTGGTTTCTTCACCCGTGCAGGAGCGGGCGCAGATGGTTTATGCGCTAAGCGAAGAGCTGTCGCACACGGTGTCGCAGATTGATGGCGTATTGTCGGCCCGGGTGCACGTGGTGCTGCCCGATAACGACTTGCTCAAGCGGGTAATTTCGCCGTCCTCAGCTTCCGTGCTGATTCGCTACGAGCCCAGCACCGATGTTGATCAACTGGTGCCGCAGATTAAAACCCTGGTGGCTAACAGTATTTCTGGCCTGGCTTACGACGGTGTGTCAGTCACCGCCATCAAGGCCTCGGTGCGGGCGCAAGACAGCGCGCCGCCGCTGAAATCATTCCTGGGTTTGTGGATGCTCGAAGGCAGCATCGGCAAAGCCAAGGCGATGTTCTTTGTTGGTTTGCTTGTGCTGCTGGCCCTGGCGGGCACTTTGGCCTGGCACCTGTGGCGTGAGCGCGCCACGCCGGGCACCTACCTGCTTAAGGAAAGTGAATGAGCGCCTCGCCCTCGCTGCGCGAGCAGTGGCAGGCGATGGCGGCACAGCCATTGGACTATGTGCAGCCGGGCCGTGTGGGCGAGTGTTTTGCCAACGCGCTGAGCCGCGAACAATTGCAGGCCTTGCTGGCCCTGCCACGTTATCGCTCGCGTCTACACAGCTTGTTTACCGAACACTTTCAATTGCGGTCGCTCGTGCCGCCACGGGTGGAGGCGGATATCCGCATCCTGCTGCTGGCCCCCGAGCAACTGCCCCGTTTGGCCCTGTTATGCGGCGCCACCTGGCATGCCAATGCCCTGGCGCGGGAGATCCGCGGCGCGGCCGTGCAAGCGCTGAGAGCGCGCCTGGGTAGCGACGTGTTTGACCTGGCCCTGGCCAATCGCGACAAGGCCGGCGCGGCAGATTTGCTGTTTGATGTGGAGCCGCTGTTGGCGGCGATTGAACACGACGGCAACGCCTGTGTACGCGCCTGGCTGCACAGCTTGCCGGAGGATTTGCGCAGTTGGCTGCGTGTGCGCCTGGACGCTAGTTGGCTGCAAGCGGCCGACTTTTCCCACCAGGGCATCGCGCTGATTCGGCATATTGCTGCCCAGGAGTTTTCAGCATGAGTGATCTACCCAGCCGGCCGCCGCAAAAAATCATTCGCCACGACGATGCCGCGCGCTGGGTGGAGGGTTACGCCTTTCTTGAAGCGGCCCGTGAAGAGTCGGAAACCATCCGCGCCAACACGCGGCGCATTGTCGAAAAGGCCCGCAATGAAGGGCTGGCCCAGGGCCGTGATGAAGGCCTGCAAGGCGCCTCGGTGTTGCTCGCGCAAGCATCGGCAGAGGTCGACGGGTACTTGGCCGGCCTGGAACAGTCGCTGGCCGACCTGGCCCTGAATATCGTCCGCCAGGTGCTTGCACCGATGGATGCCTGCGAGCTCTTGCTTGCTTGCACGCGCAAGGCGTTGGCGGCGTTTCGCGCAGACCAAGCGCTGACCTTATACGTGGCGCCTACTCAGCTTGACGCACTTAAAGCGCAGCTGGAGCCAGCATTGGCCGAGCGCCTGAGCGTGGAGGGCGACGCCACGGTGGCGCCCGACAACGGACGTTTAAGCAGCACCATCGCCAGTGTGGAAATTGGCCTGGAGGCGCAGTTGCGCGCGATTCGCCAGGCGCTGCTGCCCCATAGCGCCGAGTTGCCGTTATGAGCGCGGCGTTGCACGAGCTGCTACCAACCTTGCTCAAGCGCTTGGGGGATGCCCAGCCACGGCCGTTGCGCGGGCGCATCCGCAGCATTCGCGGCACCTTGATCCACGCCAGCGTGGCCGGGGTGGGCATCGGCGAGCTGTGCCGCCTCAGCGACCCGTTGAGCCAGCGCGCGTTGCAGGCCGAAGTGGTTGGTTTTGATGGTGACGAAGTGATTCTGGCGCCGATTGGTTCACTGGAAGGGCTTTCTACCCGTACCGAAATTGTCGCCACCGGCGAGCGCTCCGGCGTGCTGGTGGGCGACGCCTTGCTAGGTCGGGTGATCAGCCCCTTGGGCGCCTGGCTGGACGGCGCACCGCCAGCGTCTGCGGGTTTGCAGCGCTACCCGTTGCAAGCTGAACCGCCGGCGCCCTTTGCCCGGCAATTGATCAGCGAGCCTATGCCCTTGGGCGTGCGCGCTATTGATGCGCTGCTGACGGTGGCGCGCGGGCAACGGGTGGGTATTTTTGGCGAACCGGGGGTGGGCAAGTCGTCGCTACTGGCGGCGATTATTACCCACTGCAAAGCCGATGTGATTGTCATCGGCCTGATTGGCGAGCGCGGCCGCGAGGTGCGCGAGCTGCTGGATGTGCACCTCGGTAAAGCGGCACGGGCGCGTACCGTGGCGGTGGTGGCCACCTCCGATCGGCCGGCTACTGAGCGGGTGAAAGCCGCCTTGGTGGCGACTGCCCAGGCCGAATACCACCGCGACCAGGGCCGCAATGTGGTGTTGCTGTTGGACAGCCTTACGCGCTTTGCCCGTGCCCAGCGCGAAATCGGTTTGGCGGTCGGTGAACCGCCGACACGCCGCGGTTACCCGCCGTCTTTTTTTTCCGCACTGCCACGTTTGCTGGAGCGCAGCGGCCCGGGGCAGCGCGGCAGCATCACGGCGCTGTACACGGTGCTCACCGAAGGCGATGCCGCCCTTGACCCGGTGGCCGAAGAAGCCCGTTCCATTCTTGATGGCCATATCGTGTTGAGTGCGGAGTTGGCGCAACGTAACCACTTTCCGGCCATCGATGTGCTGCACAGCCGCAGCCGCTTGATGGACAAGGTGGTTAGCGCCGAGCAGCGAAAGCAGGCCGCCCATGTGCGCGGGTTAATGGCGCGTCATGGCGATATCGAACTGCTGATGCGCACCGGCGACTATGTGGCTGGCAGTGATGCCCTGGCCGACGAAGCCATTGCCCGGCACAGCGCTATTGAAAAATTTCTACGCCAAGACAGTGATGAGCTCAGTAGCTTTGACGACACCCTGCGCAGCCTGCGCGCGGTGCTCGCATGAAGGCCAGCGCGGTGGTGCAACTGCAGCAACTGCGCCAGCTGCGTGAGCGCCGTGCGCAACTGCAATTGGCCAGCCAGGTGCAGCGCTGCTTGGCCGCCAGCGCAGCATTGCAACAGGCACAAGGCTTGGTGGATGAAGCACAAGGGCAATTACAGCGCGAGGCCGAGGCCTTACAGCAGCTACTGGGCAAAGGCGCCTTGCCTGTCGGCACCTACCAAGCGGCGTTGGAAGTGTTGCAGGCTTTTGACGAACACCGCCTGTACTTGGCGCAACAACTGCTGAGCGCCGACCACACCTGCGCCGCCGAGCAGGAGCAAAAAGCCACGTTGCAACGTGCACTGCTGTTGCGCCAACAGCAGTGCGAGGCCCTTACACCAGTGCTGGCCGAATGCGCGCGGGAAGCGCAGCGGGTTGAGCAAAGCATTGAAGAAGAACTGTATGACGAGCGCGCTGCGCAGCACCCAGGAGTGGCGCAATGAATTGCCGCAACACCGCGCTTGGCGCGCCCCAACTGCAAACATTACGGCCGCTGCTGGAGGCTTTCGACCCCACCAGCGTAGCGCTGCACAACCGTTTACAACGCCGCCGCGAGCCGCTGCAACTGAGCTGCAATGGCCTGGCATTGACCCTGAGCTGGGCGCCCGCTGCGCAGCCCGACACCGTTGACGCCATGCCGCTGTGGCTGACCAGCCGCGAACTCAGCGGCCGCGTGCTACTGCCCCACAGCTTGCGTGATCGCTTATTGGCCAGCGCTGACCTGGTAGCGGTATTTGACCGCCTGGCCGAAACCGCCCAAGCGCTGCTGCTGGAGCAGGCCTTGGTGCAGGTGCTGGAGCCGCTTGAAGCGCTGCTGGAGCAAACGCTAACGGTGGCGCTGCGCAGCAAATCAACGGCGCCTTTACCGCTGACGCTTAGGCTCGGCGTGCAGTTTGCCGACGGCCAGGGCTACACCCTGGGCCTTGAACTGACGCGTGTAAGTGCGCAGCGCCTGGCCGATTTGCTTGACCGTCTGTTGCCCAGCCAAGCGCAAGCGATGCCTGGCCTGCACCTACCCGTGACGGTGCTGGCCGGCTGGCAGCAAGTAAGCATCAACGAACTGCGCAGCCTGCGCCCTGGCGATGTGCTGATGCTCGAGGTGCCCGTCAAGGGCGACGTGCAGCTGTGCCTGGCCGCTGGCCACTGGGCCGCGGCGCAGCGTGACGGCGCGGGCCTGCGTCTGCTTGAGGGGCTGAACCGCCGTCAGCCAATAAGTCAGCCAATAAGGGAGCATCCGATGAGTCAAGAGACTGAAAACGGCCTGGACGCCTCGTTGGGCGATGTGTCGCTCAGCCTGGTGTGTCAGGTCGGCACGCTGCAGCTGTCGCTGGCCGAATTGCAACAGCTGGGCGAGGGCAGTGTGCTGGCGCTGCCCGAGGGTGGTAGCGATTTTGTCGACCTACTGGTGAATGGCCGCAGTGTCGGACGTGGTGAGTTGGTGAAAATGGGCGATGGCCTGGGGGTTCGCTTGACCCGCTTTGCCTCGCTATGACCGACTACCAGCCCAATTTGATCGAGATCATTCTGGTCGTTACTACGATCGGTTTGATCCCGCTGGCCGTTGTCACCCTGACCGGTTTTTTGAAAATCTCCATCGTGCTGTTCTTGATCCGCAACGCCTTGGGCATTCAGCAAACCCCGCCCAACCTGGTGTTGTACGGCATCGCCCTGATCCTTTCGGTGTATGTCACCACGCCGTTGATTGGCGATATGTACCGCCAGGTGGAGGGGCGTTCACTGACCTTTGAGCGCGCCGAGGAGTTTCGCGATTTAGGCGCGGCCTTACGCACGCCCTTACAACAGCATTTGCTGCGCTTTGCCAATCCCTCGGAGCGCGGCTTTTTTATGCAGGCCACTGAAAGCGTGTGGTCGGAGGAGGCGCGCGTCGACTTGCGAGATGACGACTTGGTGGTGCTGATTCCGGCGTTTGTTAGCTCGGAGCTGACCCGCGCTTTTGAGATCGGTTTTCTGCTGTATATCCCGTTTTTGGTAATCGATCTGCTGGTGGCCAACGTGCTGATGGCCATGGGCATGATGATGGTCTCGCCGACGCTGATTTCAATTCCACTTAAGATATTTCTCTTCGTGGCGGTAAGTGGATGGTCGCGCCTGATGCATGGCCTGATCCTCAGTTACGGGGGTGGCTAGTCATGGGTGAAGACGTATTTCTCGGCTTGATGAAGCAGGCCATGATGACCGTGCTGATCTTGTCGGCACCGGCATTGATTGTGGCCATTGTTATCGGCCTGAGCGTGGGGCTGTTGCAGGCACTGACGCAGATTCAAGACCAGACCTTGCCGCAGGCGGTCAAGCTGGTGGCGGTGATGCTGGTGGTGATGCTGCTTGGCCCATTGCTGTCGGGGCAGGTGGTCAACCTGATGAGCAATGTGCTGGATAACTTTCCCGCCTGGACCCGTTAGGTAACCGCGCTGAATGGACGCTGACTTTGGCCTGAGCTTTCTGCAAGTTGCCTATCCGGTGATTGCCTCGGCGGCATTGGCGGCTTCGCGCGCCATGGGCCTGGTGTTGATTACCCCGGCGTTTAACCGCCTGGGGCTGACCGGCATGATTCGTGGCTGCGTAGCGGTGGCTATCTCGGTGCCGATGACCGTGCCGATATACGTGGCACTGACCACACAACAGGACTACAACGGCTTTTTTCTCGCCGCGCTGATGGTCAAGGAACTGCTGATTGGCCTGACCGTGGGCCTGCTGTTTGGCATTCCGTTCTGGGCGGCGGAGGCGGCGGGGGAAATGATCGACCTGCAGCGCGGCTCAACCATGGCGCAACTGGTCGACCCACTGGGCTCGGGCGAGGCAGGGGTGTCAGGCACGCTGCTGACCGTGGTGATGATCACCCTGTTTTTTCTCTCCGGCGGCTTCATTCTGATGATTGATGGCTACTACCACAGCTACAAGCTGTGGCCGGTAATGTCCTTTACCCCAGTGATTGCTGTGGCGGCGCTGGACGCCGTGCTGGCGATTCTCGACCAGGTGATGCGCATTGGCGTGATGATGGTGGCGCCGCTGGTTATAGCCCTGCTGGTGGCCGACATGATGCTCGCCTACCTCTCGCGCATGGCTCCGCAACTGCATATCTTCGACTTGTCGCTGGCAGTGAAAAACCTGATTTTTACCTTTCTGATGGTGGTGTATTGCACCTTTCTGATTCCGTTGATGCTTGACCAATTGGCCGATTTTCGCGGCGTTGTTGAAGTGCTTAAAACCCTTTCGGGCGCAGGCTGAGCCATGTCTGGCGATAGCAGCGAAGAGAAGTCACAGCCGGCCTCCGACAAAAAGCTGCAAGAGGCGCGTAAAAAAGGCCAGCTGTCCAAGAGCCAGGACATGGTCTCGGCCATGGTGTTGCTGGGCTGCACACTCAGCATTGCCTACCTGGCCGCCGGCACCGAGGCGCAATTGCGCGCGCTGCTGGATATGGTCGCCGGTATTTACACCGAGCCGTTTGCCACGGTGTGGCCGCGGGTCATTGATACCGCCGAACATATTCTGCTGGCCAGCGCATTGCCCATTCTGGCGATCACCGTGTGCTGTGTGGTGCTGACCAATATCATCACCATGAAAGGCATGGTGTTTACCGGCGAACCGATAAAACCGGACTTCAAACGCATCAACCCAGCCGAAGGTTTCAAGCGCATTTTCTCCATGCGCAACTTCATTGAATTTCTTAAAGGTCTGGCGAAAGTGGTGGTGCTGTCTGCCGCATTTTATGTGGTAGGGCGCGTGGTTCTGCAGGCCCTGATGGAATCGTCGCGCTGCGGCAGTTCGTGCATCGAGTCGGTGTTTTACTTGCTGCTGAAACCGTTGATTGCCACCGTGTTGATCACCTACCTGGTGCTGGGCGGGCTCGACTTGCTGATGCAGCGCTGGCTGTTCAGCCGCGAAATGCGCATGACCAAAACCGAACAGAAACGCGAACGCCGCGATGCCGATGGCGACCCGTTGATCAAGCGCGAACGCAACCGCCAACGGCGTGAAAGCCAAACGCTGACCAGCCGCAAAATCGGTCTAAACCACGCCACTTTGATGATAGGTGTAGAGGGTGGCTGGATTGTCGGCGTGCGCTATGTTCGCGGCGAAACGCCGGTGCCCGTGGTGGTGTGCTCCGCTGAACCGAGCAACGCCCGCAGCCTGTTTGAACAGTCGGCCAAACTCGGTGTGCCACGTTCGGCGGACGGACCCTTAGCCGCGCGGATCGGGCGCTTGGCCAAACCGGGCGAACCAATACCGGCCAACTCGTTTCAGTTGGTGGCCGATGCGTTGGTCGCCGCGAGGTTGATCTAATGGCTGCGGGCTACGGCTGACTTACGCCAGCCGATACACCGTGGGGTCGTCAAAGGCCGGTGTTTTTTTCCGCGGTTTACTGCTCAGACCCAAGGCCAACAATTTCAATTCCAAGCTGGGTGACTGCTCACCCTGAACAGAGCAGGCCCGGGCCAGGGCCGAGCGCACGGTATCGCTTTCAGCGCCAAGAATTACCTGCCAGGCCTCGGGGAAGTGATCGCTATTGCTGGCTGCCGCTTTACGTACAACGTCCAAGGCATAGGCCGCATGACGCAGTACCGCGCGCTGACTGCCACCGGTTTGTTCGAGTTTGCCGTGGGCATATAAACGGGTACTGCCCAGCAAACGGTAACGGCCGTTGTCAGCGTTTTCCGCTAGCAGTAAAGACTTGGCAACCAGACGCTCGACAATGCGCTGCGGGTCCTGGCCGTTTAACAACGCTTCGCCCTTGCCCAGTGCGGCAATGGCGTTAAGGGTGAACGGCCCGGTAAAGGTCGACGCCAGACGCAGCAGGGCCTGCTCGCATGGCAGCAGGCCGACATACGACCAGTCCAGCACCGCGCGCATCGAGCGGTGACGCTTGGCTGCCGTACGCCGGCCAGCCATCTGCAGGCGAAATTCGCCAGTGATCATCGTCAGCAAGGGCTGAATGCCAAAGCTGCCTACGCGCGCCGCCGCGATCTCGATTTCCAGCGGCACGCCGTCCAGGCGCTGGCAGAGCTGATTGATGGCAACGGCATCTTCGTCATGCAGCACAAAGCTGCTGTCTTGCGCCGTGGCGTGTTCAATGAACAAACGCACGGCGGGCGCCTGGAAGATTTCGCCGGGTTCGGTCGCGCAGCTGGGGGGCAGGGCGAGGGGCAGTACCCGCTCAAGCATTTCGCCCTCAACCAACAACGGCTCGCGGCTGGTGGCCAGTACGCGGCAGTTCGGCGCGCGCAGGCTTAGGGTGGCGATTATTTCCCGCACTGCCGCGAGCAAGTGCTCGCAGTTATCCAACACCAGCAGGTTGCTGCCTTCGCTTAAGCGGGCCAGGGCCTGCTCCCACGCGGGCGTATCGCCGCCTGGCAAACCTAATGCTTCTACCAGCGTGGCCTGGACCTTGGCAGCACTGTTTACGTCACTCAAATCAACAAAGCGCGCCCCGTGTGCAAAGCGACTTTCAATACGTTTGGCCACTTCCAACGCCAAGGTGGTTTTGCCAATGCCTCCCGGGCCGACCAAGGTGGTTAACGGTGTAGCCACGACCTCGGTGCAGAGCCGTTCGATCACCGCATCGCGGCCGATGGTGTCGCGAATCAGCGTGGGCAAACTGGAAACGCTAGGCTCAGTGCGCGCAGCGCCGGAATGGGGCTGCTCGTGCGCGCGGGCAGGCGTGAGTACAAAGCGATAACCGCAGCCTGGTACGGTGGCAATGCAGTCAATACCGTCCTCATTAAGCAAACGGCGCAGCGCGACGATCTGCGCGCGCAGGTTGCACTCCTCAACAATCACCCGTGGCCAGGCATAGGCAATCAACTCGTCCTTGGCCACCAACTCTCCGGCGCGGGTAACCAGCACAATCAACAAGTCCAATGCCCGGCTGCCGAGCACCACTTGCTGACCATTCTTGAATAACTGGTGGCGCCTGGGGTGCAAGGTAAACGAGCCAAAGCTGAGAACTTGGTCTTGCAGTACTTCGTAAGGTGGTGCGGCAAGTGCCGAGTTGGCCTGCGGGTCGGTAGTAGTTGTGCTCATAAAGACAGCCCTATCGATGGCGAGGAAACTGCGCGCCATAACTACCCGGTCCTTATTACAAAGGAGCTAGTCGCCAGCGCAAAAACGTGCCGACCTGCATAGCCGGAGCGGGTCGGAACACCCATTATTTTTCGAATTGAGGCGCTCTTTAGCGCCCGCAGGTGTGACCGTAGTTATGCGAAAAAGTAGGCGCTATTACCAGGCTTTTTAGCGCGCCATGTCGCGTTCCGTGCGCTGGTTGACGGTCTGCGAAAAGCTCCCGCAAGTGCGTACCAAACGGAGTTTTAAAAAGTATCGTCAGGGCCTGGCACTAACGTACTTACACAGGTTTCTGACGGATGAATGGGCTGGGAATACCGTTTTTTTTCCGCCGCACGTGTGCTGAAAAACACCGGTATGTTTCCCGGCGAGCAAACGCTAGAGTTTGCGCCCGTCTTTGCCCCACAGCGATTCGCCAATGACCCCGCGCCTGCTTGCCGCTAGCTTGTTTCTTGTCTGCACCCTTGCGCAGGCTGCCGAGCCGCAACCGATCCCCAACGCATTGGGTGAACAGATCAACCGTCTGGTGGAACTGTTCAAAGAAAGCGAAGGTGCTCTGCACCCAGGTTCGGTTATGACCCAAACGTTGGCCAACGGCGACGAAAGCCCGATCACCCTGGTGGTGTTCACCGTGGAAGGCTTTGCCAAAGGCAACCTCTACAGCCAATACCTGGCAGCCTTTACCGCGTTTGAAGGTGTCGACGACGCGCCGTACTTCAGGCTGCTTGACGTGGTGCGCATTGGTGGCGATAACTGGCGGGAAATCACCGCACTAAACGCCACGCCCAAGTGGGACTCGACCCGCCAACTCACATTGATCGACATCCCGGTGATGGAAAAAGCCGACGACGATCAGACCTCGCCTAACCAGCCGGGGGTCATTCATCTGTCGCTGGACCGTGAGCGGGCGAGTGAGCTGGTGGAGATAAGGTAAGGTTTGCCCGGCACTGTAGGGTGTCCTGCGCGCACCAGACACGCTAACCCAAACCTACCGTATTCCCCCCAGCGGCAGCCGCTGTCGCTGCTAAGCAAAGGAGAACACCATGCTGCGGATATTGGGCCGAGCGTCTTCGATTAACGTGCGCAAGGTGCTGTGGGCCTGCGCCGAAATTGAATTGCCGTTTGAGCGGGAGGAGTGGGGCGCAGGTTTTAGATCGCCCCAGGAGCCAGAATTTCTGGCGCTCAATCCTAACGCCATGGTGCCGGTTATTCAGGATGGCGATTTCACGCTGTGGGAATCCAACGCCATCATCCGCTACCTGGCCACCCGTTATGGCGATCCAGTTCTATACCCGACAGAAGCGCGCGCCAGGGCCAAGGTAGATCAATGGATCGACTGGCAAGCGGCAGACCTCAATCGGTCGTGGAGCTACGCGTTTATGGCGTTGGTTAGGCATTCGCCAGCCCATCAAGATGCCGATGCGCTCGCTGCCGGGTGTGCCGAGTGGGCCAGGCATATGCGCATACTGGAGCAGCAACTGGCCGCGACCGGCGCTTACGTCACCGGGCCGAGTTTTTCATTGGCCGATATTGTGCTGGGGCTGTCGGTAAACCGCTGGTTTGAAACCCCGCTCGAGCATCCCCATTTGCCGGCCGTAAGGGACTACTACGAGCGCTTAAGCAGTCGCGCTGGCTTTCGCTTGTATGGACGCAACGGCACACCTTAGGCCGCTACTGGCCTGAGCGTCTTCAACTGTCGCGCTCGCTGTCCCTTTCACCGGCAGCAAACCCCAGTGCTGTCAGCGTCAGGTCCAGGCCCAATAGGGTGTTGCCTTTGTCGGAAACCGCCCACGACAACGCGGCTCTGACTGTTTCGCTTTCTGCGCCGTAGAGGTGTTTCCAGGCTTCCGGGGCGCTGGCTTCCAGGCGTTCGGCCACGTCTTGCAAGACGCTCATGGCGTAGGCCGCATGTTGCGCGCAGATGCGTTGGAACTGCCCCGATTCCTGCAGTTTTTCTACGCCGTACAGGCGCGTGGTTTCCAGCAATTGATAGCTGTTGGCCTTGGCGCCTTGGTGGGCGCTGAGCAGGGATTTATCCACCAGACGGTCGAGTGCCATCAGCACCTGTTCGGGGCTCAAGCCGCTGTCGTCGGTGATCATTGCCAGCACGGCGTTGAGGGTGAAGGAGCCTTTGAACACCGACATCATGCACAGCACCCGCTGCTCATTGGCGGACAGCGCGTCGTACGACCAATTCAATGAGGCGCGCAGTGAGCGTTGGCGCTCGCAGTCGCGTTCGCTGTGCATCTGCAGGCGAAATTCCATGTCGAGTAGTTGGTTGAGCATTTCCAGCGGCACCGTGGCCGCGCTTTCGGCGGCCAGTTCGATATCCAGTGGCATGCCGTTGAGTTTTTTGCATATGGCCGTAACCACCTGCTGCTGGCTGTCGGCGAGTTGCAGGCCTGGGGTATGCGCGCTAGCCCGCTGCATAAACAGTTGGGTGGCGGGGGAGTGCCAGTTGCCCGGAGCACTGGCTTCGAGCGCCAGGGGGTCAATGCGCTCGACCATTTCCCCTTCAGCCTGCAAGGCTTCCCGGCTGGTGGCCAACACGGCGCAATTGGGCGCCCAGCGCAGCAGGTTTTCGGCCAGTTTGGCGACAGCGCCGACCGCTTGTTCGCAGTTGTCGATTACCAACAGGCGGCGGCAATCGCCCAGTTGCCCAAACAGTTGGCCGAGACTGGTCTGCGCGTTTGCCTGCAGGCCCAGCTCTTCAGTGAGGGTGGCCAAAATGCCTTCCAGGCGCAGGTAATCAAACAATTCGAACAGCAGCACGCCGTCGGGGAATTCGTTCTGTAAACGCCGCGCCACTTCAAGGGCGACCGTGGTTTTGCCGACGCCGCCGGCGCCGGTCAGGGTAATAAAACGTGAACGGCGCAGTTGCTCGGTGAGGCGCTCAATCACCTCTTCGCGCCCGACAATACTGGCCGCTGGCGGTGGCAGCGCCTTGGGCGTAATAGCGCTGGAGCGTAGCGGGGCGGGTATCGGCACTGCGGCGCTGTGGGCAATAAAGCGATAGCCGCGCCCGGCCACCGTGGCGATGTACTCGTTATGCGGGTCGCCGGCCTTTAGCGCGCGGCGCACCGCGACGATTTGCGCGCGCAGGTTGCATTCGGCAACCACCGTGCGTGGCCAGGCCAGGGCGATCAATTCGTACTTTTCCAACAACTCGCCAGGGCGTTTGGCCAGGCAGAGCAACAGATCGAGTGCGCGGTTACCGATTTCCACCGGCTCTCCCGCGCAAGTCAGCAGCGGCTGTTGGCTGTAGAGGGTGAAGGGGCCAAAGCGGATAGGCGCATCGGCTGCGCTGCGTGATGGGCTGTGGCTCGAGGTGTGGCGGCTTTCGGGGGTGCTCATCAACGTGCCTCCTGGTTGAGTGCCGGCTTGCTAAAACGGTATGCGTTGCCGCTAACAGGTTGCGCAAATCCTTATTCCAGAGCCGCTGCGTAGGCATTTTCACAAGCGTTGCTGCGCCGTGTGGGGCGGTGAAAAGTTGCGAAACGTTATCCCTGGCGATTGTTACAGCAGCATGTCGGCTGTTTGAATGTTTGCCAGAACACGCAGCCGTCGAACTATTTAGCTATCCGCTGTTGCCGCAAATACCGGGCTGGCCGGGGCGGGCAGCAGCGTGGACGAGTTAGGTCATTGAGAGTCTTCCGATCGTTTCCCTCGGGATGCTCTTTTTGCGACCTCTGGCGTTTTGTAAGCGACACGATACAAGCGTGTTGCGAATTTAATCACACGGTATTAGGGCTGGGCCCATTTTTTGGCACATGTGTGCCGATGCGGTTGGGTGCGCGGCCAGGAGTTGAACCTTTCCCTTATTTCTGGCCTGTCCAAGGAACCACCCATGACCACGTCTCAGGTAAACGAAAAATCCCTTAGCGACTCACTGCCACAGGGGCTGGAATCGGTTTTTAACATTGCGCTGAAAACTGCCGGGGTCCAAGGCGACAAGCCGAAAGAGGAAACCCTCGACCCGCAGTCTTACGAAAATGCCCTTAACGAGTTGGCAGTAAGCCTGGGTGGCAGTGTTGACGCCGGTAAGCGCACCGTGGTCGGTATTACCGGCAGCGACCAGCACAAGCAACTGTTCAAGCAATTGGTTGAATACAAGCTCAAAGAACAGGCCAAAGACGGCAAGCAGCCAAGCCTGCAGGAAGCGATTTCGTCGGCCACCGACGACCTGCGCAACCGCACCGAGCACGCCCTGCGCGATGCCAAAGACGGCAAAAAGAAAGAGAACGTGCTCGACGGCTACTGGGACAAACAGTCCGGCAAAGACAACGCCGCTGAGCTGGGGGCCGAGGCCTACCAGAACTTCTTCAATGCCAACCCGCCCGACACCAACAACAGCAATTACGACGACAACCTCAATGCCTTGGCGTCAGCGTTGGTGGGCGGCGTGAACGTGGATAAGCGCACCTTGGCCGTGGCCATTGGCACCGAAGGCCCGCTGGCCGAACTGTATAAAAACCTGATCACCGCCAAGCTTAAGGAACAGGGCTCGCCCACCAACCTGGAGGAGGCGACCAAGGAAGTTGAGAAAGAACTGTTCGACCGTCTGGGCAGCGCGGCGTCGAATTCCGATGCTGACGCCGGCGATATCGTCGACGTGATCAAAGGCTATTGGGACAAGCACGCCGGCAAGGATGACGCCGATGGCCTGGCCCGCGAGGCCGCCAAAGAGCTTGCCGAGAGCACCCCGCCAGAACCGCCGCAAGTATCTGAAATCAACCCTGACGTTAACTACGACGACACCCTGAACTCGGTGGCTACCAAAGTCGCGGGTGGCGCTGACGTCGAGAGTCGCACCGTTACGCCATTCACCGACAAAAGTATTCGCGACGAATACGCCAGCCTGATCTTCAGCAAGCTTGAGCAGCAGAAAGAGCGTGGTGAAAACGTCAACCTCGATGCCGCCCATGACGAGGTGAAAAAAGAGCTGTACGAACGCCTGCCCAATGCCCTGCGCGATGACCCGGACGCCAAAGAAAAACTGGAGATTCTCGACAACTACTGGGGCAAGCACGACGGCAAATCCGACGCCAGTGATGTGGCGCGCGAGGCCTATTCCAAATTCCTCGCCGAAAACACCGTTACCGACAACCCCAGCTACGAAGACAACCTCAACGCCCTGGCGCTTGGCCTGGGCAACGGCACCATCGACGAAACGCGCACGCTCTCGGGCCTTAACGACCCGACGTTAAGCAAGCTGTACCAGAACCTGATTACCGACAAACTCAAAGGCAAAGAAGGTCTGCCTCTGGACGAGGCCATTGCCGAAGTTAAAAAAGACGTGATCGGTCGATTGGGCACCGCTTTGGAAGGCGATGCGATCAAAGACGAAAAAATCACCATGGTGAAAAACTACTGGGATGAAGACAAACATTCCGGCAGCAAAGACGCCACCAAAGCCGCAGAAACCGCATATGCCGCTTACGTTGAAGCGGGCAAGCCGCTTAAAGACGAAGGCCTGAGCGACGAGGAGAAAAAGAACCTGCTCGCGCCATCGTCCACCGACGTAATGAACGCGGAAACCGCCGACGGCAAAACGGTTAACCAGAAGTACATGGAGAACCTGGAAAAAGCCTATGAAAATGAGCCAGAAGGCTCGGACAAAGCCAAATTCCTGATGCTGCTGCAAGCGCAAAATTCCCTGGCCGGCGGCTTTGGCTACTTGCCGTACTACTACGAGAAAACCAAAGACCTGACCATTTACGCGGATTCGTCGGCAAAAATGGACGGCGAAGATTTCCGCGGCCTGGTGGATGAAGACAAGCTCAAAGCGGAAATCGAAAAACTCGCGCAAAACCCCGACATTGCTGCCGACACCCAGAAGGCGCTGCAATCGGCGGTTGGCGAAATCAAGGATAAGCAAGGCCTGGAAGACCGCATTGTCGCAACCATGACCTCGCCTACTTACAAAGACGAACTGGAAAAAGCCGACCTCGCCGCCGAGAACGGTGCGCTGGCGCGCTACAGCAGCGACCTCAATTCCTTGTCCATGCTCGACCCGGAAAAAGCTCAGGATGTTAAGCAACAGTTGTCCATGACCTCGACCGTGGAGGAGCTGAACAAGATCATTGAAGCCGGCCCAGGCGGCATTAGTGACGCCAACCTGGATACCGCGATTGGCGATGTTGCCACCACTACCATCAAGGCGGCGGTACTCGGTTCCTATGCCGGCGAAGCGGCAGGTGGTTTGTCGGCGGCCTTTGACGATTACATGGACGGCAAAAAGCTTGAAGACATCCGCAAGGATGGCGGCAAGGTGCTGACCAAAGAAGAGCAGACAATGCTCAAAGACGCCAAGTCATCGCGCGATGCCATGGCCTCGATGATGAAGGACGCGCTAAAAACCAACATCAACGTTGAGCTTTCGCCCACCGACCGCAGCTGGCAAAAAGCGATTGATGACTTCCTCAGCAGCGACCTGGACAAGAAAATCGACAAGGCGTTGGAGAAGGGCAAGGTTCCCGACACCGACAAAGGCCGCGTCGGCGAGACCCTGAAAAACCTCTCCAAAGACGGTGTGTTCGGCACCGCAGGCGCCTTGATCTCTATCGTCGCCGGTACCCTGACCCTGACCAATGCTGGCGGTAACGATGCCGCCACCCCCGAACAGCGCATGACCGCCGCGTTCTACCTGCTGTTTGCCGTGTCGTCAGCGCCGTCAGCGGTAAGCGCCATTGGCGATCCGCTGGCCAAGTTGCTCGGCAAACCCGGCGTGACTCAAGCCTTGGGCCTGGACAAAAACATGTCCGACGCCCTGAAAGGCCGTCTGGGGCCGCAAGTTACCGACCCCACCATTAAAAACCCGGGCAACGCCTCCAAGCTTTACGCCGATATTAACGCCAACATTCGTACCCCCACGGGCAACCAGATTCTCGACGCGTTCGACAAAATGCCTAAGGGCGAACAAAGCGCGATCATGAAAAGCGTCGACAAAATGGCCAAGTCGGCGGGCAGCGCCTACGCCAACCTGAGCTCGGCGGACAAACTCAAACTGTTCGGCCCGGGCCTGAAACTGATCGCCAACACCTCCTACCTGGGCGGTGCATTGCTGGGCGTATACATGGGCGCTGACTCGATCGCCAAGCTGACCAAAGACAGCACCGACATCGAAAAAACCCAAGCCGCCCTCAGCCTGACCGCAGGCCTGGCCTGGACCGGCGCGGCGGGTGCGGCATTCGCCGGCTGGGCTGGCGCGGGTGCGGCGGCCGGCACGGTGAGTACCGCCCTGGGCGCCATCGGCATTGTGCTGTCGATCATTGGCCTGGGCATCGCCTCTGCCATTCAATACGACAAACAGAAAAAAGCCGCCGACGAGGTGCGCGACTACTTCACCAGCCTCGACAAAATGGGCGTGATGGAAAAAGACTGGGGCGACAAGTTCAATTACCTCGCCAACGTCGAATACAACTACGTCGAAAGCAAAGAGCCGGAACTCACCGATGAGTGGTACGAGTACTACTTCCCCGACGACATGCCGGTATGGGAAGCCCAGCCCGAACAGTACGAAGCCTTTACCGAGAAAAACGGCGAAACCACCAAAAGCTGGTGGAGCAATGACGACCTGCTGCAAGGCCACGGCGAAGAACCCGAAGGCGACAAATACAAACCGCAGCCGCTTAAGCCGTCGGACTACCGCGGGTGAGTTAGTCGCACAGTGTTAAAAAAAACCCGGCCTGGTGCCGGGTTTTTTAATGGCTGAATTAAGCCCAAAGCCTGCTCCGTAGGGTGTGGGCGATAGGAGTTGTAGGGCCCGGAACGGTTGATACACCAGGCCGGTAAAGCATGAGCACGCTGCTCGCCCCATCACGTAGGCTGCAGCATTGAAAACAGCTAGCTACCGGCCAGCAGCAGACCTCTTCCTGGGTGAGTGACTCACCTAGCGAACAACCGTGGCGCTCCGGCTGTATCGCTAGCGGTCGGCAGCGGTTTTGCGCCAGACTCTTGCAACCCACAGCCACTGCGGTAGCCCTGATGATCTCTCACGTTTTTTTAGGTATTGGTGATTTTGAGCGCGCGTTTGCCTTCTACGCGAAGGTGATGGCTGAGCTAGGCCTTACGTTGAAATTCTGCGACCCGGGCAAGCCTTGGGCCGGCTGGGTTTCGCCGGCAGCCCCACGGCCGCTGCTGGTAATTGCTGCTCCCTTCGATGGTCAAGCCAGCCAAACGGGCAACGGCCAGATGGTGGCGTTGTTGGCATGCAGCCGCGAAGTGGTACGAAGTGCCTACGCCACGGCGCTGGCCCACGGCGGCGTTTGCGAGGGCGCACCGGGGTTGCGGCCGCATTATCACCCCGACTATTACGGTGCTTATTTCCGCGACCCGGACGGCAATAAGTTGTGTGTCTGCTGCCACGAGCCGGAGGCTGCCGCTTAGCGGACGCGAGCCTGGAGAGGCGAATCTATTTTCTTACGGTAAACGTCCGATTGCGCCCATGGCTGTTTGCAGCACAGAAAATAATTCTGGCGTCTTCGCCCGGCTCGACACAGTCCTCCATCTGGGCAGCCGGTATGGAGGCTGCTAACGGCTGTGGACGCAACCGGCCGACACAAACCCTGCTGCGTTAACGGTTATGGCGCTAATGGCGCTGGGAAACGCTTAAAACACGTAAGGCTCGAACAGACATCGCACATTCACCTTTGCCTTAAGCTTTGCCGCCAACATATACAACCCACCCATCTTGCGATGCAGAAACAGCACATCCACCGGGGGCGTGTGCCAGAAGTTGCGATCAGTACCCAATTGCCACCCCGCATCGCGCAAGCGTCCGGCGAGGTCGGATGTCGCAAAGTCATATTCGCCGTTATGCCGCAGTGGCTCGCAGGCCTGGGAGATAAGGTCAGTCAGCAATAAGCGATGTTTGGGCAAGGTTTCAGGCTGAAAGTAGCCGACATCCAGCGCTGCCTCGCTGATGGCGGCGCGGTCGTCACGCAGGCCTGCAACCAGCAGTTTGCGAAATGCCTCGCTGCTGTTGCGGCTAAAAAGGCGCGTGGCGCCGAAGTCGAGCAAGACTATTTTTCCGGTTTCTTGCTGATAACGGTAATTGGCAAAGTTGGGATCGGTCTGCACGCACTGAAACTCAAATACTTCGCGCAGAAGCAGGCCGAACAGCAAGGTGATGACCCGGTCGCGCTCTGCCTGGGGCGCATGTTCCAGGGTCTCAATTGGGCCGCCGTCGGCGAAGGACATCACCAGAATGTTCGGCGTACTCAACTCGGTATACCCACGAGGAACCAGAAAGTCCGGACTGTCGGCTAACAGTTGCTGAAAGCGCCGTAAGTGCGTGGCTTCCTGTAGGTAATCCGCTTCATTTTGCAGTTGAAGCTTGGCTTCTTGCAGCAGCGGTGCGACGTCCATGCCGTGCGGCAGCAGCCCGGACATACGCAGCAAAGTCGCGACGTTATCCACATCGCTGGAAATACTTTCGCGCACGCCTGGATATTGCACCTTGATTGCCAGGCGTTGGCCGTCTTTGCCTTGCGCAGCATGAACCTGGCCGATGGACGCCGCCGCCAATGGCGTGAAGGAAAACCGTTCGAAGCGTGCTTCCCAGCCCTTACCCCAGCTTTCGTTAAGGACCGCTACCAACTGGCTCATGGGCATCGGATGCGCGTCGGAACGCAGACGGGAAAGAATGTCGCTAAGTTCGCTCGGTAACAAATCCCCGGCATCCATTGATAACAACTGTCCGACCTTCATGGCCGCCCCACGCAATTGCGCCAGTTGCTCGGCCACCCGTCGCGCATTACCCGGCGTCAACAGCAGGTCACTGAACGCCGGACGTTTACCTTGCGCCAACTGCCGCGCACCTTCGGCCAGCATGCCGCCCACCACGCCTGAGGCCAAACTGCCAAAGCGCGTCAGCCGCGACAAGCGACTGCCCGGCACTGCAGATGATTCGGGCAGGCGCGGTTTCACGAATAAATCGCTACAGCGATTGCGCCGACAAGCAGGCAAGCGCTAGCCACAGCCGTCAGGCGCAAGCGCATTGGCAGGTACCAGGCGTGCAGGCTCACAACCCGAACCAACTGCCGGTCTTGCCAAAAGTGGGCGACAAATCCAACGATCAACAGAGCACCCCAATGGCACCGGCAGTAACGTGCTGAGCCAAGCGACAAGAGCCGGAATGACGCTCCATACAAGCCGGTCACGGCGCAGTGTGGCACTCATGTCTGGCACTGACATGGCAAAGCCCCAGTGCAAGGCGCCGACAAAGCTCAGGATGACAGCGCCATAGTTGACCAGCGCCATAGCCCAAAACGGTCGATAGGCTTGAAAAGTGAGGATGAGTAGCGCGAGACCAATAAACGGCAGCAAGCCGCCATAGCCCAGCAAGACGATATGCCTTGGCGGCGAGATCGAAGACGACACGTTCATTTCAAATTCTTCCAGTGCCCGATAGACAAGACTGTAGACCTAAAAGCTGCGACCTGAGGTCAATACGTTGCACTTGAACAGTGGTTCTGTCCTTTCCCTAAATGACCGGCTGCATTGGGTCGAATTTCGCCCTTTGTGACTGGCAACTGCCGTTAGCTGGCTATCTCCATAGAGGGATCGTAGCCATTGCTGAGGCGGCTCAATCTAGCAAAGCGTTTATCTCTTTGCGGTTTGCGGCATCACGGTTTAAGAGCAGCTTGCTCAGCGTGGGCCAGCCTCTACAGTTAGCCGCAAAACCGGCGCAACGGTGGCGTACCTTTGTTGCAAGCATCGGTTTCGCCCCCCATTTGTAGCCTCCATCTTTCGCACCTGCCCGCCAGAGCTGACATATACCCCGCGCCCCCTGGCCTACAGTTGCCCGTCGCTGAATGCTCAGCGATCCGGTTTGGTCGCCGGGCGAGTTACGGGACGCGTAAGCGTCAGCTATACAGAGGTAGGCGTTTTACGCCTGCTCTATGGCAGCTGTGCGCGGGACACTTTCGAGTGTGCCGGGTTCCTGTGACCGGTCGACCAACCTGCGTACAGCTGCCTCCTATTTGCTTGGTCGCAACCGGAGGTGGTACTTCATTTTTACAGGAGATGTAGCTATGAACGGATCCACCGCTGTAACCACTCACCAACCCTTCGACCAAATGGACAGCGCACCGCTGTTTTCCGTCAACCCCGGCGTACCCATTGAAGAAGCCCTGGAGCGCGCCGCCCACCTGATGCTGTACGTCGAAAAACTCGCCGCTGCAGACGCCTTTACCGACAAAGCGTTTGAATCCGCCATTGTGCAAACCATTAGCGAAATGGCGAAGGCGTTGGTCAAGGCAGCGAAGCCGGGGGAGGGCGAGGGTAGGCTTTAAAAGTAATTAGTTGGGCGTGTAAGGAGGGGGACTTTTGGGTCCCCCTTTTATGCTGGATCTTCTAGTTAGGCCAACTCTTTTGAGGCGAGGCGATTAACTAATCATTTGCCAGGGTCAGCAAGGCGATTCACCGGCACAACGCGCCCAAACACCGCAACGAATTGAAGTCATATACCGCCGAATGCCCAGGCTGCCCCTTAGGTGCGGGTACGCCTTTGGGGATAAAGAACGTCGCTGAATTGGCACCGTAAAGACCGGCCGGGAAGGTAAAGTCTTTCAGGACTACGTAAGCGTTGAATAGAGTTGGCGCTGCTGGGCGCGGTGTTCCCACGCCAGCCACTGGAGGCACATCTCGCTCGGGGCTGCTGGCGATCTTGGCATTCACCCAGGCCTGGGCATCTTCGTCTGTGGCGGCGCGGAGCACGCCCTTGCTGAGAGCCTCGTCAATACCTGCTTTGCCTGCAAGCGGTGCGTTCTTGTCTTGGAAACTGTCGGGGGGTGTGGCCGACGACGTAACAAGTTTGGCGCCGCTGCTGAGTGGTTCACCGATCAGGATTTTTCCGGACTTATCGCCCGCGTAAACCAACTCGACCGACTGACCGAATAGCCGGCGCGACAACGGGTTGAGTTCGGCATTTTGTTCTTTGCCAATGTAGAAATAACCACACGGGCCCTTATTGTCGTAACTGCTGTTGAGTACAGGTACCTCAGAGGGCAATCCTGCCAAAACTTGGCGGTGATAACCGGAAACAAACACCGCCGCGATCTTGGTGCCGGTTGTCCAACCGATATTCCACACTGTCGGTTCGTATGCGGCGAGTACCAACGCAACCGGTCGCTGAGGGCTATTGACGCCAATGTCGAACTGGGTGGCCTGATGGCCGCTTTGATCGATCTGAAATGGCACCTCGCGCCCCGAATACGAGCCCGCTGCGTAGACAACCATGTCCTTTGGCGCCTTGAAATCCTTATAGGCGCACGTGACTGGTGTGCCGTCCGACACGGCGGAGCGAGGCGCATCGAACTTGAACTCTTGCAACTTTTCTTTGGCGGATGAAGCGCTAGCAATGAGCAATAGCGCGACAGCTATCCGTGCTTTCATGTTTCGTTCCCTGAGAGTTGGTAAAGACCGACGAATGCTACCGCAGGTGCGGGCAGAGCACACTGTGCCGGCCATGAAAAACCGTGCTGCGCTAGCCTTAAGCGAGCGCTCGTGGTCGACTGGTTCCAATAACGACCGGAAGCCTTTGGCCGGTACCTGCTGGTTGTGATGGGCAAGCCGCCTGTGGGGGACATTCCTGCATAGATTCAACTACCCGTGGTGCCAGCCGCATCATTCAGTTATCAGCACGTAAGCGGTACTTAACCTTCACGCTCGCTTGAGCGGCATTACCGCTCAAATGCGGCGCGAGCTCTGCCGTGTCGCCCATAAAACGATCCGCCTTTCGCGGAATCCAGCTGAACGCGTTGACCTGTATTCGAGCAGGCAAATTGCCATCGCTTGAGCTATACACATCCCAGAAGGAATTCACTCCAGAAGGATCTGCTCATGAAACATGCCGTACAAACCGCCTCGCTACTCCGTGTTGCCCCCCGCGCCCCAACTCGTTTTTTCCCCATGACGCTGGCTGCTCTTACCGCCATAGCATCGGGGAGCGTGTGCGCGTACGACATGAACCCGGTCAACGTGGATTGCTGGGGAAAGAAGGCGCTGTGTCGCCTCACCGATCTTAGTGCAGGAGTGAAGCGTCCAGTTCATGAAACTATTACGCTCATCGCTTATGACCATTACCTGGATCCAGACTCCTCGAAGGGTGGAACGGCACAAACCTCGGCTGAAACCTTGAAGCAAAGTGGCGTACTCAGAGACCTGGTGCTTGGTAGTGAATGGAACGACGACCCTGATGCATTGCTGCGGCAAAATATCGTCCGGTCACTGCAATGGAATGCGCTGTTCAAGGACGCCCAGCTTCAAGCGCAGTGCAAGGTCGATGGAACACAACCTCAGTGCAAAGGGGTAAAGATCGCTGATACCCCAATGATGCTGTACCGGAGTCACTTTGGGGACTTCCAGTTCATCCATGCCATGGCGTCGGATCAATCAGAAACTGCCGCCGATACAAAAGCAAAAATGATGAAATGGGCAGAGTTCACCTACACCTTATCCATCTCCTCAAACAAACTCGGCAAAGAAACAATTGACGGCCCGACAGTGTCAGCCTTCTCTGATGTGTCGAGCATTCTCAAACGACAAGGCTGGACTGTAGGCGCCTTGTTTGACCCGGTACCAGGTGGCGAGTGGGAGTCCTCGTTTTTCCCGGGGAAGGTTGGCAGCTACAAGCCGTCGGGAAAGCCCAGGGCGCAAGTTGTATACAGCGTTCCCAGCGAGGCAGTGAGCATCAAGCACATTGCCCTCGGCTCGCTGCTTCATATGGTGCAAGACTCCTACTCTGACGCGCACACAGAAAGGGTCTATGGCTGTAACCCCCTGAGCCGGGAGCGAAAAGAGATCATCTCGTTCAGAAATTATGTCAACCAGGTCGCTGATGATCACGCCCATGCCGATATACACCCCAAATGGCTAGAAAATGGGGGGCTGCAGAAATACAACCCGGTCTGGGCGTCGGCAAAACTGATCAAGTTCTCATTTAATAAGACGCCGTGGGCGGGCGAAGGCGGTGTACAGGAGTTCCTGGAAAAAGAGGTTTTGCCGCTATCGAACCCTGGAAACTTTCCCTCAGAGGGTGATGTGGATTGCTACCGAGGCACCCAGTAATCACCTATGCCTTATCGCTTTTTTCCACCTCTGGTTGTGCGCTATGACCTCTAGTCTCTACGTTGTTGAAAATGGAGTGGGTTCGATACTTGAAGAGTCCGTAGCGCCTTGCCTTCGTCGCTGCGGCGCACACTCGCTGCAGCGCTTTTCATAACATTTCACACCTCCCAAGCCGCGCTTGTAACCGTTCGTTCATACCCGGTCGCTTCTATGGAGTACGTCCCGCCACCCCTCATTGGGTGCGTGGGGTACTCGTTACGCAGGGCGTTTTTCGTGGCCATTTCTGCGTAGCTATTTTTGCCAGTTCACGCAGTAGCGAGGTGTGCGGCGAGCCGCCGCATGCTTGGGCCGTCGCTGTACATTTCTGGTACTCCACAGAAGGATTACGCCAATGACCGTCAAGGCCGAGCGCAGCGAAGGCGCCAACGCAAACGAAGGTTCCAGCTCCGTCAAAGACTGGGAACACGCGGCCGAGCAGGCCAAGCAAGTGGGCATTCAATGGGAAAGACCGGCTGACGATAAGCGCACTGCGCAGGAAATTATCGACGACAGCCCCTTGCTGAAAAACCTCGGCAATCAAAGCGATGTGCGCAAGATGCTTGAGGAGCGCGTCGGCGATTTTAACCACGATGCCGATGCCGCTTACCGCGCCACGCAGGTGCTTGAGCATATTGAAAAGCTCGATGAAAGCGGCAATCGGGTTGCCAGTACGGACGTGGATAACGGTCGTGTCGATGGCTTCAATAAATCGGGCAAAGCCAAGCACGGCACCGAGGCTGGACGCCTGCAGGATTTCGGCAAATATGGCTTTAGCTTTTTGCAGGGCAAGCTCAAGGATGTGGCCACGGTGGTGGATGACAAGCAGGCCCGCGAGCAGGCCGAGAAGCTGGGCATTGTGTGGGAGTTGCCGGCCAACGACACGCGCTCGGCGCAGGACATTATCGACGGCGATCCACTGCTGAAAAACCTCGGCAACCAGAGCGGTATCAAGGACATGCTCAAGGAGCAGGTCGGCGATTTTGAAACCGACGCCGATGCCGCGTACCGCGCATCACAGGTGCTGGAACATGTGGAAAGCCACGATGGCGACGGCAAGGTGCTCACCGATGGCGACGTTGGTAATAGCCGTATCGATGGCATGACCAAAGGCGGCGAGGCCAAGCACGGCACGGAGGCCGGGCGTTTACAAGATTTCGGCAAGTTTGGCTTTGCCGCGCTCAAAGGCCCGGAGCAGACCGAAGACGACAAAATCGATTTCGCCCGCGAGAGCGCCGGCATGCCGCCCGCCAGTGAACTGGATATTCCCAACCTGGAAACCACCACCAGCGACGCCAACGATAAGAATAAAAAACTCACCGTCAGTGAGATGACCTGGCAAAACCTGATGAAGGACTGGAAGGCCGGTATCGACAACGGCAGCATCGCCAAGGATGACGACCGCGCCAAGCTGTACAACGCGTTGCGCGCCCAGGCTGCCAGCGAAAACGGTTTGGATATGGTGACCCTGGATATGTCCATGGGCCAAAGCACGGCCAAGACTAATGGCGAGGATTTGTCGGCGATTATTGATCGGGCCAAGGTCGATGAGCAGGTCGCCACTCTGTTTGGCAGCGAAGCGGTGCAGAAGGATTTTCAAGCCCAGCAGGGCAAGGCACTGGACGCCTTGCCAGACAAAGACGGCGTGCGCCAGAAGCTGGAAGACACGGCATTCTCGGAGGAGTATTCGCGCTATATCGCCGACCTCAAAGACAAGGGCATGGGCGAGGTGGCCGAGGCCGACATCGCTAAAACCTACGCCTCACTGGCCGCCTTTGATACCGATAAGGCAGCGCAGTTTTCCCAGCACATGATGGTCGAAGCCACCACCATGGATCTCGACAAGCTGATGGCTGATCCGTCGCTGATCAGCGACGACAACACCGCGCTGGCCACCCAAGACACGATTAAAACCCTGCTCACCACGTTGAAAAAAGGCGGCGTGGATCTGGCCAGGCGCACGGTGGAAACCGAGCGTTTCGTTCAGGAGTTTTTGGGTAATAAACAAACCGCCAAAGCCTTTGGCGATGCCTTGAAAGAACTGGGCGCAACCTTCGCGAAAAACGGCACGGTGACCACCGGCGATATCGACAAGGTTATGAGCAAGGATATTTACAAGACATTGGGCGAGGGCGCGCAGGGCAGCATGCTCAAGACCATCACCGAGTTGAACAGCAACGGTGCGCTGGGCTCTGCGGGCGGGTTGATCTCACTGGCGTCGGGGATTTATCAGCTGGCGGGCAAGGGCGGTACCCTCGCCGATACCCCGGAAGAGCGCCTGGCGGTGGCCAAGGATTTTGTCAGCGTTTTGGGCGCCGGGCAGCATTTCCTCAACCTGGGCAGCAATATCTACGACAGCCTGCGTGGCACGCAGGTCAATCAAATGTTGGGGTTGGACAAGTCGTTGCCGCAGATCTTTGGCAAGGACGCACCCGGTGGCGCCGGGCGCAATATCAGTGTGGTCGACGGCGAGCTGAAAAAACTCTTTGAGGACTTTAACGCGGCCGTGGATGCGGCGCCGATCGACAACAAAGACAAACTCGCCAAGCAGCTGAATATGTCTGAGGAGCAATTTAACAAGCTCAATGAAGGCTTCCGCGATGGCTTTGCCAAGAACCCCGGCCTTAACGGCAGCACACCCACCACCCGCGGCATTTCCGCGTTCTTGCGGGTGATGGATGCTGGCGCTAACACCTTTACCGGCGTTGCCGATTTGGTGCTGGGCGGCTTGAAGATCAAATCGGGTATGAGCAGCAACGATCAGGTAGCGGTAGCACAAGGGGCGATCACGGTAGCGGCAGGCGCGTTTAACGTGGCGGGCGGCGGCGCGCAAATGGCGGCGTTAATGGGCGTGAATGCCGCCAGGGCCATTGCCGGTCCGTTGTTGTGGGCCGGTGCGGCGCTGACCGTGGCGTTGACGCCGTTCCTGATTGTTGAAGACATCAAACACAACAACCGCATGGACGCCCATCGCGACGACCTCGATCAGTTGTTCAAAGACCTTGATGCGCAGGGCCTGCTGACCGAGGACGGCCTAAGTCGTTACCAATTCCTGGATGACTACATGTACAACTACGCCCAGCGCGATGCACCGGACGACCAGAGCATCTTTGAATACCGTGACGACGAGTACCGCTTCTATAGCGAAGAGGGCCACCTGCCAGAGCCTGGCTGGGACTCGGTTGAACACGACGACTACAAAGGCGATGGCGCCAACCTGGATACGCAGATGGCGTAGGCGGAGTGGTGACTTGGATGGACAGGGTCCGCGACGAAGATTATCCGCAGGCTAAGTAATGGCGTGCCGTAACGGCCGGCGCGTAGCTCTCGCGAAAAACCGCTCAGCGCACGCGGACCACCCCAACCGCTTATTCACCCTCGCCAAGGTCGCCAGGCGGCAACCGCTCAACCCGCAGCGCTTCCACCACCAGGGAAAACGCCGGCGAGGGTTGCCGGCGGCTGGGGTAGTACAGGTGAAAGCCGCTGAACGGTTCACACCAGTCTTCCAGCACGCGAACCAGGCGGCCTTCAGCCAGGTGCGGGGCAAATTCGTCTTCCGGTAAGTAGGCAATACCCAGCCCACTGACGGCGGCATCGGCGATATGGGTGGTGGAGTTGAACACCAGTTGGCCGTCTACGCGCACTTTCAGTTTTTTGCCCTGGCGTTCGAATTCCCAGGCATCGACGCCATCGTAGGTGGGGAAGCGAATGTCGATGCAGCGGTGCGCGGCCAGATCGCGTGGGTGCTCGGGCATGGGGTGTTGCGCGAAGTAGCTCGGGGCGGCGACCACGGCCATGCGCACCGGCGGGCCAATGGGCACGGCAATCATGTCTTGCGCCACGGTATTGCTAAAGCGCACGCCAGCATCAAAGCGGTCGGCGACGATATCGCGAAAGCCGTAGTTGATATCGAACTCCAGCTTGATATCCGGGTAGCTCAGCAGCAGCGGTGTGAGCTTGGGCAGCAGGGTGGTTTTGATGATGTTGTCGCCGCAGGTGATGCGCACGGTGCCGGCGGGTTTGTCGCGCAGCTCAGTCAATGCCTCCACCTCCGCTTCGATTTCATCAAAGCGATGGCCGACCGCATCCAGCAGGCGCTCACCGGCCGCCGTTAGCGAAACACTGCGCGTGGTGCGGGTGAGTAAGCGAATTTTTAGCCGCGCCTCCAGCGCCGAAACCACCTGGCTGACCGCCGATTGGGTGACCCCCAGTTGCACTGCAGCGCGGGTAAAACTGCCCACCCGCGCGACGGTGACAAAGGCGAGCAGGTCATTGAAGTTGTGTTTGGCCATGGCTTTAACCCTTGGGCAACTGATTAGCAGTGTTTATAGCCGCATTAAGCATTGATTAGCTAATCAAAATCTCGTTGGCGCGCCAGAATAGCCAGCCTCATCACTCCTCATCCAGCCCCGCTGAGCTAGCGAGCGGGCGACCAGCCAGGTTTATCAATCACACCATGAACAGCCCATCTGCCGACGCTTATGCTGGCGTTACCGCCATCACAGAAAAACACACGCGCCCCGCTCACTGGGGCGGCGTTTATGCGATGACGCTCTGCATATTTACCCTGATTGCCTCGGAATTTATGCCGGTCAGCTTGTTGACGCCATTGGCTCAAGACCTCGGGGTTAGCGAAGGTTTAGCGGGGCAGGGCCTGGCTATTTCTGGCGCGTTTGCGGTGTTGACCAGCCTGACGATCAGTTGGCTTGCCGGCACGGTCAACAGAAAGACCCTGCTCCTGGCGCTGACCGCTTTGATGGCGGTGTCTGGTGCTGTTGTGGCGCTGGCGTCGAGCTACCTGACCTATATGTTCGGCCGTGCGCTGATTGGTGTGGTAGTTGGCGGCTTCTGGTCGATGTCCGCCGCCACCGCGATGCGCCTGATGCCAATTGCCCAGGTGCCGCGGGCGCTGGCTGTTTTCAACAGTGGCAATGCGTTGGCGACAGTGGTGGCTGCGCCGTTGGGCAGCTACCTTGGCGCGATTGTAGGTTGGCGTGGGGCGTTTTTCTGTCTGGTTCCGCTGGCGTTCATTGCCCTGGTTTGGCAGTGGCTTTGCTTGCCAAGTATGCCTGCGCAGCAGCGGGCGCCAGGTTCCAGCAACGTGTTGCGCCTGCTGAAAAACCGCAGGGTGGCTTTGGGCATGGCTGCCGCCGGTTTGTTTTTTATGGGGCAATTTGCGTTGTTTACCTACCTGCGGCCGTTTCTGGAAAACGTCACTCAGGTCAACGTGGCGACACTTTCTCTGCTGCTGTTGGCGATAGGTGTAGCGGGGCTGTGTGGCACGTTGCTGATCGGCATCATGGTGAAACTCAGTGTGTACAGCACCTTGAGCGTCAGCGCGGTGTTGATGGCGGTAATTGCCGTGGCGCTGATACCGGCCGGTACGTGGCTGATTGCCGTTGCCGTGCTGCTGGGGTTTTGGGGACTTATTGCAACGGCAGCGCCGGTGGGCTGGTGGAGCTGGATCGCCCACGCGTTGCCAAACGACGCCGAAGCCGGTGGCGGGCTGATGGTGGCGATTGTGCAATTGTCCATCGCCGTGGGCTCCACCTTGGGTGGCGTGCTGTTTGACCGGCTCGGCTACCAAAGCACCTTTGTAGCCAGTGCGGCGCTGCTGATGCTGGCCGCGTTGTTGACCGGTGTAACGTCACGCAGGCGGTAAGCATTCGACAGGATTAGGCAAGCCAGGCGCAGAATCGCGCTAACAGCAAACGCGGCTATGCACCGATGATGTCGGCAAAGCTATGCGTCTAGCACGGCGGTTGATTGATGAGCGTGGCTAATAACGGCTATCTGGCTCGAATGTCGCTGCGCTCGATTTGTCAGTGCTACTGTCCTAAAGCGAACGGCCCGGCACTCGATTGCCTGGGCTGCTAAAAAATACTAACCATCGTGATAGCGGGTGAGTCATGGAGCTGCGAATTAACCAAAAAACCTATCAGGTCGACGCGGAGGCGGACACGCCGCTGTTGTGGGTGATCCGCGATGATTTGGGGCTGACTGGCACCAAGTACGGCTGCGGTTTGGCCCAGTGCGGCGCCTGTTCGGTGCTGGTCGATGGCAACGTGGTGCGCTCGTGCGTGATGCCGGTAGCCGCGGTGGTTGGCCGTGAGGTGACCACCATTGAGGCGATTGAAAGCGATGAAGTGGGCAAGCGCGTGGTGACGGCCTGGGTTGAGCACCAGGTGGCCCAGTGCGGTTATTGCCAGTCCGGCCAGGTGATGGCCGCCACCGCATTGCTTAAGCAACACGCAAAACCCAGCGATGCGCAGATCAATGCGGCGATGGTCAATCTGTGTCGCTGCGGCACCTACAACGCTATCAACGCAGCCGTCCACGAGCTGGCCGGGGAGAAGGTCTGATGAGCACACCTATTGATACTGACCTGGGTGCGCCGATCAACCTGTCCCGTCGGCGCTTTCTAGTCGCCTCTGCCGGCACGGCCGTTGGCGCCTTGGTGCTCGGATTTGGTGTGCCACTGGGCTCCGCACGTATGCAGGCCATGGCGGCTGACCGCCAAGCGCTGGGCACGCAAGTAAGCGCGTTTCTGGAAATTCGCCCGGACAACAGCATCCGCCTGCTATGCCCGTTTATTGAGGGCGGGCAGGGTACCTACACGGCCATGGCGCAGATTGTTGGCGAAGAGTTGGACGCCGACCCTTCGACCTTTGTGGTCGAGAGTGCACCGCCCGGCGAGGCCTATGTGGTGATGGAGAATGGCCTGCGCATTACCGGCGGCAGTATGTCGGTGCGCATGAGTTACCCGACCATGCGCCGCCTCGGCGCCCTGGCCCGCGCCATGTTGTTACAGGCCGCCAGCGCCCGTCTAAATGTGCCGGTGGCAGAGCTGAGCACCGAGCCTGGCCGCGTGCTGCATGTGGCGTCGGGCCGCTCGCTAAGCTACGGCGAACTGGCTGGCCTGGCCCTCGACCTGGCCGTGCCCGATATCAACAGCATCAAGCTGCGCGACCCCAGCCAGTTCCGCTGGATCGGCAAGCCGGTGCGCCGCCTGGACGCCTACGACAAGTCCACCGGCAAGGCGCTGTACAGCATCGATATGCACGTAGAAGGCATGCTGCATGCGGCGGTGCAACATGCGCCGCGCCTGGGTATGACCGTGGGCGAGCTGCGCAACGAAACGCAGGTCAAGGCCATGAAAGGCGTGCACTCGATTCACCGTTTGCCAGGTGCCGTGGCGGTGGTGGCCGAGCGTTGGTGGCATGCCAAGCGCGCGGTGGAAGCCATCCAGGTGCAGTGGCAGGAACCGGCTGCTGATTCACCGCTACGGGTGATGCCCGCCGACTTTTCCACGGCGGCCTATCGTCAGCACTTGGCCGATAGGCCAGGGCCGGGGCGCGATGCGGAGAAAGAAGGTGACTTCGCCGGCACCCTGGCGGCGGCGCCAACCCAGGTTGAAGCCACCTACCACAACCAGTACGTCAACCATGCGCAACTCGAGCCGCCATCGGCGTTGGCGCGCTTCAACGCGGATGGCACGCTGGAAATCTGGCTGCCTAACCAGGCGCAGGACATGTTCCTCGCCGATATCGCCAAACGCGCGAACATGGACCCGGCCAAGATCACCCTGCATACGCCGCTACTCGGTGGTTTTTTCGGCCGACATTTTCTCTATGAAACCGCCAACCCGTACCCGCAGGCTATTGAATTGGCCAAGGCGGTCGGCCGCCCGATCAAGCTGATCTGGAGCCGCGAGGAAGAGTTCTTGCGTGACGCCCTGCGCCCCATGGCGGTGGTGAAGTTCCGTGCCGCGCTGGATAGCAAAGGCTTGCCCGTGGCTATCGAAGCGGTGAGCGCCACCGAAGGGCCGACCGAAGCCCTGGCCGGTAAACAAGGTGCTGAGCTTGATCCAACGGCCATTGAGGGACTCACCGGCAAGGCCTATGGGATTCCTAACCGGCGTATCGCGCAGATTTACGTCAAAGGCCCGGTGATGCTCGGCTACTGGCGCTCGGTGGGCAATTCGCTTAACGACTTTTTCTACGAAGCGTTCCTTGATGAGCTGGCCGACAAAGGCGGGCATGACCCCTTTGAACTGCGCCTGCACTTGTTGCAGGGCAACCAGCGCTTAACCACGTTGTTGCAGGCGGTCGGCGAATTGTCCGGGGGTTGGAAGCGCGGTCCGTTCACGGCGGAGGATGGTTCTAAACGGGCGCGGGGTGTGGCGATGGCCTCGCCGTTTGGCACCGAGACAGCGGTGATCGCTGAGGTGTCGATTGAAAAGGGCCAAATCAAGGTGCACGACATTTGGCAGGCCATCGACCCGGGCAGCATCGTTAACCCGGCGATTGTCGAGGCGCAGGTCAATGGTGCGGTAGCCCTGGGCTTGTCGCAGGCCTTGGTGGAGGAGGCGGTGTACGTCGACGGCAAGCCGCGGGCGCGCAACTTCGATTTGTACCCGATCTTGCCGCCGTCGCGCATGGCGCGGGTGCACGTCAAGGTGATCGAGAGCGGGGCGAAGATGGGCGGCATCGGTGAACCACCGCTGCCGGCTGTGGCGCCGGCGGTGGCTAATGCCGTTGCCAGGCTCACCGGCCAGCGTATCCGCAGTATGCCGATGTCTAGCTACACCTTTAGCCAACCGGTCTGACGGGAAGAACTGCGCATGAGTAAACGGAATTTCGCAAAGGCGGCCGGCATGCTGGTGGTCGTCGGTCTTGTGCTGGTGGTCATCATGGTCTGGTACGGCACGCGAGTGCCGGCGTCGGCATTGGCGCAAACACCCAGCGCCGCTGCGCCCGACGCGGCGTTGATCCAGCGCGGCGAGTATGTGGCCAGGGCCAGTGACTGTGTGGCCTGTCATAGCGTGCCGGAAGGGCGTGCCTTTGCTGGCGGGCTGAAGATGGCCACACCACTGGGGGCGATCTACGCCACCAACATCACCCCGGATGCTAAGCACGGTATTGGCGGCTACAGCCTGGCCGACTTCGATCGTGCCGTACGCCATGGCGTTGCGCCAGAAGGCCGCAGGCTGTATCCGGCTATGCCATATCCCTCATACGCCAAACTTAGCGACGACGATGTGCGCGCCATGTATGCGTTTTTTATGCAGGGCGTGAGCCCCGCCGAGGTGGCCAATACACCAAGTGAAATCCCTTGGCCGCTGAATATGCGCTGGCCGATTGCACTGTGGAATGCGCTATTCACAGAACCTGTGGCGTTCGTGCCGCAAACCGCGCAAGACGCGGTGTGGAACCGTGGCGCGTATCTGGTTCAAGGCCCCGGCCACTGCGGCAGTTGCCATACGCCGCGCGGGTTGGCATTTAACGAAAAAGCCTTGAGTGAGTCCGGTGAGCAGTATCTGGCCGGCGCGCTATTGGATGGCTGGTACGCGCCCAGCTTGCGCAACGACCCCAATAGCGGGTTGGGGCGCTGGAGCGAAGCGGAAATCGCCGAGTTTCTAAAAACCGGACGAAATCAGCATGCCGTGGTCTTTGGTTCTATGACTGAAGCCTTTAACAATTCCACGCAATTTATGACCGATGCCGACCTGGCCGCGATTGCGCGCTACTTGAAATCGTTGCCCGGTGACCCGCAGCGCGATGGTGCGCCTTGGCAATATCAGGTCGCCGATGCAGCGGCATTCAGCAGCGCCGGTGGGCACCTCTACGAAACACGCTGCGCCTCGTGCCACGGCTTGGATGGCAAGGGCCAAGCGCCATGGATACCGCCGCTGGCAGGGGCCACATCAGCGCTGGTGGCTGCGCCTGATTCGGCGATTAACATCACCCTTAACGGTTCGTTACGGGTGGTGGCTGCCGGGGTTCCCGATGCGTACCGCATGCCAGCCTTGCGCGAGCAACTGTCGGACGGCGAAATCGCTGAGGTGCTGTCGTTTATCCGTACCACCTGGGGCAACCGCGGCGGTGAGGTGGATGGGCAGGCGGTTGGCAAACTGCGCGCGCATACCGACCCGGCCAGCCCCACGCCCATTGTGTTGCATATGCGCTAAGCCGCTGGAGGGCTGATGGAGAGTATTGATCTGTTAGTACTGCGCACCGCCCGCGATTGGTTGGCAGCGGGTGAGCGTGTGCTGCTGGTCAGTGTGGCGCGCACCTGGGGCTCGTCACCACGACCGGTGGGTTCGATGATGGCGTTGCGCAACGATGGGCGCGTGGTGGGCAGTGTTTCCGGTGGCTGTATCGAAGACGACCTTATCCATCGCTACACCACCGCCTATGGCGCCGCCGGCTTGCCCGAGCGTTTGCCCGAGGTGGTGCGTTATGGCGTCAGCGCCGATGAAGCTCACCGCTTCGGTTTGCCCTGCGGCGGCACGCTGGAATTGGTGCTGGAATACCTGCCGGCGTTGCCGCCGCTGGAGCAGTTGTTGGCAAGCCTCGACGCCGGCGACCTGGTACAGCGCCACCTGGATCTGGCCACGGGTCTGGTCACCCTGCAAAGCACAGCCACGCCGGCGCAATTCAGCTTTGATGGCCAGCGCATGAGCACGACCCTCGGCCCGGGCTATCGCATGTTGTTGATCGGTGCCGGGGCGTTGGCCGAATACCTGGCCGTAATGGCGCAGTTCAATGGTTTTCAAGTGACCATCTGCGATCCGCGTCCGCAGTACCTGGAAACCTGGAGCGTGCCAGGGGTAACCCGTATCCAGAACATGCCCGACGACGTGGTGCGCGCGTTTGCCCCGGACTTGCGCACCTGCATCATTGCCCTCAGTCATGACCCCAAACTTGACGACCTGGCCTTGCTGGAAGCCCTGCAAGGCCCGGCGTTTTACATCGGCGCCATTGGCTCGCGGCGCAACAGCCAGAGCCGCCGCGAACGACTGATTGAGCACTTTGGTGAAACCGAGCAAACGTTGCAGCGCCTGCATGGACCGATTGGCATCTACATCGGCAGCAAAACGCCGCCAGAGATTGCCGTCAGCGTGATGGCCGAAGTGCTAGCGGCGAAGAACGCCGTTGCGCTGCCCACCGAGGTTTCCATCACCCGGGCCAAGCACATCAGCGAGCTGCAGCAATATGCCTGACACAAGCCCATAGGGCTGAACGGGCTCGCCACAAAACAGCAGCAACTCTTCAGGGTTGTGCCACCGCCGTTGGCGATGGCGATGGCGATGGCGATGGCGATGGCGATGGCGAGCCTAATTGCGCGGCATCTGTATGGCGCATTTGCTGAAATTCCAAGAGCGCGGGTAGTCAGCTAACTCCAGCACCTAACGCTGTTCCTAGCGCCGTTCACATTCAGCCATAACTCTGCCGTGTAAGCAGACGGCGCCATCAAGTACCGTCTGCTCACCCTCTAGCTAAACGAGACAAAAGCACCGTGTTCCATGTGATCACCGGGCTAATGGCCCTTTATGTAATCTGGCGTTTAGTCTGGCGATTGCGCTGGCCGGCCCCCCTGAAGTGGGCACTTGGCATGGTGGTGCTGTTCAGTTGCGAGTACCACTTAGTGACTCGTACATACTTCGGCTCAATGGCCTCGCCGGAGCTGCCGGCGCCAGTGCTGATGGTGCTGGGCGGGGCATTTGGCGCGGTGGTTCTGGCGGCTTGCCTCCTGCTGATTCTCGACCTGGTCGGCGCCATCGCTTATCTGTTTTCGAAGCCTGGGGGGCGGGCGCTGCTAACGCGCTTAGCGCCGCGGGCGAGCATCGGCATTGCCGCGTTGCTGCTGTCTGCCGTTGGCGTGTGGCAGGCGGTGCGGGTGCCGGACGTGCGCAGTGTGGAAATCGAACTGGCCCAGCTGCCGGCTGAGCTGGATGGTTTTCGTCTGGTGCAACTCACGGACTTGCATGCAAGTCGCCTGTTGCAACGCCCGTGGATGGAAGCCGTGGTCGGCAAAACCAATGCCCTGGCGCCGGATTTAACCGTGATTACCGGTGACCTCCTGGACGGCACGGTGGCCGCGCGCCGCAACGATGTGGAACCACTGCGCGCCCTGCGGGCGAAGCTGGGGGTGTACGCCATTCCGGGCAACCACGAGTACTACGCGCAATACCAACAGTGGTTGGCCCACTTAAATAGCCTTGGTTTGCGCCTGCTGCTGAACGAGCACGTGACCATTACCCACGGCGACGCCAGCTTTGTACTGGCTGGTGTCACCGACTCGGTAGCCGCGCGTTTTGGCCAGCCGCTGCCCGACGTCCACCAAGCGCTAGCCGGCGTTGCCCCGGAAACCACGGTGGTACTGCTTAGCCACCGCCCGCCCGGTGCCGAAGATAACGCCCGCGCTGGTGCCGACTTGCAACTCTCCGGGCATACCCACGGCGGCCAGGTACTGGGCCTGCACTGGCTAACCCAACTGGCTAACGACGGTTACGTGTCGGGGCTATACCACGTCGACGGTATGCAGCTGTATGTCAGCAATGGCACAGGCCTGTGGAACGGCTTCCCGCTGCGCTTAGGAAAATCGTCAGAGATCACGTTGATTACCTTACGTTCGGCGGGGAAGGGCAGCGCCAACCGTTAAGGCGACGTCGCGCCTGCTGAGCCGCCCCCAGGCTTGGCGCTTCGCCCTTACATGGTGATAATGCCGCGCTGCTGTTGATGAAGAACCCACATGCTCGGTAAAACCAAACCTGCTCTGTTGCTGTTTGCGCTGCTGCTGGCCGTATTAACGGTCTGGGCTGCGCACACGGCTGCGCAGGCGACAGGTGCGCTATTGCTCACCTGTGAGCTGGCAGAGCATGTGCAGTCGGACGCCAGTGTCGAGCCTGTGCATGCCTCGCACTTGGGTGACCATCACCACGACGTTCCTCACCTGATCGCCGCACTTTCTGCGGCCTCGCCGGTGCACAAAGCCCTGCGCCGAGACGCTGCGCAATTCGCCCTGGCGCCATCGCCTATCTACCTGATTAAACGCCCGCCGCGGGCGTGGTTGCTGACCTGACATCGCCCTTTGGGGCCCGGACTCAACCATTCAGGAATTCCCTATGTCTACGCACGCCTCACGAGCGGCGGACGTTGTTGTTTCACGTCCGCAGCGCTGGTTTTCGCTGTGCCTTTTGTGTTTGGCCTTGCTGTTGCTCTGCGTGCCAGGTGCCGCCGCCCAGCTGGAGGTAGTGGCCCATGCCTGCTGAAACTTCACCGCCGCCAAGCAATGCCTGGTGGTTACTGCTGACGGCCTGGTTGTTGGCGCTTATCTCGACTATCGCGGTGTTGTTTGTTGGCGAAGTGATGGGCCAGGCACCTTGCGTGCTCTGCTGGTTTCAACGCGCCTTTATGTTCCCGTTAGTGGTGATGTTGGGCGTTGCTTGTTACCTGGGCGATTTCAGCGTGTGGCGTTATGGCTTGCCCGTCGCCGCCACGGGCTGGCTGATCGCGCTGTACCACAGCCTGCTCTATACCGGCCTGATCGCTGAAAGCCTCAAGCCCTGTGGCGCCGGCCCTTCCTGTTCGGGCGCCGCTATGACCATTCTCGGCGGCCTGCCGTTGCCGCTTCTTTCGCTGGGTGTGTTCACCCTGATCATCGTTCTTCTCACCCTTATTCGCCGGAGACTCCTGCCATGAGCAGACGCGCCACCGTACTTTCCATCGTTATTCTCGCCATCGTTGGCTTTGCCGCCGCGGCCTATTTCTACCAGGCAACGGTAGAAAAACCTGCACCGCAAGCGGCGCCACAGACCGCCAGCAACCTGGTGCGTTTCCATTCGCCAACCTTCGGCCCGGCTGACGCGCCGGTTACGGTCGTGGAGTTTTTTGATCCGTCCTGCGAGAGCTGCCGGGCGTTCTACCCCATCGTTAAAGACATGATGGCGAAGAACCCAGGCAGCATTCGCTTGGTCTTGCGCTATGTGTTGCTGCATGCCGGTTCGGAGCAAGCGGTGCGGTTGCTGGAAGCGTCGCGCAAACAGGGGGTATTTCCCCAGGTTCTCGAAGCCGTATTGGTCGCGCAACCAGCCTGGCATGACGACCCGCAAGTGGTTAAAGCCTGGGAGGCGGCTGAGGCGGCGGGGCTGGATGTTAAGCAGGCCCGCGAGGATATTAAGTCGGGCAAAATCGATGCGGTGTTGGCCCAAGATGCGGCGGATGCCAAGGCGGTAGGGGTCAGCGGCACACCGACATTTTTCGTCAACGGTAAGCCGCTGCCGGAGTTTGGCGCCCAGCCACTCTATGACCTGATCAAAAGCGAAATAGCCCAGGCCAAATAGCCCCGGGCCTGCCGCTCTGCTACGCCAGGGCGGCAGTTCAACCATCCTGTTTGCCGATACCAGCCAGCAATTATCGCGATTGGTGTGCAGGCCGGGGCTGGCTTAGGGTCAGCTACCGTTCTTGCGCCTGGGCAAACCCTGTATGCGTTATCGCCATCTGGATCTCAATCTGCTGTTTGCCTTGGATGCGCTGCTCAGCGAATGCAGTGTGACCCGCGCGGCCGAGCGCTTGTGCCTGGGGCAGTCGGCGACCAGCTCGGCATTGGGTCGGTTACGTGAACATTTCAACGACCCGTTGTTGGTGCAGGTGGGTCGCAGCATGCAGCCGACCGCCTTGGGCTTGCAGTTGCTGCCCAAGGTGCAACAAGCCCTGGCCCTGACACGGGATATCAGCAACGGCGCCGCGCCATTCGACCCCCGGCGTTGCGAGCGGCGGTTCACTTTGGTGGCCTCGGACTACATTGCCGCAGTGTTGCTGCCAGCGCTGAGCCGCGCCTTGGCCCAGGTGGCACCAGGCGTGCGCCTGACCGTGCGCGACTTACCATTGCCGCGCGATGGCGACGTGGTCAGCGAAGCCTTGGACTACCGCCGTAGCGACCTGGTGATCGTGCCGCAGCGGCGGCTGAATGGCGCCTATGGGCACCAAGCGTTATTGACCGATCAACTCTGCTGCCTGGTAGACGCTGCACAGGCGCAGTACGCCGACGGCATCAGCCTGGCCGCGTACTGTGATGCGGAGCATGTGCTGCGGGAGTTTGCCGACGGTCGCAACCTGGGCTTGGACGCGGCGCACTTGCACGAACTGGGCATTGTCAGGCGAGTAGCGGTGGCGGTGGAAAGCTTTGCCCTGATGCCGGATTTTTTAATCGGCACGGCGCGCGTCGCCACCGTATTTCGCCGCCAGGCGTTGGCCTTCGCCCAGCGTTATCCGTTGCGGGTGCTGCCAGCGCCGTTGGAGTTTCCCGAGGCCACCCAAGTGGTGCAGTGGCACCCGTACCAAGACCAGGATCCGGCACTGAACTGGTTTCGCCAGGTGTTGCAAGCGCAGGCGGCGCGGTTGGCTTAACTTGGCTGCGGGTCGCCGCTGTCGGCGACTAAACCGACACTGGCGATCGCCAGCAAGGCGCAGCGTTCGTCGTTGTCTGAGGTGTCACCGCTTAGGCCAATGGCACCGAGCAATTGGCCGCTGGCGTCGCGAATCAACACCCCGCCCGCCACGGGAATGACCTCGCCGCCGGTCAGGCTATTAATCGCGGCAAAAAACGCCGGCATCGCCTGCGCACGGCGAGCCAGTTCGCGGCCACCAAAGCCCATGCCCAAACAGCCCCGGGCCTTGCCCGTGGCGATCTGTGGGCGCAGAAAACTGGCGTGTTCATCGCGCAGCACGACCAGCGGGTGGCCGGCGCTGTCGAGTACGGCGGCGGCCATGGGTTTAAGGCCCAGGTCGCGGGCCGCTTGCAGGGCGTGGCTGGCGATTTGCGCAGCGCTGGTAAAGGTCAGTGCAGCCATGCTTATACGCTCCATTTGCCTAGCTGGGCGACGCGGTCGCGGGTGTAAAGGTCGGTCCATTTCAGCGAGTTAAAGTCCGACACCTGTTTGGGGTTATACGGGCTGCGCTCCATACGCACCGCTTGGCCCGCCTTGTACACCGCCTTGAGTTTGCTGCGGTCTTGCAGCACGCGGATGTCTGCCAGTGGCGAGCCGTCGAGGATGAGAAAGTCCGCCTGCTTGCCGACTTCCAAGGTGCCCAAGGTTTCGCCGCGCGGCATACAACGGGCGCCCACAGCGGTAGCGGCATACAGCGCTTCGGCGGGGGTAAAACCCAAGCGGTTGACCAACAGTTCCAGCTCGCGCGCATGCCACTCACCATAGGGCGTGACGGCAAAGCCGCTGTCGCTGCCACAGGCAAAGGGAATGCCGGCGGCCTTGGCGCGTTTGAGCACCTGGGTGCCGACTTCCAAGGTGCGGGCGCAGTAGCCGGCATAACCGGTGGTGATAGCCGGGTCGTGGGGTTGGCAGAAGTCGACGGTGTTCTGCGGAAAGGTCATGGTCGGCGCCAGAATGCTGCCGGCCTCCAGCAAGGCCTCAATGCAGGCGTCGTCCATATAGAACGCGTGGAATACCAGGTCGACACCGGCTTTAGCGGCATACATCACGGCTTCGCGGCCGTAGGCATGGGTCGCCACTTTGCAGCCCAGGCGGTGGGCTTCGTCGACCATTTCCTTTGTTTCATCGGCGGTAAAGGCGGCGATGATTTCGCCATTGGAGCGACGGTGGGTGCCGTCCATGGCGATCTTGATCAGGTCGACGCCGTCTTTGGCTTGTTTGCGAATTTCGGCCACGGCTTCGCTGCGGCTGGTGACCAGGCGCGCGGTAAAAAACTCTGGCGCGCCGACGCGGCTGGGAAACCAGTCGTTGAGGCTTTGTCGGTTGGTAATGACCCGGCTGCTGGCGGCGATGCGCGGGCCTTCAAACATGCCGGCGGCCACCGCGTTGCGTACGGCAATACTCAATTGGCCGCTGTCGCCGGGGCAGACCATGCTGGTGACGCCGGCGGCGAGTACATGCTGGGCGAAGAACATCCCGCGCAAGGCGCGGAATTCGTCGGTGGTCCAGATATCAATGTCTTCTTCGCTTTGCGCGTTACCAAAGGCCAAGTGGGTATGTACGTCGACTAAACCCGGCATCACGAAATGGTCACCGGCATCCACCACCTGATCGCCAGCAGCCGGGGCCGGGGCGTTGGCGCGCGGGCCGACATAGGTCAGCAGGCCGTTTTCCACCACCAGCGTTTGCTGCTGGCGAGTAGTGAGGTCGGTGGCCGTGAACAGGGTTTGGCAGTGCAGGTGCAGGGCGCTCATACGGTGGCTTCGCTGTGCTTGGAGTTGTGCGGCACAGGCTGCGAGCGCCAGCGGCGAGGCACCAACAGATTGCATCGATTGGCAGCTATTGATGACCTCAATACCGGCGCCAACCCAGTAACGGCAAGGCTTGCGCGGCGCAGAGGGGAGGGCGGTGCGATGTATTGCAAGTGCGGATGGCTGGCATCGTCATCGACGATTTTTTGCCGCAATAAACCGGCCGCTAAGGTGCGCGCTTTCAACCCAAAGAGAGCGACATCAATGAGCACCGAACAACAGAAAAACGCGCTGCTGGCTCTGGAGCAAGAACGCCGACGGGCATTGGTAGAAGAAGACCACCGTCGTGTGGCCGAGCTGTTTGCCGATGACTTGGTCTACGTACACACCACCGGCCTGGTGCAGGGCAAGGCCGACTACCTCGACTACGCACAAAACGCCGTGCAGTACCTGGCCATCGAACGCGGGGAATTGCAGGTGCGCGTCTATGGCGACGGCCTGGCGGTAATGACCGGGCCGCAATGCAACACGCTGCAAAAACGCGGCGGCGATCAACCGATTCGGGGGGAGGGGTTTGCCACCCAAGTGTGGGCGTTGGGTGAAAACGGTTGGCAGATCAGCTCATTCCACGCCACGCGCTCGCCAAACTAGCGCTTTGAACCCGTAGGGTGTGCTGTGCGCACCATCGCGATATCGGGAAAGTCGCCATGGTGCGCACACCGAGCGCGGACCGGCACACCCTGCGGGCTCGGTGGTTGCCTTATCAGGCGGTGCGCCCACCCAGGGTTTCGGCAATCCAGTCGGCGATGTAATGCCCGGCGTTGATGCTGTTGTCAAAGCTGGAGTGCTGCACGCCGCCTTCGCGTTCGGTGAAGATTTTCAGCTCGCGTTTGGGGCTGTTGGTCAGTTGCTCGTAGGTGCGCTGTGCCCATTTGAGCGGGATCTGTGAGTCTTTTTCGCCATGGGTAACCAGGAATGGCACCTTGATACGGTCCAGCACGCCATCGAGGTGGACGTTTTCGGCGATGGCCATAAAGTCGTCCTGGTCCTTGGCTCCCCACACCCAACGTACATGCGCCCAGTAATGCGGCACCGGGAAGCTGCCCTCTTTTTCCAGCCGACGTTTCTGTACATCGCGCCAATCGTGGTTGGCACCCCAGACCACGCCGCAGGCGAAACGTGGTTCAAAGGCCACTGCGCGCGGGCAGTAGTAACCGCCCAGCGACACACCTTCCAGGCCGATGCGTTTGGGGTCGAACTCGCTCTTGGTTTCCAGCCAATCCACGACGCGGCTGGCCCAGTGTTCGCTGTCGTAGCGGGCAATCAGGTTATGCAAACGCAGGGCTTCGCCGGTGCCGGGTTGGTCGATGATCAGCGAGGCAACGCCGCGCTTGGCCAACCAGGCGGGCAGGCCGACGCGGTATTTCATTTCTTTGGTGGAGTCCAAACCATTGACTTGCACCAGAATCGGCTGCGGCCCGGTCACGCCTTCAGCGCGTACCAGCAGCCCGGAGATCACCGCACCTTCATAGGGAATTTCCACCCGCTCGCAGTTCTCTTTGGACAGCGCAATGCCACGGGCAAAGGTCTGCAAAAAGGTCTGATACAAGGTCATACGGCCCTCGGCGCCATGGGCCTGCAGGCGCTCGCAGGTGAGGTAATAGGTGGCAGCGCGGTTGTACTTTTCGCCCGCCGAGAGCAGGCGGCCATTGGCTTCGTCTTCTTCAGCCAGGCCGCAGAGTTTGTCGGCCATCTTTGCCCAGGTTTCGCGGAAGGCTTTGCTGCCGGCGGCGTCCTGTTGCTTGGCCGCTTCTTGTAGCGGCGCACACATCTCCTCGATCTCACCCATGCGGGCGCCCATCTCAATGGCCAGATCGACGGAGAGGTTCCAAACGTAGTTGGTAGGGAAGTAGCGGAACATGGTTTTTATTGTCCTTGTGCGAGCCAGTACGAAAGCGGGCCAGGCAAGCCCGTGCATGGGGCACGTTAAGGACGGGGGAAGTATTTGGCCAATCGTGAGTCGGGATGCGAGGTATCGCCGCTGGCGATACCCGCGCACCCCATTGTTATGGGCGTTTAGGCGGCTTTGGCCTGATCAACGCTGGAGATAAATGAGCTGATTCGCTCGCGCAGCCAGCGGTGCATGGGGTCGCCGTCAACGCTGCGGTGCCACAGCATCACTTCGCGCATGACCGGAATTTTTACCGGCGGCGGCAAAATCCGCAGCGGTAAATGCTTGGCGTATAGCCGCGCCAAGCGCTGGTGCATGGTGGCGATGCGCTGGGTGCCGACAATCAGCTGGGGCAGGGTGTTGAAGTCGTTGGTGATCACTTCCAGGCGGCGGTTAAAGCCGTATTGGGTGATAAACCACTCTTCGATACTCATGTGCCGCGTGCGGCCAAAACCCACCGACACATGGCCCATTTGCATGTACTGCTCCAGGGTCAGGTGCTCGCCCACTTCGGTATTGCCATTCCACACCACGCACACGTGGTCTTCCTCGAACAGCAGTTGCCAGGGGTGGCCTTCGATGATGTAGCGGTCGGGCACGATCATCAGGTCGACCTCGCCACGAATCAGCAATTCGCCCGAGTTGTCGCTGGGGCCGATCATTTCAAAGGTGATGTGCGGGGCTTCGCGGTGGATCTTTTCGATCACCTGGGCAAACAACACGCTGATCAGGTAGTCCGAGGTCACCAGGCGGAAATGGCGTTTGCTGGTGGCCGGGTCGAAGACCGGTTTGGCGGTAATTGACGACTGAATGGTCAGCAGCACCTCGCGTACCGGCGCAGTCAGTTCCAGGGCGTAGGGCGTGGGTTGCATGCGCCGGCCGACTTGCACCAGCAGGTCGTCTTCAAAGTAGTTGCGTAAGCGCCCGAGCACGCCGCTGGTGGCGGACTGGGTCATGTGCAGACGTTCAGCGGCGCGGGTGATGTTTTGCTCTTCGAGCAGCACATCGAGCGCCACCAGGAGGTTTAAGTCCAGGTGGTTGAAACGCATGGCGGCAGATCTCGTTGTTGTATTTATTTTCGCGATACATTCGGCACAAAGCATCGCAGCGTCAACCCTTACGCAGAAATCTCCTCTGCCGTTTTTCTCCATTTCCGCAGCCGCTCGGCCATGCCGGCTGGTATCGCGTTTGCCGATAGGTCGCATCCCAACACGCGATTAGTCAGCTGCCTCGCTCGCCGTCACTCTCTGCCGCAGTCGGCCGTGACCGACACCACCACCGGACGCCATGCCGAGCTCAACAGCCTTGCGTAGCAGCGCCCGGATCATAATTTCAATGGAGTGGTTGCGATGAACATCATTGGCCTTGACGCCCTGATCTTTGGCGTCGATGACATACAAGCCAGCGCGGCGTGCCTGAGTGACTACGGCTTGCAAGCGGTAGACGTGGACAACAACGGCGGGCGCTTTGAAGCGCTGGATGGCACCGCGGTGATTATTCGCCGAGTTGACGACCCGAGCCTGCCGGCTGCCATCGGCCCTGGCCCGTCACTGCGCGAAACCATTTACGGCGTGGCCGAGGCCCGCGACCTGGATGCCATCGAGGACGAACTGGCCCGTGATCGCCTGGTCACCCGTGATGCCCAGGGCGCGCTGCACAGTGTGGATGACCTGGGTTTTGCCATTGGCTTTCAAGTTACCGTGCGCCGGCCATTTAGCGCGCCGGCTGACCTCAGCAATGCGCCAGGCCATGCGCCGCAGCGTCCGCTTAACCAACCGGGCATCACCCTGGATATGCCGGCCTTGCCGCGCACCTTGTCGCACGTGGTGTATTTCGTCCCCGACGCGGCCAAGGGCGAAGCCTTCTACGCCAATCGCCTGGGTTTTAAAACCACCGACACCTTTATCGGCGCCGGGCCGTTTATGCGCCCAGCCGGGTCGGACGATCACCACTGCCTGTTTATGATTCAAACGCCGCCGCACATGAAAGGCTGCGAGCACTTCACCTTCCATATGGGCAGCGGCACCGAAGTGCTGTTGGCTGGCCGGCGTTTTGAACAGAAGGGCTGGACCAGTTTCTGGGGCCCGGGCCGCCATCTGTTTGGCTCCAACTGGTTCTGGTACTTCAACAGCCCGCTGGGCTGCCATATCGAATACGACGCCGACATGGACAAACACGATGACGCCTGGGCAGCCCGCACCGCGCCGCTGACGGCGGATAACTCGCAGCTGTTTCTATTCAACTCCAAAGAGAAATGGGCGCCGGGTGGTCCGCCACCCAAGCTGGTGGAGTGATGCTGCCGTGTGCGCTGCAGCCAGGAGAGTTTGCCCTGTGCCGCAGTGAGGAATTGGCCGAAGGCCAGGCCCTGGGTTTCGACCCGTTGCAGCGCGGTAGGGACAGTGTGTTTGCCCTGCGCCATGGCGGCCAGGTGCGGGTGTATCGCAACAGCTGCCCGCATTTGGATGTGCGCCTGGAGTACCGCAAAGACCGATTTTTGTCCGCCGATGGCCAACTGATCATGTGTTACGCCCATGGTGCGCAGTTTTTGCCGAGCACCGGGGAATGCATCTACGGGCCGTGCCTTGGCGAGCATTTGCAGGCGTTGCCGTGGCGGGAAGAGGGCGGTTGGTTGGTGTTGGAAATGCCGCAGATTGAGTCCTCTCTTCCGCTTGCGGGAGAGGGGAGCCAGAGCAACTGAGTTTGTTTTGCCGCTGACTTTGTTTTTGGAAACGCCGCCAATTTAGTCCCCTCTCCCGCTTGCGGGAGAGGGTTAGGGAGAGGGTGAGGCTGCTTTGAAGGCGTCGTTGGTCCGGCCCTCTCCCCCGGCCCCTCTCCCCTGGCCGGGCGCCCGCAAGCGGGAGAGGGGTGAAGGGCAATTGAGTTTGTTTGGACCTGCGCAATTAGCTCCCTCGCCCCTTTGGGGAGAGGGTTGGGGTGAGGGGTGGCTGTTGACGACGGTGTTGGAGCTGGCCCTCACCCCCGGCCCCTCTCCCGCGAGCGGGAGAGGGGAGCAGAGCAACTGAGTTGGTATTGCCGTACGCGATACATCGCATCCCTATAAGCGATTAGTCATCTTCCTGGTTTGCCGGGAAAGTGGCACCCAACAGAGCGGCCGCCGAGCCGTTTGATGACAAAAATAACAAGTGAGACATGCCATGAATGCAGTCACCTCTTCACCGGTAAAAAAGGTTCTAGTCGTAGGCGGTGGTATCGGCGGTTTGTGTGCCGCCATCGCCCTGCGTCGCAAGGGCATTGATGTCGATCTGATTGAGCTCAAAGCCGAGTGGACGGTCTACGGTGTCGGCATCATTCAGCAAAGCAACGTGGTGCGGGAAATGGCCAAGTTGGGTGTGCTGGATGGCTACCTCGGCGCGGCTTATGCCTTTGAAGACGTAGCCATCTACGGCCCCGGCGGCCAGCAGTTGGCGCGCATTCCAGGGCAACGGTTGGCTGGCCCGGAGTATCCGGCCAACGTGGGTATTTCCCGCCTGGCGCTGCACAAAGTGCTTAGCGAAACTGCCCTCAGCCTGGGGGCGCAAGTTCGCCTTGGCCTCAGCGTTGAAACCCTGACCGAGGGAGCCGCCAGCATTAGCGTGGTGTTTACCGATGGCAGCAGCGACAGCTACGACCTGGTGGTCGGCGCCGACGGCCTGTATTCGAAAGTGCGCAGCCTGGTGTTTGGCGATAAATACACGCCGCGTTTCACCGGGCAGGCCGTGTGGCGCTACAACTTTCCGCGCAAGCCGGAAATCGATCACCTGGCCAATTACCAGAGCTCCGATGGCAACGCTGGGTTGGTGCCGCTGGCCGGCAACCTGATGTACATGTTCCTCACCTCCCATGAACCGACCAACCCGTGGATGGACACCGCCACCATGGCCGAGCAGATGCGTGAGCGCCTGCAAGGGTTTACCGGCCTGATTGGCGAGCTGCGTGAGCAAATCACCGACAGCAGCCAGGTGGTCTACAAGCCCATGGAAGTGGTGTTCGTTAACGAGCCGTGGCACCGCGGCCGTGTGCTGCTGATTGGCGACGCCGCCCACGCCACCACCCCGCATTTGGGCCAGGGCGCCGGCATGGCCATTGAAGACGCCGTGGTGCTTAGCGAAGAGCTGACGGCCAGCGGCAGCCTTGAGCAGCAACTGCGGCGCTTTATGGCGCGCCGTTTTGAGCGCTGCAAATACATCAGCGAAAGCTCGGTGTTGGCCGGCGACAAAGAAATGCAACACGACCGTGAGTTCGACCGCATTGGCTTGGTCAAGCAAATGCTCGCGCGCACGGCCGAACCCATCTGATTGCTCCTGCGTAGTACCCGTAAGACCTGCGTGCGACCGCGCCCAACAAGGGCGCGGCAAAACTCAAAAGAACAACAATAGCGAGGTTTCACCATGGCTCGTTTGCACACTGCTGCGCTGCGCAGCGGACGCCCTCCGTTTGCCCTGAGTTTGGCTGGGCTGCTGGTTGGCGTGCTGTCCAGTAATGCCCAGGCATTTGAATTCGACACCGGTATCCCCGACCTGCGTACCCGTTGGGACAACACCCTCAAGTACAGCGCCGCGTGGCGTACCGAGGATAAGTCGGACAAGCTCAGCTCCGCACAAAACCTCAATGACGGCGATAACAACCTCGACAAAGGCCTGATCTCCAACCGTCTCGACCTGCTGTCCGAGCTGGATATCACCTACAAAAACGTCGGCGCGCGGGTTAGCGGTGCGGCCTGGTACGACGATGTGTACAACCAGTCCAACGACAACAATGCCGATGGCCAGGTCAACAGCTATTCAGTGGCGGCCAATCACTTCACCGACGACACCCGCAAGCTGCACGGGCGCAAAGGCGAGCTGTTGGATGCCTTCTTGTTTGGCCGCACGGAAGTGGCGGATATGCCGGTGTCTGGCCGTATCGGCCAGTACGCCATGCAGTGGGGCGAAAGCCTGTTTTACGGCATGAACGGCATCGCCGGTGGCATGGCGCCGATTGATGTGGTCAAGGGGCTGTCGGTACCGAACACGCAGTTCAAGGAACTGATTCGGCCGGTTGAGCAAGTGTCCGGGCAAATCCAGCTGACTCCGGATGTCACCTTTGGCGCTTACTACCAATTTGAGTGGGAAGCCAACCGCCTGCCGGCTGCGGGTAGCTACTTCTCTACCGACGACTTCTTTGGTGACGGCAACGAGCGCATGTTTATTGGCGCGCCGCTGTTCCCCGGCGCGCAGCCGTTGGCTTTCTACCACGGCAAAGACAAAGACGCGAAAGACTCGGGGCAGGGCGGTATGCAACTGCGCTGGCGTACCGAAACCGTGGACTGGGGCTTCTATGCCATTCGCTTCCACGACAAATCGCCACAGCTGAATGTGCGGCCCAACTTCGCGGCCCTGGATCCGTTGAGCGGCAAAGCCGGCGAGTACTACTGGGTGTACCCGGAAGGTATCGAGTCGGTAGGCGCCAGCTTCTCCACCACGGTGGAGCAATTCAACATTGCCGGTGAACTGTCGACCCGCTGGCATCAGCCGTTGGCCTCGACCAATCAACATGCCCTGGCCGTCGATGAAGCCATCAGCAATGAGGCGGACGAAGCGCTGTATGCCACCGGCCGTACCTTGCACGCCAACCTGTCGTGGCTGGCCAGCCTGGAGCCGTCGTTTATTGCCCAGGAAGCCAGCTTTATTGGTGAGATCGCCTGGAACCGCACCCTTAGCGTAACGCGCCACCCCGATGCCCTGGACCCCAACGCCGACCGCGATGCCTGGAGTGTGCGCACGGTCTACGAGCCGATGTATCGCCAAGCATTCCCCGGCCTGGATATCAGCGTGCCCATCGGTGCCAGTTACACCCATGGCGCGTCGTCGGCACTGGGTACAGGTTTTGGTGCTGACCGTGGTGGCGATATCAACATCGGCATCAAGGGCAACTACCTCAATACCTGGAGCCTGGGCCTGACGTACACCCACTACTACGGCCCGGAAAACACCTTCCTCGATTCCAACAACAACTACACGTTCGAGCAAACGCTGAAAGACCGCGACTTTGTCGCCGTCAGCGTTAGCCGCACGTTCTAAGCCAGGGGAATTCTTATGTACGCACCTAACCGTTTAACTGCCTTGCTCACGGCCTTGGCCGCTTCCTTGCTGTTCGCCCAAGGCCTGATGGCCGCTGATGCCAACAGCCTGAAAACCAGCCTGACGCCGCTGGGCGCCGAGCGCGCCGGTAACGCCGATGGCAGCATCCCGGCCTGGGACGGCGGCTTGACCAAAGTCGACCCCAGCTACAAGGACGGCGGCAAACGCAGCGACCCGTTCGCCAGCGAAAAACCGCTGTTCAGCATCAACGCCAGCAACGCCGCGCAATACGCCGACAAGCTCAGCGCCGGTACCTTGGCCATGCTGAAAAAGTACCCCGACAGCTACCGCCTCGACGTGTACCCAACCCACCGTACCGCTGCGGCGCCGCAAGCGGTGTACGACGCCACCCTGGCCAACGCCAGCAGCGCCAAACTGGTCGATGGTCCGTCGGGCCCGTCGCCGCAGAATGCCCAGGGCGGCATTCCGTTTCCGCTGCCACAGAACGGCGCCGAAGCCATCTGGAACCATTTGCTGCGCTGGCGCGGGGCGTCCTGGCACGCCAGCTTTACCCAATACCTGACCACCGGCGACGGCAAGCATGTGCTGACCAACGATTCCCGTGCCGACCTGCAAATGCCGTGGTACCTACCCGGCGGCCCAAAAGACGACGGCGTGTTCTGGACCATTCGCCTGATCAACGACGGCCCACCCCTGCGTGCCGGCGAAGCCATTCTTGGTCGGGAAAACCTCGACGCCGACAAAGCCGGCGCTTGGACCTACCTGCCAGGCCAACGCCGCGTACGCCGCTTGCCGAACGCCTGCTGCGACACGCCGACACCGGCCACCGCCGGGGTCATGAGCTTTGACGAACTCTATGTGTTCAACGGCCGTATCGACCGCTTCGACTGGAAGCTGGTGGGCAAGAAGGAGCTGTATATCCCCTACAACTCCAACCGTGTGCTGACCGCCAAAGGCCCGGAAGACATCCTCGCTGACCATCACCTCAACCCCGACGTTGTGCGCTGGGAATTGCACCGTGTGTGGGTAGTGGAAGCCACGCTGAAATCGGGCAAGCGCCACGTGATGCCGAAGAGCACGTACTACCTCGACGAAGACACCTGGGCCGCTGTGTTGGGCGAGCGCTACGACAGCAAAAACCAACTGGCCAAAGTGCTGTGGACCACTCCGGTGGTGACCCCCGATCTGCCCGGCGTGGTAACCCTCACCAACGGTTTCTACGACTTGCTCTCCGGGGCCTGGTTCACCGGCGACATCTTTGCCGGCAAGAACGAGCAGTACCGCATCGTCGCGCCCTATGGCGACTCGGTATTCACCCCCGACTCACTGGCCGGTGAAGGTATTCGCTAAGCGCCAGGTTGCAGGTGGGTTCAGGTGAACAAGGCAGCGGCGTGCAAACACCGCTGCCTGGTGCAGACGAGGCAGTAGCTATGAGTAAAAACCGCAAAGGGTGGCGCCTGCTGCTATTGGCCATGGTCGTTTCCAGTGCCAATGCAGGTGCCATCGCGGCAACCGTGCCGGACGTACTCAGCGTGCCGGCCATACATGGCCAGCAGGCCCAACACGCCGTGTTATTGGGCATTACCCGCGCCGGCGAGCGCTTGGTGGCAGTCGGCGAGCGCGGCATTGTGCTGCTCTCCGACGACAGCGGTGCCAGCTGGCGCCAAGCCACGGTGCCGGTCAGCAGCACGCTGACTGCTGTGCAGTTTGTCGACGGCAAACAAGGTTGGGCCGTGGGCCATGCCGGGGTGGTGCTGCACAGCAGCGACGGCGGCGAAAGCTGGGCGCTGCAACTGGATGGCAAGCGTGCAGCCGCCTTGGAACTGGCGGCAGCCCAAGCGGCCGCTGATGCGCCAAGGCAAGCCAACGCCGAACGCCTGGTGCAAGACGGCGCGGATAAACCCTTTCTGGCCTTGAGCTTTAGCAGCGCCCGTGAAGGTGTGGTGGTCGGTGCCTATGGCTTGGCCATGCACACCAGCGATGGTGGCGCCAGCTGGACCTCGTGGATGGACCGCCTGCCCAACCCGCGCGGCTTGCATCTGTATGCCGTGGCGCAGCAAGGCCAAGCGTTTTACCTAGCGGGCGAGCAGGGCTTGTTGCTCGGTTCCAGCGACGGCGGTGCGCAGTTCACCACGCTCACCAGCCCTTACGAGGGCAGCTATTTCAGCCTGGCTATGGAGGCCAATGGCGGCCTGGTGGTCGGCGGTCTGCGCGGCAAGCTATTTCATTCGGCGGACCAAGGCGCGAGCTTTCAAGCCATGACCAATCCGCTGCCGATTTCGATCAACGCCGCCTTGGTGATCAACGACCAACTGCTGCTGGTCAACCAGGCCGGAGGCCTGCTGCAAGGCGCTAGCAATGGCGCCGGCTTGCAGCCGCTAAGCACGCCACCTGGCGCGCCGCTGCTGGCGGTAGCCCAGGCTGCGGACGGCGTGCTGGTCGGCGTCGGTTTTGCCGGGCCACAGCGCCTGGCGCCAGGCGCGAAAGCGCCATCCCCAACGATTGCGGAGTAACCCCATGCACGTACCGAGTTCATCCGGCACGACGCCTATCCACAGCGACCTGGCCGATTTCGACCAAGGCTCCGGCTCGTTGCTGGAACGCGCGCTGTTCAATCATCGGCGCCTGGTGTTGCTGATTTGCCTGGTGGTCACCGCGCTGCTCGGCTGGCAGGCCACACGCCTGGAACTCAACGCCAGCTTTGAAAAAATGATCCCTAGCGATCACCCCTTTATCGCCAACTACCTGGAGCATCGCCAAGAGCTCAGTGGCTTGGGCAACGCGGTACGCATTGCGGTGATCAACAAAACCGGCAGCATTTATGACGCCGCTTATTTGCAAACCCTGCAGCAACTTAATGACGAGGTGTACCTGCTGCCGGGGGTCGACCGCGCCTATATGAAGTCGCTGTGGACGCCGTCGACCCGTTGGGTGGGCGTCACCGAAGAAGGCCTGGAAGGCGGCCCGGTGATTCCCGATGGTTACGACGGTTCGGCGCCAACCCTGGAGGCGCTGAAACGCAACGTGGAACGCTCCAACGAGATCGGCCAAGTGGTGGCCTTCGACCAACAGTCGAGCATCATCTACCTGCCGCTGCTGGCCAAAGACGCCGACGGCAAAGCCCTCGACTACAGCGCCCTGGCGCAACAGCTGGAAGGGTTGCGCAACAAATACCAACAGCAGGGCATCGAGATTCGCATCACCGGGTTTGCCAAGGTGGTGGGCGATTTGATTGATGGCCTGCGGCAGATTTTGCTGTTCTTCGCCGCCGCCATTGTCATCACCGCCGTGGTGCTCTACTGGTACACCCGCTGCCTGCGCAGCACCGCGCTGGTAATGGCCTGCTCATTGGTGGCGGTGGTTTGGCAACTGGGCTTGCTGCCGTTGTTGGGCTATCAGCTCGACCCGTATTCGGTGTTGGTGCCGTTCTTGGTGTTTGCCATTGGCATGAGCCATGGCGCGCAAAAGATGAACGGCATCATGCAAGACATCGGTCGCGGCATGCATCGCCTGGTGGCGGCGCGCTTTACCTTTCGCCGCTTGTTTCTCGCCGGGCTCACCGCGCTGCTGTGTGACGCCGTCGGCTTTGCCGTGCTGATGATCATCAAGATCGAAGTGATCCAAGACCTGGCCGTGATCGCCAGTATCGGCGTGGCGGTACTAATTTTTACCAACCTGATTTTGCTGCCGGTGCTGCTCTCGTATATCGGCGTAACCCCAGCGGCTGCTACCCGCAGCCTGCGCAGTGAACAGGCGGAAATTGACGGTGCCGGCAAGCAAGCGATTTGGCGCTTTCTCGACCTGTTTACCCAACGGCGCTGGGCTACGGTTTGCGTGATAGTCGCGGCAGTCTTGGCCATTGGCGGTTACCTAGTCAGCCTGCAATTAAAGATCGGCGACCTGGATGCCGGCGCCCCCGAGCTGCGCGCCGACTCCCGCTATAACCTCGACAACGCCTACCTGACCCAACACTACGGCGCCAGCAGCGATGTGTTTGCGGTGATGGTGAAAACCCCAGCCGGTGCCTGTTCCAGCTACGACACCCTGCAACGGCTCGACAACCTCGACTGGCAACTGCGCGGCCTGCAAGGCGTGGACTCGACTAACTCGTTGGCGCTGCTCAACCGCCGCGTGCTGGTCGGCCTCTCCGAAGGCAACCCGAAGTGGTACGAGCTGGTGAACAACCAGGCCACCTTGAACATGGTCACTGCCGGCGCGCCGCGCGGTTTGTATAACGAAGACTGCAGCCTGCTAACGCTCTACGCCTACCTCACCGACCACAAAGCCGACACCCTCGGCCGTGTGGTGCAAACGGTGCAAACGTTCGCCAAAGAAAACGACAGCGAACAGGCGCAATTTCTCTTGGCCGCGGGCAGCGCCGGTATTGAAGCGGCGACCAATATCGTGGTGAAACAAGCCAGCCACGAGATGCTCTGGTGGGTGTATGGCGCGGTGATTTTGCTGTGTTTGGTGACCTTCCGCTCCTGGCGCGCGGTGCTCTGTGCGGTGCTGCCGCTGGTGCTGACTTCGATTCTGTGTGAAGCGCTGATGGTCTGGCTGGGCATTGGCGTCAAGGTCGCCACCTTGCCGGTAATCGCCCTGGGCGTGGGCATTGGCGTGGACTACGCGTTGTACGTGATGAGCATTGTGCTGGCGCAACTGCGCCAAGGCGCCAGCCTGTCCCAGGCCTATTACAAGGCGCTGCTGTTCACCGGCAAGGTGGTGATGCTGACCGGGGTAACCCTGGCCATTGGTGTGGGCACCTGGATGTTTTCGCCGATCAAATTCCAGGCCGATATGGGCGTGCTGCTGGCCTTTATGTTCGTGTGGAACATGGTTGGTGCGCTGATCCTGCTGCCGGCCTTGGCCTACTTCCTGTTACCGCAAAAACAACCCGCCAGCAGCGCTGGGGCGGTGCCGTTGGCGCTGCGTGAACGACGTGCTGAGCCTGTGCCAACACCACCGGCACGGGCCGCTGCGCGCTAACGCCCGCCCATAAAAACAACAACAAGAGAGAACCCGCCATGCGTTATGTAAACAGACTGCTCCACCCCCTTGTCGACGCCCTCGCTGTGTATGGCGCCGCACTTTGTGGCATGCCCGTGCAGGAGGTGCGTGATGAGCGCTGAACGTCAGGCCGGTTTGCCGCAATCGCTGTTGCTGCTGCTCGGCAGTTGCTTGCCGGTGTTGGGCGCGGTGCTGCTGGCTCCGGTGTTGCCCCGCATGCAGGCGCATTTTGCCGACACCCCAGGCGCCACCGTGCTGGTGCCCATTGCGTTGACCTTGCCAGCCTTGGTCATTGCCCTGGTCGCGCCATTTGCCGGGCTGATCGCCGACCGGGTAGGGCGCAAGCCGCTACTGCTGTGGGCCATGTTGCTGTATAGCCTGTGCGGGCTACTGCCGCTGTGGCTGGACTCACTCGGCGCCATTATCGCCAGCCGCGCCGGTATCGGCCTGGCCGAAGCGGCCATCATGACCGGCTGCACCACGTTGATGGGCGACTACTACAGCGGTGCGCGGCGCGAGCGGTTATTTGCCTTGCAGATGGTTGCCACGTCACTGTCGGCTGCGGTGTTTATGGCCATCGGTGGCGCGCTGGGTGAAAACGGCTGGCGTACCCCGTTCGCCCTCTATGCAGTGGGCCTGCTGTTCTTGCCGCTGATGGCCAAGCTGCTGTGGGAGCCTTCGGCGCACAGCAATGCCAATGTCGGTCTTAGCACCAGTAGCTTTCCGTTGAAGCGTTTAGCGCCGCTTTACCTGCTTACCGTACTGGCGGGTATCAGCCTGTTTATCGTGCCGGTGCAGGCGGGCTTTCTGCTCAATCTGTTGCATGTCGATGCGCCGCAACAGATTGGTATGACCATGGGCGCCAACCAACTGGGCGTACTCGCCGGTGCCTTGGGCTTTCGCGTGTTAAGCGGCTTGAGCGCGCCCAAACAATTGCTCTTGGCCTTTGTGCTGGCCAGCGTTGGCGGCCTGTTGATGGGCTCTGCCGGCAACCATGCGCTGGTGGTGGTCGCGGTACTGGTCAACGGTTTGGGTATTGGTTTGATGTTGCCGACGCTGATCACCTGGATCATGTCCTACGTCGACTTTGAACACCGCGGCCGCGCCGCCGGTGGTTTTACTGCAGCGATTTTTGCCGGCGAATTTATCAGCCCGCTGGTGGTGCTGGCGATTACTGGCGGCACCTCGGCACAACTGCCCAGCGCCTTGATTGTCATAGCCGCGGTGCAACTGGTGGTGGCGCTGCTGTGCCTGGGCTTGCGCCGCTCAGCAGGCGATCTGCACCTCGAAGAACGTCTGCTTAAGGACGCGCCATGAGCACGCTGTTTTCCCTGGCCGGCAAAGTTGCGCTGATTACCGGTGCCACCCGTGGCATCGGCCTGGCTATCGCCCGCGCCTATGGCCAAGCCGGCGCGCGCCTGGTGATCAGCAGTGAAAACGCCGACGACTGCGAGCACGCCGCTGGCGTATTGCGCGAGGAGGGTTTCGAGGTGTGCCCCCTCGTTGCCGACCTCAGCCAGGAAATGCAGGTTCAGGCCCTAGCGGACGCTGTATTAGCGCAATTTACCCAGCTCGACGTGCTGGTCTGCAATGCCGGCGTCGCCCCCCATATGGGCCCGTTGGCCAGCGCCAGCGATGCGCAGTGGCAGCTGACCATGACCGTCAATCTGCAAAGCGCCGTGTGGCTGACCAACGCCTTAATCCCGGGCATGGCGGCCAATGGCGGTGGCAGCGTGGTGTTGATGGCCAGCATTGCCGGCGTGCGCGGCAATAAAGGCTTGGGTTTGTATGGCCTGTCCAAAGCTGCTTTAGCCCAGCTGGCCCGCAACCTGGCGGTGGAGTGGGGCCCGGCCAATGTGCGGGTCAACGCCATCAGCCCCGGCGTAATCGAAACCGCCTTTGCCACGCCATTAACCGAGCAGCCCAGCGTGATGGAAAAACGCTTAGCGCTAACCCCCTTACGCCGCGTCGGCAAGCCCGACGAAGTGGCGGCCCTGGCCTTGCTGCTGGCGGCTCCTGGCGGCGCCTTTATTACTGGACAAAACCTGTTGGTCGACGGTGGCACCACCATCGGCGATGGCAACTGAGCGAGGCTTTTTTATGCACGAACTTCCATCGTTTAAACGGGTGGTCACTGGCCACAACGCAGCAGGTTTTGCCGTGGTCGCCAGCAGCGGCCCAACGCCCAATGTGTTTCCGCTGGCGGCGGTACCCGGCACGGTGTTTTACGAAATCTGGAACAGCGCTAGCACACCGGCCCTGTTGGACAACGCCAGCGACCCGACGGCCAAACCGCTGCAACTCAGCCCAGGGCCGTTGGGCAGCGTGATCCGCGTGGTGGATATTCCGCCAGACAGCGTGCAAAACCAGGTCAGCGCCGAAGAGGCGGCCGCCGCCTTTGCCGAGATCGGCGAAGCCCACGCCGGCACCGGCCAGGCCAACTCCAAACACAAACTGATGCACCGCACCGAAACTCTCGACTACGGCATCGTTACCGAAGGCGAAGTGTGGCTGGTGTTGGACGAAGAAGAAGTGCAGCTCAAGCGTGGCGATGTGGTGGTGCAGCGCGGTACCAACCACGCCTGGAGCAACCGCACTGAAGCCATGGCACGCATGGTGTTTATCCTTATCGATGGGCGCTTTGCCCCTGAATTAAAGGGGGGCGCGCAATGAAACTGGCCACCCTGAAAAACGGCAGTCGCGACGGCCAACTGGTGTTGGTGTCGCGCGATAACAACTGGGCGATGCAGGTGGATGCCGTTGCCCACACCTTGCAACAGGCGCTGGAACACTGGGCCAGCGCCGAACCGCGTTTGCGTCTGCTGGCCGATGAGCTAAACGCGGGCCGGGCAGTGGGCGCTTTTTCTTTTCAGCCGGAACAGGCCATGGCGCCATTGCCGCGCGCCTACCAATGGTGCGACGGCTCGGCGTTTCTTAGCCACGGCACGCTGATGCAAAAAGCCTTCAACCTAAAAGCCCATGAGGGCGCCGAGCTGACGCCCCTAATGTACCAGGGCGCCGGCGATGATTTTCTCGGCGGCCGCGAGGATATTGCGCTGCCAAGCGAAGCCCAAGGCATCGACTTTGAAGGCGAGTTTGGCGTGATAGTCGACGAGGTGCCCATGGGCTGCAGCGCCGAGCAGGCCTTGCAGCACATCAAGCTGATTGTGCAGATCAACGACGTCAGCCTGCGCGCCCTGGCGCCACGGGAAATGCTCAGCGGCTTTGGTTTTCTGCAAGCCAAACCGTCCTCCAGCTTTGCGCCCTTGGCCATCACCCCCGACGAGCTCGCCGATGCCTGGCGAGAAGGGCGCGTGCAGTTGCCGTTGCAGGTGCAGTGGAACGGCAAGTGGTTCGGCCACCCCCATGGCGGCGAAATGAATTTCCACTTTGGCCAACTGATCGCCCACGCCGCACTGACCCGGCGTTTGCGCGCCGGTACGGTGATCGGCTCCGGCACCGTCTCCAACAGTGACCGCAGCGTCGGTTCGGCGTGCATTGCCGAACGCCGCGCCATCGAGATGATCGAGCAGGGCAGTGCGCAAACCGCGTTTATGCGCTTTGGTGACCAGGTGCAGATGGATGTGCTTGGCGCCGATGGCCAATCGCTGTTCGGTGGTATCGACCAGCGCGTTGTACAGGCCAAGGTATGAGGAGCCGCGTATGCGTGTATTGATTACCGGCGCCAATGGTTTTGTCGGCCGTGAGTTGGTGCGCTGCCTATTGGCGCGCGGCAGCTTGCGCGGACAGGCCATAGACTCGTTGTTGCTGCTCGACCGTGAACTTGACGATTTACCCGCCGACCCACGCCTGCGCCAGCGGGCCGGCAGCGTCACCGATGCCGCCTTGCTCAGACGGGTGTTGGCCGATGGTGTGGACGTGGTGTTTCACCTGGTGAGTATTCCCGGCGGCGCGGCCGAGGCGCAGTACGAGCTGGGTTATCAGGTCAATCTGCTAGCGAGTCTGGAGTTGCTGCATCAGCTGCGTAATAAGGCCCAACCGCCAGTGCTGGTGTATGCCAGCAGCGTCGCGGTGTATGGCGGTGATCTGCCGGCGCGCATGAGCGAGGGCGCTGAGCTGAATCCGCAGCTGTCCTACGGCACGCACAAGGCCATGGTGGAAACGGTGGTCAGCGACTTGGCGCGGCGCGGCGAAGTGGACGGCCGTGTGCTGCGCCTGCCTGGCATCGTTGCCCGGCCTCGAGAACCCAATGGCCTGCGCTCGGCGTTTATGAGCGACCTGCTGCGGGCCTTTGCTGCTGGCGAAAGCTATTGCTGCCCGGTGTCGCCCGAGGCGACCTGCTGGTGGATGTCGGCGCGCTGCTGCGTCAACAACCTGATACGCGCGGCCGAGCTGGACAGCAGCGCGCTGAACGGCCAGCGGGTTTGGCAACTGCCGGTGCTGCGCCTGTCCATCGCCCAGGTGGTAGACGCCTTGGCGAGCGCCTACGGCCAAGAGCGCCGAGGCCTGATCAACTACGCCGCTGATGAGCACCTCGAAGCCTTGTTTGGTCGCCTGCCACCGCTAAAAACCCCCCAGGCCCGCGCCATGGGGTTTAGCCACGACGGCAACGCCGCTGCCCTTATCCGCAACGCCCTGACGCCTGCCGCCTTGCGGCCTCAATCCTTACCTGGAGCGCCTGCCCATGCCGCACGCCGCTGATCTCACCGCAAAAAAATCCACCCGCCGCCTGGTCGATCTGTCGGTGACCCTGGACAACAACCCCTACACCGACCCGCCGCCCTTGCTGCCGAAAATCGACTACATGGACCACCAACAAGGCTGGCCGGAAATGGCCGCGATGTTTCCGGGCCTTGAGCTGGCGCAAATGCCCGGCAACGAAAGCTGGGCCGCTGAACGTTTGCAAATCACCACCCACAGCGGCACCCATATGGATGCGCCGTGGCATTACGCCTCGACCACCGACGGCGGCAAGCCGGCGTTTGGCATCGATGAGCTGCCGTTGGACTGGTGCCTGCAACCTGGCGTGAAGCTGGACTTCCGCCACCTGCCCGATGGCCACGTGGTGACGGCCGCGCAAGTGGAAGCCGAGCTGGCGCGTATTGGCCATAGCTTGCAGCCGCTGGATATCGTGCTGGTTAACACCCGTGCCGGTGCACTGTTTGGTCAGCCGGGTTATCTGGAAGCAGGCGTGGGCATGGGTCGCGAGGCCACGCTGTATCTGCTTGAGCGCGGCGTGCGGGTGGTCGGCACCGACGCCTGGAGCTGGGACGCGCCATTCAAATACACCCGCGAGCGCTTTGCCGAAAGCGGCGATGCCTCAATCATCTGGGAAGGGCACAAGGCTGGGCGCGATATCGGCTACGGCCAGATGGAAAAACTGGCCAACCTGGACAGCCTGCCGGACCACGGCTTTGTGGTGTCCTGCTTTCCCTACAAGATCAAACACGCATCCGCCGGCTTTGTCCGCGCCGTGGCGATTTTCAACGACTAGCAACCCCTTGGCCGCACCATTGTTGCGGCCCGGAGACACGCGCCATGGCCATATTTCGAACGCTGCTGTGCAGCCTGCTAACCCTGCTGGCAGTGGCTCAGCCGGTTTACGCCGCGCCTGCTGCCGAGCCCTCCGAGCAGACGCGCCAACTGCTCGACAACGCCGTGCAGTATTACCGCACCCAGGGTGATGCGGCGTTTGCCGCCTTCAGCCGCCAAGGCGAATTTATCGACGGCCAGCGCTATGTGTTTGTCGTCGACACCCACGGCACCATGCTGGCCAGCGGTGGCGCGTCGGCGGTGCTGATTGGGCGCAACGTCTCCAACGTGCTAGCGCCGGAATTGCGCAGCGCGTTTCAACAAGCGCTCAGTACCCAACCGCATGACGGCGTGCAAAGCGCCGAATACCGCTGGAAAAATTGGGCCGATGGCCGCGTAGAGCGCAAGCGCGTGTTCTATCAGCGCGTAGGCGAGCGAATTATTGCCGTGGGCGAATACGTACCGCGCGCCACCCCGGAACAAGCGCAGGCCTTGCTGGACAGAAGCGTAGCGGTCATTGGCAAAGACCCGGGCGCCAGCTTCAAGGCCATCAACGAACTGTCCGGGCAATTTCGTGAGGACGACTTGTATGTGTTTGTCATCGACCTCAACACCCGCCGCTATGTCGCCCATGGCTACAACCTGCGCCTGCTCGGCGTGGACTTCAGCACCATTGACGATCCACAAGGCAAGCCCGTGGGCGCGCCGATTCTGGCGCTGATGGGCAAACAGACCTCCGGCGGTTACGACTACCGCTGGAAAAACCCGGTAACCGGCAAGGTCGAAGACAAACATGCGTTACTGGCTAAAACCGGCCACTACCTGGTGGCAGTGGGTTATTACCTGACACCACGCTAGGAGCAATGGCACGCTCGCCAGCGGGGTTGTCTACGGGCGGCTAACAGGCAGGTACACCGTTGGGCTACTACGCTTTGCAGCGACCAAACTAACCTGCCGGGCAAATCCGGCTTTAGCAGGGAACAGCCCATGCACATCAATCTTTCCGGCAAAACCGCCTTGGTTACCGCCTCCACCGGCGGCATTGGCTATGCCATTGCCCACGGCCTGGCGCTTACCGGCGCCACGGTAATCCTCAACGGCCGCAGCGACAGCTCGGTAGAAAAAGCCCTGGCGCGCCTGCGCCAAGCGCTGCCGCAAGCATCTTTTAGCGGCATTGCCGCTGACCTCGGCGACGCTGCCGGTGTTGGCGTACTCACCGCAGCACTTCCTGCCGTCGATATTCTGGTCAACAACGCCGGCATCTATGGCCTGGTGGATTTTTTTGCCACTGACGACGCCTGCTGGGAGGACTATTGGCAAACCAACGTGATGTCCGGGGTGCGCCTAAGCCGCGCACTGGTGCCGGCCATGGTCAAAAAAGGCTGGGGCAGGGTGGTGTTTATCTCCTCCGAATCGGCGCGCAACATCCCGGCAGACATGGTCCATTACGGCGTGACCAAAACCGCGCAACTGGCCTTGTCCCGTGGCCTGGCCAAACGCGTGGCCGGCAGTGGCGTGACGGTGAACAGCGTACTGCCGGGGCCGACCCTGTCGGATGGCTTGGCCGATATGCTCGAAGGCGAGCGCGTTCGCTCAGGCAAAACCATTGAGGCGGTGGCTGCCGACTTCGTCATGACCCATCGCCCGACCTCATTGATTCAACGGGCGGCGACAGTCGATGAAGTGGCCAATATGGTCGTCTACATCTGCTCCACCCAAGCCTCTGCCACCAGTGGCGCGGCGCTGCGTGTCGATGGCGGTGTGGTGGACGATATCCTCTGAGGGCTGCTTATCTATCGCTTCCGCAAAGCGATCCGTAGGGTGTGCTGCGCGCACCAAGCGATAGCCCGGCAAACGCGTTGGTGCGCGCAGCACACCCTACGAAAAGCACTCTGCAAGCGCATTGTCTGGACCAAAGCGCACCCGCGCGGCGCGGATATGGTCTGCCAGCGCTCGGTACATCAGATACGACGAGCGCCATTGTGAGTTGCTGGCAACGTCTTCAACTGCTGCGAGCTCCTGCTCCATGCCGGCTCTATCGCCAGCCAGCGCAGCGCAGAGGGCGCGGCAGCAGGGCGCCAGCGCTGGGGCATACCAATTAAGGTCGCGGTTGAAAATTGGTACATGCAGCGTGCCGGCATCGCCTTGGGCAATCGCGCGGCAGAATTCCAGTTGGCGCCTTAGGGCAGCAATGTGCGTCGGCAAGGAGACCAATACGCTGGGCTCTGCGGCAATCATGCGTTCCAGGTCGTCGCCCAGGCTCAAGGCGCCGTTCCAGTCACCCGCCACCAGCCGAGCATCTAAACGATAAGAGAGGCTCAGGGTCGGCATGGGCATGGGCAGCTCATCCAACTGCCGCAGGTCTTCGTGCGGCACCTCGGCAGATGGCACGCCCGACGCGCTAAGCATCATAAGTCGCAAGAAGGCGAACTCCGGGCTGCTTTCGTCAGGGTTGTGCCACCAACTGATTAACTTGGCGCCGTCGCTGTGGGGTTTATCACGTTGGCCCTTTTGATAGGTTGGAATCAGGTTCGCGAGGCCCATGGCCAGGTTGATGACGGCAAAGGTCAGCGGCCAACCGGCGAGCGGCCACTTTATAAAGGCAAAAACCACGAAAAAAATGGCAGCGACGATAAGGTTGAGTGCCGGCCCCATCGCAATAAACAGCATCATCGGCTTGCGCATGGGCTGGCCCGGATGGCCAACCGCAAGCACATAACCGGAGAAGGGTTGGCCAGGCGCGCGGCGCGCCCAACGCAGGCGCATGCCGCGCTGCATTTTCAATACTTCAAGACCCAGGGCCTTGGCCTGCAGCACCCGCATACCGGCCCAGCGGGCGCCAAGCCAATGGCCGCCCTCGTGTACACATACGGCGAAAAAAACCAGCCAAGCGGTTACAAACATGGCCAAGAATGGTTGCAGCGGCCCGTCGATGGCCAGGGCCAGCATCACCACCGCAAAGGCAGCCGCGCCGACGCTTAATGCACTTTGTAACGCCACCAGGATGAACTGGAGGACCTGCGTTAATCGTTTGTTCATCTCAATTTGCCAAGTTGGATACCGCACCTGCGCTGTTTTTTTCCAGATTCAGCTGGGCCAACATCCGCGTAGGCGCCAGATAACAGTCCGTGTCGTCCCCTAACAGTCTGTCCATTCGTTACGAGGGGGGCTGCGCAAATCGACGCCGACAGTAGCGGTATGTGCGGGATTTTGTCTATTTGCTGGTCGCCGTAAACCTTGGGTTTGCGCGGCCAGTTCACGAAAACCGCGAAGCGGTTAATGGGCACGTAGCACACCGTACCGGTTTAGGCGTGTTTGCCACGCCACTTTCATCAAACCTTCATAACCCTCCTGCAAAGTAACGCAACCCCTTGTATGGAGTTCTTTCGATGACAGGTTTGATGAAGTCCGCTGTGCTCGCCGTTGCGGTGTCTTTTTGCGCAACGTCCGTGTCGTTTGCTGATGAGAGCGTGCGCCTGACAGGCTCTGGCGCCAGCTTCCCGGCACCGATTTACCTGACCTGGTTTAAAGATTTCAGCAAAAAAACCGCTGGCGTCACTGTGGACTATCAGTCCAAGGGCAGTGGTGCGGGTGTACAGGATTTTCTAAACAAGACCGTTGATTTCGCTGCCAGCGACTCGGCGATGAAAGAAGAAGACATGGCCAAGGTTGCCGAAGGCGTGCAACTGCTGCCGATGACTGCTGGTGAAATCGTACTGGCTTACAACCTGCCGGGCAGCCCTAAGGGGTTGAAACTGCCGCGTGACGTTTACTCGAATATCTTTCTGGGCAAGATCACCAAGTGGAACGATCCACAGGTGGCCGCTGCCAACCCGGAACTGAAGCTGCCTGATCTGCCGATCACTGTTGTCGTGCGCGCCGACTCCAGCGGTACCACCGCTGTGTTCACCAAGCATTTGGCGGCAATCAACGCCGACTTCAACAAAGAGCTGGGCGAGGGCAACACTGTTAACTGGCCAGCCAGCGACAAGTTCATCAAGTCGCCTAAAAACGATGGCATTACCGCCACCGTACGCCAGACCCCAGGCGCCATCGGCTACATCGAGTACGGCTTCGCCAAACTGGCTAAAGTCGACTTCGCCGAACTGCAGAACAAGGCTGGTAAATACGTAGTACCAAACGCCGAAAGCGGTGCCGAAGCACTGGCCGCAGTGAAAATGCCGGAAAGCCTGGTGGCTTGGTTGCCGGATCCGGATGGCGCCAAGTCCTACCCGATCACGTCCTACACCTGGATGATTTTCCGCAAGCACAACGAAAACCCAGCCAAGGCCAAGGCCATGCGTGAAATGGTCGAATACGGTCTGACTGAAGGGCAGAAAATTGCCGATTCGATGGGCTATATCCCGCTGCCACCGTCGGTTGTTGATCAGGTTCGTAAAGCTTCTGCCAACATCCAGTAACGCTCGCCACGCCTCGTTTGGTGCGCGCTCTGCGTGCGCCGAACGAGGCTACCCCTAAACGGGTAGCAGCCTTCACGTTCCGGAAGTAGCCAATGATCAAACCTTTTGTTGTACCGGTTAACCCGGGTTCCGCGTGCAAACCACCTTCTGCGAAGGACTTACTGGTTGATCGCACGTTTCGCGCGCTTTCACGTGTAGGCGTCGTGCTGATTCTTGCGGTGGTGTTTGCCCTCATATTCGAGGTCGGGCGCAAGGCTGTTCCAGGTATGGATAAGCATGGCCTGGACGTTATTTTCGGCAGTGTATGGGACGTTAACCAAGGCAAGTACGGCATTCTGCCGGCCATTTGGGGCACGCTCTACAGCGCCTTGATTGCGTTGCTAATCGCCGGTGTATTCGGCGTCAGCATGGCAATTTTTCTTACCCAAGATTTCCTTCCTCCGAAACTCGCGGCCGTGTTTCGCACCATCGTTGAATTGCTCGCCGCCATTCCCAGCGTGGTGTATGGCCTGTGGGGCATTTACGTGGTGATTCCGGCGATTCGGCCGTTGGCGGGTTGGCTGAATAGTGAGTTCAGTTGGATACCGTTTTTCGGCACCAGCCTGAGCGGCCCCGGCCTGCTGCCGGCAGCCTTGGTGCTGGCCATCATGATTTTGCCGACGATTGCCGCTGTTTCGCAGGACGCCCTCACGGCGGTGCCGATGAAAACCAAGCAGGCCGCCTACGGCATGGGCACCACCCACTGGGAAGCGATTCTTAAAGTGATGGTGCCTTCCGCGGCCACTGGCATCTTTGGCTCACTGGTGCTGGGGCTTGGTCGGGCGTTGGGTGAAACCATGGCTCTGGCGATGTTGGTGGGTAACGCCAACCAGATATCCCTTTCGCTGTTTGCGCCGGCCAACACGCTGGCGGCGTTGTTGGCGCTGAACTTCCCTGAAGCCGGGCCCAATGAAGTAGAAGTGCTGATGTACGCCGCACTGGTGCTGATGCTGATTACCCTGATCGTCAACATCTTCGGCTCGATGATCATGGTCTACGCCCAGCGGGGGGTTAAGCAATGAATGACCTGACATCACCTAAAGTCGCGCTACCCAGTTTGCAACGCACCTTTGAAGGCCGTGCGCTGCGTAGCCTGGTGTTGACCACGCTGGTCTGGGCCTTTGCCCTGGTGGCCAGTGTGCCGCTGTTTTCCGTGCTGTACATGCTAATTACCCGAGGCGGCGCGCGCCTTAGCCTGGAGGTATTTACCGAATTGCCACCGACCGGTTTCGAGACCGGTGGCGGCTTTGGTAATGCCATGGCCGGCACCTTTGTTATGGTCGGTATCGCTGCGGCGATCGCCGTTCCGGTCGGCATTATGGCGGCCATTTTCCTGGCTGAGCTGGGGCCCACCAGCAAGCTGGCCAACGCCGCACGCTTCGCCGCGAAAATGCTCACCGGCTTGCCGTCGATTCTGGCCGGGGTATTTGCCTACGCCTTGGTGGTAGTCACCACCGGCACGTACTCCGCGCCTGCAGGCGGTGTGGCACTGGCGGTACTGATGTTGCCCATCGTGGTGCTGACGGCTGAAGAGTCGATGCGCATGGTGCCCAAGATTATGAAAGATGCCGCATACGGCATGGGCTGCACACGCTCGCAAGTGATCTGGAAAATTATCCTGCCTACCGGCCTGCCGGCAATCCTCACCGGCGTGATGTTGGCCGTGGCACGCGCTGCCGGCGAAACCGCGCCGCTGCTGTTTACCGCGCTGTTCAGCAACTACTGGATCTACCACGAAGGCAGCCTGGCGCTGATGAACCCAACGGCTTCGCTGGCTGTGCTGATTTACAACTTCTCCGGCATGCCTTTCGACAACCAGCTCGAACTCGCATGGGCGGCGTCACTGGTACTGGTGATGATCGTCCTGGTCGTAAACGTCGTCAGCCGTATTTTCGGCAAGCCAAAGTTTTGAGAGCGGGAGCATCTGAATCGTGAACGCATTATCTGCGCAAAAAACCAACGCGGTTGATACCCCAACGCCCGTGGTAATGGACTGCAAGCTGGACAAGATTTTCTACGGCAACTTTATGGCCGTGCGGGACAGCCATGTGCCCATCGAAAAAAACAAAATCACCGGGTTTATCGGTCCTTCTGGCTGCGGTAAAAGCACCGTGCTGCGCAGCCTTAACCGCATGAACGACCTAGTGCCGGGCTTTCGTTTTGAAGGCCACGTGCACTTCCTCGGCCAGGATGTGTATGGCAAAGGCGTGGACCCGGTGGTGGTGCGCCGTTACATCGGCATGGTGTTTCAACAGCCCAACCCATTCTCCATGAGCATCTACGACAACGTGGCCTTTGGCCTGCGTTTGAATCGCTACAAAGGCGATATCGGCGACCGGGTAAAGCACGCCTTGCAAGGCGCGGCGCTGTGGGACGAGGTCAAGGACAAACTCAAGGTCAGCGGCTTGTCGCTGTCCGGTGGCCAGCAGCAACGTTTGTGCATCGCCCGCGCTATTGCCACCGAACCGGAAGTGCTGTTGCTTGATGAACCGTGCTCGGCACTCGATCCGATTGCCACACGCCGGGTCGAGGAGTTGATGGTGGAATTGAAAAAGGACTACACCATCGCCCTGGTGACCCACAACATGCAGCAGGCCATCCGTGTGGCCGACACCACCGCGTTTTTCTCGGTGGATATTTCCCAAGGCACGCGCACCGGCTACCTGGTGGAAATGGGCTCGACGGCGCAGATTTTCGACAATCCGCGCGAACAAATGACCAGCGACTACATCAGCGGCAAGTTCAGCTAACAGCCGTCCGCTCAAGGCGGATGTAGCCACGCGCTGCATCCGCCGGGCGCTCTTCTCAGGATCACCAATGCCAGCAAAGCGTCGTCTTGATTTGCCTGCGATTGAATGCGCGCTGCGCGACGTGCAGCAGCGCTTCACCGAGCTGAGCCGGTACTTTACCGAGCCGCGTGATCCCTTCACGGACGAAGTGCTGCAAAACGTGCTTGATGGCTACGCCCTGATTGACGACTACGTGGCCCAAGGGGTCGACCTGTTTGACCTGCAACAGGTTGACCTGATGCTGGAGATCAACGCCACCGTGCTCTGTGGCCGCGACCCGGCGGGGAGGGCGGAGTCCAGGGAACACTTGGCCGCTACGGAAAAACACTTCTTTAACAACACCGAAGGTGGCATCAAAGACCTGTTCAACTGGTACAGTGCCCACCGCACTGAGTCGGTATGGAAGCGTGCCGCGGGTGTGTATGTGCGCATTCTCAGCCGCCCGCAGTTGTTCCTTGAGGGCAACAACCGCACCGGCTCGCTGATCGTCAGTTACTTGCTTATGTGCGCGGGGCGCCCGCCATTCGTGTTGTCGCTGGCCAATGCTGAAGGCTACTTCAACCCGTCATCGGTGATCCGCAATTCCGCTAAGCATGGCGTCAAAGCGCTTTACGAATTACCCAAAATCAAGAAAAAATACGCCGCCTTTCTGGAAGAGCAGTCTCCTAATCCAACGGAGTTTTTTCTGAGGGACAAACAATCGCACCTCTATCAGGGAAACCAGAGATGAGCGCTTATCCAACGCTCAGAAAATTCCGGACGCTCACCCGTCATCTCTCTAAAAGCGTCCAGCGCTTTAAGCCGGGGCAGGGGCCTCAGCATCCGCAGATCCGTATTTCGTTTGACGTCGATGACACCCTGGCCTGCCAACCCCACCACGCCGCAGAAGAGCACAGCCGGCTTCCGGCAGCGCTGCATCGCTGGCTGGGCGAGCCGCTGCGTACCGGCACCCGTAGGCTGACCCGCGAATTGCGGCGCCAAGGCTGCAGCATCTGGGTGTACACCTCATCAGGCCGCACGCCGTCCTATATCCGCCGCTGGCTGTTGCTGTATGGCGTGCATGTCGACGGCGTCGTCAACAGCGTGCGCCATAGCCATGCCTTGAACCTACATGGCTTTGGCAACGCGCCTTCAAAGTTTCCGCCGGCTTTTGGCATCGACTTGCACGTAGATGATTCCGAAGGGGTGCAGCTTGAAGGGGCGGACTACGGTTTCCGCGTGGTAGTAGTGCGCCCAGATGACGAGAACTGGGCGCAGCGCGTTATCGATGCGGTGGCTGAGGTTCGGGCCGCCTGTGTCCAGCGTTGAAGATATTCAGCGCTGATTGCGTCGCCATCCCGTACCAGTGAGTTTCATGCAGCAGATTCCGGCAGCGTAACCAGGCATCAGCTTGCCGTGCCCACTCATTTATAAGCCTCATTTATCCCAAAAAAGGCCGAGGCAGCCATGTCTTTTATGCATTTGCTCTATTCGCCGGCGGAGATCGCCAGGAATGTGGGAGAAAACGCGAAGACGCTACGCCTGTCAAAAAACCTTTCGCGCAAAACGTTTGCTGAAAATCGGGTGTGTCTGAGTCCACGATCAAGCGATTTGAGATGACCGGCGTGGTGACCCTGGAGGCGCTGATCCTGTTGGCCACCGCTCTGGATGAGCTCTCTGGCGTAACCAGGCTGTTCAAGCCTGAGCAGCCGAATACCCTGGATGAGCTTAAAAATGCGAAGCGCAAGCGGGGGATGACGTGATGGCGCAAACATTCAAACACACCTTAGCCAGTGCGGCAGAGCACGACGGGCAACACCAGTAGTTCCCGCCTCAACGCAATCGGCCAGGCTGGCGAAGTGCACTGAGCGGCCAACCAAGCCCGGCGCATAGTGTGCGTACTTGGCTGAGTTGGTCATCAGTACCTTGGCGGCAGGCGGAATCACCGGTTCGCCAACCATGCACCAACAAGTGTCGGTAATGATGGTCGCGCCGAAGGCTTCAATTGCGGCGATGTAGCCGGCCTGGCGAGCTTGTTCCAACACAGCACGACCACAGGTGATCACAAAGGCCAGTTCCGGGTGAACACGTCGGCCCGCACAAAGCGCTGCCAAGCGAGCGAATTCGCTAAGGGAAAAGTGCGGATTGCCCAGTGACACCACGTCAACTTTGCTGTCCTGCGCGCTGTTGAGTTCGTGCCAGCATTCCACCAGGTCGGCCATGCCCACTTCTAGCACTGGCAAGTCCGCACCCGGTGCTATGACGTGTTCAGGATTCAGCGCTTGCGGGGTCACGCCGGCGATATGGAACAGGGGCGCCGCCGATGTGGTGGCAAAGGCAGCGCCAAAGGCTTTCAAATCGTCCAGCGTTGGCTTGGCCTGCTCTAGGCCCATGACCAGGGGAACCTGCTTGCCCGCCAGAGCGCCAATGCGGTAACCCAGGAGCGGATAGAACGCGTCGTCGACGGCGCCAACTGCGGTTACCTCGATGCGCAGCCGCGCTTGGCGATGTTCATCCAGGTGGCAGCCCGCCAGTGGCGCGCGTCCGCAAATGGCGATGCAAATATCCAGATAGTCCGGGTACTTCATCGTGCGCGCGGCGAGCACGCTGTTGGCAAACACCACGGCATTGGATTCGGCCCAGACGATCTGCTCGCCGGCCTTTGGCTCGGTGTCGAGCAAGTAGGGCGCGCAGGTGTAGCTCAACTGCGCCCCCATGGCCATGTAGGCATCGCCCAGGGCGCTGGCCGGCACGCCAAAAGCGGGGTCGACGCCCAGCTCCCGCCAACGCCGCTGGTCAACCGAAATGGAGTTTAGGGTGGTTGGCACAGCCACTCGTGCGCCCCATTCAACCAGTTGTTCGGCAAAGCGCAGGCTTGAGGGCCCGGTGTAAATGCAGCCATCAATATGAGCCTGGGTCACGTCGATTAGGCTTTTGGCGCCCTGTAGCTCGGCCATGCGCGCCACCACCTGCATGGCCACCTGCGTAGCTTTGCCGTGTTGCCCCGCCAGCATGGCGCGGTCGCGGTCGGTGAGCATCAGGGTATCAAGGGCAGCGGCGCTGATCGGTGGGGCCTCTACTGGCAAAGCATTGCCGGGGAGCGTGTCGGCGAGGTGAAGCGTGTCGCCCACAACCCGTGCAAACGCGCTATCGCGCAAGCGGCTAAAGGCCTCCAGGCCAACGCACAGCACTGGCAGCGAACGTTGGAAAATCATCTCGGCCAGCAGCACGCCCAAGGTCAGAATTTCGTCGACCTCGGCCAGCACCAACGCAGCAGGGGCTTGGCCGGTGCTGATGAGCTCCATCATCACGCTGCTACCGGTACAGGAACCGCGGCCACTGGGAATGGCCAGTACTCTCCCGGCAAGCGATTGGCCGCTGAGCGGATGATGCCGATCGATGATCTCGCCGCTGGCCGGGTTCACGCCGCCCCAGAAACTGAGGCCAACTTCAGCAAACAGCAACTCGCCCTGAGCGGCACCGGCCACCAAGCTACGGCCCTTCACAATGGACGACATGTTCGACCTCCCAGCGTTTCAATCGGTGGATTAACCCGGATTTGGGCGCTTGCTTTCGATAGCGACAAATAGGGAACACAGTGCCGTGCGGGTGAAATTTCAGCCAACGCAGATTTACGAGTAAGTGCCAGACGAGATTCGCGCCGCGATTGTAAACGGAACCTACCAATTCGGTTCACGCCTACGCTCAGAGCATGATCGGGCGCAGCGTGTGAAGGACAGCAGCGCCCTGATGTCATTGTGCCGTCATGTGATCGTCGTAGTGTGGCCATTCAACTTGGCCGGATGATTGTGTAGTGAACCGCCAGTTCTTCTCCTCGCCGCGCTTTTTGCAGGTGCTGCTGTTTACCTTGTGTGCGGCCATGCTAGCCCTGCTGTGGGGGCTGTACGTTCAGCAAAAGGCCACGTCTCGCCACGAAGCATTGGCGGCCAAGGCGTCTGAGCACCTCAACCTCGCCAGTATCGTGGCGGAAAACCTGCGCCAGCTGGCCGACCGCGCCCAGGCGATTGGTCGGGTTACGCAAGGCAACGCGCAAAGCCGTCGCCAGAGTCATCAGGGCTTGGTGCGCATGCTCGCCGAAGACCCCGTGCTCAAACGCATGAGCCTTTACGACAGTGGCGGTTTGCTGGTTTCTGCCAGCCATAACGACGAGGCGCAGCACTTGCCCGCAGCCTGGTTGGCGCAACTGCAAGCACACGCAGAGCGCTTTGGCTTCAAACCCTTCCTGCCACGGCTTCAACAGAGCGAACAGACCTCTTCGTTACCGAACTGGCGCTTGCCGTTTTTGCTGCCGCTTACCGACCCGTCGACGCAAAAGCTCGAGGGCGTGCTGCTAGTTCAGCTGGATATCGGCTACCTGGCGGTGTTGTTCCAGCACATCAATCTGGGTGAAAGCGGGATGATGAGTTTGCTCGACAGTGAGGGCCAGGAGCGCCTGCGCATCGACAACAGCGGCGTGGTGATTTCCTCCGCACCGCTGCATCCATCCTTTCGTGACGACGGCCAGGAAGCCGGCGGCCTCACGCTGTACATCGGCGGCGAGGATTATCAAAGCCTGTACCGCCGAGTGCCTGAGCGTGGCTTTAGCGTGATGGTCAGCCAGCGCACGGATGAAATCCTCGCCTCACCGCAGCTGACCTACAGCCGCCAACGCTGGTTGAACCTGGGCATGACTCTGCTGATTCTCAGCGGGCTGTGGTGGACATTGCGCGCGCTGCGCAATCGCCAGGATGCCTTTACTGCCCTGGAACAGGCGCAGGCGCTGAATCAAGGGTTGATCGGCCGTCTGGAGGAAGAGCACAAACGCAGCAGCCACGCCGCCGCCACCGACCACCTGAGTGGCTTGCACAATCGCCGGCGCTTTATCGAAGTGGCCAAGGGCGTGCTGACCCAACAACGCAGCAAGCGCCGCCTGCTCGCCATTCTGTTTATCGATATGGATCGCTTTAAGTCGATCAACGATTCGCTCGGCCACAAAACCGGCGACTTACTCCTGCAAGCGGTTGCCGGCCGCATCAGCCGTATGCTTGAACCGGGCGATGAAGCCGCGCGATTTGGCGGTGACGAGTTTGTGGTGCTGCTCGCCGGTGAACGCACCGAGGAGCAGATCGATACCTGGGTGCGAGCCCTGGTCGCCAAGTTGTCGGCGGTGTATTCCCTTGACGAACATGAGCTCAATACCAGCCCCAGCGTCGGGGTGAGCATCTGCCCGCGCGATGGTCAGGATGTCGACAGCCTGATTCGCTATGCCGATGCCGCCATGTATTCAGCCAAGCGTGCGGGGCGAGGGCAGTTCAAGTTCTTCGACCCCTCGCTGAATGTCTCCGATATCGAAGAGTTCAGCCTGGAACAGGCCCTGGGCAACGCGCTGAACGAACGCCAGTTTGTGTTGCACTATCAGCCACTGATTCGGCTGGACTCCATGGCCGTGGTGGGCTACGAAGCGCTTGTGCGCTGGGAGCATCCGGAGTTTGGTCTGGTGTACCCAGACCGCTTTATATCCCTGGCCGAGCGCAGTGGCTTTATTGTCGCGCTGGGCTGGGAGGTGTTGCGCCTGGCCTATGACGAGCTTGTGTACTGGCAGGAGCAGGGTATTACCACCCGCCTGGCCGTCAATGTTTCCGCCATCCAGCTGCGCCAGGAAGACTTTAGTGAACGGCTGCTACAGGAGTTGCAACAGCACGCCATTGACGTCACCCGCTTGGAGCTTGAAATCACCGAAACCACCGTGCTGGACCAAGACGGTGTTGCCATCGACCACCTGCGTCGTCTGCGAGCGGCAGGCATTGGCATCAGCCTGGACGACTTCGGTCAGGGCTATGCCGGCTTCGCCCATTTGCAAGCGCTGCCGTTAAGCAAACTGAAAATCGACCGGGCGTTGATTGCACCGCTGTCCAACAGCTATGACGACAGCCCCATCGTCTCCTCAACCATCATTCTGGCTAAACGCCTAGGGCTGGAGGTGGTGGCCGAAGGGGTGGAAACCGTTGATCAAGTGGTGTGCCTGAAGCTGGCCGGTTGTGACATTGCCCAGGGTTACCACTTCAGCCGGCCGTTATCGGCGGCGCAACTGCGCGAGTACGGTCCGTTTATCAACGCAAAGGAGGCAGCATGCGTGCCGTGAAAATATGGGCGGCAGCCCTGCTGTTAATGCTGCTGTCGAGCGCCGTGCAGGCGCAGTGCACGCAGCAGAGTGTGCGCATTGCGGTAATCCCGAAAAAAAGCATGCAGGTCTTGATGGTCGAGTTTGAGCCGTTGTTGCAACGGCTGCGCACGGCGCTGGATATGCCCGTGGAAATTGTTGCCGCTGCGTCCTATGAAAGCGTGGTCGACGCCATTGTCTCGGGCGGCGTGGATGTCGCCTGGCTCGGGCCGGCGTCTTACATCCTTGCCTATCAGCGCGACCCGCGAATTGAACCGTTTGCCAGCTTGACCATCAGCCAAGGCTATTTCACCCCAGCGGGCCACCACTACCAGTCGCTGCTGCTGGTCAGGCACGCAGGACCGAAAAACCTCAATGCCGTGCTCGGTGCCAAAGTGGCCTTGAGTGACCCGGCCAGCACCTCGGGCGGGGTGGTGCCCAATGGCGAATTCGCCGCCCAGGTGGGCATGCCATTAGCGCGTTATTTCTCCTCGATGGTGTACACCGGCGCACACGACAAGTCGCTGGATGCCTTGTTGCAAGGGCGGGTGGATGCGGCATTTGTTTCAAGCGTGCAGGCCGACGCTTACCTCAACAGCGGGAAAATCACTCGCGACACGTTTCGCGTGTTATGGCGTTCGGCGCCTATTTTCTACGATCCCTATGTGTTTAGCGGCAGCCTGTGCGCGGCGCTAAAAGCGCGTATCCGCACAGCGATGCTCAGTGAGTCTGCGGCGCTCTCGACGTTTCTCGCCTCACAACACGCTTCCGGCGTCATGGCGGTCAGCCATGACGACTATGCACCGCTGCTGAAACTTATGCAGACGTCTGCGCCCTGAGCGCGCTGCCGGCCATGCCGCAGCCATGGATCGTTTCACGATGTAACCTTTCTGCCATGCTGCGGATAAACCCAGGTATGGTCTCGGTTTAACGCGCCTGTGAATGGCAAAACAGACTGTTTGCGGGGAACCTTAACGCTTTGCATGTGGGGGGAATATGTCTCTAGTTGACCAGATCGTCGCACACGTTTTGCAGTTGGAAGTTAGCCTTTACCACGCTTGCGCCCGCCTCGAAACCGGCACCGATGGTGAGGCCTTGCATGACCTGCGCATCAGCCTGCGGCGTCTGCGCAGCCTGCTGCGGCCGTTACGTGGTAGCCGTGGAGTGGATGCGCTGGACGAGTCCGCTTCGCGAGTTGGCGACCTGACCACCCCGGTTCGTGATCTGGAAGTGTTGGCTGATGAGTTGCGCGCGCGGGGTTTTAACGCGGCGGCTGAGCAGCGCGAGCAAGCGTTGGACGGGCATTACCGTACGGTGCAGCGCAGCGCCGAGCTACGTGATTTATTCGTGGCCTTGGACCTCTGGCCTCAGGGTATTCGTAGCGCAGAGCGCGAAGGAGAACTGGATCACTGGCCGAAAGAGCTGAACAAGCGCCTGCATAAACAGCAGGTTCGCTTGCAGCAGGCCTTGCAGGATGCCGACCATGACCCCCACCGCCTGCGTTTGTTGATCAAGCGCAACCGCTATGCCGCCGAAGCCTATCCCAAGCACTCACCGCTGTCCCCGCGCCAGGGCCGGCTACTCAAAGCTGCCCAGTCGGCCTTAGGCAGCTGGCATGACCGTCATCAGTGGTGCCTGCAGGCCGCCGAGCAAAAGGATCTGCAGCCGTTGCTCAATGCTTGGTCGGCCGAGAGCGCGCAGGCGCTTCAGGACGCAGAAAGCAAGCTGCAGGCCTTGGCAGCCAGCTTCAAGGAGTGATTGGCGGACGCTGCGGCTGTGCCGAGGTGCCAAAGGTGTTGCCCATACGAATACGCGTGGCCGACTGGTTGAACAAGCCAAGCCTATTCGGCGCGCGCTGCTCAATGGGTACGTTCAACGCTTGCTGGTTTTTGCGTGCAGCCGCTGCGCCATTCGGGTTGGCCATCTGCTGGCTCAAGCATTCGTAAGAAAGGGCTTTGTAGCCGTTCACTTCGACGTTGATGCAGCCGTCGCTGGCGGGCTCGGCGGCCTGAGCGAGGAGGGGAAGGCTCACTAGCATCAGCGTTAACAAGCGGTGTTGCAGCATGCTCGGGCTCCTTTTCAGACAGCAGAAAAGCCCAATCTACCCCGGATTAGAGCGGCCCATGGCGATGTTTTTTTTGCAACGGCGGTCACACAAACGACATGTACAGCTCGCATCATGCGCCGTGCATGGTCACGCAGTTCGGGCCGGTATTTCGCCTATGTCAGATAACGTGCTGGGTCAATGGAAGCACTGAACAGCTGCTCTCACGCGCCAATGGTGCTGTTCGTTCTGCTCCTTGGCCTGTTGCCAGCCGGGGCTAATTGGGCAGCGGCGCCAGCGGACCAGGTTGCCAGCAATCGTTTGGACCTTCTTCTGGACTTCACCATTGCTGCTCAGGAATTGACCTCCGCGCTGGATCAGTACAGCAAGGCCAGCGGTATGGCGGTGCTGGTGGACCGCGAGTTGGCAATGGGGCGCCGCTCGACCGCCGTGCAGGGGCATTTTCGCTCCCGTCAGGCGTTGGAGCTGTTGCTCTCGGGTACTGGCTTGATGGCCCTGTATACCGGTGGTGATGCATTCACCGTAAAGGCTGCGCAGATTTCTGCGGCGGCCGGTAAACGCCCGCACAGTGCCTCGTCAGGTGTTCGTGATGAAAGTTTCGCCAGTGCGTTGCAAGACGCGCTGAAGCACGCCTTATGCCGCGCTGCAGTAACCCGCCCGGGCCAATACCGAGCGGCGTTGCAGCTGTGGGTAGGTCCGTTGGGCGAGGTGCAACACAGTCGCCTGCTGGCTTCAACCGGGGATACCCAGCGCGACGCAGCGATTATTGAGCGCCTGCGCGGGCTGAGCATTGGTCAAGTGCCGCCGTCTTCATTGCCTCAGCCGGTGACCGTGCTGGTGGTGCCGGACGCAGCGGTCAGCAGCATGGAATGCAATCCATAGGAAGGAGCGGTAACGCCATGACGGAAAAGGAGCAGAGCGCCATGCTCAAGTTGTTCCTGGCTTCCTATGATGAGTTTCGCGCGCGGCTGCGTCGGCGTTTGGGTTCGGATGACCTGGCCAATGACGTGCTGCACGAAACCTATCTACGGGTAGATCGCATGGAGCAACCGCTCGATGTGCAAAAGCCGGGGGCTTATCTGTTTCGTATGGCCCTGAATATTGCCGCCGACCGCCGTGCTCAGGATGCACGGTTGCTCACTGGCACTGAAGTTGAAGAGTTGCTGTATTCGGTAGACGAGTACCAGGACCCTGCCGTGATCGTCGGTGGGCAGATCGAGATTCGCGCGCTGCTCCAGGCACTGACCGAACTCACGCCACGGCGCCGGCAAATACTGGTGGCATCGCGCATGGAACAAACGCCGCACGCGGAAATTGCCCAGCGCTTCGGTATTTCCACGCGCATGGTTGAGAAGGAGCTCAAGGCGGCACTGGAGTACTGCGCTGAACGTTTGGAAAGAAAAGTGATTCAGCGGTTCGGTCCCGGTGCGGGAAAACAGTCTTAGGTTATAACGCGCTCGTCGCGCCTCTCTTTTGAGCCCTTTAGCGTTTGAAAAACCATGCCCATCACTGCATCTGAACCGGCCGCGCAACTGCGCGCCGAAGCCCACCATTGGTTGCTGCGCCTGACCTCGGGGCATGCCACGGGCGCCGATGCCGAAGCGTTTCGCCGTTGGGCCGGGCAAAGCAGCGCACATGCGCAGGCCTTCACCCTGGCGCGCGAGATGTGGCAAGCGCTGGGCCCGGCCGAGCAACTGCGTCAGCAGGAACAGACTTTCGCGGCGCAATCGGCGCCTGCCAAGGCAATTGATCACCCTCGGCGCTTTGGACGTCGCGCGTTTCTCGGCGGCGCCATTGCTGCGTCGGTTGCGGTCGTCGTGGCGCGCCCGGCCTTGCTGGACGTGTGGTCGTTGGGCGCGGACTTCCACACCGGTGTCGGCGAGCAACGCCGCGTGGACCTGACTCAAGGCGTGGTACTCGAACTCAACACCCAGACACGCATCAGCCAGCGCACGGTGGCCGCTGGTGGCGCCGCCATCGAAGTGCTCAGTGGTGAGGTTGAAGTGCAAACACTCACGCCTTTGCGTGTGCTGGCCGGCCGAGGGGAACTGCTGGCCGAGGGTGCGCGCTTCAACGTGCGCACACTGGATGGCAGCGTGTGCGTCACCTGCCTGGAAGGCCAGGTAAACATTCAGGTGCAGGGGCAGCGCGTGAGCCTGGAACACGGCCGGCAACTGACGTACAACGATCATCAGCAAGGCCAACCGAGCGCGTTTGACCCCACTGAAGTGATGGCCTGGCGCAACCAGATGCTGGTGTTTAACGACGCGCCGCTGGCCACCGTGATTGATGAAATCAACCGCTACCGCCCCGGCATGATTGTGTTGATGAATGCTGAGTTGGGCCGCCGCAAAGTGCAGGCCCGCTTTAGCCTCGATCAGTTAGCTGGCGTTGCCGTACTGATCCGCGACGCCTACGGCGCCACCATCACCCAGTTGCCCGGTGGGGTAGTGCTGGTTAGCTGATCCGCCCTAATCCGCCATAGGTGCCAGCACTTGGCGGTAATGCTCAATGCCTTGCGCAGTGCGGCGGTTGAAACTGATCTCCAGGCCGGCAGGATTTTCTTCCCTATTGCCAGTCAATCGGCTCCAGCCGTGATCGGCCCGCCACACCCGCACATCAAACTGTTCCAACTCGCCCAGCACCGCCACGCCATCTTTTGGTGCCGGCAGGGGATAGCGCGAACGGGGCGCTGCCGAGGCGCGGTACAGCGTGCCGTTTTTCACCCACCAGTTCACCCGCTGTACATTGCCGTCCTGGGCTGCCGCTGCGCGCACCAGTTCCAGTTGCAACGGGCTGCTTTCGCTGCTGCGCACACTGACTGCCGGCCACTCGGGGCGACTCGCGGGTGTTTGTTCGTCGGGTGTCGGTGGCTCGGCCAGTTCGGTGGTGGCGCGCAGGGCAAAGTCACGCTGCAACTGATTGAGCGCACGCATCAATTGCGCATGCTGCTCGGCGCTTTCCTGCAGGTGGGTATCGGAACGGGTCACGCTGTCGAGCCCGCGCCAGGCGATCAGGCTGACAATGGCCATCAGCAAAATCGCCACCATCACTTCAATCAAGGTAAAGCCGCGTTGCCGGTTCATCACTGCACCTCAATGCGACCAACCGCGTTGCGCGTGACCAGCACCCGAGCGTTGCCGCTGGACAGGCTTATTTGCAGCGGTTCACCAATCCATTCGGCATCTAACAGCAGCGTCTTTGCCGGGCTCATGCGCACCTCTACAGGCGCTGTATTCCACACCCGTGGTTTGAGTTGTGCATCGCCTGTAAAAGCCTGCTCCTGCACGCCATCGGCGCCAAGCCGGACAAAGCGATAACCCTGACTATCGGCCAGCCAGGCAATGCGCTGGCCGTCGCTGCGCGCCTCGACCTGGGCCGTTTCCAGCATAAGGGCCAGGCGCTTGGCATCTTCACGCAGGCCCTTCGCCGGGTCGTTTTGAATCGTCAAACTGATAGCCGCACTGGCAATGCCGATGATCACCAGCACCACCATCAGCTCGATCAAGGTAAAGCCGCGTTGCTTGGAAAAATCCATTTGCCTTTACACCTAGCCCTGGGGTGAATTTGCAATAAAACCGTGAGAAAGCGCTGTTAGCCTCAGCGCTTGGAGTTCACGGAGGACCCGCCCATGCGCCATTTGCCACGCCTTAATCCCGCCACCCTGGTGCAAGCGGTCGCTGTACTGGTCACCCTGGCTGGTCTGGTTACCTGGGGTTGCCTGCTGAGTAACTCGGCGCCGCTGCAGGCCCAGGCCAGCAATGAAGCCCTGGCGCCGGTGGCGGCCACCGGTCGCGAAGCGGCGCAGTGGTTTGCCAGCTCGGCGAACAGCCTGGACATCAAACTCAGCGGTCTGCTGGCCGGCCCTCGCGGGGCCGTGGCCATTCTCAGTATTGATGACGGGCCGCCGCGGGCGTTTCTGGCCGGCGAGCAGTTGGGCGAGGGCGTGCGTCTGCGCGGTATTGAGGGCGATGCGGTGGTGATTGAACGCGCTGGCACTGAATCGCGCTTGCCAATTGCGCGCTTGCCAGCCCCCGTGGAGTTGCCCTCGTTGCGCTGACTTCATGGCTTGGCGGCAGGGCGGGCGAACAGCGTTTCCAGGCGGGCCAGTGGTGGGCCGTCGTGCTCGCGGTCATGCACCAGAACACGTACCCGCAGCAGTTCACCACTGCGGCTCACCTGCTGTTCACAGCTGAGTTGCAAACGGCCTTGGTCACAGCGCTGCATGGCGCGGTCTTTACCCTTCAACCCACGCAACTGCAGCTCGGCCAGGCTGTTTTGCGCCGCCAGCATGGCCAGGGAACGGTCGCGCAACAGCGCATTGCTCTGGTTCATCTGCCCACTGGCGCGCACCGCCGCCGACATGGCCACCGCCACAATCACTAGCGCCACCAGCACTTCAATCAGGGTGAAGCCGCGTTGCCGGAGTGCGTGTCTGGCCATGCTAGTCGGGTCGCAAAGGGGAGTGGGCGTTAGCCTAAGCCGCGTGTTTGACGAATTGCTGACCAAAGCTCCTGAGGTTTTTTTATACGGGTGACATGTGCCGCTGGTTGAATCCAGTCAATGGAAGCCTCAGCCAAGGAGTGTCGCAATGGCCGTCACAGCGTTTCACCGTTCACCACAAGGCCCTCGCCGGCAGTGCGGTTTTACCCTGATCGAAATCATGGTGGTGGTGGTGATTCTCGGGATTCTTGCCGCCATGGTGGTGCCCAAGGTCCTTGATCGCCCCGACCAGGCGCGTGCCACCGCGGCCAAACAAGATGTGGCGGGGTTGATGCAGGCGCTTAAATTGTTCCGCCTCGACCAGGGTCGCTATCCGACCCAGAACGAAGGCCTCAAAGCCCTGGCGGAAAAACCGGCCAACGCCACCAGCAGCTCCTGGCGCGCGTACCTGGAACGCCTGCCGAAAGACCCATGGGGCCGCGCCTATAGCTACCTCAACCCCGGCGCCAACGGTGAGGTGGATGTGTTCTCCCTTGGCGCCGATGGCCAGCCCGATGGCGACGGCGTAAACGCAGATATCGGCTCCTGGCAGCTTTAGCCATGACGCTCTCGTCGCAACGCGGCATGGCGGTTATCAGCGCGTTGCTGATTGCCACAGTGGTGGCGGTGATTGCCGCCGGCATGATCGCCCGGCAACTGCAGGTGACCCGCAGCGTAGAAAGCGAAAACCAGCGGGTGCAGGGTGCCTGGCTTTCCCGTGGGGTGCTGGAATGGACGCGCCATACGCTGTGGCAACAACGCCTGCGTGAGCCCATGACCCGTCTCGATCAAGACTGGGCGCAACCGTTACGCAGCGTGCGTTTGGGCGAGCAGAGCGGGGTGTTTGACGGCCGTATCAGCGACGAACAAAGCAAATTCAACCTGCGTAATCTGGTTCGCGACGGCCAAGTCGATACGGTGGAAACCGCTGCCTTCGAGCGTCTGTGTGCCGAGCTGACGGTGCCCATGGCGCAGAGCAACCGCATCGTGCAGCGGGTGGTCGATGCCTACCCGAAACGCCTACGGCCGGTCGAAGACGCCGTCACCAACAGCAACGGTTTTGATAGCGGGCGCCTGACCTCACCAGACGCCGACAGCCGCCCGTTACCGGCCACGCGGCCGATGTTGCGCACCTTTGACGACCTGGCCAGCCTGCCCGGTATCGACCCAGCCGCCCTGGAACGCTTACGCCCCTTTGTCACCGTGCTGCCGGCTGCTACCTGGGTCAACGGCAATACCACTTCCGCGCAGGTGCTGGCTGCACGGGTGCCAGGCATGAGCGTGAGCCAGGCGCAGGAGCTGATCGCCGAGCGCGATCGCGGCCAGTGGTTTATCAACAGCGGCGATTTCCTCAACCGTTTGCGCGTGCCGCAGATGAGCACTGAGCAGTTGCGCTTGGGCATCACCAGTGAGTGGTTTTTGCTCCGTGGCCAATCCACCATTGACCAGCGCCATTTCAGAGTAGAGGCGCTGCTTTATCGCAGCGAGCTAAGCAAACCGCGGGTTGTCTGGTCGCGGGTGGGCGCATGAGCGCGCTGCTGCGTATGGCCTTGCCGCCGTTGGCGCAGTTAAGCGCCGACAGCGTGGTCGACTGCGCCTGGCTCAATCGTCAGGGGGCGTTGGTGGAGCAATGCCAGCAGCCGCTGCGCGAGCTGTGCACGATGCTGCAAGGCAAGCCGCTGGAACTCTGTTTGCACCCGGAAGACAGCCTGCTGACCTGCATTGAAATGCCGCCACTGCCGCCCGCGCGCATGGGCGACGCGGTGCGCTGTGCGGCAGAAAATCTGCTGCTGGGCAGCGTTGACTCCTTGCATGTGGTTAACGGCCCGCGCAGCGCCACCGGGCAGGTGCAATTGGCTTGGCTGGAGCGTGCGGCCTTGTTGCGCGTGCTAAAGCTGTTGCAGCACCACGGGTTGCAGCCGCGTGGCTTGTACGCGGCACCGTGCTTTCTGCCGCTGGCTGAGCAGGACCATTGCACGGCATTAGTTCTCGACGATCAGCTGTTGGTGCGCGAAGACCTGCAACGCGCCTGGGTGCATCCCTTGGTGGAAGAGGGAAGTGAGCAATTGCGCGAACGGCTGGTGCAGTGGGCGCCTTCACAACTTGCCAATGGCCCCGTTCCCGCCTGGAACCTGCTCCACGGCATCGAGTACCGCGCCCGCGCCAGCCAACACTGGGGCCGAGCCATAACCAGTTGCGCCGTGGCGGCGCTGGTCTGGACCGTGGGGCTGAATCTATACGCCGGGCAAATGGCCGACGAAGGCCAGGCGCTAAAGGCGCAGATGGTCAGCCGGGTAAAACAGGTGTTTCCGCAGTTGCCGATGGTCCTCAACCCCTTGCAGCAAGCGCGGCAGCAGCGCGATGCCCGGCTTAACGGCGCCCTGGCTGATGGCCCGGTGAATTTTGCAGCACTGGTGCAGCAGAGTGCCGGGCACCTTGCGTTTATGGCCGGTGCGGTTGAAACCCTGGACTTCGATGGCAGCGAACTGCGCCTGATCTCTCGCCAGGCGGCACGCAAACCGCCCGCCGACAGCGCCTGGCAAACCGCGCTGGCGCAAGCCGGCATACAGGCCGAGCTGGCCAACGGCCAATGGACGCTACGACGCTTACCGGCAGATGCCCGCAGCGCACCGATCACGGAGGCCGCTGATGAGTAGTCTGGCCGTGTACCGCGCCCGCTGGCAGGCACAACGCGCTAGCGCGCAGCAGTTCTGGCAACGCAGCAGCGCGCGGGACCAACGCATTCTGCGCATCGCCGCCGTGGTGCTGCCGGTGGTGGTGCTGTGGTACGGCTTTATCCAACCGCCACTGGCGCGCATCGAGCATTGGCAAAGCGAATTGCCGCGCTTGCGTGCCCAAGCGGCGACGTTGGAAACGGTGTTGGCCGAGGTTGAAGGGCCGAGCGCAACGCGTGGCGCCATCACGGCCCAGGCCCTGCAAGAACGCCTCGATAGCGCCGGGTTGAGCGGCACTTACCGCATGGAAAACAGCGAGGGTGGTGGCTGGCAACTGACCCTCGACGCCGCCCCCGCCGAAGCCCTATTGAATTGGTTACTGGACGACGCGCCCAGGCTTGGCCTGCAGGTGCGCGGGGCCCATTTACAGCGCGTCACGACGCAAAGCACGGAGGCGGCCGCTCGGATTTCCGGCGTCGTCAGCATGGAACAGGCGCCAGGCGCTAAGGAATCTTCATGAAGCGGTTCGGTAAATGCGCGTCGACACTTTCCTGGGCATTGGCCTTGGCCCCGTTGCTCAGCGCCTGTAGCCAATGGAGCAGCGCACCGGCGCCCCTTATTCCAGCGCAAAGCGAACTGGGTCGCCCGCTGGCACAAACGGGCAACGGCGACGCGTTGGTCGAGCGCCAACGCGCCCAGGCGCAGGTGGAACAGCGCCGCCAAACGCCGCGCAAAACGCCGGTGCCCGCCGGCGCCGGCGCCAGCCAGCCGCCGACTAGCAATGCCATTGCCGCCAATGGCCTGGGCAACCAGCCGGTGCAACTTAACTTTGTCGACGCCGATATTCCCGCTGTGCTGCGCGCATTGTCCCGCGCCACCGGCCGGCAGTTTTTGGCGGACCCACGGGTAAAAGGCCAACTAACCCTGGTGTCCGAAGGCGAAGTGCCGGCCCATACCGCCTACGACATGCTCCAGGCCGCCCTGCGCATGCAAGGCTTTGCCGTGGTGGAAGTGGGCGGTGTGAGCCAGGTGGTGCCCGAGGCCGATGCCAAGTTATTGGGTGGCCCGGTGGCCGATGCTGATCGCCCGGCGGACAACGGCATGATCACCCGCACCTACCGGCTGCAATATGAAAACGCCGTGAACCTGATCCCGGTACTGCGGCCGATTGTGTCGGCCAATAACCCGATCAACGCCTACCCCGGCAACAACACCGTAGTGGTCACCGACTATGCGGAAAACCTCAAGCGCGTGGCGCAAATCATCGCCAATATCGACACCCCCGGCGCCATCGACACCGATGTGGTGCCGGTGCAAAACGGCATTGCCGCTGACATCGCCAGCATGGTCTCCGAGCTGCTCGATGTGCAGGGCGCCGATGCCACGCAAAAGGTTTCGGTGATTGGCGACCCACGTTCCAACAGCATCATCTTGCGCACCGGCAGCCCCGAGCGCACCGAGCTGGCCCGGCAGCTGATCTACAAACTCGACAACGCCCAAAACAACCCCAGCAACCTGCATGTGGTGTACCTGCGCAACGCCCAGGCCAACAAGCTGGCGCAAGCCTTGCGCGGCTTGCTCACCGGCGAAGGAGAAATGGCCGGCGCGTCTACTGACGGCGCGCGGGCCATGCTCAATGGCGGCGGGCTGGGCGGCCCCGGCGCCACTGGGCAGAGCGGCACAACCAGCAACAGCAGCACCTCAAATAGCAGCCAACAAAACGCCAACGGTACAACTGGCGGCCTGCAAACCTTGACTAGCCAAAGCGGCCAACAAACCGGCGAAAGCGCGGTGGCCTTTTCTGCTGGAGGCGTCACGGTGCAGGCCGACACCACCACCAACACCTTGCTGATTTCCGCGCCCGATCCGCTGTACCGCAACCTGCGCGAAGTGATCGATCTGCTCGACCAGCGCCGCGCCCAAGTGGTGATCGAGAGCTTGATCGTTGAAGTCAGCGAAGACGATGCCAGCGAATTCGGCATTCAGTGGCAATCCGGCAACCTGGCCGGCAATGGCTGGATCGGTGGCGCCAATCTGGGCGGCGCCGGCATCAATACTGCGGCCACCAGCAGCATCGACGCACTGCCGGGCGGCTTGAGCATTGGCAAGGTGTCGGGCGTGGTGAATATCCCCGGTATCGGCGAGGTGCTCGACCTGAAAGTGTTGGCCCGCGCGCTGAAAAGCAAAGGCGGCACCAATGTGTTGTCCACACCCAACCTGCTGACCCTAGACAACGAAGCGGCGAGCATATTTGTCGGCCAGACCATCCCGTTTGTTACCGGCAGCTATGTCACCACGGGCGGCAGTAGCAGCAATAACCCGTTCCAGACCATCGAGCGCGAAGAGGTCGGTTTACGCCTAAACGTGCGCCCGCAAATTTCCGAAGGCGGCACGGTGAAATTGGATATTTACCAGGAGGTCAGCAGCGTCGACACCCGTGCTTCCAGCGACACCGGCACGGTGACCAATAAGCGCGCCATCGACACCAGCATTCTCCTGGACGACGGGCAGATCATGGTGCTTGGCGGCCTGCTGCAAGACGGCTTTATCGAAAGCTCGGATGCCATTCCTGGGCTGGGCAGTATTCCCGGCATTGGCGCGCTGTTTCGCAACGACCGCCGCTCGCGGACCAAAACCAACCTGATGGTATTTCTGCGCCCCTACATCATTCGCGACAACAACGTCGGCCGCAGCATCACCCTCAACCGCTATGACTTTATCCGCCGCGCCCAAGGCAACCTGCAGCCCGAACACAAATGGCCGCTCACCGATATGCAGGCGCCGCAATTGCCGCCGGCTGAGCAGGCCATGCCGCTGAACGTAAGGCCGCTGCCCCTTAACGGGCAACCGCGCGCCGCCATTCGTGCCGTGCCGCTGGCGCCGGGAGAACAGCCATGAATGCCCCTTTGCCCCCCACGCTGTTGCCCTACGCCTGGGCCAAGGCGCAACGCCTGCTACTCAAACCAGGGGAGGAGGGCAGTGTGCTGCTGGTCAGCGCTGCGACGCCGGGTTGGGCGATCAATGAAGTACGCCGCCGTTATGGCCCTACGCCGTTGCAACGGGTGCGCGATGAAGAACTGGAAGCGCTGCTCACCAGCGCCTACGCCGACACCGGCAGTGCTGCGGCCATCGTTGGTGCGGCGGAAAACGAAGTCGACCTCGACCGCCTGATGCAGGACATCCCCGAAGTCACCGACCTGCTCGACGACGAAGGCGGCGCCCCAGTCATCCGCATGATCAACGCCTTGCTTACCCAAGCCGCGCGCGACGAAGCCAGCGATATCCATATCGAACCCTTTGAAACTCACTCGGTGGTGCGCTACCGCGTCGACGGTGCGCTGCGTGATGTAGTGGCGCCGCGCAAAGCCTTGCATGCGGCGCTGGTGTCGCGGATCAAGATCATGGCGCAACTGGATATCGCCGAAAAACGCATGCCCCAGGACGGGCGCATCGCGTTGCGAGTGGCGGGCCGGCCCATCGATGTGCGCGTCTCCACCGTGCCCACCGGCCACGGCGAGCGGGTGGTGATGCGCTTGCTGGATAAACAGGCCGGGCGCCTGCAACTGGAAACCCTCGGCATGGCCCCAGCCGTGCTCAGCCAACTCGACCAACTGATACGCCAACCCCACGGCATTGTGCTGGTCACCGGGCCCACCGGCAGCGGCAAAACCACCACGCTGTATGCGGCGTTGGCGCGGCTGGATGCCAGCACAAGCAATATCCTCACCGTTGAAGACCCGGTGGAATACGACTTGCCTGGCATCAGCCAGATCCAGGTTAACGCGCGCATCGACATGACCTTTGGCCTGGCCCTGCGCGCCATCCTGCGCCAAGACCCGGACGTGATCATGATCGGCGAAATCCGCGACCAGGAAACCGCGCAGATTGCCGTGCAGGCCTCGCTGACTGGGCACTTGGTATTGGCCACGTTGCACACCAACGACGCCGTCTCAGCGGTAACCCGCCTGACCGATATTGGTGTTGAGCCGTTTCTGTTGGCGTCGTCGTTGCTGGGCGTATTGGCCCAGCGTTTAGTACGGCGGCTATGCCCTGACTGCAAACAAGCCGATGAAAACGCCCCCGGTGAATGGCGCCCCCACGGCTGCCCACGCTGCAACCAAACGGGCTACAGCGGCCGCACCGGCATCCACGAATTGTTTGTGGTCAACGACGACGTACGCCGATTAATTCACGCAGGCGAAGCCGAACAAGCGCTGCGTATCAGCGCGCAGAAAGCCGGCATGTTGACCATGCGCGAAGACGGCGAACGCTGGGTGCGCAGCGGCTCCACCGCCCGTGAAGAAATCTTGCGTGTGACCCGGGACGCCTGATGATCCGTTTCCGCTTTGAAGCTGCCGATGCCCTGGGCCAAATCGAACAGGGCACCCTGGAGGCCGACAACGCCCGCAGCGCCATGGGCGAACTACGCAGCCGTGGGCTAACCCCGCTTAGCATCGACGAGCAACAACAGAGCAGCACGGGCGCAGGCTCGGGCCTGTTCACCCCCAAACTGTCCGACAGCGACCTGGCTTGGGCAACCCGGCAGCTGGCCAGCCTGCTGGGCGCCAGCTTGCCGTTGGAAGCCGCGCTGTCCGCCACCGTCGACCAGGCCGAGAAAAAACATATCGCCGAAACCTTGGGCGCCGTACGCGGTGACGTTCGCAATGGCATGCGCCTAGCCGAAGCGCTGGCGGCGCGGCCACGAGATTTTCCGGAGATTTACCGCGCATTGATTGCTGCCGGCGAAGAGTCTGGCGACTTGGCCCAAGTGATGGAACGGCTGGCCGACTACATCGAAGAGCGCAACAACCTGCGTGGCAAAATTCTCACCGCGTTTATCTACCCAGCAGTGGTCGGCGTGGTGTCCATCGTTATCGTTATTTTCCTCTTGGGTTTTGTCGTGCCCCAGGTGGTCAGCGCCTTTTCCCAAGCCCGCCAAGACCTGCCGGCACTCACGCGGGTGATGCTGCAATCCAGTGACTTTTTGCGCGCCTGGGGTTGGCTGTGCGGTATCGGCATCGCCGGTAGCTGGTGGGGCTGGCGGCTGTATCTGCGCGACGCCAATGCGCGCCTGGGCTGGCATAGCCGCGTGCTGCAACTGCCGCTGATTGGGCGGTTTGTGTTGGGGGTCAACACCGCGCGGTTTGCCTCCACCTTGGCCATTCTTGGCAGCGCTGGTGTGCCGCTGTTGCGCGCCCTGGATGCCGCCCGGCAAACCCTGGCCAACGACCGCCTGGCCCTGTGCGTGGCCGATGCCACCTTGCGGGTGCGCGAAGGCGTGGGCTTGGCCAACGCGCTGCGGGTGGGCAAAGTATTCCCGCCGATCCTGATTCACCTGATCGCCAGCGGCGAAAAAACCGGCGCGCTGCCGCCGATGTTAGAACGCGCCGCACAAACCTTGTCCCGCGACATCGAACGCCGTGCCATGGGCATGACTGCGCTGCTGGAACCGCTGATGATCGTGATCATGGGTGGGGTGGTGTTAACCATCGTCATGGCCGTGCTGCTGCCCATTATCGAGATCAACCAGTTGGTGCAGTAGCAAGCAAGCGCCTTTGTAGGGTGTGCTGTGCGCACCAAGCGATTACCCGGCGAACGCAACTCGCACCGTAGGTTGGGCTGAGCAATGCGAAGCCCAACACCTCCATCCACTTAGCACCCCGCTGGGCTTCGCCTGCGGCTCAACCCAACCTACGTCCTGCACCTGCACCGTCATCTAAAAGGCCACCGTCATTCCCGCGTAGGCGGGAATCCAGAATCGCGCAGGCGGTACCTTTGGTGGGTATATCGCCACGCCTGGGTCCCGCCTCTGCGGGGACGACGGTTTTTATTCCCCCTTCAGTGACGCACCAGAGCGCCACTCGGGTTCACCGTTCAGTCATGCACCGGGCTACACACGGCAGCGCGCGGGGGAGGGTGCCTGCAAAGGGTTTTCACGTTCCTAATTTGCTGATCGACATGTCAGAAACATGTCGGTAACCCCCGAGAATAATTAGAAAAATCCAGCGCAAACACCCGTGTTTTTTTCCTTTCTCTGTCACCGGAAATTGAGAGTTTCTTACCCGTGGCCACACCCAGCGACGAGCACCGGAAGTCAGCTCGGGGAGGGGCCTGACAAGAAGCACAAGTGAACTACCAACGTCCAAACACGATGAAAGGAGATTCTTCATGTTTAAGCGCAATGTTCTCGCCGTTTCCATGGTCGTCGCCGGCCTTTGCTCTGCCCAAGCCATGGCCGCTGTTGTCGGTGGCGGTGCCACCCTGCCACAAGGTCTGTATGGCGTACCTGATACCGGTTCCGTAGCCGCTGCGGACGGCATTCTCAACGGCGCATCGCCGCTGGCTGGTTTTGACAACTATGTGGGTATTGGCAGCGGCGGCGGTAAAACTTCGTTTCTGACCAACAACTCCAACCTGTTGGTGTGGGATGTTGACGGTGTTTCGACCACAGCCCCTACTCAGGTCTACCCAACGGCTGTGACCGTTGACTATGCCGGTAGCGATTCGATTCTCTCCGCCACCGAACTGAGCACCTACCGCGCCGCTCACCAATCGCCTGCTGTGCCGACTACCAGCGCTGCCAACTGGGGCCCGATCATTCAGATCCCTGCTGAAGCCACTTCGGTAACTGTTCCGTACAAAAAAACCGGCGTCACCACCCTGAACCTGACCAGTGCTCAGCTGTGTGGCATCTTTGCCGGCACCATCACCGATTGGAGCGCAATCAGCAGCGCCTCTGGCCCAATCACTGTGGTGTATCGCAGCGGTAGCAGCGGCACTTCAGAAATTTTCACCCGTCACCTGAACAGCCAATGCTCGGGTCAGTTTGGTGTTAGCAGCACCTTCACCTCCGCCGCTGTTGGCGGTGTACCCGCCGGCGCTGTTGCCGTAGCCAGCAGCCCATTGATGGCCAGCACCGTAGCAAGCACTGAAGGCGCCATCGGCTACGTAGGCCCAGAAGACGTTAACGCCACCAGCAACGCCGTGGTCGCTCGGGTTAACGGCAACCTGCCTACCGTTGGTAACGTAACGACTGCCCTGAGCACTATTGCTCCTCCGGCCGTTGCTGATCGTGGTCTGCCAGAAAACTGGGCCAAAGTTCTGCCTAACCCAACGTCGGGTTACAGCATCGTTGGCTACACCTTTCTGAACTTCAACCAGTGCTACAAAGACAGCACCGATACCTCGAAAATCCGTGCATTCATCGACCGTCACTACACCGTGAACGATGCCAGCAACAACGACAACGCCATTATCGCGGCCAAGCTGATCCCGGTCACCGACACCTGGAAAGTGGCTATTCGCAACACCTTCTGGACCTCCACCAACTCCCTGTCGGTTGGTAACACCACTGCTTGCAACGGCATTGGTCGTCCGCTCTAAACCCTAACCACGGGTTCGCTACACGAACCGGCAATGGCCCTGCGCCATTGCCGGTTTTTCATTTCAGCTACCTTCCTGGCAGATGAACATTGCGTGACAAAAGTTCGGTCGCGACTGTTTGAAACAGCCTTGGGAGTAGTCATGTGCGTACCTCGCTTGGAGGGCGCTACCGAATTTTCGCCCCCGCGCAAAAAGGATCCGTAGTGATGCGTTCCCAGCCTACTAAAGCCGCTAGCCGTTCTGCCGACTCTGCACCTGTCCTACGTTTGAAGCCCATTGCTCAGGCCATTGCCTTGTTGCTGCTGGCCAACAGTGCGCAGGCGGCGACTAGTTTCAGTTCGGGCTGGTTTGCGGCTAAAGGCGCGGCGCAGGCAGCCGGCCCGGCCAGCCCCAGCGCCCCGCGCCCCGGCACGCCGCCACCGTTGGCGCAACAGCAGCGCGTGCAGCAACAGTTGGGCCGTTCGCTGGCGAATATGAACAGCACCGTAGCGGCCATCGCCGCTAGCCAAGCCGCGCAGGCCGCTGGCCGTGCTGCCAGCTTTGGCGTGCCGCAGACCATTCACAACGGCTTGGGCAGCAATGGTTTGAATGCGGTGATTGGCCCGGACGGCAAGCCGCTGTTTGTAAATGCCGATGGCCCGGTGCAAACCGATGCCAATGGCAAGGTGCTGGTGTCGATCAAGCAGACCGCCGACAAAGCCATCCTCAATTGGGACACCTTCAACATCGGCCGTGATACCACCCTGGCGTTTCAGCAGGACGCTAACTGGGCTGCCCTAAACAAGGTTAATAACAGCACCGCGCCCAGCCAGATTCAGGGCCAGATCAAGGCCGATGGCACGGTGATGATCATCAACAATAACGGCGTGGTGTTTAGCGGCAGTAGCCAGGTGAACGTGCGCAATTTGGTGGCCGCCGCCACCGATTTCAGCGACGAGCAATTTAAAACCGCTGGCCTGTACAACGCCGTCTCGCCAAGTTTTACCAATGCCCAAGGCGCCATTCGGGTGGAGCAGGGGGCGCAGATCTCGACGGCAGCCCCGGGCTCGTCGACTGCCGGTGGCGGCTATGTGTTGCTGCTGGGTAAAAGCGTGAGTAACGCTGGCACCATCAGCACCGCGCGGGGGCAGACGGTATTGGCTGCCGGCGACAGCTTTACCATCAAAAAGGGCTATAGCACCGACGGTAATTCGACCTCCACCACGCGCGGTAATGAAGTCACGGCCAACCAGGATGGCGGCACTGGCGCCGGCTTAGTCACCAACAGTGGTTTGCTGTTGGCCGCCAGCGGCGACGTCACCCTGACCGGCAACCAGGTGCAGCAAAACGGCGTAGCACTAGCCAGCACCTCGGCAGACACCCGTGGCACCGTGCACCTGACGGCCCGTGGCAGCGATGCCGCTGTGACCCTGGGTGAGGGCAGCACCACCGCGATTTTGCTGGATGCCAGTGCCACGGCGCTGGATAGCCAGCGCGACAGTTTGCTTAAGCCCGCCGTTAGCCAGGACGGTAAGGTGATCCCCGCCGACACTTACCGCCGCGACCTCTCGCTGGTACAGATCGACAGCGCCGGCAGCGTCGACTTTCAAAAGGGCTCCATCACCCTCGCCACTGGCGGCCAGGTGGCGGTGAATGCCGGCACCCGAAGCCTGGTGCGCGATGGCGCGGTGATTGATGTGTCTGGCGCCACAGGCGTGCAGGTGGCCATGGAAGCCAACAGCATCAAGGTCAATATCCAGGGCAATGAACAGCGTGACGCCGCCGGCAACCGTGACGAGGGCGGGTTAAGCAACAACGATGTCTGGGTGGATGTGCGCGAACTGGTGTTTGTGCCAGCTGGAACCAACGGCTATGCCACCGACCGCTGGTACACCGCGGGCGGCCTGCTGGAAGTCAGCGGCTACCTGGGGACTCAGGGGCACACAGCCGCTGAATGGATGGCCCAGGGCGGCACGGTGACCTTTACCGGCGAAGACGTGGTGACCCAAGCGGGTTCACAGATCAACGTGTCCGGCGGCACGCTCGACGTGCAAAGCGGCACGGTCAAACAGACCTGGCTCAAGGGCGCCGATGGCCGCTTGTACGAACTCAATAGCGCCCCTGGCGATCTGCTCTACACCGGCATTTACAAGGGCTATGAAGACACCACTGAACGCTGGGGGCAAACCCAGTATTACTACAACCCGCTGATCGCCCCGCGCTCGCGCAAAGAGGCCGGTTACACCGTGGGCCGCGATGCCGGCACAGTGATAATCGGCACCCGCAATGCGGTGCTGGAAGGCACCCTGGCCAGCGATACCTTCCAGGGCGACCGCCAGACCCAGGCCGCCCAAGCCGGGCTGGATGGCTATAACCAGTCGCAGAAAGCCGTGGCCCGTGGCGGGCAGTTGGTGGTCGGCTCGTACCTGCCGTACTACGTCAAAGAAAGCGGCAAGCTGGAATACGCCCTTGGCGCCACGGCGGACACCCTGAAAAACGTGGTTATCGGTGAAGGGGCGGCCAGCATTGCCAACGGCCTGGACCTGACAGGTGCATTGCCGGCAGATCGCCAAGGCAGCCTGTATCTGGACAGTAACCAACTGAGCGGTTTCAAGCTGGGCGCCCTCAAGGTGGCGGCCAGCGATAGCATTCAGGTTAGTGGCGCGTTGCAGGTAGCCTCGGCTGGCACCGTCAGCCTATTTGGCCCGCAGGTCAGCGTAAACGCCGATATCACCGCCCATGGTGGGGCGATCCAGATTGGCGATGAGTTCACCCAGATTGGCGTTAATGGCCAGGTGGCCATTGGTCTTAACCCAGTGAGTGGCGTTTCTAGAGTCGATGTCGCCGATGGCGTGCGCCTGGACGCCAGCGGCTTGTGGAGCAATCTGCAGCGCGATGCCAGCAACATCGCCAACCTGCCGTACCAGAATGGCGGCAGCGTGGCGGTGCGTAGCAACGGTGCCGTGACGCTGGGAACCGACAGTGTGATGGATGTGTCCTCGGGAGCGGCGCTGCTCAGTTCCGGCAAGTTCCAGGGCGGCAAAGGCGGCAATCTGGCGTTGAGCGCCCGTAGCGGCGAGTTGAGCCTGGGCGGTGTGCTTCGTGGTCAGGGTGTAAAGGGCGGCGGCACGCTGGAGCTGCAAGTGGGCAAGGTGCTGATCAGCGATAGCGCCACCACCGCAGCACCTGGCACGTTGCTGCTGGGCGGCGATTTCTTTAACAAGGGTTTTTCCGCCTACAACGTGATTGGCAAGGGCGGCGTAGAGGTGGCCGAAGGCACCCAGGTGAACGTGAGCATGCCGGTCTATCGCCAGGGCCAGGCTGCCACTGCCTTGGCCAGCGGCGGCGCAGCGAGCACAGCCTTGGAAAGTTGGACGCCGGTGCTGTACACCGAAGACGCGAGCAAAGGCGTGCTGACTCAGCGTCAGGGCGCCAGCCTGTCCTTGCAGGCGGGCAACAGCACCAGCCAAGGGGCGGACCTGGCAACCACCGGTTTATCGGTGGGCAAGGGCGCGGTGATCAACGTCGACCCAGGGCAGGCGATCAACTTAAGTAGCGTCGGCCAGTTGACGGTGGACGGCACCCTGAATGCCTGGGGTGGGCGTATAACCTTGGGCGGTGCCACCGCTGCCGGCAGCGACCGGGCGGACAACTACCGCTCTATCTGGGTCGGCGAGCAGGCGGTGTTGGATGTTGCCGGCCGCGCCGTGACCGCCGTAGATGCGCGCGGTAGCCGCTATGGCCACGTAGGCAATGGCGGCAGCATTGTGATCGGTGGCGAGATCAACCACGCCGATGGCTCGGTAAAAAGCGTGGGCGGCGGTTTTGTAGTGATTCGCCAGGGGGCGCTGTTGGACGCCTCTGGCGCCCAGGCCACGTTGGATGTTCCTGGCCAAGACCCAACCCAGGTCACCAGCCATGGCGGCAGCATCGCCCTTGCCTCCAGCAGCGGGCTGTATCTGGATGGCACACTTAAAGCCAATGCCGGCGGCGTCGGTGCCTCTGGCGGCACCCTGGCGGTTTCCCTTGGCAGCACCGTGGTGCAGAACAACTCGTCACTACCCGACAGCGTGCGTCAGGCCCAGGAACTGCTGATCAGCCAGTCGGCCGGCCCTGCATTGTCCACAGGTGCTACGCCGGATACGGTTGCGGGTGAGCTGCAATATGGTCACGGGCGACTCTCGGCCGACCAGGTGCAGCAAGGGGGTTTTGCCAACCTGGCGTTGCACAGTGATGGCCTGATCAGTTTTGCCGGCAATGTCGATCTTTCCCTGGCCAACAGCCTTTATCTGTATGCGGGCGCCTTGGCCCTGGCCGATACGGCAGCGGCCAACAGCGTGGTTAATTTGACCGCTAATTACGTGCGCTTGGCCGGTTCAAAGGAAGTGGGCGTAACGGACAGCGGCACGTCCTCCACGGCGATTCGCACGGGCACCTCAGAGCAAAACGCAGCCGGCCAATTCAATTTAATGGCCAGCGGCATCATGGATATTCGTGACCTGGTGCGCGTGGGCGCCCGTGGCAGTATTGGCATGGAAAACGGCCTGACCTCCGTTGTTGATCGGCGTGCCTTCGCTGCGGTTGGGCTGACCAGCCAGGGCGATATGCGCTTGGTGAAAAGTACCTCGCTTAACCCTACGACAACCCTTACCACACCGACACCCTTGACGCTGACCGCGGCGCAGATCTACCCAACCACCGGTGCCTCCGCCGCCCTCTATGCCCCCCGCGTGGATATCGGGCGCAGCGGCAGTGCGACACCCAGCGTGCCGTATTCGGCGTTCGGCAAACTCTCGCTGTTTGCCGATGTCATCAACCAGGGCGGTGTACTGCGGGCGCCTCTGGGCGATCTGGTCCTTGGGCAAAGCGCCAACGGCACAGCGCTCGCCAGTACCGTGCAGCTGTTGCCGGGAAGCCTGACTTCCGTGAGCGGTTCCGGGTTGGTTATGCCGTATGGCGGCACGGTGGATGGTAAGTCTTATGTGTTTGATGGCGTTGCCATCGATAAAAACCTGCTGAGCACCACGGCCCTCAGTGGCATGCCCGGTAAAGTTGAGCTGGTGGGTGAACGTATTTCCGTAGACGCCGGTGCGGTGGTGGATGTGTCCGGCGGTGGCGAACTGATTGGCGCGGGTTTTATCTCAGGCCGTGGCGGCTCCACCGATGCGCGCTATAACCCCTTGGTGCAGTTTGGCGCTGATGGTTTCCTGCTGCCGGCCCTGGCCAGTAACCCGGTATATGCCATCGTGCCGGGCGTGCAAAGCGGCTATGCGCCGCTCAATGGCGAGGCCGGGGCAGTGGCGCCCTTGGTGGGCCAACAAGTCACCATTGGCGCGGGCGTTCCGGGGCTGCCGGCCGGCACCTATACCTTGATGCCGTCTACCTATGCATTGATGCCGGGGGCGTTCCGCGTTGAGGTCAATGGCCTGGCTGGGCAGGGCGGTCTGGTGCCGACCCAGGCCATGCGCAATGGCTCGTGGTCGACGGCGGGTACGCTGGGCATCGCCGGCACCGGTGTGCGTGACAGCCTGGCCAGCCAACTGATCGTGACCTCTGGTGATGTGCTGCGGCGCTACTCGCAATACAACGAAACCAGTTTCAGCCAGTTCGCCCTGGCCGACGCCGCACGCCTGGGCGTACCGGCGGCGTTGTTGCCCCAGGATGCCAAAGCCTTCAACGTCAAGTTCGACCGCAATCCCGCAGGCCAGGCGAGCTTTAGTTTTGCCGGGGAATTACGCAAAAACGTCGCAGACGATGGCCGTGGCAGCACCACCACGTTGAGTCTTTTCCGTACGGGCAGCATCGAGATTATCAAGGCCGGCGACAGCGCCACTGCCGGGTTCGATGGCGTTACCTTGACCGACGATATGGTCAATGCCATCGGCGCTTCGAGTCTGTATATCGGCGGTACGGCAGTGGCCAAATATGGCCAGGGCGGTAACTTCCTGCAGTTCGGTGATGGCCGTGGCAATACCAGTACCACCGAAAACCTGGTGTTGCGCAGCGGCGCACTGCTGCGGGCGCCGGAGGTGTTTTTGGTGACCTCCGGTATCAACGGCGGCATTACCGTTGAACAGGGTGCGTCGATCAATACCCTGGGCATGGGCCCTGTCGCCCGTGACTCGCGCGATGGCTATATCTACCAGCCTGGCCTGAATAGCGTGCTGGCAGTTTCCAATGGCTACCTGAATATGCTCGCGCCGTCTGCGCACGACTCGCAAGCGCCTGAAGTGGCGCCGGGCAGTATTCGTATCGGCGTGTGCGACACGGTATGCACTGGCACCACTGGCCTGTTTTCCGAAGGCACCATCGCTACCGCCACCGACAATAGTTTTGAGCTCAGTGACGCGGTGCGTTACGGCACCCGCAACCTGACCTTGGCGGTGGGCGGCATCAACGTCGGTAGCGCCGACACCCTGGCTGATTTGGCCGTGCGCAACCTGTTGCCCAGTGGCCTGACCCTCAACCAGCAAGTGCTCGACCGCTTGCTGCGCGGCGATACCAGCGTTGGTGCCCCGGCCTTGGAAACCCTGGTGCTGGGCGCGCGTGATTCGCTGAATTTCTATGGCGATGCCAGCCTCGATACGTTCGATGCCGTCAGCGGTATTTCCCGGCTCAACGAGTTGGTACTGACCACTCCAGCCATTTACGGCAAGGGTGATAGCGGCGACATCGCCCGTATTCACACCAAAAACCTGATCTGGAACGGGGCGCAAAACCGGGCGGGTGCAGTGATCGCCGATGGCGCCGGTACCGGCTCCGGTAACTTGCAGATTGACGCCGAGCGCATCGAGTTTGGCTATGCGGCCAATACCGACGCCGCCACCGACAAGGCCTATGAACGTCTGGCCCTTGGCTTTGCCAACGTCAACCTGAATGCCAGCGAACGGGTCACCGCCAACCGCAAAGGTGGCCTCTCGGTGTACCAGAGCCAAGGCGAATACATCACCGGCAAGGGCTTCCAGTACAGCGGCGGCAACTTGAATATTCTGACCCCCTTGCTGACTGGCGAGGCCGGTTCGGTCAACCGCATCACTGCCGGTGGCAGCCTTACGGTTCGCGCGCCGGCTGGCAGCACCCCGGCGGCCGTTACCGCCGACAGCCTGGGTGCCGAACTGGCGCTCAACGGCAAGACCCTAAACGTCGACGGCAATGTGCTGCTGCCCAGCGGCAAGCTCACCCTCAGTGCCGAAGACGACCTGACCCTTAGCGCCGCCTCACGCATTGACCTGGCCGGGCGCACGGTCACGTTCAACGATGTGAACAAATACAGCTGGGGCGGCGACCTGATTCTGCAAAGTCGCAACGGCGATATTCGCCAGGCAGCCGGTTCGCTCATCGACCTGTCCGCAGTCAATAACCAAGGCGGCACGCTCAAGGCGACGGCGCTGGCAGCCGCGGCCGGTACGGTCGATTTGGCCGGCAGCATCCTCGGCAGCAGCAGCGGTTATTACGATGCGGGCGGCACCGCTGTGCCGTACAAGGCCGCCAGTATTGATATTCGCGCCCAGCACCTGGGCGCTGGCAGCCTGAGCGACGACTTTGCCGCCCTTAACCAGCGCCTGAACCAAGGCCAGGTATTCGGCGCCCGTAGCTTCCAGCTTAAACGGGGCGACTTGGTGATTGGCGACGGCCTCAAGGCCGGCGAAGTCAGCGTGTCGGTGGACGGCGGCCAACTGACTGTCAACGGCACCATTGATGCCAGCGGTGAGCGGGTCGGCAACATTCGCTTGGCGGGCAAACAGGGGCTGACCATTGGCAGCACTGCGCTACTGGACGCCCACGGCAGCGTGTTACGCGTGGACAGCTATGGCCAGATCATCGACTCGCCCAACCGCGCCATGGTTGAACTCAGCTCCGGCGATGGCTTGCTGACCCTGGCCAACGACGCGCGCATCGACCTGCGCCACGGCACCGCCAGCACCCTCGGCCACGACGGTAAGGCGCGTGGCACCCTGGAACTCAATGCACCGCGCCTGGGTGGCGCCACGGCGGGAGACATCGCCATCGATGCCAGCGGCAACCTGAACATTCAGGGCGCCAAGCTAATCACGCTCAATGGCGTGCAGCGTTATGACGACGCGGCCTACGGTACGGACCCAGCAGCCAGCGGCCGGCCATATCAAGTGATCGACCAGGGCTACCTCAACGCCATCCACGCCGCCAACGTCGACTTTATCGACAACGCCCTGGGCAACAGCGCGTTGCTCAACGGCAAACTGGCCGGGCTTAACAACGCCACCTACAACGACGTTTTCCACCTGCGCCCAGGCGTAGAAATTGTTAGCGCTACGGCAGATGGCGACTTGGTGGTGCAGGGCGACCTGGACCTGTCCGGCTACCGCTACGCCAGTCTCAATCCGCTCACAGCAAAAACCGCCGTCTACGGTTCCGGTGAAGTGGGCAGCCTGGTACTGCGTGCCGGTGGCGATTTAAGCGTGTATGGCAGCATCAACGACGGTTTCGCGCCGCCGCCGGACATGCCAGATGACGAGGGCTGGGTGCTGACACCAGGCAAGCAACTGTTCAACGGCGATGTCGTGGTGCCACGAGCGGGCATTGAGCTGCAGGACGGCACCACTTACTTGTCCGGCGTGGTGCTTAACTTCGACCTGCCGTTGCAAACCATCACCCTGGCGGCCGGCACCCGTTTGCCAGTGGCCGGCGAGCTTGCCGAGGCCATGGTGGTGCCGGCCGGTACCGTGTTGGCCGCCACTATCCGCAACAGTGACGGCAGCGTGGCCTACGCCGCAGGCACGCGTATTAGCACCGATCTGAATGTGGACGCCGGAATGATCCTGGACGCCGGCTCCCTGCTGATTGGCGACACCGCCTTGAACAACCTCATATGGCCTAAAGGCGTGGCGCTGCCTTCGCGCCCATCGGCCACCTATGACGTCAACAACCCCAGCACCGTGGCGCAGGCCGGCGCCTTGTCATTGCCGGTGGGCGCGCTGATTCCCGCCGGCACCGATGTGAAACTGGCGGACGGTGTGGCGCAAATCAACCTGCGTGGCGGTGACGGCAAGGGCCGCAACTGGGCCATTGCGCCCATGCTCGCCGAAGGTTCGCAGTCCTGGTCATTACGGGCCGTTGCCGGCGCCGACCTGGAGGCCGCCGACAGCCGCCTGATCAATCCGTCTGCCGAGCACGGTCGAATGACCGTGGCCGACACCCACTACGGCATGTTGGCTAAGGCTGCGCTGGTCATGAGCGAAGACGCCGCCAGCCAACTGGGTATCGATGCAGGCATGTCGGCCGAGGAGGCCGCGGCAATCTTTGGTGTCACCGTTGACGACTTATGCAGCTGGGGCGAGGGCTTCTGCGTGGCCGCCGAGGGCGGGGAGCCGACCTACGAGGTGGCCACCAAAAGCTTCAGTGTGCTGCGCACCGGCACAGGCGATCTGGACCTGATCAGCGCCAACGACTTCAGCATGCAGTCGCTGTATGGCATTTACACCGCTGGCACGTCGTCGTTGAGCCTGGCGGACTCGGCGGGCTTCAATCTGCCGCGTGGCGTAGCGCTGAACAACGCCGGCGCCGCCAGTGACTCGGTGCTGGGCAAGGGTGACAGCATTTACGAAGCCCTGGTCAACGGCGGTACAGAGAGTCTGTATCGCGCCTGGTACCCGGAGCACGGCGGCAATCTGTTGTTGTCGGTAGGCGGCGATTTGACCGGCGACCTCATCGGTCGCAAACAGTCGGCTAATAACCCCGCAGAGCCAAGCCAGGTTGAAAGTGCCAGCAGTAGCAACTGGCTGTGGCGCCAAGGCAATGGCGACGATACCGCGGTAGCCTGGTGGATCAACTTCGGCACCTATGCCGCTGATGGCAACTCCCCGGTGCTAACCGGTTTTACCGGGGTTGGCACCTTGGGTGGCGGTAACGTTGACGTATTGGTCGGCGGTGATGCCGGCATGCTGACGCCCCGCGGCGATCGCCGCGATGTTGAGGCAACCCGTAGCCAGGGTTTGGTACTGGCCGTGGGTTCCACCGGCCGCATGGTCGATGGCCAGCTGCAGCTCACCGGCGGTGGTGACTTGAACCTGCGTATTGGCGGTGCGCTCAATCCCTCGCAAGACGCCAGAGAGTTTTTCGCCGACGGTGGCGCGTCGGGTGCTACCCGCCATGACCTGAACGGCAGCCTGACCAACCTGCGGGGTGCGCTGCGCGCCAGCGCGGGTTCGTTTGGCGGCATCGAGCTGGTCTACGGCCCACTCGCTGAACAACAGGACCCTCGTGAGGCTCGGGCCTACGACCCCTTTACCGCGACTAAAGCCAACGCTACGGGCGGGCTGACCCTGGTACCCGGCGACGCCACGGTAAGCCTGAACGCTCGGGGAGATTTGGTGCTGGGCGCAGCGGTAGACCCAGGCCGGGTAAAAGCGCTCGGCAGCGTGACTGTAGACCTGGGTAATGATCAGGTGGGCGCGGGGTACTCATGGTTTAGCCTGTGGACCGAGCGAACCGCCATCGACCTGTTCGCGGCAGGTGGAAACCTCACACCGTCTACCCAAGCCGCAGAACTCAGCTCGGGAAGTAGCACGCCATCGGCACGCGCCGACAAGGATTTTTCCGCCACGGACGGTCGTTTTGTCTACCCCTCGATACTGCGTGCCACGGCGCCAGGTGGCAGTCTTTACTACGGCCCTGCGTCGCGCCAGGCACTGGTCGATATCACCCATTCGCTGTTGTTAGCACCGGGTAGCCAGGCGCAACTGGAGTTCCTGGCGGGGGACTCGATTTATGCCGGCGGCTACGCCGTATCGCCCTCCAATGCGCCCGTTAGCAACTTGGCCACCCCAGAGAACCCGGCGTTCTATTACGTCGATGAGTTCGCCGCGCTACACGGCGATTTGGCCGGCGCACGTATGTTGGGTTTTGCCAACAGTGCTGTGGTGGGCAGGGGGCTGTTTGCCTTCGGCGGTACCGGCACAACGGGGGATTACCGCGGCGCGGAGCAACCGGCACGCTTCTATGCGTTAACCGGCGATATCGTCGGTTTGCGCACCGGCGAAATCATCTCCTTCGCCACAGCGCCGCGTGAGGGCGAAACCTGGTATGAAGCGGCACGTCCCGCCTGGATTATGGCCGGCCGCGATATCGTCAACAGTGGTCAGCTCACCGGCCAGGCGCAGGAACAATTCGCCGGTAATGGGCTCAGCACCGGTAACCTGTTTATCCACGACGACCCCACCGACATCTCCATCGTCTCCGCTGGCCGCGACATTTTGTACAGCACCTTTAACGTCGCCGGCCCCGGCACGCTGGAGATCACCGCCGGGCGCAATATCCTTATGGAAGATAAAGCTGCCGTCACCAGCCTCGGTCCGGTCAAGCAAGGCGACAATCGTCCCGGCGCGAGCATCGTCATGCAAGCCGGTGTTGGCGCCCACGGCCCGGACTACCTGGGCTTTGCCGAGCAGTACCTGAACCCCGCCAACCTGGCTGACGCGGGCATCGGTTTGGCCCAGCAACCGGGCAAAGTAGCGAAAACCTATGAGGCGGAACTGTCCTTCTGGCTGGGTGAACGGTTTGGCTTTAGCGGTAGCACTGACGAGGCACTGAGCTATTTCGCCGCGCTGCCCGCCGAGCAACAACGGGTATTTGCCCGCGAGGTGTACTTCGCTGAACTGCGTGCCGGTGGCCGTGAATACAACGACGACAGCAGCCCGCGATCGGGCAGCTACCTGCGCGGTCGCAACGCCATTGCCAGCCTGTTCCCAACCCATGATGTAGCAGGCAACGCGCTGGGCTATGGGGGCGATATTTCCATGTACGGCGGCGCAGGCGTGCACACCAATTTCGGCGGCGATATCCAGATGCTTACCCCCGGCGGGCAGCAGATTTTTGGTATCGAAGGCGAGGCACCACCGTCCACGGCGGGGGTGATTACCCAGGGTGCTGGCGATATTCAGCTGTTCAGCAACGGCAGTGTGTTGTTGGGCCAGAGCCGGATTATGACCACCTTTGGTGGCGACATCCTGGCCTGGTCGGCAGCCGGCGATATCAACGCCGGGCGTGGCTCGAAAACCACCTTGGTGTATACACCGCCCAAACGGGTTTACGACAACTGGGGCAACGTGACGTTGTCGCCATCGGTGCCGAGTACCGGGGCTGGTATTGCCACGCTAAATCCGATTGCCGAAATCACCCCAGGCGACATCGACCTGTTGGCGCCGTTGGGCACCATCGATGCCGGTGAGGCGGGCATTCGCGTGTCGGGCAATATCAACATCGCTGCGCTGTATGTGGTGAACGCGGCCAACATTCAGGTGCAGGGCAAATCCAGCGGTGTTCCGGTTAGCGCGGTGGTGAATACCGGCGCAATGACCAATGCCAGCTCGGCGGCGTCTTCGGCCAGCGATGCGGCAGAAGGGGTAGCCCGCGAGCAGCAGGCGGCTTCGCGTAATCGCATGCCATCGGTATTCAGCGTGCAGGTGCTGGGCTTTGGTAATGAGCGCTTGGCACCGTCGCAAGAAGGCGCCAGCCGCGCGCCGGGGTATGAAGCCAATGGCAGCGTGAGGGTGCTGGGTGCTGGGCAGTTGGATGAGCAGGCGCGCAGTCAGTTGACCCCGGAGGAGCGGGGGAACCTGACCTTGTAACGCTGGTGATCTCGTAAGGGGTGCTGCGCCTGCGTGAATCCGGTGGTGCGCACAGCACACCCTAGGAAAAGAGCGGCAGGCCACTGTCGCTCTTTTTTTTCGCCTGCATTTTTGGTGCTGCCGTGCCCGTTCATGAAGATTCGATGACAAAAGTTCGGTAGTGCACGCCCGTCCCGGTCTTGGAGGTGTGAAACAACAACGGCGCAGGATTGCTGTTTACAGAAAGCCTTGGCCAGGGTTGCTCGGACAACGTATTGCGCCGCGATGTAGCGGCGGATACCAGGTGGGACAGGGGCGATGGGTTCTATGGAAAGTTACTCGAAAGTCGGCATGCAGGAGCTGGATCAGCGCCTGTCGAAGATCGTAGAAGCCGCACGCAAAAAGCCGGTGTCGGTGTACCGCTACGGCGCACCGTGGGTGTGGATCGTCAGCCAGGACGATTGGCAAAGTGCCCTTAAGGAGTTGTCCAGCTACGTGCCGCCTGGCCACTCGCTGGTGATGCTGCGCCCGCAGATTGAAGAGCTGCTAAACGCCGCAGCCGAGCCCTTGCAACAGTGGGCGCGTGAGCAGCAGATGCAGGTGCCGGTGCCGGCGTTGATGCATGCCTTGTTGCTGCAATTGTTGTACTCGCTGCCCAGCGAGAAACAGCTGTACGAACAGCTTAATTACAACTTGCTGTTCCGCTGGTTTGTCGGCCTTGAGCTGAACCAGCGGGTGTGGCCGTTTTCGGTGTTTGTGCGCGATATCAGCGCGCTGCTGGATAACCCTCAGGCGGTGAAGTTGCTTGAGCGCATCGTTAGCGAGGTGTTCTCCGGCGACCTTATGCATATGCCCGAGTTCTCGCTGAATTTCGCCCTGTTGCACACCTGGTTGTCCAGGCAGCAGAGCCATTTAAAACACCCATAACACCTTGTCATAGCCCTGCGTGACCACGGCTGCGCGCCACTGTGCGGGCGGCTTGGCGACAGGCGCTGGGTGCAAATCACGGGATTGAATGAGGGGGTTGTGTGACACACGGGAATTGCAACGGCAGGCGTTTTTTGCCGACAGCGTTGGTGCTGGCCTTGATGGCGGCGGCACCTGTGCTGTGGGCCGAGGAGGCGCTGACGCCAGCCGAGGCGGGTGGCGAAACACCAGCGCGGCTGGTGGATGTAAACGAATACGTCGTGCGCGGTAACTCGGTGCTGGATGCCCGCGATATTGAGGAATCGGTGTACCCGTTTCTTGGCCCGCAGCGCAGCCTCGCCGATATCGAAGGTGCCCGCGATGCCTTGCAGCAGCGTTATCAGGCCAAGGGTTATCAGTCGGTATTTGTCGAGCTGCCAGAACAGCAGGTAGACGGCGGCATCGTCTATTTGCAGGTCAGCGAAACCAAGATTGGTCGCGTGCGCGTGGTGGGTGCCAAGCACTATTCGCCAGCCAATGTGCTGGAGGAAGTGCCAGCGCTGGAGGAGGGCAAGGTCGCCGACTTCACCGCCGTACAAGGCCAGTTGGCCACCGCCAACCGCAACCCCGGCCGGCAAGTGGTGCCGGTGGTGCGCGAGGGCCAACGGCCAGGGACCATGGACGTTGACCTGCAAGTGGAAGACAAAAATCCCTGGCAGGCCAGCATTGGCCTGAACAACGACTACAGCGCCGATACGGAAAAGCTGCGCACCGTGGCCACCCTCGGGCACAACAACCTGTGGCAAGCCGGTCACTCCGCCTCGCTGACTTACTTCACCGCACCCGAAGACAGAAACAACGCCGAGGTCTGGTCCGGCTCGTACAACGCACCGCTGAGTGAGCGCTGGAATGTGCAGGTGTCCGGTTACCAGTCCGACAGCAACGTGGCCACGATTGGCGGCAGCAACGTATTGGGTAAGGGCCACTCCTACGGCGCCTCGCTGATTTACACCGTGCCGACGCAGGGCATCTGGGCCAACTCGTTGTCGCTGGGCGTGGACTTCAAAGACTTCGACGAAGCCCTGCAATTTGGCGGTTCCAGCGATGAAGTGCCAATCAAGTACGCGCCCATCACCCTGGCCTACAACGGCTTTCGCTACACCGAAACCTCGCAGTTTGGTCTGGGCCTGAGCATCGTCGCCGGCACCCGCAGTTTCTTTGGTTACGGCAGTGACGCCGACGAATTTCGCGCCAAGCGCTTTGAAGCCAACCCCAGCTTTGCCGTGTTCAAAGCCGACAGCACCTACACCCAAAGCGTTGCCGGCGACTGGCAGGCCGCTAGCAAGCTGAGCTTCCAACTGGCCTCTGGGCCGCTGGTGTCCAACGAGCAGTTTTCCGCTGGCGGCGCCACTAGCGTGCGCGGCTACCTGGCGGCGGAGCGCACCGGCGATGACGGCGTGTTGTTTTCCCAGGAACTGCGCACGCCATCGTTAAGCAAGTACTTGGGCAAGGACTTGGGCGGCTACGTCGATACGTGGCGTCTTTACCTGTTCGCCGAGGGCGCGCAGTTGAGTTTGCAAGACCCACTGCCCGAACAGGACGCCGATTACAGCCTGGCCAGCATTGGTTTTGGCACCCGCGCCACCTTGCGCGAATGGCTGTCCGGCAGCCTCGACTGGGGCTTGCCGCTCAAAGACGGCCCCAACACCCAAAAACATGACTCGCGCGTGCACTTCAGTGTGCAGGCGACCTTTTGATCGGAGTAATTTCTCATGCACCGCTTGATATTTATCCTTCTCGCCGGCCTGAGCGCAGTGCTCCCGGCCACCGCCAACGCCTGGTGGCAAGACGATTGGCACTACCGCAAACAAATCAGCATCGACACCACGCCCCAAGGTGCAGCGATCAATCAAGCGGTGGGGCGCACCGCGCTATTGGTGCGCTTGCACACCGGCAATTTCACCTTTGATGGCGTGAACGAAAACGGCTCGGACATCCGCTTCGTAGCCAGCGATGACCACACGGTGCTCAACCACCAGATTGAAAGCTTTGACCCGCTAATGGGCATGGCGCTGATCTGGGTGGACGTGCCGCTGGTGGAAGGCGGTAAGCGCCAAGACGTGTGGATGTACTACGGCAACCCGAAAGCGCCGGCCACCAGCAATGCGCAGTTGGCCTTTGATGCCGATTACAGCCTGGTTTACCACTTTGACGGCGCCAACGGCGCACCGCCGCGCGATGCCAGTGCCTTCGCCAACCATGCGCAGACTGCCCCCGCGGCGAGCATCGATGGTGTGATTGGCCGCGCCGCACAACTCACGGGTCAACCGCTGTTGCTGCCGGCCAGCCCGTCACTGGCCGTGAATGCCGGTGGCGCGTTTACCTTTAGCACCTGGCTGCGGGTGGAGCAGGGCAGTGGTGAGCAACTGCTGTTTGCGCGTCGCGATGCCGGCAATGCCTTGCTGGTGGGCTTGAACCAGGGCGTGCCGTTTGTGGAAGTAAACGGCCAGCGGGCCGTGGCTAACCAAGCGGTAGCCGCCGGGCAATGGCAACACCTGGCATTAAGCGCCGATGCCAACGGGCTGCGCCTGTACGTGAATGGTCGCGAGTCGGCCAGCCTGGCGCAGCCGTTGCCAGCGTTGCAGGGCGTGATTGCTATCGGTGGCGATGTACCGGCGGCGGCTGCCGAAGGCACGCCAGCGGTGCCGCCCGCCGTCACCTACCAAGCGTTTAACGGCGCACTGGATGAGCTGCGCTTATCCCGCGTGGCGCGCACTCCCGAGCTGATCTTGGCCGATGCCACCGCCCAGGGCGCCGAGTCGCGTCTGCTGGTGTATGGCGTGGATGAAGAACAGTCGGGCTTTGGCTTTGGCAGCTTGGGCTTTCTGCTTAAAGCGGTGCCCATCGATGCCTGGGTAATCATCGCCGTGCTGGTGCTGATGATGCTGCAGTCGTGGGTGATCATGATCCGCAAAAGCCGCAGCGTCAGCCGGGTTAGCCGCGCTAACGAGGTGTTCCGCACGCAGTTTTCCAAGGTCGGCACGCGCCTGGAATTGCTCGCCGATGACCGCAACCTGGCCGAGCGTTTGGGCGATTCTTCATTGTGGCGTTTGTATCAGGTGGCGGTGGGGGAGATCCGCACGCGCCGCGATCAGGGCGCCGATACCTCGTCGATTTCCGCCGCCACCATCGAAGCGATTCGCTGCTCCATGGACGGCGTGCGCACCCGTGAAAACCAGGCGCTCGGTTCCAAACTCTCGACCCTGTCCAACGCCATTGCCGGCGGCCCCTATATCGGCCTGCTGGGTACGGTGCTGGGCATCATGGTGGTGTTCTTGGGCACTGCCATGGCCGGCGATGTGAACATCAACGCCATCGCCCCGGGTATGGCCGCCGCCTTGCTGGCCACGGCGATGGGCCTGTTTGTCGCGATTCCGGCGCTGTTTGGCTACAACCGCCTGATCACGCGCAACAAGGAAGTCAGCGCGGACATGCGCGTATTTGTCGACGAGTTTATTACCCGTCTGGCTGAAGTGCATGGTGAAAGCCAGTTCAGCGAAGCGGCGCACCGGCGGGGCAACCACCACGCCAGCCCGTCGTTGACGGTGTAAGGGGAGCGTTATGGCCAACCTCAATGCTGCCCACGACGACGAAGAAGATGCCGCTGTCGACACCATCAACATCACGCCCCTGGTGGACGTGCTGATGGTGGTGCTGGTGATGTTTATCCTCACCGCCACCGCCCAGGTCTCCGGCATTCAAATCAACTTGCCCAAGGCCAGCTCGACCATTTCGTTGTCGCAACCCAAGACCAAAGCCATCTCGGTAAACGATGGCGGCCAGGTGTTTTTGGATGCTTACCCGGTGACCCTCAGCGAGCTGGAAGACCGCCTGCGCATCGAAAAAGCACAGCGCCCGGACTTCCCGGTAATCGTGCGCGGCGATGCCACGGTGCAATACCAAAAAGTCGTTGAAGTGCTGGACCTGTTGCGCCGCCTGGAGTTGTCCCAGGTCGGCTTGGTCACCGGCAAGCCGAGCCAGGGATAAGCCATGACGTCTTTTCCTGAACAGCCGCAAAACGAGCAGTTGCACCGCCAACGTGACGGCGTCAGCTCGTTGCGCCGCGTTTTGTTGTGGGGCGTAGGGCTGCTGGTTGGCGCCGGGCTGGCTTGGCTGCTGTGGGTATGGGCCAACGACATGAGCGGTATCCGCCGCGAGGCGCCAAAGATTCCGGCCATTATTCCGCTGCCACCGCCACCACCGCCGCCGCCAGAGAAACCACCGGAGCCGGAAAAGCCGGTGGAAGAAAAAATCGTCGAGCCCGAGCCAGTTCCCGAACCGGAGGAGGTTAAGCCGGTAGAAGAAGCGCCGCCCTCACCGGCGGAAGATCTGGCTGACCCGATGCAAATGGACAGCGCAGGCCAGGCCGGTTCCGACGCATTCAATATCGGTGCGGGTAAGGGCGGGGGCATGTCCGGCAACGGCGGTGGGCGTTTGGGCAATGGCACTTACAGCCAATTCCTGGCCTATGCCTTTCAGCGCTTGCTGCGTGAGTCGCCAGAGCTGCGCAGCTTGGCTTTTCGCCTGGATGCCGATGTGTGGCTGGACCAGGCCGGGCGCGTAACCCGTGTAGAGCTGGGCAAAAGCAGCGGCGATGCCGAACTCGACGCCAAGGTGCTGGCCACCTTACGCGCCTCACCCCATTTAGAACGCCCGCCGGCCTCGTTGCAGGTGCCGGTACGTATTCGCCTACAAGGACGCCGGCCGGGCTAAGCCGCGCCGCATAGAGACCATTCAGGAGTTGTTTCCATGATCTGCAAAGTAAACCGACTGGCATTGAGCGTGGGCCTGGTGATCACCAGCCTGGCCGGTACCGCGCTGGCACAAACGCCAGCAGCGCCGTCGCAGAACGCCACGGTCAATTTGATTCGTCTGTTGGTGCAGCAAGGCGTACTAAAGCAGGACCAAGCGCAAGCGTTGATCGATCAGGCCGAAGCGGAAGCGGTACAGGCTCGGCAGTCGGCTGTCGCGGCGGCACCTGCTCCCGGCACGCCGGGCGAAGTACGCGTGCAATACGTGCCGACCATCGTCCGCGAGCAGATTCGCGACCAGGTCAAAGCCGAAGTGATCGCCCAGGCCAAGCAGGAAAATTGGGCGCAGCCCAACACCTTTCCGGACTGGGTGTCGCGTATCAGCGTTGACGGCGACGTGCGCCTGCGCAACGAATCGCGCTATTACTCGGGTGCCAACAGCAACGAGATTGTCGACTTCGCCGAGCTGAACGACAGCGGCCCATACGATGTAAACCCGCAAAGCGGCACCACCTATCCACCGCTGCTGAACACCCGCGAAGACCGCGAAAACATGTTGCGCCTGCGGGCGCGTTTAGGGCTGCGCGCGGTGCTGTCACCGCAATGGACCGCCGCTATTCGCCTGGGTACCGGCTCCGACGGCAGCCCGGTATCGACCACGCAAACCCTGGGCGGCGGTTTTGGCAAAAAAGACCTGTGGCTGGACCAGGGCTACCTCAACTACCGGCCGAGCAACGAGCTGAGCTTTACCGGTGGGCGTATGCCTAACCCGTTTGTTTCCACTGAATTGCTGTATTCCAACGACCTCAATTTCGACGGCCTGGCCGGCTCGTTCAACCACCCGCTTAACCGCGACTTGGCGGTGTTCGGCACCTTGGGTGCGTTCCCGGTGGAATACAGCTCGGACACCGCCAGCAGCGACGGATTAAACAAAGAAGACAGCGACAACAAATGGCTCTACGGCGCACAGCTCGGCGCCCGCTGGGACTTCGCCGCAGACAACAGCATCAAGGGTGCGCTGGCCTACTACCAGTTCAGCGACATTGAAGGCAAACGCTCCAGCCCCTGCGCCATTTACGACGGCGCGCCGGCCTGCGACAGCGACGAATCGCGCCCGGCGTTTATGCAAAAGGGCAATACCTTGATGGAACTGCGCAACCTGGTGCCTGACCCGACGGCCCCGACCACTTCAGCACAACCGCAGTTCGTAGGGCTGGCCTCGGAATTCAACGTGCTCGACCTGAATATGGCCTGGGACACCGCGCTGTTCGACGACCTCAAATTGCGCAGCCAAGGCAACTACCTGGTCAACCTGGGTTACGACGAAGGCGAGATGCGCAAACGCTCGGCCGGAGCCCTGGTTAACAACGTCGACAACAACGGCAATATCGAAAGTGGCGACAGCGCCTGGATGTTGCAATTCACCCTGGGCAGCGCGCTGGAGCTGAAAAAGCGCGGCGATTGGAACCTGTTCGCCGGCTACAAATACATCGAACCGGATGCCTTGCCAGACGGCTTCAACGACTCCTCATTCCACCTCGGTGGCACCAACGCCAAGGGCTATTTCCTCGGCGCCAATTACGGCATCGAAGACAACGTATACGCCACCGTGCGCTGGTTGAGCGCTGAAGAAGTGTACGGCGCGCCGTTTGATATCGACGTACTGCAACTTGAGCTGAACACGCGCTTCTAGCGCCGGGAGAGACAGCATGAACAAGCGATTTCACCCTGCGATCCATGGATTCACCTTGCTGCTGAGCCTGGGCATGACGCTCAGCGCTTCGGCGGAAACCATGGAGGAGCGTCTGCGCAGCCAGTTACGCAGCACCACGCAAGAGCTACAGGTGCTGCAAAGCGAACAGGCGCAAAGCGCCGTCGCCAAACAGGCCGCTGAAAGCCAACTGACAGCGGCGCAGGCGCAGATAAAACAGCTGACCGCCGAGCTGGCCAAGGCGCGCGGGCAGAGCGAGCAATTGAGCGCGCAGCAAGAGGCTGTTCGCAGCAGCGCCCAGGCACATATGGCGGCCAGCAGCGAGCAGATCAGCAAGTTCAAAGCGGCCTATGAAGAATTGTTGGGCCGAGCCCGCAGCATCGAAACGGCGCGCGCCGGATTGGAAACCGAACTGGCCAGCCGCAACACCGAGGTGCAGCAATGTGTGGCGAAAAACCAACAGATGTACGGCATCGCCAAAGACATTCTTACGGCCTACGAAAACATCGAAGTCAGCGACGTGCTGAAAATCCGTCAGCCCTTTGCCAGCGGCGCGCGGGTGAAGTTTGAAGAGTTGGCGCAGCGCTACGGCGATGCGCTGTACCAGACCCAGTTTGATGCCAGCAAAGCCACCGCCGGCAAATAGCCATTTACGTTAAAAGGACATAGAGAAATGAGCGAAGACACCCTGATCCAAAGCATCACCCCCGAACAACTGGGCGAGCTGCTGCAACGCGCGGGCTATCGCGTTAATCCGACCGAGCAGGGCGGGGTGGTGCAGTTGTTGAGCGCCAGCCAAGGCATCGGGTTTGCCGTGCGTTTCGGCAACCCGGCCGTCACCGTAGGCAGCTTTCTCGACTTCACTTTTAGCTGCGCGTTACGCATTGAAGGCGAGCTGCCAGAAGGCTTGGCGCAAATGTGGAATGCCACGCGCCGCTTCGCCCGTTTGGGCGTACAGGGCGATTTTCTGGTGATGGAAATGGATGCCATCGTCGCTGCCGGCGTGAGCGAAGACCACCTGCGTGGCCAGCTCGAGTTGTGGGACCGGCTGCTGCAGGAATTCGTGGTTTACCTGCGCGAATTTACTCAGCAAGCACGGCAAAAAGCAGCGGCGCCCATGCAGCAAGAAACTGCGGATAGCGAGGCCTGATCGCCATGAACAGCCTGACCAAACTGGCCGGGGTGAGCATGCTGGCCTTGGTGGTTGGCAGCGTTGTCTTGGTTGGGGCATTCAACCCCGGCTCGACGCCGCAAGCTGCCATGCAGCAGCCCGTGCCTGCCGCTGCCAACAGCGTTACGCCCAGTGTCGCCAGCCTGGGCGACCTGCAACTGAGCAGCACCGAGCTAAATGGGCTGCTTAGCACACTGCCAGCAGAAAGCCGCGAGCAACTGCGCAGCAACCGCGGTGCGTTGGAGGGTTGGATTCGCGCGCGCCTGGCCGAGAAAGCACTGCTGCAACAGGCCGACGCCCAAGGCTGGCAAGAACGACCGGAAATTCAGCAGATGACCCGTGCCGCCACCGAGCAAATCTTGTTGCGCACCTATTTGCAGTCAGTTAGCCAACTGCCGGCGGACTATCCGGACGAGCAAACACTGCAACAGGCCTACAAGGGCGCCATGGGCAACCTGCAAACCCCGGCGTTGTACCGCGTCAGCCAGATATTTCTCGCCGTAGAACCCGGCGCCAACGAAGAACAAGTGCGCAAAAAAGCCATCGAACTGGCCCGCCGCGCCCAGGCGCCCAACGCCGACTTCGCCGCGATGGCTCGACAGTTCTCCGAAGACCGCAGCACGGCGGAGCGGGGCGGTGATGCCGGCCTGCAACCCTTGCAGCATTACGTACCGGAAATGCGCCAAATACTTAGCCGCCAGCGGGTGGGCAGTGTGTCGGATGCGCTGCGCAGCAATGCCGGCTTTCACATCCTCAAACTGGTCGACATGCAACCGCCACGGGCCGCCAGCCTGGACGAAGTGCGCGAGCAATTGCGCCAAGCGTTGCGGGGCCAACGTCAGCAACAGGTGGCCAACGCCTACTTGGAAGGGTTAGTCAGCAAGGCCACCTTGAGCATCGATGGCGCGCAACTGAATCTGGCCTTGGAGCCGATTCGCTAATACCGCAGTGACCGCGGCAAGACCTTCAGGAGGAGGGTGGTATGGCATTGGAGGAGTTTGGCCACACGCAGGCCAGCGAACGCCGGAATGATTTGGCCGCTAGCCAGGACGGCGATATTCAAGATTTGCAGGACACCCAAGCGCTGGAATTTTTTCTGGTCGCCGCGCGCTGCAGTTGTTTTATGCAAGCCGCACGCAGCTTAAACGTGAAGGCACCGTTATTGCGCAAAAAGCTGTCGCAGCTGTCCACCCGTTACGGCAAGCCGTTGTTCGAACATCAAGGCAACGCGTTGGTGCTTAGCCAGGATGGTCGCCACCTGCGCAACCAATTGCTGTCGCGGCGCGCCTTGCTGGCCTTACCCGAAGCCCTCAACGAAGAGCAGCCACTGGTGCGTGTGGCCGTGGCCGAACCGCTACTGCACGACATCCTCAGCCGCGACTTGCTCAGCTTTCTACGTCAACACGCCAATGTACGCCTGGACTTACTGCGTTTAGACAGTGACCCCAGGGAGCAAACCGTGGTGGCTGACGTGATTGTCTGGCTGAGCGAGCCACAAACCGAGCCGCCACGGCTATCGTTCCCGGTAAGCGAACTCAGCTGCCTTGCCGAACTTGAATACATTCCCCATATCGCCAAGCGTTACTCGCGCGAAGTCAGCCGCCCGCGCAGCCTCAGCGAACTGCAAGACTACATGCTGGTAAGCCTGCACAGCTATGCCAACATTCCCTCACTGCAACCCTGGAATAACGCCGTCAGCGAACGACGCTCAGGCGTCACTCAAGTAAACGCCTATGAGTTAATGCGCCAAATGATCCAATGGAGCGCCTGCATCGGTTTGCTCCCGCACTACGTATCTGCGCTCGACAAAGCCTTGCAGCCGTTACCCAACTTATTTAACGACAACATGGAAATGCAGGTCTGGATGGCGGTACACAGCAACGAAGCACACCGCGATGAAGTGCAGCAACTGGTGGCGCTTGTTCGGAGCGCGTTTGAGCAGTACCGGGAGTGGTTTTGACAATGCGCCGCTGCAAGATTTGCCGAAGCTGCGCAGAAACATGAAACGCTCGAAACGGCTAAAGCGTTTACGTCGAGTATGTGCGGCAGATTGAACAGTGTGGAACGCTGGTTGGCTAAAGGCGCAGGGCTGTGGCTGAAATTGTCTGTAGGACGTTGCTGCATTCTTAGTAAGAATATTCGCATAATGTATATTATGTTAAATAAAGCATAAACCGACGCACCATTAGATGGCTTACATTTAAACCAACACGTCTCACGCCCCATAACTACTAAAGGCCTGGCCCCCGGTTATTGGCTAAGCCTCGAACCTTCGCCCAGTCGGTGATACGCGCGGTTGAAGTACATCAACCCCTCCCGACCTACAGCAATCCGTAGCTGCGAAATCGCTCTGGCCGTGCGCCTGACGCTCAACGAACTGCTAGAGCGCTGGAAACCCGAAGCGCTTGAGTTAGCGGGCGGTGCTGCTGTGGGTGGCGTTGGGGGGCTGTGGACGCTATGAGCCAGCCCCTGCGGGAAACTGACGAAACGTAAGACTGATCCGCGGCGCCACGTGCAGCCGGGTTTTCAGCAACGCATGAAGCCAATATTTTTGCGTATCGCCGCGCATCACAATCAGCTGCCCATGCTGCAGATCCATTTCACGTCGCTCGCCAGACGCCTTGTGCTTAAACGCAAACTTGCGCGTTCCACCCACGCTCAGCGCGGCGATAACATCATGCTGACCTCGGGCTTCAGGATCGCTGTGCCAGCCCATGCCCTGACCACCGTCCTGATAATGGTTAAGCACGCAAGAATTGAACGTCGTGCCGGTGGCGCGCTCCACCCGCATTCTCAGCTCGCTTAACACTTCGACGTCCCACGGCAATGACCGCCGCTGTACGCCTGAGTGCGTGTAGCGCAGCGGTGCTTCGGCATACCACGCCACCTGGCGGACGGTTTGGATCATTTCACCATTGACCAGTGCGGTGTCTGGCGCCCAGGCAACTTCGCGCAGCAAGCGGGCAAAAAAAGTATCGGCCTCTGCACCCGTTAAAACGACGCCGTAGTTATGCACGGCACCGTCCACGGGCAGCAGATTCAGGTCTTCTGGCCGGGTCAGAAACAAGTCTGCCTGCATGGCCTCAGGTACCTGAGCCGGTGTGGCTCACTTGGCCCAAAGCACGCGGCCGAGGAAGGTCAGCGTGCGGTCCCAGGCCAGTTGCGACCAGACTGGATCAAACTGGGTGCCTTCGATTCGCCCCTGCCCCACCGCCGTTTCGTTGGCGAACGCGTGGTGCGCCAGGTACTGGTGGAACTCGGTTTTTACCCCGGCGCTGTTCAGCTTGGTTTCCAGCTCGTCGACGGTGGCGATCGGGAAGAAGGCGTCCTGGGTAGCCCAGTGGGCCAGCACTTCACCTTTAATCGCGGATGCATCGATATAGTCCAGCGGCGGGAAGCCGTACCAGACCACACCGGCTTTCAGTTCCGGGCATTGGGTGAGGCTCAGCAGTGTCAACGCGCCGCCCATGCAGAAGCCGGTAACTGCGATGTTGGCGGTTTTTTTCAAGAGAAAATTCACCGCGCCTTTGATGTCTTGTGAAGCCGCGTCGCCAAAGTCGAGCCCTTCCATCAAGTGGTGCGCTTCCTCTTGCTCGACGGTGGATTGCCCACGGTACAGATCCGGCACCAATGCCAGATAGCCGCACGCGGCCAGACGGTCAGCCACCCCGCGAATTTGATCGTTCAAGCCCCACCATTCCTGGATCACCACTACGGCTGGAGCGTTTTCGCTCTGTGCTGGCGTTGCCAGGTAGCCTTGCAGCTCACCACCGTCGGGCCGGTTGAAGGTGACCATGGTTCCTTTGATCGCTGTCATGTCTGTGCTTCCTCAGGTTGGATTGCGTGTCTTGAAGGTGTTGAACAAGCTGCGCCTCGATCAACCGCGGCGCTTGGGTAACATGCCGAGCAAGATGTCGTCTTTGTCGATGAAGTGATGTTTGAGCGCAATCAGCGCATGCCCGCCCACCAGCGCGCCGCAGAACCAGGCTGTCCACGTGTGGATGATTTTGGCGATGTCGTAGAGGTCTTTGTTCGGCTCTACCAAGGGCGGCAAGGTGAACACGGTGGCTACCAGAATGGGCTTGTCGGCCACCGAACTCCAATACCAACCCGACAGCGGCAGCGCCATAAGGGCGATGCCATAAAGCAGCAGGTGCCCCACTTTTGCACCGCGTTGCATAAGCGGGCTCATGGTGCTGGGCAGTGCTGGCACGGGGTGCAGCAGACGCCACGCAATACGCACAACAACAAGAAACACCAAGGTGCTGGCTAGCGCCTTGTGGGCGAAGGTCAGGCCGTGTTGTGGGTTGAGCTCGTCACGCCAATGGGTGGCGAGAATGCCGATTACCCAGCTGCACAGCCAAATTAGCGCCATGCCCCAGTGCAGTAGTTTTGCTGTACTGGTATAGCCGACGTTGTTTCCTTTCATACCGACGTTTTCCTGGTCAATCCGGATAGGTAGCGGGCCTTCGTAGAGTCCCGTTTTGCACATACAGGAAAGCCCGCCCCCGTGATGCAAACGGATGGCGGGCTTTTTTCTTGCTTGGTTTAGCTAGCAGCGGTTATGCCGTTGAGCTTCGCCACTTGAGTGGCCAGCGCGTCCATCAAGTCTGGGGACAAGCAGTCATAGGGTTCCAGATTCAACGAACGCAGTTGGCCACGAATGGCCTTCATATCTGCCGGCGGCGTGCCGGTTTCGATGACAGACGACACAAAGGCCGCAAAGCCCGGTGCCGACCAGCCTTTTTGCGGCGACAGTTCGGTGTGGACGAAATCCAGACCATAGAACGCGTGGTCCTTATTCTCGATCCGGCCATACAAGTGGGCGCCGCAGTCCTTGCAGGCGTGACGCTGGATAGCGGCCTTTTCATCAACGATGGCGAGTTTGTCAGCGTTGGCAGTGACGCTCACTTTGTCACGAGGCACCACGGCGATAACGGCGAATTTGGCACCCTTGGGTTTCCAGCATTTGCTGCAACCACAGGCGTGGTTATGCAGGGTTTGCGCGTCGATTTTGACTTCGATCTTGTTGCTCTCACACAGGCACTGCAGCGTGCCACCGGTGAAATTGGCGGCGCCTGGCTCGAAGCCGTTATCCAGTGCTGGATGAAGTTTTACAGTGCTCATAGCGTGTCTCCGTTACAGGGCTGTAACGCCCGCGGCGCAAGGCTGCGGACGTGCGATCAATATTTGATGACGGTGCGGATCGACTTGCCTTCGTGCATCAGGTCGAACGCTTCGTTGATGCGTTCAAGCGGCATGGTGTGGGTTACGAATGGGGCTAGATCGATCTCGCCGCTCATGGCGTCCTCCACCATTTTTGGCAGTTGGGTACGGCCTTTCACGCCACCGAATGCCGAGCCTTTCCAGGTGCGGCCGGTGACCAATTGGAAGGGACGGGTGGATATTTCCTGACCGGCGCCGGCCACGCCGATCACGATGGATTGACCCCAACCACGGTGCGCGCATTCCAGAGCCGAGCGCATGACGTTGACGTTGCCGATGCATTCGAAGGAGTGGTCCACGCCCCAGCCGGTGGCCTCGATGATCACCTGCTGGATGGGCTGTTCGTGGTCTTTCGGGTTGATGCAATCGGTGGCACCAAACGAGCGCGCCAGGTCGAACTTGGATGGGTTGGTGTCAACGGCAATGATCCGCCCGGCTTTGGCCTGACGTGCGCCTTGGATAACGGCCAAGCCAATACCACCCAGACCGAATACGGCAACCGTGTCGCCTTCCTGAACTTTGGCGGTGTTGTGCACGGCGCCGATGCCAGTGGTGACGCCACAACCCAGCAAGCAGACGTGCTCCGGGTTGGCATCCGGGTTGATCTTGGCCACTGATACTTCAGCGACCACGGTGTATTCGCTAAAGGTGGAGCAACCCATGTAGTGATACAGCGGCTGACCGTTGTAAGAAAAACGGCTGGTGCCATCCGGCATTACGCCTTTGCCCTGGGTCGCGCGCACGGCCACGCACAGGTTGGTTTTGCCCGACTTGCAGAACAGGCACTCGCCGCACTCGGCGGTGTACAGCGGAATCACGTGGTCGCCCGGCTTCAGGCTGGTAACGCCCTCGCCCACTTCAACCACAATGCCAGCGCCTTCGTGACCCAGCACCACGGGAAACAAGCCCTCCGGGTCATCGCCGGACAAGGTGAAGGCGTCGGTGTGGCAAACACCGGTGTCGGTGATGCGGATCAGCACTTCGCCGGCGCGCGGTGGCGCCACGTCGATCTCAACAATTTGCAGCGGTTTGCCGGCCTCGAATGCAACGGCAGCACGGGATTTCATAGAGGGCTCTCCAAGTGAATAAACAGGGTGGCGCGCGGTGGCGCCTAACGTAGATAAGTGCGGACTAAAGACACGACGTCATCTATGGAGGCGCGTTGCGCTTCGCTAACGTCGCCAAGACCGGTGAATTCTTCGCGGAGATGGCTCTCCAGCACACCGGCCATCAAGCCGTTCACGGCGCCGCGAATGGCGGCAATCTGCTGAAGCACTGGCGCGCAATCAGCCCCTTGTTCGAGCGCCGCTTCCAGCGCATCCAACTGCCCTCTTACGCGGCGCACACGGCCCAGTACGCGTTTTTTCTCAGCAGGTGAATGCGGCATGGTTTGACTCCCGAAAAGTACTGGGGGGGAGTTTATTCCTGAGGACGCGCCGTGATTAGGGCGCGAATCGGCGGGACAGTTGGGTCATTTTGTTTGCAATCGCCAAGCTTGGGCTCCGCTCACCGCAGCGAAGCCCAACAAACCCGCGTCCGTCCATTTCAGAAACAGGCACAGGCTCGGCCAATCGCGAGGTTATTCCTGAAGCGCCCTTGGACGAAGGCTGCGTTGCTCGTCGGTTGTGTCATCAGCCTTCTGCAGCTGAAAGTTGAATGACAGCTCGGCGAAGCGCCCCGCTACACCGCGCGCGGCTGCCAGCGCCGGGTCTTCGATAAAGCTCACATCGCCAATCAACCCATCACGGGTGGCGTAAGCGAAGTCATCCCACAGGTATTTGTCGCCGGACAAATTGATCTGAGTGGTCAGATGCCGGTAGCCCGGAGCGGAGATGAAGTAGTGAATATGCGCCGGACGCTGACCGTGGCGACCGAGCAAATTCAGGCACTCCTGCGTTGGCCCTTGCGGGTCGCAACCGTAACCGGACGGCACGATACTGCGCGCGCGATAACGCCCGTCAGCGTCCGTGACAATGCGTCGACGCAGGTTGTAGTCGGATTGGCTTTTGTCGAAGTAGGAGTAGTTGCCCTTCGAGTCAGCCTGCCATAGATCGACGGTGGCGCCAGCAATCGGTTTGCCGTCCAGATCCAACACTTGGCCTTCAATAAAGAACGGCGTGGCAACGCCCTCCTCGCTCCCATCGTCCATCCGCGCTTCGCCGTGAGACAGCGGCGCGCCAGCCACATAAAGCGGCCCCTCGATAGTCCGTGGCGTACCCCCCACCAAGCCGACCTCGGCGTCTTTAGCATCGTTAAGCATGTCCAGGAAGTGTTCGACGCCCAGCCCTGCGATTAACAGGGCCGCCTCGCTACGACTGCCGAGACGGTTGAGGTAATCGATGGTGCTCCAGAACTCGTCGTCGGTAACTTCCAGGTCTTCAATCAGCTTGGCGGTGTCTTGCAACACACGCAGCAGAATTTGCTTTACCCGCGGACTGCCCTGGTCATTGTCATAGCCGGCGGCCTGTTCGAAAAAGCGCTGAATATCGGGCTGGTGGGAAATGCGTACGGTCATGGTCGGGTCCTTATCTTGTTGTTATGGGGCGCAGAGTCGGTCAGGTTTCAGCGGTCGTCGGCGTGAATGGATGAGGGGTGACGGCAGAGGCCGTTGATTTCGATGTCCATGTAGGGAAACAACGGCAGTTGCAGCAGCGTGTCGTGCAGCGCTTCGACGCTTTCAACGTCAAACACGCTGTAGTTGGCGTAATGGCCGGCAATGCGCCACAGGTGGCGCCACGTGCCCTCTTGTTGCAGGCGCTGGGCGAGTTCTTTTTCATCTGCCTTTAGCCGAGCGGCTACTTGCGGGTCCATATCGGCCGGAATTTTCACGGTCATCTTTACGTGGAACAGCATGGTGTTATCTCCCTAATCAAACGCGGTTCAGGTACGACGGAAACGCGCCAGGCGCTCTTCATCCAGGGCCAAGCCAAGGCCCGGCGTGTTGGGTACGTGCAGCTCGAAATCGCGGTATTCAGGCGCTTGCTGCACGATTTCTTCGGTCAGCAGCAAGGGCCCAAACAACTCGGTGTGCCAGACCAACTGGTTAAGGGTGAGAAAGGCGTGAGCCGAGGCCATCGTGCCGATGGTGCCTTCCAGCATGGTGCCGCCGTACAGTGCGATGCCCGCCGCTTCAGCGATTTGCGCCGTGCGCAGCACGGCACGCGGGCCGCCGTTTTTGGCGATTTTCAGAGCAAAGATGCTGGCCGCGCCGTCGGCGGCCAGGCTGAAGGCGTCTTCCACACTTTCAATGGATTCATCCGCCATGATCGGTGCCGGGCTGCGCTGGTTGAGGCGTATCTGCCCGCCGCGATTGATCCGCGAAATAGGTTGTTCGATCAGGTCGATGCCGTTCTCGCCAAGCACCTGACAGCCGCGAATGGCCTGGGACTCGCTCCAGTACTGGTTAACGTCTACCCGTACGCTGGCTTGCGCACCCAGGGCCTTTTTGATCGCCACCACATGGCTAAGGTCTTGCTCCAGCGGGTTGGCGCCGATCTTCACTTTGAAGATGCGGTGACGACGCTGCTCAAGCATTTGCACGGCTTCGTCGATGTCCTTGCCGGTGTCGCCGCTGGCCAAGGTCCAGGCCACTTCCAACGAGTCGCGCACGCGTCCGCCGAGCAGCTCGCTTACTGCCAACCCAAGGCGTTTGCCCTGGGCGTCCAGCAGAGCGGTTTCAACCGCCGAGCGCGCAAAGGTGTTGCCCTTGATAGCCTTGTCCAGACGCTGCATCGCCGCGTTGATGTTGGTTGCATCCTGGCCAATCAGCAGCGGCGCGAAGTGATGATCCAGGTTGCTTTTGATGCTCTCAGGGCTTTCGTTGCCATAGGCCAGACCACCGATGGTGGTGGCCTCCCCCAGGCCTTCAATGTCGTCGCTGCAGCGCAGGCGAAGGATCACCAGGGTCTGCTGACGCATGGTGTGCATGGCCAGTTTGTGCGGGCGAATGGTGGGCAGGTCGACGATGATCGACTCGAGGCTGACGATCCGGGCTGAATTCATTTTGGCTTCCGTTTACCCAGTAAAAAACACGGCACAAGCACAGCGGCGCTTGATACCTCACGAATCTTGTTTCAGGCTGTAAAGAATCCCGCTAGCGTATTCACGGGGTCCAATATCGTTTTTATCTCGCACCATACCCAGGAGGTATCATGGAGCTTCGGCATGTGCGCTATTTTCAGGCGGTAGCAGAAACCCTGAACTTCACTCGCGCGGCCGAGCGCCTGAACATCGCCCAGCCGCCGCTGAGCCGACAGATTCAGCAGTTGGAGGAGTTTCTCGGCACCGAATTGCTTGAGCGCAGCCGCCCTCTACAGCTGACAGAAGCCGGGCGCTATTTCTATGAGCAAAGCGGCATGCTGTTGCACCAGTTGCAGCAGGTCAGCGAAAACACCCGCCGTATAGGCGAAGGCCAGCGCCAATGGCTGGGCATCGGCTTTGCGCCGTCCACGCTCTACGCGGCATTGCCGGAGTTGATACGCGAGCTGCGCCGCGATGCAGACCTGGAGTTGGGACTGCACGAGATGACCACCCTGCAACAGATCGAAGCCCTGAAAAATGGCCGCATCGATATCGGCTTTGGGCGCATCCATTTCGACGATCCAGCCATTCACCAGCAGGTGCTCAGCGAAGATCGCCTCGTCGCCGTGGTGCCTGTCGGGCACCCTTTGCTGGCGCAACCGGTCACCCTTGAGCGATTGAGTCACGAGCGCTTTGTGCTCTACCCGGCCAACCCCAGGCCCAGTTATGCCGACCATGTGCTGGCGCTGTTTGCCAACCACGGCATGGGCATTCAGGTGTCGCAATGGGCTAACGAATTGCAGACCGCCATTGGCCTTGTGGCCGCAGGCTTAGGCGTGACGCTGGTACCCGCTTGCGTGCAGCAACAGCACCGCGCCGATATTGCTTACGCTGCCTTGGAAGACAGCGAGGCGGTGTCGCCGATTATCCTCAGCCGGCGCGCGGGCGATATCAGCGCCATCGTGCAACGTTGCATGTCGCTTATCGCGGCGATCAAGCAATGAGTCTGTTCGCCATCTCGCCCCCATTGCAGCGCGCCGTGGTGGAACTGGTTTCTACCCATCGGCGATTCCCGGCGTGTTTATCACCATTGGGCTCGTCTCTATTCTGACTGGCACTGGGAATTCTGCGCTCTGTGAGGCGCCGCCACGCCCCGGTCAACATAAATGACAGCAGGCAGAACCATGCAACTGCGCGACTTAGATCTGAATCTTTTACTGGTTTTTAACCAACTGCTGATCGATCGCCGTGTATCGACGGCTGCCGACAATCTCGGGCTTACCCAGCCGGCCACCAGCAATGCACTCAAGCGCTTGCGCAACGCGTTGAATGACGAACTGTTTGTGCGTACCCATCAGGGTATGGAGCCAACGCCCTACGCGCTGCAGCTGGCCGACTCGGTTGCGCTGGCTATCGACACCTTGCGTGAGGCCTTCAAGCATGAAGAACAGTTCGAGCCGCTCTCGGCCAAGCGCACGTTTACCCTGGCCATGACCGATATCGGCGAGCTGTATTTTATGCCGAAGTTGATGAATGCCCTCGCCCGCCAGGCACCCCATTGCCAGGTCAGTACGGTGCGCACCAGCACCGAGACGTTGGCGGAAAAACTGCAGAGCGGCGCGGTGGACATAGCGGTGGGCCTGCTGCCCAACCTGCAAGCGGGGTTCTTCCAACGCCGCCTGTTTCACCACCACTATGTGTGCCTGTGCCGGCGTAATCACCCTGCGACCAAGCGGCCCTTCACCCTGGAGGCTTTCTCAAGCTACGAACATGTGCGCGTGATTGCTGCCAATACCGGGCATGGCGAAGCCGATGCGTTTATTCAACGCTCCGGCGCCCAGCGCAATATCCGCCTGGAAGTGCCGCATTTTGTGGCCGTGGGTCCTATCCTGCAGCAGACCAACCTGATCGCCACCGTGCCCGAACGCTTCGCCTCCAGCTGCGCAAAACCCTTCGACCTTGTGCAGTTGCAACCGCCGATGCCACTGCCGGAAATTGCCATCAATCTGTTCTGGCACGCCAAGTTCAACAAGGACCCGGCCAATCGGTGGATACGCCAACTGATGTTCGATCTGTTCTCAGAATCGAGTGCTAAATCACCCCACTGAAGGGTGGTCAAACCCTGGTCTAAATGGGCCTTCGTAGTCGCTCGAACGCTCGGGTTAGAGCATCTTCAGCATCAGAGACAGCCTCCCTCGCGACCCTACCAGTATTCACAAACGACATAGTCAACATGGGCTTTGCGGTATTTACGCGGCTTGCGAACGGGCCAGATATTGCCGGCACTTTAAAAAAATAAAACCATGAGTACCTTGCTATGCACCTGTCTTCTTCTGCTTTGCGAATTGGCATTGTCGGTGGCGGTATCGCCGGCGTTGCACTGGCGCTGGACCTTTGCCGTCATGCCCACCTGAAGGTTCAGCTGTTCGAAGCTGCACCGGCTTTTGGTGAAGTGGGCGCCGGTGTTTCTTTCGGCGCCAACGCGGTTAAAGCCATCAGCGGCCTGGGTATCGGTGAACCGTATCAGCGGGTAGCCGACCGTACGCCAGAGCCTTGGCAAGACATCTGGTTCGAGTGGCGCAAAGGCGAAGACGCCAGCTACCTCGGCGCCAGCGTCGCCCAGGGCGTGGGCCAGTCTTCAGTACACCGTGCCGACTTCCTCGACGTACTGGCCAATCAGTTGCCCGAAGGCATTGCCCAGTTCGGCAAACGGGCCGTTCGTGTTGAGCAGAGCGGCGACCGGGCCGAGGTGTTCTTTGCCGACGGCAGCCATTATCAATGCGACATTCTGATTGCCGCCGACGGCATTAAATCTTCCATTCGCGACCATGTGCTGCAAGGCCTCGGCCAGCCACTGGCAGCGCCGCGCTTCAGCGGCACCCTCGCTTATCGCGGCATGATCGACAGCCAGCAATTGCGCGCCGCCTATCGTGAGCGCGGCCTGGATGAACACCTGGTCAATGTGCCGCAGATGTACCTGGGGCTGGACGCCCATATCCTCACCTTCCCGGTCAAACAGGGTCGTTTGATCAACGTTGTTGCCTTCGTTTCCGATCGCAGTCACGGCACACCGGTCTGGCCGAGCGATGCACCCTGGGTGCGCAATACCTCGCAGGCAGAAATGCTCGACGCGTTTGCCGATTGGGGTGATGCCGCGAAGGTACTGCTGGAATCCATCCCCAACCCGACTCTGTGGGCGCTGCACGACCTGGAAGAGCTTCCCGGTTACGTGCATGGCCATGTTGCCCTCATTGGCGATGCCGCCCACGCCATGTTGCCGCACCAGGGCGCTGGCGCCGGCCAGGGTCTTGAAGATGCCTGGTTGCTCGCACGACTGCTCAGCGACCATCAAGTGCTCAGCGCTTCGCCTGCCGCTGTGCTCAGCGCCTATGACGCTATCCGCCGCCCCCGCGCCTGCCGCGTGCAACGCACGTCCTGGGAAGCCGGCGAGCTCTACGAGCTGCGTGACCCGGTGGTGGCCGACAACGAGCCGCTGCTGGGGCAAACCCTGGCCGCGCGCTTCGATTGGCTGTGGAACCACGACCTGCACGCCGACCTGCAAACAGCCCGCTCGCAACTGGGCTGGTAACTGCGTTCCCGGTTTGATTCGCACTGCTACAGCAGGGCTGCCGTGTCCCTGCCTTTCAACCACTACAGACAAAAACAAAAGGTGCTTTTGCCATGACCATTCGTATTACCCAACAACCTGAAATCCAGCAGTTCTTCTGCCAGGCCGCTGGTTTGGAAAACGCCGATGGCTCCGACCGCAGCAAAGCCATCATGCTGCGTATCCTGCAGGAAACCGCGCGAATCATCGAAGACCTGGAGATTACTGACGATGAGTTCTGGGCCGGCGTAAGTTACCTGAACCGCCTGGGCGCCAGTAACGAAGCCGGCCTGTTGGTCGCCGGTCTTGGCATTGAGCATTTTATTGATCTGCTGGCCGATGCCCGTGACGAGGCCGCTGGTATTTCCGGTGGCACACCCCGCACCATCGAAGGCCCACTGTACGTGGCTGGCGCCCCGCTCTCCCAAGGCGAAGCGCGGCTGGACGATGGCAGTGAAGACGGCGTGGCCACAGTGATGTTTCTCGATGGCCGCGTGGTCGATCTGCACGGCAAGCCCATTGCCGGCGCCATCGTCGACCTCTGGCAAGCCGATACCAAGGGCAACTACTCGTACTTCGACAAGAGCCAATCGGACTACAACCTGCGTCGGCGCATCGTCACTGATGCCGACGGCCGCTACCGCGCCCGCAGCATCGTGCCGTCCGGCTACGGCTGTGATCCGGCAGGCCCAACCCAGGCGTGCCTGAACCAACTCGGTCGCCACGGCCAGCGCCCCGCCCATGTGCACTTCTTTATCAGCGCGCCGGGCTTCGAGCACCTCACCACGCAGATCAACCTCTCCAACGACGACCACTTATGGGACGACTTCGCCTACGCCACCCGCGACGGCCTGATCGGTGAAGTGCGCTTTGTCGATGACAGCGCGCAGAGCGCCAAGCGCAATGTCGACGGCCGTTTCGCCGAAATGAGCTTCGACTTCCAACTGCGCCCAGCCCTCAGCGAGCAAGCCTCGCAGCGCAGCCAGCGCCCCCGAGCGTTGCAGGCATAACGCCGCCCCCTATCAACGTTAAGCGTCCATTACCTGAGGAACACCAATGTCCCAGTCCACTGCTCAACCGTTGCAGATTAAAGTCGCTGTTCTCCGTGAAGCCGGCGCCCCGCTGCAGATCGAAAACGCCACCTTAGGCGCTCCTGCTCCCAACGAAGTTCGTGTGCGTGTTGTGGCCACCGGTGTGTGTCACACCGATATGGTGGTGCGTGATCAACTCTTCCCCACGCCGTTGCCGATCATCCTCGGCCACGAGGGCTCCGGCGTAATCGAGGCCGTCGGCTCGGCTGTCACCACCGTCTCCCCGGGCGACCACGTAGTGATGACCTACATGTCGTGCGGACTGTGCCTGCCCTGCGAAACCGGGCATCCGGCCCACTGCTCCCACATGCATCCGCTGAACTTTGGCGGCGGTCGCATCGACGGCAGCACGTCCAGTTGCAGCTGTGGCGACGAACACCCGATTCACGATCATTTCTTCGGGCAGTCGTCGTTTTCCACCTACGCCATGGCCAACGAACGCAATGTGGTCAAGGTGTCGAAAGAGGCACCGTTGGAGTTGCTTGGCCCCTTGGGTTGCGGCATCCAAACCGGTGCCGGCTCGGTGCTCAATGCGCTCAAGGTGGAAGCCGGTTCGAGCTTCGTCGCCTTTGGCGCCGGTGCCGTCGGCCTGGCCGCAGTGATGGCAGCTCGGGTGGCCGGTGCCGCCACCATTATTGCCGTAGACGTAACCCCAAGCCGCTTGGAACTGGCGCTTACGTTGGGCGCCACGCATGTAATTAACAGCCGCGAAGAAGATCCGGTGCAGCGCGTCCACGCCATTACCGGCGGCGGCGCCAACTACAGCCTCGAGTGTTCGGGGCGTGCCGAAGTGCTGCGTCAGGCAATCGACTCCATCACCATTCTGGGCACCTGCGGCATCGTCGGCGCGACCAAGATGGGCACCGAGGTGTCGTTCAACATCAACGACCTGATGATTCCGGGCAAACGGATCATGGGCATCGTTCAGGGCGACGTCGTGGCCAACGCGTTTATTCCCAAGCTGGTCGACCTCTACCTGCAGGGTCGTTTCCCCTTCGACAAGCTCTGCCACTTCTATCAGTTCGACGAAATCAATCAGGCCATGGCCGACAGCGAAAGCGGCATCACGATCAAGCCGATCCTGCGTATGCCTGCAGCTCAAGCCTGAGCACCCGTTTCCACACGAGGAACCTTTGATGACCGTTCAAATCACTATCGACAATCGCAAGCGTGATGCTTCCGACGGCAAGACCTTTCAGCGCATTGACCCCGTCAGCGGCAAGGCCGTTAGCGTGGGCGCGGCGTGCACCGTCGAAGACGCGCTGCAAGCCGCCGAGTCGTCCGCAGAGGCATTCCGCACATGGTCTGTAACCGGGCCTACCGAACGCCGACGCATTCTGCTGGCCGCCGCCGATGTGCTGGAGTCGAAAATGGGCGAATTCTGCAGCGTGATGGCCGAAGAAATCGGCGCCTCGCAGCTGTGGGCACAATTTAACGTTGGCGCCTCGGCCGGTTTGCTACGTGAGGCTGCGGCCATGACCACGCAGATCAAGGGGGAAACCATTCCGACCGACAAGCCGGGCGCGTTGTCGATGACCTTGCGCCAACCGGTCGGCACTGTATTGAGCATCGTGCCGTGGAACGGCCCAGTGATTCTTGGCGCCCGTGCGATTGCCTACCCGCTGGCCTGCGGCAATACCGTGATTTTCAAAGGCTCGGAAAACAGCCCGCGTACCCACGCCCTGTTGGCCGAAGCCTTCTATGAAGCCGGTCTGCCGCCTGGTGTGTTGAACTTCCTGATCAGCGCGCCGGCCGATGCCGCGGCCGTGACCGAAGCGCTGGTCGCCCATGACAGCGTGCGCCGGGTCAACTTCACCGGCTCCACCAAGGTCGGCCGCATGATTGCCCAGACCTGTGCCAGCCACCTCAAACGCTGCCTGCTGGAACTGGGCGGCAAAGCGCCCTTTATCGTGCTGGACGATGCCGATATCGACGGCGCAGTGAATGCCGCCGTGTTCGGCGCGTTTCTGTACCAAGGGCAAATCTGCATGTCGACCGAGCGTTTTGTCGTCGATGAGCGCGTTGCCGACGATTTTGTCGCCCGTTTCGCCAAACGCGTGGCGGCGCTGGAAACCAACCTGCCGAGCGAATCGCCAGCCTGCGTGATCGGCCCGATGATCGCGCAAGGCTCGGTGCAGCGGATCAATCAACTGCTCGACGATGCCATGGGTAAAGGCGCCAAGGTTGTGGCTGGCGGGTTGGCCGAGAGCGCGTTAATGGCGCCCACTCTGGTCGACCGCGTAACGCGCAGCATGGCCATTTACGACGAAGAAACCTTTGGCCCGGTAACCACCATCGTGCGCGTGAAAGATGCCGAAGAAGCACTGGCGGTGGCCAATGACACGGCCTATGGCCTGTCGTCGTCGATCTTCAGCGCCGACGTTACCAAGGCGCTGCAACTGGCTGCGCGCCTGGACGCCGGCTGCGTGCATATCAACGGCGCGACCGTGCAAAACGAGCCTCAGGCGCCCTACGGCGGCATGAAGAAAAGTGGCTACGGCCGCTTTGACGGCAGTGCTGTGATCGAGGAGTTCACCGAGGTCAAGTGGGTCACGGTAGAGCCTTCCAACCAGCCTTACCCGTTCTAAAGCAGCAGGCCCGGCCGGTGTTCTGCCGACCGGGCCAGCACCTGCTTGCTCCCGTGCGCCGGTTAAGCGCCGGCGATTTACAACGTCACCAACTACAACAACAACGTGGTGTCTATGAACATTCGTCATTCCGTAATGCGTGCCCAGTATTTCCCCCTATTTCGCCTGCTCGCAGGCTCCGTTGCCGTTCTCGCGCTGCCTGTAGCCCAGGCCACCGAAGGTGGCGGATCTTCGTACCCGATGGGTGCGGAAAACTACATGACCGGCGCCATGCCACCGCCCGGCTTCTATGCCCAGGTATTTGCCGAACGCTATAGCGCTGACAACCTGCGGGATAACAGTGGCCGTGATGCCGTTAAGCACTTTGACCTGGAGGCTGCCGTGGTGGCGCCAAGGCTGATCTGGGTGACCGAGCAAAAGGTGTTGGACGGCGACCTGGCCTTGCACCTTAACGTGCCGCTAGTGGATTTAAAGGTTGAAGTAAACGACCAGCATCAGCGCCGCAAAGGCATGGGCGACATCATTTTCGGCCCGGCACTCGGCTACCACTATAGCGATAAGCTGCATGCCATCTATGCGCTCGATATTTTCGCCCCCACCGGCCGTTATGACCGCGATGACCTGGCCAATATCGGCCGCAATTACTGGGCGGTAGAGCCGATTGTGGCACTGTCCTATGTCGACCCGGACGGGCTAAATCTGGATGTGAAATTGATGTACGACTTCAATGCCCGTAACCCGGACACCGACTACCGTTCAGGCCAGGAAGCCCATGCCGACTACTCCGCCGGCTGGGGTTTCGGTAACGGCTGGGTGGTTGGGGTTGGCGGCTACATCTATCGCCAGGTCACCGACGACAACCAGAACGGCGACACCGTGGACGACAATAAAGGCCGTGCATTCGCCATCGGCCCGTCGATCAAGTACAGCGACAACAGCGGTTGGTTTGTCACCGCCAAGTGGCAGCAGGAACAAGCCGTGCGTAACCGCGCCGAAGGCGATGCCTACTGGTTGAAACTGACCGTGCCGCTGTAACAAATACAGGCATTAAGGGCCCGGTTATGGGCACTTAATGCTCGCTGTGATTGACGACAAAAACGCTACATAGCGGCGATTTATAGCCTGTTTATCGCCCTCAGGATCTCTCCTATTCTCTCTGCACTGCTCCGCTGCATGGAGTGGCAGAGCACGCGCTACCCACTTGAATAGAGGATTACCCCATGCCTGTTGTACGAGTCAGCTGGTTCGAAGGGAAAGACCACGCCGCGAAAGAAGCCGTCGCTGCTGAAATCACCCAAAGCATCGTGAAAAACACCGGTACCGACGCCAACTACATCTACGTCATTTTCGAAGACGTAGCGCCATCGGACTGGGCCGGTGCCGGCAAGCTGTACGGCGAAGACCAGAAGAAGACCTAAGCGTTAATCGCCAGTGGGCTGTCGGAAGCGTTATTTCTTCTTGGCAGCCCGGGCTTTGTTCTTCTGTGTTGGATATCCCGACTCCCAGTCGACGTATTCAAACTGCTCGACCAGAAAATTGATAAACGCCCGTACCTTCGATGCCAGGTGTTTACGGGTTGGATACACCGCGTATATCCCCAGCTCCACCGAGCGATACGCCGGTAACAACTCCACCAAATCCCCCCGCCGAATATCCTCACTGACCATAAAACTGGGCTGCAGCAAGATGCCGCCTGCGTTAAGTGCAATAGACCGGCACGTGTCGCCGTTATTGCAGCGTATGACCGAGCGTGTGGTGACTTTATGCTCGCCGTCAGGCCCGGTAAAACTCCATTCGTTGCCGCTGGAGAAGTTGCTGTAAGCAATAACGCGGTGCTCGGTGAGGTCCTGCGGCACGGTCACTGGCGGGTGGCTGCTGATGTAGTTCGGGGACGCGCACAAGCGCATCTGCGTGCTGGCAAAGCGGCGCCCCACCAGCGACGAACTTTCCATTCGCGCAATCCGCACCGCCACGTCATAGCCCTCCTCCACCAAGTCGACCTGACGGTCGTTCAGACTGATCTCCAGCTCAATTTTCGGGTTCTGATTGAGAAAAGCCGTCCACAGTGGCGCCAGGTGCAACACGCCAAAACTCACCGGCGCGTTCACCCGCAGTACCCCGGAAGGCTCGTGATTGCCAGACGAAACCGCGTTTTCCGCCTCGCCCATCAAGGCCAGCACTTCCCGCGCCTGCTGGTAGAACACCCGTCCCTCTTCCGTCAACGACAGACGCCGCGTGGTGCGCTGCAACAGGCGCACACCCAAGCGTTCCTCAAGGGCGTTTACGTGCCTGGAAACGGCGGCCTTGGACATTTCCAGCGCATCGACTGCGCCGATAAAACTGCCCTTGTCGACCACTGCGCAAAACACCTGCATTTCCAATGCGCGATCCATAATTGCCTCATTTATCGGAACTATAAGTCACATTAAAGCAGCTTTATCTCGCTAATCGAATCTTTAAACTGGGCCCCATCAAACACACATCACGAGGCACAAGACATGAACATTACCCTTATCGGTACCGGCAACATGGGCTCGGCTTTCGCTCAACAGTTGTCTAACGCGGGCCACCAAGTACGTATCACTGGCCGTGACCTGGACAAGGCGCGCGCTGTGGCCGCGCAACATCAAAACGTCGAAGCATTCGCCGCTGACCAGGCCCTGGGCCAGAACGAAGTTGTGATTGTCGCTACTGCATACCAAGACGCGGTAACCGCTCTGCAGAGCCTGGGCAACCTGGAAGGCAAAGTGGTGATCGATATCACCAACCCGCTGACCGCTGACTACATGGGCCTGACCATCGGCCACAGCACCAGTGCTGCGGAAGAAATCGCCAAGGCATTGCCAGGCGTAGAACTGGTGAAAGGCTTCAACACCCTGTTCGCTCAGGTGCTGGCCAGCGGCCCAACCTTCGCCAACGACCAGCAAGGCAGCGTGTTCCTAGCCAGCGATAGCACACGGGCCAAACAAACCGCCGCGTCGCTCGCACATAGCCTGGGTTGGAAAACCGTGGATGCCGGCGGCCTGGTTAATGCGCGTTATCTGGAAGCGTTGGCCGGCTTCAATATCTACCTCGGCTACGGCGCCGGCCTGGGCACGCAAATCGCTCCGGCATGGCTGGCGCGTTAAATTTCGCCTTAACAGCGACCTGTCGCCGAAGCTGCAAGGCAGTGGCGACAGCAGCTAACACCGAAAAAAATTTGGAATACATCAATGAATACTGCTAACCGTTCAACCCCCTTCGCCGCGCTCATTCTGCGTCTGATCCTAGGTGCGATGTTTCTCGCTCACGGCCTGACTAAGCTGCTGGTATTTACGCCAACAGGCACTGCAGGCTTTTTTGAGTCCATTGGCTTTCCAGGTTTTCTGGCCTACCCGGTAATTGCCTTCGAAGTGGTTGGCGGCCTGTTTTTGATTCTGGGCGTATTCGCCCGCTGGGTTGCTGCGATTGCCACCGTCCAGTTGTTCGTCGCTGCCACCGTACATTTCGGTAACGGCTGGAGCTTCACCAACGCAAATGGTGGCTGGGAATATCCAGTGTTTCTATCGCTGACCGCACTGGCCCTAGCATTGCTGGACGATGGCGCATTCGCTCTGAAGCGCTCGTTCCGTAACTAAGCGTGCGCTAGCTAGCCGTTGCCGGGTTTTCACCAAACTCGGCAAGGGCAAAATCCAGAAAGCTTTTCAGCTTGGGCGTCATGCGCCGGTCCGGCGCGTACAGCACATGAAAAGGCCGGGTGGGAATTGGATAGTTCTCTAACAAGGTCACCAGCTGGCCCGCTGCCAGTGCATCACGAACCAACTCCAACGGCTGCAGCAACAAGCCAAGTCCCGCCACCGCTGCACACAACAACGGCTCGCCGTGATCGACCATCAAACGGCTGGTTATGGGCACCACGATGCGCCCGTCCGGGCCAGCGAAGGTCCATTGCGTGCGCAACTCAGTGTGGGCAAAACCCAGGCAGTCATGGTCCTTGATATCCCAAGGCGACTGCGGCGCGGGTTTTCGCTCCAGGTAAACAGGCGCGGCACACAACACCAGCTTGTAAGGCGCCAAGGCACGGGCAATCAGGCCGCTGTCCGCCAACTGGCCAACGCGAAAAATCACGTCGTAACCTTCGTCGATAAGGTCTACGGCACGGTTGGACAGGTTCAGCTCCACCTCCACTTCCGGGAACTGCTGCATAAACCTTGGCAACGCCGGCGCCAGGCTATTCATGCCAAAGCTCACAGGTGCATTGATCCGCAAGCGCCCGCTAGGTGACGCCTGCTCATGAGCTGCTAGGTTTTCTGCCAATTCGACTTCGGTAACGATGTGTTTGGCCCGCTCATAAAACGAGCGGCCAAAATCGGTGAGGCTCTGCCGCCGCGTGGTGCGGTTAAGCAGCCGGACACCCAAGCGTTGCTCCAGGGCATGCACATGTTTGCCCACCAACTGTGACGACATTTTCATCGTCTCGGCTGCGGCGCTGAACGAGCCCAGATCCACTGCTTTTACAAATGCCTGTAAGCTGGTCAGTCGATCCATTGGAAACTCTCTGTTTGGAATGTCGGCGCATTTTGACGATTTATCATTTTGCCTTTCAAGTCTTAAATGGTCGCCCTGCCCTAACTGCCGAACAGACCTGATAACACGCATGAAGACCAAGACAATCAAGACCTTGCTGCTGGCTGCCGCACTGAGCGCCGTCAGCCCCTTCACGCTCGCCGCCTCTGCACTCTCAGTGATCGGTCACGACTACGTGTTCCCCCATCAGCTCGAAGGGCTACCCGGCAAACTCAGCGATTTCCCCGACCTACAGATCAACTCCTTCAAGACCAATGACGGCGTCACCCTTAAATATTGGGAGGCCGGTAAAGGTCAACCGATCGTATTCATTCCAGGCTGGTCCGCCAACGGCGCCGAGTACGTCAACGTGATGTACCTGCTGGCGAAACACTACCGCGTGATCGTGCTCGACCCACGCAATCAAGGCCTGTCGGACAAGGTTGAGTACGGCACTCGCATCGCCCGCTACGCGATGGACTTGAAACAGCTGAACGAGCACTTGGGCATCACGTCCGCCAACTACTGTGGATGGTCCATGGGCGCATCCGTGCTGTGGAGCTACATCGATCTGTTTGGCAGCGAAGGCATACGCAAAGCGGTGTTCGTCGATGAGCCTATCTCGATTGTTGCCCACGCCGACTGGACCGAGCAGGAACGCCGAGACGCTGGCGCTATGGTGCCCTCTGCAGACGCTCTGATCGCCGCGCTCAAAGCACCCGTTTCGCAACACCCGGACCCACAAACCACCAACTTTGCCGAACGCGCGATGCTGCGAGACTCGCCGTATTTTGCCAACTCCGAAGGCTTCGCCGCAGCGGTAGTAAAGAACGATCCGGCAGCCATGGTGCGAGTTTTGTACGACCACGGTTCCAATGACTGGCGCGACGTGTTGCAACACAAGCTCACCATGCCCGTGGCGATTTTCTCCGGGGAGTACAGCGCCAATCTGCCCAGCCAACGCTGGGCGCATTCGGTAATCCCGGGTTCAGCGCTTTACGTCTACAGCAAGGCTGAGCAAGGGGATCATTTTCTGATGTTTAAAAACCCCTTCAAATTCACCAAAGACCTACGCGGCTTTATAGAACAGCACACAACGCCTTGAGGTGAGCCTTACTGGCCGGTTGCAGTTCTGGTGCAAAGCCGACGAGTCCGACGGGCAGTTATCGGCCAAAAGCAGACCATGGACATGCTGTGGCCTCGTCAGTAATGTGCACAGTTGTCATGCCGCTTTCCCTCCTCGCCTCATGCCGCGTTTCTGGCGCAACACTCAAGCCAATCAAGGAGTTACGCATGAATAAGGAACGTTATCAGACACAAACGGCGGAAAATATTACGCCACTTGGCCGTCTACTTATCGTTAGGGAAAACATGTCCATCCGCATGCTTTCAGCAATCGCAGCTCTCCTGATAATCAGCTCGCCAGCGTTTTCCGATGAATGCGCTCCGCAAGAACCCACGCTCGCAGAGCTGCGCCTCCTCCTTAAAGAAAACCCGGAGGAGATAGCAAAGAAAGAGTCTGCATTTGAAAGGCCACGTTTTTTTGCTGTGCATGGCTACGGCGCACAAATAGTTGGCATCTCACCAGAGCTAGCTAACTGTGCAATGTCCGCAAGTTACTCCAAGCCAATGCCTGGTACATCTGACTATTTATGTACAAATGAAATTGTAAACTTACAGCCATCCGCACAAGCTTTTGCGGTAAGGCACAATGTCGAGCTGGCAAAACTCATAAAAATCGAGTGCCCCTAACTATGCGCTCAACTATCGCTCACTTCGCTCGCTGGACAGTCAAAAGCTGCGCTTTTGCCTGCCCGTTAGCTTAATCGTTATGTGCCTATCAAATGACTGAGTTCGACGCAGGTATAGCCAACCGAATAATCCTTGCAGTCGCCGTTATTTTCTTCGGCTCACTGCTTTGGATTATTGCTCTTGACGCGGTTACGGAGTTTTTGGGCGTAACAATCACTGGAAAACTGTGGATCGGCTGCGTTATCAGTTCTGCGGTGGTTACGGATAGAATTTATAAAACCATTACCAAACGCAAAGCAGGCGCAAGCAATGTGCAAAACACATAACAAGCGGTTCAAATCGTTCGCTTCGCTCTCTGGGACTGCGTGCCGCAGCCCCTTAACCTAAACGTTATATGCAAGGATCAGCATGAAAGTAACGACCAATATCGGAAAGCTTGACCTGATAAAATTTAATATGTCTGTTCTGCCCAGGATGCGCTCAACCTACATAACAATCCTGGTCATTGCATCTCTTACTTTTTTGTATATAACCTGGAATAAAGGTTTGCCCGAAAATTCCCGCGAGCTTGTTATTCATCTTGTGAGCTCAGCTGTTGGGGGATGCTTGGTATGCTTTTTGGCTTCTTGTACAACATGCTCACTATTGTATTAATGTCGTCCGCCAAAAATGGAGTGCTTGGGGAGCATTCTTATAGGCTTCTTCCCGAGGGGCTTATTGAAAAAACCTCAGCCAATGAAAGTCTTAACAAGTGGCACGGTGTGGTTTCTGTAAAACCGGTCGGCTCGTATTTGCTAATCCAAGTAGCTGCCTGCCTTTTCCACGTAATACCCAAACGGAGCTTTGACTCTTCAGAACAGTTTGAAGAATTCACATCTCAAGCAATAGCTCACTGGCAGCAAGCGCACTGCAGTACAAACAACCAAGCACAACCTAGTTAATAGCAAAGGCATTCGCGCCAAATGCATATAACAAATTGTTCAAATCGTTCGCTTCGCTCTCTGGGACTGCGTGCCGCAGCCCCTTAACCTAAACGTTAGGCCTCATGAACCAACGCCGAGTCGCACTCACCATCGCAGCAACCGTCCTGGCCATCGCTGCGGCCTACTTCTGTGCCGGTGAAGTGCTCAGCAAGCCGGCGCCGCGATCTATCGGCGAACCGCCTGCCGACTTTCCAGCAAAGGTAGTTCGAATCGCCACGGACCCGGGTCAGTTTGTTGTTGGGTGGTTCGTGCAGGCCGAGCGGCCGGGGCAGGCTGTACTCCTGCTTCATGGCGTGCGTGCGGACCGGACGCAGATGCTTCGCCGCGCCCGTTTTCTAGTAGAAGCCGGCTACTCCACCCTCTTAATTGACCTTCCGGCGCACGGCGAGAGCCCCGGAGATCGCATCACGTTTGGTGCTCGGGAAAGCGTCGGGGTCAGAGCTTCAGTAGACTTCCTCCGTCGGGAACTGCCCGGTCAGCGCATAGGAGTCATTGGAGTGTCTCTGGGCGCAGCCTCAACGGTGCTTGCGGGCTTGCAGCCAGCGCCAGACGCCGTTGTCATCGAGTCGATGTACCCGACTATCGAGGAAGCTGTAAGCGATCGCCTGACGATGCGCCTTGGCCCCATCGGAGAAGAGTTGGCTCCGTTACTCCTATGGCAGTTGCCGCTGCGCACCGGGATTAAGGCCTCCGACTTGCGCCCCATCGCAAGATTGCCGGGCCTCCACGCACCCCTCTTTGTCGTTTCCGGTGCTGACGATCAGCATACGAAGTGGGCTGAAACCCAGAGGCTCTACCAAGCAGCTCAGCCGCCGAAAGAGCTCTGGCAAGTACCTGGAGCAGCACACGTAGATTTGCACTCGTTCGCACCGCAGGAGTATCAGCGCAAGATCCTTCGATTCTTGGGCAAGTACCTGCGCGATGAGACCTACCCCCTCGTTCAACCGGACTCACTAAGGCAAGGGCCGCGGGACGGTTAACTCGAACGTTAGCGACTGCTAATGGCCGATTCCTGCCTATTGTGAGCGACTGCAATCGGCAACAGACGACCAATCCCCTTCACGATACCGGTTAACGGTTCTAACCATAGCCAGCCCGAATAGCGGCCATCGACCCGGTGATGTCGCCCGCGGAGCCCCCCTCCTACCCCTATGCAATTGCTTTTCGGTGGTTTGAACACAGGCGCTCCACCAAATTTGAGCAGAAAAAAACCGGCCACCTTGATCTCCAAAATGACCGGCAAAAAACACTACACCTAGTGTTCAAGTTGAGGAAAACAGGCTTTACACCCCGCGCAGTTGCAACGCAGACGGCTGACCGCCTACAGGCCTTTGTTCTGTTTAAACGACTGCATCATGGCGTCGGTGGCCACGATTGCGTCGTAGACCAACTCAGGCGTTACGGTAAACGGCATGTTGTGCATGGTGTCGTTTACATCGCAGGCGGCCTGGGCAACTTGTCGCCATTCACTTTCCTTAAAATGCTTAAGCCCCAGATCGCCAAGGGTTAGTGGCAAGCCGACGGCAATGGCGATATCGACCACCTCTTCGATTTCTTCCATTGGAGCGGCCTCCATCACCAGTTGGGTGAACAAGCCGAACACCACTTTTTCGCCATGCTGGGCACCATGCAGGTCATGCACAAAGGTCATGCCGTTATGAATCGCATGCGCTGCCGCACAGCCACCGGACTCAGCGCCCACAGCGGACATGTAGATGGTTGCTTCAATGGTGTTTTCCAGCGCCGCCGTAATGGACTTACTGCGTACAGCAAACGCGGCCTGCGCCGAGTACTTCTTGATGGTTTCGTAGCAGGTTTTGGCAATGGCGAAACCAACCAATGTCGGCTTCAGCATCTTGCCGTCGTTGCCCAGAATCAGGTTGTCGCGTTGGGCGGCGTAACAGGCACGTGCTTCGAAATAGGTGGCTAACCCATCACCCACACCTGCGGCGAAAAACCGTGGCGGCTGTTCGGCCATAATTCGCGTATCGGCCAATACCACATCCGGGTTCTTGGCCAGGAACAGGTAGCGGTTGAATGTATCGTCGTCGTTGTAAATAACCGAAATTGCGGTGCACGGCGCATCCGTAGACGCCAACGTCGGCAGAATCAGTACCGGTTTACCGAGAAAGTGCGCGGCGGCCTTGGCGGTGTCCAGGGTTTTGCCGCCACCAATACCAACGAGATAGTCAAAACCGCGGGCTGTCTCGACGTGTTTGTTGATTTCGCTGTCCGAACACTGCCCAGCAAAGACCGCTACCTCAGCAACCTGCTCGTTGGTGAAGCTCGGCATGGCCATCTCGTGCACCCGGCCAACAATGAACGGATCACAAATCAAATAGGCTTTCGCGCCGTACGCTTTGCCATGCACCGACAGGTCAACCAGGGCATCGGCCTGAACCAGGAACTTGGCCGGCGATGCAATACCTTTTGTAATGCTCATGTCACACCCTCGCGTGGGTCCAGGCATCCATCACCGCTAAGGCTTCAGCGATGCCCGGAGCGCGTTGTTGGAGTTAGTTAAACACCATGCCGCCATCAATAATGACGGCTTGCCCAGTCATGTAATCCGAGTCCGGCCCGGACAGGAACGACACACAGGCGGCCACATCTCGTGGCTGCGACAGGCGTTTCAAGGTGATGTGCTGAGCGAACTGCTCCATGCCCCACTCCACGCTCTGATTGGCGTTATCCGCCACGTCTTGGGCCACCTTGCGCATCATCGGGGTGTCGACGATGCCGGGGCAGTAGGCGTTCACGGTGATACCCAGCGGCGCCAGTTCACGGGCAGCGGTTTGGGTGATGCCGCGCACGGCGAATTTGGTGCCGCCGTAAACGGCCAGGTCCGGGTTGCCGATATGCCCGGCTTGCGACGAGGCGCTAATGATCTTGCCGCCGTGCCCCAGCGCCTTGAATGCTTTCACTGCTGCCTGAATGCCCCACAGCACGCCGCCGACGTTGATGTCGAAGCATTTGCGGTAGATCTCGGGGGTGATGGTTTCAATCGGCGCAATGGGCGCGATGCCGGCGTTGTTGATGACCACATGCAGGTCGCCCAGGCCGTCAACGGTCGCCTGCACGGCGCGGAACACGTCGTCGCGGTCAGCCACGTCCACCTTTACCGCCAGTGCGCGCCCGCCGGACTGTTTAATCTTCTCGGCTACTACGCCTGCCGTTTCGATATTCATATCCGCGCAGCCGACGGCAAAACCGTCTGCGGCCAGGCGCAGGGCAATGGCTTCGCCGATGCCTTGTCCGGCGCCGGTGACGAACGCTACTTTTCCTTGGGATTTGCTCATGTTCGTTATCCTTTTTTGTGTTTGTTGAGGACTGAAGGTTTAGAAACTGGCCTGGAGTTTCACGCCAGCCACCACGGCGTTATCTACTTCGTAAACACCACCCGGGCTGCGGACGTACTGCACGTTCGGGCGCACGGTTAACCAGTCGGTAACGTGCACGCCGTAGTTGAGTTCGATGTTGTATTCGCTGTGTTGCACGGGGACGTACAGCGGGTTGCTGTAGTCGCTGATGCCGTTGCCAGCGTTGATCTGGCGCTGGCGTTTGCTGACGTCCTCGTTCACATGAATGCGCGCGATGCCAAAGCCGAAATCGTCTTTGGGGCGCGCATCGAACAGGCCCATGTACACCAGGCCAAGGTTCTGAAAGCTGTCGATGCTGCTGGTTTCTTTGTCGTGGAACGTGGCGCTGGCAAACACGCTCAGGCCGCGCGCTGCATCACCGTTTCGGATGGTCAGTTGCTGGCGCCCCATCACCCACCAACCACTTTTGCTGCTCTGGCGTTTGGCGGCGTGGCCGGTGATGCCCTGCGGGTTGCCGTTGACGTCTTCGTACACGTCGTTGGCGCTGGCACTGCTGTGGTAGTAGCCGACGCGGTATTCGCCCGGCAACGCTTCAGCGCCCACGGTGGGTTTGTAGATCAGCTCGACCGGCACCAAAGCACCCTGGGTGCCGCTGCCGCTCAGTTTGAAACCGTTGTCTGGCTCCAGGTTTGACGGGTTCTGCTCAAACACACCGATCTGCACAGCCCACTGCTCGTTCAGGTTGTATTTGGCGCGCAACGCCCATTGGCTGACCGGCCCGCTGTACCACACATCGCCGGCAACGTTGCCGATAGGGGCGGCGCAGAACGACAGACTCTGGAAGTCGCACGGGAAGCTGTTGAAGTCTTCGTTCACGCCCATGCGCCCAACCTTCAGGTCCAGCGCTTTATCGAAGAACTGCTGGCGGTACCATATTTGCGTCAGGCGCCAGCTTTTGCCGCGCCCCCACACCTCTTGCACGGAGCTGAGTTGCCCGGTGCGCGGGTCACCGATGCGGTCGTTGGACAGGTTGTCGCCGTTGCGGTCGGTGAGCAGCACCTGAAATTCAGCGTCGTTCCAGCCGAGCAGTTTTTGCAGGTCCAGGTGCGTGCCCAATGCCCACTGCGAGACGTAGCGCGCCGTGCGGTCATCGTTGTAGCCACCGTGGAGATTGGTTGCGCCTTCACCGACGTAACCGATGGTGAAGTCTACGCCTTGCTCGAGAAGTTCACTGCGGGTGCCGCCCCAGTCGCCCAAGCCCCAGGTGGCGGCTTTTTCAGCGGCGATAACAGGCAGAGAAACGCAGGCGAACAGGCTGAGCCCGATGGGCAGTTGCCAGAGATCTTTCATGTCGAATATTCCTTGTTTTTATGTTTTTACGACACAGCGGTTTCCGCACCGCAGGCAGAGCCCTGCGGTTGGGGAAGGAACAGCGGTAAAGCGGCGTCAGGGCTAGCGAGGCCCTGACCATGCAATGGCTTGGGTTAAATACCGCCCAGACACAGGTACTTGATTTCGAGGTAATCCTCGATGCCGTACTTGGAGCCCTCGCGGCCCACACCCGAGGCTTTTACACCGCCAAACGGCGCGGCTTCGGAGCTGATGATTCCGGTGTTTACACCGACGATGCCGTACTCCAGTGCCTCGCCCACGCGGAACACACGGCCCAGGTCTTTGGCATAGAAATACGCGGCCAGGCCGAACTCAGTGTCGTTGGCTTTGGCGATGACTTCGTCGTCTGTGTTGAAGCGAAATACGGGAGCCAGCGGGCCGAAGGTTTCCTCTTTGGCGACCCGGGCGTTGTCCGGCACGTCGACCAAAATGGTCGGCTGGAAGAAGTTGCCACCGAGTTTGTGCGCAGCGCCGCCCTGCAACACCTTGGCACCTTTCTCCAGGGCGTCGTCGATATGCTGGCGTACCTTGGCCACGGCTTTTTCATCGATCAGCGGGCCGATGGTGGTGCCGGCCTCGAAGCCGTCACCGGTTTTCAGCGCGCCCACGGCGGCGGCGAGTTTGTCGACGAAGGCGTCGTACACCTTGTCGTGCACATACAGGCGGTTGGCGCATACGCAGGTTTGCCCGGCGTTGCGGAATTTCGAAGCCAGGGCGCCGTCTACAGCGGCATCCAGGTCGGCGTCTTCAAACACAATAAATGGCGCGTTGCCGCCCAGTTCCAGCGACACTTTTTTGATGTCGTGGGCGCACTTTTCCATGATGGTGCGGCCAATTTCGGTGGAACCGGTAAAGGAAATTTTGCGCACCACGGGGTTGCTTGTCAGCTCTTCGGCAATCTCGGCCGCCGAGCCTGGCACCACGGACAGTACACCTTTGGGAATACCGGCTTGCTCGGCCAATACCATCAACGCCAAAGCGGAAAACGGCGTCTGCGACGCCGGTTTGATCACCATGGTGCAGCCCGCCGCCAACGCCGGGCCGGCCTTGCGGGTGATCATGGCGCTGGGGAAGTTCCACGGCGTAATGGCTGCGCACACACCGATGGGCTGTTTCAGAACCAGCAGGCGCTTGTCGGCCGTGCCTGGAATCAAGTCACCGTAAACGCGTTTGCCCTCCTCTGCGTACCACTCGATATACGAGGCGGCGAACACGATTTCGCCACGGGCTTCGGCCAGCGGTTTGCCTTGTTCGAGGGTCATGATCTGCGCCAGGTCGTCCTGGTGTTCAATCATCAGGTCAAACCAGCGACGCAGTTTGCTCGCCCGTTCTTTGGCCGACAGCGCTTTCCAGGCCGGCAAGGCACGCTCAGCCGCCTCGATCGCCCTGCGGGTTTCTGCCCCGCCCATACGCGGCACATGGCCGACCACCGCATGGGTGGACGGGTTGGTCACGGTGATGGTGGCGCCGCTGTCGGCAGCCAGCCACTGGCCGTCAATGTAGGCCTGTTCACGGAATAATTCGGGGTTGTTCAGCTTCACAGCAGGTTCTCCATGGGTTGCGCCGCGCCTTGCAGCCACGGCGCGAACAGCCCGCCCAGAACGACAGCCAGGACGGGTGCGGTTTATCTCAGCTCAGGCTCCGCGCCGCTTAGTGCAGGGCTTTCTGGGCGTACTTGCCGGACAAGGACAGGCCTTTGAATTTGAAGCCGCGGTAGTCCTCGGTTTTCACTTGGGTGAGGATGTCGGTGAACGGGCCAAGGCCGCCCATGTAGAAGTAAACCGAGTTGGTTTTGCCCGGAATGTTGGCGCCGAAGATCCACGAATCGGTTTTGGCAAACAGGGTTTGGTCGGCGATATCGCGGCAGGTAACGCCCCATTCGTGCTCGCTTTGCGGATCGGCTTCCGCGCAGGCCAGCTCGTTTTCTTCCATAAAGCCGATCATCTCGGACACCCACTCCACCTCGGTTTCAATGGTCGGCGGCAGGTTGGTGAACGGGCCATTGGGGCCCAAAATCATGAACATGTTCGGGAAGTTGGAGGTGGCCACCGACAGGTAACTGGACGGGCCGTCGCGCCAATGGTCGGCGATGCTCACGTCGTTGCGGCCACGAATGTCGATGCGCTTGTAGTTGCCGTCTACGGCGTCGAAACCGGTGGCAAATACCAGCACATCCAACTCGTGCTCCACGCCGTCGGCGGTACGAATGCCCTTCTCGGTGATTTCCTCGATGGGGTTGGCTTTCACGTCCACCAGGACCACGTTTGGACGGTTAAAGGTGGCGTAGTAGCCGCTGTCGCAGAGTGGGCGCTTGGCGTACAAGTCCTTCGGCATCAGCTTGCGAGCGGTTTCCGGGTCTTTGACGATTTCAGCAATCTTGTTGCGTACGAAATTCTGCGCCTCGAGGTTGGCCTGCTCGTCGGTAGCAATGTCGTTGAAGGTTTGGAACATAAAGCGGAAGCCGCCGCCGGTGTCCCAGGCGTGTTGGAAAATCTGCTTACGTTCTTCTGGCGACACGCTCATGGTCGGGATATCGCTTTCTTCAAAGCCGAATGCCAAACGCGAGGAGCGAACCTCTTTCCAGATTTCGTCATAGTTCTTTTTGATATGCGCTACGTACTCGCGACCCACCGGGCCATTGCCAACCGGTACGGTGTACTGCGCCGAGCGCTGGAACACGGTGAGATGGCCAACGATTGGCGCGATGGCGGTAATCACCTGGCAACCGGTAGAACCGGTGCCAATCACGCCCACACGTTTGCCTTCCAACGACGCATCGGCCGGCCAATGGGCGGTGTGGTATTGCTTGCCTTTGAACTGGCTGAGCCCCTTGATGTTCGGCACGTTGGTCGCCGACAGCAGGCCCAGTGCAGTCACCAGGTACTTGGCGCTGTAGTGATGGCCGTCGTCGGTGGTCACGGCCCAGCGGCTGGTTTCTTCGTCGAAGACGGCCGAGGTAATCGCCGTTTCCAACTGGATGTCTTTACGCAGATCGTGGCGGTCCACGGCGTGGTTGAGGTAGGAGAGGATCTGCGGCTGGTCGACGTAACGGGTGGTGATATCCCACTCCTGGCACAGCTCACGGTCCCAGGAGAAGCAGTACACAAAGGTCTCGCTGTCGGACAGAGCGCCCGGGTAGCGGTTCCAGAACCAGGTGCCGCCCACGCCGCCGGCCTTGTCGAAGGCACGCACGTTAAGCCCCAGTTCATCGCGCAGCTTCTTCAGCATGTAGATGCCGCCGAAACCGGCGCCAATGATGATGGCGTCGTAGTTGATGACGTCGGTGCCTACCGAACGTTTAGCCAGAACTGTAGTTGTCATTGTGTTCTCCTAATTGATCCTTGCGCCTGCCATGCCTTAGCGAACCCTCACTAAGCCAAACCGCAGGCAAGCCGATGCCGCCTCCCCGATCTGCGAATCAGGGAAATTCAGACTCGATAGTTGAATGGAGCGAGGCAGTGGCGCCCCGCTCGCTCAGTTACAGCGAGAAGCCGCCATCCACTGCGATGGCCTGGCCGGTAACGTGGGGCGCACAGGCGAGGTACACCGCCAACTGGCCCATGTCTTCCACGGTTTGCGCTTCGCCTTGCGGCAACAGCGATGACTGGTGGCGCTCCCACGATTGCTCTTCGGTCTCGCCCGGCTCTGCCCAGCGGCCGGACAAGCCGGTTTCACCGCGCCACATGCCGGTGCCAACAACACCCGGGCACAGCGCATTGACCGTGATGCCCTCACGGGCCACTTCTTTGGCAAAGGCGTTGGTAAAACCGATAACAGCGAACTTCGAGGCGCTGTAGTGGGACAGGTCAGGGAAGCCAACCTTGCCGGCGATGGACGCCAAATTGATGATGCGACCGAACGTGTGCTCGCGCATCAGCCGCAGCTCGGCCTGGCAGCAGAGAAATACGCCGCGTGCGTTGATATTCATGATGCGGTCCCACTCGCTGACGGCGAGTTCTTCGACCTTACCCAAACTCACCACGCCGGCATTGTTGACGGCGACATCCAGACGACCGGAGTGCTCGCGCACTTGCTCAATCATTTCTTTCACGCTTTCAGGCTGACCGACATCCACCTGCAGCGCCACGGCGCGACGACCCAGCGCACGAACGGCAGCGGCCGCTTCTTCAGCAATGTTGATGTCGTAATCGGCGAGCACCAGGTCGGCGCCGGCGTTGGCCAGGCTAAGTGCGATGCCTTGGCCGATGCCACGACCGGCGCCGGTTACCAGGGCGACTTTGCCAACCAGGGAGAAATTGACCGCGTTAAATTCGCTCATGACATGCCTCTAATTATTCTTGTTGAGTGCGGCCGCTCATGTCGGCTCGCTGAGACAGGCTTGAGCAAGGCAGATGCCAACATCGAAAAAAACGCTCGAAAGCACCGATTTAGAGCGGTCTATCGCTCGACGGCGATGGTAGGCAGCAGGCGCCGAATAAGACGTTATGTCTCGGCCCAAGCGAGACGGCGAGAGACGCTGAGACGTTATGTCTCACGCACACGGCGTAAAACGAATCAGCTTGTCGCATGGCGTTAACGGGCATTAAATGTGTCCTACAAAAAATAAGAACGACCACGCGGAGGTTATATGTCCTCTGGTTACTCAAAAGCTCACAACGAACACGTGAGCCGAGTGCTACGCACTGCCCAAAGCGCCCCGACCCTGCCAGTTCCCAGCAGCATTGTTGATTCGTGGCGCCGCTCCGTACTGCATCAGGTTGACCCCGGTTCCTTGCAAGGACCGCGTGTGCTTGAGGCTCACCAGCTCAACGAACACCGCCAACGCATCGACGACTTCCTGCGCCTGGCGGGCGATGAAATCGGTCGCCTGCACCACCGCGTGCGCGACGCCGACTACTGCGTAATGCTCACCGACACCCTCGGCTGCACCGTCGACTACTGCATCGACACCACCATCAAAGGCGAATACCGCCGTGCCGGTATCGACCTGGGCACCTGCTGGACCGAAGACGAAGAAGGCACCACCGCCGTGTGCGCCGTGCTGGTCGACAAGCAACCGATCACCGTGCACAAACACGACCACTTCCGTGCCGCCTTCATCGGCAACACCTGTTCGGCGGCCCCGGTGTTTTCCCCCAGCGGCGAACTGTTTGCCGTGCTGGATGTGTCCGCAATCCGCTCCCCGGACGACCGCCGTAGCCAACACCTGATTCGGCAAATGGTCATCCAGAGCGCCGCCGAAATTGAAAACGCCTACTTTATGTACAGCACTCAGGATCTCTGGGTACTGCGCGCCCATGCCCTGCCCGGCTACGTCGACAGCCAGCCCCAGTTTCTCTTCGCCTGGGACAGCGACGGCGTTATCCAGGCACTAAACCCCGCCGCCCGCCGCTTACTGATTCAACGCCATGGCCGCATACCGCTCACCGCCCAGGAAGCCTTCGCCTCGGCGCGGCTTCCCAACGCCAGCGACGACAGCGCGCACTACCTGCCAACCCTGGACTTACACGTACGCCTCAAAGCCCCACGGCGCTCAACGTTCGTACCCGCCACCAGCAAAGTCGTTGAAGCCCTCGACCCCAAAGTCGCCCGAGCGCTTGAGTTGGCCGTGCGGGTAAAAGACCGTGGCCTGCCCGTACTGATTCACGGCGAAACCGGCGCCGGCAAAGAGCACTTCGCCCTGCAACTGCACAAAGCTAGCAAACGCAAAGACAAACCCTTCGTCGCCGTGAACTGCGCTGCCATTCCCGAAAACCTGATCGAAAGCGAACTGTTCGGCTACACCGCCGGCGCCTTCACCGGCGCCAACAGCAAAGGCATGCGCGGCCTGCTGCAACAAGCCGACGGCGGCACCCTGTTCCTCGACGAAATCGGCGACATGCCACTGATGCTCCAAACCCGCCTGCTGCGCGCGTTAAGCGAAGGCGAAGTGTCGCCACTGGGCGCCGCCCGCCCGCAACCCATCGATATCCAAGTGGTCTGCGCCAGCCACCGCGACCTGGCCGCCCTGGTCGCACAAGGCACCTTCCGCGAAGACCTCTACTTCCGCCTCAGCGGCGCCCGCTTCGAGATACCGCCACTGCGTGAACGCACCGACAAGCTGGCACTGATTAACAAGCTGCTGGACGAAGAATGTGAGCGCTCCGGCGAACGTTTCGGCCTGAGCGATGCAGCCCTTGAGGTGCTGCTGAACCACAGCTGGCCGGGCAATATGCGCCAACTGCACCATGCACTGCGGTATGCCTGTGCAGTGTGTGCTGGGCAAGTGATCGGGGTGCAAGATCTGCCAACTACGCTAGGCGTGAGTGCGCCGGCAATTGGCGTTGAAACGGCAGTGGGAAAACCTGAGCGCCAGGCATTGATTGACGCGTTGGTGCGCAATCGGTGGAAACCGGTGTTGGCGGCTCAGGAACTCGGAATTTCGCGGGCTACCTTGTATCGGCGGGTGAATCAGCATGGCATTCATATGCCGGGTAAGGGGTCTTACAGCTAGTCGATTACCAGCAGAGCGTGCAAAGGTCTATTACGCGCTGGCGCACGCATTACGCTGAACCTTTGGGTTGGCAGCAAGTTCCATTGGTAGACCCGCGCGGCAACCCTCCGCGCGCCCATCAACGTGACCTGCCAGGAGTGCCTGATGGCCGACCCTACCCATTCCAACGACCCAATCAGTTCAACCGTCGAAATTGACTACCCCGACTTCACGCAGCTCCCGACGCCGGTGCGTGACAAGTTCGAAAAGCTACCCACCAAAGTTAATTTCTTTCGCATGCTGGGCTACAGCCCCGGCGCGTTTGTTTCGATGATTGACCTGACCAACGCCATATTCAGGGACCTGACGATCTCCGATTACCATAAGGAGCTGATGGTGCTACTGGTGGCTGCCCACGAACAGGTGGCCTACGAATGGGAGCAGCACGTATCCATCGCCCAGGTAGCCGGCGTGCGGCCTGAGCAGTTTATGGCCATCGCTGAACACCGCTTGGAAGATGCCCAAGTGTTCAAGGAAGACGAGCGTGTTTTGCTGCGCTTTGGTCAGGCCATTCTCGAGCAGGGCAAGGCGCCGGGCGTATTGTTTAAGCACGCTCAAAAGCACTACTCGCTACACGAGTTGAGCGACGCCATTATTGTGCTCGGCTACTACCGGATGCTGTCGGGCTATATCCAGACCTTCAACATCGCCATTGACGCGCAAACCGACGGCAACTGGATTAAGGGCTAAAACCACTTCGGCGCCGGGCAGTAGCTCGGCGCCGCAGCTCAGATGGTTTGCTCCAACGCCGGAATCGCCTCAAAAAAATCCGCCACCAACCCGTAATCCGCTACCTGGAAGATCGGCGCTTCTTCGTCTTTGTTGATGGCGACGATGACTTTGGAGTCCTTCATACCCGCCAAGTGCTGGATGGCACCGGAGATACCGACCGCAATGTACAGCTGTGGTGCAACGATTTTGCCGGTCTGGCCAACCTGCATGTCGTTTGGTACGAAACCGGCGTCCACTGCAGCGCGCGAAGCACCCACAGCAGCGCCGAGTTTGTCGGCCAACGAGCACAGGTGTTTGAAGTTGTCACCGTTCTGCATACCACGACCGCCGGAAACGACGATTTTGGCAGCGGTCAGTTCAGGACGGTCGGACTTGGCCAGCTCTTCGCCAACAAAGGACGACTTGCCAGCATCAGCCGGGCCGCTTACCGCTTCAACAGCAGCGGAACCGCCTTCGGCAGCAACTGGGTCGAAACCGGTGGAACGCACGGTGATCACTTTCACGGCAGCCGAGGACTGCACGGTAGCGATGGCGTTACCGGCATAGATCGGACGCTTGAAGGTGTCGGCGCTTTCTACCGAAATGATCTCGGAGATCTGGTCAACATCCAGGGCAGCGGCAACGCGCGGCAGGATGTTTTTGCCGTTCGAGGTAGCGCTGGCCAGGATGTGGCTGTAGCGCTTGCCCTGCTCTCCATGTGCAAGAGCAGCAACCAGCGGTGCAACGTTTTCCGGCAGTTGGTTAGCGTAGGCAGCGTTGTCGGCTACCAGCACTTTCGAAACGCCAGCGATCTTGGCAGCAGCTTCAGCAGCGGCGCCGGCATTGCTGCCTGCAACCAGCACGTGAATGTCACCACCGATTTTTGTAGCAGCAGCCACGGTGTTCAGGGTGGCAGGTGCCAGGGCGGAATTGGTGTGTTCAGCGATAACCAGGATAGTCATTGGATTACCTTCGCCTCGTTCTTCAGTTTCTCGACCAGTTCAGCAACCGACTTGACCTTGATACCCGCGCTGCGAGCAGCCGGCGCTTCTACTTTCAAGGTTTTGACGGTGGACGAGGTGGAGACGCCCAAAGCGTCTGGAGTAACAACTTCCAGCGGCTTCTTCTTGGCTTTCATGATGTTCGGCAGCGACGCGTAGCGCGGTTCGTTCAGGCGCAGGTCGGTGGTCACGA
>CAZIWV010000002.1:0-540403 GCA_964543145.1 uncultured Pseudomonas sp.
CATGTGGTGCTTACGACGGCGGAACTTGATGATGGTCACTTTGTCGTGGCGGCCTTGTGCAATCACTTCGGCTACAACTTTAGCGCCTTCAACAACTGGTGCGCCGATAGTGACGTCGTCACCATTGCCGATCAGCAGAACGCGATCGAAAGTAACGGCGTCGCCAGTGGCGATTTCGAGTTTTTCGATCTTGAGGTATTCACCTTCGGCGACTTTGTATTGCTTGCCACCGGTAACAATTACTGCGTACATAATTTTGCTCCGTTAAATCCTGCTCACCCAGCGCTTTATAGGAATAGTCGTCGGCTGGCATGGCTGCTTGGGGCCGGAAGGACGCCCTTGCAATTGCGTAAGGCAGGTGCTGCCCAGGGAAGTTCAGGGGCCGCGATTGTACGCAAGGCTTGATCCCCGCGCAAGCACCCGTAGTGCTTGCCTTGACAGCCTCCACCCTGCCCCCTAGCATGCCGCGCAACCTTCGAGGAGCACTTGTCACTGATGCAACCACAGGCCTTCTATAACGTGGTGGCGGATGATTTCACCGCCGTCGATGGCATTATCAGACGACAACTGGTCTCCCGCGTTCCTCTAGTTGAGAAAATAGGCGACTACATCATCTCCGCCGGTGGCAAGCGCTTGCGCCCGCTGCTGGTGTTGCTCTGCGGCAAAGCCCTGGGCGGGCACGGTGATGATCTGCGTCTGTTAGCTGCCACTATCGAATTTCTGCATACCGCCACTTTGTTGCATGACGACGTAGTCGACATGTCCGGCATGCGCCGTGGCCGGTCGACTGCCAACGCCCTGTGGGGCAACGCGCCGAGTGTGCTGGTGGGCGACTTCCTTTATTCGCGCTCGTTCGAAATGATGGTTGAGCTGGGTTCGCTGCCCGTGATGCAGATTCTTTCGCGCGCCACCCGCGTGATTGCCGAAGGCGAAGTGCTGCAGCTGTCGAAAGTACGCGACGCCAGCACCACCGAAGAAACCTATATGGAAGTCATCCGCGGCAAAACCGCGATGCTCTTCGAGGCCTCGACCCATAGTGCTGCGGCGCTGATCGGCGCTAGTGCTGAACAATCTGCGGCGCTGCAAGCCTTTGGCGACCACTTGGGCGTGGCCTTCCAACTGGTAGATGACCTGCTCGACTACCGTGGCGACGCCGAGACCCTGGGCAAGAACGTCGGCGACGACCTTGCCGAAGGCAAACCCACCCTGCCGCTGATCTACACCATGCGTGAAGGCACTGCGGAACAAGCCACCCTGGTTCGTACGGCCATTCAGAAAGGTGGACTGGAAGACTTGGAAAGCATCCGCGCCGCCGTGGAAGCCTCCGGCGCGCTGGATTACACCGCCAACCAGGCTCGCGACTACGCCGCCCGCGCCATTGCTTGCCTGGATGTGCTGCCATTCAGCGAATATAAAGACGCGCTGATCGAACTCAGCGAATTCGCCGTCGCCCGCACCCATTAAGCACGTCGGTAAATCGCTTGGTGCGCACAGCACACCCTACGGCCCGCTTTTAGCGGGCTTTTTATTGCCGTCGATCAAGCCAAGCCGCTGCCACGCAAATTAGCCCTTGCTATTATCCCAATAGGAATTATTCTCATCAAACCAAGACAAGGAGATGAGCCATGACCTATTTGATTGATGCTTGGCTGGACAGACCCCACCCGTATCTGCGCATTTTGCATCGCGATACCGGCAAGGTTTGCGCGGTTCTGGAAGAAGAAGCGTTGGATGAATTGCGCGAGCAAGGCGACCTGGATCTTACCGGTCTGAACTCCAGCGAACCTACCGTGCTCAAGGAGTTGGTGCGCAACCTGTTTTTATTCTGCTACTCCCGCGCGCTGCGCCCTTCCGCCGAACTGCACTGATCGGGAACCCTAACCGGTGAAGTACTTTCCGCAAGAATGCAAAAGGCCGAGAGCAGTGACTGCCCTCGGCCTTTTGCTTTAACGCTTGGCGGCTAGATTCTTACAAGATTTCCAGCAGCTCTACGTCAAACACCAGCACGCTGTGCGGCGGGATGCTGCCAACAGCCTGGCCGCCGTAGGCCAGTTCGCTTGGCACGTACAGGCGCCATTTGCTGCCAGTACCCATCAGTTGCAGCGCCTCGGTCCAACCAGCGATTACGCCACCGACCGGAAATTCAGCCGGCTGGCCACGCTCGTACGAGCTGTCGAATACGGTGCCGTCAACCAGGGTGCCGTGATAGTGGGTACGCACGGTACTTTCGCGGGTTGGCTTGGCGCCTTCGCCGGCGGTCAGCACTTCGTATTGCAGGCCCGAATCCAGGGTGACAATGCCAGCGCGCTGAGCATTTTCAGCCAGGAACGCACGACCTTCGCCAGCAGCGGCTTCAGCTTTGGCAGCCTGTTCGGCTTGCATGATTTCGCGGATGACTTTGAAGCTCGCGGACATCTCTTCCTGGCTCACTCGGCTGGCATGGCCACGGAAAGCGTCGGTCAGGCCAACCAGAATGGCGTCCAGGCTCACGCCCGGTGGCGGGTTGTCGCGCAGTTGGTCGCCCAGTTGGCGGCCGATGCCATAGCTGACGCGGCTCTCATCGGTGGTGAAGGTGTCGATATTCTGTTCGGACATGGCGCTAACTCCGCTGAGGCCAAAAAAAGGTCGGCCAGCCTAGCACAGATGCGCCGGCTGGCCGATGTACAGGGCAGATATACAAGACTAGGGGTCAGTGCTTGGTCAGCTTATCCAGGTAACCCATGGCAAAGGCTGACACCACAAAGGTCATGTGAATAATCACATACCACTTCAGGTACTCGGGCTCGATGTTCTTGGCATCCATAAACACCCGCAGCAGGTGAATGGAAGAGATCGCCACAATGGACGCCGCCACTTTCATCTTTAGCGAGCTGGAATCCATCTTGCCAAGCCAGTTGAGCTTTTCCTTGCCTTCGTCGATGTCCAGTTGCGAAACAAAGTTCTCGTAGCCGGAAATCATCACCATCACGAGAAGGCCGCCAACCAGGGCCATGTCGATCAACGACAGCAGCACCAAGATCAGATCGGCCTCAGCCAGGGCGAAGATATTGGGCAGGATGTGGAAAATTTCCTGGAAGAACTTCAGCGCCAACGCCAACAAGCCCAGCGACAAGCCAAAGTAGATCGGCGCCAGCAGCCAGCGGGAGGCGTACATCGCGTTTTCAATAAAGCGTTCCATGGTGGCTCACAGCAGGTAAAAGTGAGCGCGAGTATACCCAGCGCGCCTGATCAGACAAGCCATCGCCGCCCAGCGCCTGGGCAAAAAACAGCCACGGTTTGTACCATTTTGTTTATCTACAGGAACTGTGGATAACCTTGTGGACGGCCTCAGGATAGACCGCGCCAGCAAGCGCAGCACCAGGCTTTGCCGGGCTTGATCAAAGCTTAAACAAAACTGTCTTTTAGCTTTCCGGGCCGAACTGGTAATCGCCCAGATGGCGACCCCGCTCGGCGTTTACCCGGCGCAGTTCTGCCTGCAAATGCAAACACCAGATGGCTGGTTCGTCGCTTTGGTTGTACCCCAGCTCGGCCAGGTTTTCGGCTATTGCGCCAAGCACTCCTTCAGCCACCAAAGGCCCGTGAAATGGGCCTTGCGTCTTGATTGCCGAAGGTTGGGAGGCGGCCATGCCAGCGCCGCAGATCAACACCCAGAGGCCGTTTTCGCCCGCCAGAGGACGGATCACGCACTCGATGCGGGTGATCAGGCCAAGGCATTGACGGGTAAGGCAGAGGCTGCGCGACATGAGGGCGGCCCTCGCGAGGTCTGGTGGTCAGACTACACCCCGCTAGAGGGTTCAGGGAAGCCTAAGGTTATCCCCGCCAGCTGTGGATAACTCTGTGGATGGACCGTGGGCAAGCAGGCCCAGCCACCACCTGCCGTGGCCGGGGGCAAACTGCTCAATGACTGACCAGCCATCGAGCAGTCAGTGGATCATTTGGCGTCGGCTTTTGACTGCGTTTTGCCGGTCAGCAAGGCAGCGGCCTCCGCTTCTGCGCTTGCCTCTTCTTCCTCTTCCAAACCGATTTCGGAGATTTCCCGCAAGCGCTCCACCACCCGGGCGTTAACGCTGCCTTCAGGGAACTCGCCGTCCTCGTTTGCCGCGCCCACCGGCTCGCCAACCAATAAGCCCAAGGCCTCATCCACCTGACGCACGGCATACACGTTAAACAGCCCGGCGCGCACGGCCTGCAACACGCGCTCATCCAGCATCAAGGTGGCGACGTTGGCGTGGGGAATAATGGCGCCCTGCTCCCCGGTCAGACCGCGTGCCTCACAAAGACGGAAGAAACCCTCGATCTTTTCGTTCACGCCGCCGACGGCCTGCACTTCTCCAAATTGGTTGATCGAGCCGGTGATCGCGAAGCACTGTTTTAGCGGGGTGCGCGACAACGCGGAGATCAGCGTACACACCTCGCCCAGCGACGCACTGTCGCCATCCACGTAACCGTAGGACTGTTCCAGGGCGATAGAGGCCGAAATCGCCAGCGGATACTCCTGTGCATAACGACTGCCCAGGTAGCCGGTGAGGATCATCACGCCCTTGGAGTGAATCGGCTGGCCGAGGTTAACCTCACGCTCGATATCGACGATGCCGCTGCTGCCCGGATACACCGTTGCCGAAATTCGCGCCGGTAGGCCAAACGCCGAATCGCCTACTTCCAGCACCGTCAGGCCGTTGCACTTACCCACAGCAGCGCCGGCGGTATCGATCAAAATAATGCCGGCGACCATGTCATCGAGAATCCGCGCCGAAACGCGCCCGGTGCGCGTGGCCTTGGCCTTTAGCGCGCGCTCGATATGGCCGGCATCGGTCACGGTGTCGTTGGCGAGCTGACGAATAAAGTCCGCTTCGCTGACCAACTGAAACAAGTCGCCAATGCGCGCCGACAAGCGCCCCTGGTGCTCTGCCAAGCGCGCGCTGTAGGTCGCCAGGCGCGCCACGGCATCGGCGGTCAGCGCCGCCATGCCCTCTTCCGAGGTACGGGTTTTCAGCAACTGGGCAAACTGTTCTAGGCTGTCATCGTGCAGGGGAATGTCCTCATCGAAGTCCACCAGCACGCGGAACATCTCTTGGAAGTCCGGATCGTTGTCTTGCAGCGCGTAATACAGCTGGCGCGAGCCAATAATGATGACCTTGAGGTTTAGCGGGATCACTTGCGGCGTCAGGGTGACGGTGGACAAACGGCCCAGCTCACCGAGCGGCGATTCCATCTTTAACTTGCGCGAATGCAGGGCACGCTTGAGCGCTTCCCACACAAACGGCTCACCGAGCATCTTTTCCGCTTCCAACACCAAAAAGCCGCCATTGGCACGGTGCAACGCCCCAGGGCGCAGTTGCCGGTAACTGGTGTAAAGCGCGCCTTGATCGGTGCTGTACTCAATGCGGCCAAACAGGTTGTCGTAGGTTGGGTGCGACTCGAACACCACCGGCGCGCCGCCGCTGGCGTGATGACCGACCACCAGGCTCGGGCAGTACTGCTCTTGGAGAAACTTGCGCGCTTCGGCGTCGACCTTATCCACATCCACCAATTGCTCAACCACGGTTTTCAGCAGATTGACCTGCACCGCTTGCAGGTAAGCGCACACGCCAGCGTTCTCTGCGTACTTTTCCGACAACGGCCCGAGCAGGGGCTGCAAGCCCAAGGTGATGGTTTCTTCATTGAGCTGACGCAGCTGGTTGCTCGACTCGCGCTTCCATTGCGGCAGGCTGGCCAGCTCTTCGTTCAGGCGCTCTTCCAGGGCCGAGATATCGGCGTGATAGCGCTCGCGCTCAGCTTCCGGCAGTTGCGCGAACTCGGCTTCGTCCAGTGCCTTGCCGTCTTTCATCGGCGTGAAAGCGATATTGGTGCTGTCGCGGTACAGAGCGATTTCTTTTTCCAGCGACAGCCGCTCGATCACATCCAGGGCGCGGTCGTAACGTTGGTTAAAGGCGCGGTCGATGGCGCTCTTTTTCTGTTGGTAAGACGGGTGCTCGAACACCGCCGGAAAGGTCGCCATGAGGTTGTCGATCAACGCTTCGATGGCGGCGATAAACGCGGTGGCGGTGCCGGGCGGTAACTCTAGGGCGCGGGGCTCGCGGGTTTCGTCGAAGTGATTGACGTATACCCAGTCCGACGGTGTATCCAGGCGCTTGCCTTCGGCTTTCAGGTAACGCTTAACAAAGGAGAAGCGCCCGGTGCCGGGCTCGCCCATCACAAATACGTTGTAACCGGGGCGCGGCATGGCCACGCCAAACTGTAGGGCTTCCACTGCGCGCTCTTGGCCGAGCACGCCACGGAACGGTTCCAGATCATCGGTGATGGTGAATTTGAACTGACTAGGATCGAAGGGACGGGTTAGCGCATCGGGCGCCAAGCGCAGGCCATTGGCAACGGGATCAGGCATCGAAAATCCTTAGTTCAGATGGGCAGTCATCGTTCGCGGCCATTCTGGCGCCGGCCGATTCTGTCTGGCAAGGCGTTGTTGCCTTGACACTGAAGCGGGTCACGACAAAGCTGCCAGCACGCCTTAGAAGAAGAACAACTCTCTTGAAACGGACTTTATGCGCTCTGGCCTTAAGCCTTGCAGGCGTTGCACACGCCGCTCCCGTGGTCCCTCAAGAACGTGTGCAGGCGCTGGCCTTTGATCCTTACTGGATAGCCCTGAACCACTATGAAACCGGCAAGTTCGGCGGCTGGCGCAGCTATGTCGATGACGCCAAATTCTTTCTCGCCTCCGCGGGCGATAACCACCCCGACGCCGAATTGGCCGCCACGCTTAAGGCCATCTACGCGCCGCCGGACAGCGGCGACCAACATGCCCAGTGCGTGTACCCAGCGCGCACCCGTTGGCTGCGCGAGCAGTTGCACCTCAACGACCTGCCGACCCCCGCCTGCACGGAATTCAAAGAGTGGTTTAGTGATATTGCGCCGCACAGCGCCGTGCTGATTTTCCCCGCCGCTTATCTGAATAGCCCCTCCTCGATGTTTGGCCACACCCTGCTGCGCATCGACCAGGCCGATATCGACAGCGATAACACCGCCTTGCTCAGCTATGCACTGAACTTTGGCGCCTATATCGAGGGCATGGACAACAGCATTCTGTATGCCTGGAAAGGCTTGGCCGGCGGCTACCCCGGCCTGTTCTCGCTGGTGCCCTACCGGGAAAAACTGGCGGAATACCGCAGCCTGGAAAACCGCGACCTGTGGGAATACCGCCTAGATCTGACTCAGGCGGAAACGGCGCGAATGGTTGAGCATGTGTGGGAGCTCAAGCAGATCCGCTTCGACTATTTTTTCTTCGACGAGAACTGCTCGTTTCGCTTGCTGGAGTTACTGGAAATCGCCCGACCTGGGCTGACGCTGACCGAGCAATTCCCCATCACCGCCATCCCCACCGACACCGTGCGCGCGGTTAAAGACGTAGGCCTGGTCAAGAGCATCGACTACCGCCCCTCAAGGGAACGGGAGCTGCTGACGCGGGCCAAACCGCTTAGCCGCGAGGAACAACACTGGGCGTTAAAACTGGCGGATGACCAGGGGCAACTGGAAAACCCCGATTTTCTAACGTTACCCAGCGAGCGCCGCGCGCTAATCCAAGACACGGCCTTTCGCCTGCAACGCTACCGCAGCACCAGCGGCGAGCGCGACCCGGCCAGCGCGCAACGCAGCTTTGCCCTGCTGAAAAGCATCAACCGCAATCCACCACCGCCCCTCGATGTAGAACGCCCAGGCTTACCGGAACAGGGCCACCAATCGCGTACCTGGCAAGTCGGCGCCGGCAGCCATGACGACCGCGCCTTTGCCGAGTACGGCCTGCGCATGGCCTATCACGACCTTAATGACAACGGCTATGGCTTCCCGTTGGGCGCGCAGATCGAAATTGCGCAGCTCAAGCTCAGGCAATACGAAGGCAATCACTGGCAGCTACAAAGCCTGGACCTGGCCAATATCCGCTCGCTGACGCCACGCAATGAGCTGCTGCAACCGTGGTCGTGGCAAGTCGCAAGCGGGCTGGAGCGGGTACTGGGCAAAAATGGCGACGAGCGTTTGGTCAGCCATGTGAATGGCGGCGTGGGCGGCACCTGGGCGCTGAATGACGACACCCTGGCCTTTGCCCTGGGCACCGTGCGCATCGAGCACAACCGCGATTTTGCCGCGTTTATTGCACCGGCCGCCGGCTTCAACACCGGCCTGCTCTGGCGCAACCCACTGGGTAATCTAAGCGTGGAAGCCAGCGGCGATTACTTCAGCAACGGTGAAGTACGGCGCAGCTTGAGCCTTAATCAGCAATGGGAAATTTCCACCAACCTGGGACTGCGCCTATCGGCCAAGCGCGACTTCAGCCAATTGGCGGCGCCGCAAAATGAGTTCAGCCTGGAACTTAAGTGGTACCACTACTGACCTCGATCATGGCGCAGCCGGCGTTTTCTATATCAGCCCAGCGCCATCCTGTGTACAAACAAAGCTGAACCAAAGTACCTAAATAGGCGCCGAATAAGTGTCTGTTCTATGGGCACCGCACTTCGCGTTGGCAGCCGCCTGCGTTTTTCTTCCAGGTAGCCGTCATGCCCACACGCTCTTCACAACCGCCCTCGCCCTACAGCAACCATCTGCTGGCAGCTTTGCCCGATGAGGTGCAACAGCGCCTTTTTCCCCATTTGGAGCCCGTGGCGTTACGCCTGGGCGAGGTGTTGTATGAGTCGGGGGATGTGATGCGCAGCGTGTACTTCCCCACGAACAGCATTGTTTCGCTGTTGTATGTGATGGAAAACGGCGCCTCGGCGGAGATCTCGGTCGTGGGCAATGAGGGCTTGATCGGCATTTCAGTATTTATGGGCGGCGAAAGCACGCCTAGCCGGGCCGTGGTGCAAAGCGCCGGCCAGGCGTTTCGCTTGGCGGCGCAGCGGCTAAAAGACGAGTTCAGCCGCCATGGCGAGATGCTGCACTTGATGCTGCGTTACACCCAGGCCTTGATTACCCAAATGGCGCAGACAGCCGTCTGCAACCGCCATCACGCGATAGACCAACAGCTATGCCGCTGGTTACTGCTATCGCTGGATCGCCTGCCCGGCAACAAACTGCTGATGACCCAGGAGTTGATCGCCAACATGCTCGGCGTACGCCGCGAAGGGGTGACCGATGCGGCTGGCAAACTCCAGCGTTTGGGCGTGATCGAATACAGCCGCGGGCATATCACCGTACTCGACCGGCCCAGGTTGGAAAGCCTGAGCTGCGAGTGTTACGCCGTGGTGAAGAAAGAAACCGATCGGTTGTTGCCGTATATGCAACCCCCTCGCCACGCTTAAAAGCGCGCTGCTGCGCACCTACTCCCTCTATGTGCGCTAGCAGACATACACCCCCTCCCCCGCCGCCCACACTGAACGCCGGCCGAGCGTCATTCCAACTGCCTTGTCTGCTCGACCGTCTCCAGGGCTACGGCCCGTTCTGCGGCGCGCAGTGGCGCCGCTTGTCATCACCGCCAGGCGTTGCGCTTAAGGCTGGCGGCCAAGGAACTGATGAACAGCCTATGGAACCGGGTTACGGCGTTTGTACGTCCGTCGCCACCGAAGTTTGAATACGAGCCGGTGCTACGCGCCGAGTTGTTTAGCGCCGAACAAATGGCCAGCCATGGCGGCCAGTTGGCCAGCCAACATCAGCTCGCCAGCGGCACCAGCGCCGATACCCTGCTCGCCCGTTTGACGGAAAACGAGAGCCTGTTGGCACGCAGTTGTGCGTTGCTCAACGAGGTGCCGCAGGCCACCCGCCGCGCCACCCCAGCGGCAGAATGGCTGCTGGATAACTTCTACTTAGTGGAAGAACAGATCCGCACCGCCCGCAAGCATTTGCCGCGCGGTTACAGCCGCGAATTGCCGCGTTTAGCCAACGGTGTTTCCAAGGGTTTACCACGGGTGTACGACATCGCCCTGGAGACCATTTCCCATGGCGATGGTCGTGTCGACAGCGACAGCCTGACGCGCTTTTTGCAGGCCTACCAATCCGTAGAACCGCTCACCCTGGGTGAGCTGTGGGCCATCCCCATCATGTTGCGCCTGGCCTTGATCGATAACCTGCGCCGCGTGGCATCGCGCGTTATGGCCAACTGGGCCGACCGCAACCTTGCCAACGATTGGGCTGACCGCTTGAGCGAAACGGTGGAGCAAGACGCCAAGAGCGTGGTGCTCACCGTAGCCGATATGGCCCGCTCGCAGCCGCCGATGACCAGCTCGTTTGTGGCCGAAATGGCCAGGCGCTTACAAGGGCAAAGTGCCGCGCTGATTTTGCCGCTCAATTGGATTGAGCAAGTGCTCGCCGAAAGCGGGTTAACCATTGAGCGTTTGGTGCAGCTTGATGCGCAGCAGCAGGCCGCCGAGCAGGTGTCTATCGGCAACAGTATTCGCAGCTTGCGGGTTCTGGCAGCGGTGGACTGGCGCAGTTTTGTCGAACGCTTAAGCCGGGTTGACGAGGTATTGCGTGAAGATCCGGCCGACGTATACGCCAGCATGGATTTCGCTACCCGCGACCACTATCGCCATGTGATCGAACGCCTGGCGAAAAACAGTGAACACAGCGAAGAACAAGTGGCCCGCGCCGCTATCGCCCTGGCCAACGCCAGCCCCGCCGAAGTGGCGCAGCCGGGCAGCAAAGCGCATGTAGGGTTCTATCTGATCGGTGATGGCCGCACGCTGCTGGAACGCCAACTCGCCGCCCGTTCAACCCTGAGCGAAGGCTGGCAACGCTTGTTGCAGAAAGCCCCGCTGACGTTTTTTCTCAGCCCCGTGGTGGTGCTCAGCCTGCTGTTCGCCTGGCCTTTTGTGCACACCGCGCGCAGTGACGGCCTCGACGGCGTGGCGTTATGGCTGCTCGGCGCAGCGGCCTTGGTAATGACCAGCCGCCTGGCCATCGGCCTGGTGAACTGGTTGGTGACCCTGACCGTAACGCCGAATATTCTGCCGCGTCTGGACTATAGCGAGGGCATCGCTGACGGTGCGCGTACCTTGGTGGTGGTGCCGACGTTGATGGGCTCCCCGCACGATGTGGAAGAGTTGGTGGAAGGCTTGGAAGTACGCTTTCTCGCCAACCGCGACGCCAATCTGCACTTCGCCTTGCTCACCGATTTTATGGACGCCCCCAGCGAAGTGCTGGAACAGGATGCCGCGCTGCTGACCTTAGCCAGCACGCTGATCAACGCGTTAAACGACAAATACCCCGCCACCGGCGCCGGCTATTTTTACCTGCTGCACCGCCCGCGCCGTTGGAGTGCCGCCGAAGGCGTATGGATGGGCCACGAGCGCAAACGCGGCAAGCTGGCTGAACTCAATGCCGTGTTACGCGGCGAAGGGTTCGAACGCTTCGCCCTGATCGTTGGCGATATTCAGGCGCTGCCGCACGTGACCTATGTGATTACCCTGGACACCGACACCCAACTGCCGCGCGATGTCGCCAGGCAATTGGTCGGCGCCATGGCGCACCCGCTTAACCAGACGGTGTACGACCCAAAACTGCATCGCATCACCGCCGGTTACGCCATTTTGCAGCCGCGGGTAAGCATCAGCCTGTCCAGCGTGGCGCGCTCGTTATATGCCCAGCTATTTGGCAGCGATGCCGGCGTCGACCCGTATACCCGCACCGTCTCCGATGTGTACCAAGACCTCTTTCAGCAGGGCTCGTTTATCGGCAAGGGCATCTATGCCGTGGATGCCTTTGAGCAGGCATTGGCCGAGCGCTTTCCGGATAACCGCATTCTTAGCCACGACCTGATCGAGGGCAGCTACGCGCGTTCGGGTTTGCTCAGCGATGTACAACTGTATGAGGAACACCCGGCGCGCTATAGCTCGGACTCCAAACGCCGGCACCGTTGGATTCGTGGTGACTGGCAACTGTTGCCTTGGCTGCTGCCCTGGGTGCCGAAGCTGTCTAACGGCGTTGAGCGTTCGCGCTTGGACGCCTTGGCGCGTTGGAAGATTCTCGACAACTTGCGCCGCAGCCTGGAGCCCTTGGCATTTTTGCTGATGCTGGTGTGGGGTTGGCTGGCACTGGACTCGGCGCTGTCCTGGACCTTTGCGGTACTGCTGTTGGTGCTGACCCAACCGCTATTGAATTCACTGCTGGAATTGGTGCGCAAGGCCCATGACATTCCGCTGGTGCAACACCTGCGCGTGACCTGGTGGGCCTCAACGCTGCACTTTAGCCGCGCCTTATTGGCGTTGGTCTGGTTACCGTTTGAAACCGCGCTGAGCGTGGATGCGATCAGCCGTACCCTGTGGCGCATGTGGATCAGCCAACGGCGATTATTGCAATGGAACCCCTCTAGAGAAGTAGAGCGAGCCAGCAGCAATAGCCTGCCCGGCCTGTATCGCTTGATGTGGAGCGCGCCGCTGCTTGCCAGCGTGGTCGGCGTGCTGTTGTCGCAGCGCCCGGCAGCCCTATTGGTGGCCGCACCGTTTTTGCTGTTGTGGTGGCTAAGCCCGTGCATAGCCTGGTGGCTAAGCAAACCCCACAGCCGCACGCCGTTTACCCCGAGCACGGATGACCTGCTGTTTCTACGCATTCTGTCGCGCAAAACCTGGGCGTTTTTTGACCGTTATGTCGGCCCAGCGGACAACTGGCTGCCGCCCGACAATGTGCAAGAGCAGCCCGTGGCGGTGATCGCCCACCGCACCTCGCCCACCAATATGGGCATGGCCTTGCTGTCGCATTTGGCTGCCTATGACTTTGGCTATCTAAGTGCCACGCGTCTGCTGCTGCGGGTGGAGCAGTCGCTGAACAGCATGGCGGGGCTGGAGCGTTACCGTCGGCACTTTTACAACTGGTACGACACGCAAACCCTCAAACCGCTGCCGCCGCACTATGTGTCGACGGTCGACAGCGGCAACCTCGCCGGCCTGCTGCTGACCCTGAGGCCGGGCTTGTTGGAATTGGCGGAGCAGCCATTGGTTGGCCCGCGTTTGTTTAACGGTCTGGCCGATACCCTAGCCGTGCTGCGCGCCGCTTGGTTAAGCGAGGGCTTAGACGGGCAACACCTGGCGGCACTGGAAAAAACCCTGGCGGCCCTGCAAACAGATCCGCCAGCGGATGTGGAAGGCAGCTGGCAAGGCGTTAACAGCGTGCTCAAACACAGCCTGGCGCTTTGGCAATATCGCGCACCGCCGGCACAAAGCGCGGCCGAACAGTGGTTGCTGCTGCTCCTGAGTCATTGCAACGACCTAAGCAGCGAGTTGGCCGATGTGCGCCTGCCGGCCGCGAGCAGCGAGGTCATGACCATGCTGCCGACGACCTGGGCGCAACTAGCTCAGCTCGACAGCGCACTGTGGCCGGCCGCGCAGCAGGCGCAAGTGATCAGCGCACGTCACTACGCCATGCGCCGTATCGCCACAGCAGAACGCCTGGCCCAGCTAGCGGGCGATTTGGCGCAGATGGATTTCAGCTTTCTTTATGAGTCCAGCCGCGACCTGTTTGCCATCGGCTTTAACGCCGATGAAAACCGCCTCGACCGCTCTTACTACGACCTCCTGGCCTCCGAAGCACGGCTGACCAACTTTGTGGTGATCGCCCAAGGCCAGTTGCCGCAGGAAGGTTGGTTTACCCTCGGCCGCTTGCTGACCAGTAATGGTGGCGAGCCAGTGTTGCTGTCGTGGACCGGTTCGATGTTTGAGTACTTGATGCCCAACTTGGTGATGCCCACCTACACCGGCACCTTGCTGGATCAAACCTGCAAGGCCGCCGTGGCGCGGCAGATTGAACATGGCAACGCACTGGGCTTGCCGTGGGGCGTGTCGGAGTCGGGCTATAACGTGTTCGACGCCCATTTCAACTACCAATACCGCGCCTTTGGCGTACCGGGCCTGGGCCTGAAACGCGGCTTGGGCGAGGACATTGTGGTCGCCCCCTACGCCTCCGTATTAGCGCTGATGGTGGCGCCGCAAGCGGCCTGCAAAAACCTGCAACGCTTGGCCGGCATGGGCCTAGCCGGTGCTTATGGCCTGTATGAAGCGGTGGACTTTACCCCGGCGCGTTTGCCCCGTGGCGAGACTCAAGCCGTGGTGCAGTCGTTTATGGTTCACCACCAAGGCATGAGCCTGTTGGCGCTGGCGTATGTGCTGCTAGACCGCCCGATGCAACGCCGCTTTGAGTCCGACCCACAATTCAAAGCCACCGCCCTGCTCTTGCAAGAACGCATTCCAAAAACCGCCGCGCAATACCTGCATGCCGCCAACGCACCGACTGCCGATGCCGCCGCGCGACAGACCGAAACCAAGCTGCGTGTCTACACCGACCCGGACCGTAAACGCCCTGCCGTGCAGCTGCTTTCCAACGGCCGCTACCACGTGATGGTCAGCAGTGCCGGCGGCGGTTACAGCCGCTGTAATGAGCTGGCGGTTACCCGCTGGCACGCCGACGTCAGCGCCGATAACCATGGCCAGTTCTGGTACCTGCGGGATGTCGCCAGCGGCAGCTTTTGGTCCAGCGCGCACCAACCAACGCTGCAACCGGTAGACAGTTACGAGGCGATTTTTACCGACGCCCGCGCCGAGTTCCGCGTGCGCCAGCGTGAGTTTGATGCCCACACCGAAATCGTTGTGTCACCGGAAGACGACATCGAACTGCGCCGCCTGCATATCACCAACCGTGCCCGTGTGCGGCGCACCATCGAACTGACCAGCTACGCCGAAGTGGTGCTGGCTAACCCGACTGCCGACGCCTTGCACCCGGCGTTCAGCAAGTTGTTTATCCAGACCGAATTGCTCCCGCCGCTACAAGCCATTCTGTGCAGCCGGCGGCCGCGTTCCAGCCATGAACACACGCCGTGGATGTGCCATTTGCTCGCGGCCCATGGCGTGGATATCGATGTAATTTCCTATGAAACCGACCGCGCGCAGTTTATCGGTCGTGGTCGCAACCTCAGCCATCCCGCGGTCATGGACAGCGGCGGCGAGCGCCTGTCGGGTAGCGCTGGTTCCGTGCTCGATCCGATTGTGGCGATCCGTTGCCGCATCACCCTGGACCCCGGCCAGACCGGCATTATCGACCTGGTCACCGGCATCGGCGAAAGCCGCGAACACTGCCTGCAACTAATCGACAAATACCGCGATCGGCACTTGGCCGACCGTGTATTTGGCCTGGCCTGGACCCACAGCCAGGTGCTGCTGCGTCAGCTCAACGCCTCACTCTCGGATGCGCGTTTATTCGAGCAAATGGCCGCGGCCATTCTTTACACCAACGCCGCCTTGCGCGCTGACAACAGCGTGCTCATCAGCAACCAACGCAACCAGTCCGGCTTGTGGGGCCAGGCGATTTCTGGCGACCTGCCGATTGTGCTGGTGCAAATTGCCGACCCGACCAATATCGAATTGGTCCGCCAGCTAGTACAGGCCCACGCCTACTGGCGGCAGAAAGGCTTGGCGGTCGACTTGGTAATCTGGAACGAAGACCAGGTGGGCTACCGCCAGCAACTGCAGGATTTGATCATGGCCTTGGTCACCTCCGGCAGCGAGGCAGCGCTGGTGGATCGGCCGGGCGGCATCTTTGTGCGGCCGGCGCAGCAGTTGTCCAGCGAAGACCGTTTACTGATGCTCGCCGTTGCTCGCCTAGTGCTTAGCGACAGCCGTGGTAGCCTCGCCGAACAGGTGCACAAACGCCGCGCCGAACCGCCGTTGCCGCGTTTTCTCGCCAGCAAAATGCGCGTGCGCCGGCCGCAAGTCGCCACGCCCGGCGTCGCGGCTACACCGTTGCTGCTGGGCAATGGGCACGGCGGTTTTAACGCCGATGGCAGCGAATACGTGATTCGCCTGGCCCAAGGCTGCGCTACACCGGCACCCTGGGCCAACGTATTGGCCAACCCCGACTTCGGCACCGTGATCAGTGAAAGCGGCGGTGCCTATACCTGGGCGGAAAACGCCCATGAGTTCCGCCTGACGCCCTGGCACAACGACCCGGTGGCCGATGGCAGCGACGAGGCCTTGTACCTGCGCGACGAAGAGAGCGGGCACTTCTGGTCGCCAACACCATTGCCACGCGCCGGCAACGGCGGCTACGTCACCCGTCACGGCTTTGGTTACAGCGTGTTCGAGCATGAAGAAGACGGCATCCAAACCGAGCTGTGGGTGTTTGTGGCGCTGGATGCGCCGGTGAAGTTTTCCCAACTGAAAATCCGCAACCTGTCTGGCCGTGCTCGCAAGCTATCAGCCACCGGGTATGTGGCCTGGGTATTGGGCGACTTACGGGAAAAATCGGCTCTGCATGTGGTTAGCGAGGAAGACCCCAGCAGTGGCGTGCTGTTTGCCCGCAATGCATTTTCCATCGAGTTTCCCGGGCGCGTCGGCTTCTTTGATGTCGAGGGGCCAAACCGCACCGTGACCGGCGACCGCAGCGAGTTTCTCGGCCGCAATGGCCACCTCAATGCACCGGCGGCAATGAGCAAAACCCGCTTATCCGGGCGCACCGGCGGTGGCTTGGACCCGTGCGCCGCGATTCGCGTCGACCTGGTACTAGCCGAAGGCGAAAGCCAGGAACTGACCTTCCGCCTCGGCGCCGGGCAGAACCGCGCCAGCGCCGCCGCCTTGGCCCTGCGTTTACGCGGCAGCCGGGTGGCCACCGACGCGCTTAACCTGGTGCGCGCGCATTGGCGCAGTACCCTGAGCGTGGTGCAGGTCACCACCCCCGAGCCGCAGATTGATGTACTGGTCAACGGCTGGTTGCTCTATCAAACCATCGCCTGCCGCTTCTGGGCGCGTAGTGGTTACTACCAGTCCGGCGGCGCCATTGGCTTTCGCGATCAGCTGCAAGACAGCATGGCCATGCTCCACGCCAGCCCGCGCGAATGCCGCGCGCATTTACTGCTGTGTGCCGCCCACCAATTTATCGAAGGCGATGTACAGCATTGGTGGCATCCACCCCAGGACCGTGGCGTGCGCACCAGTTGCTCGGATGACTACCTGTGGCTGGCGCTGGCCACCAGCCGCTACCTGCGCATTACCGGCGACCACAGCGTGCTTGATGAACAGGTCGGCTATCTCGAAGGTCGCCTGCTCAACAGCGGCGAAGAAAGCTACTACGACTTGCCCGGCCACTCAGGCCTGCGCGAAAGCCTGTATGAGCATTGCGTACGCGCCATCGAACACGGCCTTACCCAGGGCGTGCATGGCTTGCCCTTGATGAGCGGCGGCGACTGGAACGACGGCATGAACCGCGTCGGCGAACAGGGCCTGGGCGAAAGCGTATGGCTGGGCTTTTTCCTCTACCACGTGCTGCTGCAGTTCGCGCCAACGGCACGGGCGCACGATGACGAGGCCTTTGCCCAGCGCTGCGAAAGCTACGCCAGCACCTTGCGCACCAGCCTGGAACAGCATGGCTGGGACGGCGCCTGGTACCGCCGCGCCTACTTCGACGACGGCACGCCGCTGGGCTCCTCAAGCAACGAGGAATGCCGTATCGACTCCATCGCCCAGAGCTGGTCAGTACTCTCCGCCGCTGGCAGCCCTGGCCGCCAACTCACGGCTATGAACTCCCTGGAACAACACCTGCTGCGCCGCGACGTTGGCCTGGTGCAACTGCTCGACCCACCCTTCGACAAAAGCGCCCTCGACCCCGGCTACATCAAAGGTTACGTACCGGGCGTGCGCGAAAACGGCGGGCAATACACCCATGCCGCCGTGTGGGCGAGCATGGCCTTTGCCGCCTTGGGTGACAGCGAACGGGCGTGGGAACTGCTGCGTTTGATCAACCCGGTCAACCATGGCAGCGACAAAGCCATGGCGGTGTACAAAGTCGAACCCTATGTAATGGCCGCCGACGTCTATGGCGTAGCGCCGCACGCCGGGCGTGGCGGCTGGACCTGGTACACCGGCTCGGCAGGCTGGATGTACCGCCTGATCGTCGAATCGCTGCTCGGCTTGCAGCGCAGCGGCACGACCTTGGCATTGCAGCCCGTGCTGCCAGAAGAATGGCCAGGCTTTAGCCTGCGCTATCGCTTTGGCGCGGCACTGTATGTGATCGAGGTTGAGCAGGTGCTCGGCGACGCCGGATCACTGCACGTGGACGGTGTGCGGCAGCACGAGCAGGTGTTAAACCTGCTGGATGACGGGCGCGAGCATCAGGTGCGGCTGGTGTGTTGCCGGCCATCCAGTGCTCCGTCGGCACTGCCTGTCTAAGTGGGCTAGCGCACGGACAGTACCGCGCTGAACCGGCATCGTGGCTTCAGCCGGTCAGTGTGCGCGAGTCCTGCTCGTGTCTCCACGAAACCCTTCGCCGCACCGGAGACTAGCCCATGGTTGATGCGTACTTTGTCGTTGCCCGTGAGTCACAAACGATCGTCCGCTTGACCCATCAAAACACGGCACCCGCCGACAGCCCGACCCTTATCTATTTTCTGGCCTCGACGGGCCACCAAGCTCACTATCAAACCTTGCTGGACGTCGGCCGCGAGCTGATCCAGGTACACATGGTCATGCCGGTATGAACAACCTTCCGCCGCGCCTGCTCAGTCAAAGTTTTGAAGCCGCAACCGACGCCATTTTGATTTGCGACGCGCACGGCACCATTCTGTGGTGCAACCCGGCCACCAGTATTTTGTGTGGGTATACCCGCCGCGAGCTGGTGGGCATGCTCACCCTACCGATGTTGGGCAATCGCAAGAGCCAGGCGCTGCAACAGGCGAAACAGCTGGCGCTATCGGCGGGCTCGCCCTGGCACGGCGAGTTCACCGGGCGGTGTAAAGACGGCAGCAGTTACCGCGTGCACCAAGCGCTATCGCCGGTGTTTGATGAGAACGGCGCGGTAAGCCACCTGATCACCATCCTCCACAGCGTTACCGCGATGGATAAAGAACACGCCAAAATTCGCCGCCTGGCCTATCACGACAACCTGACCGGGCTACCCAATCGTGTGCTGTTTACCGACCTGGTGCATCAGGCCATCGCCCAGGCGGCCGACCAGCGCAGCCTGCTGGCGTTGATGTTTATCGACGTGGATCAGTTCAAGAGTATTAACGACACCCTCGGGCATACCGTTGGCGACAAGCTGCTGGTGGCCGTGGCCGAGCGTTTGAGCCGCGCGGTGCGCAGCTCCGACGTGGTCGCCCGGCTGGCTGGCGATGAGTTCGCGATTCTGATCAGCCATCTGGATCGCACCACTATCGCCATCACTCTGGCCAGCCAATTGGTTAACACCATCGACCAACCTTTCCATATTGATGAACACCGGATAGCCACCCGCATCAGCATCGGCATCAGCTTCTACCCGCAAGATGGGCAGTCCTTTGAAGGGCTAATCAACCGGGCTGACGCAGCCATGTACCGAGCCAAAGCGGCCGGCGGTGGCGAATACCGAGCCTGCGAGGTTTAAGCCTCGGGCGTATCACGCTCAGGCGCGCGGCGCGTGCGAGGGCCAAACACACGTATACCCTTTTTGCGCTTCTCCGGCGGGTCACTCTCGGTGATCAAAAACCAGGTGCGCGCTAGCACCCTCGCGCACCATTGGCCAGCCACCAATAACGCGTTTTTCATGGCTCGCTCGGCTCAGAATCATGCTCGACAAGTGGCTCTTCAACCGGGCGGTACTTAACCCGTGGATGCTTGGCCGGCCCTTCGCTTTGATACTTCTCCGCGGGCGGCGGCAAGGCTTCGTCTGGCGACGTGTCAAAGGCCTGATTAGCCGCACGCTGGTCCAGCGTCTTAACATCCAACGCCGGCTTTGGCGGTTGACCCAGCAAGTCGCGGCTAGGCAGCGGACTCAAAGGTTCCCGAGGCTCGCGCACACCATCACTCCACGGCCCCGGCGGTTTTAATCGATCCATACAACCCTCGGCACCTATGACCCATTGCCAATACGCCGTGGGTTTCACTGGCACAGTGGCGGGCGCGATGCGTAGTTGTCTGTACGCTAACGCACGCTAATGCGAAACAGGCGTCGCTATGCTCCGCCTGTTGCTACTGCGGGCAGGCTGTCGACAAATTCGGCAATTTGTTTCTTACCGCGCAAGTGCAGCGTGGGCACCTGCGGGCCAACGGTAAGGCGCCTGGCCTCGATACCGGGGCGGTAGGCATGGTCGTAAGTCCAGACATACTTCAAAAAGGCCAGAAACGCGCGGTCGAGCTTCTCGCTACAGCCTTCGGGAATATAAGGCCGCGGCCGATTTAGCACACTGCGCATGACTACCCGGTATAAACACAGCAGCCTTGGCGTATCCAGCCAGATCACCAAGTCAGCACGGGGCAAACGTAGGTCAAACGTGCGTCGCGCGTAGTTGCCCTCACACACCCAGGCATCCCCTGCTAAGGCTTCGGCCACGCGTGCACGAAACTGCTCGCCATCAGGCTCAACCCAACCCGGCTCCCAGAACAACTTATCCAAGTGCACCACGGACACGCCCACGTGCCTGCCGAGCGCGCGGGCCAGCGTCGATTTGCCACTACCGGCATTGCCCAGAATTACGATGCGCTGCATACGGACGTCCTGTCGCAAAAAAAGGGCCGGCGATTTTGCAAGTTATGACGAGGCGGTCAAGTTTTAACTGCTAATCCAGATATTGCGGATTATCTCAATGGCAGATTCCGGCAAGGCAACCGGAGCACCACCGGGGCATAGGCAAGACAGGCATTGATTGCCACGTGGGCTATCAGTGGATCGTCGGAAAGCGCTCTTTGAACAGAACCTCGGCCTGGTAGGTCAGTTGGTCGAGCAAGCGGTCGCGTTTGCTTTCGGCTTCGCTCATGGCTTTGTTGCCGTATTGCTTGAGCAGGTAGGTGTGGATCTGGCGCACTTCTGTGGATTGGTAAATCGGCGCCAAATCCTGCACCGCCACCATGCCGCCCGAGCGGTAGTTGCGGGTGCTTAGCACCAACTGCGGCCCTTGCGCGGCCACTACCTGAAAGCCCATGGCTTCGAAGGTCGGCACCTTGCTCGCGACGCAAGCCAGTTCAATGTGAGGGCGATGCGCCAGAACCCGCTGCAGCATGGCCGTGGCGATGCCCTTGCGGCGGTGACTGGCCTGTACGGCAAGGTAGGCCAGGGTGCCGGCCTGGGCATCATCTTCACTGGGCAGGTACAGGGCAAAACCCAGCACTTGCGAGGGATCGTTATCGTCCAGCGCCAAGACCAAGCGGGCGCTGCTTGCCAACGCGCTGTCCATGGCGTGCAGATACAAGTGCACCTCGTAGCCAATCACGTATTGGTACAACTGATAGAGCGGGTTGCTCGGCGTTAGTGGCACCGGGCTGACGTCGCTGAAGTAGTCCACCACCATTTGCAGCACCTGACTTTTCAGGGACTCGGGCGGCGGTGTGTCCAGGTGTACAAGAGTGAACATCGAGAAGCTGGCTCCGGGTAGGCCCGCGTCCGTCACATGCGGGGTCTTCAAATAGGGACGTTAAGCGCGAGCACCTGGGCTGCCGCGCGAGTCGCGCTTTTGCAGGATCATCGACGCTTCGTCAAAGGCCTGCTGAAACGCCTCGCTGCTGACCCAGGCCACGGCGCTGTCTTCATCGTCGTCATGGAAGATGCCGCGGTAGACGATCAGCAGGCCCATCATAAAGTCGGTGGCCGGCTCTTGCGCTTCCTCGGCGACTACCAGTTCCAGCACTGGGTATTGCAGAAACACCAGGCACATGGCGAGCAGGCTGATGCTTTCGCCGGCTTGCATGGCTTGGAACAGGTCGTCGAAGTGCGCGGGGTCGAAACCGTTTTCTTCGATGTCTTTGAAGTCGAAGGTGCTCAGGTCAATTTCAACATCATCGAACGGTTCGTTGATCAGTGGGTTAGCCAGCAGCGGATGGATAACCGTGGCTTTGGACTTGCCCGAACGGTTTTGCTTGGCCTTGGTTTTGGCGCGCTGGGCGCGTTTTTTTTGTTTGTCTGGGGAGGCCATGGCGGCAGGTTCCTTGTCCGGGGCAGCGGGATATTCGGGCTGACATTGTATTCACTATGGCTACGGCCTGGGTATCATGGCGCCCTTATGGAGTTACTACCGTCACGACAGCGACGACGCCACACACAGGGAGTGGTTGATGGTTTTCAAGGATCGATTTAGCCGAGCCGCGGCCATGCTGCTCGGCCTGGCTCCACGCAACGGCCGCTCGGCGCTGATGCAAGGTCAGCCGTATATGTCCCCCAAGCCCGCCAACTCTTCGGGAACGCTGTGCATCAGCTATGACGCCGGCAAGGTGTGCCAGATCCCCTCCGCTTTCACCCCGCAGAAAAGCGCGACCTACGCCCTCAAGGCCGGCATCACCTGCGATATATACGTTTAGTAACGCCGCGCCACTCGCGGTACCCCTGCCCCATCGTAAGCCCTCACTATTCTCGTAGCCTTATAAGGATGTAGCGATGCAAGAAACCTACAAAATGGCTGGCCGCCTGGCCGCGCATGCAGTGTCCAGTGTTAGCACTGGCGAATTGTTGGTGCCGATTTATGGCTATCTCACCACCGATGGACAGACGCGCATGGTGCGCGTGGTGGCCGACAACGCTCAGCAAGCCATGGAAGAAGGGCAAAGTATGTATGCCGGCAACCGCTGGAATGCAGCGGGTGGCTTTTGGGCGGTGGATGGTTTTGTCACGTTGCCGGACGTGGGCAAGGTGGATGCGTTGTTACTGAATATCTGCACGTATGAGGAGCCCAAGCACGAACTGCGCATGGCCCTCCCCTACCGACACGCACAGAGCAGCGACGGTTTTGCCGTATTCAGGCCCAAGCTGCTGGGCCTGGAAAACCTGGAAACGGGCGATGTGCAACCGCTGATGGATGCGTTTTTCGCCGGCCGCGATGAGCACACCGAAGGGGCCGCCATCTGGAACGCGCACTTCAAGAAAGAGCTAACCCGCATGTCCGGGTTTAGCGGCTTTTCCAGCGAAGAATGGGCACAGTTACGCGACGCGCCGCTGGCGGTATTTTTTATGGTGGCCGGCGCCGACGGCAAAGTCGACGAGAAGGAAATCAAAGCCTTTGGCGACTTGTTCAAGGAATCTGGCAAATACCCAAGCGTGCTGATGCAGCGCCTCATGAGTGAACTCACCCCGCATGCGCCGCAGGGCCAAGCCTTGCTGATGGACTTCCTGGAACGCTACACGTCCGGCAATTTCTACGCGCCGCTGTACTTCCTTAGCGTTAACCAACTGCTGGCCAAGAACACCGAAGGCAGCCTGGGTGCTGACTTAAAGGCCGACTTACTGGCCTTTGGCAAAGCGGTGGCGTCCTCCTCGGGCGGAGGCTTCCTTGGTTTTGGCAGCAAAATCAGCAAAGAGGAAAAAGCCGCGTTGAGCGTGATTGAAGCGCTGCTCTCTGCTGGTCAGCAGAACTAAAACCCAACGAGGTACGCCGTGAAGTCCGGAGCGCGAGGCTCCGGACTTTTAGCAGCGAGCGCTGAATAAATAAGCGGCTCAGCGATTACGCCCCAACGCCTCATGGCTGCTGACCCAGTCACCAGCCAATATCGCCGAGGTCAGCGATACATCCCCCGCCAGTACCACCGCAGCAATAATTTCCGCCAGCTTGTCGGCCTTGCCGGCGCCATAACAATCGAGCATTTGCAGGCACTCGCGTTGCGTTGGCAGGCCTGTGCCGCCACCGTGGGTGGCGCAGATAACGGCTGGCAGGGTCACCGACCAGTAGTAGTCGCCGTTATCCAGCAGTTGCCCGTAGGTGATGCCGCCATGGGATTCGGCGACGTTGGCAGCGTCCTGGCCGGTGGCGATAAACATCGCCGCCAAGCCGTTGGCCGAGTGGGCGCCGCTGTAGGCCGCGCCGGCCTGGATGGCACCTACGGCGGCAATCTGCCGATAGCGGTAGAGGTTGGCGGGGTCGACGCGCAGCAGCTCGTGGGCCACTTCACGGGTCAGGGTGAACTCGGCGATTACCCGTTTGCCCCGGGTTTGGATCATGTTCATGGCCGAGTGTTTTTTGTCCGTGTCGATGGAGCCGGACAAGATGTAGCGCGGCTGCAACGGGTGATTGGCTTTAATCCATTCACAGGCAGCAAAGGTCGCCTTGCTGGTCATGTTCTGCCCAGCGGCATCGCCGGTGGTGTAGCAAAAACGGGTGTAGAGCATATTGGCCACGGGGTACTGCTCGATCTCGAACAGCTTGCCGCTGCGGGTGGTGGTTTCGGTTACCGCCTTGATGGTTTCGAATTCGCGCACCAGCCAGGCGCCAAATTCGCGGGCCTGCAACGCATCGGCAAACATAAACACCGGCGCGCGTTGCATGGAGTGTTTGACCACCGTGGTCTTCACCCCGCCCGAGGCGCTGATGGCGCGCATGCCCCGGCTATAGCTGGCAATCAGGGTGCCTTCGGTGGTGGCCATGGGCACATAGAAATCGCCGCGCGCATGTTCACCTTCAATACGCAGCGGGCCGGCCAGCCCCAGTGGCATCTGCACCACGCCGATAAAGTTTTCGATATTGCCGCGGGTGACCTCGGGGTCGATGGCGTACTTACCCACCGTATCCAACGCCGCGCCGGTTTGCGCCTTGATAAAGTCGCGGCGCACGGTGGCTTGTTCGCTGGAGTAATCGTTTTCCTTGTTGCGGGGAATCGGGGCGCCTCTGGACATCGTGCTCTCCTGCATCGTCGGTCGGATTAGCCTAGGTGAAAATCCGTTACCCCGAGTGTGCCCAAGGGCAGCGGCGCTGGCTTGCCCGACTGCGCCAATCAGGTGATCGAGCACGTCAATATTTAGCGCCGCCGTTAGCACTGCGTTATGGCTGAGGGCGCGCCAGGCAGGTGGCTAGGTCAAACAGCAAGCCCGGCCCTTTCGGCTGCCACCCCAAACGCTCGCGGGTTTTAATGCTGGCGGCGCTCATATCCTGGCCAACAAAGCCTGCGAGCCAACCGAAGTGCGCAGCAGCCTCGTCGGCAGAAAGGGCCCGCGAAGGCACACCGAGGCCACGGCCAATGGTTTCGGCGATCTCACGGAAGCTGACGGCCGACTCGGCCGTGGCGTGATAACGGGCGCCAGGCTGGTGCTTTTCCAGCGCCAGGCGATAGAGCAATGCGGTGTCGCTCACGTGCGCAGCAGACCAGTGATTAAGGCCCTCACCGATATAGGCAGACACGCCCTTGTGCCGCGCCAGGTCGATCACATAGCTGACCAAGCCCTGCCGTAGCGGGTCGTGAATTTGCGACAACCGCATCACCACCACATTGACCCCACGCTGGCTCAAGGCATGCCCGGCCTGCTCCGAGGCTACTCGTGGACTGCCATGGTTGAGGTCGGCGTAGTCCTCATCGGCGGTTTGCCCGCCAGCCGCGCCAATGGCCGTTGCGGAGGTCAGCAACAGAGGCCGCTGCGAGCCTTCCAGCACAGCGCCCAGGGCAGCGATTACCCGCGCGTCTTGCTCGCAGTTGGCCACGTAGGTGGCGAAGTTGTGATCGAAGGCCGTGTGGATTACCGCATCACAGCCCTCGGCACCGCGCTGCAGGCCGGACAGGTCGCTGAGGTCGCCGCGCTGTACCTCGGCGCCGAGTGCCTGCAAAGTCTGTGCGCCAGCATCGGAGCGGGTCAGGCCGAGCACCTGATGGCCAGCGCTGAGCAATTGTTGGGTAACCTTTGTGCCAATAAAGCCTGTTGAACCGGTAACAAATATGCGCATGGGGCGATTCTCTCTTTGCGGGAGATGGCAGCGTGCGCGTAGTGTTTATCCGGTAAAAGCCGTGAAGTTATCAGGGTATAAACACTAACAGGGTGGCGCATGGGCGAGTCGGCAGTTGAGCTTTTAGGCACGTATTTAAAGGACTGCCGCGCCCGCCTGGACCCGGCCAGTTTTGGCTACTCCAGCGCGCGTCGGCGCACGCCCGGGCTGCGCCGCGAAGAAGTGGCGCAGCGGGCCAATATCAGCCCCACCTGGTACACCTGGCTGGAACAGGGCCGTGGCGGCGCACCGTCCGCCGAAGTGCTGAACCGCATCGCCGCCAGCCTGCTGATGACCGAACCCGAACGCGAACACCTGTTCCTGCTCGCCTTCGGCCACCCACCGGAAGTGGTGTACCGCGAACCGCAGGGCGTAACCCCGCGCCTGCAACGGCTGCTGGACACCTTCGAATACAGCCCCGCCATTATCAAAACCGCAACCTGGGACGTACTGGCCTGGAACCGCGCCGCCGCAGCGGTATTTACCGACTACAGCCTGCTGCCGGTGGGGCAGCGCAACATTCTGCGCCTGATCTTTTGCAACTCGGCGGCACGTGCGAAACAGGACGACTGGGCGAGCATGGCGCGGTTTATTGTCGGCGCCTTTCGCGCCGACGCCATCCGCGCCGGGGCAACCGCGCAAGTGCGCCAACTGGTCGACGAACTGTGCAGCCAAAGCCCCGAATTTGCCGCCCTATGGCGCGACAACGATGTGCGCGTCCATGGCGAAGGCACCAAGCGCTTGCACCATGCCGGCCAGGGAATTATCGAACTGGAATACTCAGGCTTCGCCGTAGATGGCCGCCCCGACTTGGGCATGATCGTCTACAACCCCGCGACGCCCGAAGACGTAGAGCGCGTTCGGGCGCTGATCAGCCAGCTGGCTAGCACTGCGTAGGGTTTGCTGTGGGCGCACCACGCCGTATGCGCCAGCACACGCAAGCTAATGGCACGAGGGCTCACTGCGCAAAGGCAGGACGAATCGCAGCTTGCCAAGCACCTGAGTGGCGACTCGCCCCCGTCAGATCTGCGAAAGCCCGCCGTCAACCATCAACTCCACGCCATTTACATACTTAGCGTCGGCTGAAGCGAGGAACAGTGCGGACGTGGCGATCTCTTCAGGCTGCGCCATGTATCCCAGTGGCACGATCTGCGCGACATGCTCGGCAAGCGCTTGAATTTCACTGGCGTCCATTTGCAAACCGTTGTCCATCAGCGGCGTTCGGGTGAAACCAGGGCTAAGCACGTTGGCGCGAATTTTCCGCTCTTTGAGTTCGTTGGCCCAGGTTCTGGCGAAAGAGCGTACGGCGGCTTTGGAGGCGTTATACAGGCTGAGGCCTGCCATACCGTTGCTGGAACAAATGGAGGCGGTCAGCACAATAGCGGCGCCATCTTTCAGCAGCGGCAGCAGGGTTTGAACCGTGAAAAACACGCCCTTCACGTTGATATCGAAGGTGTCGTAGTAAGCGGCTTCGCTGGTTTCTCCCAGGGGGTTCTTTTGGCAAATGCCGGCATTGGCGAAGACTGCGTCCAATTGGCCGTCTTGCTGTTCCACCAAGGCCTTTAGCGCGTCCAGATCGGCTTGCTTGCTGACGTCGGAAATCACCGCTACCGCCCTTTCGCCCAGGGTTGCTGCGGCGGCATGTAGCGTGGTTGCCGAGCGTCCGGTGAGGTAGACGCGCTTGGCGCCTTGGCAGATAAGCGCATCGGCGATGGCAAAGCCGATGCCCGTTGAGCCGCCGGTTACCACAGCAACTTGGTCGTGAAATTTGCCAGGCATGGTGTAAGTCCTCATTAACGTGTGAAGGTTTTTTTCAGTGGGTTTGCGTTGAGCGAACTTGGCGTCGAGGCGTAGAGACAAAGCACAGCGGCGACAGTCAGGCACGCGGCAATGCCGAGCATCGCGGCGATAAAGCCGCTGGCCACGGAGTGGTGGCTGTAGGCCGGCGAGGCAACGGCATAAAACACCCCACCCAGTACCGCGACCCCCAGCGCGGCGCTGATTTGCAGCGCCGAATTGACCACACCGGAGAGCATGCCGGAGCTGCCCGCAGGCGCCCGGTCGATCACCGTGCGGATCAGCGTGGGCAATGCCCAGCCTTGGCCAAAGCCGAGCAGGGCCACGGCCAGAATGACCGCCGGCAGCGCCGGGCTTGCGCCCACCGCAGTACGGCTTACGGCGGCGGACAAAATCAGGCAACCGAGCACCTCCAGCAGCATGCCCATCGCGGGCACAAAACGACCAAACCAGCGGATGGCCATGGGGGTGGTGAGCGGGCCGATCAGAAAGCCTGCGCCGAAGGGCACAAACATCAGGCCGGTTAGTAGCGGCGTGGCGCCAATGGCGTCTTGCAGGTACACGGAAAAGGTCAGAAAAAAGGCCGATACCACGTAGAAAAAAAGCACGGCCAATAGCCCTGGGGTCAGCCCCGGTAGACGAAACAAGTGCGGGCTTAGCAAGGGTGTTCCGCCACGGCGTTGCAGGGCGATTTCGTAACGCCAAAAAGCCACGGCGACCATGGGGGCGCTACACAGCATCAGCCACAGCCACCACGGCCAGCCCAGCTCCCGCCCCTCTACCAGGGGCACAACCAGCAGGCCTAAAGCAAGGGCGCAGAGCAGCGCGCCAAGGCGGTCTAAAGGCGCTGGGTTGGCGCTGCGGGTGTCCGGCAGAAAGGGGATGCCGCCGATAAACACAACCGCCACGATGGGTAGGTTAATCAGGAAAATAGCCCGCCAGCTCAGGCCAAATACGTCCGCAGAAATCAGCACGCCACCCAGCGCTTGAGCGACGACGGCAGCGAAGCCCAACGCGGCACCGTATGCCGCCAACGCACGGGAACGCTCCTGTTCGGGGAACAGCGCGTGAATTGAGGCCAACCCTTGTGGCGCCATGGCGGCAGCGCTTAGCCCCTGTAACACGCGGCCACCGATCAGCATGTGCGGCGAGGTAGCCAATCCGCATATCAGCGAGGAAATACCAAAGCCGGCCATGCCGGCCAGAAACACGCGGCGACGACCAAACAAGTCGCCGATGCGCCCACCGGTAATAAGAAAAACCGCATAGGTGGCAGCGTATGCCGAAATCACCAACTCGATCTGCGCCGGGCTGGCCGCCAAGCCGCTGCGTATGGAAGGCAGCGCCACATTGACGATAAAAAAGTCCAACGGTGGAAGAAAGGCGCCGACTAAAAGCACGGCAAACGCCAACCAGCGATGAGGCTCGGCTGCATGCGGTAAAGACTGAGAGGCTGGCATGGTGCTCGCTCCAAAAAAGGCGCGCCCTTAGCGGCAGTTCGAACAGCAACCTGGCCTATGGGGCACGCAGATACGTACACTGCCTGGCGGCTTGAAGGCCGGTCCGACGGCGCCGCCGGGCTGCATGGGGGGCGCATTGTGCGCAGCAACGAAGCGAGGGCGGGATTGCCAACGCTGCACATTTTCCGTGCAATTTTGTAAGGGGTTAACGCGGTGAATTGGGATGACTTGCGGTTCTTTCTGGCGATAGCCCGCGCGGGCTCTCTGGGCGCTGCGGCCAAGCAACTGGGTGTTAGTCATCCCACCGTGGGCAGGCGTTTACAGGTGCTTGAACAAGCCAGCGGGCAGCCTTTTTTTCGGCGCACCAGCGAGGGCTTGGTGCCCACCGACATCGGTGACCGAATTCTGTGTCTTGCCGAAGAAATGGAAAGCAGCGCACTGGCCATTGCCCGGCGCATTGACGGCGCCGATGAGCAGCCCGAAGGCATTCTGCGCATATCGTCGGCCGATTGGTTCGCCGGTTATGTACTGGCGCCGGTGCTGATGGAGTTGGTGCGTCGCCACCCTGCTGTGGTGCCGGAGGTGATCGCCGGGCAACGATTGTCCGACCTCACCCGCAGAGAAGCCGATATCGCCTTCCGAATCGTGCCGTTTGACGAGCCGGACATCGTGCAACGTCGGCTGATGACCATGCCGTACGGCCTGTATACCCAGGCGGCGAGGCCCTGTGTTCCCAGCGAGTTCGGAGCGGGCTGCTCACTTATTTTGATGAACACTGCTCAGGCGTATTACCCCGACGTGCAGTGGATTCAACGCATGCTGCCTGCCGCGAAAAGGGTTTTTACCAGCAGCAGCCGCACGGTGCAGGCGCAAATGTGCGCCCGGGGTCTGGGCGTTGCGGTGTTGCCGCGCTCACTGGGTGATCAGTTGCCCCTGATAACCCGTATCGAACTGTCAGAAGCGCCGCCTTCGCGCGATATCTGGATGGGCTACCACCAGGACATGCGCCGCATGGACCGCTTGCGCGCGCTAGCCGACCTGGCCAGTGAAATGCTCGGCGGCGAGTGAGCGGTGTTAAAACCGCTAACGCGTTACTGCGGCCCTTGCCTGCGCAAGTGAACCACCTGCACCGTGACCCCAACGATCAGCGCAAGCAGCAGGCCACCTTGAACCGCAAGGAGCAAGGGCGCCTGCATATCCGTAACGATCGGGTGACCATCCGGCACCCGGCGCAACACCTCGCTCACCGTCGGCAGCATCAGCAGAAACACGGTCATGCTGAGCAAAATAGTTTCCAGGTACACACGGGCCCTGCCCAGCCCAGTCACGCGCCCCACGCCGTAACCGGTGAGCAGCAATAGCAGGGTGATGATGGCGATGACATTGCTCACTGGCTGCTTCGCGATCAAAAACACCGAGCCCGCGCCGATCAGCATAAATACCAGGTAGAACAAGCCGGGGCTGGAGCGCGGAACGATGCGTCCGTGGCGCGCCAGCATATAGCCGGCCAGCGGGATGGCAGGCAGGCTACCGAGCGTGTGTACCCAGCCAAGGGCAGAGATTCCGAACATCGACTAACTCCTTCTGATTGGATGATCTGCATAGCGCTGTTATCGCAGCAGGCTTGCGGCGTTCCGTGCCTATAACCGCGCTGCGCTATGATTCCGGGCCTACGTTATTGAAAACGCGGCCAACCCAACATGATGGATTCACTGGAACGCTTGACCATTCTTCCGGAACTTCAGCTGGAGGGGCTCGCCACTGGAGACCTGCTCTCGCAGGTGCTCGCGAAAATCCGCCTCACGGGTGATCGCGTTTACTCCACCCTGCTGGAAGAGGCAAAGCAGCTGCCGCTAGACCACAACAGCGCCCACGTTTGCCTGCTGCAAAAGGGCCAACTGCATATCCAATGCGCGAACGAGCAAGCGGTGATGATGGCGCCAGGCGATGTGGTGTTGCTGCCCCATGAACCGTCGGCCTTAACCCTCACCGCAGTCGCTGGGCCGGTGACCGTTGTCATCTGCCGATTCTGGTTTGACGGCGCAAGCTTCCAAGCCATGCTCTTCGCCCTGCCTCGGCTTATTCACATCAAGCAAACCGACGCGGCGCAATGGGCCGAAGCCTTACTGCATTTCATGCTTATCGAAGCCGACAACGTCCAGCCGGGAGGCGCGCTGATGGTCTCGCGGCTGATCGACCTAACGGTTATCCGCATTCTGCGCACATGGGTGCAACAAGGCGATGCGTCGGGCTGGCTGGGCGGGTTGTCGGATGTTCGTATCGCCCGCGCGCTGAGGGCCATTCATCAACACCCCGGGCAGCAGTGGCGCATCGAGGCACTGGCGACAGAAGCGGGCATGTCGCGCTCCAGTTTTTGTGAGCGCTTCAATGCTCTGGTTGGGCGCTCACCGTTGCGTTATCAAAACGAATGGCGTTTGACCCTGGCCAAAACCATGTTGGCGACGCACACCAGTAGGGTCGGCGAAGTAGGTTTTGCAATCGGCTACGAATCGGAGGCGGCGTTCAGTCGCGCTTACAAAGCGTTTTTTGGCCGCTCACCGCGTGAGGACCAACTTGCGCGCGGCATACCTGAATAACACAGTGAGCCACCATGGCGTACGGCGGAGAAGGGTGGCTGAAATGCCTTCTATTTATTCATATCAACAACGTTGACCTGATTCGCATATCCCGCTTACGGTAGGTGCAACTCGCGATGAGTTATCGCGGCATCATCTGAGGAAGCGCACATGACTGAATCCCAGCCTTCGGGCCTGCATGCCTTGCAAGCCCTAATACGCGGCGAACTTCCAGCCCCTTCAATCGGCCCGACCATGGGCCTCACTGCTGTGCAGGTGGAGCCAGGGCGCATCACGCTGGAGGCGCGCCCCGACGGCCGCCACCTCAATCCGGCCGGTGTGGTGCATGGCGGTTTTGCCGCCACGTGCCTGGACGGCGCCGCAGGCCTGGCCCTGCTCTCAACCTTGGAGGTGACCACCCCTCACTCCACCGTCGACCTGAACGTGAAATACGTGCGTCCTCTGAGCGTTGGCCAGACCTACCGCGTCGAGGGTTGGGTGGTGGAGCGCACGCGCAGCCTGGCGATTTGCGATGCCCAGCTGGTGGATGCCGCGGGCAAGCTCTACGCCAAGGCGACCACCACTTTTCTGATCAGGAGCTAGGGCGATGAAAGAATTGATGGTGCGCGGCCCCGGCCACTTGGCCTGGGTAGAGGCGCCCTCGCCTACGCTGGCGAGCATTTACAGCGCGCTGGTGCGGCCCATTGCCTCGGCGTCCTGTGATTTGGATAGACGTCTGATCGCCGGCGTTACACCGTTCAAACCACCGTTCGCCCTCGGCCATGAATGCGTGGCCGAAGTGTTGGAAGTGGGCGCGGCGGTTACAGGCGTGCGACGCGGTGATTTAGTCTCAGTGCCCTGGAAAATTGCCTGCGGTGAATGCCGCCAATGCCAGGCTGGTCGCGCCACAGCCTGCAGCGCCGTGCCACGCCATGCGGCGTATGGCGTTCCTGCTGGCGGGCACTGGGGCGGACTGTTTTCGGAGCTGGTTCAGGTGCCATTCGCCGACGCCATGCTGGTGCCATTGCCACCAGGCCTTAACCCACTCGCCGTCGCCAGCGCCAGTGACAACCTCACCGACGCGTGGGTCGCCGCCAGCCGGCCGATTTCGGTTCGCGATGAAGCGCGCGTGCTGGTGGTCGGCGGCACTGAAAGCCTCGGCGTACTGGCCGTGCAAATGGCCGTGGCCGCAGGCGCCGCCAGCGTCGACTACCTCGACGACAACAACTACCGCAACGACCTGGCCCAGCGCAGCGGCGCCAGCATTGAGCTGCGCTCATCGCTCGATGAAAGCTATGACGTGGTTATTTCGGCCACCCGCGACCCACACGCGCTGCATCGTGGGCTGCTAGCGCTGGCGCCCGGCGGCCATTGCTCGTGCATCGGCATTATTTTCGATGACCCGAAAATTCCGCTGTTCGGCATGTACTTGCGCGATGTCACTTTGTCGGTGGGGGCGTGCAACGTACGCCCGCATATACCCAAAGTATTCGACCTGGTCAGCAGCGGGCGCTGCGATCCGTTGCTGGTGAGCCCCACCATCGTGGGCTGGGAAGATGCCGCCGAGGCGTTGGTGCAACCGCTGGCCAAGTGCATTGTGGTGCGCGAGCGCATCACCTGATGGCGTTAGTTAAGGCGCTCGGACAGCGCCTGCATCACTTGCGTCCATGCGGCCTGCCCGCGCTCGTCGGTCTGGTTGAAGGCCTGGCGTAAGGTGTGCCGTTCAAGTTCCGAGGCTTGATGCTCCAGCGCCTGGCCTTGCTCAGTCAACGCCAACAACTTGAAACGATGGCGGTCTGGCTGACGGGTGTAGCAAACCAGCTCGCGCTCGAACAAATGCGTAAGCGGCCGATGTAACGCCTGCTTGCTTACCCCCAAGGTATTGGCCAGCTCACCGACGTTGATCTCGGCCGCACGGGCAATCACGTAGAGGATACGGTGATGCACCCGCGACAAACCCTGGGTATCCAGAAACGCATCGGCCTCGACGGTAAGCCCGCGAAAGCCAAAGTGCAGCAGCTCCAGCGCATGGTCGAGCGGATCAAGCGCCTGCATGTGCACCGCTGCCGAATTGATCTTTCTATCCATGACCATGCAATACCCGCCCCGATACAGTGGCAAAAAACCTAAGCCTACGGCGCAGTGCACGCGATTCACAACCTGATAACTTGGCGGTGCCTGCTGACAGTTTCCTATTGGCTCAGCGTGTGTAAAAACGTTAAGCCAAGTGAAATGCGCGCGAGGAGGCGAACTCTGTAATTCACTGGCAGATTGGCAAACCCCACAGTCCCAAACACTGGCGGTCCTCGCCCTTCTATCCACACCTTTGCGCTGGAGCTGCGCTATGAATGTCGACTGGCTTAACTTCACCCCCTGGTCAGCCCTTGCAGGCGGCGCGCTGATTGGTCTGGCGGCGAGTCTATTCGTGGTCGCCAACGGCCGTATCGCTGGCATCAGCGGTTTGATCGGCAGCCTTATACAGCGTGGCGAGGGGCTAAGTGAGAAAGCGCTGTTTCTCTTAGGCCTGCTCGTAGCGCCGCTGCTGTGGGGCCTGTTCACCACGTTGCCGCAGATAGCGTTCCAAAGTGGCTGGTTCGGGCTCATCGTCGCCGGAGTATTGGTAGGCATCGGCACCCGCTACGGCTCAGGCTGCACCAGCGGCCATGGGGTTTGTGGCATTTCACGGCTCTCACCGCGCTCGCTGGTTGCCACGGCATGTTTCATGTTCAGCGGCTTCGCCACGGTCTATGTGTTTCGTCATGTGCTGGCGGTGAGCCTATGAAAAAACTCAGCGCCTTTATTGCCGGCCTGCTGTTTGGCGTAGGCCTGCTTCTGGCCGGCATGGCCAACCCGAGCAAAGTACTGGCTTTTCTGGATCTAACCGGCGCTTGGGACCCCTCCCTTGCGCTAGTCATGGCCGGAGCAATTGGCGTAGCCATTGGGCCACTGACCTGGGCACGCCGGCAATCGCGGTCACTGCTGGGAAATCCCATGCAGCTCCCCACCAAACGTGAACTCGATCCGCGCTTGATTGGCGGCAGCCTGATGTTCGGCGTCGGCTGGGGAATCGCAGGCATCTGCCCTGGCCCAGCCGTGGCGATTCTGCTGACTGGCCGCTGGCAAGTGAGCGTATTTATGCTGGCGATGCTGGCCGGCATGCTGTTGTTTACGCTGCTGGAGAGCCAGCGCAAGCAGTGACTGGGCGGAGCGCGATGGCCCGCGCCATAGGGTGTGCTGTGCGCACCAAGCCGTATATGTACATACCAGAGCCCACCTATTTCCCGCGCTAAATCAGTCTAAAGCTGGCCGTCGCTACCTACTCAACGATTCAACGATTCAACGATCCGGTTTGACCACCGGGAAGCTCACCTCGAAAACGCACGTGCTGGCTAAAACAACAAGGCGTTTACCGCTGCTCTGTAGCGGTTGTGCGGGGAACACCTTCAGGCATGTCGGCTTTCTTCGTGGCCGATCGTCCAACCTGCGTATAGCTGCCTCTTAATTTGATTGGTGGCAAAGGGAGGTAGCCCGTCTCCCCCACGAGGCGATTTAGCGTTATCAATGAGTCAACGGCTGTAATCGCCCTACAACCGTTGGACCTAGCGCTCCGCCGTTTTCCGTAAACCCGGTACAAAAGCGGCGTGCGCTGGTTGACCTCAGGTCTAAAGGTACGGAGTGCCTGCTCAGGCGTCCCCTTATCTAAGTGGTACGATTCTGGCGTCCGACCCTCCAGCGCAAGATGCAATACAGCCATGAAAGCCAGTTTCGAGAAAGTGCCAACTGAGGCCACTAGCTCCTGGACGCTCTTGAACAGGCGCCTTCCTGAGGCCATTCCTTTCGAGTGGCACCACCATCCTGAGTACGAATTGACCCTGACGCTAAACAGCCGAGGGCATCGTTACATCAGTGACGACGTCAGCCTGTACGACGATGGCGATCTGGTGTTAGTGGGGCCAAACGTGCCCCATAGCTGGTGCTCCGCTGAGCGCATCGACCCGGCACAACCGCATGTTGCGTTGGTGGTCTGGTTCTCCGAAGCCTGGGCGGAATCGCTGATGGCGCTTTTTCCAGAAATGAGGCCGGTGCGCCCGCTCTTGGCGGCGGCTCAGAACGCGGTATGTTTCAGCCCCGCCGCTTCTGCAGCGATGCGGCCGGTTATTGAGTTGATGGTGGAGCAGAATCCGGCGCAACGCCTGATCTCGCTTCTTGCCGTACTTGATGCGTTGTCTCGCGATGTCGACGCCCATCGTCTGGCTGCCAGCCCGACGACTCAAGCAACTAGGCAAATAGTCGAAGACGGGCGTATTCGTCGCGTGTTGGATTATCTGCATGACCACTATGTGCAACCACTGAGCATTCCCGATTTGGCGGATATGGCGTGCGTCAGTGTTTCTGCCTTTCATCGAATGTTCCGTCGGCATACCCGCTGCACTGCATTGGATTACATCGTTCGCCTGCGCATAGGCCGCGCGTGCGCGTTGTTGATGCAAGGGCATTTGCCCATATCGATAATTGCCGAACAAGTGGGCTACGCCTCTCAAGCACTGTTCAACCGACAGTTCAAGGCGCAAAAAGGGCTAACGCCGTCTCAATTTCGCTGCACCCACGGCCACCACTTTCAATGACCGCAAACCACACAAGCGACATGGTTCCGGCCATTCCGGGTTATTGAATTGCCACAATCGTATTGCTCAACGCGCTTATTGAGGCTGCCGAGCCGTCGCGTCGAAATGCTTCCATACCTGCACCAACAATAAAAACGCAGGTCTTCCGGTGAGTAACTATCAGTCGTTTGAAAGTGCGCAGCTGCCTGAGAACTACAAGGACAGCATCGTGCGCATGAAAAGAGCCCTGCGCGCGCAGATCGGGGATGTGGAATCGCTGTTCGCCGAGGTCAGTGAATTTATTGCCCGCGAAATCGCGTCTATCAAGGCGCAAGAGGCCGCCGCCGGCTCCGGCTGGCCGGTGTTGGACTTCGATGTGGTCGCCCAAGGGCGTGTCACCGACGAGCAACTGGCGAGTATCGGTCGGCGCGGTTGTGTGGTGATCCGCAACCACTTCTCCAGAGACCAGGTTCTGGCATGGGACGAGGGCTTGCTGGACTACCTGGAGCGCAATAATTTTGACGAGGTGTACCGCGGGCCGGTCGATCAATTCTTCGGCAACCTTGATGCCTCGCGTCCGGAAATTTTCCCCATTTACTGGTCACCGTCGCAGATGCAGTTGCGGCAACACGAACGAATGGGCACCGCACAGTCGTTTTTGAATCGGCTGTGGAAAACCCACTCTCATGGGCAGCAGTGGTTTGACCCCGATGTAAATGCGCTTTACCCGGACCGCGTTCGCCGCCGCCCACCTGGCACCACCTCAAAAGGCCTCGGCCCTCACACTGACTCCGGAGCCCTTGAGCGCTGGTTGCATCCAGCGTACTTGAAAGTCTTCGACAGGATTTACAACAACAACTTCAAGTCATACGACCCCTGGGACGCGGCGCATCGCACAGAAGTTGATGAGTACGCCTACAAAGACACGGTTAAGTGCTCAGCCTTTCGCACCTTTCAAGGGTGGACAGCCTTCTCTGACATGAAGGCGAATCAAGGGGTTTTGCATACGCTGCCAATCCCTAAAGCGATGGCCTACATCCTGCTGCGCCCACTCTTGAATGACGTGCCGGACGATGATCTATGCGGCGTGCAGCCCGGTAAGGTGTTGCCCGTTTCGGCCAAGTGGCACCCCCTGCTGGTGCACGGCATGACCCCCATTCCGGACGTTCAGGCGGGCGACTCGGTGTGGTGGCACTGCGATGTGGTGCACAGCGTGGCCCCGGTTGAAAACCAGCAAGGCTGGGGCAACGTGATGTACGTACCTGCCGCACCGATGTGTGCAAAAAACCTGCGTTATGCCAGCGATGTGCGCCGCGCTTTCGAAGCGGGTTTATCCCCTGACGACTTTCCCCATGAAGACTACGAAAAACGCTGGAACGACCGCTTCAAGCCGGACGAGCTGAATGCCATTGGCCGTCACAGTTTGGGCCTTAAGTAACCCTGACCATCTAAAACAACAATAAAGGTATGAAGATGACGCGTATGAATCGCCTTGCCGTAGCTGTGTCCCTCGCCATCCTCCTTCCCGCCGCCGCGCCAGCGGCCGACAGCAAGGGAAGCGTCGAAGTCGTGCATTGGTGGACCTCTGGTGGGGAAGCCAAATCTGTAGAGGTGTTGAAGAAAATCATCGAGAGGGACGGATATACCTGGCAAAACGCGGCCGTTGCCGGTGGAGGCGGGGCCGCCGCCATGACCGTACTCAAAACCCGCGCGGTGTCCGGTAATCCACCCTCTGCGGCACAGATAAAGGGCCCTGATATACAGGAGTGGGGCAAGCTGGATTTATTGACCAGCATCGACGCTGTAGCAACGGCGAATAACTGGGACAGCCTGCTACCAAAGACTGTCGCCGGCATCATGAAATACGACGGCCATTACGTGGCGGCTCCGGTGAACATCCATCGCGTTAACTGGCTGTGGGTAAACCCCCAGGTTTTAAAGAAAGCCGGCATCGAGAAAACGCCGGTCACCCTGGAAGAGCTCTACGCAGCAGGCGACAAACTGAAAGCCGCCGGCTTTATTGCCATTGCCCATGGCGGCCAACCCTGGCAAGACACCACGGTGTTTGAAAACCTAGTACTGAGCATTATGGGAGCAGAGGGCTTTCAGAAGGCATTCGTCGAAACTGACGAAGCGACACTCACAGGGGCGAAGATGACCGAGGTGTTTAACGCCTTACGCAAGCTACAAACCTACATGGACCCGGATGGCACTGGGCAAGACTGGAATCTTGAGACGGCTAAAGTCATCAATGGCAAGGCTGGTATGCAGATCATGGGCGATTGGGCCAAAAGCGAATGGACTGCCGCAGGTAAAAAAGCGGGATCAGATTTCGAGTGTGTGCCATTCCCTGGCTCACAAGGGATATACAGCTACACCATCGACTCCTTGGTGATGTTCAAACTATCCCAGAAAAACGATACGCCGGGGAATAACGCTGCCCGTGACCAATTGGCCAAGGTCGCTCTGGAGCCTGAATTTCAGTACATTTTCAATCAAAACAAAGGCTCTATCCCGGTAAGAAAGGGGCTGGATATGACCCGGTTCGACAGCTGCGCCCAAGCATCTGCCAGCGACTTTGCCGAAGCAGAAAAGGCCAACACCTTGGAGCCCAGCATGGCGTTCAACATGTCGACTTCGCAGGCCGTGCAAGGCGCCATCTTCGACGTGGTCAGCAACTTTTTAAGTAGCAAAAACGCCGATCCGGCAACAGCAGGCAAACAAATGCTGATGGGCATCAGAGCCGCTACTCAATAGCAAGGGCCCATCGTGATCGGTAGAGCGCTGGCATAGCCTTTTAATGTGGATGCCATTCAGAGCAAAAGCTAAATTTTTTGCTTCGGCGGTTTGAATACACAGCGCTCGACCGCCAGTGCGTGCATAACAATTCGCCCCCTTGCGGGAACAGAGGTGGAGCCCATGCGGTAAAGAGGGAGGCGAGGTGGAAGACTACCGCGCGCGTGAGGCAGTAAGTGGATCTGCGCAACATTGCTGCATCAAGCCGCACACGACTTGCCTCGCCACGCGCTGACGGGCGCATGTCCCAGCCAGCAATACGCCAAGGATGGTGACGACGGTCCTGGCGAATGGTTGTCCTGCATAGCTGAATAGCCCCTACCGCCAGAGCGGCACAATCGAAGCCATCAACAGCGTCCCCAGGCAAACATTCAAAACCCGCCACTGCCGGTCGGCCTTTAACCCCGCGCCAACATTAAGCCAGCCACGCACCAGGGTGCCCGCGAGATAAGTGAACGCACGGCGACCACCCGCCCCAACAGCGCATCAGGCATGGAGCGTTTCCTTAATCGGCCGTACCTGTTTGGTGGCCTAACTGCTTAGCGATGGGTACGGTTCTGGAGGTCTGTTCATCGCCGGTGTGTTGGGTGGTCACGGTTTCAATCAGCACGATGCCGCATTCTTCTTCGGCTACCGGGTTATGCCGAACCTGTTTGGGTACGACGAAGAACTCGCCGGGTTGCAGCAGCACCTCGCCGTCTTCGAACTGAATTTTCAGGTTGCCGTAGACCACCATAAACATTTCGTCTTCGTCGGCATGGGCGTGCCAGATCAGCTCGCCTTTAAGCTTGGCGACTTTGATGTATTGGTTGTTGACCTGCCCCACCACCTGCGGTGACCAGTAGTCGGTCACCTGGGCCAATGCCGCTTGGATATTAAGTGCTGAATTGCTGCCAATCATCGCCTGCTCCCCGTGTGTTAGAGGCGCCACGCTATACAAGGCGGGCGACGGGCAAAATCGAATGTTTATAATGCCGGCATTAGCATCCGTAATGGCCTGGCCCCATGACCCTCCCCCGCGATATCGATATCAGCTTGCTGCGCGCCTTTGTGGCCGTGGCACGTAGCGGCAGCATCAGCACGGCGGCGCGGCAGCTGCACATTACCCAGGGCGGGCTGAGCCAACAGATCAAGCGCTTGGAGGCGTTTTTCGACTGTCCATTGCTGGAACGCGACCCACGCGGCAGCCGCCTGACTGAGCGCGGCGCCGCCCTGCTCGCCCCGGCGCAACAACTGCTCAGCCTTAACGATGCGCTGTACCAAAGCATGCAGCCCGCGCACCTGGCGCAGCGGGTACGGGTTGGCGTGCCCTATGACATGGCCGGTGCGCACTTCGCCCCGGTGTTGAAAGCCTTTGCACAACGTTATCCACAGGTTGAAGTAGCGCTGGTAACCGGCTCGTCGCTGGACCTACTGGCCGACTTCGCCAATGGCCGGGTCGATCTGACCATCAGCCAATGCCCGCTGGCTAACGCCCAGGGCGAACGCTTGGCGGTGGATGCGTTGGTATGGGTAGTAGCGCCCGCGCAAGGCGTGCCGTTACGGCCGGTGCCACTGTGTTTCGTCACCCCTACCTGCACTTTTCGCCAGAACGTTTTTCGCGTGCTGAGCCAGGCCGACATCCCGTGGAAAGTGGTGTTCGAAAACGCTTCAGTTGAAGCCACCCTGGCCACCGTACGCAGTGGTTTGGCTGTGACCTGCTGGCTGCGTTCATTGGTGCCGGACGATCTTCAAGTGCTGCCTGCGCACGCGGGCTTACCCGCCTTGCCGGACTTTGCCATTGAGCTGAATGTCAGTGCGCGAGCAGCTGTGATGGCGCAGGCAATGGCTGAGTTGATTCGTGCGGAGTATGCGCAGGGCAGGCTTCGCCTAAGTGCTGAGGTGTTGGCCTGACTAAGTTGTGTTGTATGCGGCGCTTGTTAAACGCCTTTGACTGCGCTTTATGTATGCGCAGAGAATATGCGCACGCTCAGTCAAGGAGAGAATGCCAATGCTCGCCGCCTACAACCCCAACGCTCCCAAACGCTCTGCCAACCTCAGCGTTAATAGTGACTTGCTAGATAAAGCCAAGGAATCAGGCATCAATCTGTCCGCGACACTCGAGCAGGCGTTGGCCGAAGCCCTGAAAAACAAACAACGCGAACAATGGCTGACCGAGAACCGCGCGGCGATAAATGCTTACAACGATCACGTGGAAATCCACGGAGTGTTTAGTGACGAGCTACGGAGCTTCTGATGCCTCAGTTCGCCGTTCACAAGAACACCAATCCCGCCACCAAGTCTGCGGTGCCCTTGCTACTGGATGTGCAAAGCGACCTGATTGCTGAGCTTGGCACCCGGGTGGTAGTGCCTCTCTACACGGCCGCGGCCATGAAAGGCAAAACGCTCAAGACCCTCACGCCCACGTTTACCATCGCCGGCAAGCAGTATGTGATGGTGACCCCGCAGCTGGCTGGTATCGCAAGGAAACAGCTTACCCCCCCAGTTGCCGACCTCAGCGCACAACGCGATGAAATAATTGCGGCGCTTGATTTGCTTATCACCGGCATCTGACCGCCGGGGCAAGGACTGGCTGATCCAGCAAATTACTGTCGGCCTCAACCCGCACTCGGTTTTCCGAACACAGCCTGGCGGATGATTCGGATATCCGGACATTTCGACCACAAGAAACTCCGCCCTAAATACTTAATAACCTTTTAAATCAACGCCATAAACAACAAAGCAAGCGCTGGCACGACTCCTGCTCTTCTCATAGCTGAATGCTGCAAGCCTCTCGGGTTCGCAGGCAATCACCGCACAAAAGAGCCGCTGAAGGGCTCCATAAAAAAAACAAAATTGAGGAAAGTTTGATGCGCATCGTTCCCCAGCTCCTGGGCGCAGCCATTGCTGTCGCTCTGCTTAGCACCCCAGTTGTCGCCGCCGAACTCACCGGCACGCTGAAGAAGATCAAAGAGTCCGGCGTTATCACCCTGGGCCACCGCGACGCTTCCATTCCGTTTTCCTATATCGCTGATGCCAGCGGCAAGCCGATGGGCTACTCCCATGACTTGCAGCTGAAAATTGTTGAAGCGATCAAAAAAGACCTCGACCTGCCAAACCTGCAGGTGAAGTACAACCTGGTGACCTCGCAAACCCGTATTCCGCTGGTGCAGAACGGCACCGTCGACGTTGAGTGTGGCTCCACCACCAACAACGTTGAGCGTCAGCAGCAGGTCGATTTCTCGGTAGGCATCTTCGAAATCGGTACGCGCTTGCTGTCGAAAAAAGGCTCGGTGTATCAGGATTTTGAAAACCTGAAAGGCAAAAACGTGGTGACCACCGCCGGCACCACCTCCGAGCGCATTCTCAAGTCGATGAACGCCGACAAGCAGATGGGCATGAACGTGATTTCGGCGAAAGACCACGGCGAGTCGTTCCAGATGCTGGAGTCGGGCCGCGCAGTGGCGTTCATGATGGATGACGCCCTACTGGCCGGCGAAGCCGCCAAAGCCAAGAAGGCTGATGACTGGGCGGTAACCGGTACGCCGCAGTCGTACGAAATCTATGGCTGCATGGTGCGCAAGGGCGATGCGCCGTTCAAAAAGGCGGTGGATGACGCCATCGTTGCCGTCTACAAGTCGGGCGAGATCAATGCCATCTACGACAAGTGGTTTATGCAGCCCATCCCGCCAAAAGGCTTGAACCTGAACTTCCCCATGAGCGACGAGCTCAAGGCGTTGATCGCCAACCCGACCGACAAAGCGGCTGACGACAAGAAATCCTGATTCTTGCCTAAGCGGTTTTCCTGAGAGGGCTACGGCCCTTTCAGGTGTGGTCACTCCCTGCTGGTATTTCTCTGCACACACACGAGCGCGTGGCTGCTCTGTGCTGGTGTGTGCCTGGCCGTGACGGCCAACCAGCACCTGTATAGCGAACGATCTGAGGGGAACGCCCTGATGAATTACAACTGGGACTGGAGCGTGTTCTTCAGGTCCACCGGCGTGGGCAGCGAGATCTATCTGGACTGGTTTGTTTCCGGTTTGGGTTGGACTATCGCCATCGCCGTGGTGGCCTGGATTATCGCCCTGCTGTTGGGCTCGATTCTCGGCGTTATGCGCACCATGCCGAATCGCCTGGTGGCGGGAATCGCTACCTGCTACGTCGAACTTTTTCGCAATGTGCCGCTGCTGGTGCAGCTGTTTATCTGGTACTTCCTAGTGCCCGATCTGCTGCCGCAAAACCTGCAGGATTGGTACAAACAGGACTTGAACCCGACCACCTCTGCCTACCTCAGCGTCGTGGTGTGCCTGGGCCTGTTCACCGCCGCTCGTGTGTGCGAACAAGTGCGCACCGGTATTCAGGCGCTGCCCCGTGGTCAGGAGTCGGCGGCACGTGCCATGGGTTTCAGACTGCCGCAGATCTACTGGAATGTGCTGCTGCCGCAGGCCTACCGCATCATCATTCCGCCGCTTACCTCGGAGTTCTTGAACGTGTTCAAAAACTCCTCGGTGGCCTCGTTGATCGGCCTGATGGAGCTGTTGGCGCAAACCAAACAGACCGCCGAGTTTTCCGCCAATCTGTTTGAAGCCTTCACCCTGGCCACGCTGATTTATTTCACCCTGAACATGAGCCTGATGTTGCTGATGCGCGTGGTGGAGAAAAAAGTCGCGGTGCCGGGCCTGATCTCCGTAGGGGGTAAATGATGGAACTCGACTTCTCGGGCATCATCCCGTCCCTGCCGGGGTTGTGGAATGGCATGCTGATGACCTTGCAGCTAATGGCGCTGGGCGTGGTTGGCGGCATTATTCTCGGCACGTTGCTGGCGCTGATGCGCCTGTCCAATAGCAAGCTGCTGGCGAATTTGGCCGGTGCTTACGTCAACTACTTCCGCTCCATTCCGCTGCTGCTGGTGATCACCTGGTTCTACCTGGCGGTGCCGTTTGTGCTGCGCTGGATTACCGGTGAAGACACGCCCATCGGCGCGTTCGCCTCATGCATCGTGGCGTTCATGATGTTTGAAGCGGCGTACTTCTGCGAAATCGTGCGTGCCGGTGTGCAGTCGATTCCCAAGGGCCAGATGGGCGCCGCCCAAGCACTGGGCATGACCTATGGGCAGATGATGCGCTTGATCATCCTGCCGCAGGCCTTTCGCAAAATGACCCCGCTGCTGCTGCAGCAAAGCATCATTCTTTTTCAGGACACCTCGCTGGTTTACGCCGTGGGCCTGGTGGACTTCCTCAATGCCTCGCGCGCCAGCGGCGACATTATCGGGCGCTCCAATGAGTTCCTGATTTTCGCCGGGGTTACGTACTTCACAATCAGCTTTGCCGCCTCGCTGCTGGTCAAGCGTCTGCAAAAAAGGTTTGCCGTATGATTTCTATCAAGAACGTCAACAAGTGGTATGGCGACTTCCAGGTACTGACTGACTGCAGCACCGAAGTCCAGAAAGGCGAAGTGATTGTGGTGTGCGGGCCATCGGGCTCGGGCAAGTCCACGTTGATCAAATGCGTCAACGCGCTGGAGCCGTTCCAGAAAGGTGACATCGTGGTCGACGGCACCTCGATTGCCGACAAAAAAACCGACCTGCCGAAACTGCGCTCGCGCGTTGGCATGGTGTTCCAGCATTTTGAGCTATTCCCGCACCTGACCATCACCGAAAACCTGACCATCGCGCAGATCAAGGTGCTTGGCCGCAGCAAGGAAGAAGCCACCGCTAAAGGCCTGCAATTGCTGGAACGCGTGGGTTTGTCGGCACATGCGCATAAGCATCCGGGGCAGCTGTCCGGCGGTCAGCAACAGCGTGTGGCGATTGCCCGGGCGCTGGCCATGGACCCGATCGTCATGCTGTTTGACGAACCGACCTCGGCGCTGGACCCGGAAATGGTTAACGAAGTGCTCGATGTGATGGTGCAACTGGCCAACGAAGGCATGACCATGATGTGCGTCACCCACGAAATGGGCTTCGCGCGAAAAGTGGCCGACCGGGTGATTTTTATGGATGCCGGCAAAATCATCGAAGACTGCAAAAAAGAAGAGTTCTTCGGCGACATCAGCCACCGCGCCGAACGCACCCAGCACTTCCTCAACAAAATTCTGCAGCACTGATACCCACGCCCCTCTCTTCCCCCTCTGTGGTGGGGAAGACAGAGGCAACTCCGCTCTACTTCCACCTCGGTAAGAGGCGTAGCGAGCGGACGCCAGCCGTGCCGGCCAGCGCGCAGGAACCGCAGCGTACTTAAGTACGTGAGGATTCCGAGCACTGCCCGGGCGCGGCTGGTGTTCGCGCAGTAGCCGGAGGTAGTTGTGCATAAGGCGACTGTGATGAAATGCGACCCTTCCCTCTATCGCGCCGTGCCGCCATCACTCGCCGTGAAACCCCGCCTGATTCGCCACGTGTTCCTGCCGCCACTGGTCATCGCCCTGATGATCGGCCTGGGTTACCTCGGCTTTTGGGTCAGTGAGCGCTACGGCACCCAGAGCCTTAGCGAGAATGGCCAACGCCAGCTGGAGCTGCATGCCCGCGCGGTTGAAAGCGAGATCAGCAAATACACCTACCTGCCCAGCCTGCTGGAGCTTGAATCCAGTGTGTCGAAGCTGTTAGCCGACCCGACCCCGGAGCATCGGCAAACCGTTAACGACTACCTCGAAGGCCTGAACCGACGCAGCCGCAGCCGGGCCATTTATGTGATGGACACCACCGGCCGCGTGCTGGCCACCAGCAACTGGCGCGATGTCGACAGTTACTTAGGGGAAGACCTGTCGTTTCGTGCGTATTTTCAGAGTGCCATTCGCGGCCAGCCGGGGCGCTTTTATGGCATCGGCAGCACCAATGGCGAACCCGGTTATTACTTGGCCCATGGCCTGGAAGAGCACGGCAAGATCATTGGCGTGGCGGTGGTCAAAGTGCGCCTCGAAGCCTTGGAGGAACGCTGGCAGCGCGCACGTCTGGAAGCCTTTGTCAGCGATGAAAACGGCATCATTATTTTGTCCAGCGACCCGGCGCGGCGGCTGAAATCGGTGGTTCCACTTAGTGATGAAACCAAAGAGAAACTGGCGCGCAGCCTGCAGTACTACTGGTTTCCGCTCAACGAGCTGCAACCCCTGGCGCGGGAAAAACTGGCCGAGGGCGAAGAAAAACTGACCTTTCCCGCCAACAGCGAAGTGGCCACCGGTGACGAGAACATCAGTTACCTCTCGCAGACCCGTCAGTTAAGCGACACCCCATGGAATTTCACCCTGCTCACGCCCTTGCAGGATTTACGTCGGCAAGCGATCAACCAGGGCATTTTGGTCGCGGTGGCCTGTGCCCTGGTGGCGTTTCTGCTGATCGCCTGGAACGAGCGGCGCAAGGTAATTGCCACCCGCCTGGCCGCCCGCGAAGCCTTGCAGGAAGCCAACAATCAACTGGAGCGTCGGATTACCGAACGCACCACCGACCTGCGCGCCAGCAACGAGCGCCTGAAGAGCCAGATCCGCGAACGCCGTCAGGCCGAAGAGACGCTGCGCCGTGCACAGGATGAACTGGTTCAGGCCGGTAAACTCGCCGCCATCGGCCAGATGTCGACCAGCATCGCCCACGAATTGAACCAGCCGCTGGCGGCGATGCGCACGCTGTCGGGCAACACCGTGCGGTTCCTCGAACGGGGTCAGCTCGATGTCGCCAGCACCAACCTCAAGACCATTAACGAGCTGATCGACCGCATGGGCCGGATCACCGCCAGCCTGCGTTCGTTTGCCCGGCGCGGTGACAACCAGGGCCAAGCCAGCCTCGGCAAAGCCGTGGAGGCGGCGCTGCAACTGCTCGGGGCACGCCTGGAGAGTTCGGCGGTCAACATCCACCGCCAGTTCATTGATGTCCAGGTGCAGATCGACCAGACCCGCCTCGAACAGATTCTGGTCAACCTGATCGGCAACGCCCTCGACGCCATGCAGGCGCAACCACAGCCCGAACTGTGGCTGGAGGGCGAAGAGTTCAACGCCAAGTATCGCCTGCGCGTACGCGACAACGGCCACGGCATCGACGCCGAAGCGCGCAAGCATCTGTTCGAGCCGTTCTTCACCACCAAGCCCGGCGAACAAGGCCTGGGTCTTGGCCTGACCCTTTCCGCCAGCCTCGCGGCCGCCACCGGCGGGCATCTGGGTGTTGAACACCCGGCCAGCGGTGGCACCACCTTCGTCCTCAGTTTACCGTTGGTAAGCCCTACTCCTGCCGAGCCAATATGAACCACGACCTTAGTGTGCTGATCGTCGAAGACGACCCCCATGTGCTGCTCGGCTGCCAACAGGCGCTGGCGCTGGAAGATATCGCCTGCACCGGCGTGGGCAGCGCCGAAGAAGCGCTGCAGCAGGTTGGCGATAACTTTGCCGGTATCGTGATCAGCGATATCCGCCTGCCCGGCATGGATGGCCTGGAACTACTGACCCGCCTCAAAGAGCGCGACCGTAGCCTGCCGGTGGTGCTGATTACCGGGCATGGCGACATTTCCATGGCTGTCGGCGCCATGCAAAAAGGCGCCTACGACTTTATGGAAAAGCCCTTTTCCCCGGAGCGCTTGGTGGATGTGGCCCGCCGTGCACTGGAGCAACGCAGCCTGGCGCGGGAGGTCCACTCACTGCGCCGGCAACTGGCCGAACGCGATTCCCTGGAAGGCCGCATCATCGGTCGCTCGCCGGCCATGCAACAGTTACGCGAGCTGATCGCCAACGTTGCCGATACCTCGGCCAACGTGTTGATCGAAGGCGAGACGGGTACCGGCAAAGAGCTGGTCGCCCGCTGCCTGCATGACTTCAGCCGCCGCCACAGCAAACAGTTCGTGGCACTGAACTGCGGCGGGCTGCCGGAAACCCTGTTCGAGAGCGAAATTTTTGGCCATGAAGCCAACGCCTTTACCGGCGCGGGCAAACGGCGCATCGGCAAGATCGAACACGCCGACGGCGGCACGTTGTTTCTCGACGAAGTGGAAAGCATGCCGCTGCCGCTGCAAATCAAACTGCTGCGGGTATTGCAGGAACGCACCCTAGAACGCCTCGGCTCCAACCAGAGTGTGGCGGTGGATTGCCGGGTGATTGCGGCGACCAAGTCGGACCTCGACGAAGCCAGCAAGGCCGGCGAGTTTCGCAGCGACCTGTACTACCGGCTTAACGTGGTCACCCTGGAACTGCCGCCGCTGCGTGAACGCCGCGAAGATATCCTGCAACTGTTCGAACACTTCTTGCAGCAGTCGTCCTTACGCTTCGACCGCGCGGTACCGGAGCTGGACAACCACACCCTGTCCAACCTCATGAGTCACGACTGGCCCGGTAATGTGCGCGAACTGCGCAACGTCGCCGAGCGCTTCGCCCTCGGTCTACCGGCCTTCAAAAAGCCCGGCGCGGGCGGCAGCACCCCAGGGCTAGCCTTTGCCGAGGCGGTGGAAGCGTTCGAGCGCAATCTGCTCGGCGATGCCCTGCAACGCAGCGGCGGCAACCTGACCCAGGCTAGCCAGGAACTGGGCATGGCCAAGACCACGCTGTTCGATAAAGTGAAAAAATATGGGCTGAGCCACTGAGAAACCTGAGCCTCGACGAGAAGCGGCTCCTTCACGTGCTCAAAAGCGCTGCTGTTCGGTAGCCCATCAAGGAGAACCTGTGAACGAATACATATTGTTGATGCATCAGGACGCCAGCGACCCGCAAGCGGCATCTGACCCGGCCCACTGGGCCCGCTACATCACACAGCTACGCAGCACCGGTAAGTTCGATGGCGGTAGCTCAATTGGCCAGGGAGAACGGCTACGCAAAGGGCAACCGGGTCAGCCTTGCGACACCGCACTAAGTGGGTTTATGCGAATACGCGCCGCCAATCTCGATGAGGCCAAAGAGCTAGTCGCTGGCAATCCGGTTTATGAAGCAGGCGGCACCGTAGAGGTTCGAGAACTGCCCAGCACCTGAGCACGGCGCCCCCTGCTAGCTCAACAGCAAACACCGCACTTAGCCTGTGCGCAAAGGCGATCGCCGTCTGCCCAACACAGGTTTTACGCCGATTTAACGTTTTTCTCACAAACGCCCGAGCACACTTACTCCACCCGCCACTCGCGGGATTCTGGAGATTTGCCTGTGCGCCCGTTCCTGTTGTTGATCCCTATCCTGGCCCTGCTGGCTGCCTGCCAAAGCAGTTACGACTACCTGGTGGCGCAGGGTTATCCACAACCCTTTGCCGCCGGCTATTCGGACGGTTGCGGCAGTGGTCGGCAAGCAGCCGGTGCAATTACCGGTGGTTTCAAAAAGGACGTGCCGCGCTATCTGCAAGACGCCCAGTACGCCGAAGGCTGGGGTGACGGTTTCCGCCAATGCCAGGCGGAAATGGAAAGCGCGCAACTGCGCGCCTATGAGGAAAAGCGCAGCAGCGACCGCGATGAAAAGTGGGAGCACGACACCGACCAGGCCATGGCCAAGGCCCTGCGCTCCCGCTGATACCCGTGCTTACAGGCGCATGCCGACATCAATGGCGCGGCGGGCCAGGTTGATCACCGTGGTGCTCAACAGCTCCAACACCCAACGTAAAAACGCTACGGTCAGGTTGGCCGCCGAGGGCAGCGGCCGGCCGAGAAAGCGGAAGATCTGCACAATCAAGCTGCTCAGCGAATCACCAATGGCCTTGCACGCATTGGCGCCAGTAATCAGCAGCCCGGCGATCTGATCAAGCACGGTCATGCCTGCGGTTACCACCGTACCGGCGGCGACACCCACGGCCTTGGCGATCAGATACTGCATGGCCTTGGAGATCATCATCAACGACGTCGCCGAGAGCATTAGCACGCTGCCGTTGGCGTTTTTTAGCCAAGCCTGCACATCGCGCTCCAGGGTGGTTTGCTGCACGCGGCGCAGCCCACTCCAGCTCGCATCACCGATGGAGGTGCGGTAGTTGCCCATTTTGTGAGCATCAAAGGCAAACGAACTGCCCCATGGCAACTGACATACCGGACCGTCATCGGGGGCGTGGGCGAAGGGGAAAATCGGAATCATGCTGACCGGATCGGCCAGGTGATACACCCGGTGGATATTTTCCACGCCCAATTTGCTGGTTAGGTTACGGGCGAAACCGGCAACCCCAACGCGCGGCGCACCAAAGGTATACAGCTTGACGCCGCCAACCCCGGCCTGGCTGAGATGGTCAGCCGCCAATGAGGCTAGCGCGCCCCCCAGGCTATGGCCTACGCAGTGAATAGTGGTGGGCTTGCGGCCGCGCATAAAGCGGTCGAGGTCGTCGCGAAACGATTTAAAGGTTTCGTTAAAACCGGCGTGCACCGGCCAGGCACTCGGGCCTTGCTGCAGGCCGCAGTTAGCGTCGGTAAGCCAGTCCTGGGTGATATCCGTACCGCGAAAGGCCAGCAGCACTTCGCCTTGGCGGGTACCCAAGCCTTCCGCGCCATAGGTGAAGCCGGTGGATTTCCTGATGATGGCGCCGCTGGTACCGGCGGACTGCTGAGCAGATTTAAAATCGAACAAGCCGCCCAGGCCTTCAGCCGAGGCACGATCCTGCAGCACCTCGCCCGAACCCATGTCTTTGGCGTAATAAACGTGAAAGGCGACGCTGGCAGCTTGTTTAGGAGATAAAGAACTCAAACCTGATTCCCTTCTGGCTCTGAAACACTGAATTGACTAATAGCCGAGCTATTAACGCCGTAATTATTTTTGCAGCACGCAAATACCAAAACTGCGGATTTCCGGATGGCCTACCGGCTCATCACTGAGATCGCACACCAAGTTGAGCGGCTTGCCGTTCAACTCACCGCGGTCGTCGTAGTTGTCTTTACCGTGCAGCCAGCCCTTGTACTGCTTGCCCTGAAAGGACAAGCGCAAGGTTTGCTCAATCACAGGTTGGTGCGGTAGCGCGGCGGTCATCGACTTGCCGGTAACCACAGGAAAATGAAAGCGCCCTTGGGCGTCGGTGGTGGCGACCTTGCTGGCTTTCTCGTCCTTCCAGTGCCAGTTGTATTCCTGCGTAACTTCCACCCCTTGCACGGGTTTGCCATCAAGCAGAACGATGCCGTTCACCTCGGAAAACAGATACAGCGTCTTGGAAAATGCCATTGCGTGTCCCTGTGCCAATAAAACCAACAGAAGCATTGCCCAGCGGGGTGCTATGCGACTCATGTGTAGATCCCTCTCGATCGTGCCTGCGCCGGGCGATCGTGCCTGCGCTGGCACCTCATCGGCTCTGACAGTGCAGGCCGCAAAACAATCCAGGCTGCGCAGACAGGCCCGGAGTATATCCAAGGGTTGCCGTGGGTTCTTGGCGGGGCGATGAACAGATTGTCAGAGTTGGACGTAGGTCATGCTTTTCGCTACGCGATCAGCCGCACCGTCTGCCAGTCCAGACCAAAGCGCGCCAGGTATTTGCGCAGACGATCAGCGTCGTTCGGCTGCGCCTTGGCTTGGCGCGACACGCTGAATAGCTGGCGACCGGCGGCTGACAGGCTGTCTGCCTCGCGGCAAACCGCGATCACCGCGTTGAGCTGCAAACGGTCGAACAAATCCAACTCCGCTGCTGCCTCACCCAGCAGCGCGTCCACATTCTCTTGCTCGGGCTTCACACCCCAGGCCTGCTGCAGTCGCTCAATCTCTTCCTGCACCTGAGCCTCGTCGATACGGCCGCTGTCGGCCAGGGTCGCCATACGGGTGATGGACGCCGACAGCTCGCGAAAATTACCCAGCCACAAGGCCTGTGCAGAACCGGCAAAATCGAGATAGCGCCGCCGCGCCTCCACGTTAAAACGCACCAGGCGATTTTGCTCGCGGGCGTGACGCTGCAACTCAAAATCAACGTTGGGCGCAATGTCTTCGCGCCGCCCAGCCAGACCGGGCAAGGCGAAGGTCCAGAGGTTGATGCGCGCGTACAGGTCTTCACGAAACAGCCCTTGGGCAACGCGCTCACGCAGGTCGCGGTGGGTGCCGGCGATTAGCAGAAAATCGCTTTCCGCCTCCTTGTCCGAGCCCAAGGCGAAGAAGCGTTTTTCTTCAACCGCCTTGAGCAACATCGCCTGTTCATCCAGCCCTAGCTCGCCGATTTCATCCAGAAACAACATGCCGCCGTCGGCCGAACGCAGTAGTCCCTCACGGGCATTCTGGGCGCCGGTAAACGCGCCCTTGGCGTGGCCAAACAAGGCCGACATGGCGCCATCTCCGCGCAGCGTGGCGCAGTTCACTTCAACAAAGCGACCCTGAATCTGATGACGGCTGCGTTTGAGCTCGTAGATGCGCCGAGCGAGAAACGATTTACCCGCCCCCGTTGGCCCCACCAGCAGCATCGGCGCCCGTGAGCGCACCGCCACGCGCTCGATTTGCTCGATGGATTGGTTAAACGCCGCGTTGCGGGTGGCGATGCCCGCTTTTAGAAACGCCAACCCCTCCAGCCGCTCATGACGAAAGCGTGAGGCGATACGGTCGTAGCGCGACAGGTCGAGATCAATCAATGCATGGGTGCCAGTGATGCGTTCAACATCGCCGCCGCGCTTGGACGGCGAGGTCTGAATCAGCCGCGCCGGCAGATAGCGCGCCTCGGTCAGCAGAAACCAGCAGATCTGCGCCACGTGGGTACCCGTGGTGATATGCACCAGGTAATCCTCGCGTTCGGTATCAAAGCTATAGGCGCTGGAAAAGTCGTGCAGCGCGCCATACACCTCCTCGAAGTCCCACGGGTTGCGCAGCGCCATCGGGTGCAGGCGCACCTCGGTTTCTGGTGACACTTGGCGGATGTCGTCACGGATGCGCTCGGCCAGGCTGATGTCGCGGGCGTCGGTGCCGTGGATCAGCTCCAGACGGTCGATCAGCAACGTTGGCTGCTGGCACAAGCCCACACTGGGCCGCCAATTGCTCCAGCGGCTGGCACCTTTACCCACTCGATCCAGGGTGGCGCCGATAAACCCTATCGCCACGGTTTTACGTGTCATGTCCGTCACTCAGCCTGAAGACGCAGAAGCCTACTTTATCCCAAAATATAAATGACGCGATTTACTTCTATATAAAGCGCGAAAACCATCTCTTATCAAAAAGCAAAATTTAAAATTAATCCTTGCATTTCAATAGCTTAAAAAATACGGAAAAACCTGGCACAGCTTTAGCAATAGCCCCTACGCCACATCGCCACGCTGGCCTACGGGTTGAGGGTGAAACCTCACCGGTGTGCAGACCCACCCTGTGTGTTGGTGCTGCATATGCCGCCACGGCAACGATGGGTAAACGTTCGGTAGCTCAGCTCGGTAGAGCACCACGCTTGCGTGGCGGTCGCAGGTTCGAATCCTGCCCGGACATTGGATAGCTCAGCTTGGTAGAGCAGCCCTCTCGAGGGCCGGCCGCGGGTTCGAATCCCGCTCCAATACCGCCCTTTCACGGCGTTTTAAATCATGCGCAATACCCGTCGACGTGACACCGGCAGTATCTGGTGCCAAGCCGATTAGCCCGGCCAGCAGGCTGTGCAGCGAGCAGAACGAAGTCGCGCTTCAGGATGAAGCCCAACGCCCAGGACGGGCGGCGACCCACCTTCACCTCGCCGCCCCACCTGCCCCGCTCGGCTCCTCGGCACCGTCGACACCCCTTAAAAGGAATTGAGAGATGACCCTGTTTACTAAGCGTTTTGTTGTAAAGAAAAACCAACGTGGCCTGCTGCTGCGCGACGGCGACTTCCACCGCGTGCTGGAGCCTGGTGTACATCGCTTGCGCGACTTTAGCGGTCGTCTGAGCCTGGAGCTTTTCGACCTGAACAAGGCCCTATTCGAACACCCCATGGCTGGCTACTTGCGTAAGCATGAGCCCGCCTTATTAGCTCAACACTTCGAGTGCATGGACCTGGGCGAAAGCCAAGTGGGCCTGCGCTACGAAGACAACACCCTGGTGGAAATTCTTGCCCCGGGCAGCCGTCGCCTGTACTGGAAAGGCCAGACCGAACAACGTCTGCAGCGTATTGAGCTAAGCGACACCTATCGCTTGGACGCCGCGCTGACTGCCCAATTGGGCCAGATTGGCCTGCGCGGTAAGGGCATCGACGGCATGGCCGGCGTGTTGATTGTGCAGGTGCCCGCTTTCCAGGTAGGGGTGTTGAAAGTGGACGGTAACCCGGCCGAACTGTTGAACACCGGCAGCTACGGTTTCTGGCGCTTCAACCGACAGATCAGCGTGGAACTGGTGGAAACGCGCATGCAGGCGCTGGAAGTCAGCGGCCAGGAAATTCTGACCCGCGACAAGGTTAGCTTGCGCTTGAACCTGGCCGCCACCTGGCGCTACGAGGACGTACTACAGGTGTTTTCCCATATCGCCAAACCGCTGGACCACCTCTACCGCGAGCTGCAGTTTGGCCTGCGGGCCGCCGTGGGAACTCGCACCCTCGATGAACTGTTGGAGAACAAACAGTTGATTGATGACACCGTCACCGCCCATATGCACAGCAAGTTGGCCGGAAGCGGTTTGCAGATCAGCGGGCTTGGGGTGCGCGACATCATCCTGCCGGGCGAGATGAAAACCTTGTTGGCCAAAGTGGTGGAAGCGGAAAAGGTCGCGCAAGCCAACGTGATCCGCCGCCGGGAAGAAACCGCGGCAACCCGCTCACTGCTCAACACCGCCAAGGTAATGGAAGAGAACCCGACGGCGTTGCGCCTGAAGGAGCTGGAAACGTTAGAGCGTGTGGCCGAGCGTATCGACCGAATCTCAGTATTTGGCGGCCTCGACCAAGTGCTTAACGGCCTAGTGACCATCGCGCCACGCTAAGTGGCAACAGAACAGCAGCGACCCGGCGCAATGAACGCGCCGGCGACGCAATAGAAGGAAAAGCAACATGACGACCAAGACTTACCAATTGCTGGAAGTGGCAAACGGCAAACCGATCAAACTGTGGACCCAAGGGGTGCCCGTGGAAGATGAAGCCCGCCAGCAACTGATAAACACCGCGAAGATGCCCTTTATCTTCAAACACCTGGCCGTGATGCCGGATGTGCACCTGGGTAAAGGCTCGACCATTGGCAGCGTGATCCCCACCCTAGGCGCCATCATCCCGGCCGCCGTGGGCGTGGATATCGGTTGCGGGATGATCGCCACACGCACCTCGCTGACCGCTGCCGACTTGCCGGACAGCCTGGCTGGGCTGCGCAGCGCCATCGAACGTGCGGTGCCCCATGGTCGCACCTCGGGACGTAACGGTCGCGACAAGGGAGCCTGGGAAAACGTGCCGGACGCCGCCGACCTGGCGTGGGGCGCGCTAGACGGTCGCTTCAAGGTGATCACCGATAAATACCCGCGCCTGACGAAAACCAACAACCGCCACCACTTGGGAACACTAGGAACCGGCAACCACTTTATCGAGGTGTGCCTGGATGAGGCCGACCGCGTCTGGTTTATGTTGCACAGCGGTTCGCGTGGCGTAGGTAACGCCATCGGCAACCTGTTTATCGAACTGGCTCAGGCTGATATGCGTCAACACATCGCCGACTTGCCACACCGCGACCTGGCCTATTTCCAGGAAGGCAGCCAACACTTCGACGACTATGTGGAGGCCGTGGGTTGGGCCCAGGACTTTGCCAAACAGAACCGTCTGCTGATGATGCACAGCGTGATCAAGGCAACGCGCACGGTCATCAGCAAGCCGTTCGAGGTGGATGTGCAAGCGGTGAACTGCCACCACAACTATGTGCAGAAGGAACGGCATTTCGGCGAGGAGATATTGGTGACCCGCAAGGGCGCGGTATCGGCCAAAAAAGGCGAGCTGGGGATTATTCCCGGTTCCATGGGCGCCAAGAGTTTTATCGTGCGCGGCCTCGGCAACGAGGAAGCGTTCTGCTCTTGCAGCCACGGTGCCGGCCGCGTGATGAGCCGCACCCAGGCCAAGAAGCAATTCAGCGTTGCGGACCAGATCCGCGCGACCGCTCATGTGGAATGCCGCAAGGATGAAGCGGTGATCGACGAAATCCCGATGGCCTACAAGAACATTGATCACGTAATGGACGCCCAGCGCGAGCTGGTAGAAGTACTGCACACCCTGCGTCAGGTGGTGTGCGTTAAAGGATAAGGAAACCGCCATGAACAACGAACACCCCCTGTGCGACAGCATGCGTGCACGGGTTTTGGCAGAACTCGAGCGTGTGGAGCGCGAACACAACGTCAAGGTGCTGTATGCCTGCGAGTCCGGCAGCCGCGCCTGGGGCTTTGCCTCCACCGATAGCGATTACGACGTGCGCTTTGTCTATGTGGAAAAACCCGAGTGGTTTATGCGCGTGGATGAGCCGCGCGATGTAATCGAGCGGCCACTGGACGACGAGTTGGATGTCAGCGGCTGGGAGCTGCGCAAAACCCTGCGCTTGCTGCGTAAGTCCAACCCAACGCTGTTGGAATGGCTGGACTCGCCGCTGGTATACCGCCGCGAAGACAGCGCCACCGAACAACTGCGGGAACTGGCGGAGCTGTTCTACAGCCCGCCGGCCGCGCGTAACCACTACTTCTCGATGGCGAAGAAAAACTTCCGTGGCTACCTGCAGGGCGAAACCGTGCGGGTGAAAAAATACTTCTACGTGCTCCGCCCGCTGCTGGCCGTGCGCTGGATCGACCAAGGCCGTGGCCGTCCGCCAATGACCTTTGGCGAACTACTACAAACCGTGGACGACCCACAGCTGCTCGACGAAGTTGCGGAGCTGTTAGTGCTCAAGCGCAGTGCCGGCGAGGCGCTATATGGACCTCGTCGGCCGCTGTTGCATCGTTTTATCGAAGAACAGTTGGCGCTGCCGGTGGCGACCTTACCTCGCACCCAGGCCGACGACCGCCTGCTAGACCATTACCTCAAGGAGACCGTGGCGCACTACGCCAAGGAATAAATATGAACACGGATGTTATTGAACTGGACGGCAGCAGCGGCGGCGGCCAAGTACTGCGCACGGCCCTAAGCCTGGCGATGATTACCGGGCGCGCCCTGCATATCTGTCATATACGCGCCAAGCGCAGCCGCCCAGGCCTGATGCGCCAGCACTTGACCGCCGTTCTGGCGGCGGCAGAAGTGTGCGGTGCGAATGTCTGCGGCGCGGAGCTGGGCTCGCAAGAACTGCACTTCGTGCCGGGCCCAATAAAAGGCGGCGCCTACCGCTTCGCCATCGGCACAGCGGGCAGTTGCTCGCTAGTGTTGCAAACACTGCTGCCCGCGCTACTGCACGCTGACGCGCCGAGCACGGTCAACATCACCGGCGGCACCCATAACCCGTTGGCGCCGCCCTTCGATTTTCTGCAACACGCCTGGTTGCCGCTCCTACAGCGCATGGGCGCACGCGTGAAATTGCAGCTGCTGCGCCATGGGTTTGTGCCGGCGGGTGGCGGCGAGCTGGTGGCGTTTATTCAACCATCGACTTTGCAGCCTTTGCACGTGCCACAACGGGGCGCCCTGCTCCGGCAGCAAGCGAGGGCATTGATTGCCGGTATTCCAGGCAGCGTGGGAGAGCGTGAGCTGGAGCGGGTTAGCAAGCGCCTGGATATTGAAACCTCGGGGCGCAATATCGTATGGCTGGACGCGGAACAAGGACCAGGTAACGCGCTATTGCTGCAGTACGATTGCGAGGACTTGAGCGAGGTGTTCTGCGCGTTTGGCCAAACCGGCGTGCGCGCAGAGACGGTGGCCGATCATGCCGTTGAGCAGGCACGGCAATGGTTGCAGAGCAACGCGGCGGTAGCCGAACACTTGGCCGATCAACTGTTGCTGCCGATGGCGCTTGCCGGTGGCGGTAGCTTTACCACGGTACAGATGACCGCGCATATGCAGAGCAATATGGCGGTGATTGAGCGGTTCTTGCCGGTGCGGTTTCGCCAACAAGATGACGGCAGCCGCCTGTTGATAAGTTGTTCTTAGGGAGCACGGGCCTCTAGAAAAAACGCAGCCACTTGGGCTCCGTTGTTTTTTCTTACTGCGCCAGCTTTTTATGCCGTACCCGATGCGGCTGAGCGGCTGCATCGCCAAGGCGTTTTTTGCGGTCGGCTTCGTATTCGGTGTAGTTACCTTCAAAGAACACCGCTTGCGAGTCGTCTTCGTACGCGAGGATGTGGGTCGCCACGCGGTCCAGGAACCACCGATCGTGAGAGATCACAATGGCGGCGCCTGGGAAGTCGAGCAGTGCTTCTTCCAGCGAGCGCAGGGTTTCTACGTCGAGGTCGTTGGACGGTTCGTCCAGCAGCAAGACGTTGGCGCCCTCTTTCAGGGTCAAGGCCAAGTGCAAGCGGCCACGCTCACCACCGGAGAGGTCCTTAACGAACTTCTGCTGGTCGCCACCTTTGAAGTTAAAACGGCCGACGTAGGTGCGCGACGGCACCTCGTAGTTGCCGATTTTGATCATGTCGGAACCATCGGAAACCATTTCCCATACGGTTTTGTTGCCGTCCAGGTCGTCGCGGCTCTGGTCAACACAAGCCAACTTCACGGTTTCACCAACTTCAATGCTGCCCGAGTCCGGCGTTTCTTTGCCCATGAGCATGCGGAACAGGGTCGACTTACCGGCACCGTTACCGCCGATCACGCCGACAATGGCGCCCTTGGGCATGCTGAACGACAGGTTGTCGATCAGCGCGCGGTCGCCGTAGCCTTTGCTGACGTTGACGAAGTCGATGACTTTGTCGCCCAGACGCGGGCCGGCCGGGATGTAGATTTCGTTGGTTTCGCTGCGCTTCTGGAATTCCTGCGATTGCATTTCTTCGAAGCGTTGCAGACGGGCCTTGGATTTCGACTGGCGGGCTTTGGCGCCTTTGCGCACCCACTCCAATTCTTCTTTCATGGCTTTTTCGTGGGCCGACTGCTGTTTGGACTCTTGGGCCAAACGGTCGGACTTGGCTTCCAGCCAGCCCGAGTAGTTGCCTTCGTACGGAATACCGGCGCCGCGGTCGAGCTCGAGAATCCAGCCGGCAACGTTGTCGAGGAAGTAACGGTCGTGCGTGATGGCGACCACGGTGCCGGGGAAGTCGTGGAGGAAGTGTTCCAGCCAGGCGACGGAATCGGCATCCAAGTGGTTGGTCGGTTCGTCGAGCAGCAGCATGTCCGGAGCGGAGAGCAGCAGGCGGCACAGGGCCACACGGCGTTTTTCACCACCGGAGAGGTGCACCACTTTGGCGTCCCAGGCCGGCAGGCGCAGGGCGTCGGCGGCAACTTCCAGTTGGCGTTCCAGGTTGTGGCCATCGCTGGCTTGCAAAATGGCTTCCAGCTTGCCTTGCTCGGCGGCCAGGGCGTCGAAGTCGGCGTCTGGCTCGGCGTAAGCGGCGTATACCTCGTCCAGGCGCGCCTGGGCGTTTTTGATCACGCTAACGGCTTCTTCCACCACTTCGCGCACGGTTTTTTCCGGATCCAGCTGCGGTTCTTGCGGTAGGTAGCCGATGTTCAGATCGGGCATGGCACGGGCTTCACCGTTGAACTCGGTGTCAACGCCGGCCATGATTTTCAATAGGGTAGATTTGCCCGAGCCGTTAAGGCCGAGCACACCAATCTTGGCGCCAGGGAAAAAAGACAGAGAAATGTTCTTGAGGATTTCCCGCTTCGGCGGCACTACTTTGCCCAGCCGATGCATGGTGTAGACGTATTGAGCCAAAGTGCAGACCTCGTCTTAAAAATGCCGATTAACAACGTAACAATCATTCGCCGCGCATTTTAGCGCCATCCGAGACTATTCGCCCACTCTGCCGCGCCCTTGGCGCAATTGCGCACCTGACCCGGTGCGCATTTAGGCCAGCAGCCAATAATCGGCACGCGATACACACCGCTACACCCGTACGGGGCGCAATAGTCAAAGTAATAAATGTTTGAGACGGTCGCGCAACAAATCTTCTTCGACAAGGTGGCTGCCAGTAGCTATCCAATACGTTGGTACCCACGAGTTACCGACCGGCACAAGCGACAGCACCACGACCAAACAATTGAAATATTGTCCGCACTAAAAATAAATAATTCCTACAAACCCTTCATACAATTAAAACCCAATTCGAGACATAACACAGACAAACTCCCTACTAGCTGATTGCTACGCCCCAAATCTCACGCAATATTCCAGGCACGAACCAAACGCTATGCACACTGACTGAAGCAGGGCCAAATTGGATATAGATGCACTATCTTTGTTTATAAAAGCGGCAGCGCTTGGAAACATAACTGCCGCTGGCAAAGAGCTTGGGCTTTTGCCCTCCGTTGCCAGCCAAAAACTGATGAAACTGGAAAACACACTCGGATTACGACTTCTATCCAGAACAACACGCCATATTGCACTCACCGAAGATGGCCGGGCATTTATGCCATACGCGAAAAACATTTTATCGGCTATCGATGAGGCATATTTTTCGACCACAAGCGCAAACAGCAGCGTTAGACGCACCTTGAAAATATCGGCACCCGGTTCGTTTGCACGGATCTGCCTAATCCCGCTTGTTGCCGAATTCTTAAAAACCCACCATAACCTGAAGATCAATCTCGTACTATCCGACTCGCTTCAAGATTTAAATGAAATCGGTATTGATGTAGCGATTCGCATAGCTGAATTAAAAGACTCAACACTAGTCGCCCGCAATCTGGGTGCAGACTACCGGATTCTGTGTGCTTCGCCAGCTTACTTGCTGAAGCATGGAGCACCTCTTAGCCCTGAAGAACTTGCGCGTCACCAATGCATACTTTTTGGTGAAGAAAGCAAGTGGAATTTCCAGTGCGCCGAAGGCGAGCAGCCGCCTGCGCTGGAGGCTGTATTTCGATCAGACTGTGGGGAGAGCGTGCGGCTGGCCGCAGAGCAAGGCCTGGGCATCGCGTCCATATCAATTTGGAACGCCAGGGCCTCATTACAAAGCGGCGCACTTGTGCGAGTAATGCAGGGGTTTGAATTACAACAGCGCAGAAATATATGGGCAATCTACCCAAGCGCAAAGCTCATTTCTTCAAAAGCGCGACTATTTGTAGAGTTCATGAAAAATGAGCTTAAAAATCCGACGCAACTCGAGTACTGCACGCCACCTCAGCAATGACGTGCAGTGGCGTAAATTTATATTGCCTCGTAAAAATCTACGCGCGCCTCATCCAGATATTCAAGAATTGCTGCAGGTAGACGCTCTGTTGGCTTAGCCGGCCCAAACGCCTTATACAATGTCTCGAAGTGCGCGTGCAGATCCGCAACAGACGCCCATTGCTCATTGAGAAAAAAACGACTGGAGTCATCTTTATTTTTATGCCACTGATACACAATTGGCTTGTCGTGTTCATGGGTCAACTTCTGCGCGACCACTGCTACTTTCTGATAAAACTCGACCACCTTACCTTCTTTAATTTTTCCGCTAAATACCAGATACAACATGGTGAAACCTCCGCGAGCAATTGGATAAATAGTGCACTTACAGAATATTTTCACAATGCCGAGTTCGGTAGCCCACGTTATATGAATTTTGAATTCGCAATACACCTATAAACGGCCACCCCTCTGCGCCTTCACAATGTCACCCGCGAAAACCCGCCGACTAAAGACCGCTAGGTATTCTCCTCAGCTGATTAGCTTTAAACATGCGCCTGGCAGACGCCGCTTAATTAGGGGGAACTTGGCTTTATCTAACCATGTCTGCTTGCTTAGCCATGTAGAGCCATATTGCTGGGCGATGGACACCCCAAACGGGGCTATAGCGTGTAGGGTGGTGGTGAGAGTTGGGCGCTCGTCGGCATAGCTGGCACTTTGCCACGTAACTAGGCATTCTTAGGCGCTTTTATTTGCAGCCCTGCCGCCTGCCAGCAGTGCAGCTGCTACATCTATATAGGCCGTCAGCGCAGGACTCTTGCCCGTGCCCCGATTGTTCACCCACCAGCGCGCCCCCGGCGATTCACTCGCCACCACCCTACCCAATTCGGTCAAGGGCGCCTTGGTGGTGCTTGTTGTGGTGATGCTCGGCCTGCTTTTTTGGCAGCTGTACCACGAGTTGGAACAGGCCGAAGACAATCGACAAAAACGTGAGCAGGAATACGGCCAGCAACTCACCGAGCACATGGCGCTAGGGGTTGAGATGCGCGCTCATGCGGCCATCGCCCTGCTCAAACAGAACTCTGCACCGCCGTCGTCAGCAGAAAAAATCGATGAATTGTTAGACGGCCTACGCAATGTGTTCCCCTCGGTAACCAGCCTGATGTGGCTCGATAGCAGCGGCAAACCCCTGGCCGACACGCTGGCGAATGCAAACGACCAGGCCTTTATCGCCAGCTTGTTCGAGCGCGGTCAGGGGCACGCCTATCAATATGCGTTCAACCCAGAAGGCGAAGGGCAGATCTATGCCTTGCTGCCGCAAAACGGCGGCTCAGGCTTTTGGGTGGTTCGTTTTGGTCTGGCCCATCTGCGCTACAGCATTCGCCGGTTCTATAACAGCGAACACCGCTGGCAACTGGAAGACCGCCAACAGCACACCGTACTGGCAACTCAACCAGCCCCGAGCAACGAACAATTGCGCAGCGCCAGCGCCTTTGAGCTGGCCAACACCGTACAAATGACCGAACTGCCCGGTACCGATCTGGTGATGCGCAGCGTGCTGGATAAGCGCCTTGCCTGGACCGAGCTATTGTCGGCTATCACTGGCAAACTCCTGCTGTTTCTCGCCTGCGCCCTGCTCACCCTGTTAGCCCTGACACGTTTGCTGAGCGAACAACATCGGTTGCGGGAAATGACCACCGCTTCGCGGCGCGAATTGCGCGATGCCGCGACTGCCTTGGGAGCAATTGAAGAACGCGTGGTGGTCACCGACGTAAGCGGCCATGTGCGCTATCTCAACCCGCAGGCTGCGCAGTTGTTTGGCTTGTCCAGCCAAGATGCGCGTGGCCGCCACCTGCTCGACCTGCTGCCCAGTCTCAACCCGGCGCTGATGCACGACACTCAGGCGCATGACGACTTCAGCCCGATGTGGATTGAGCTCCAGCAGCACCAGCAACAGCGGGTATTCAGCGTTACCCGCAGCGTGTTCAAAGACGGCAAAGAACACAGCCAGCCTGGCCACGTTTGGGTGCTGCGCGATGCCACCGAACAGCAACAGGCGCTACATGTGCTGGAAGACACAAGGCGCCGCTATCAAGACATATTCGAAGGCAGTGGCGTGGCCCACTGCGTGCTCGACCTGGCCGATCTGCAGACCTATTTACACGTTCACCAGATCCAGACCCTCGGCCAGCTCGACCACTGGTTGCAAATCCATCCGCAACTGCACAACGAGCTGCTGCAGCACCTGCGCATCACCGAAATCAACCAGGTTGGCCAACAGATGCTCGGCGTCGACTCAACCGAGCAGCTATGGAACCACTTGGTCGATGTTGGCCCGATCACGCCCGAGTGCGCACGCTATCAGTTGATCGGCGCCCTGCTGAGTAAGCAGCGTCAGCTTGAACTGGAAAGCCAGATCGTTACGCCGCAAGGCCACGAGCGCCATCTGTGGGTGGTGCTGCGCTTGCCTGAACAAAGCGCCGACCTACACGCGGTTACGCTCAGCATCAGCGATATCACCAGTCGCAAACGCATTGAGTTGTCGTTGATCGAGCGTGAGCGTTTCTGGTCCGACGTGGCCCGCGCGGTGCCTGACACCCTATACGTGCACGACATGACCAACCGCCGAGTGTTGTTCAGTAACAACCGTTTAGGCCAGCAGTTGGGTTACAGCGGCAAAGAACTCAAAGCGATGGCCGGGCACTTCTGGGAAGTGGTGTTGCATCCAGACGACGCCGAGCAGTACGCGCGCATGCGCAATCTGCAGCAAGTGGTTAGCGACGGCTTGCTGCTGCAATGCCACCTGCGCTGGCGCCACCGCGATGGCACCTGGCATTGGTTCGATATCCGCGAACAAGCCCTTAGCCGCACCGCCGATGGCCGGGTGCATCGCCTGATTGGCGTGGCCAAAGACGTGACCGAACAGATCGAAGCCAGCGAGCTGATGCGCAAAAACGAGCGCCGCTATCGCCTGCTGGCCGAAAACATCAGCGACGTGATCTTTACCACCAACAGTAACCTGTACTTGGATTACGTCAGCCCGTCAGCATTGGCGATGTTTGGCTATTCGCCGGAGTGGATCATCGCCAATGGCTTCCACCCGCTGGCCGCCAACCCTCGGCAGCTGTCGGATGTTGATCAACTGCTGACACGCGTGCGTGCGGCGCTGAACAACCCGCAACAATTGCGCGACTTGCGCCAGCAACTGGCGACCCGTCTGTTTATGGTGGATTGTGTACGCGCCGACGGCCATAAGCTGCCCACCGAAATGCGCCTGACGCTGATGTGGGACCAGGATGGGCGCTTTGAAGGCTTGCTTGGCGTAGGCCGCAACATCAGCCAGCAGCGCCGCGCGGAAAAAGACCTGCGCATGGCTGCCACGGTATTCGAACACTCCACCGCCGCCATTCTGGTGACCGACCCGGCCGGCTATATCGTGCAGGTCAACGAAGCATTCAGCCGCGTCAGTGGCTACAGCAGCGCGCAAGTGCTCGACCAGCAGCCCGGCATGCTCATGGCCGACCGCCAACAAACCAGTCACCAGGCCTATATCCTCCATCAGCTCGGGCAAAACGGCAGTTGGGAGGGTGAGGTATGGCTCAAACGCCGCAACCGAGAAAACTTCCCGGCGTGGGTCGGCATTACCGCTGTGCATGACGATGAAGGCGACTTGGTCAGCTACGTGTGCTTCTTCAGCGATATCAGCGAACGCAAGGCCAGCGAACAGCGCATCCACCGCTTGGCTTACTACGATGCGCTCACCAACCTGCCCAACCGCACGCTGTTCCAGGACCGCCTGCACACCGCCCTGCAGCATGCCGAGCGGCATCTGGAGTGGGTAGTGCTGATGTTCCTCGACCTTGACCGCTTCAAACCGATCAACGACTCCCTCGGCCATGCCGCTGGTGACCGCATGCTCAAAGACGTGGCCCAGCGTTTGGCCGCGTGCGTGGAAGTGGAAGACACCGTGGCGCGCATGGGCGGCGATGAATTCACCCTACTGCTGCAAGCCCGCGACACCCGCGACGGCGCCCTCACTCGCGCTATTCATGTGGCCGAGCAAATTCTGCTGAGCCTGTCGCAGCCGTTTATTCTGGAAGGCCGCGAGTTCTTTGTTACCGCCAGTATTGGCATCGCCCTGAGCCCGCAAGATGGCGACGAACTCAGTCAGTTGATGAAGAACGCCGACACCGCGATGTATCACGCCAAGGAACGCGGCAAAAACAACTTCCAGTTTTACCAGGCGGCGATGAACGCCACTGCTCTGGAGCGTTTGGAGCTGGAAAGCGACCTGCGCCACGCCCTCGACCAGCAGCAGTTTGTGCTGCATTACCAGCCGCAGTTCAGCGCCAACGGCCAGCGCCTGATCGGCGCCGAAGCCCTGCTGCGCTGGCAGCACCCACGCCGCGGCCTGATTGCGCCAAGCGAATTTATTCCGGTGCTGGAGGAGTTGGGCCTAGTGGTGGATGTTGGCGACTGGGTGCTGGTGGAGTCGTGCCGGCAAATGAACGCCTGGCATGCCGCTGGCGTGCGGGTGCCGAAAGTGTCGGTCAACCTCTCCGCCCGGCAATTTGCCGAAGGCCAGTTAGGCCAACGCATTGCCCATATTTTGCACAGCAGCGGCTTGAGCCCGAGCTGCCTGGAATTGGAGCTGACCGAAAGCATCCTGATGCGCGATGTCGACGAAACCATGCAAGTGCTCAAGGGCTTCAAGCAGTTGGGCCTGAGCATTGCCGTGGACGACTTCGGCACCGGTTATTCGTCGCTCAACTACCTCAAGCAGTTCCCCATCGACGTGCTGAAAATCGACCGCAGTTTTGTCGACGGCTTACCCAGCGGTGAACAGGATGCCCAGATCGCCCGCGCCATAATTGCCATGGCCCACAGCCTTAACCTTGCGGTAATCGCCGAGGGTGTGGAAACCCAGGAACAGCTCGATTTCCTCCGTGAGCACGGCTGCGATGAGGTACAGGGTTACCTGCTCGGCCGACCGATGACCGCCACTCAACTGGCCGCACAATTCAGCGGAACCGCGCTGTTTATGCTCAGCTAAACCCTCTACCGCGCGCCTGTTGAGCACAATGAGGCGCGCTCGTCCGCTACATGACCGACCGTCATGTGCCAGTTAACGACTAATCCGGTAGAATCCGCGCCTTCTTCGGGCAAGCCTTTGCTGTTCTGGGCAGCCCACCAGCGCTTGATCAAACCTTGCCCAGCTCACTCTTAGGGGACCGCCATGTTTAGCCGCTCGAACACCATCGCCAATTACGACGCCGAACTCTTTGCCGCCATGGAGCAAGAAGCTCAGCGCCAGGAAGAGCACATCGAGCTGATCGCCTCGGAGAACTACACCAGCCCAGCGGTGATGGAAGCCCAAGGTTCGGTACTGACCAACAAGTACGCCGAAGGCTACCCGGGCAAGCGCTACTACGGCGGCTGCGAATACGTTGACGTGGTTGAGCAACTGGCTATCGACCGTGCCAAAGAGCTGTTCGGCGCTGACTACGCCAACGTACAACCGCACGCCGGTTCGCAAGCCAACAGCGCCGTGTACCTGGCCCTGCTGAACGCCGGCGACACCATTCTCGGCATGAGCCTGGCCCACGGCGGCCACCTGACCCACGGCGCCACCGTGAGTTCGTCGGGCAAGCTGTACAACGCTGTGCAGTACGGCATCGACGGCAACGGCCTGATCGACTACGACGAAGTAGAACGCCTGGCCATTGAGCACAAGCCAAAAATGATCGTGGCGGGTTTCTCGGCCTACTCGCAGATTCTCGACTTCCCACGTTTCCGCGCCATTGCTGACAAAGTCGGTGCTTACCTGTTCGTCGACATGGCCCACGTAGCCGGCCTGGTTGCCGCGGGTGTGTACCCCAACCCGGTGCCGTTCGCTGACGTGGTGACCACCACCACGCACAAAACCCTGCGCGGCCCACGTGGCGGCCTGATCCTCGCCAAGGCCAACGCCGAGATCGAGAAAAAACTCAACTCCGCCGTATTCCCAGGCGCCCAAGGCGGCCCGCTGGAACACGTGATCGCCGCCAAGGCCATCTGCTTTAAAGAAGCCCTGCAGCCCGAGTTCAAAATCTACCAGCAACAAGTGGTGAAAAACGCCCAGGCCATGGCCAGCGTGTTTATTGAGCGTGGTTTTGACGTAGTCTCCGGCGGCACCCAGAACCACCTGTTCCTGCTGTCGCTGATCAAGCAAGACATCACCGGCAAAGACGCTGACGCCGCCCTGGGTCGCGCCTTTATCACCGTGAACAAAAACTCGGTACCGAACGACCCGAAATCGCCGTTCGTGACTTCTGGTCTGCGTATCGGTAGCCCGGCCGTGACCACCCGTGGTTTCAAAGAAGCCGAATGCCGCGAGCTGGCTGGCTGGATCTGCGACATCCTCGCCGACCTCAGCAACGAAGCCGTGATCGACGCCGTACGTGAGAAAGTCAAAGCCATCTGCGCCAAGCTGCCGGTTTACGGTAAGTAAGGTTTTGCCGATGTAAAAAAGCCCGGCGATGTGCCGGGCTTTTTTATGCTTGGTTGGAGCGAGGCAACTACGCCTCTATCAAGCCCTTCTCTTGTAAACGCAATTGGCGCGAATGGAACTGCTGCAAGCTGCTGCGGTGGCCAATGCTGACCAAACTGCTGCCCGGCAATTTCTCGGTCAGCAAGCGATACACCGCCGTTTCATTCTGCTCATCCATCGCCGACGTTGCCTCATCAAGGAACAACCAGCGCGGCTCAACCAGCAAGGCACGAGCAATGGCCACACGCTGTTGCTCACCTGGCGACAACACCCGCTCCCAGTGATCTTCCTCGTCTAAACGATTAGCCAAATGCGCCAGGTTGCAGGCCTGCAATACCTCCTGCAAACGCTCTGCAGAGTAAGTGTCCTCGGCCTCTGGATAACTCAATGCGGCACGCAGGCTGCCAATCGGCAGGTAGGGTTTCTGCGGCAGAAACAAGCTGCTGTCCGGCAGGTTCAACGTGCCATTACCAAACGGCCACAAGCCGCTTAACGCACGCAGCAACGTACTTTTGCCGCTGCCCGACGCGCCGCTAAGCAACACATGCTCGCCGGGGGCGATGTTCAGGTCGGTAGGGTTCAACAGCACGCGACCGTCAGCCAGGCTTAGTTGCACCTGGTTCAGACTCACTTGGCCAGCGTCGCGGCTACGGCTGATGGCGGGGTTGGCGTCCAACTGGTCACCTTCGGCCAGGGCCTGGCGGAAGCTCAAGATCCGGTCACAGGTGGCGCGCCATGCTGCCAGGCTGGCGTAAGCGTCGATAAACCAGCTCATGCTCTCTTGCACATTGCCAAAGGCCGAGTTGATTTGCATAAGGTCGCCCAGCTGGATCTTGCCGGAGAAGTAGCGTGGGGCGGCGACGATCATCGGGAAGATAATGGCGATCTGGCCGTAGCCGGAGCTAAAGAACGTCAGGCGTTTTTGCACCTTCATCAGTTCCCAGAAGTTGCTCCACACCTTATTGAAGCGCCCCATCAAACGTTGCTGTTCGTTGTTCTCGCCGTTGTAGAGCGCAATGCTTTCGGCGTTCTCACGAATACGCACCAAGCCAAAACGCAGGTCAGCCTCGTAGCGCTGCTGGTTGTTGTTCAGCACGATCAAACGCCGCGCCACCAGGTGCACCAGCCAGCTGCCGACCAAGGCGTAGAGCAGCGCGGCCCAGAACATATAGCCCGGCACCTCGATGCCAAAAATCTCCATGCTGCCCGACACGCCCCAGAGAATCACCGAGAACGACACCAGGCTGACCACGTTACGAATCAACCCCAGGCCCAGGCTGAGGGTGCTATCGGTAAAGCTATTGAGGTCTTCGGCCAGACGTTGGTCCGGGTTATCGGTGTAGCCGGCTTGTTCAAGGCGGTAGTAGTTCTTGTGCGCCAACCAGGCAGCGAAGTGCTGCTCGGTCAGCCAACGACGCCAGCGGATGGTGAGCATCTGCGTGAGATACAGCTTGTAAACGGCGATCAGAATTGCCACCGCAGCAATGCCGCAGAAGTAGCCAATAAGCGTGGTAAACGCGGCCAGATCTTTATTCTGCAAGGCGTTATAGAAGTCGCGGTACCAGCTGTTAAACCACACCGAAATCGCCACCCCCACCAGCGACATGGCGATCACCGCAATCAGCAGCAACCAGGCCATGCCCTTCTCTTCACTGCGCCAGTACGCACTGGCGAGCTGCCAGACCCGCGAAAAAAAGTGGCTGGGCAGCGCATCATTGACCGCTGAATATTCGGCGTTCTTGCTCATGAAAGGCACTCTGGACGGTTATGAAAAAAGCGCCTCTGGGGGCGCTTAAATCGGTGAAAGAAAGTAGCTGATTAAGACAGCTTCCAGCCACCTTGGATAGCCTGCCATGCGCACAGTTCAGCGCCGTACCGGACGCTTCTGCAATTTGCGCTGCAAGGTCCGACGGTGCATGCCCAAGGCTCTGGCAGTGGCGGAAATATTGCCATCGTGCTCGCCCAATACGCGTTGGATATGCTCCCACTGCAAGCGGTCCACCGACATCGGGTTTTCCGGCACCAGGGTGGACAAGTCGGCGTGTTCGGAGACCAGCGCAGTCAGCACATCGTCGGCATCGGCCGGTTTGCATAGGTAGTTGCAGGCGCCGCGCTTGATCGCCTCCACCGCCGTGGCGATGCTGGAGTAGCCGGTGAGAATCACCACGCGCATTTCCGGGTCCAGCGCCAGCAGCTTGGGCAGCAGCACCAGGCCGGAGTCGCCGTCCATTTTCAGGTCAAGCACGGCGTAGTCAGGCATATCTTGTTCGGCCAGGGTCAGGCCCTCTTCGGCGGAACCGGCAATCGACACACGCAGACCACGGCGGCTCATGGCGCGGGCCATGACGCGGGTGAACGTCTCGTCGTCATCGACCAGCAGCAAATGCGGTTGCTCTTCGCCTTCGATGGGGATTTCTTCGTTCATTGGCTTCTCCGGTTCAGCTTGGCTGACGAGGCAGGCGCAGCTCGGTGAGCGTGCCGCCTTCTTCATGATTGTAGAGTTTCACCGAACCACCCGCCCGGGTCACGCTGGCCTGGCTCAGGAACAGGCCCAGGCCGAAACCTTTGCCCTTGGTGGTAATAAAGGGTTTGCCCAGTTGCTCGGCGATGGCCAACGGCACGCCGGCGCCGTGGTCGCGGATGCTGACGCACATTTCCAACATGTTCCAATCTACGCGGATATCGAGCTTGTCGGCGCAGGCATCGGCGGCGTTGTTCAGCAGGTTAAGCAGGGCTTGGGTCAGGTCCGGCGGCGGCGCCAGGCGCGGCACGGCGCCGATGCCGAGAATCTGATAGCGATACGTCGCCTCCGGGCGCATCAGGTGCCAGCGATTAAGCGTGGTTTCCAACCAACTGGCCACCGATTGTTCTTCCACCGTCAGGCGGCGATCGGCTTCAGCGGCGCGCACCAGCTGTTGCAGGGTGTCCTTACACAGGCTCACCTGCTCTTGCAGCACGGCGAGGTCCTCTTGCAGCAGCGGGTCCGGGTGCTCGCGGCGCAGTTCTTTGATCAACACGCTCATGGTCGCCAAGGGCGTGCCCAACTCATGGGCGGCGCCGGCTGCCTGAGTGGCCACGGCGAGTAGCTGCTGATCGCGCATGCTTTCTTCGCGGCGCTCAGCCTGCAACTGCACCTGACGGCGCACCGCACCGGCCATTTTCACCACAAAAAAAGTAATAAACGCCGCCGACAGGGCGAAGTTCAGCCACATGCCAAACAAGTGCAGGCTGATCAGCATCGCCTCGTGCTGCACACCGTGCAGGTGCAGCGGGTGATACCAGATCAGCAGCGCGGTGTAGCCGGTCAGGGCCAATCCGCTCAAAAACATCGAATACAGCCACGGCAAGGTCGCGGCGGCGATGGTCAGTGGCACCAGGTAATAGGAAACAAACGGATTGGTCGAACCGCCTGAGTAATACAACAGCATGCTGTGGATCAGCAGATCGCAGGCCAACTGCACTGCGTACTCCAGCTCCGTCACCGGCCAGGGGCCGCGCAAACGCAGCGCCGTAAACATACACAACACCGCCGAGCAGACGAGGGTCAGGCACAACGGCAACCACGGCAGCGGCAGCAGATCCATCAAATAGGCAACGCCCACCGAACTGGCTTGGGCCGCCAACACCAACACACGGATCAGACTCAGCCGCCACAAATTCTGGCGACTGGCAGACAGCAACAACACGGGAGCGAGCATGAGCTCTCCTAATGAGTGCTCCAAATGACGGGCGAGTATAACCACCGGTGCGACAAACAGTGCCAACTGCGGCAACGAGCCGCACAGCGCAGCTAATCGAAAGCACCGCGGCAAAGTCCAAGGCGGTCACTCGCCCCTACCGACGATCAAGGGTTGCAGTTGATCTTGATCTGGCTTGTGATCCACCCGCCCCGTTTATCGCAGGCCGAGTGGAGTCGTTGCGCAGGGGGTTGAGCGGCTGGAGCCGCGAAAGGCGTGGGGCCAAGGATGGCCCTGCACGCCGACCCCTGGAGCAACGACGCAGCGAGGGAACCTGGAGCGCAGCGCAAGGCCAAGGTAGGGGCAAGCGTTTTGGTTACTTTGCGGCGACTGGCAAAGTGACTCGCGCGTAAGGCGCGAAACCAAACGTCCAGCACACGCAATAAAGAAGAACGCCACCGTAACCAACACAAACGGCTGGTGCGCATAGCACACCCTACGGGCCCCCATGTACCAAGGCACAAACGTACGTTGCTCGCGACGTGACGGAACCGGCGCTGTAACGCTAGAGTCTTAGCCTTGAAGTTCCCCCCTGCCCGAACAAGGAGTTCGCATGTCTTCCCTCAGCCGTCTTACCGCAGCTATTGCCCTGTGCTCGGCCACCCTGGTCAGCCTGCCAAGCGTTGCCGACGACGCCCGCTACAACCAGGTCGCCCTGCGTGCCGAAGTCAGCCAGGACGTCGCCCACGACCTGATGAACGTCACCCTCTACACCGAAACACAAAACAGCGACCCAGCCAAACTTGCCGCCGACACCACCGAAACCCTGAACATCGCCATCGAACGCGCGCGTCAGGCCAAGGGCGTGAGCGTCAAACTCGGCAGCCGCAACAGCTACCCGATCTACGACAACAACGGCCAGCAAATCACCGGCTGGCGCGAGCGCGGTGAAATCCGCCTGGAAAGCGCTGACTTTGCCGCGCTGTCCAAACTCACCGCCGACCTGCTGAAAGACCTGAAGATGGGCAATATGGACTTCGCCATCTCCAACGCCACCCGCAAGAAAAGTGAAGATGAACTGCTGAAAGAAGCCGTGGCCGCCTTTAAAGCACGCGCTGACATCGCCACGGCCGCGGTGGGTGGCAAGAGCTACAAACTGGTCAGCCTGAACTTGAACAGCGCCGGCTTCCAACCGGTTCGCCCATTGCGTATGGAGGCCATGGCCTCGTCGATGATGTCGAAATCGGCGGCGCCGCAAGAGATTGAGTCGGGCACCAGTGAGGTGACCGTGGCTGCCGATGGCGTGATTGAAGTGCAGATGCCTTAAGCAAGATCTAAAGCCCCTCACCCTGACCCTCTCCCCATAGGGGCGAGGGGACTGGTTTGAGGTTTGGCCGGCAAGCGTTTTCCCTCTCCGAACGCCGCTTAAGCTCCCCTCTCCCGCTTGCGGGAGAGGGGCTGGGGGTGAGGGCTTACGTCGTCTGCCCCTTCGCGCCTGTAAAAGTGCTCCGTTTCGAAGCACTCGTGTCCCGCCAATCCATACCCTCCTTTCTCGACCACCCAGTCAACACCCCGCAACTTACAAAAACGCGACATCCGCAGACGATACCGTCACAGCTTCTACACTCTTTGACTTGTGCAGCTTGCAGTGGGCATGTGCCCTGCATAGTTTCCATGGAATCGGCCCAACCGGCCGAGCTGAATAACGACAACAACTTGAGGCCACCATGCATAAGAAAGTTGCCCTTCCTCTGGTACTCGCAAGCGGATTGCTCGCCAGCGCCCCCTTCGCCCAAGCCGCCAGCACCCTGGTGTTTTGTTCCGAAGGCAGCCCTGCCGGCTTTGATGCCGCGCAGTACACCGCCGGCACGGAGTTCGATGCCGCCGCCGAAACCATTTTCAACCGCCTGACTCAATTCGAGCGTGGCGGCACCGCCGTAGTACCGGGCCTGGCCACCAGCTGGGACGTTACCCCCGACGGCCTCACCTACACCTTCCACCTGCGTGAAGGGGTGAAGTTCCATACCACCGAGTACTTCAAACCAACCCGTGAGTTCAACGCCGACGACGTGCTGTTCACCTTTGAACGCATGATGAACAAGGACCACCCGTTCCGTAAGGCGTACCCCACTGAGTTCCCGTACTTCACCGACATGGGCATGGACACCAACATCGCCAAGTTGGAAAAAATCGACGCCAAGACCGTGAAGTTCACCCTGGCCAACGTCGACGCCGCGTTTATCCAGAACCTGGCCATGAGCTTTGCCGATATCCAGTCCGCCGAGTACGGCGACAAGCTGATGAAAGAAGGCAAAGCCGCCGACATCAACCAGAAGCCCATCGGCACTGGCCCGTTCGTGTTCAAGCGTTATCAGAAAGACGCGCAGATCCGTTACACCGGCAACAAGGAATACTGGAAGCCGGAAGACGTGAAGATCGACAACCTGATCTTCTCCATCGTCACCGATGCCTCGGTACGTATGCAGAAGCTCAAGGCCAACGAGTGCCAGATCACCCTCAACCCGCGCCCGGCTGACCTCGACTCGTTGAAGAAAGACCCGAACATTGTCATGCCGGAACAAGCCGGTTTTAACGACGGCTATATCGCTTACAACGTGCAGCACAAGCCGCTGGACCAACTGAAAGTGCGTCAGGCACTGGATATGGCAGTCAACAAAAAAGCCATCATCGACGCCGTTTACCAGAGCGCCGGCCAGTTGGCCGTAAACGGTATGCCGCCGACCCAATGGTCGTATGACGAAACCATCAAAGACCCGGCCTTCGATCCGGAAAAAGCCAAGGCCTTGCTTAAAGAAGCAGGCGTGGCCGAAGGCACCGAGATCAGCCTGTGGGCCATGCCGGTTCAGCGCCCGTACAACCCCAACGCTAAGCTGATGGCCGAAATGCTTCAGTCGGACTGGGCCAAGGTCGGCATCAAAGCCAAAATCGTCACCTACGAGTGGGGCGAGTACCTCAAGCGCGCCAAAGCTGGTGAACACGACACCATGCTGATTGGCTGGAGCGGCGACAACGGTGACCCGGACAACTGGCTGGGCACCCTGTACGGCTGCGATGCGGTAGACGGCAACAACTACTCCAAGTGGTGTGATGCCGACTACGACAAAGCCATCAAGGCCGCCAAGCGCACCACCGATCAAGCCAAGCGCACTGAGCTGTACAAGCAGGCGCAGCAGATCCTCAAGGCGCAGGTGCCGATCACCCCGATCGCCCACTCGACTGTTTATCAGCCGATGCGCAAAACCGTTAAAGACTTCAAGATCAGCCCATTCGCGCTGAACTCGTTCTACGGCGTCAGCGTAGAGAAGTAAGCAACCTGAAACCGCCTGGGCATCCCCAGGCGGTTTTTTATTGGGGGGCCGTTATGACTGTTTGGAAATCCCGTTTCCTGCTCTGCGCCCTGGTTATTCCTCTGAGTTTCCCCACCTTTGCCACCGCCGCCGAACAAACCCTGGTGGTGTGCAGCGAAGCCAGCCCCGAAGGCTTCGATATCGTTCAATACACCGCTGCGACCACTGCCGATGCTTCATCTGAAACAGTGTTTGATCGCCTGATCAATTTCGCCCCTGGCAGCACTGAGCTGACACCGGGGTTAGCCGAGCGCTGGGAAATCAGCGACGACGGCCTGACCTACACCTTGCACCTGCGAACGGGCGTGAAGTTTCACCGCAACCAGGCGTTTACGCCGACCCGCGAATTTAACGCCGAGGATGTGCTCTGGAGTTTCCAGCGCCAGCTCGACCCGCAGCACCCCTGGCATAAGCTGGCCAGCAGGGGTTTTCCCTATGCCGAATCCATGGGCATGGCCGCTTTGATTGAGCGAATTGAAGCGCCCGATGCGCATACCGTGGTGTTTACCCTCACGCATCCGGAAGCGCCGTTTCTCGCCGACCTGGCCATGGGTTTCACCTCTATCTATAGCGCCGAGTACGCCAGCCAATTACTGGCCAGCGGTAAAACCGAGCTGCTCAATTCCCAACCGATTGGCACCGGACCGTTTGTATTTGAGCGCTACAGCAAAGATGCGCAAATCCGCTTCCGGGCCAACCCGGATTATTGGGATGGCGCACCGAAACTGGCGCGGCTGATTTTCGCCATTACCCCTGACCCTAATGTGCGTTTGCAGCGGCTAAAGGCCGATGACTGCCAGGTGGCTGTTTACCCGCGGCCCACCGATATTCCCGCTCTGCGTAAGGAGCCCGACCTCAAGGTACTGGAGCTGGATTCGCTGCTGATCGCCTACCTAGGCATCAACACCCGCCATCCGCCGCTGGACGATGTGCGCGTGCGCCAGGCGATCAATTTGGCCTTCGACAAAGCCGTGTATGTACGCGCGCAATTTGGTGCAGGCGGCGCCAACCCCGCAGTGGCGCCCTACCCGCCGACCTTATGGGGCAGCGACCCAACGATTCAGGACTGGCCCCATGACCTCGCGCGCGCCAAGCAATTGTTGAAAGACGCCGGCCACGACAAGGGCTTTAACCTGACCATCTGGACCCGCCCCGGCGGCGGCCCGACCAACCCCAACCCCGGCATTGGCGCGCAGCTGTTGCAGGACGACCTCGGCAAGCTCGGCATCAAGGCGACCATCCGCGTGTACGAATGGGGCGAGCTGCTTAAGCGCGCCAAGCAGGGCGAGCACGATCTGATTTTTATGGGCTGGGCCGGCGACAATGGCGACCCGGATAACTTCCTCACCCCCAACCTGTCCTGTGCCGCCGCCAAAGCCGGCGAGAACCAGGCCGGCTGGTGCAATAAGCAGTTCGATAGTCTCATCACCCAGGCTCGCGGCATCAGTGACCAAGGAAAGCGCGCCGACCTGTATCGCCAAGCCCTGAGAATTTTCCACGAGCAAGCGCCGTGGATTCCCCTGGCCCACCCCAAGCAGTTCAGCGTGATTCGTAACGATGTGCAGGGTTTTGTCCTGAGCCCCATGGGTTCGAATAACTTCGCCAAGGTCGAGCGCCGAGCCCCCTGACAGAAACGGTGAGGAAAAATCGGAAAAAATCGGGAAACAGGGCTGATTTCTTGTGGTTCCCAAGAGGATAACGGGCGAATCAGATAACTTTTTGACGCCTATGCTTAGTTTTGTGCAGGCGAAAAACGGCGAAAATTGCACCAACGTTCGACCAAGGCCTGATGGCACGCGCGACGGCACTGAACCGCCCGCAGCCACGGGGCTCTATGTGAAGTGACCTCGCGGTCTACCAGGGCTTACCCCAACCGCAGGGTTTACCGTGATAGGCGGGCTGCACCCTCAGCCAGCTGCTGCAAAACCACTTCGCCACCACCCAAGCGAAGCCTAAAAAAAACGCCCGGCGCTGCTAAACCGTTGCGCAGCCGGGCAATGCCTAACCGGCTGATGACAGAGATGAGGAGTTACACCCCGCGATGCTCACTTTCATTGCCCGACGATTGGGGTTACTGATCCCCACGTTTTTCGGCATCACCTTGCTGACCTTTTCCCTGATTCGCCTGATCCCTGGTGACCCGGTAGAAGTGATGATGGGTGAACGCCGCGTAGACCCGGTGATGCACGCCGAAGCGCTGGAGCGCCTGGGCCTGAACAAGCCGCTCTACGAGCAGTACCTCAACTACATCGGCGACCTGGCCCAGGGCAACCTCGGCGAGTCGCTGCGAACCCGCGAGAGCGTGTGGCATGAGTTCCTCACCCTGTTTCCCGCCACCCTGGAATTGTCCCTGGCAGCGCTGTTGTTTGCTGGCACGTTAGGGCTGTTGGCCGGTGTGATTGCGGCGTTAAAGCGCGGTTCGTTATTCGACCATGGGGTGATGGGCATCTCACTGGCAGGCTATTCCATGCCGATTTTCTGGTGGGGCTTGCTGCTGATTATGTTTTTCTCCGTGGGCCTGGGCTGGACCCCGGTCTCCGGGCGTATCGATCTGCTCTACGACATTGAGCCGAAAACCGGTTTTATGCTGATCGACACCCTGCTCAGTGATGAAGAAGGCTCGTTTGTCGATGCCCTGCGCCACCTGATTTTGCCGGCCATTGTGCTGGGCACTATCCCACTGGCGGTGATCGCCCGTATGACCCGTTCGGCCATGCTTGAAGTGCTCCGTGAAGACTATGTGCGCACCGCGCGGGCCAAGGGCCTGTCGCCGAGTCGGGTGATTTTTGTCCACGGTTTGCGCAATGCGCTGATTCCGGTACTGACCGTATTCGGCTTGCAGGTCGGCGCCTTGCTGGCCGGGGCGGTACTGACCGAAACCATCTTTTCCTGGCCGGGCATCGGCAAGTGGCTGATCGAGTCGATTGGTGCGCGCGACTACCCGGTGGTGCAGAACGGCATCCTGCTGATTGCCTGCCTGGTGATCTTGGTCAACTTCGTCGTGGACATCCTCTACGGCCTGGCCAACCCACGCATTCGCCATCAACGTTAAGGGAGGCCTGACCATGACTACTGCAACTCCATTGGCCGACCCGAGCACGCTCTATCCGTCGCCCTCGAAAGAATTCTGGCAGCACTTTTCGCGCAACAAAGGCGCCGTGGCTGGCCTGCTGTTTATGCTGCTGATTGTGTTCTGCGCGCTGTTCGCGCCTTGGGTGGCGCCCCATGACCCGAGCGAGCAGTTTCGCGAGAACCTGCTGACCCCGCCGTCGTGGCTGCAAGACGGCAATATCCAGTTTCTGCTTGGCACCGATGAACTGGGGCGCGACCTGCTCTCGCGCTTGATTCACGGCGCGCGCCTGTCGCTGATGATTGGCTTGGCCTCGGTGCTGATGTCGCTGATTCCGGGAATTTTCCTCGGCCTGGTCGGCGGCTTTTTCCCGCGCATTCTCGGCCCCACCATCATGCGCGTGATGGACGTGATGCTGGCCTTGCCCTCGTTGCTACTGGCGGTGGCCATTGTCGCCATCCTCGGCCCTGGCCTGATCAATACCGTGATCGCCATTGCCGTGGTGTCGTTGCCGTCTTATGTGCGCCTGACCCGCGCAGCAGTGATGGGCGAGCTTAACCGTGACTACGTAACGGCAGCACGCCTGGCCGGTGCCGGCTTGTTCCGCCTGATGTTTATCACCGTGCTGCCCAACTGCATGGCGCCGCTGATTGTGCAGGCGACCTTGAGTTTTTCCTCGGCCATTCTCGATGCGGCCGCTTTGGGCTTCCTCGGCCTTGGCGTGCAACCGCCAACGCCTGAGTGGGGCACCATGCTGGCCTCGGCGCGTGATTACATTGAGCGCGCGTGGTGGGTGGTGAGCCTACCGGGCCTGACCATTTTGCTCAGCGTGCTGGCAATCAACCTGATGGGCGATGGGTTGCGCGATGCGCTCGACCCGAAACTCAAGAATGCCGTTTGAGGAGCCTGTCATGAGCCTGCTGAATATAAAAAACCTGAGCGTGCGCTTCGGCGACGCCAATGCAGTACCCGTGGTCGATGGCCTCGACCTGAGTGTGGAAAAGGGCGAAGTGCTGGCGATTGTTGGCGAGTCCGGTTCCGGCAAGTCGGTGACCATGATGGCGCTGATGGGCCTGATCGACGCCCCCGGCATTATCAAGGCCGACGCCTTGAGCTTTGATGGCAACGACATGCTTACGCTCAAAGGTCGGGCGCGGCGCAAGATTGTTGGCAAAGATCTAGCCATGGTCTTCCAAGACCCAATGACCGCGCTCAACCCCAGTTACACCGTAGGCTTTCAAATTGAAGAAGTGATTCGCCAGCACCTGGGCCTGTCCGGCAAAGCGGCGCGGCAACGTGCGCTGGAGCTGCTCGAACGGGTGGAAATTCCTGGTGCCGCCAGCCGCCTGAACGCCTACCCGCATCAACTCTCTGGCGGCATGAGCCAGCGTGTGGCGATTGCCATGGCCATTGCCGGCGAACCAAAACTGCTGATCGCCGACGAACCGACGACGGCCTTGGACGTGACCATCCAGGCACAGATCATGGACCTGCTGCTCGACCTGCAACGCGACCAGGATATGGCCCTGGTGCTGATCACCCACGACCTCGCCGTGGTCGCCGAAACCGCTAACCGCGTGTGCGTGATGTATGCCGGGCAAGCGGTGGAAGTCGGCCAGGTGCCGGCGCTGTTCGACGCGCCGGCGCACCCCTATACCGAAGCGCTGTTGGCGGCGATTCCCGAGCACAGCCAGGGCGCCAAACGCCTGGCCACGCTGCCTGGGATTGTGCCCGGCCGCTACGACCGACCACAGGGTTGCCTGCTGTCGCCGCGCTGCCCCTATGTGCAGCAGAAATGCCGCGACGTGCGGCCAACGCTGGACCCAAGTGCTTTGGGCGAAGTGCGTTGTTTCTTCCCGCTTAATCAGCCAGCCCCATTGGCCAACCAGGAGCCAGCACGATGAGTGTGGTACTGACTGCTCGCGACCTAACCCGTCACTACGAAGTGTCCCGTGGCCTGTTTAAAGGTCACGCCTTGGTGCGTGCGCTAAATGGCGTGTCGTTTGAATTGCAGGCTGGCAAAACCCTGGCAGTGGTGGGTGAATCGGGCTGCGGTAAATCGACCCTGGCCCGTGCCCTGACCTTGATTGAAGAGCCCTCCTCCGGCTCGCTGCAGATTGGCGGCCAGGAAGTAACTGGCGCCAGCAAGGCCGAACGCAAACAACTGCGCCGCGATGTGCAGATGGTGTTTCAGAGCCCGTATGCGTCGCTGAATCCGCGGCAGAAAATCGGTGACCAGTTGGCCGAGCCGCTGGTGATTAACACCAACCTGTCGCGCAGCGAACGCCGGGAAAAAGTGCAGGCGATGATGCAGCAAGTGGGTCTGCGCCCCGAGCATTACCAGCGCTACCCGCACATGTTCTCCGGCGGCCAGCGCCAGCGTATTGCCCTGGCCCGCGCGATGATGCTCAACCCGAAAGTGCTGGTGGCCGATGAGCCAACCTCGGCGCTGGACGTATCGATTCAGGCCCAGGTGCTCAACCTGTTTATGGACCTGCAAGCCGAGTTCAACACCGCCTATGTGTTTATCAGCCACAACCTGGCGGTGGTCCAGCATGTGGCCGATGACGTGTTGGTGATGTACCTCGGCCGCCCAGCGGAAATGGGGCCCAAGGAGAAGATCTACGCCAAGCCCCTGCACCCCTACACCCAGGCATTGCTGTCGGCGACCCCGACCATTCACCCGGACCCGCTGAAGCCGAAAATCAAGATTGTGGGCGAATTGCCTAACCCGCTAAACCCACCAAGCGGCTGCGCCTTCCACAAACGCTGCCCGCATGCCACCGAGCGTTGCAGTGCCGAGGAGCCACAGTTGCGCGTGCTGGATGAACGGCAAGTGGCTTGCCACCATGCTGAGGTGATTAACGGTTTGTAAGATCCGGTGCGCATAGCACACCCTACAAAGCAAACGTCCCGTAGGGTGTGCTGTGCGCACCGACCAATTTACCGGCGTACAACGTGCGCCTATCGGCACGCCGACTAGGCGGCCACCTCAGCAAACCCGGCGCGAATCTGCTCTTCGGGTAGTTGGTCGCCAATAAACACAATCACGCTTTCACGTACGTCGCCCTCGGCCCACTCGCGGTCCCAGTCAAAACCGTACAAGCGCAGCACGCCTTGGAACACCATACGGCGCTCATCCCCGGCGATATCCAGCACGCCTTTGTAGCGCAGCAATGAATTGCCGTGCTCTTCCAGCAGGCTTTCCATAAAGGCGCTGAGTTTGTCGATATCCAACGGCTTATCGCTTTTCAGCACCAGGGTGCCGATGCGGTCTGGGCTGGCGGCGGTTGTTAACGGCCGCAGGCTAATGGTCGGTGAGATATCGGCATTCAGGTTAAAACCGCGCACATCCAGTAGCTCAGCCAAGTCGATACGCCCATGTTCCACCACCCGAATCGGCGCACGGCGGTTGATGCGCGCCAGGCGTTGTTCCAGGGCGGTGAAATGGCCGTCGTCGACCAAGTCGCGCTTGCTCACCAGAATGCGGTCGGCAAAACCCACCTGCGCCTGGGCAATCGGTTCGGCCAGGTGACGTTCGGCGTTGGCGGCGTCCACCAAGGTGATGATGCCGTCGAGCACATAGCGCTCGCACAGTTCTTCATCAGCGAAAAACGTTTGTGCCACCGGCGCCGGGTCGGCCAGGCCGGTGCACTCAATCACTAGGCGATCGAAGGCCAGCTCGCCGCTATCGAGGCGATCAAGCAGCAGGTACAGGGCCTTTTCCAACTCAACATGGATGGAGCAGCACACGCAGCCGTTGGCCAGGGTCATTACTTGCACCGGCTCGGTGCCCAGCAGCTCGCCATCAATCGGTGTTTCGCTGAACTCGTTTTCGATCACCGCAATCTTCAAGCCGTGTTCGGCCTTGAGGATATGGCGCAGCAACGTGGTTTTGCCGGCGCCGAGAAAACCGCTGAGCACGGTGACGGGGATAGGGTGGGCATTCGCCATAAAAAAACCTTGAAAGTCTGGAGCCGAAAATAAACGCGCCACGACGAGCGTGGCGCGAAGGTCTGACAAGGGCGATCAGCAGCAGCGAATCGGCCGCCCCTTGCCACCACCGTAACGGGCTTCCTGACGCTCGCGGAAAAACTCCTCGTAGGTCATCACCGGTTTGTCGGGGTGCTTGTTGCCCATGTGCTCGACGTAGTTGTCGTAGTCGGGCATGCCCACCAGCATGCGCGCGGCCTGCCCCAGGTATTTGCCCATGCGACTCAGGTCATTGAACATGGCGTTTTCCTCAATAAGGCGGGCCGGCATACCACCGGCCCGCGCCACACTTAAATGTGCGGGATAGGTTCGAACGGCGTTTCTTTGTCGGTGCGCTGCGGGCTTACCCACGCCGCGCGGCCGACCTTGATGGCATAGAACAGCACGCTGAATACCACGAACAGAAACAGCACCGTAAGGGTGGCGTTGGTGTAGGCGTTAAAGATCACGTGCTGCATCTGCTCAGCGTCTTTGGCCGGCGCAATAATCTGCCCGCTTGCCAACGCATCGCTGTACTTGCGACCCAAAGCGACAAAACCTACCGCTGGGTTGCTGTCGAACAGCTTGATCAAGCCCGCTGTGGTGGTGCAAATCAGCAGCCAGGTGGCCGGAATAATGGTCACCCACGCGTATCGCTGACGCTTCATTTTGATCAGCACCACGGTGGCGAGCATCAGGGCAATACCGGCGAGCATCTGGTTGGAGATACCAAACAGCGGCCACAAGGTGTTAATGCCGCCCAGTGGGTCGACCACGCCTTGGTACAGCAGCCAGCCCCACATCGCCACGCAACCGCCCGTGGCGATGATATTGGCCACCCAAGAGTCGGTTTTCTTCAAGGCCGGCACAAAGTTACCCAGCAGGTCTTGCAGCATAAAGCGTCCCGCTCGGGTGCCGGCATCCACCGCGGTGAGGATAAACAGCGCCTCAAACAGAATCGCGAAGTGGTACCAGAAGGCCATGGTGTTTTCACCCGGCAGCACCTGATGGAGGATCTGCGCGATACCCACCGCTAGCGTCGGTGCACCACCGGCACGGGCCAGAATGGTGGTTTCACCAATATCACGCGCGGTCGCTTCCAACGCCTCCGGGGTAATCAGGAAACCCCAACTGCTGACGGTTGCCGCCACAGACGCCACGTCTGCACCCACTACCGCGGGTGGGCTGTTCATGGCGAAGTAAACGCCCGGCTCAATCACCGAGGCAGCGACCATGGCCATGATGGCGACGAAGGACTCCATCAGCATGCCGCCGTAACCGATATAGCGCGCGTGGGATTCGTTAGCCAACAACTTCGGCGTGGTGCCGGAGGAGATCAGCGCGTGGAAGCCCGATACCGCACCGCAGGCAATGGTGATGAACAGGAACGGGAACAAACCGCCCTTCCACACCGGCCCCGTACCATCAATAAACTGGGTCAGCGCTGGCATTTTCAGGTCAGGGTTGACCACCAGAATGCCAATGGCCAAAGCGATGATGGTGCCGATTTTCAGGAACGTGGAGAGGTAATCACGCGGTGCCAGCAGCAGCCACACCGGCAATACCGAGGCCACGGCGCCGTAGCCGATCAGCATCCAGGTGATTTGAATACCGTTAAAGGTAAACACCGGCGCCCATTCCGGGCTGGCCGCCACTTGGCCACCGAGCCAGATCGAACCCAGCAACAGCACCAAGCCGACGATGGAAATTTCACCAATGCGGCCCGGGCGTACATAGCGCATGTACAGGCCCATCAGCATCGCAATCGGGATGGTCGCCATAACGGTGAACATACCCCACGGGCTCGACGCCAAGGCTTTCACCACGATCAGCGCCAACACCGCGAGGATAATGATCATGATCAGGAAGGCGCCAAACAGTGCAATGGTGCCGGGCACCTGGCCCATTTCTTCGCGCACCAGCTCACCCAAGGAGCGGCCGTTCCGGCGCGTGGAGATAAACAGCACCATGAAGTCCTGCACCGCACCGGCGAGAATCACCCCCGCGATTAACCAGAGCGTACCGGGCAGATAGCCCATCTGCGCAGCCAGTACCGGACCGACCAGAGGGCCGGCACCGGCGATAGCAGCGAAGTGGTGACCAAACAGGATGTGTTTATTGGTCGGCACATAGTCCAGACCGTCGTTGTTTAATACAGCGGGGGTTGCACGATTAGGGTCCAGCTGCATCACCTTATTGGCGATAAACAGACTGTAGTAGCGGTACGCAACCAGATAGAGCGCCACAGCGGCGACAACTATCCACAACGCGTTAATCGCTTCACCGCGGCGCAAGGCCACGACCCCCAAGGCACCCGCGCCCACTACTGCCAGCACTGCCCAGGGCAGGTGGCGTAAGACGCTATTGTTATTGTTCATGGAAAACTCCGAATGGATAGACGTACAAGCGGCCTTTCGAGCTTAGACGTTTCTGTGCCGCAAGGCATCAGACATTGGTCTATCTGGACTTAGGCAATCGCCCTCCTGGAACTCCAGTACTTACTTTAATACCCCTGCGTTCCATATCCAAAGCAACGCTACTCAGTGCAATTTAAGGCACTACATTGTCCCGCCATTAAGTATTTACCCACCTGACACGCGGCGCTACTGCGTAGCACTGCCAATCTGCGATTTTACAGCCGTCAATAAACACTCATAACTTACATGGTTGTAAGTCAGAGCCTACATTCTTGACCGAAGCAAATTCTATTAAAGATCAGCCAGCACTATAAAAATAGGCGCTCACTTAACGCATAAATAAAACCATGAAAATAATTACAACAAGCAAACGCAACAACTCCGACAGAAAAACTGTATTACAAGCGATATTAAATTCGGCACTGTTAAGCACAGCCACAGGCTTGTTGTGCACTTGCATCTATGCGCAAGAAGGACAACCTCCGACCAGCCCGGTCGACCGGGAGTTGGATCTACAAAATAAACAACGCCAGCAGGAAGAAATAAATCGCCAACTGGACAAAAACCGCCGCGGTTCGGTTTTACAACCCGCTCCAGTGCTTGCCCCCACACCAGAGCAGATCCCGCAAGTAGCCGGGCCAAAATTTCTTATCCACACAATAGATATCGATACCGGCGAATTTACCAACTTGGCCGTCGACGTGGACGACATTCTAGCCACCTACAGGAACCGCGAACTTGGCAGCACGGAGCTTTTTTCTCTTATCCGCGACCTAACCAACCGCTATGCCGAGCAAGGCTATTCAACAACCACTATCAGCCTGCTGCCCAAAAACATAAAACATGGCCTTGTTGAGCTCAAGGTTAATTGGGGCTATGTCGATGGTTGGTTGGTTAACGGGCAAAAACCCGCAGGCATTCGACAAGTTTTAATTACCAACTTCGCCATGCCCGACATCGTTGGTAAACCCTTGAATATCCATCAAGTGGATCAGATGGTGGAAAACCTCAACAACGCGGCGAAAACGGCCCGCATTGATATCCAACCTTCGCCGCGCCTGGGTTACTCCTACCTGAACCTTATTACCGAGAGCAAAGGCCGACCGTCAGTCACCCTGCGTGCGGACAACTCTGGCCTAGGCGGCCCCAGCGACGGCCGCTATCGCTTCAGTGTCTCCACCAGTGTCAGCGACCTGCTGCTGGGCAACGATACCCTGGGCCTGAACCTCAGCTCACGCCGCTTCGAAGCCAACGACGATAACTCCGAGTACAACGCAGGCGTTAACTACTCCGTGCCATTCGGATATTCAAAATTAGATTTGCGTTTTAACCAATCGCAATATGAAAAACTACTATCAGGCGGCCAATATGGCAATTATGGGACCAGTGGCAACTCACAAACTTACGCGACCAAGTTCAGCCATGTGCTCATGCGCGAGAAAACCCAAAAGCTATCTGCCTCGTTAGAACTGGAGCACAAAAGAAACGTCAATTATGTGAGCAACGCTCGCACGCGGCCAAATAGCATTCCCTATACCAGTCTGGGGGTTGGTCTGGAGCATGTTACCCAGTTCCTAGGAGGTTCACTGTATTCCGATGCCACCTTTAGTAGAGGGCTGTCGGCCTGGGGATCTGGCCAATCCGCATATGAACAAAAAAAATATGTTTCAGGTCTAAACCGCCAATCCAAAAACTTCAAAAAAATTGAGTTTAACACTGCCTGGTCACGCCCTTTCACGTGGTTTGACAATAACTTCAACTTTTCTTCCCGCATTGGTGGGCAATACTCCAAAGACAACCTGCTGACCGCCGAAAAGATCGGTATTGGTGACGAGTTTACCGTACGCGGTTTTAGAGGCCCTGCGCTATGGGGCGATCAAGGCATCTACATATCAAATTCCCTAAGCATGCCGCTACAAGTACTGGGCGGAAGTATATCGCCATTACTCGGCCTCGATTCTGGTTATGTACGCGATGTAACCTATAAAGAAAACAGTGGCGGCATTACCGGCCTAGCCATTGGTGCAAGTGGAACTTGGCGGTATGGCGGTGCATCCATAACGCTCGGCGTACCGCTGGCCATGGACGAAGAAATAAAAAACAGCACGGATGCGTCAGCGCTTTACATAAGCACTTATCTAACTTTCTAAAGCTGTACTTATAAAAAGTTATTTGGGGCAAATAAAAATGAACAAGTATTGTTTTCGACTTATATTTAGTAAGTCGTTGGGCTTTCTTATTCCCGTAGCTGAAATATGCTCGGCCCAACGTAAACCAGGGCAACCACCAAGGCTCTTGGCAAACGCCTCGCCAAAGCTATCACCAGCGACAAGCGGGAAACTCAAGGCGCTGCCGCTGGCACTCCTCGGCCTACTGCCGAATGCATTCGCCGAAATCGTGGTGGAACCTGGTCAGCAAACCACGATGACTCAATCGGCCAACGGAGTGCCGGTGGTAGAAATTGCCGACCCCAATAGCAAAGGTCTTTCCCATAACAGGTTCGAGCAATTTAACGTCAGCCAACCGGGCGTGATCTTCAACAACAGCCTGCGCGACGGCACCAGTCAGATTGGTATAAACAACTATGTGACGCACAACCCCAATCTCACGCGCGAGGCCAAAGCGATCCTTGCCGAGGTCACAGGCAATAGCCCCAGCACTCTCGCCGGCACCCTGGAGGTCTTTGGAGGCAAAGCCGATATTCTTATCGCCGAGGGCTATATCGATTGGACGAACGCCAACGCCACTTCGTTTACCAATGGCATGATTAGCGGCACCAACGTAAGCCTCAAAGCCAAAAGCGATCACAGCATGGAAGGCGCTACAGTCAACGCTGATCGGCTTAGTTACAACATTGGTGGCAATCAGAGCATTACCAGCAAGCAAGACACCTCGAAAATGGATCACACACGCACCAACTTTAGCGCAACTGGCGGGGCTGCTATCTCCACAATGGGCTTAGTACCTACCGCCTCCGCCCAGGTGTCTGGCGGCGCAGACCACGACAACAGCTCCTTGACGAAGGGACAGTCCGGCATCACAGCTGGCGCGATGAATCTGCATGTGGGTGGTGATCAAACACTGACCGGTGCACATATCATCAGCAAATCCGCAGACGGCTCCTACCGAGTAGATGGCAAATCCACCGCCGCTGCCTTGCACGATAGCCGGGACAAAGATGGGGGTTACGGTGGCGGTGGTGGTGGCCTCAGCAAAAGCGGATTGATCAGCGTGGTGGTGGAAGCGGGCCGCGTAGACCAAGTGAAATATAAGGCTGACCAGAACTCGACCGTGGACCTTGCAGGCATGGACATGAGCGTGGGCAAAGGGGTGGTGGGTGAACTCAACCGCGACGCAAGCAAGCTATCGGACGTGCAAGAAGACAGAAAAATCGCCGGAACCGATATCAGATTTGAGCTTGCTATACCGAGCTGGAAAAAGAAAAAGAAAACCGATGACAATAATCCGCCACCACCGCCACCTCCTGAGGTAGATGGGGAGAGTCGGCGTCCGCCGGTGATAGATCCAGACACTCCACGTCCACCAGTAATCGATGTGGTGGACGGCGGCGGCGCCGACAACAACGCACGACACATGAGCGAACAGACAACCGGCACAGACCTTAGAAGAGCATTGACCAAAATCAATAGCCACACTAAAGCGGATCAAGCCGATATACAGAAAAATCCGGTAACCGTTCAAGTCCGTGGCGCAGACGGGACGGTGGAGCCCGTTAAAATCTCCAATAAATCCGATATTGAGCAGCTGAACGGCAAAATTTTAGTCACCGGGCAGCAAGCGGAAGGTCTACCGGTGCCAAAATATTCAGGCAAAAGCTCGACGCTTTACATTCAGGTGGTGAAGCAATACGGCGGTGGCTATACCTACACATTGACACCGAAAAAACCAACGAAAATCATCGATAACAGCTGGTAACGGCTCCGTAGCAAAGGGCTGGTTCTGACCAGCCCTTTTTTTCAACCCGCAAAAAGTGGCTCAGGGTTTAGGCAGGCTGTTTGGCGTAACGCGCCAGTTGCGCGTCTTTGCTCATTACATCGAGGGTATTGGCCAGCACCTGTTCGCTGGTGACATCGGCCTTGGAGAAAATGCTGTCGAAGTTGGCGTGGGTAACCTGGGCGAAGTGGGCGCGGTCGCTTTTTTCCACGCCCAGTAGCGTGGCATAGGCGTCTAACGCTTCGCCTCTGCCTTGTGCCATATCTTCAGCAATAGAGTCGAGCATGCCGTTCATGGCCAGCATGGAGCGGCCGCCGTAGCCGAGTTTGACGTGGGAGTCGCAGCCGTTGGTGCCGGAGGTAAGACCAAATGTGGCGTTACCTGAGGTGCCGTTGGTGGTGGTGGCCAGCAGGTGAGGAGCCAGGCCGCGCTGACCTTCGAAAAGCATATTGCCCCAACCGCATCCCCCTCCACCGGCCTGATCGGCTTGGGCGGCGAAACTCGCCGCAGCCAGAATCGTCAGGGTCAAAACTTTGCCTAGCAGTCGTTTAGCCATGGTCTGCACTCCGCAGTTAATTGTTTTACAACGCTCTTGCAGCTTTGGTGACGCCCTACCCGCTGTCAAACCAGCGACACTTATTTGCGCCCAGCGGTATCGCCCCCCTCGCGAAAGATCGTGCCGTGATGCACCATGGCGCGCTGCTGCACCCACCTGAACCTCTTGTTCGAGCCTTCCCCGCCGTGGCTATTTTTCTGCCTGTTTGGCGCCACCTAGTTCTTCTGCCAATGGCCCTACTGCCGCTGTTCGGCTGTGAACGCTCGGCACCAACGCCACTGGATAACCAGGTGTATATCTGGCAACGGCAATGGCTGCCGGCTCACCAGCACGCCTTGGCGGCCAGCCGCCATGACTTCTCCACCTTGCGTGTGCTGGCCGCTCAGGCGCACCCGAAAGAAGGTTGGATAACGGCACGCATTGACCCAGCCATGCTGCGCAATGACAGTCGCCCATTGATTGCCGTCGTAAGACTGGACGGCCAACTGCCCACGCTGGACAGCGTCGCCATTGGCCAGCACGTGCAGCAACTGGTGAGCGACTGGCAAGTGGCAGGGCTGAATGTGCAAGGTGTGGAAATTGACCATGACTGCGCCAGCTCCCGCCTGAGTGCCTACCGCGAGTTTTTACAGCAGTTGCGCGGCAAGTTGCCGTCCAACCTGGCCTTGAGTATTACCGCCCTGCCCGCCTGGATTAGCAGCCCGACTCTGCCCGAGCTATTGCAAGTAGTGGATAGCTCGGTGCTGCAAGTGCATGCCGTTAGCCGTCCCGAGGCGGGGCTGTTTTCCCCTAAGCAAGCGCTGCACTGGGCCAAGGCCTACGCCGAGCAAACCGCCAAACCCTTTTACCTGGCACTACCGGCCTATGGCGTCGCACTACTGGAAAACCCCGATGGCGGCGCACCATGGGTGGAGAGCGAAGTCAGCCTGCCCATGGGCGGCGCCCGCCGTGAACTGACGGCCGACCCCGACCAAGTCGCGGCCCTGCTCGCCGAACTTAAAACCTCGCCACCCGAGCATTTGCAAGGCCTGCTGTGGTTTCGTCTGCCGCTACCCACCGACCGCCGCGCCTGGCCGCTCGCCACCCTGCAAGCGGTAGTGCATGGCCAGCCATTGCGCGGCGATATCCAACTGAAAATCCACCAGCAAGGCGCGCTCAGCGAACTCAGCCTGGTCAACAACGGCAACCGCAGCGCCGCCCTACCCAAACAGCTCACCGTTGCCGCCAGCGCCTGCGAAGCTGGCGACGCCATCGGCGGCTACCGCCTGCAACAACCGCTAGACAACCCGGCGGTATTCACCCGCCAAACCGCCACTCAACTGGCCGCCGGGCAACGCCAGGCCATCGGCTGGCTGCGCTGCGGCCAGTTGGATCAAGGAAGATCACATGTCGCACCCTGATGTTCGCCAGCATCTGTTGGCGGTATCGCTAAGCCTCGCTCTCTTCGCACCTTATGCACAAAGTTGTGGCGGCGGCGGTATGCCTAACCGGTTGTTGAATGAGCGGGCAGCGTTTCTCGCAGAACTTCCCGACACCTCTTTCGCCAATGAAGTTCTGCAGATGGCCAAGGATGTGCCCGGGCTGGATCCTGCAACTCACCAGCAGAGCGACTACCGCTGGAATGGTCAAGACCGAGAAACAGCAGAATCTGCTGGCTTGACCGTTGAGCAAAGCCAAATGATCCGCACACTGCGCGGTCTTTCCACTGCGGCGGCGGCGGAGCAGGACGGGACTTCACTGCCCGCAGAGCTAAGGTTGTACACCGCGGGTGCCGTGGCCTTTAGCCAAGGCGATGACTCGCTGGCCGCAAGCTATTTCAACCGAGTGTTAGCCCTACCCGCTGACGAGCGCGAGCTGCGAGAGACCTGGGCGGCTTACTCGTTGGGACGGAGCCTGGCAAGAGAAGTGAGCAGCCTGCCTGAAGACCAGCGGCAAACCAAAGTGACAGCGGCACGACAAGCCTTTGAGCACACCCGCCAACTGGTCATCAACGGCGCCCACGATCCAATGGCGCTTGCCCCAGCTAGCCTTGGAGAAAATGCCCGGTTGGAACTGCAAAGCGGCAACTGGGCGGCAGCGATCAGCCTGTACGCCAGCCAGTACAAGCTGGGCATGTACAGCGGTTATGACTCACTGATGGTTGTGGCTCGAGACCTGCTGCTACTGCCTGATGAACAACTGCAGCCACTGCTGCAACAACAGCCAGTGCAACAACTGTTGACCGCCTATTTGCTGGGCAACCCAGACCCACTCAGCGCGATAGCTGCGCAGAGAAAAAAACTGAGCGCTTTGCTGCACAGTGGTGCCGTTGAACAATTGGTCAGCGCTGACCGTCTGGCAGCACTGAGCTATCAGAATGGCGAGTACGACGAGGCCGCCAGCTTTTTAGCACATGCTCCCGATAGCGGCCTTACCTGGTGGCTACGGGCCAAACTGGCCTTACGCGCCGCAGACCTCAGCGCAGCTGAAACAGCCTATGCCAAAGCCGCGGCGGCATTCCCAGCGCAAGAGCAATGGCATGAAGGTGAAGACGGCGAACCGTTAAAGCCACGCTGCCGAGTTGAAGCCGAGGGCGCAGTGCTGGCGTTGCATCGCGGCGATTACCTGGACGCGCTGAATGCCCTGTACCGCAGCAACTTGTACTGGAGCTCCACCGCTGACGTAGCGGAGCGCGTGCTCAAAGTGAACGAATTGAAGGGCTACGTTGATCGCCACGTTCCCTCAATCCGCGGTCAACTTGCAGCTAGCGAGCCCGACGAAGTTCGTTTGCCAGCGACAAGTTTGCGTGCGTTGTTGGCACGACGTCTGATGCGTGCAGGCCGCTACGAAGAGGCCACGAGCTACTTCCAGACGGATGAGCTGATGGATGCTGCTCACCGCTATGGCGACGCAAAACACGCCGCGCAATCGCGGTGGACCGATACCGGCCGCGCCGAAGCGCTGTATGAGCTCGGCAAGCTCACCCGTGAATACGGCATGGAATTGTTCGGCTTCGAAATGTACAGCTATACGTTTTACCGCGAATGGGATCCCAGCAGCGGCAACAGAGCACCGGCCTTAAAGGTAACGCCGTTGCTAAGCGCCGATGAAATCGAGCGGCGTAATACCCACGCTATTCCTCAAAGCCGCCGCTATGAGCTGTACAAAAAGGCCGCCGAATTTGCCAACCAAGCCGCGGATCTATTGCCCAACACCAGCCAGGCTTACGCCGCTACGTTATGCCAGGCCGCCGGCTGGACACTGTTCACCCATCAAGATTTGGCCAAGGGTTACTACCAACGCTACGTCGAAAACGGTCCGGCCGTGCCTTGGGCCGATCGCTTTGGCAGAAACTGCCAAGAACCCGACTTCCAACGAGTTGATAGTGATCGTTGGCAGGCGCAGTTCGATCAAACCCGGCGCACGCTGCGGCCTTACAAAAGCGGTCTAATGGGCTTGGTGCTGCTCGTTGCGGCCGGCGTTATCGGTTTCTGGCGCAAGCGTCGTGTCAGCGCAGGTAAGTAACCGTTCCATGTGTAAATTTGCGTCTTCCATAACCCCTACTCTCACCAAGGTGAACTTCGTGCCACGCCCTTACGCTCGCCGCCATCTGCTTGCTTTCGCCATCAGCACTGCATTGGCCGCACCTGCCGTGCAGGCCTGCGGGCCGGATTTTCAATTGCGCTTGCTCAGCGACCGCGCGCAAAGCCTGGCGGAGTTGCCGGAGGGTAATTTCAAGTTTGAGGCCGGACGTTTGGCGCTTGAGGTGCCGCCGTTAAAGCCGGCGGCTGTCGATGACTTTGGCGGCCGCTGGGATGCCGAGCAAAATCGTTATCTGGACGAAATTGAGGTGGCTGAACCCCAGGGCCTGACGCCTGAGCAGATCACTAAGGTGAAGGCGCTACGCCAGCTCACGGACGCGGCGGCCGTTGAACAAGCGGGCGCCGAGTTGCCGGCTGAGTTGCGCTTGTATACGGCCGGCGCGGTGGCGTTTGCGCAAGGTGACGATGCTAGCGCCCAGGCTTACTTCCATAAGGTGTTGGCCTTGCCGGCGGCCGAGCGCCAGTTGCGTGCGACCTGGGCCGCTTACTCGCTGGGCCGCAGCCTGGCTCGCGGTGTGGATGCTGCGCGCGACGGCGAGCTGTCGCAGGAAGAACTCAACCAGGCGCAGCAGGCCGATATTCAGGCGGCGAAACAGGCCTTTCGCATGACCCGCCAGTTGGCCCTGGATGGCGCCAGCGACCCAATGGAGTTGGGCATTGCCAGCCTCGGCGAAGAGGCCCGCCTGGAGCTTGATGCGGATAATTGGCCGGGCGCGATTGCGCTGTACGCCAGCCAGTTACAACTGGGTTCCACCACCGGTTTTAGCTCGCTTAAACAGCTGGCAGTCGAGTTAGCCCAGATGCCCGAAGAGCAGTTGGCGCCGCTGCTGAAGCAACTGCCGGTGCAACAGCTGCTTACCGCTTACTTGGTCAGCCATTCCGGTTGGGACTATGAAGGGCAGCCGGCCAGCGAGAAAAAGCTGGTGCAGCTGTTGCAGCGCGGCGATATCGCCAATGTGGCCAACGCCGATCGCTTGGCTGCGGTGAGTTATCAGTCTGGCGACTATGCGGCCACGCAAACCTTGCTGGAGCATGCGCCGCAAAACGGCCTGACCTGGTGGTTACGCGCCAAGCTGGCCCTGCAAGCCGGCGATAAAACTGCCGCGCAAGCCGCCTACGCCAAGGCCGCGCAAGCCTTTCCGGAAAATGAAAACTGGGGCTATCGCCGCGACGCCAACTGGAACCAAGAGACAGTGCAACCGCACTGCCGGGTTGAGGGCGAAAGCGCCATCCTGGCCTTGGAGCGCGGTGACTACCTGCAAGCCTTCGAAGCGCTCTACGGCAGCGGTTATATCTATTGGCCGGACGCCGCCGAAGTCGCCGAACGGGTGCTGACCCTCGATGAACTAAAAACCTATGTGGATCGCCATGTGCCGCCCGTGGCGCCGACCGTGCAGGCCGACGACGGTAGCTATCAGCCCCGACCAATCGCCGCACAGTTGCGCCAGCTGCTGGGGCGACGGCTGCTACGTGAGGGGCACTACAGCGAAGCGCCAGCCTATTTCGACTACCCCGAACTGCAAGCCGCCGCCCTTGCCTATGGCCAGGCCCGCGAGCAGGGCGAGTCGCGCTGGACCGCGACCGGCCGCGCTGAGGCGCTGTATCAAGCCGGGCAGATCGCGCGCAAACAGGGCATGGAGCTGCTGGGCTATGAGATGTCACCCGACTACTTTCAGCTAGGTGGCGGCATGTATTCCCTGGAGCGCGTGACTACTGTGCAAGCCGGTGGCTTGCTCAGCGCCGATGAGGCCGAGCGACAAAACGCCAATCTCGCGCAGCCCAACAACCGCTACCACTACCGCTGGCTTGCCGCCGACCTCGCCAGCCAGGCCGCTGAGTTGCTGCCGCACACCAGTCAGGCTTACGCCGCCACTTTATGCCGAGCCACCGGCTGGATTCTATTCAGCGACTACCCCTTGGCGCGGCAGTATTACCAGCGCTATGTGGATAACGGCCCGATCGTTCCCTTTTCCGGGAATTTTGGCCAGAACTGCGAGGAGCCGGACTTCGAACACGTCAGCCAACGCTTGTGGCAATACCGCTTTGACACCGCTCGAAAAGCCCTGCGGCCCTATAAAGGCTGGTTGTTTGGCCTGGCCCTGGTGGGTGGCATCTTGGCGGCTGGATATTGGCGCAAACGGCGGCGCATCACAGTTAGCCCAACCGAACAGTAACCCCCGGCCGATGCTTGGCTATAGTCATTGAACCGAACTGAACCGATGAAATCGGATAGTCACTGCCTACTGGAGCAAACCCCATGAGTGAGTCAGCCAACGAGCGTCGGCGCTTTCAGCGCATTGCCTTCGACGCCAGCACCGAGATCGCCCAGGGCGATCAGCGCTGGGCGGTTGAACTGCACGACCTGTCATTAAAAGGCCTGCTGGCGCGGCGCCCGGAAAGCTGGAACGGCGACGCCAGCGAAACCTTCGAAGCCAGCATTCGTCTGAGCCCCGATGTGTATGTACGTATGGAAGTCACCCTGGCTCGCGACGAGGGTGGTTTGCTCGGCTTTGAATGCCGGCATATCGACCTCGACTCCGTCAGCCATTTGCGCCGCTTGGTGGAATTGAACTTGGGTGACGAGGATTTGCTTGAGCGCGAGCTGACCTCGCTGGGCGAGGCCTAACCACGACCGCACCAACGCATAACCCGTAGGGTGTGCTGCGCGCGCCACGGTGCCCCCGCCGAACCGCCTGGTGCGCACAGCGCACCCTACGCAAAGGCGGTTATTGGGCGCTGTGGCCATTACTCAAATAACGCGTCGAGCGCCTGCTCCAAGCGGGTCACGGCAATAATCTGCAAGCCCGCCGGTGCTTCTTTCGGCGCGTTGCCTTTGGGCACGATGGCGCGTTTAAAACCGTGTTTGCCGGCCTCTTTCAAGCGCTCCTGACCACTGGGCACCGGGCGCACTTCGCCGGATAACCCCACCTCGCCAAACACCAGCAAGTCATGGGGCAGCGGCCGGTTGCGCAGGCTGGACATCACTGCCGCCATCAGCGCCAAGTCCGATGCGGTTTCCATCACTTTCACACCGCCGACCACGTTTAAAAACACGTCCTGATCATGGGTTGGAATACCGCCGTGGCGGTGCAATACCGCCAGCAACATGGCCAGCCGATTCTGGTCCAAGCCTACGGTTACTCGTCGAGGGTTGGCGAGGTGGCTGGTGTCGACCAAGGCTTGTACTTCGATCAGCATCGGCCTGGTGCCTTCCCAGGTGGCCATCACCACGCTGCCCGGTACTTCTTCCTGGGCGCGGGTAAGAAAGATTGCCGAGGGGTTGGACACCTCTTTCAAGCCCCGGTCAGTCATGGCAAATACGCCCAGTTCGTTGACCGCGCCAAAACGGTTTTTCACCGCCCGTAGCAGGCGATAACGCCCATCGGACTCGCCTTCGAAATACAGCACGGTGTCGACCATATGCTCCAGCACCCGCGGCCCGGCCAGCGCGCCTTCTTTGGTCACGTGGCCAACCAGGAAAATCGCCGTGCCGCTCTGCTTGGCATAGCGCACCAGCAAGGCCGCGCTCTCCCGCACCTGGGCGACGCCACCGGGGGCGGACTGCAATTGCTCGGTAAAGATGGTCTGGATCGAGTCGATCACCATCACCTTGGGTTTTTCGACTTTGGCCGTGGCAATGATTTGTTCGATACAGGTTTCGGTCATCACCTTGAGTTTGTCTTCTGGCAAACCCAGACGACGGGCGCGCATGGCTACCTGCTGCTGGGATTCTTCGCCAGTGACATACAGCGCTGGCATGCGCGTGGCGATATTGCACAGGGTTTGCAGCAAGATAGTCGACTTGCCGATACCAGGGTCGCCGCCAATCAGCACCACCGAGCCATCGACCAGGCCGCCACCGAGCACGCGGTCCAGCTCGGCCGAAGCGGTGGAAAAGCGCGGCATTTCTTCCACGCTGACTTCAGCCAGGGTTTTCAGCTGCGCCTGTTGCCCGGCCCAGCCGGCACGGCCGCTGGCGGCGGTTTCGCTGCCGACCTCGATCATGCTTTCAACCAGGGTGTTCCAGGCGCCGCATTCGCCGCACTGGCCGGCCCACTTGGGGAAGGTCGCACCGCACTCGGTGCAGCCATACATACGCTTGGCCTTGGCCATCTCAACCCCCTCGCCGAAAAGCGCCGATGATAGCTCAGCTACCGGCGCCGGTGGCCAAGGTCTCAGCTTTTGCCAGCCGCCTGTTGCAGTTGTCGGGAAATTTCCAGATTGAGCCTCACCCGCTCGGTCTTTAGCGCCTTAAGCGCCATATCGTCCATGGCATGGCGGCCGTCCTCCACTTGGAAAATCTGTTTATCGAGGGCCGAATACTCGCCCGCCAGTTTGCTGAAGTGGGCGTCCTGGCTCAGCAACCGTTGCAGCTCCCCTTCGAACTCGGGGAACTCCTTGTGCAGCGGATGGTGTTCGAGGGTCATGGGCCGTCTCCTGTTGCAGTGGGTGGGTTAGCCCTTACAGCCTAGACCAGCGGCAAAAACGCGGAACACCAGGCACCAGGGCGGGTCACTTGAAGCTGGGAGTGGCGCCAGCGCTGCTCTACACTGCCCACCATCACTATCAACAGCAGGGACTTCACGTATGAGCTTACTTAACGATTTCAAAGCGTTTGCCGTGAAAGGCAATGTGGTCGACATGGCCGTGGGGATCATTATTGGCGCGGCGTTCGGCAAGATCGTTTCGTCGTTTGTAGGTGATGTAATCATGCCGCCGTTGGGCCTATTGATTGGCGGCGTGGATTTTTCCGACCTGGCGATCACACTCAAAGCGGCGGTAGACGATAAGCCCGCAGTGCTGCTGGCTTACGGTAAGTTTCTGCAAACCTGCCTGGACTTTCTGATCGTGGCCTTCGCGATTTTTATGGGCGTTAAGGCGATCAGCAAATTGCACAAAGAACAGGCCAAAGCGCCAGCTGCGCCCACCGCTGAGGTGGTGCTGCTGACCGAGATTCGCGATTTGTTGAAGGCGGAAAAGCCAGTGGCGCCGCTTGTGGATAAATTGCCGCCGGTTTGAGTAACGACCAAAGCCCGGGGCTTTACGCAGTATTGCCGATAGATCTGAGATGAGTTCCCCTCGCCCGCTTGCGGGAGAGGGGCTAGGGGTGAGGGGCCCTTGATCTTGATCTACAACCGCTCCAACACCTCACCCAACACCTGAATCCCCGGCCCGATGCGCTCGGCATCAATGGCGTGAAAACCCAAACGCATAAAATTCGCTGGCACATGCTGGCCAAAGAAAAACTGCGCGCCGGATTCAATCAAGACACTTTGCTGCGCCGCCGCCCAGGCCAACTTTTGCGTGTCTACGCCGGCCGGTGCCGCCAGCCAAAACGCGCTGGCGCCAGGGCTACCCACATGTTCGCAACTGGGCAAATGCTCGCTCAGCGCCGCGCTTAATGTCTCCCGTCGCCGCGCGTGTTCTTCACGGAACCGGCGCAGGTGCGCGTCGTAATGCCCTTGGGCAAGAAACTCGGCCAGCATGCGTTGGTTGTTCAACGGTGGATGGCGGTACATCAAGCGGCGTAGCGCGCGCAGTTCATCAATCAATTCGGCGTCGGCGACCATATAGCCAATGCGCAGCCCCGGCGAAAACGCTTTCGACAGGCTGCTCAGGTAAATCACCCGACCATGGCTGTCGCTGGCTTTCAGTGCCGGTTGCGGGTGGTTGTCGAGGTTGAGTTCGGCGTCGTAGTCGTCTTCGATCAGCACCTGATCATGTTCCCGAATCTGCCGCAGCAGTTCGCCACGGCGCTCGCTACTCATGGCAATGCCGGTGGGTACTTGGTGACCGGGGGTGACGTACAGGTATTCGCAGTCGTTCAGGCGCGAGTCGACCACCAAGCCTTCGCGGTCGATATCCTGCAGCTGCACCTGGGCGCCTTGCAGGTCGAAGATGCTCAGGGCATCGCGAAAGCCGGGGTTTTCTACGGCGACTTTTACGCCTTTGCCCATTAGCAAGGTGGCGAGTAGATACAGCGCGTTCTGCGAACCGAGGGTCACCAGAATTTCATCGGCCCGCGCCCAGATGCCGCGTTTGGGCAGCACGCGGGTGCGCAGTTGCTCCACCAGCATTTCATCGTCGCGGTCGAAGCGGTCGCGCATCCAGCCTTGGTCGCGTTCGCTGCGCAGGGTGTTGCGCGACACTTCGCGCCAGCGTTCCAGGGGAAACAGATCGCGGATCGGCTGGCCATACACAAACGGATAGGTAAAGCCCGGCCAATTGCTCGGGCGCAGCACGCCATGCTTCAGGCTGGGCTGCATTTTGAAGCGCGCAGCCCAATTCGGTGCACGTTCGCCTATGCCGTCGTCGCTGTGTTCGGGTTGGCGCTGGGGAGTCATGCGCAGCACGCTGTCGTCGAAGTCGGCGCCGCAATAGTCTGGGTGCAGGTAGTAACCGCTGCGCGGGCGGCTGACCAGGTAGCCGTTGTCGAGCAGGCTTTCGTACACCAGGGCCACGGTGTTACGGGAAATCGATAGCTGCTGCGACAGCTTGCGGCATGACGGCAGCGGCTCATCAGCGGGGAAACCACCGCCGAGAATGGTCGACACCAGCGACTCACGCAGTTGCTCTTGAAGGCCGCGCTGGTGGTCGAAATCCAGATGAAATAAGTGATCGATCATGGCCATTTACTCGCTTGCCGATCGGTGAGCTTTGCAAGGAGCGCGCCATGGTTTTTGCCCTCGGCACTGGCCAGTCGAATGGCCAAAACTGCACCTATCCCTAGGGCCAGATGCCTCTCTATGGTTGTTTCCAGCCACCACACAAAGGCCCCCTCATGAAGCGGCCGGGCTCACCCCTTATGACAACTGGAGCAGCAAAGATGAAGCACACGAACAACGGTTCGCTGGCCCTCAAATCGCTTGGCCTGTTGCGCAAGCTGACCCTCGCCAGCTTGGTGCTGGTCGCCCCGTTCGCCCACGCTGATCTCGATGAAGTGAAGAGCAAAGGCGTGCTCACCGTGGCGACCGAAGACGACTACGCGCCGTTCAACTACATCGTTGATGGCAAGCCAGAAGGCTTCCATAAAGAGCTGCTGGAAGACCTGATGGCCTATGCCAAGGAACAGAAAATCGATGTGAAGCAGGACATCCTGCCGTGGACCGGCCTGCTGGCTTCGGTGTCGTCCGGCCAATACGACGTGGCCTTCACCGGCGCGCTGGTAACCGACGAGCGCCTGCGCGTATTCAACTTCACCCCGCCGTTCGCCAGCGCCCAGCACTATTACGTAAAGCGCGCCAACGATAAGAGCCTGAGCGATATCGCCAGCCTGTGCGGCAAAACCGTTGGCGTACAAGCCGGTAGTGCCTTGCTGGCTCGCCTGCCTGAGCTGAAAGCGATGATGAAAGAAAAAGGCTGCGAGATGGGCAAGGTGGTCGAATACCAATCCTACCCAGAGGTGTATGCGGACCTGGCCAACGGCCGCTTGGACTATGCCGTCAACGCACTGATCTCGGTAAACGATCTGATCAAAACCCGTGGGGACACTTTTGCCAAAGGCATCGCCGTGTCCGGCCCTGGTTTCGCCGCCTGGCCAATGCCGAAAAGCAGCCCGGAGCTGCTGAAGTTCCTCACCGGCTTTATGGACAAAGTGCGCGCCAACGGGCGTTTGGCAGCCCTGCAAACCAAGTGGTTTGGCGAGGCCTTCCCGGATATGCCGAAAGAGCCCATCACCAACGTTGAGCAGTTCCACAAACTGGCTGGCATGTAAGTTTCTACGCCGTCGTCCCCGCGCAGGCGGGGACCCACCGGGCTGGCGATAAACCAGAATGGCCCGCCAGACATCGTTCTCCTGACAAATTCTGGATTCCCGCCTTCGCGGGAATGACGGTGTGTGGTTAGCGATATCCACACCTGGCCCCCGCTTTGCTTCTGTTTTGCCAGACGTGCGTCGACGCTCGCATCCCCCCGTTTTGAATAAGGAGCCGAGGCATGACCGGTCAAGCCTGGTTGTTATTGTTGGAAGGCGCCTGGACCACCTTGTGGCTCTGCGGTATCGCCATCGCCCTGGGTGTTGTTTTGGGCCTTGGCGTCGCGCTGCTGCGCATGGCCAAGATCCCATTTGTGGAACAACTGTTGGTGCTTTACGTCAGCCTGGCGCGCGCCACACCGCTGGTGACCTTTGTGCTGTTTCTGTTTCTGTCGGCGCCGATGTTTGGCATCAACATGAACCGCAATACCGCCGCCATCGTCGCCATGACCCTGAACACGGCAGCTTTTAATGCCGAGGTCTGGCGAGCGGCATTTATGAGCTTTTCCCGCGACCAGAAGGAAGCGGCGCTGGCCTGCGGCATGACCGGTGCGGTGTTCTTCCGCCGCATCATGTTGCCGCAGATGATCACCAGCAGCCTGCCTGGCCTGGTCAACGAGATGTCGTTTTTGATCAAGGGCAGCCCGGCCATTGCGGTGATCGGCATTGTCGATCTGACCCGCGTCACCAACCGCATTTCTGCGGTTACTTACGAACCTTTACCGCCGATTCTGTGCGCCGCCTTGCTGTACATGCTGATCATCAGCGTGCTGCTCAAGCTGCAAGCAATGGCGGAAAAGAAAGCCAACCGACTGGCCATGTAAGGGGCGTGCGAGATGACCGAATGGACGATTTTATGGGAAGCCCGCGAGACCTTTGTCAACGGCCTGATCGGCACCTTGGTGCTGTTTGTGTTGTCGACCTTGTGCGCCTTTGTGCTGGGTTGCCTGGCGGTGTATCGGCTGGAGGAAGGTGACCGCCTTTCCTGGACGATTCGGGCGCTGATGAACTTGATGCGCACCCTGCCCTTTCTGATTTTGGCTTACCTGCTGTACTACGGCCTGCCGCAAATTGGCCTGCGGATGGACGCCTGGACCGCCGGGTTTATCAGCCTGATCATTTACCACGCCGCCTACTTCGCCGAGATCTTGCGCGGCGCGCGCCTGGTGATGCCCGAGGGTTATGTGGAAGCGGCCAAGGCCCATGGCTTTACCCCGGGGCGCTTGTTCTGGCGGATTATCCTGCCGCAGCTGGTGATCAAAACCCGGCCACTGCTGGGCAACCAACTGATCATTGCCCTGAAAGACACTGCGTTCCTGACCATCATCACCGTGCAGGAACTCACCGCCGCCGCCAACTCGGCGCAGTCCACCTATTTCATCCCCACCCAAGCCTTTGTGCTGGTCATCGGCCTGTATTGGTTGATCAGCATCGGTCTGGAACTGGCACTCAAATGGGCCGGCCGCTTTGGCGCCAAACGAGGTTTTGATTATGTCTAACGCCGTGGAAAACGCTGCCGTACCGGCGGTAAGCATCAAGCGCATGTCGAAAAGCTTCGGTGATATCGAGGTGTTACGCGATATCGATCTGGAAGTAAAAAAGGGCGAAGTGGTGAGCGTGCTGGGCTCTTCAGGTTCGGGTAAATCGACCATGCTGCGCTGCATCAACTGGCTGGAAGTACCCGATCGCGGCAGCATTCATATCGCCGGCCAGCGCATCGGCGTAAACGAACAAGCCGGGCGCAAAATGACCAACAAAGAACTGGCCACCCTGCGCGCCAAAACCGGCATGGTGTTCCAGGGTTTTAACCTGTGGCCGCACCTCACGGTGATCCAGAACGTGATGGAAGCGCCTATCTATGTAAAAGGCATGGCGAAAGACCAAGCCCGCGCTATCGCCGAACAGTTGCTGGAAAAAGTCGGCCTGGCCGAGCGCAAAGACGCCTATCCCTTTACCCTGTCGGGCGGGCAAAAACAGCGCGTAGCCATAGCCCGCGCGCTGGCCATGAGCCCGGAAGTGATATTGTTCGACGAACCCACCTCAGCGCTCGACCCCGAGCGGGTCGGCGAGGTGCTGACGGTTATGAAGAACCTGTCCAGCGAGGGCTACACCATGATCGTGGTGACCCACGAAATGGAATTTGCTCGCGCAGTGTCCGACCAGGTGGTGTTTCTTGACCGCGGCCTGATCATTGAAAAATCAGCGCCGGAAAAATTCTTCAGCAACCCGGACACCGACCGGGTGCGCAAATTTCTCGAGCTGTCCCACTGACAGCTCCTCAGTCGCCGTGAAGACGAGGTAAGCAATGAGCAAGGTGGTATTTATCACAGGAGCAACATCGGGTTTTGGCCGGGCCACTGCGCGGCGTTTCGCCGAAGCGGGCTGGTCCCTGGTGCTGAGCGGGCGTCGTGAAGAACGCTTGGTGGAGCTGCAAAAAGAACTGGCTGCCAAGGTGCCGGTGCATATCGCCACGCTGGATGTGCGCGACTCAGTTGCCGTGCAGAAGATGGTTGATGACCTGCCCGAAGGCTTTCGCCAGATCCGCAGCCTGATCAACAACGCTGGCCTGGCCCTGGCCCCGGAGCCAGCGCAGAAGGTGGCTCTGGAAGATTGGCACACCATGATCGACACCAATATCACCGGCCTGGTTAACGTCACCCACGCGGTACTGCCCAAGCTGCTGGAAACCGGTGCCGGCGCCAGCATCGTTAACATTGGCTCAGTGGCCGGCGAATGGCCGTATCCGGGTGGCCATGTGTATGGCGCGAGCAAGGCGTTTGTTAAGCAGTTCAGCTATAACCTGCGCTGCGACCTGATTGCCACCGGCGTTCGGGTAACCGATATTGCCCCGGGCATGGCCGAAACCGAATTCACCTTGGTGCGCACCAAGGGCAACCAAGCAGCTTCCGATGCTATGTACGGCACCACCACGCCGCTAAGCGCCGAGGATATCGCCGAGCAGATCTACTACGTGGCGAGCTTGCCGGACCACATCAACATCAACCGCCTGGAAATCATGCCAAGCCGCCAGGCCTGGTCGGCGTTTGCGGTGGATCGCGATAAGTGATCTGAGCGCTACGCGCTGGATGGGTAGCCGCGCAGGCACTACCCACCCAGCGTTGAGCGCGACGGCTAAAAGCCCTACAAAAGCCCCGGACATCGGTATTTGCCAGAGTGCGTCACGCGCACCCTACGAAAAGGCCACCGGCATCAGGTAAACTGCGCCATCTTTTATACCTATAACGATTGCCTGATGCCCACGACGTTTCACGAGATCCCCCGCGAACGCCCCGCTACGCCTCTGCTCGACCGTGCAGAGACGCCTGTTGGTCTGCGTCGCCTGGGCGAGGCCGAGCTGGAAATCCTCGCCGATGAGTTGCGCCAGGAACTGCTCTACACCGTCGGCAAGACCGGCGGCCACTTTGGCGCAGGCCTGGGTGTTATTGAGCTGACCATCGCGCTGCATTACGTCTTTGATACCCCGGATGACCGTCTGGTGTGGGATGTCGGCCACCAAGCCTACCCGCACAAGATCCTCACCGGCCGCCGTGAGCGTATGCATACGTTACGGCAAAAAGACGGCATCGCCGCCTTCCCGCGCCGTAGCGAAAGCGAGTACGACACCTTTGGCGTCGGCCATTCCAGCACCTCCATCAGCGCCGCGCTGGGCATGGCGATTGCTGCTCAGCTGCAAGGCAGTAAGCGTAAATCGGTGGCGGTGATTGGTGATGGCGCACTCACCGCCGGCATGGCATTCGAGGCGTTGAACCACGCCTCCGACGTAAAGGCCAATATGCTGGTGGTGCTGAACGACAACGATATGTCGATTTCGAAAAACGTCGGCGGCTTGTCCAATCACCTGGCCAAGATTCTTTCCAGTCGTACCTACGCCAACATGCGCGAGGGCAGCAAAAAAGTGCTGTCGCGCTTGCCCGGCGCCTGGGAAATCGCCCGTAAAACCGAAGAGCACGCCAAGGGCATGCTGGTGTCCGGCACCTTGTTTGAAGAGCTGGGCTGGAACTATATCGGCCCCATCGACGGCCACGACCTGCCGACCTTGATCACTACGCTGCGCAATATGCGTGAACTGGAAGGCCCGCAGTTTCTGCATGTGATCACCAAAAAAGGCAAAGGCTTCGCCCCCGCCGAGCTGGACCCAATCGGCTACCACGCCATCACCAAGCTGGAACCAGTCAACGCGCCGGTCGCGCCAAAGCCTGCTAGCGGGCCGAAGTATTCGGCGGTGTTTGGCCAATGGTTGTGCGATATGGCCGAAGCCGATGCGCGCCTGACTGGCATTACCCCGGCAATGAAAGAAGGCTCCGATCTGGTGGCCTTTAGCGAGCGCTTCCCCAAGCGTTATTTCGACGTGGCGATTGCTGAGCAACACGCCGTCACCCTCGCTGCCGGCATGGCCTGCGAAGGCGCCAAGCCGGTGGTGGCGATTTACTCGACCTTTTTGCAACGCGGCTATGACCAACTGATTCACGACGTAGCGGTGCAGCACTTGGATGTGCTGTTTGCTATCGACCGGGCCGGTTTGGTCGGCGAAGACGGCCCGACACATGCGGGTAGCTTCGATTTGTCGTACCTGCGCTGCATTCCCGGCATCGTGGTGATGACGCCGAGTGATGAAAATGAACTGCGCCGCATGCTGACCACCGGCTACCTGTTCAATGGCCCGGCGGCCGTGCGTTATCCCCGTGGCTCAGGCCCAAATGCCGAAATCGACCCGGCCCTGGTGCCGCTGGAAATTGGTAAAGGCGTGGTGCGGCGCAAAGGCTCGGGCGTGGCCATGCTGGTGTTCGGCGTGCAACTCACCGAAGCCCTGCTGGTAGCGGAAAAACTGGATGCCACAGTGGTAGACATGCGCTTCGTCAAACCGCTGGACGAAGCCTTGGTACTGCAAATGGCAGCCGAGCATGAGCTGCTGGTGACCATCGAAGAAAACTCGATCATGGGCGGCGCTGGCGCGGCGGTAAGCGAGTTCCTGGCGCGGGAAAATATCCTCAAGTCGGTGCTGCACTTGGGTTTGCCAGATACCTACGTTGAGCACGCCAAACCGGCAACCATGCTGGCTGAATGCGGTTTGGATACTGCCGGTATCGAAGCGGCCATCAGCGCGCGGCTGGCGTTGCTCAGTCAGTAACCACTGTAAGCCGCACCATCGCTTGGTGCGCATAGCACACCCTACAAAAGCAGCTAATTACGTAGGGTGTGCTGTGTGCACCAGGACGCTCCATGATCGCCCCGGTGCGCACGGCGCCCCTGACTAGATCACCCGCGAAAAGCGCCGACTGTTTTGCTCGCTCAGGTAGCGGTCGAACAGCATACACACTGAACGCACCAGTAGCCGGCCGGCGGGAAGCACTTCAATACCCCGATCATTCAGGCTGATCAGGCCATCCCGGGCAAACTGCTGTAGCTGTGGCCAAAGCTCAGAAAAATAGCCGCGAAACTCAATGTTGAAACTGCTCTCAATCTGGCTGAAGTCCAATTTGAACGCACAAATCAGCTGTTGAATAACTGCCCGGCGAACACGGTCGTCTTCGTTGCACAACAGGCCACGTTCCACTGCCGAATGGCCGGCGTCGATGGCGGCGGTGTAACGCCCCAGGTCGCTGCTGTTCTGGCAATACAGGTCACCCAACTGGCTGATAGCCGACACCCCCAAGCCCACCAGGTCGCAATGACCGTGGGTGGTGTAGCCCTGAAAATTGCGCCGCAGCATGCCGTCTTCCTGAGCGACGGCCAGTTCGTCGTCGGGCAAGGCAAAGTGGTCCATGCCGATATACACGTAACCCGCTGCGGTCAGCTGTTCGATGCTGCGCTGCAACATTTCCAGCTTGGCGGCCGGGCTTGGCAGGTCGTCGGCATTGATGCGCCGCTGCGGCAAAAAGCGTTCAGGCAGGTGGGCGTAGTTGAACAGCGACAGGCGATCCGGCTGCAGCTCAATAACTTTCTCCACCGTGGTGGCAAAACGGTCGGGCGTCTGCTTGGGCAGGCCGTAGATCAGGTCGATATTCACTGAGCGAAATTGCAGGGTCCAGGCGGCTTCGACAATAGCGCGGGTCTGCTCAAAGCTTTGCAGGCGATTGACCGCTTGTTGCACCTGCGGGTCGAGGTCTTGCACGCCCAGGCTCACGCGGTTGAAGCCCAACTCACGCAGCAGGCCCATGGTCGACCAATCGGCTTCGCGCGGGTCGATCTCGATACCGTAGTCGCCACTATCACCGTCCAGCAAGGTGAAGTTCTCCCGCAGGTGACGCATCAGCTCGCGCAGTTCGGTATGACCGAGAAAGGTCGGCGTACCGCCGCCAAAATGCAGTTGCTCGACCACCTGACGACGGTCGAGTTGGCTGGCGATGCGGCTGATTTCTTCATGCAGACGCTGCAGGTACGGCACCGCGCGGCCACGGTCTTTGGTGATGACTTTGTTGCAACCACAGTAGTAGCAAATATTGGCGCAGAACGGCACATGCACGTACACCGAGAGCGGCCGCAGCGCTTTGCGGCTTTCGCCCAAGGCTTGCACCAAGGCGTTACCTGCAACCTGATCGCTAAATTGCAGGGCTGTCGGGTACGACGTGTAGCGCGGACCGGGGTGATCGTAGCGACGAATCAGGTCAGCATCCCAGTGAATGGCTTCAAGCATGGCAACGGTCCGAGAAGAACAGGGGTAGCCAGTCTAGAAAGCTGCGACAAAGCGGATCTTGACTTGACGCAAGCCGAAGGAATTTCCTTACGCAGCACTGCACATTGGCCCGCACCAAAGCCGTGCAGCACGTCCGCCAAAAGCCGTTGGAAATCAGCCGGAAACGTACCCTCCATTTGAAAAGCGACATTCACCTGGCAAATCACGTCATCGCGCCAGCAATCTGCCATCAACGCCGATCAGCGGTCCTGATTTTGCAATATGCGCTGCTCACGCTAGGCCCAGCATTGCCATTTGCGAGCACCGACATGCAGTTGAAAAGTCATCAAATGGCCTTGAGTGGCCGGGAAAAACACTGGCTGCCTTGGTTAGGCGCCCACAGTAAGTGGGCCTTGCGCTGGGCCAGTCTGATCAATCGCAGCCAGGCCCCACGCCTGGAGAAGACCTTTAGCGGCATGGCTCAGACGCGGGCGAACCTGCTCCTAGGCTGGACCGCACAATATTGGCAACAATTGCAGCAGGTCGCCGCCACCCTCACCGAGCAATGGCCGCGCCTGGATGCCCAGCAACTGCACGCTATTGGGGCGCCAATGCGCGAGGTGTCCGAGTTATTTGTAGTCGACCTTCAAGGCACCATTCTCGGCTCCAGCCATGCGCCGCGAGTCGGCCAACGCCATGACCTCAAAGCCCTCGCTGCCGGGCTGCAAGCGCCCTTTCTGCAAGGCCCCTATCGCGACGAGGTTACCCAAGCCCTAGGCGCCACCACCTCACGTTTTCACGATGCAGTAACGCTGATGTTTCACCAGCCACTGCAGGTCGCGGGTAAAACCGTAGGGTGTCTGTGCGCGCGTATTCCCAACGATGTCATGAGCGACCTGATCCAACGCGAAGCCGGCCATGTATATCGCGATTCCGGTGACAACTACCTGTTTATGATCAGGTCGGTGTACGACCCCAGCATCGCCCCCGGCACCGCCCTGTCGCGCTCGCGCTTTGAAGACAACACCTTTACTGCCGGCGAAAACCTCAAGGATGGCGTGCACACCCCCTTTGGCACCGTACGTGTGCGCCAGCACACCGAATTCGAACTGCGTTTTACCGACCCGGCGAGTAAAGAACTGCACCCCGGCGTGCGCGAGACCATCCGCCGCGGCAGCAATATGTTTGTGCTCTACCCCGGTTACCCGGATTACCGCCGCGTGCCCGTAGTCGGCGCCGGCCTGACCCTAAACCTGCCTGGTTCGCCGGACACCTGGGGGATGATGTGCGAGGGCGACCTGGAAGAGGTCTATCGCCCGCGCAGCCTGAGTTACACCCTGCTCAAAGCGCTGTTGCTAAATATCGGTGGTGCGGCAACCTTGCTGGTTGGCGCCCACCAGGCGTTTGATTGGCATAGCGAGCAACTGCCGTGGACCCTCGGCGTTAGTACTGCTTTGGTATTGCTGAATTTCTGGTATTTCAGCTTGCGTCCGCGCAGCCAGAAGCTGCAGGCGCTGTGTGATTTTTTCCTTGATACCGCCGAGTGTGGTGCACCGCTGAGCAAGCGTTTTACCGACAAAAATCTGCAAGCCGACGAAACCGGCTCGCTGGCCGGTTGGGTCAACAGCTTTGTCGACAAAATGGACGACACCATGCAGAGCATTGTCTGCGCTGGTAGCGCCCTAAATCACACCAGCGAGGCGCTGAACCAAAGCTCCGGCACCGTGAGCCTGTGTGCCAACCAGCAGAGCAGCGCGGCACTGGCTACGGCAGAGGCGACCGAGGGTGTGAGCCTTAGTATCAGTGCCATGACCGAGCATATTCTGGGCAGCGAACAGGCCTCCCGGCAGGCGCTACAACTGGCCGAAGAAGGCGCGCAGGTGGTGCAGCGCACCACCGCCGAGATCAACCACTTAGCGCAACAGGTGGTTGAAGCCACCGCCACTATTGAAGGTCTCAGCGAAAACACCCTGGCGGTGCAGCACATCAGCGAGACCATCCGCGGCATTGCCGAGCAAACCAACCTGCTGGCCCTTAACGCCGCCATCGAAGCGGCCCGCGCCGGCGATAGCGGCCGCGGCTTTGCCGTGGTCGCCGATGAAGTGCGCAACCTGGCGCGGCGCACGGCCGAAGCCACCCAGGCCATCGCCCAGAGCCTGGACAGCATGCGCCAGCAGGCCGTGCAGGCCGTAGGCTCGATGCAGCAATGCCAACAGAGCGCAGAAACCAGCGTGGAACAGGCCAACCTGGCCGACCATGCCTTGCAGCGCATTCACCAGGAAGTGGCCGGCATGCAAAGCCAGATCGGCCAGATCAGCCGCGCTATGCAATCGCAACGCGACAGCGCCCAAGCCGCCAACCGGCAAGCGCAGACCATCAGCAACGGCGCCGGGCAAAGTGCTCAGGCGGCCAACCAAACCCAGCTTGCCGCACGGGCGTTGGAGCGTTTGGTGTTAGACCTGCATAAGGCGGCGAGTCGGTTGGGACAGACGGAGTCGACTACGTAGTCTCAGTGCCAGCGCCGCACCTGGGCCCCCGCCTACGCGGGGGCGACGGGCTGGTAGCAACGACACCGTCGTCCCCGCGCGGGCGCGGCCCGTCATTCACACTCGCCTTGACCCACCCCACCTACCCCGTTAACGTGCCCGGCGTTTATCCAATCAGGTGCGCCCGCTTCCCGCTGTTAACCAGGGGAAGCGGGCGTTAAACGGGAAGCCGGTGCGCTCATAACGAGCCAGGCCGGCGCTGCCCCCGCAACGGTAATCGACCGCAGCCGTGCTGCATGCCCGATCGACACACCACTGGGTTTTACCTGGGAAGGTGATCGCGGCAGGAAAGTGGTTCTTTCAGTCGAAAGCCCGGAGACCGGCCTGTGCGGAATCGACTGGTGTTGCGGAGGGCAGCACCATCAAGCGCAGGCGGCCGCGAGGTTTGCCGCGCTTGCCTATGCCCTCCTCAAATATTTCTTTTGAGGATCTGCCATGAAAGCCATTCACCTCGCCCTGCCGGCGTTGTTTCTGCCCCTGCTTGCCCACGGGCAAAGCAGTGAAAATGCCCTGCGGCTGGAAGAAACCGTAATCACCTCCGGCCGCGGCGCCGAACCGTTAAACCAGGCCACCGCCGCCGCCACGGTGTTTACCCGCGCCGATATCGAGCGCCTGCAACCGAGCTCTATCACCGACTTGCTCAGCCGGGTTCCCGGCGTGCAACTGGTGCAAAACGGTGGACGCGGCAGCAATACCTCGCTGTTTATTCGCGGCGCCAGCAACACGCAAAGCCTGCTCTTGGTCGACGGCCAGCGCATCGGCTCGGCCTCCGATGGCGGTGCCAGCTTGCAATACCTGAGCCTGGAGCAGATCGAGCGCATTGAAGTGGTACGCGGCTCGCGCTCGGCGTTGTATGGCAGCGATGCCATTGGCGGCGTGGTGCAGATTTTCACTCGCCGTGGCGCCAGTGGCTTGCAGCCAAGCCTGGCGGTAAGCGCCGGCAGCCATCAAAGTTGGCAACGCAGCGTGGGCCTTAGTGGCGGCGATGAGCAAACCCGTTTTAGCCTCAATGGCAGCCTCGACGAAACCGCTGGCATTGATCGCACCGGCCCCTCCTACGCCTCCGACAACGACCACGACACCTACCGCAACAAGGCGCTGAGCTTCAACCTCAGCCACCAGTTCAGCGAGCGCCTGGAGGGCGGCATCAGCGTGCTCGATCAACGCGGGCGCAACGAGTACGACAACCCGTTTGGCCGCTTCGATATGAGCACCTTCCTCAGTTATCCACAGCAGCCCTACACCGACTTCAGCCTGAGCAGCGCCAGCGGTTTTATCGATGCGCAGTTCAACGAGGTGTGGAACAGCCGCTGGGAAATCGGCCACAGCGAAAGCCGGCAGAAGAGCCAAGACAAGCTCAGCGACGAAGTCAGTGTGTTCAACACCTACCGCGACTCCTTCGGTTGGCTAAACACCCTGCAACTGGACGACCAGCATACGGTGCTGGCGGGCGTGGATTGGTACGAGGACCAATTGCACAGCAGCACCGAATACGACCAGCAAAACCGCTGGAACGGGGCGGCCTATGTGCAGCACCGTTTTCAGGGCGACTGGTTTGCCACCGAGTTGGGGTTGCGGCATGACAAGAACCAGCAGTTTGGTAGCGAAAACACGTGGAACGGCGCCCTCACCGTGCCGCTGGGCGCAACCACGTCGCTGATCGCCTCCTACAGCGAAGGTTTCCGCGCGCCAACCTACAACGAGCTGTACTGGCCGGATGACGGCAACGGCTATATCGGCAACCCCAGCCTTGCCCCCGAGCGCTCGAAAACCTATGAACTGCAACTGCGCGGCGAGCACATCAGCACGCGCTGGAGCCTGGCTGCCTATCGCAATGAAGTGCGCGACCTGATCAGCACCGTGCTCTGCGACCCGACCACCTTTCTCTACTGCGCGGTAAACCTGAATAAGGCCCGCCTGCAGGGCGTCGAACTGACCCTGGCGCGCGATGTTCTGGGCTGGCAGGCCACCGCTAACGCCAATTGGCTGGACGCCCGCGACCGCGAAACCGGCAAAGCCCTGCAACGCCGCGCCAAGCGCACGCTAAACCTGGATGTCGACCGCCGCTTCGGCAAGCTCGGCCTGGGCGCCAATTGGCAAGCGGTCAGCAGCAGCTACGACGACGTCGGCAACACCCGCGAGCTGCCAGGCTATGGCTTGCTAGGTTTGCGCAGCAGTTGGCAGGCCAGCGGCGAGCTCACCCTGCAATTCAAAGTCGATAATCTGTTGGACAAGGACTACAGCCGGGCTTTGTATAGCCACGACAGCAGCTACTACGCCTACCGCGAAGAAGGCCGCAGCGCGACCCTCGGCTTTGTCTGGACCCCGGCGCTCTAAAACCAATCTCCGTCGGCCCCGCGCAGGCGGGGCCGACGGAAGTGAGCGGATCAGCGCATCGCTGCCAAGGCCTGGCAAAGTTGCTCGGTCGCCTCCAGCATCTGCAAACTCGGCCGCTCGATACCTTTGTTGGGCAGCACCAGCAATTGTTTGCGACGGACAGCGGAGAGCCCCGGCCACTTGCTCCAGCCTTCCAACTGAGCAGAGTCGCCGGCGATGATCACGTGGGGATCGCGACCCAGCACCGCTTCGACACTCACCTGCGGCGCCGGAAGTTTGAGGGCGGCGAAAACGTTCTTCGCGCCACACACCGTCAGCGCATCGCTAATGATTTGCTCACCACCGACGGTGTACAGCGGTGAATTCCAGATCTGGTAAAACACCGGCAACGGCACGTCACGCTGATAACGCTGCTTTAACATGGCCAAGCGTTGCCGAAACTCAGCGGCGCGTTGCCGGCCCGTTTCGCCGCGCCCAACCCGCTCGCCAATCGCCTGGAACTGCTCGGCAAGCTGTTCCAGCTTTTGCGGCTGCGCCTCAAACAGTGGAATGCCAAAGCCAAGCAACTGCTGGCGTTGCGCTGCGCTGATGCTGTCCGGCCAAAGCAGGAGCAGATCAGGCTTAAGCGCTAGCAACCGTTCCATTTCCAACTGCCCGTAACGCCCAACCGAGGGCAAGTGCGCCAGCGCAGTTGGCCGTTCGCCGCCATCGAGCACACCGACCAATAAATCGGCGGCATCCAGTTCCAGCATGATTTCACTGAGCGAGGGCGCCAGCGTCACCACCCGCAACTGCGCCGCAGCCGGCCAGGCCAGCAGGCAGAACAGGCAGGTGAGCAGCAGGCGCATTAGCCGAGCTGGCGGGGAATGCGGTAGAGGCTTAGCAGCACAACGCTGGACAGCGTAAGCAAGATCAGCGGAATGGCTTCAAGGCCGGTAAACACAGCGATGGCGGCAATCCAGGCGGGCAAGCCGGCACCGAGAAACGCTTGTCGACGGCGGGCGGCAAGGTCCAGCCAGGCAGCGGGTTCTTCGTCGGTATCGAGGGCCTTTTCGGTGGCAATCAGGCCGCGCTTGTAGGCGCTGAACAACGGCAGGCTGACAAACATGGAGGCCAAGCCACCGATAAACAGTGGCATGGCCAGCACCGATACGGTTTGGCCGGCGCCAAACAACAGGTCAACCACCAATACCGGCGCCAGGGTCAGCGCCAGTTGCCGCCACCACAAGAGGGCCAGGCGGCGGCGCACGTCAGCGCGGGTCACAGGCTTTCCTCAGCCTCACCTTGATGCTGGTTGCCCAGCAGGTGGCCGAGCTTGCCGGACTTGGTGGCCAGGTAGTACTTGTTGTGCGGGTTATGCTCGATCTGCAGCGGCATACGCTCGGCCACCGGAATGCCCATATCCGCCAGCGCTTTGAGTTTGCGCGGGTTGTTGGTCATCAGCTTGAGCGAGGTGATGCCCAGGTGATTCAGCATCGGTAGGCAGATTGAGTAATCACGCTGGTCAGCGGCAAAACCCAGACGCTCGTTGGCCTCGACCGTATCGGCGCCGCCGTCTTGCAGCTCGTAGGCGCGGATTTTGTTCATCAGGCCAATGCCACGGCCTTCCTGGCGCAGATACAGCAGCACGCCACGGCCTTCTTTGGCGATGGCGGCCAACGCCGCTTCCAATTGGAAACCGCAGTCGCAGCGCAGGCTGAACAAGGCATCGCCAGTCAGGCATTCGGAATGCAGGCGGCCAAGTACCGGCGCACCATCAGTGAAATCGCCCAGGGTCAGGGCGACGTGTTCACGGCCGGTGGCTTCTTCAAGAAAGCCATGCATGGTGAAAACGGCAAAAGGTGTTGGCAGTTGGGAGGCGGCGACGAAGACGACAGACACCGGATGCTCCTAATAAAAGAGGCGGAATTTCGCACGGGGGCGGCATTGTAGCAGCAGGCTTTAGGCCTCGGTCAGCCTGAATTGCTGGCCATAAAGATCAAAGCGGTTGATCGATATAACCACTAGCCCAGCCAATCCAGAACAATACGGGTCGCCGCGGCCAGTGGCTCGTTAAGCGCAGCGGCGTCTTTGCTGGCTTGCGTCAGATAAATCGCCAGCACCACGGGCGCTTTTGCTGTGGGCCAGATCACCGCCACATCATTGGTGGTGCCGTAATCGCCGGTACCGGTTTTATCACCCACCGGCCAGCTCGCAGGCAGACCGGCACGGATTCGCGCGGCGCCCGTGGTGTTGCCCTTAAGCCACTCGTGCAACTGTTGGCGCTGCGCCGCTGGCAAGGCATCGCCCAGCACCATGCGGTTCAGGCTGTGGGCCATGGCCAAGGGCGTGGTGGTATCGCGCAGGTCGCCGGGAATGGCGCTATTGAGCTCGGTTTCCTAACGCTCCAGGCGAAAGTGTTTGTCGCCAATCGAGCGGGCAAAGGTGGTCACGCCGTCCGGGCCATCGACCAGTTTCATCAGCAGATTGGCCGCGCCGTTATCGCTGTACTGCACGGTGGCGGCGCAGAGTTCGGCGACGGTCATGCCGTCCTGCACATGTTTTTCGCTGATGGGTGAATAGGCCACCAGGTCGCTTTTGCGGTAAGTAATGCGTTCGCCCAACAAGCCTGGGGTTAACGTACTGCGCTGCAAAATGGCACCGGCAAGCATGGCTTTAAAGGTGCTGCAAAGCGGGAAACGTTCCTCGCCGCGGTAGCTCAGCACCTCGCCGGTAACTGTGTTGAGCGCGACAACACCGAGGCGCCCAGCAAAGGTGCCTTCCAATTGCTCAAGGCGTTGCTGAAAGTAATTGGGCTCTGCCGCCCAAGCGGACACAAAGGGCAATGCCGCAGTGGCGGCGAGAAAGGTGCGGCGGCTGATCAAGTAAGTCATAGGCCTACAGTTTGGATTCCAGAACCAACACGCCCTGCTCTTCACGCCAGCTGACACGGCTAAGAAAGCTCATGCCTAGCAGCGTCTCGGTGGGGGCAGGACCATCTACCACGGTTGCTTCGACGCCAATCACTTCAATGGCGCCGACCTTTACCTTGTCCAGGCTCACGCGCCAGGCATTGATGGTGCCACTGGCGGTACTGACCACGGTGGGCTTGCCCACTACGCGGTAGTCGATGCCCAACTGGCGGGCTTGGTCTGCGTTCATGGCCACGGTGGTGGCGCCGGTATCGACCAAAAACTGCACCGGCTGACCGTTGGCCGACCCGGCGATCCAGTAATGCCCGCCCATGCCTTTGGCAATACTGACCTTGGTTTTGATCGGCACCGCAAAACCCTGGCTGTATTCACGTTGCAGCGGGTAGGTGCGCTCTACGCCATCGACGCGCAGCACCGCGCCATGGTTATCGGCACTGACCACCACCACACCGCCGGGCCCGGTCTTGCCGACTTTGACCATCTTGCGTTCGCCATCAACGTTAATCACCGCCGCGCCGGGGAACAGCCCTACAACCATCACCTGCTCGGCCGCGGTGGCCACTCCCATCGCCAGCAGACTCAGCAGCCCCGCCGCCATCACGTACATTCTCTTGCTCGTCATCACGTCATGCCTGTTGCGTGGAGTTTCAATCAAAGGGATAGGGTTGCTGCCAGCGCGCGAATATCGGTCGCAAGGTACCGTCTTTTACCAACTGCTCCATGCGCGTATCAAACACCGTGGCCAGGGCATGGCCATCGGCGGTGTCGGCAAAGCCCAGGTACAGCGGCAACTGGGTGAGCGTGGTAATGCGAAAGCGCGACTTGTCCTCGGCTTCGTTAAGCACATCCTGCACCTCAGTAAGAGCGTCTAAGTAAAAGTCGACGTGCTTGAGTTCCAGCATGGAGAGGATACCGTCACGCCGATAAACTTCCTGGTAGTGGTTCAAATGCGGCAAATATTGCTCGTAAGCGTAGCCGCGCACCCAGGCCAGACGAAATGTGCCGACGTTCTGCAGATTGATCGGTGCGGTATCGACCAGCCCTAGCGCACTGATCTGGTCGGCATCGTAGTTCCAGTGGGGATAGAACACGCCCTCCTGGACTTCGTTGAGGTACGAGCCAACAAAAGCATCTGCGCCGCCACGCTGCACCAAGCCCACTGAGCGGGTGTAGGGCACGGTGTGGATTTTCAGGGTGATACCGGCAGGTTCAAACACCAAGCGCAAAATGTCCCAAGCCATACCCGTGCCGTCGGCATTGGTATGCCCGGGCCAGACTTCACTAGCCAGGCGAATTTCCATCGGTGTCGCGGCCTGCGCCCACGGCACGCCAAACAACAAAATCACCGCTAACCACATGCCACGCATAAGCCGTTTCCCTCAGGCGTTGCTGTGCATCCCTAACTCACACTGCTAGCCAAACCAGTGCTGCGCCCACGCCCATACCGCCAACTGCATGGTCAACCAGGCGAACACGCCAGCCAGCAGATCATCAAGCATGATGCCGACGCCACCATGCACATGGCGGTCGATCCAGCGGATGGGCCAGGGTTTGAGAATGTCGTAAAAGCGGAACACCAGGAAGCCTAGCAGCAACCACCCCCAGCCTTCGGGAACCAGCCAGAGGGTGATCCACATGCCAACCATTTCGTCCCAGACGATGCCTTCATGGTCATGTACACGCAAATCATCGGCCACTTTGCCGCACAGCCAGAAGCCGAACAGCATGGTGACCCCGAGCATGACCCAATAGCCCCAGTCGGGGAGCATTTGCCACAGCGGAATAAAGGGCAGTGCAACCAGCGAGCCCCAGGTGCCCGGCGCTTTGGGCAGGGTGCCGGAGCCAAAGCCAAAGGCGAGAAAATGCCAAGGATTGCGCCAAACCGACGGTGGTGCATCAGGTACCGTTTTCTTGCTCGCTTGAGTCACCCGTGCCCCCAGAATGTTGCCCGAAATGTAAGTAACCGCGCGCAGACAGCTCAAGGCTGTGACCCGCTGAATCGAATAAGTGCACGCCTTTTCCTGCCACCACACGACCGATGACCGTTATTGGCCAGCCGTCTTGTTGCAGCTCGGCCAAATGGCGCTGCGGCAGGGTAAAGGCCAATACATAGTCATCGCCACCGCTTAACGCGCAGTTCCACGCAGAAGGCGCATCCAGCCAGCGCTGCACCGCCGGCGACAGCGGCAGGCGCTCGCGCTCGATATGCAGGGCGACATTGGAGGCAGAGGCGATATGGCCGCAGTCCGCGACCAAACCATCGGAGATATCCAGCGCCGCCGTAGCTTTGCCGCGCAGCGCCCGGCCCAGCGCCAACTGCGGTTGCGGCGCCCAGTAACGCGCCAACAGCGGCTCGGCGATTTCCGCCTCGGCCGCACGCTGGCCCAACACCAACGGCAACGCCGCCGCCGCATCACCCAGCGCACCGCCCACACACAGCAAGTCGCCGACCTGCGCGCCAGCACGGGTCAGCGCCTGGCCAGCCGGTACACGGCCGAACACGGTGAGGGTCAGGGTCAATGGGCCACGGGTGGTGTCGCCGCCGATCAGGCGCATATCGCAAGCTTGTGCCATCTGGTTAAGGCCTGCGGCGAAGGCCTGCAGCCACGCGGGGTCGGCTTGCGGCAAGGTCAGCGCCAGGGTGAAACCAAGCGGCGCCGCGCCCATGGCGGCTAGATCACTAGTGGCCACGGCCAAGGCACGCTGACCGAGCAAAAAGGCATCGCAGGAGTGGGGGAAATGCACACCGATCACCAGGGTGTCGGTGGAAACCGCCAGCTGTTCGCCAGCGGCCAAGGCCAACAAGGCACAGTCATCGCCTATGCCTTGCACCACGCCTTCGCCGGGCAGCGCACAGGGCGCAGCGGCGAAGTAGCGGCGAATCAGCTCAAACTCACCCACGATCAACGCTTGTTAGCGTTGACTTCGGCGGCGCGCAGACGCGGTGCCAATTTGTCCAACACACCGTTGACGAACTTGTGCCCGTCGGTGGCGCCGAACACTTTGGCCAGCTCGATACCTTCGTTGATCACTACGCGATACGGCACGTCCACGCGCTTGAGCATTTCAAAGGTGGACAAGCGCAAGATCGCCAGTTCAACCGGGTCCAGTTCTTCCTGGGGACGGTCGAGGCATGGCGCGAACGCTTCGTCGATCTCGGTTTTATGCGCGGGTACGCCGTGCAAAATCTCACGGAAATACGCACCGTCGACCGTGCTGAAATCGTTGTCGACGCGAAACTGCGCTTCGATTTCGTTAACCGCCTGACCCGCTACATGCCACTGATACAGCGCCTGCATAGCCAGGCTGCGGGCCTGGCGACGGGCCGCGATCTTGCCGGTGGGCGCGTTCGGGCCTTTCTCTGCCGGGGGGTTGAAGCTGTCGTCTGCGTCGTTAATCACTTGGCCTCCAACTGCGCCAGCAGGCTGACCATTTCCAGGGCGGAAAGGGCGGCTTCAGCACCTTTGTTGCCAGCTTTGGTGCCGGAGCGTTCGATAGCTTGTTCGATGGAGTCAACGGTCAGCACGCCAAAGGCAACCGGCACGCCGAATTCCATGGACACCTGGGCCAGGCCCTTGGTGCATTCGCCAGCCACGTATTCGAAGTGCGGGGTGCCGCCACGAATAACGGCGCCAAGGGCGATGATGGCCGAGTACTCGCTGCGCTGAGCGACTTTCTGCGCCACCAATGGAATTTCGAAAGCACCCGGGGCGCGGATGATGGTGATGTCGCTTTCGCTCACACCGTGACGTACCAGGGCGTCAACGGCGCCGCTTACCAGGCTTTCCACCACGAAGCTGTTGAAGCGGCCAACCACCAGTGCATAGCTGCCTTTGGGGGCGATGAAAGTACCTTCGATGGTCTTCAGGGTCATGGCGTTCTCGTCTTGAAAGAGCAAATTAGAGTAAAGACCGCGCTGCGAACTCTGCGCGCAGCGGGGCGTAAAACATTCGGGGTTGGCCCGCCGTAAACGGCTCGGCGGGGTCCGGCCTTATTCGGAGGGCAGGTATTCTACAACTTCTAAATCAAATCCCGATATCGCGTTGAACTTCACCGGCGAGCTCAGCAGGCGCATTTTGCGCACGCCCAGGTCGCGGAGAATCTGCGAACCGGCACCGACGGTGCTGTAGGTAGCCGCGGTGGCTTTCTGCTCGCCACCGAGTTGCTGTTCCAAATGCGCGAGCAAATCGGAACCGGCCAACTGGTTACCCAAGAGCAGCACCACACCACTGCCCGCCTCGGCCACCTTGGTCATCGCCGCACGCAGACTCCAACGCCCCGGCTGCTTGACCATCAACAAGTCGCGCAACGGTTCCATGCTGTGCACACGCACCAGGGTCGGCTCTTCCGCGCAAATGGTGCCCAGGGTCAGCGCCATATGAATGTCGCCTTCGACCGAGTCGCGGTAGGTCACCAGGTTGAAGTGGCCCAGCTCGCTGTCCAGCGGCTGCTCGGAAATACGCTCAACGGTGTGCTCGTGAATCAGGCGGTAGTGAATCAGGTCGGCGATGGTGCCGATCTTGATGTCATGCAACTGGGCAAACTCTTCCAACTCGGCGCGGCGGCTCATGGTGCCGTCGTCATTCATGATTTCGCAGATAACGCCGCTCGGCTCAAAGCCACCCAGGCGCGCCAGGTCGCAGGCCGCTTCGGTGTGGCCGGCACGGGCGAGTACGCCGCCAGGCTGGGCCATCAGCGGGAAGATATGCCCAGGGCTGACGATATCTTCAGCCTTGGCATCTTTAGCCGCAGCCGCTTGTACGGTGCGGGCGCGGTCAGCGGCGGAGATGCCGGTGGTCACACCGGTTGCCGCTTCGATGGAAACGGTGAACTTGGTGCCAAAACCCGAGCCGTTGCGCGGCGCCATCAGCGGCAACTTCAGGGTTTCGCAACGCTCGCGGCTCATCGGCATGCAGATCAGGCCACGGGCATGCTTGGCCATAAAGTTGATGTGTTCAGGTTTTACACATTCGGAGGCGATGATCAGATCACCTTCGTTCTCGCGGTCTTCGTCATCCATAAGGATGACCATTTTGCCGGCGCGGATATCGGCAACCAGTTCTTCAATGCTGTTAAGAGCCATGGGGTCGTGCCTTAAATTCGTTTAGCGGTAGCCGTGTTCGGCCAGGAAACTTTCGGTCAGGCCACTGGCCTTTGGCTCTGCAGCCTTGTCGCCGAGCAGCAGGCGCTCGAGGTAGCGCGCCAGCAGGTCGACTTCCAGGTTGACCTGCCGCCCAGGGCGGTAGTCGGCCATGATGGTTTCACCCAAGGTGTGCGGCACGATGGTCAGCTCGAACTCGGCGCCGTTGACGCCGTTGACCGTGAGGCTGGTGCCGTCGACCGTGATCGAGCCTTTCAGGGCGATGTACTTGGCCAACTCGCGGGGGGCGCGGATGCGAAATTGCACGGCGCGAGCGTTGTCCTCGCGGGCAATCACTTCGCCGACGCCATCGACATGGCCGCTGACCAAGTGCCCGCCCAAGCGGCTGCTGGGGGTGAGGGCTTTTTCCAGGTTGACCTTGCTACCGGCTTTCAAATCGATAAAGGCGCTGCACGCCAGGGTTTCGCGGCTGACATCGGCCCAGAAACCATCACCCGGCAGTTCCACGGCGGTCAGGCAAACGCCGTTAACCGCGATGCTGTCGCCGAGTTTGACGTCGGCCAAATCCAGCTTGCCGGTTTCCACGTACACACGTACGTCGCCGCCTTTCGGGCTAAGGGCGCGAATGGTGCCGAGGGCTTCAATTATTCCTGTGAACATGGGCTGCCTCCGTATACAGAGGTGCCATCGCGTTATCGCGGTAGAACATGGATCGAACTCCTGTTTAATAAAAAACAGGGCGTGTCTGATCGAAAGGGATGTCTCGAGCGAGCACACGCGAACGCGTGCCCTGGCAGGCAATCCCGTTCTCTCTTCATCCGGACTATGACCGTCGGCCTCGGAATCACACCGAGTCTGCTGACCTTGCGCGTGCCGTTGTCGGCTTGCCCAAGCGCTCGCGGGCTAGACGCATGGCGCGCCATTACCGCCGGTGGGGAATCGCACCCCGCCCTGAGAACGTTCAGCCATCTGCATGGCTGGGCTGCGTTTTTACCACAAGTGCCACGGGCAATGCATCTATGTAGGCGTATTCACCGGGCTTTGTGGCCAATCTCAGCGCGGTTTATCGGGCACCGCGATAATTCGCCAATCATCGCCCACCGCGCGCATTTCGGTGATTTTCAACGGCGTGGCTTCGGCCATCCGCGCCAGCGGCATATCCAACAGGGGCCGAGCGCTGGAGCCGAGGAACTTGGCGGCGACAAACAGCTGATACTCGTCCACCAGGCCTAACCGCGCAAAAGCCCCGGCCAACCGTGGGCCGGCCTCCACTAACACTTCGTTAGCACCTTGGCTGGCCAACTCGGCGAGCAATTTGCGTAGGTCGACATGGCCATTACTGCCGGGAATCGCCAGCAACGTATGGCCTTCTTCGAGGAAACGATCACGGGCCGAGGCGGCGGCGCAGGTGGCAACCAACGCCGCACCGGCCTGATAGAACGGCGCACTGAGCGGCACGCGCAAACGGCCATCGACCAACACACGCAGTGGCGGGCGGGTCATGGCCAGGGCGGTGAGTTCCGCATTCAGGCCCAGTTCGTCGGGGCGCACGGTCAGGCGTGCGGCGTCGGCCAATACCGTGTCGGCGCCGGTCAGCACCACGCTCGCTTGCGCGCGCAAGCGCTGCACCGCGGCGCGGGCGTCCGGGCCAGTAATCCACTGACTTTCGCCGCTGGCCATGGCGGTGCGGCCGTCCAGGCTCATGGCCAGTTTCACCCGGACAAAGGGCAGGCCCTTTTCCATACGCTTGATAAACCCAGCGTTCAGCGCCCGCGCCTCGGCTTCCAGCACGCCGCTGTGTACCGAAATGCCGGCCTGCATCAAGCGCAGCAGGCCACGGCCGGAGACTTCGGGATTGGGGTCTTGCATCGCCGCCACCACACGGGCAACACCGGCATTCACCAACGCATCCGCGCACGGCGGTGTGCGGCCATGGTGGCTGCAGGGTTCAAGGGTGACGTAAGCGGTGGCGCCCCGTGCTCTATCGCCGGCCTGGCGCAGGGCATGCACTTCGGCATGGGGCTCGCCAGCACGGGCATGCCAGCCTTCACCGACAATTTTGCCGCTCTGCACAATGACGCAGCCGACACGGGGATTGGGGTGAGTGGAGTAGATGCCTTTGCGCGCCAGCTCCAGCGCACGGGCCATAAATTGCGGGTCAGCGGCGGCTTGCTCGGGAGTCGACATACCTAGTCTTGCGCCGGTTCGCGGGAAAGACGGTCGATTTCCTCGCGGAACTCGTTGAGGTCCTGAAAGCGCCGATACACCGAAGCAAAGCGGATATAGGCCACTTCATCGAGTTTTTGCAGCTCGATCATCACCAGTTCACCCAGCACCCGCGACTTGATTTCCCGCTCGCCGGTGGCGCGCATCTTGTGCTTGATATGGGCAATGGCCGCTTCCAGGCGCTCGATACTGACCGGGCGTTTTTCCAGCGCGCGCTGCATGCCGGCGCGCAGCTTTTCTTCATCAAAAGGTTGGCGGCTGCCGTCCTGCTTGATCAAGCGCGGCATCACCAGCTCGGCGGTTTCAAAGGTGGTGAAGCGTTCTTCGCAAGCCAGGCACTCGCGGCGGCGGCGTACCTGCTCGCCCTCGGCGACCAATCGCGAATCGATAACCTTGGTGTCATTGGCGCCGCAGAAGGGACAGTGCATAAAATAAATGGCAACAAAATTGAGGAGGGGCCATGGTAGCGCATCCCACTGGCAAGACAACCCAGCGACTTTGCGGTATACAAACGCCCGCCCTACATTCGCTGCACTCGTGACGGACTCTCTTATGTTTCGCCCACTCGTTCTACTTTGTGCCGTTGCTCTGCTGGCGGCCTGCGCCAACGAAGCGCCTGCACCGACCACCGCGGTTGTCAGCAAACCTAGCGCGCCGGTTGCAGCTGCGCCCGCGCCACTGCCGGCTAACCTGCGCGAACTGACTGGCAACCTGGTCAATGTGCCGGCTGGCGCCAGTGTCGAGCTGGCCTTGCTGGTGATTGATGAGCGTGACCGCCCGCAACAGCTGCTGGGCAATATCACCCTGCAGGGCAGCGGTCAGTTGCTGCCCTTTCACCTGCCCTTCAACCCCGACTCTTTCCCGGCCAATGCGCGCGTGGAGTTGCATGGGCGGGTCACTCAATCGGCGCAACTGATTCTGCGCTTGAGCCCGCAACGCATTACCTCGGCCACCACCCAACTGGTCGGCAACCTGCGTTTCGACCCCGCGCCATGACCCCACCGTTGGCCCTGCAAGCGGCGCTCAGCGAACTGCTGGGCGACGCGCAATTGGTTGCCGAAAGCCTGCCCGGCACCGACCTCAAGTTGTGGCTGATCGATGCCAACAATATGGACCGCGCCTTTAGCCCGGAAGAGACCCAGCGCATTCTCGAAGAGCCGCCCTACTGGTGTTTTTGCTGGGCCAGCGGCCTGGTGCTGGCACGCTGGTTTGCCGAGCACCCCGAGTGGGTGGCCGGTAAACGAATACTGGATTTTGGCGCGGGCTCTGGCGTCGCGGCGATTGCCGCCGCCAAAGCCGGGGCTGCCGAAGTGGTGGCGTGCGACCTTGATCCGCTGGCCCTGGCCTCTTGCCGCGCCAACGCCGAGCTCAATGGCGTTGAGCTGAGTTACTCCGCAGATTTTTTCGCCGAAGCTGACCGCTTCGACCTGATCGTCGTCGCCGACGTGCTCTACGACCGCGCCAACCTACCGTTGCTGGATCACTTTCTTAGCCGTGGCAGGCAAGCCCTGGTGGCTGACTCGCGGGTACGGGACTTCAATCATCCGCTGTATCAGCGCTTGGATATTATCGAGGCCTGTACCTGGCCGGATTTGGCCGAGCCCAGCGAGTTTCGCCACGTCAGCCTGTACCACGCCAAGCGCTAGTCGCGGCCTTACCGAGTTCGGTACAGAACTTTCCTCCTCGCCACAAAACAATGACCTATTAGTGGCTTTGATTTTTTCGCACCCTGCGCAACTCAACTTGATACTTATCGTAGAGCGCAAAATCGCCGCATTGAGCTTGGCGCGGCGGGTGATCAGGTCGAACTGGCTGATATTGGCGGCGTTAAGGCCAGCGCCATCGATAACGATCTGCCCACCATCGACGTTGAATTGCCTGAGCTGCCCAGCCTCGATTACCGGCGCGCCAGTGCTAAGGGAAACGCGCGGAGTATTGATGAAGCCGCAGCCATCGCAAGTTATGCCGTGAGGATTGGCCACCACCGCATGGGCGCTCTGCCCAGCGACTTCGGTGTAGCCCTTGAGCTGGCTCTGATTGCAGCCGGTGACTTCGTTGAGGATCAGGCCCTGCTGGCCAACGTTGTAGTCGGTGAATTTATTGTGGGAAAGGCCGCTACGATTGGGCGCCGCGATATTAACGATGGGCACGCCATTGGCGGCTTGAGTAATAACAGTATTGCCGCCGGCGCTGGCATCGACGGCTAGCTCGGCAGCATTGCATAGCAGCGGATTTAGAACAGAAGGCCAGTCAACAGACAGGCGATAAAACGGCAAAACGGGCGATGCACATCCATGTTGGCGTCTCGTTTTAGCAGCAAAAAATCGCCCTGCAAAACCACGTCGAACAGATAGGGTTGGATGCCAGCTGGGGCTTGAGTAGATGTGGGAACCCGTGACAGATATGCAGGGTTCGGTTACCGGGTAGACGGCTTGGTGCGCACAGCACACCCTACGTGGGGAGCAGCTTTTTTGCCTTATCACTGGTTTTCAGCAGCCATCGTCCCCACCTATAGTGGCGAGCCTGAGCCGGAGCCTTCCGGCCGTCCCTTTTCCGCGTTTCGAGAACCCGCATGAGCCAGGACACGCCCTATATCTTCGACGTCAACACGGCCAACTTCGACCAGTTGGTGATCCAGAATTCGTTCCACAAGCCGGTGCTGGTGGACTTCTGGGCCGAGTGGTGCGCGCCGTGCAAAGCGCTGATGCCGCTGCTGGCGCAGATTGCCGAGGGCTATCGCGGCGAGCTGCTGCTGGCCAAGGTCAATTGCGACCTGGAAGCCGACGTGGTGGCGCGTTTTGGTATTCGCAGCTTGCCGACGGTGGTGCTGTTTAAGAATGGACAACCGGTGGATGGCTTCCAGGGCGCGCAGCCGGAGTCGGCGATTCGCGCCATTCTTGAGCCCCATGTGCCCACCCCGCCGCCGCTGGCTGCCGATCCACTGGAAAGCGCGCAAGCGCTGTTTGCTGAAGGCCGTATCGGTGATGCGGAAAATCTGCTGCGGGAAATTCTTGCCGCCGATAGCGAAAAGCCTGCCGCACTGATTTTGTATGCCCGCTGCCTGGCTGAACGCGGCGAGCTGGGCGAAGCGCAAACCGTGCTCGATGCAGTGAAAAGCGATGCCCATAAGCAGGAGCTGGCCAGCGCCAAAGCGCAGATCACCTTTCTGCGCCAGGCCACCGACCTGCCGGACGCCGCCGCCCTTAAAGCCCGCGTGGCGCAAAACGCCGACGACGATGAAGCGGTGTACCAACTGGCCATTCAGCAATTGGCCCGTCAGCAGTACGAGCCAGCCTTGGAGGCGTTGCTGAAACTGTTTATCCGCAACCGCACCTACGCCGACGGTTTGCCGCACAACACGCTGCTGCAAGTGTTTGAGCTGCTCGGCAATGAGCACCCGCTGGTGACCCTGTTCCGCCGCAAGCTCTACCAGGCGCTGTATTGATTCTCTAGCCGACCCAGCGATACACCGGCGCATCCGCGCCGGCTTGCACTTCAACCAACTCCGAATGCCGCAGGCGCACCAGCAAACGCTTGGCCGCGCCAGCGCTGCCAGTTAGCGCCTGCAATTCGCTGAGCAGGGCCGGACCTTCAATTTGCCCGGCGCTGCGCACCAATTGCTGTACCACTTGCCATTGTTTGTCGTCCTGAGACGGTGCCGCTTTGGGCGCGGCCGTCTGAGCTGCAGCGCTAACCAGTGGCGCAGGCAGTTGCGCGGCAAGCTGCGCCCAATCCTGCTCATCCAACTCGATGGTCAGATCGACTGGCCACGCGCCAATCGTTCCCTTGATACGCACCATGACACGACCTCCGGAAAAAGTGCGGCCATGCTCCCATGGGCGAAGATGTTCTCCAAGCGGGCTAGGCAAGGGGTTGACTTGAGTTATAACATAACATCTCTTTTTGAACCGCTCGGAGTTCCTCAGTCATGCGCCGTTTGCTGCTCGCCCTGCCGTTTGCCCTGTTGCCGCTGTCCGTTGCCCAGGCTGGAGAAAGTCATGATGACCACGTTGAAGAGCACGCCAGCTTAGGCACCCACGAACATGGTGTTGGCCGTTTAAATGCGGCGTTAGATGGCACTGAGTTGGAATTGGAATTGGAAAACCCGTCGATGAACCTGGTGGGTTTTGAGCACGTCGCCAAAACGGCTGTCGACCAAGCCACCGTGGCGGCTGCCAAGGCCGATCTGCAAAAGCCCTTGAGCCTATTTGCTCTGCCAGCAGCGGCCAATTGCACCGTGGCTGACGTGGAGTTGCATAGCCCGCTGTTCGGCGATAAACCAGATGCCGATAGCGACGAGGATCACGACCACGATCATGACGAACACGCCAAAGGCGATGCTGACGAACACGAGCATGAGCACCACCACAGCGAGATCCACGCCAGCTACACGCTAAACTGCACTGAGCCAGCGAAACTCACTAACCTGGATCTGACGCCGTTGTTCAAACGCTTCCAGACGCTGCACCAAGTCCAAACGCAATTGATCGGCCCCAATGGGCAGCAAGGCGCCGAGCTGACAGAAAAAAGCCCACGCCTGAACTTTTGATATCGCCATGCTCTAACAGCCAGCCGACGCCGCCCAAGCCGACTTCTGTTCGCTTGGGCGGCGTCGATTCTTCGCCTCCATCAAGATGCCTTCCATGACTGCGCCGCTCCTGACCCTCAGTGACCTCGGTTTCGCCTGGCCCGGCCACGCCGAACTGCTGGATATTCCCGCGTTTCACCTGGCCAAGGGCGAAACCCTGTTTCTAAAAGGCCCCAGTGGCAGCGGCAAGACCACCTTGCTGGGCTTATTGGGCGGCGTGCAAAAGCCCAGTCGCGGCAGCATTACCCTATTGGGGCAGGAGCTGACGCAACTGTCGGCCGGTGCCCGCGATCATTTTCGCGTTGACCACACCGGCTATATCTTCCAGCAGTTCAACCTGCTGCCGTTTTTATCGGTACGGGAAAACGTCGAGTTGCCCTGCCACTTTTCAGCGCTGCGCGCCAGCCGCGCCAAGCAACGCCATGGCAGCGTGGCGCAGGCGGCCGGCGCCCTGCTCGCGCACTTGGGCTTGAAGGATGAGTTGCTGGAACGGCGCGCCGATGCATTGTCCATCGGCCAGCAACAACGGGTAGCGGCAGCACGCGCCCTGATTGGGCAGCCGGAACTGGTGATCGCCGACGAACCGACGTCAGCGCTGGATGCCGACGCCCGTGAAGCGTTTCTGCAGTTGCTGTTTGCCGAGTGCCGCGCCGCCGGTTCCAGCCTGTTATTTGTCAGTCACGACCAGAGCCTGGCGCCACTGTTCGACCGTCATCTGTCCTTGGCAGCACTCAATCGCGCGGCGTCGTCCGCTGCGGAGGTTTGAGATGTATTTGTTCCGCCTCGCCATGGCCAGCCTGGCCAACCGCCGCTTTACCGCGCTGCTGACCGTATTCGCCATCGCCCTATCAGTTTGTTTGTTATTGGCGGTGGAACGGGTGCGCACCGAAGCACGCGCCAGCTTCGCCAGCACCATCAGCGGCACCGACCTGGTCGTCGGCGCGCGCTCCGGCTCGGTCAACCTGCTGCTGTATTCGGTGTTTCGCATCGGCAACGCCACCAACAATATTCGCTGGGACAGCTATGAACACTTTGCTAACAACAAGCAGGTGAAGTGGGCGATTCCCATGTCGCTTGGTGATTCCCATCGCGGCTACCGAGTAATGGGCACCACCGGCGCCTATTTCGAGCATTACCACTATGGCCGTGGTCAGGCGCTGGCGCTGGCCAGTGGCCGGGCGTTCGATACCGACCCCTTTGAAGTGGTGCTTGGCGCCGAAGTGGCCGAAGCGCTGAAGTACCAGCTGGGCGACAAGATTGTGCTGGCCCACGGCGTGGCCGCGATCAGCCTGGTGAAACACGACGACAAACCCTTTACCGTGGTCGGCATTTTGCAACGCACCGGCACACCGGTAGACCGCACGCTGCATATCAGCCTGGGCGGTATGGAAGCGCTGCATATCGACTGGAAAGGCGGCGCGCCAGCCCGTGGTGCCGGGCGTATCAGCGCCGACCAGGCGCGCAATATGGACCTGACGCCGCAAGCGATCACTGCGTTTATGCTCGGCCTAAACAACAAAGTCGCGACGTTCAGCATGCAGCGGGAAATCAACGAGTTCCGTGGCGAGCCGCTGCTGGCGATTCTGCCGGGCGTGGCCTTGCAAGAGTTATGGAGCCTGATGGGCACGGCCGAACAGGCGCTGTTTGTGGTCTCGTTGTTTGTGGTGATTACCGGCTTGATCGGCATGCTCACGGCGATTCTTACCAGTCTTAACGAGCGCCGGCGTGAGATGGCCATTCTGCGTTCGGTTGGCGCACGGCCTTGGCATATCGCCAGCCTGCTGGTGCTGGAGGCCTTTGCTCTGGCATTCTCCGGCGTCGCGCTAGGCACGTTGCTGCTGTATGTCGGCATCGCCGCCGCCCAAGGCTATGTGCAGGCCAACTACGGGATTTTTCTGCCGCTGGCCCTGCCGAGTGCTTATGAGTGGACGTTGCTGGGCGGTATTCTTGCCGCTGCGCTGCTGATGGGCGCGATTCCAGCCTGGCGCGCGTATCGACAGTCGCTGGCCGACGGCCTGTCCATTCGCGTCTAGCCAAATGCTGTAACCCTTTAAGGATCTGACCATGCTACGCCCGCTTTTCACTGCCCTACTGTTAGCGCCCTGTGTTGTCTTGAGCGCCTGGGCCGCCGATGTGCGCGAGCTGACCTGGTCGGAAATGGTGCCGCCCGATGCGCCCGTAGCTACTCAGCCACAAGCGCCGATGCACGATCTGTCGCAGTTGGCCGACGCCTTGGCGGCAGAGCAAGCGCCAGCAGCCAAACAACAATCCCCCGCCGCACCCGTGGTGCAAGCGCTGGATGGGCAGGAAGTGAAACTGCCGGGCTATATCGTGCCGCTGGAAGTCAGCGAGGAAGGCCGGGTGACCGAGTTTTTACTGGTGCCCTACTTCGGCGCCTGCATCCATGTGCCGCCACCCCCTTCCAACCAGATTGTGCATGTGACAAGCGAGCTGGGCGTGCTGATGGACGCCCTGTACCAGCCGTTCTGGGTGGAAGGGCCACTGCTGGTTAAAAGCAGCACCAGCGAGCTGGCGGACGCGGGCTATCAGATGGATGCCAGTAAGATTTACCCCTATGAAACCCCTGACAGTTAAATCCGACTTTCCCGGTTGCGCTTTGCGCCTCCTCACCTGCGGATTAATTGCCGTGGATCAAGATAGCTAGCTACGCTTCCTTCGATACTAACGCCATCTGAACCGTTAGGAATTAAAGGAGCAACTCATGTCCAAGGCCCTCTTCGCCGCCTCTTTGCTGGCGGTTGCACTTGTCGCCCCAGTGGCTCACGCCTACCAGGCTGGCGATATCATCCTGCGTGCTGGCGCGATTACCGTTGATCCGCACGAAAAGAGCGGCAATATCGACCACGCCACGCTGGGCAAGGTGCCGGGCACCAAAGCCACTTTGGATAGCGACACCCAACTGGGCCTGAACTTCGCCTATATGGCGACTGATCACCTGGGCATCGAGTTGCTGGCCGCTACGCCTTTCAGCCACGACGTTGGCGTAAAAGGTATGCCAGGCGCCTTTGCTGGTTTGAACGGCAAACTGGGTAGCCTCAAACACCTGCCACCAACCTTGAGCCTGGTGTACTACCCGATGGATACCCACTCAACGTTCCAACCTTATGTGGGCGCAGGCATTAACTACACCTGGTTCTTTGACGAGAAACTCAGCAGCGAAGCCAAAGACAAAGGCTTTAGCAGCCTGGATATGAAGAATTCCTGGGGCTTGGCGGCGCAGGTAGGCATGGACTATCTGCTAACTGACAACATCATGGTCAACGCCCAAGTGCGTTATATCGACATCGACACCACCGGTACTACTTACCTGGCGGGCGATAAAGTGAAGGTCGATGTGGACGTGGATCCGTGGGTCTACATGGTTGGCATCGGCTACAAGTTCTAAGCTGATCTTGAAATACGAAAAGGCGCCTTCAGGCGCCTTTTTTGCGTGTGTTCGCATTCGAAAGCTTTGCGCGATACCGCAATGGTGCGCGACACACGCTACACGAGCTGTGCCAGTCCGACCTGAATCGGCGTGGGTTCACCCATCTGATATCGATTCAACAAACGCTGGTTGTTGGCACGGGAATGGCGAATATCTCCTGCCCGCGCCGGCCCATAAGTCACCGGCGGTAGCCCACCCACTGCATCACCAATATGCTGCAGCAACTGGTTCAGGCTGGTCGCGCGGTTCAGGCCAACGTTTACCGCGCCCTCTTGTGCCGTTGGCAACTCCAACGCCTGTACTAGCAGGTCAATCAGGTCGCCGACATAGAAAAAGTCGCGGGTTTGCTCGCCATCGCCAAATACGCTAATCGGCAGCCCCTGCTGAGCACGCTGGATAAAAATGCTGATTACGCCCGAGTACGGCGATGAAGGATCCTGACGCGGCCCGAAGATATTAAAAAAGCGAAAGATCGCCGGCTCTAAACCGTGCTGGCGACGGTAAAACTCCAGGTAGTACTCGCTGGCCAGTTTGTCCACCGCATACGGGGTAAGCGGCGCTTTCGGGGTGTCTTCGTCTACCGCCTGGCCATCGCCATTGTTGCCATACACCGCAGCACTGGAGGCAAACAGCACACGCTTGAGACCGTGCTCGCGCATGGCCTCACACACATTCAAGGTGCCGACGAAATTGCTTTGATGGGTTGCAACGGGGTCATCCACCGAGGCCTGCACAGACGCCACCGCCGCCAGATGCACAACCGCCTGACAGCCCGCCATCGCCCGCGACACCAGCGCAGCATCGGCAACGCTGCCCACCAGTAACTCCAGGCGTGGATTATCCAGCGGCAAGTTACTGCGCTTGCCCATGGACAAATCGTCCAGCACGCGCACGGCATAACCCTTGGCCAATAGGCAATCGACCAGATTGGAGCCGATAAAGCCGGCGCCCCCAGTAACCAGAATGGGAAGATCAGGCATGGCGGTAATAACGATCCAAAAGACTCGGCAAACCTGCACGCCAGGCGCGCGGCTTGATGCCGAAGGTATGCAGGATTTTCTTGCAGGCCAGCACCGCATGTTGCGGCTCATCGGCCACATCCGGGCGCGCGGCGTGGGCTTGAGCGCCAACTTCCTGCACCGCTAATTGACGAAACGCACGGGCTTCGCTCAGCACCGCCTGCCCCAAGGCCAGCGAGGTGGTCGCCTCGTAGCCGCCGTAGTGGTAGGTGCCCCACAGTGGCGCTTGGCAATCAAGCTGCTTGAGCACGGCGATCAACACACGGGCCGCGTCGTCGATGGGCGTTGGGTTGCCGCGGCGGTCATCGGCAAGAAACAGTTCGGGGTCATGTTCGGCGCGGTTCAGAAAACGCCCGAGCAGCCCTTCAGCGCTGGCATCCAGCAACCAGCCAAAACGAATCAGCACATGCCGCGGGCAAGCCGCCCTTACACTTTGTTCGATGCGCCACAACGCCTGACCGCGCAGGCCCAGCGGCACCTGCTCCTCTTTTTCGCTGTAGGCAGTGGCTCGCGAACCATCGAACACGCGATAGCTGGAAGGCTGCACAAGGCGAATAGAGTGGTGTTGGCAGAGCTCAGCGAGGCGCTCGACGGCGCGCTCTTGCGGGGCGAAACGCTCGGCAGTTACGGCCTCGGCCTGAAACCAGTCGAAGTAGTAGGCGAGGTTAACCACCACGTCCGGCCGGGTTTCATCCAGCAGCAAGGTCAGGCTGGTGGCGTCCCATCCGCCTTCAGGCGGGCGTGGGGCAAGGAAGCCGATATCATCTTCGGCTCCCAGGCGGATCAGCGCCTGCCCAAGGGCATTGCCGCCGCCCAGTAGCATCAGGCGCATATGCATACGTCAGAGATACCCGATCAGAACGGGATATCGTCGTCGAAGCTGTCGTAATTCGGCGCTGGCTGAGCCGCCGGTTGCGGCGCCGGACGCGACTCACGTGGAGCCTGCTGCTCGCGCTGCGGTTGCGGGCGCTGTTGACGCGGAGCGGAGTCGCCACCGCCGTTATCTGGACGGCCACCCAGCAGTTGCATGGTGCCGTTGATGTCGACGACGATTTCGGTGGTGTAGCGTTTTACGCCGTCTTTTTCCCACTCGCGGGTTTGCAGCTTGCCTTCGATATACACCTGCGAACCTTTGCGCAGGTATTCGCCGGCGATCTCGGCGACCTTGCCGAACAGCGACACACGGTGCCACTCGGTTTTCTCGACCTTCTGACCGGTCTGCTTGTCGGTCCACTGCTCGCTGGTCGCCAGGCTCAGGTTGGTGACCGCGTTGCCGCTCGGCAGGTAGCGGGTTTCCGGGTCCTGTCCGCAGGTACCGACCAGAATGACTTTGTTAACCCCACGGGCCATAACGTTCTCCTAAGTATCGGCACGCGCCGCGAGTATTTCCTCGAGCGCCGAGCGATTCAATTGTTCGGAATCCAATTTGATATAGATGGCGGCCTCCTCGGCCACCACCACTGCATCTGTTACACCGTTCACCGCCAACAGGTACTCCACCAGGCCGGTATCACCCACAGCGGCAGGTGACAGGGGCAAGCGAAGGCTGGTGACATACGGAGGTTCGCGCATAGTAACAGCAATAATTAGCCAGAGCCCACAGAGGGCTGCACAACCCAGAAAGACCGTATCCAAGCCACCATGCTGAAACAACCAGCCACCGAGAATGCCGCCCAACGCGGCACCGAGGAACTGGCTGGTGGAGTACACCCCCATCGCCGTGCCCTTGCCGCCTGCTGGCGAAACCTTGCTGATCAGCGACGGCAGCGAGGCTTCGAGCAAGTTAAACGCGGTAAAGAACACGATGGTGCCTAGCACCAGCTCATGCAGGGTGCCGCTGGTCAGCCAGAAGAACACTTCGCAGCCCAACAGCACGGCCACAGCGCCGGCCAGTACGCGCTTCATCTGGCGCTTTTTCTCGCCATAAATAATGAAAGGGATCATGGCAAAGAAACTGACCAGCAGCGCCGTCAGGTACACCCACCAATGCTGCTCTTTGGGCAAGCCGGCACGCTCGACCAAAGCCAGCGGCAAGGCAACAAAACTGGACATCAATACCGCGTGCAGTACGAAGATGCCCACGTCCAAGCGCAACAAGTCCGGGTGGCGCAAGGTGCGGCCGAGGGCTTCTTTGGCCACGCCCGACTCGCGGTGCTGCAACGGACCAGCCGAGCGCGGCACCCACCATGCCACCAGGGCAATGCCCACCAACGCCATCGCTGCCGTGCCGTAGAACAAGCCGGAAAGGCCAAAAGCGCGGGTAATCAATGGCCCCACCACCATGGCCACGGCAAACGACAACCCAATGCTCATGCCAATCATGGCCATGGCTTTGGTGCGGTGTTGTTCGCGGGTCAGGTCTGAGAGCAGCGCCATTACGGCGGCAGAAATGGCCCCGGCACCTTGCAGCACACGCCCAGCAATCACGCCCCAGATCGAATCGGCGTTGGCCGCCAGTACGCTACCGGCGGCGAAAATGATCAGGCCGACATAAATGACCGGACGTCGGCCAATGCGGTCGGAAATAACGCCAAAGGGAATTTGCAGCACGGCCTGGGTCAGCCCGTAAGCGCCAATAGCCAGACCAATCAGTGCCGGCGTGGCGCCGGCCAGGTCCATACCATAGGTGGCCAGCACCGGCAGGACCATGAACATACCAAGCATTCGGAACGCAAAGACCAGTGCCAAACCGCTTGCCGCGCGGGTTTCACTGCCACTCATGCGTTCGCTGTGCGGATCGTGCATGGAAAGACCTCAAGAAAATGCGCGCCGATTCTATCAGCCCCCATTCAGCGCCGCACAGGCGTGACGCTTTGCCGCTGGCTTGACAAGGCCCGTATACTCGACGGTTTTCGCCCGCCAAGCGAGGCTGCAGTGGACAAGATTTTGATTCGTGGGGCTCGGACCCACAACCTGAAGAACATCGACCTGACCCTGCCACGGGACAAACTGATCGTAATCACCGGCCTTTCCGGCTCCGGCAAATCGTCCCTAGCCTTCGACACGCTGTATGCCGAAGGCCAACGCCGCTATGTGGAATCGCTGTCGGCCTATGCCCGGCAGTTCCTGTCGATGATGGAAAAGCCCGATGTCGACACCATCGAAGGCCTGTCGCCGGCGATTTCCATCGAACAGAAATCGACCTCGCACAACCCGCGCTCCACCGTCGGCACTATTACCGAAATCTACGACTACCTGCGCCTGCTCTATGCCCGCGTCGGTACGCCGCGTTGCCCGGACCATGACCTGCCGCTTGAAGCGCAGACCGTCAGCCAGATGGTTGACCAAGTATTGGCCCTGCCGGAAGGCAAAAAGCTGATGCTACTGGCGCCGATCATTCGCGAGCGCAAAGGCGAGCATTTGGCCGTGTTCGACGAACTGCGCGCCCAGGGTTTTGTCCGTGTGCGGGTCAACGGCAAGCTCTATGAGCTGGACGAGTTGCCCAAGCTGGATAAACAAAAGAAGCACTCCATTGACGCCGTGGTCGATCGCTTCAAAGCCCGTGGCGACTTGCAGCAACGCCTGGCTGAATCCTTTGAAACCGCGCTGAAGCTGGCCGACGGCCTGGCCTTTGTGGCGCCGATGGACGACGAAGAAGGCGAGGAAATGATCTTCTCCGCGCGCTTCGCTTGCCCGGTGTGCGGCCACTCCATCAGCGAACTTGAGCCCAAGCTGTTCTCCTTTAACAACCCGGCCGGCGCCTGCCCGACCTGCGATGGTTTGGGGGTTAAACAGTTTTTCGATATCAAACGCTTGGTCAACGGCGAACTGACCCTGGCCGAAGGCGCCATACGTGGCTGGGACCGGCGCAACGTTTACTACTTCCAGATGCTTGGCTCCCTGGCCAGCCACTTTGGCTTTAGCCTGGACGTACCGTTCGACGAGCTCAGCGCCGAGCACAAGAAAGTCATCCTGACCGGCAGCGGCACCGCCAACGTCGACTTCCGCTACCTGAACGACCGTGGCGATATCGTTAAGCGCGCCCACCCGTTCGAAGGCATCGTGCCCAACCTGGAACGCCGCTACCGCGAGACGGAATCGACCACCGTGCGCGAAGAGCTGGCCAAGTTCCTCAGCACCCAGCCCTGCCCGGACTGCCGTGGTACCCGCCTGCGCCGTGAGGCACGGCATGTATTCGTCGGCGAGCGCAACTTGCCGGCCGTCAGCGGCATGCCGATTGGCGATGCCACCGAGTATTTCGGTACCTTGGCGCTGACCGGGCGCAAAGGTGAAATCGCCGAGAAAATCCTTAAAGAAATTCGCGAGCGCTTGCAGTTTTTGGTCAACGTCGGCCTCGACTACCTGACCCTCGACCGCAGCGCCGACACGCTGTCCGGTGGTGAAGCGCAGCGTATCCGCCTGGCCAGCCAGATCGGCGCCGGCCTGGTAGGGGTGATGTATATCCTCGATGAGCCGTCAATCGGCCTGCACCAGCGCGACAACGAGCGCCTATTAGCGACCCTGCGCCACCTACGCGATATCGGTAACACCGTAATCGTGGTCGAGCACGACGAAGACGCCATTCGCATGGCCGACTATGTCGTCGACATCGGCCCGGGTGCCGGTGTGCATGGCGGCCGTATCGTTGCCGAAGGCACTGCCGAAGAAGTGATGGCTCACCCGGATTCGCTGACCGGCAAATACCTCTCCGGCCGGGTCAAAATTCAATACCCCGCCAAGCGCACGCCGCGCGATAAAAAGCTGTCGCTCAAGCTTAAAGGCGCGCGCGGCAACAACCTGCGCAATGTCGATCTGGAAATCCCGATTGGCCTGCTAACCTGCATCACCGGCGTATCCGGCTCGGGTAAATCGACGCTGATCAACAACACCCTGTTCCCGCTAAGTGCCACCGCGCTTAACGGCGCCACCACGTTGGAAGCAGCGGCCCACGACAGCATCGACGGCCTGCAGCACTTGGACAAAGTGGTGGATATCGACCAAAGCCCGATCGGTCGTACCCCACGCTCCAACCCGGCAACCTACACCGGGCTGTTTACCCCGATTCGCGAACTGTTTGCTGGCGTACCGGAAGCCCGTTCACGCGGCTACGGCCCAGGGCGTTTCTCCTTTAACGTCAAAGGCGGACGCTGCGAAGCGTGCCAGGGCGATGGCCTGATCAAAGTGGAAATGCACTTCTTGCCGGACATCTACGTGCCCTGCGACGTGTGCAAGAGCAAGCGCTACAACCGCGAAACCCTGGAAATCAAATACAAGGGCAAGAGCATCCACGAAGTGCTGGAAATGACCATCGAAGAAGCCCGTCCGTTCTTTGATGCCGTGCCGGCGCTGTCGCGCAAGCTGCAAACCCTGGTCGATGTAGGCCTGTCCTATATCAAGCTCGGGCAGTCGGCCACCACGTTGTCCGGTGGTGAAGCGCAGCGGGTCAAGCTGTCGCGCGAGCTGTCCAAGCGCGACACTGGCAAAACCCTGTATATCCTCGACGAACCCACCACCGGCCTGCACTTTGCTGACATTCAGCAACTGCTGGACGTGCTGCACCGCCTGCGCGACCACGGCAACACAGTGGTGGTGATCGAGCACAACCTGGACGTCATCAAGACCGCCGACTGGTTGGTGGACTTGGGCCCAGAAGGTGGTTCGCGCGGTGGGCAGATTATTGCCTGCGGCACGCCAGAAGAAGTTGCCGAGATGCCGCAATCGCATACCGGCTACTTCCTTAAACCGCTGCTGGAACGCGACAAAGCCTGATCACTAGGCCATAAAAAAACCGGGCCATGTGCCCGGTTTTTTATGGTTGGCGCAATCCCGTAGGTTGGGTCGGTCCGCGTGCGGTGAGCCGAAGGCGAAGCCCAACGGGCCGGTAAAATGATCTACACGCGGAGCCCGCTGGGCTCCCTGCTGGGCTTCGCTTTGCTCAACCCGACCTACGAAAACGGCAGAGCGGGCTACGCTTGACCGTCGCGGTCGCGATAGCCGAGCAGGTACAGCACGCCATCCAGGCCGAGGGTGGAAATCGCCTGCTTGGCCGACTGTTTCACCAACGGCTTGGCGCGAAAGGCCACGCCTAAGCCGGCAATCGCCAGCATCGGCAGGTCATTGGCGCCGTCGCCCACCGCAATGGTCTGTTCCAGGCTGACGCCTTCCTGCTCAGCCAGCTGGCGGAGCAAATCGGCTTTACGCTGCGCATCAACAATCGGCTCGATGGCCACGCCGGTCAGCTTGCCGTCTCTAACTTCCAGCTCGTTGGCAAACACATAATCAATGCCGAGCTTGGCTTGCAGCTGTTTGGCGAAGTAGCTAAAGCCGCCGGACAAAATGGCGGTCTTGTAGCCCAGGCGCTTCAGCTCAACAAACAAGGTCTCGGCGCCCTCGGTCAAGCGCAGCGAAGCGCCGATGGCGGCTAGCTCGCTTTCCGGCAGGCCTTTAAGCAAGGCCAAACGCTCTTTAAAGCTGGCGCGAAAATCCAGTTCGCCGCGCATGGCGCGCTCGGTGATTTCCGCGACCTTCTCACCGACGCCAGCCACTTTGGCCAATTCATCGATCACTTCCGCTTCAATCAGCGTCGAGTCCATATCAAACACCGCCAGGCGGCGGTTACGACGGAATACCGAGTCTTGCTGGAAGGCGATATCGACGTTCAGCTCCTGGGCCACGCTCAAGAACTCAGCACGCAGAGCGGCCGGGTCGGCCGGTTCGCCACGCACGGAAAATTCGATGCAGCCTTTGCTCTGCTCGGCTGGCGTGTCCAGCGGCATGCGCCCGGAGAGGCGGTCGATATGGTCGATATTCAGGCCGTACTTGGCGGTGATCGAACTGACGCGCTGCAACTGCTCAGCGGTAACGCGGCGTGTCAGCAGGGTGACGATGTGCCGGGCTTTGCCCTGGCCGCTTACCCAATGCTGGTAGTCCGCTTCGGAAATGGGGGTAAAACGCACCTGCTGGTCGAGCTTATAGGCGGTGAACAGCACGTCTTTAAGCACCACAGAGCCCTGCTCGGTGCCGGGAATCTCAACCAAAATGCCAAACGACAAGGTGTTGTGGATAACCGCCTGGCCGATGTCGAGGATATTCACCCCGCCTTGCGCCAGCACGCCAGTGATGGCGGCGGTCAGGCCTGGGCGATCTTCGCCGGTGATATTGATCAGAACGATTTCGCGCAAGGCGGACCTCCAGGGGCACTACAAAAACGTCGGAGCAGGCGTCGCCAGGGGCAACGGCAGGCGCCGTGGGCGGGGAAAAGGCGCACATTCTAACCACTTTCACCGCCATACGGGCACGTGCGCGCTTTGCCCACCCCCATGCCCTCGTTATACTGCGCGGCAATTCCATTCGAGAAGAGCCGAGCTCTGTGAACCGGCCCGCGCCAGTAAAACCCGATAATTTCTTCCTGCTTATCTTCCACGCGCTGCGTCAGCGCCGCGTGCCGCTGGCCCTGCGCATTGCCAGCCATAGCCTGCTGCTCGTCGCTGCCGCCCTGGTGATCTACGCCTTGGTTATGGGCATGCAGTTCAAGCAGGCCATGCAACAGCAGGCCGATGCCCTGGGCCAAAGCCTGACTACGCAAACCGCCGCGTCGGCCACCGAGCTGCTGGTGTCCAACGACATCCTTAGCCTTAACGTACTGCTCAATAACCTGGTGAAGAACCCGCTGGTGGCCCATGCGGCTATCTATAGCGTGGATAACCGCATCCTTGCCGAAGCCGGTTCGCGCCCCAAGCAGAGCATGCTGGGGGAAACCGAAGGCCTGTACTCCACGCCTATTACTTTCCAGGAAGTGATTGCCGGGCACCTGCGCATCAGCCTGGATATGGAGCAATTCCAGCAGCCGATGACCATCAGCCTGCAGAGCATGGGCTTACTTAGCCTGATCTTGCTGGCGCTGACCTTGACGCTGAGCCTGCGCTTGGGCCGACATATCTCCACGCCCCTGCTGCAGCTGCGCCTGTGGCTACGCGACCCGGATGATCCGGCGCCCGGCGCTGGGCGTAACGACGAAATCGGTGATCTGGCCCGCCAGCTGCAATCGCGTTTGGTGCCGGAAAAGCCCAAGCCGGTTGCGCCGCCAGAACCTGAATACCGCGAAGACGAGTACGAAGACGACGAGCAGCCTTTCGCTGAAGACGAAGATCCACACTTCGAAGAAGACGAGCCCGAATTCGAAGTCCGCGACCTGCGCGACAGCAGCTACGACAGCGAAGCAGACGACGACTACCGCGAGCCGCCACGCCGCGTGCAGTCGCCGCTGCGGGTCAAACCGATCCAGGCGCCGCTGGACGAAGACAACCCCTTCGCCGACCTGCAACAGCCGCCGGTAGAACTCGACGACGAAGACGACTACGCCGCCCACTCTGACGACGAACCTGACTTCGACGAACCGCAGTACAGTGCCGTGTTGGCCATTCAGCTCGGCGCCCAAGAGCAACTGCGCCGTCTGCCCCGTGCCCGTTTGATGGACTTGCTGCAACGCTACCGCGACTGCCTGGACCAAGCCGCCGCGCTGTACAACGGCGTGCTGCATACCCTGAAAGACGGCAGCAGCCTGATGCTGTTCAACAGCCACGACAGCGGCGAGGACTACCTAACCCATGCCATCTGCTGCGGCGAACTGATGCGTGCCCTCGGCCATGCCCTGCAAATTGAAGTCGCCGACAGCGGCATCACGCTGCAGCTGCAGCTGGGCCTGACGGCTGGCGAAGACCTGATCGATTTGAGCCAAGGCGAACTGCTGCTTAGCGATACCGCACTGGACGCCCTGGCCCTGTCGCAACACAGCCGCAACCTGCTGCTGGTCGAGCGCAGCATTGGCGACGATCCGCTATTGCGCCAACGTGTACGCATCCGGCCGATTGCCAGCCCGGAAGGCGCCTGCTGTGTGGAGCGCTTGCTGGAGCCTTATCCGTCGTTGTTAGAACGGCAACTGGCGCGCATGCACGAACAACCCGCGCGCTCTTGAGCACTCTTCTCTGACCACGCTGATTACCCACCCGCTGCCCGTATTAGCCATTGGCTTGGTACTGGGCAGCCGGGTGATTCCCCCGCGCTTGTTGATTGCCGGCATGCTCGCCGCCTGCTTGCCGGACGCCGACGTGCTCGCGTTTAAATTCGGCATTGCCTACGCCGACAGCTTCGGCCATCGCGGCGCCAGCCATTCACTGCTATTTGCTGCGATTGTCGGACTGCTCGGTGTGCTCTGTGCGCCGCTTCTGCATAGCAGTCGCCTGAAAGCCGGCCTTTGGCTGGCCCTGGCCTGTGCTTCCCATAGCGTGCTGGACGCGCTCACCAATGGCGGCCTTGGCGTAGCTTGGCTATGGCCATGGAGTGAACAGCGCTTTTTTATGCCCTGGCGGCCGATTGCCGTCTCGCCATTTATCAACGGCTTTTTCAGTGAGCGCGGATTAGCCGTATTGGCGAGCGAGGCTCGCTGGGTATGGCTGCCCTGCGCGGTGGTAGCGGCAGTTGGCATTGCCGCGCGCAAGGCGCTCAAGCGTTAGGGCGTGCGCACCGGCACTGGCGCCTCCAGGCACAGCAGCCACTCATGCAAAAGGGTTTGCAGGGCTTCGAACTTAACCGGTTTGGCCAGATAGTCGCTCATGCCTGCCGCCAGACACCGCTCACGATCACCACTATGGCTATGGGCGGTAATGGCCAGCACCGGCAGCTCGGCGCAGTTAGGCATGGCGCGCAGGGCGCGGCAGGTGGCAAAGCCGTCCATGATCGGCATCTGGCAGTCGAGCAGCACCGCATCTACCGGCTCACGGCGCAGCAGCTCCAAGGCATCGGCGCCGTTGTCGGCACACCGTACGCGATAGCCGAGCTTAAGCAGCATGCCGCGCATCACCAGTTGGTTGATGCCGTTGTCTTCCACCACCAGCACCGTGCATTGCTCAGGTCGGCGCAGCGCTTGGCCGCCGCCTCGGCGTGGCTGTTCGCGCTGCTGGGCAGTGGCGGTGTTGCTGGCCGAGAGAAACACCGGCACGGTCAGCTCAAACGTGCTGCCTTCGCCCACCTCGGAGTGATGGCTCAAGCCACCGCCCATCAAACCCACCAACTTGCGGCAGATCGCCAGGCCGACGCCCAGGCCGCCATACACGCGGGTCATGGAGCCATCCAGCTGGTGGAAGCGCTGGTACAGCGAGCCGTCTTGCGGCGTGCTGAAACCGATGCCACTGTCGATCACGCTGACTTTCAGCACCAGCCCTTCACGACCGCGCTCAACGGCGGCGGCACGCAGGGTCACCGCACCACCGGGGGTGAATTTAATGGCGTTATCCAGCAAGTAGCCAATGCACTGGCTGAGTTTGCCGGCGTCGCCTTCAAGGGTATCGGGCAGGGTTTCGTCCATTTCCACGGTAAAGCCCAAGCCTTTTTCTTCGGCGCGCGGAGCAAACTGGGTACGCAAGCCGCCAAACAAACCGCGCAAGCTAAACGGCTCGCGCCAGGGGTAGAGCTTGCCGGCCTGCAGTTCGGTAAGGGTGAGAATGTCGCTGACCATGCGCATCATGTCGCGCGCCGAGGCACTGGCAGTTTTCTGGTACTGCTCCAGTTCAACGTCCATAGGTACGGTTTGCATCAGCTCCAGCGAGCCGATCACGCCGTTCATGGGGGTGCGCAATTCGTGGGTAACGGTGGCGAGGAACTCGTCTTTCAGGCGGTTGCTGTTGGCCAATTCAAGGTTCAAGGCCTCCAGCTTGCGCCCCGAGTCATAAAGGATGCGTGCTCGCTCTTCTTTCATCGAATTAATGCGGTCAGCCAAGGCCAGCGAGAGCAAGCCCACCTCGATGGCCGAGCCGATCTGACTGGCGTACATGGTGAGAAAAACGTTGGGCAAATAGCCAAGCACCATCAATGTATTGATCACCCCACCGATGAGAAAGGTGGTCCAGGCAAAGATAAAGTAGCGCGCCACGCGCATCCCACGACGCCAGGCAATCAGCCCCGCCGCAAACACCACCACGGTAAATAGCAAAGCCAGATACGTGGCTAAACGCAGCGACACGCTGTAGCTGACGGTCAGCGCCAGCACCATAACCAAGGCGCCAACCGCCATGATCGCCAGCAAAATACGGTCTACCCACGGGCTGTGTTCGGCGGTATGCAGAAAACTGCGGGCAAATTGGCAACCGAACAGTGCTGCCGAGCCCACCAAGAACGGCGTGGAGGCGTTGGCCCACCAGGGATTATCCGGCCAGAAATACTCGATACCCGCACCATTGACCGACACCTGATACAGCCCAAACGAGGCGATATAGAGGATGTAGTACAGGTAGCTGGGGTCGCGCACGCTCAAGAAGATAAACAGGTTGTAGATCAGCATGCCCAGCAGCACGCCATAGATGATGCCGAGCAAATAGATGCGCCCGGGCATCTGCTCCATATACACCTTGGGCGACCATAAATTCAGCGGCGCCTGGATCGAGCCCTGACTTTGCAGGCGCAGGTAAACCCGCTGCGGCTGGTAAGGCTGTAGGTTGATTTCGAACAGGTAGTTGTTCTGCTTGATCTGCCGGCTAACGAACGGCAGTGCATCGCCCGTGCGCTGGGCGAGCTGAAAACCGCCACGGCCATCCGGCAAGTAGAGGTCGAGGTGATCAAGCGGCGGATAGGCCAATTCCAATAACCAGGGCTGTTGGCCAAGCAGCGCTTGCGGGCGGTAGGCCAGATCGATGCGCAGCCAGAATACCGAGTGGGAGTAGCCGGCGTTCAATACCGGTTTGTCGTGGCGGCGAAAGCTGGCTTGCAGGGCGGGCGAGGTGATGTCGTTGATGGTGGCATCGCCGCGCACATCTTCGAATACGTCCATCTCCTGACCGAGCACTAACTGAGTGGTGTACTCGTCAAACTCGACTGCGTGGGCAAGGTTTGCCAGTAGGCACAGGAGAAGTAAAAGACCGTAGCGCATGCTGCCCCGCAATAGACCTGATCGAGTAACGTCGGAGCCCCATCTCCGTGGTGACGTTACCGCGTCGGCCTGACTATTTAAGTGGAGCAACTCTAGCATAGCCGCCCGGCGCTGAAACCCGCCCAGCACAAGGCACGGTCGGTGCCATCAGGAATACTGGCACCGGCCTGGTGTCGTCAAGCGCACACCCGACTTCTCACTGGCAGCGCATCCATTAACACGCCCGGCATGGGCTACAAAAAGCTGAAAAGTGATAAGCTCGCGCACCATGAATACCTACGCCTCCCGCCCCGTTGTTCTCTGCCTTTCCGGTCACGACCCTAGTGGTGGCGCCGGTCTTCAGGCCGATATCGAGGCCTTGCTTGCGCAAGGCTGCCACGCCGCTCCAGCGGTAACCGCCTTGACCGTGCAAGACACCGTCAACGTCAGCGACTTCCGCGTGCTCGACCGCGAATGGGTACTGGCCCAGGCCCATGCCGTGATCGCCGATATGCCAGTGGCCGCAGTAAAGCTCGGCATGCTCGGCTCGGTGCAAATGGTCGAGACCGTGCTGGAGATCATGCACAAGCTGCCCGGCGTGCCTTTGGTCTGCGACCCGGTGCTCCGTGCCGGTGGTGGCGGTGCCTTGGGCAAAGACGAAGTCGGCTTTGCCATGCGCGAACGCTTGCTGCCGGTGGCCACCATCGCCACCCCAAACCTGCCCGAAGCACGCATCCTCGCCGAATTGCCGGAAGGCACCGCGGACGAATGCGCCGCTAAACTCCTGCCCTTTTGCCAACACCTGCTGATTACCGGCGGCCACGGCGACGAAGCGCAAGTGCATAACCGTCTCTATAGCCGCGACGGCAGCCAACACACCTTTACCTGCGAGCGCCTGCCGGGCAGTTATCACGGCTCTGGCTGCACCTTGGCCAGCACGTTGGCCGGGCGCTTAGCCCTCGGTGAAAACCTGGCCAGCGCGGTGCAATCGGCCCTCGCCTATACCTGGCGCACCCTGCGCGATGCTGAGCAATTGGGCCGCGGCCAATATGTGCCGCGTCGCTTGCCTTTGGACTTTTGCTAATGGCAGCTTTGCGCGGTCTGTACGCCATTACCGATAGCCAACTGCTGGCGGGCGGCAAACTGCTGCCCTATGTCGAAGCGGCCCTGGATGGCGGCGCCAAGCTGCTGCAATACCGCGACAAGAGCACCGATGAAGCCCGCCGCCTGCGCGAAGCCGAAGCGCTGAAAACCTTGTGCGAGCGTTATGGCGCCAGCCTGTTGATTAACGATGATGCCGAGCTGGCGGCGCGTCTGGGCGTTGGCGTGCACCTCGGTCAAGGCGATGGCTCGTTGTCAGTGGCGCGCGCCCTGCTCGGCCGCAAAGCCATTATCGGCGGCACCTGCCTGGCACAAATCGAACTGGCCGAACAGGCCGCCCGTGAAGGCGCCAGCTATGTCGCCTTTGGCCGCTTCTTTAATTCCCACACCAAGCCCGGCGCGCCGGCTGCCACCCTGGAGCTGGTGCAACAGGCCCGCGCCCGGATTCAGCTGCCGATCTGCGCCATTGGTGGCATTACCCTGGAAAACGCCGCGCCCTTGGTGGCCGGTGGCGTCAGCCTGCTGGCCGTTATCCACGCGCTGTTTAGCGCTGACAGCGCCCAGGAAGTAAACCGCCGCGCCCGTGCCTTTAGCGCGCTGTTTCAGTCTTGAAAATCGAATCCTGAGTGCGCCGGCAGGCCCGCCCTGCCCGCCTCCATCCTGTTCCGTTTAAGGAGTCTAGCCATGACCCAGTCCCGTTCCGAAGCCCTGTTTGCCAGCGCGCAAAAACACATTCCTGGCGGTGTTAACTCGCCTGTGCGTGCCTTTCGCAGCGTTGGCGGTACGCCGTTGTTTTTCAAACATGCGGTTGGCGCCTATGTCACCGATGAAGACAACAAACAGTACGTGGACTACGTCGGCTCTTGGGGGCCGATGATTCTTGGCCACAGCCACCCGGACGTGCTGGAAGCGGTGCGCAAGCAACTGGAGCATGGCCTGTCCTACGGCGCGCCAACGGCCATGGAAACCGAGATGGCCGAACTGGTGTGCGCCATCGTGCCGTCGATGGAGATGGTGCGCATGGTTAGCTCCGGCACCGAAGCGACCATGAGCGCCATTCGCCTGGCCCGTGGTTACACCGGCCGCGACAGCATTATCAAATTTGAAGGCTGCTACCACGGCCACTCCGACAGCCTGCTGGTCAAAGCCGGCTCCGGCGCCTTGACCCAAGGCGTGCCAAGCTCGGCGGGCGTGCCAGCGGCATTCGCCAAACACACCCTGACCCTGCCGTTTAACGACATCGCTGCCGTTGAGCAAATGCTCAGTGAAGTGGGCCGCGAGGTGGCGTGCATTATCGTCGAGCCGGTGGCCGGCAATATGAACTGCGTGCCGCCAGCACCTGGCTTTCTTGAAGGTCTGCGCGAGCAGTGCGACAAGCACGGCGTGGTGCTGATTTTTGATGAAGTAATGACCGGCTTTCGCGTTGCCCTTGGCGGCGCCCAGGCTTACTACGGCGTAACCCCGGACCTGTCGACGTTCGGCAAAATCATCGGCGGCGGTATGCCGGTGGGCTGCTTTGGTGGCAAGCGCGTGATCATGGAACAGATCGCCCCGCTCGGCCCGGTGTACCAGGCAGGCACCCTGTCGGGTAACCCGCTGGCCATGGCCGCTGGCCTGACCACCCTGAACCTGATCCGTCGCCCCGGCTTCCACGACGAACTTAGCGCCTACACCACCCGTATGCTAGACGGCCTGCAGCAGCGTGCCGACGCGGCGGGCGTGCCGTTTGTGACCACCCAGGCGGGCGGCATGTTTGGTCTGTACTTCAGCGGCGCCGATGACATCGTCACCTTTGACGACGTGATGAGCAGCGATGCCGAGCGCTTCAAGAAGTTCTTCCACCTGATGCTCGACGGCGGCGTGTACCTGGCGCCAAGTGCCTTTGAGGCCGGTTTCACCTCTATCGCCCACGGCGACAAAGAGCTGCAAATCACCCTCGACGCCGCCGAGCGCGCCTTCGCGGCATTGCGCTGATGCACTACAGCACGGCCGCTTCTGATGCACTGCTGGCGCTGGCCTGTTTGGCCAGCGTCATCGGCATTTTGCGTAGCCCACGGTGGGCCGACAAACCATTGCGGGCGACCTGGCTGATGGCTATTGCCGCGTTGTTACTGACGGGCGCCGCCGCTGGGGTGGGCGTACTGCATTTTGGCGTAGACCTGAGTTGGCAAGTGCTGCACGCCAAGCTTAGCCAGGCCAGTAGCCTGTTAGCCCTGCCGATTCTCGGCGTTGTCGCCCTGACGCTGACGCGTGGCTGGCATTGGCAGCGGCTGGGTTGGTGCTGGGTGATCATCAGCCTCAGCGTGCTGTTTGAAGGCGCACAGCGCCTGGGCATGCTCGACACCTACAAGCTGCTGCTAAACCTGGCAACGCTGGGGTTGCTGTTGTATGCCGGCATCTGCTCAGGCCGCGCCCCATCGCTCGCGGCAGTGGGCGTGGTGGCGCTGTTTATCGTCGCCGGGCTGGTGATTGGCACCCAGGGCGTTATAGGCCCGTTACAGCGGGTAGACGTATTTCACGCCTTGCTAAGCGTGGCCTATCCGCTGCTGACGTGGCTGCTACTGGGCCTGAACGGGCGCAACGGTGTAACCGCGCGGACAGAAAAGTCGGTAAAGACTTTGTAACGATGGGCCTGCTTATTCCATAATGCGCGGGCCGTCGTTTTTCCGTCGGCCGGGCCACTTGCCCGCACGCTTTATGAGGCATGTTGATTGTTATGAACTGCATCGGCCGCACCCTATCCCTGGGCTGCCTGTTGCTTTTGCTGCCACTGGTTGCATCGGCTGGCGGCAATTCCTTGCTGATTCCGGCCACCGGCCGCTGTTCGCTCAACACCCTTCCCGAAGATCAGGCAGAAGCCCTTGCTTCCTGCCAGCAAGCCGCGCAGAGCGGCGACCCTGAAGCCCAATACGAACTCGGCGAGTTTTACTACGACGGCAAGCAAGCGCCGCGTGATTTGCCGCAGGCGCTGAACCTGTTCGAGCAATCCTCGTTACAGGGCCATGCGCAAAGCCAGTACCGCTTGGGCATGATGTTTTTCCGCGGCGAAGGTGTGCAGGCCAATAACGTTCAGGCCTATATCGTGCTGAAAATGGCGGCGGTAAATGGCGCTGAGGATGCGCTGGATACCGCAGACCAGGTTGCTGCGCAGATGCCGCGCGAGCAGTTGGAGATTGCCACTCAAGTGTTGGGGCAGATCTTCCGCAACTACCTGATCGAACTGCAAACCGCCGATGGCGGCTCGCCGTTTGCGCCGTTGCCGTAGACGCAACGTTTTAAAAACCCGTCCGGCCCGTCCCTCTCCCCCGGCCCCTCTCCCGCAAGCGGGCGCGGGGTGACGTAGTTTCACGACTACACACGATCAGCCCCCTCGCCCGCTTGCGGGAGAGGGTTGGGGAGAGGGGCTTTTAAATCTACAAAAAAAGGGCGCCTCAAGCGCCCTTCTGCTCTACCCCATCACCTCACTGGTGATACTGCGCCGACAGCTCATGCACCGCTTCCAGGAACGCACCGGCGTGCTCCGGTTTAACTTCCGGGGTAATGCCGTGGCCGAGGTTGAAGACGTGACCGCTGCCTTTGCCGTAACTGGCCAGAATGCGCGCCACTTCGTTGCGGATGGCCGCTGGCTGAGCGTAGAGCACGGTGGGGTCCATGTTGCCTTGCAGCGATACCTGCGAACCCACGCGGCGGCGCGCTTCGCCGATATCGCAAGTCCAGTCCAGGCCCAAGGCGTCGGCGCCGGCTTCAGCCAACGACTCCAGCCACAGGCCGCCGTTTTTGGTGAAAAGGATCACCGGAATTTTGCGGCCGTCGCGTTCGCGGATCAGGCCGCTGACGATCTTTTTCATATAGGCCAGGGAGAATTCCAGGTACGCCGCCGACGACAAGTTGCCGCCCCAGGTATCGAAAATTTGCACCGCTTGCGCGCCGGCGAGAATCTGCCCGTTGAGGTAGCTGGTGACCGACTGCGCCAGCTTGTCGAGCAGCAGGTGCATAGCCTGCGGGTTGTCGTAGAGCATGGCCTTGGTCTTGCGGAAGTCTTTGGAAGAACCGCCTTCGACCATATAGGTGGCCAGTGTCCATGGGCTGCCAGAAAAACCAATCAACGGCACGCGGCCATTCAGGGCTGAGCGGATAGTACGTACGGCGTCCATCACGTAGCCGAGGTCTTTTTCCGGATCAGGGATCGGCAACGCTTCAACGTCGGCCAGGCTGCTGATGACTTTCTTGAAACGTGGGCCTTCGCCGGTTTCAAAGTACAGGCCTTGGCCCATGGCGTCGGGGATGGTGAGGATGTCGGAGAACAGGATGGCTGCATCCAGTTGTGGGTAGCGGTCCAGCGGTTGCAGGGTGACTTCGCAGGCGAACTGAGGGTTTTGCATCAGGCCCATAAAGTCGCCGGCTTTGGCGCGGCTGGCGCGGTACTCAGGCAAATAGCGACCGGCTTGGCGCATCATCCACACTGGCGTGACGTCGACAGGCTGTTTCAGCAAGGCGCGAAGGAAACGGTCGTTCTTCAGGGCGGTCATGGCAGTTCCTGCGAAAAGTAGGCAGCAAAAAAGTGCGGGCATTTTCGCAGAGCGCACAGCAAAAGGCACGGCGAGTGCCGTGCCTTTTGTCTATGGAGTCAATTTGTCGCGGAGGATAGCGGACTTGAACGCCTGCCTTCGTCGTCCCCGCGAGGCGGGGACCCAGAGTGAAACAGGAGAATGCGTTTTCCTGCCCGACTCTGCATTCCCGCCTGCGCGGGAATGACGGAGCTAAGACGTATCAGACGTTCAGGTAATCCAGAATCCCTTCAGCGGCTTGGCGGCCTTCGAAAATCGCCGTCACCACCAAGTCCGAGCCACGCACCATATCGCCACCAGCAAAAATCTTCGGGTTGCTGGTCTGGTGTTTGAACTTGGCTTGTTCAGGGGCGATTACGCGGCCCTGGCTGTCGGTCTGAATGCTGAATTGTTCGAACCAAGGCGCCGGGCTTGGGCGGAAACCAAAGGCGATCAACACGGCTTCCGCCGGGATGATTTCTTCAGAACCCGGAATCGGCTCAGGGCTGCGACGGCCGCGAGCGTCCGGTTCGCCGAGACGGGTCTCGACCACCTTCACGCCTTCCACTTTGTCTTCACCAACGATGGCAATCGGCTGGCGGTTGTAGAGGAATTTCACGCCTTCTTCTTTGGCGTTTTTTACCTCTTTACGCGAGCCGGGCATGTTTTCTTCGTCGCGACGGTAGGCGCAGGTCACCGACTTGGCGCCCTGACGGATCGAGGTGCGGTTGCAGTCCATGGCGGTGTCGCCACCACCGAGCACAACGATGCGCTTGCCCTTCATATTGATGAAGTCTTCCGGGGCCTTTTCAAAACCGAGGTTACGGTTGACGTTGGCGATCAGGAAGTCGAGGGCATCGTGCACGCCTGGCAGGTCTTCACCGGGGAAGCCGCCCTTCATGTAGGTGTAGGTACCCATGCCCATAAACACGGCATCGTATTCTTCGAGCAGTTGCTCGACGGTGACGTCTTTACCCACTTCCATGTTCAAGCGGAACTCAATGCCCATGCCGGTGAACACTTCGCGGCGGCGGCTGAGCACGCTTTTTTCCAGCTTGAATTCAGGAATGCCAAAGGTCAGCAGGCCACCGATTTCCGGATTCTTATCAAACACCACCGGCGAGACGCCGTTACGCACCAATACGTCGGCGCAGCCCAGGCCAGCGGGGCCGGCACCAATAATGGCGACGCGCTTACCGGTCGGCACCACCTTGGACATATCCGGACGCCAGCCCATGGCAAAGGCCGTGTCGGTGATGTACTTCTCCACCGAGCCAATGGTCACCGCACCAAAGCCGTCGTTAAGGGTGCAGGCACCCTCGCACAGACGATCCTGTGGGCACACACGGCCGCAGACTTCCGGCAGGGTGTTGGTTTGGTGCGACAGTTCAGCAGCGGCCAGGATGTTGCCTTCCGACACCAGCTTCAGCCAGTTCGGAATAAAGTTGTGCACCGGGCACTTCCACTCGCAATACGGGTTACCGCAGCCCAGGCAACGATGCGACTGGTCAGCAGCTTGAGCCGGTTTGAAGGGCTCATAGATCTCGACGAATTCCTTTTTGCGCTGACGCAGCAGTTTCTTCTTCGGATCTTTGCGCCCGACATCGAGGAACTGGAAGTCGTTGTTCAGACGTTCAGTCATGGTTAAAACCTCATCACACTACGGCAGGCGCAAATTATTGTGGGTTAGCACGGGTGCTGGAGAGCAGCGACCCAAGGCTGGCGGCTTTCGGTTTGACCAGCCAGAACTTGCGCAGGTAGTCATCGAGGTTTTCCAGGAGGTTGCGACCCCATTCGCTGGAAGTTTCCTCAACGTACTCGGCCAGCACACGTTGCAAGTGGCTACGGTACGACTCCATCGACTCGCCGCTGATGCGCTGTATTTCCACCAGCTCATGGTTCACGCGGTCAACAAAGGTGTTGTCCAGGTCGAGCACGTAGGCGAAACCGCCGGTCATGCCCGAGCCGAAGTTGTAGCCGGTCTTGCCCAACACCGCGACAAAGCCGCCAGTCATGTATTCGCAGCAGTGGTCGCCCGTGCCTTCCACTACCGCGTGGGCACCGGAGTTACGTACGGCAAAACGTTCACCGGCAGTACCGGCAGCAAACAGCTTGCCGCCGGTGGCGCCGTACAGGCAGGTGTTGCCGACAATGGCGCCATCCTGGGTTTTGAACGCGCTGTTGGCCGGCGGCACGATCACCACCTTGCCGCCCGTCATGCCCTTGCCGACGTAGTCGTTGGCGTCGCCTTGCAGGTACAGGTTCAAGCCACCGGCGTTCCACACACCAAAGCTCTGACCGGCAGTGCCTTTGAAGCGGAAGGTAATCGGCGCCTTGGCCATGCCTTGGTTGCCATGCACACGGGCGATTTCGCCAGACACACGGGCACCAATGGAACGATCGCAGTTGCAGATATCCAGCTCAAACTCGGCGCCGGTCAGGCCGTCGATCGCCGACTTGGCCAGGCCAACCATGTGTTCGGCCAGCTTGCCTTCGTCGAACGGCGGGTTGCGGTCGACTTGGCAGAACTGCGGTTTGTCCGCCGGAATATGGTCGCTGCCCAACAGCGGGCTCAAATCCAGGTGCTGCTGTTTATCGGTTTCGCCCGGCAGCATTTCCAGCAGATCGGTACGGCCGATCAGCTGTTCCAGGCTGGCAACGCCAACCTTGGCCAGCCACTCGCGGGTTTCTTCGGCAACAAAGGTGAAGAAATTCATCACCATTTCGACGGTGCCGATGAAGTGGTCTTTGCGCAGCTTATCGTTCTGCGTGGCTACACCGGTGGCGCAGTTGTTCAGGTGGCAAATGCGCAGGTATTTGCAGCCCAGGGCGATCATTGGCGCGGTACCAAAGCCGAAGCTTTCGGCGCCGAGGATGGCTGCCTTGATCACGTCGAGGCCGGTTTTCAGGCCGCCGTCAGTTTGTACCCGCACCTTGCCGCGCAGGTCGTTGCCGCGCAGGGTCTGGTGGGTTTCGGCCAAGCCGAGTTCCCATGGCGCGCCGGCGTACTTGATGGAGGTCAGCGGCGAAGCGCCGGTGCCGCCGTCGTAGCCGGAGATAGTGATCAGGTCGGCATAGGCCTTGGCCACGCCAGCGGCGATGGTGCCCACGCCAGCTTCTGCTACCAACTTCACCGAGACCAACGCCGATGGGTTGACCTGCTTAAGGTCAAAAATCAGCTGCGACAAGTCTTCGATGGAATAGATATCGTGGTGCGGCGGTGGCGAAATCAGGGTTACGCCAGGCACTGCATAACGCAGCTTGGCGATCAGGCCGTTGACCTTACCACCTGGCAGTTGACCGCCCTCACCCGGCTTGGCGCCCTGGGCCACTTTGATCTGCAGCACTTCGGCGTTCACCAGGTATTCCGGGGTAACGCCAAAACGGCCAGTAGCCACTTGCTTGATTTTCGAGCTGCGTACGGTGCCGTAACGCGCCGGGTCTTCGCCGCCTTCACCGGAGTTGGAACGCGCCCCCAGACGGTTCATGGCTTCGGCGATGGCTTCGTGAGCTTCCGGCGACAAGGCGCCTAAGGAAATACCGGCCGAGTCAAAGCGCTTGAGGATGGCCTCCAGCGGCTCGACTTGATCAAGGGCCAGCGGCGTTGCGGCTTCTTTGACTTTTAGCAGGTCACGGATCATCGACACCGGGCGGGTGTCGACCAGCGTGGTGTATTCCTTGAATTTCTCGTAGCTGCCGCTCTGCACCGCAGCCTGCAAGGTGTTAACCACATCCGGGTTGTAGGCGTGGTATTCACCGCCGTACACGAACTTGAGCAACCCGCCTTGCTGGATGTTTTTGCGGTTGTTCCAGGCTTCGGCGGCAAGCAGTTTCTGCTCGGCTTCGATATCGACGAAGCGCGCGCCTTTGATGCGGCTAGCCACACCACGGAAGCTCAGGTTAACCACTTCTTCGGAAAGACCAACGGCTTCAAACAACTGCGCACCACGGTACGAAGCCACGGTGGAAATCCCCATCTTCGAGAGGATTTTCAGCAGGCCTTTGGAGATGCCCTTACGGTAGTTCTTGAAGACTTCGTACAGATCGCCCAGCACTTCGCCGGTGCGAATCAGGTCGGCCAGCACTTCGTAAGCGAGGTACGGGTACACCGCCGAAGCGCCGAAACCTACCAACACAGCAAAGTGGTGCGGGTCGCGGGCCGTGGCGGTTTCAACCAGGATGTTGCAGTCGCAACGCAGGCCTTTTTCGATCAGGCGGTGATGCGCAGCACCAACCGCCAGCGAGGCGTGAATCGGCAGCTTGCCTGGGGCGATATTGCGGTCGGTCAGCACCAACAGGCACTTGCCGCCACGCACAGCTTCTTCAGCCTGGTCGGCGATATTGCGCACAGCCGCTTCAAGGCCAACGGCTTCGTCGTAGTTGAGGTCGATAACCTGACGCTCAAAACCTGGGGTTTCCAGGTTCATCAAGGAGCGCCACTTAGCCGGCGAAATTACTGGCGAGCTGAGGATTACGCGTGAAGCGTGAGCCGGCGACTCTTCGAAAATATTGCGCTCGGCGCCCAGGCAGATTTCCAGGGACATCACGATGGCTTCACGCAGCGGGTCGATCGGTGGGTTGGTCACCTGGGCGAACTGCTGACGGAAGTAGTCGTAGGTCGGGCGTACACGTTGCGACAGCACGGCCATTGGCGTGTCGTCACCCATCGAGCCCACTGCTTCCTGGCCTTGCTCGGCCAACGGACGCAGCACCTGATCACGCTCTTCAAAGGTGACCTGGAACATTTTCATGTAGTGCTTGAGCTGGTCGCTGCCATAGCTGGCGGCGCCATGGTCGTCGTCCATAGTCGCTTGAATGCGCACCGCGCTTTTGCGCAGCCACTGCTTGTAGGGGTGGCGCGACTTCAAGCGGCTGTCGATATCGTCGGTGTGCAGCACCTGGCCGGTTTCGGTATCCACGGCCAAGACCTGGCCCGGGCCCACACGGCCTTTGGCGATCACGTCCTCAGGCTTGTAATCCCATACGCCGATCTCCGAGGCGATGGTGATATAGCCGTTTTGGGTGGTCACCCAACGCGCTGGGCGCAGACCGTTACGGTCGAGCAGGCACACGGCGTAGCGGCCGTCGGTGAGCACCACACCGGCAGGGCCGTCCCACGGTTCCATGTGCATGGAGTTGTATTCGTAGAAGGCACGCAGGTCGGCGTCCATGGTCTCGACGTTCTGCCACGCAGGCGGAATGATCATACGAATGCCACGGAACAGATCCATGCCACCGGTGACCATCAGCTCAAGCATGTTGTCCATGCTCGAGGAGTCGGAACCGACGCGGTTAACCAGCGGGCCGAGCTCGTCGAGATCGGGCAACTGGTCGTTAGCGAACTTAGTGCGACGGGCCACGGCCCAGTTGCGGTTACCGGTGATGGTGTTGATTTCACCGTTGTGCGCCAACAGGCGGAACGGCTGGGCCAGCGGCCATTTCGGCAAGGTGTTGGTGGAGAAGCGCTGGTGGAACACGCAGATCGCAGTCATCAGGCGCTCGTCACCGAGGTCCGGATAGAACTGCTGCAGGTCGACCGGCATCATCAAACCTTTGTAGATGATGGTTTTGGCCGAGAAGCTGCAAATGTAGTGATCGCTGTCGGCGGCGTTGGCCACCGAAGAACGACGGCGGGCGCTGAACAGCTTGATGGCGAACTCTTGGTCGCTCAGGCCGGCACCGCCGATAAACACTTGCTCGATCTGCGGCAGGCGCTCGAGGGCCAGGCGGCCGAGCACGCTGGTGTCGATGGGCACTTTGCGCCAGCCGACCAGTTGCAGCCCAGCAGCAAGAATTTCGCGGTTCATGTTCTCGCGCGCAACGTCGGCTTTGGCCGCGTCTTGGTTGAGGAACACCATGCCGACGGCATATTGGGCCGGCAGGTCGGCGGCGAATTGCTCTTTGGCAACGGCGCGCAGAAAGGCGTCGGGCTTCTGGATCAGTAGGCCGCAGCCATCACCTGTCTTACCGTCGGCGTTAATGCCACCGCGGTGCGTCATGCAGGTCAGGGCTTCAATAGCCGTTTGCAGCAAGTGATGACTCGCCTCGCCCTGCATATGGGCGATCAGGCCGAAGCCGCAGTTATCCTTGAACTCATCAGGATGGTATAGACCTGCTTTCATAGGGACTCTCACCAGGCAAACTTTGATCTATTTCAAACACTTACCGTGCGCGCAGGTCAATGCGCCAGCTTTGCGCAGGCAAAAGGGGGGTCATTGTACACAGACGAATCTCAGCGAACAAACGTCCCGCGGCGAAAGCGCGAAACCTTATGTCGCCTTTCTATAAGAAAGTACCAGGCGGTCGTGCTAAAGACCACCCGGTCATTGCCCTCAAGCGCAGATTAAATCAGCGCGCCTGAGCCTCCTGCTGGATGCTGGAGAAGGTCTTGGGCCAGGGCTTGCCGGCTTGAACCTTGGCTGGCAGGGTCTTGATGGCGGCCTGGGCGGCGGCGCGATTGGCAAAGTTGCCGTAGGTGACGACGTAGAGCGGTTTGCCGTTAAGGGTTTTCTTGAAGTAGTGGTACTGCGCCCCTTGCTCGCGAACAAACGCCTGCGCCGCGCTTTCCGAACCGGTACCCAACACTTGCAGCGCGTAATTGCCACCCGGTTGGCTGGCATGCCAAGCACCGGCAGAACCGCTTGAGGCAGGCGCAGGCTTCTCAACCTTGGCAACCGGTTTAACTGGCGCAGTGGCAGGCTTGGCCGCCGTCGCAGCTGGCGCAGTCGGTTTTGCAGCCGGAGTCGCTACTGGCGGCTTTGCCGCGCTGGCAACAGTAGGTGCCGTCGCAGCCGGCGTAGTAACTGGAGCAGGCTTGATAGCTGGCGCGATTACTGGCGCCGCGGGAGCCGCGCTCGGCGTTGCACCTTGCGGTGGCGCCATACTGGTTACCGTCGGTGGCGTCGCACTGGCAGGCGGCTCAATCGCGCCGTCATCGTCGTTCTCACCCAAACCGGACGCTTGCGCCAACGGCTCCCGAATCACCGGCTGCGCCTGGCCAACCAATGGCAACGGCAGCGGCTGACCGGAGCCGGCAAATTCAACAGCGGGACCTTTACCATCCGCTGGCGCAGTGGCGTCGACCGCTGGTGCGGGCGTACTACCCAATGGCAGTTGCGCAACCGCCGGAGCTTGCGCGTCTGGTTTGCTGCGGCCCTGCATCAGCCAGGCGGCGCCCACGGCAATTGCCACCACTACCAGAGCGATCAGATGTTTTTTCGGAAGTTTGAACGCCATACCTGCCTTCTGTACGCCACCGCGATTGGCCAGCATTGACTCGATCAGCGTTTCGCGCGCCACCTGATTGATCGCACCTGGCCAGCCGGCAGACTGCAAATGGATATCGGCAATCTGCTCATCGCTGAGCAACTCAATGCCCTGCCCGGCGCCTTCAAGACGCTGCGCCAGGTAATCGCGGGTTTCTTCTTCGCTGTACGGGTCAAGTTCAATGGCGTGGAAGCGCTCCTCGCCATCGGCAAGCAATTCCAGGCGCGGCAGCATGGCCGACTCGCCAAACAGGAATACGTGGGGGCGGCCTTCGGCATTGCCGGCGGCCAGCGCCAGGAGCGCGTCCAAGGCGTCGTTATCCAGCGACTCGGCGTCATCAATCAGCAGATAGACTTCCTGCCCGGTCAGCGACAACTGCGCCACCTGAGACAGCAGCGAGCGTGCGTCAGACTGTTGAACGTTCAAGCCTTGGGCGATTTGACGCATAACGCCGCCAGCATCGGCCGCACCGCGGGCGGAAAACACCACGCTGTGCACTGCTTGCTTATTGGTACTGGCGACCAGCGCCTGACGCAGCAGGGTTTTGCCGCTACCTTGCGGGCCGCTAACGACGAGAAGCAGCTGGCTATAACGCGCCAAGTGATGCAACTGTCCCAGCACCGGCTTGCGTTGAGCCGGGAAAAATTTAAAGCCAGGAACGCGAGCGGCAAAAGGGTCGTGACTGAACTGGTAATGGCCGAGAAAGGCCTCGTCGGCGTGCAGACTGGTCATGGGGCTCTCAATTAGTCTTTAAGGTGTTCCACCATGGCGCGGTAATCCGCAACCAAAGTGGCATCCAAAATCTCGCGCGGGAAATCGCCCGTCACTACCGCTTCGCCCATCCGGCGAAGCAAAACAAGACGCAGCCGGCCGCCAAGAACTTTCTTATCGACCGCCATATGGGTGAGAAAATCCTCTGCACTCATTTCTTCTGGCGGAATTACGGGCAAGCCGGCACGCAGAAACAAGCGAATACCACGATCACGCTCAGTGGCGGTGATCCAGCCCAGGCGGCAAGACATTTCCAGCGCCATCACCGTACCCGCGGCAACCGCCTCGCCATGCAGCCATACGCCGTAGCCCATATGGGTTTCAATGGCATGGCCAAAGGTGTGGCCTAGATTGAGCGTGGCGCGCACGCCAGACTCGCGCTCATCGGCGCCAACCACCTTGGCCTTGGACGCACAGGAACGGGCAATGGCTTCGGTCAGCGCTGCTTGGTCGAGGCTGCGCAAAGCATCCATATTCGCTTCAAGCCAGGTCAGAAATGGCTCGTCGCAGATCAGGCCGTACTTGATCACTTCGGCCAAACCAGCAGACAACTCACGGCCCGGCAGGGTGTTCAGGGTCGCCGTATCAATCAGCACCGCATTGGGCTGATAGAAGGCACCGACCATATTCTTACCCAAGGGATGATTGATACCGGTCTTGCCGCCAACCGAGGAGTCAACCTGCGACAGCAACGTGGTAGGTACTTGAATGAAATCGACACCACGCTGGTAGCACGCCGCCGCAAAGCCAGCCATATCGCCGACAACGCCACCACCCAAGGCAATCACCGTAGTGCTGCGCTCGTGCCGAGCCGAAAGAAGTCCGTCGAAAATAAGCTGCAGGGTTTCCCAGCCTTTGTACGCTTCGCCATCCGGAAGAATGACGGTGGCAACATCAAACCCGGCCAAAGCCTGCTTAACGGACTGGAGATAAAGCGGAGCAACGGTTTCGTTGCTAACAATGGCGACTTGCTTACCCGCAATATGCCGAGAAAAAAGCTCGGGCTGAACCAATAGGTTTGCCCCGATATAGATGGGATAACTACGGTCGCCCAGCTCAACATGAAGAGTCTGCATGAAGCCCCCACGATAAAAGGGCCATAGAATAGCGCATATCGGCGTGCGCTTTAACGTGGATGAAGCGCCTCGAGGCGCTCCAGAATTTCCTGCACCACCATGCGCGGTGGACGCTCATCGGTTTCGATAATGACATCGGCAATTTCCCGGTACAGCGGATCGCGGATGTGCATCAAGTCGGCCAGCACTTTGCCGGGGTTGGCCGTACGCAGTAGCGGACGGTTGCGATCACGCGAAGTGCGGTCCAACTGCTGGTCGACAGAGGTATGCAGATAGACCACACGGCCACCGGCACGCAGCGCCGAGCGATTTTCCGGGCGCAGCACAGCACCGCCCCCAGTAGCCAGCACAACACCGTCGAGTTCGCACAACTCGCCGATGACGGACTGTTCACGCTCACGGAAACCAGCTTCCCCTTCAACATCAAAGATCCAGGGAATATTGGCTCCGGTACGCTGCTCGATTTCCTTATCCGAGTCTTTGAATGACAGCCTTAACTCTTTTGCCAGTAACCTCCCGATGGTGCTTTTACCTGCCCCCATCGGGCCTACGAGAATCAAATTTCGCACAGATTTAGCGACTCACAGCGATTGCCGAGTTGTTCATGATACGCGGAGTCAGGAAAACCAGAAGTTCGTTTTTGGTGTCGGCGACGACATCACGGCGGAACATGCGACCCAGGTAAGGCAGGTCACCGAGGAATGGCACCTTGTCGACAGTTTTAGTTTGGGTGTTGGAGAACACGCCACCGATAACGATTGTCTCGCCATCGCTAACCAAAACCTTGGCATTGACTTCGTTTTTCTTGATCGGCGGAACACCGTTCAGGGCGTTAGCGAAGTCTGGTTCATCTTTGGTGACTTTCACTTCCATGATGATGCGGTTGTCCGGAGTGATCTGCGGAGTCACCTCCAGCGACAACGAAGCCTCTTTAAACGAAGTAGTGGATGCGCCGCTGGAGCTGGCTTCCTGGTAAGGAATCTCGGAACCCTTGAGGATTTTCGCGGTTTCTTTGTCCGAGGTAACCACCTTCGGCTGGGAAACCACTTCACCGTTACCGGTTTTCTCCATAGCCGACAATTCAAGGTCAAGGATCAGGTTATCGCTAACCCAACCAATGCCGAGCGAGGAAGTTGCGTTGGTCGCACCCATGTCAACGAATGGCACACCCAGGGTATCCGCACCACCAATGGTGCCATTGCCGCCGCCGAAGGTTTGCGAACCGCCCCAACGGACGCCCAAGCTCTTGTCGTAGTTGACGTTGGCTTCAACGATGCGCGCCTCGATCATTACCTGACGCACGGGAATATCCAGCTGGGTAATGATGCGACGCAGCTCGTCGATGCGCTCTTGGGTCAAAGTAACGATCAGGCTGTTGGTACGGTCATCGAAGATCACCGAGCCACGCATATCGTCTTTCAACGTGCCCTTCGCGCCTTCTGCTTCGTAGATCTTGGCGATATCCGAGGCCTTGGCGTAGTTCAGTTGAATGATGTCTTTGCGCAGTGGGGCCAGTTCAGCCACTTGCTTCTGCGACTCAAGCTCTTGACGTTCGCGGGCAGCAATTTCATCTGCCGGAGCGACCATCAACACGTTGCCGATTTTGCGCTTGTCCAGACCCTTGGTTTTCAGCACCAAGTCCAGAGCCTGATCCCAAGGCACGTTCTGCAGACGCAGGGTGATATTGCCTTGAACAGTGTCACTGGCCACCAAGTTGAGGTCGGTGAAATCGGCGATCAGCTGCAGAACCGAACGCACGTCGATGTCCTGGAAGTTCAACGACAGCTTTTCACCGCTGTAGGCGAACACATCTTTCTTACGCTTTTCCGCGTCTTCTTGAGTGATAGGCTTAACGCTGATGGTCAGCTTGTTATCGGCCTGGTAAGCCAGGTAGTCGTACATGCCGGTTGGTTCAACAGTAATGACAGCCTTGCCATCCTGCTCAACCGCACTGACGAACTGTACTGGGGTGGCGAAGTCTTTTACGTCCAAACGAACGCGCAGCGACTCAGGCAGATCGGTTTTGGCAAACGCCAAACGAATCTTGCCGCCTTGCTCTTGAATATCGGGGTTAACCGAAGCGTCGGACAGCTGGATAACGACGTTACCCTCGCCCTGCTCGCCGCGCTGGAAGTCGATGTTCGAGATACTTTTGTTTACCGGCGCAAAGTTCTTTTTAACAGGCACTGAAGCGACAGGTGCTACTGGCGCTGCAACGGGAGCGGTAGAAGCCTGGGAAATCGCACCCTCGCCGACCACTACATAAAGGTTATTGCCTTCAGCGCGCGTGCTGTATGGAACCAGACTGGCCAGATTGATAATTAAACGCGTACGGTCTTTGGCTTCAACGACGGTTACGCTGCGGGCGTTACCCACTCCCAACTCGCGATTCTTGGAACCGGTCTGGTTACTTACACCAGGCAAGTCCAGGGCGATGCGCGCTGGCTGTTCAATGGTGTAGCCACGTGGGGCGGCGACAGGTTCGTCAAACGCCAATTTGAGCTCGACACGATCACCCGGTAGTGCGGCGACATCGAGAGTTTTCAAGTTAGCGGCCAACAAAGTTGGCGACATAACCGCGACCAAAACAGATATGCAGATGCGCGATAGAGGGCTTTTCATACTCAGGTTCCGTTGTACCGACCGGTAATAGTTTTTCATCTTCCACCCCACTCCTTAAGAGCGCTCTTTGAGAGAGAGGCTTCGTGGCCGTTCTAGCCAGCCACCTTCACCATCAGGAACAATCTCAACCACATCGATTTTCGCTTCACTGATAGCAATGATGCGTCCGTTGTTACGCCCCAAGTAGTCGCCCACTCTCACGCGATGCACGCCGCCGGCACCGTTGACCAGGGCAAACATACCGCCCTCGTTGGAAAGCGTACCCACCATCTGGAACACTTCAATATTGAAGCCCTCCAAGAACTGCTTGATCCGAGTCTCATCAGGTTTGATTTCTTTAGAACCCTTCTGACGATTTACCAGATCAATCTTGATCGGCGGCTGGAACGGGCTTCTCAGTGCAGAGGCACTGTATGTAAAAGCCTCGTACGGCTGAAACTTTGGCAACGGCTCAATCGAGCCTTTTGGTCGCGCTCGCACGTCATCCATAAAGACCTGCAAGTCCGCGAAGTCACCGCTTGAATCACAACCAGCCAGCGTAGCCAACAACACAGCACTAAGAATAAGTTTGGAAGCTTTCATTACTTAGCGCCTCCCTTATCGTTGTAGCGATAAGTCTTGGCCAAAATGGTCATGTGCAATTTAGTCGTGCTGTCAGCGCTCACCGGTTTAATGTCGAAATCATGCAAGGTGACGATCCGCGGCAAGCTGGCCACGCCGCTGGCGAAGGTGGCCAAATCATGATAGGTCCCAACAACCGAGATCTGGATGGGCAGTTCGATATAGAACTGTTGAGCCGACTCAGGCATCAGCGTGATTTGTTCAAATTCAAGACCGCTACCCAAACCAGTACGGGTGATATCTTCGAGCAAACCAGGAACTTCAGTATCACTTGGCAATTGACGCAACAAAGCCCCAAAAGAAACTTCCATCTCTTTCATTTGGTCTTTGTAAGCTTCTAGGTTGGCCGCTTGAAACGCTTTATTGGAATACTGCTCTTTAAGCGTCTGCTCTTGAGCACGCTGCGTATCAAGGTCGGCCTGCAAATCTTTCAAGTGGAAGTTGTAGCCAGCCGCCAATACACCAATCAATAAGAGCAAGCAGGCGATAGCCTTGACTGCCGCCGGCCATGAGCCGACGTTATTAAGATCCAAATCGGCAAGGTCTATCTTGCGCAAACTTTCTAACGAGTCAGCCAGGCTCATTTCTTGACTCCTTGTGCTTCAACGGCAGGCTGAGTTTGCTGCACAGTCAGCTGAAAGACGTTGGCCTGATCCAATTCACCCGCTGTTATCGCCTTGACTGCTGTCAGGTTTGGCGAGGTGAGCCAGTCAGATGCATCCAGATTTCGCAACAGATTGGAAACGCGATTGTTCGATTCCGCGGCGCCGGTAATTGCGATGTTCTTACCTTTCATCGTTACCGTAGTGAAATAAACACCATCAGGAAGCGTTCTGGCCAGTTGATCAAAAACTCGACCAATAATCGGACGGTTACCTTGCAAGTCCTGAATAATCTTCATCCGCTCAAGCAGTTGTTGGCGGCGAGTTTTCAGCTCACTGATTTCTTTAATCCGCGCATCAAGGACGGCAATTTCTTTTTTCACAAAGTCATTGCGCGCGTTTTGCTGTTCAATTGCACCACTCAGGTACTGATCGCCCAGAAAAACAGCGCCACCAGCGACAATGAGTACGCCCACCAAGGTAACGATAAACCGCTGCTTGCGCTCCTCGCGCAGTTGTTCCCGCCACGGCAGTAAGTTAATCCGCGCCATCAGTCGAAACTCCTCATTGCCAGACCACAGGCAATCATCAGCGCTGGAGCATCACTAGCCAGAGCTCCCGCGTTGACTTTGCCACTGAGCGCCATGTCGGCAAACGGATTGGCGACTAAGGTTTGCGTACCGATCTTCTGCTGAATCAAGCGATCCAGATCCGGAATCGAAGCGGTGCCCCCCGCCAGGAGGATGTAGTCGACATCGTTATATTGACCGGCCGCGAAGAAGAACTGCAACGAACGGGAAACCTGTTGCACCACGGCCTCTTTGAACGGCTGCAATACTTCGCTGTCGTAGTCATCTGGAAGGCCGCCCTGCTTCTTGGCAAGCCCAGCCTCCTCAACCGACAAGCCGTAGCGGCGCTGAATTTCTTCGGTTAGTTGACGACCACCGAACAACTGTTCACGGGTGTAGATGGTGCGACCGTTATGCAGCACGCTGAGCGTGGTCATAGTGGCGCCGATATCGACGATGGCGACGGTCAGCTCATCATGGCCGCTGCCCAATTGAGCAGCCAGCAATCCATAAGCACGTTCCAGCGCATACGCCTCGACATCAACCACCTTGGCCGTCATGCCCGCCAATGCCAAAGCTGCTTCACGGACTTCCACGTTTTCTTTGCGACACGCGGCGAGCAATACATCAACCCGATCGGAGTTGCGCGCAGAAGGCCCCTGCACCTCGAAGTCGATAGCAACTTCTTCAAGCGGATAAGGGATGTACTGGTCAGCTTCGATCTTCAGCTGGTTTTCCAGATCGTCGTCTGAAAGCCCGCCTTCCATTTCGATCGTTTTGGTAATGACCGCGGAACCGGCGACAGCTACAGCCACGGTTTTAACGCCCGTTTTAGCCTTAGCCAATACGCGCGCCAACGCCTGGCCTACGCCTTCCAGTTCAGCAATATTTTTCTCGACCACTGCATTTGGTGGGAGCGGCTCTACAGCGTAAGCCTCTACTTTGTAGCGGCTTCCTGAGCGACTCAATTCGAGGAGCTTGACCGAGGTCGAACTGATATCGATCCCCAGCAGCGTATTCGCTTTCTTATTGAAGAGCCCTAGCACGACCGATTTCCTATTGGCATCCGCGACTTACGGACTATTTATGTTTTTTCACATTAAATAACAGTCTTGACATAAGCGCAAATGGCTACCTAGCAAAAAAAGCGCTTATAATGTGAACAGTTTTTCCCTTTCGACATCGCCTTACGCTTAACTCTTTCTTTTATCTGGAAATCCAAACATTTTGATGCGCCTGCTGAAGTTCTTCTGGTGGTCCTGCGTAGCCGTTTTTTGTGGACTGTTGCTCAGTCTATCCGGCGCTTATCTCTACCTTAGCCCGGCATTGCCATCCGTGGACTCGCTGCGCCGCATCCAGTTGCAGATCCCCCTGCGGGTTTACAGCAGCGATGCCAAGCTGATCGCCGAGTTTGGCGAAATGCGGCGTACCCCCATCCGTTTTGCTGACATCCCACCAAACTTCATCAAAGCTCTGCTTTCTGCCGAGGACGATAATTTTGCCAATCATTATGGCGTCGACCTCACCAGCTTGATGCGCGCTGCCACGCAATTATTAAAAAGTGGGCAAATACAATCAGGCGGCAGCACCATCACCATGCAAGTGGCGAAGAATTTCTTCCTCACCAACGAGCGCAGCTTCTCACGCAAGATCAATGAAATCCTGTTGGCATTACAAATTGAGCGTGAGCTGAGCAAAGACGAAATTCTTGAGTTGTACGTCAACAAGATTTACCTCGGTAACCGAGCTTACGGTATCGAAGCGGCGGCGCAGGTTTATTACGGAAAACCTATGCACGATTTGAGCCTGGGACAAATGGCGATGATCGCCGGGCTGCCGAAAGCGCCATCGCGCTTCAACCCTCTGGTTAACCCACAGCGCAGTAAAGAGCGCCGTGACTGGATCTTGGGCCGCATGCTTAAGCTCGGCAAAATCGACCAGGGCCAATACGAAACAGCGATGGCCGAACCTATCGACGCTAGCTACCACGTTCCTACACCAGAAGTGCAAGCGCCCTACATTGCCGAAATGGCTCGAGCAGAAATGGTCGGTCGTTATGGCAGCGAGGCCTACACCGAAGGCTTCCACGTTACTACCACGGTTCCGAGCAACCTTCAGGAAGCTGCCAACGAAGCAGTGCGTAGCGGCCTAATCAGCTATGACCAGCGCCACGGCTATCGCGGCCCGGAAACCCGCTTACCGGGAATGACCCGCGAGGCCTGGCAGGCCGAGTTGAGCAAACAGAAAACCCAGAACGGTATCGAGCCCGCCATCGTCACCCAAGTGGAAAAAAGCGGCATTATGGTGCTGACCCGCAGCGGCAAAGAAGAAACCGTCAGCTGGGAAAGCATGAAGTGGGCGCGCCCCTTCCTGAACACCAACAGCCTCGGCCCTCGCCCGCAGAAGCCTGATGACGTGGCGCAGGTCGGCGATCTGATTCGCGTGCTGCGCCAGCAAGATGGCAACCTGGTTTTCAGCCAGATCCCGGCCGCACAAGGCGCGCTGGTATCGCTGGATCCAAAAAACGGCGCCATTCGCGCCTTGGTCGGCGGCTTCTCGTTCGAGCAAAGCAACTACAACCGCGCGACCCAAGCCAAGCGCCAACCCGGCTCAAGCTTCAAACCCTTCATTTATAGCGCCGCACTGGATAAGGGCTATACCGCCGCCACATTGGTCAACGATGCACCGATTGTTTTCGTCGACGAGTACCTCGATCAGGTCTGGCGTCCGAAAAACGATACTAATACGTTCCTCGGTCCTATCCGCCTGCGCGAAGCGTTGTACAAGTCACGCAACCTTGTCTCCATTCGCCTGCTGCAAGCGATCGGCATCGAATATGCTCTGGATTACGTCAGCCGCTTTGGCTTTAACAAGCAGGATCTACCACGCAACCTTTCCCTGGCGCTCGGCACTGCCAACCTCACACCAGTGGAAATCGCCGGCGGTTGGAGCACGTTTGCCAACGGCGGCTACAAGGTTCAGCCATATCTGATTCAAAGCATTCACAGCCGCAGCGGCGAAGCGCTGTATGTAGCCAACCCGCCAAGCGCGCCCGGCGAGAACGATGACCAACCAGACTCCATAGTCGACCCCGCCGCAATCGCCGAGAACATTCCGGCCCCTGCCAGCACGGCGCCCGCCCCGGCAGCCGCCGAGCGTATCGTCGACGCCCGCACCACCTACATCCTCACCAGCATGCTGCAGGATGTGATCAAGCGCGGTACGGGTCGCCGCGCTCTGGCGTTGGGCCGTAGCGATATTGCAGGTAAGACAGGTACCACCAACGAATCAAAAGACAGCTGGTTCTCAGGCTTTAATGCCGATTACATGACCACGGTCTGGACCGGCTTCGACCAGCCCGAAAGTCTCGGCAGCCATGAGTTTGGCGGCACTGTCGCGCTGCCGATCTGGATGAGCTACATGGGCGCCGCACTAAAAGACAAGCCAATGCATGTGCTGCCCGAGCCACCCGGCTTGCTGACCTTGCGCATCGACCCAGTCAGTGGCCGCGCCGCCACACCAGGCACACCAAACGCCTACTTCGAAGTATTCAAGAACGAAGATTCGCCACCACCAATGAACGAGCTTGACCCAGGCACAACCGCACCCGGCAGCCCATTGCCGGCAGATGACGCAGCGCCTATTGATCTGTTCTAACGCCGGGCGCACTAAGCGCTGGTGCACACTGCACCGCCTGCGAAGCTAAATCCAAGCCAATAAAAAGCCCCGCATCTGCGGGGCTTTTTATTGGCCAGCGGCTTAGCCGTTGAATACGTCGTCTACCGACTTCAACGGATAGTGCTTCGGATACGGCAGGGTCGCCACACCGCTTTCAATCGCAGCCTTGGCTACAGCGTCAGAGATCACAGTGATCAAACGCGCATCCATCGGCTTAGGAATGATGTACTGGCGGCCAAAGGACAGCTCAACGCCACCGTAGGCATCACAGACTTCCTGCGGCACCGGCAGCTTGGCCAGTTCACGCAGAGCGACTGCTGCAGCGATCTTCATCTCTTCATTAATACGGGTAGCGCGAACATCCAGCGCACCTCGGAAGATGAAGGGGAAGCCGAGCACGTTGTTAACCTGGTTCGGGTAGTCCGAACGACCGGTTGCCATGATCACATCGTTACGGGTGGCGTGCGCCAATTCCGGAGCGATTTCCGGATCAGGGTTGGAGCAGGCGAACACAATCGGATCAGCCGCCATGCGCTTAAGGTTTTCCGCGCTCAGCAAATTGGCACCTGACAGACCAACAAACACATCTGCACCATCCAACGCATCCGACAGCGTGCGCTTGTCGGTTTCATGGGCGAATACAGCTTTGTACTGGTTCAGATCGGTGCGGCCGGCGTGAATCACGCCACTGCGGTCGATCATAAAGATGTTTTCAATCTTGGCGCCCATGCTCACCAGCAGCTTCATGCAGGAGATAGCGGCAGCGCCAGCGCCCAAGCATACGATCTTGGCTTCTGGCAGGGTTTTGCCGACGATTTCCAAGGCATTGAGCATGCCGGCAGCGGTCACAATCGCGGTGCCGTGCTGGTCATCGTGGAATACCGGGATGTCGCACTGTTCGATCAGTGCGCGCTCGATCTCAAAGCACTCAGGGGCTTTGATGTCTTCCAGATTGATGCCACCAAAGGTGATGGAGATGCGTTTTACGGTATCGATAAAGGCTTGCGGGCTTTCCGAGTCGACTTCGATGTCGAATACGTCGATGCCAGCAAAGCGCTTAAACAGCACACCCTTGCCTTCCATTACTGGCTTGGACGCCAGCGGGCCGAGGTCGCCCAAACCAAGAATGGCGGTACCGTCGGAAATCACTGCAACCAGGTTGCCTTTGCCGGTGTACTTGTAAGCCAGCTCGGGGTCACGCGCGATTTCGCGCACTGGCTCAGCAACACCTGGGCTGTACGCCAGGGACAGGTCACGCGCGGTGGAGGTGGGTTTGGTCAGCTCGACACTCAGCTTCCCCGGACGAGGATGGGCGTGATATTCGAGAGCGGCAGTTTTCAAATCAGACATGGTGGCATTTCCGCTTTTTTATGCTGTTAAACAGACAGGCAGCGAGGATACGCAAGATGCAGGGCTCGAACAAGACTGGTCAGTCAGGTCTGTCAAGGGCTCTAGCGTACGACTTTAAGCCAATCCCCAGGGGACGGCTCGCCGCTTGGATATAGATGATTGAGTAGGCGCAGACGGGACTCGGCGTTACCGGGCAGCGTACTGCCCTGAGCTAGCTTGGTCATGGTTTGCGCGCTTGTGGCACGCACCAGTTGCAGCCGGAGAGGTTGCGCTAGCTTACGCTCCTCGGCCCGCAGAGGTCGAAAACTATTGATCACTTTAAGGAAATTTTCGTCTTCGGTTTGCAGCGAAGCGGGGGCTTTTACGCTGGCGATAAAGACATAAGCCGAGTTGTCCTTGTAAACCACTGCCACACGTTTGGCCGGACGCCCAGGAATAATCGCGGTATAGCCCTGTAAGCCAGACTGCTGCAACTCGCGCTCATCGGCCAGACTGCCGGAAACCTTGGAGCGGATAAATTGCTGCGGCGTCTGCCCCGGCTTCACTTTCTCCAGCACCACCGCGATAAACGCGTTTTCGTCGCCGGTATGAGCGATTACGGCATCCGGACGATTGAGCAGGGACCAACCGGGCGGCGCACTAAAGGTGAAGTCCAGCTCCGCATGATAGAACTGCTGACCACGGCGAATGCCGGTGGCTTCGGAGTCGCCATAGGGTAGCCCCGCCAAGTGCTGCATAAACACATCACGCCCCACTTCCTGCTGGCCGGTGGCCAAGGCCCGCGCAGGGCCGACCACTTCCTGCAAGCGTTTGTCGTTGCCGGGGTGAGTGTCGAACACGCCGTGGTAGCTGGAAGTTGGCTCGGGCTTGCCGGCTTTTTTGGCTTCGTCGCGGGCGTAGTCGTCTTGGCTTTTCAGCACCTCAACCACTTCGATCATTGCTTGCGGGTCGTAACCGGCGCGCGCCAGGTATTGGGCGCCAAGGCCATCGGCCTGCAATTCCATATCGCGCCCATAGCCACGCACAATGGTCGAGCCCAAAGCACTGGTGATATCCGCCGCTGCGCCCACGCCTGTGCCAATCGCGACCGCCTGACCGAGAATGCCCCAGGCCTGGGACTGACTTTGTTGCTGCACGCTATGTCGCGCCGTAACGTGCCCTACCTCATGACCGAGCACGGCCGCCAGCTCGGCCTCGGAACTTAAGTACGCGAGCAAGCCGCGGTGGATATAGATGTAGCCACCGGGCAAGGCGAAAGCGTTGATATCGGGGCTGTCGATAACCGTGAAGTGATACGTCAGATTGCTACGGTGGCTGTGCTGAGCCACGCGCTCGCCCACTTGCTGCACATAGGCTTGCAGCTTTTCATCAGGGTAACGCGGGTATTGCTTGGCGATTTCCTGGCTGTACTCGCGCCCGAGCTCAAGCTCTTGGCGCTCGCTCATGGTCACGAAGTTACTTTCACCCGTAGCGGGGTTTTGCGCACAGCCCTGCAATAGCGCGAGCAAGGTCACCAGGCAAAACAGACGAAGCATCATGGCCGTGCCTCCAGCATTGCCGGATGAGTCAGCGGCAGCATCCAGCGCGACTGTGCGGACTGAGCGTTGCCGCGCCGGTAGCGATCAATCACCCAGCCGCGCGCCTCAATGGTTTGCCCCTGCATGGCGTGCAATGCCTTCAGGTCAAAGTTCGCCAACGCCTTGCTAGCCACCTGCAGCACCAGCGGGCCGTCGAGCTGCAACCACACACCACCACGATTCTGCTCGACCTTCATGACCCGTCCCTGAACCAAGGCAAACCCACTTTCGTTAAGTTGCTCCGCACGCTGCAGCGGCGCCGATCGCCATAAGCCTAGTCGCGCCGCGCGCGCACTGCGCTCGGCCTGCTGCTGGCAATCGACCAGGTCGACATTGGGCGCAACAGCAATTTGAAAGCCCAACCCCTCAGCCAGCAGCTGCGCTTCAATACTCTGCCCTCGCGCGCCGTAAATATGCGCCAGCGTGCGGCCGTAATGATCCTTGGGCTGCAGCCCCAGTTGCACCGCCACGCGATCATCATTGGCACTCACCAACGCCTGTAAGCGACGCTTGGCCTGCTCAGCAAACGGCTGGGCCGAGCGACCTTTATGCGCCACCTCCGGCGCATTAATACCGATAAGGCGCACGCTGCGACCATCCACCAAGCGCAAGGTGTCGCCATCGACCACCTTCTGCACGCCAATAACCGGCAAGCCAGCTGGCATCGGACAGAATGCCCAGACAGGTCCGAGACAAATCGCAGAAACGAAAAAGGCGCCCACTAGGGACGCCTTTTTCAACAACACCGAAAAGCCCATCAGGCCTCTCAGAGCAACAAGGCCAATTAGGCCTTGGAGCCGAACACACCGAAACGCTGCTTGAAGCGATCAACACGGCCGCCAACGTCCAGCACTTTCTGCTTGCCGGTGTAGAACGGGTGGCACTCGTTGCACACGTCCAGGCTCAGTGGCTTGGCCAGGGTGGAGCGAGTTTGGATCACGTTACCGCAGCTGCAGGTAGCGGTTACGGCTTCGTATACTGGATGGATATCAGCTTTCATGGTGTATTCCTCAGGTCTATCGCGCCGCCACCCAACACTATTGTCGAGTACCGCACGGAATTAGGCCGCGCATATTACCAGACAATGCAGATGTGGCAAGGCCGATCGTCGTAGGCTTGCGTGCTAAGATCGCGCCTCGCTCTCTAGGACGTTTCCCGCGTGCCCCCGGTAATTTTGCGTCTCGCCCTGCCCTCTCCACTGCGCCGCCTGTTCGACTACCTGGCCCCTAAAGGCGTGCCAGCCGGCGACTTGCAGCCGGGTATGCGCCTGCGCGTACCCTTTGGTAAACGCGAAATCATCGGCATTTTGGTGGAAGTCAGCGACCACAGTGATGTGCCAGCCGACAAGTTGAAACCTGCCATTGCCCTGATCGACGCCCAGTCGCCAGTGCCGCCCGCTTTTTTCAAGCTGTGCCTGTGGACCGCTCAGTACTACCAGCACAGCCTGGGCGACACCTTTAGCTGGGCGCTGCCCAATCTGCTGCGCCAAGGCGAACCGGCGGAGGTGCGCCAAGAGCGCTTCTGGCATGTGGCCGAGGGCGCATCATTTGACGACCCGCGCCTGGCGCGCGCGCCACGTCAGCGCGATGCACTAAAGGTGATCGCCCAACACCCACACGGTGTAGCGCACCGTCTGCTCAGCCAGTTGCAGCTAAACAAAGAAAGCCTGGAACTGCTGCGGGAAAAAGGCTTGGTCACCATTGAGGCTCGCCGTCATGCCGCTATCGAGCGCCACGGCAATTGGCTGGCGCAGCCGGAACTGCCGCTTAACCCCGAACAGCGTGCCGCCACCGAGGCCATTCGCAGCGGCTTTGACAACTTTAACGCCTTCTTGCTGGCCGGCGTTACTGGTAGCGGCAAGACCGAAGTCTATTTGCAGTTAATTCGCGAAACCCTGGAGGCCGGCAAACAAGCGCTGGTACTGATCCCCGAGATCAACCTAGGCCCGCAAACCATGGCGCGTTTCGAGCGCCGCTTTAACGCGCGTATCGCCCTGCTGCACTCGGCGGTCAACGACCGCGAGCGCCTGGACGCCTGGCTCGCGGCCCGCGATGGTGAGGCCGACATTATTATCGGCACGCGCTCAGCGCTGTTCACGCCGATGAAAAACCCCGGCTTGATCATCATCGACGAAGAACACGACGCCTCTTATAAACAGCAGGAAGGCCTGCGTTACCACGCCCGCGATCTAGCCCTGGTGCGCGCCCGCCAGGAAAACATCCCCATCGTCCTCGGCTCAGCCACGCCTTCATTGGAAAGCCTGCAGAACGCCCACTCCGGGCGCTACGGCCTGCTGCGCCTGAACCAACGCGCCGGTGGCGCGCAACAACCGCGTTTTCTGCGTTTGGACATCAAGAGCCGCCCGCTCGACAGCGGCATTTCCGGCCCCATGCAACAAGCCATCGGCCAAACCCTGGCGGCCGGCCAGCAGGTGTTGGTCTTCCTCAACCGCCGCGGTTTTGCGCCCACCTTGCTCTGCCATGACTGCGGCTGGCTGTCTGAATGCCCGCGCTGCGATGCGCGCATGACCGTCCACCAGCGCTCGCGCGAACTGCGTTGCCACCATTGCGGGCATGTTGAGCGCCAGCCGAGTAACTGCCCGAAATGCGCCCAGGTCGATTTGCGCCCAGTTGGCGCCGGCACCGAGCGCGCCGAAGATCGCCTGGCCACCTTGTTCCCTGATGTACCGGTGCTACGCGTCGACCGCGAAAGCACCTCGCGCAAGGACGCCATGCAGAATCTGTTCGCCACCATTAATAAGGGCGAGCCGTGCATCTTGATTGGTACCCAAATGCTCGCCAAAGGTCACCACTTTCCCCGCGTGACCCTGGTGTCGATTCTGGATGCTGACGGCGGTCTGTTCTCCGCCGACTTCCGCGCCAGCGAACGCATGGCGCAGTTGATCGTGCAGGTGGCCGGGCGTGCCGGGCGCGCTGAAGAACCGGGCAAAGTGATTATCCAGACCCACCTGGCCGACCACCCACTGCTGGTACAACTCACCGAACAGGGCTATTTCGCCTTTGCCGAGCAGGCCTTAAGCGAACGTCGCGCCGCCGGCCTGCCGCCCTTCTGTCACCTGGCGCTGCTGCGCGCCGAGGCGCATAAGCCTGGGCAGGCCGAAGGTTTTCTCGACGAGGCCTGCACCGAAGCCGAACACCTGCTGCAAGAACTCAACCTCAGCGGCATTGAACTACTCGGCCCGGTGCCGGCTCCCATGGAGCGGCGCGCCGGTCGCTATCGCGCGCAGTTGCTGGTGCAAGCCAATGCCCGCGCACCGTTGCACCAGCTGCTTAATTACTGGACGGCTGCGCTGGAAAAAATGCCCAGCGGCCGCGCAGTGCGTTGGTCATTGGATGTCGACCCGATCGACCTGTTCTAGCCGTGTAACGGCCCTAGCCGGCCAGCGCGGTTGGCAAGCCTGGCCGCTGCACGGATAATGCCCCTTTTCACCCGCCTCCCGGCGCCATAAGCGCCCAACGGCCGCACGAGCAGACCATGAAAGACACCATTCGCCAGTTGATTCAGCAAGCCCTCTCCCGCCTCGTCAGCGACGGCGTACTGCCCGAGGGCCTGACTCCGGTGATCCAGGTGGAAAACACCAAGGACAAAACCCACGGTGATTTCGCCAGTAATATCGCCATGATGCTGGCCAAGCCTGCAGCCATGAAGCCGCGCGACCTGGCGGAAAAATTGATCGCTGCCCTGCCGGCTGACGAGCAAATCCGCAAAGTGGAAATCGCCGGCCCAGGCTTTCTGAATTTCTATCAAGACACCCAAGCGCTTGCCCAGCGCCTGGAAGCAGCACTGGCTCACGCCACCCTGAACGTTTGTAAAAGCGGCGCCATTCAGCGTGTGGTCGTCGACCTGTCCTCGCCGAACCTGGCCAAAGAGATGCACGTCGGCCACTTGCGCTCGACCATTATTGGCGATGGCGTTTCGCGCGTTCTGGAGTTCCTTGGCGACACCGTCATCCGCCAGAACCACGTAGGCGATTGGGGCACCCAGTTCGGCATGTTGCTGGCCTACCTGCAGGAAAACCCGGAAACCAGCGAGACCGAGCTCTCCGACCTGGAAGGTTTTTACCGCGCGGCCAAAGGCCGTTTCGACGAGTCGCCAGAATTTGCTGACCGCGCCCGTGAACTGGTGGTGCAGTTGCAAGCCGGTGAACCAGACTGCATGCGCTTGTGGCACCGTTTCAACGAAATTTCCCTGGCGCATTGCCAGAAGGCCTACGACCGCCTCAACGTCAAACTGACGCCAGCCGACGTCATGGGCGAAAGCGCCTATAACGACGACCTAGCCAATGTCGTCGCCGACCTGAAAGCGGCCGGCCTGCTGGTGGAAAGCAACGGCGCCCAGTGCGTATTCCTTGACGAGTTCAAAAATGCCGAGGGCAATCCGCTACCGGTAATCGTACAAAAGGCCGGCGGCGGCTATCTGTATGCCACCACTGACTTGGCCGCTATGCGCTACCGCAGCCAGGTGCTCAAGGCCGACCGCGTGCTCTACTTTGTTGACCAGCGCCAGGCCCTGCACTTCCAGCAGGTGTTTGAAGTGGCACGTCGCGCAGGCTTTGTGCACCCTGGCATGCAGCTTGAGCATATGGGCTTTGGCACCATGAACGGTCCGGACGGCAAACCGTTTAAAACCCGCGATGGCGGCACGGTAAAGCTGATCGACCTGCTGGATGAAGCGCAAGAACGTGCCTATGTGCTGGTGAAAGAAAAGAACCCGGAAGTCTCCGAGGAAGAACTGCGCACCATCGCCCGCGTCGTCGGCATTGGCTCGGTGAAATACGCCGACCTGAGCAAACACCGCACCAGCGACTACACCTTCAATTTCGAGCAGATGCTCAGCTTTGAAGGCAATACCGCGCCGTACCTGCTGTATGCCTACACCCGTGTCGCCAGCATCTTCCGTAAGCTGGGCAAGGGCTACGATCAGCTCGACGGCCAGATCACGCTGGAAGCCTTGCAAGAGCAGGACCTGGCCGCCAAGTTGGCGCAGTTCGGCGAAGTGCTGGGCAACGTTGCCGAAAAGGGCACGCCCCATACCCTGTGCACCTACCTCTATGAGCTGGCGGGCTTGTTCTCCAGCTTTTACGAAAACTGCCCAATCCTCGCCGCCGAGGATCCGGCTACCCAACACAGCCGTCTGCGCTTGGCCGCCCTGACCGGGCGCACCCTCAAGCAAGGTCTGGAACTGCTGGGCCTGGAAACACTGGAGCGTATGTAAGTTGGCGGCCAAGAAAAAACCAGCACCCAAACGCGGCGCCAGCCGTTACCAAGCGCCAGCGAAACGTCCGGTTCCCGGTTGGATCTGGCTGGCCTGTGGCCTGGCCATAGGCGCATTTATTGTGCTGCTGATGAAGCTTGAACCTGGGCGTAAAGAAATCCAGCGCGATAAGCCGGATGACAAGACGAACAAAACGACGATCGTGCCAAAGACGCCGTCCTCTACCGCCAACCCCACACCAAGCGGACCGGTAAAACCCAAATACGACTTCTATACCTTGCTGCCCGAATCAGAAGTGATCGTGCCGCCCGAAGCTGTGCCGGAACAAACACCACCACCGGCAACACCGGCAGAGCTGGCCAAGGCTGACGCCGCCCGCGCCGAAGCCGCGCTTAAAGGTGAAACACCGCCCCCGCTGCCCACCGCCGTCAAAGCCGCCACCACCCAGTACTTCCTGCAAGCAGGCTCCTTCCGCAAACAGGAAGATGCCGACAAGGTCCGCGCGCAGATCATTCTGCTGGGCCAGGATGTGCAGGTTGAGTCGGGCATGGTGCGCGACGACACCTGGTACCGCGTGCTGGTCGGCCCCTTCAGTAACAGAGAGCAACTCACCGGCGCGCAAAAAAAACTGGCCGGCAGTGGTTTTAGCAACCTGCTGCTGCAACAGCGGCAAAGCCGCTAATGCCTTAAAGCGCTTAAGAAAGACCGATCTTGCGCCTAAATTACTCTGCAACCCGAATATTGGAGAATCGTCCTACATAACCACCGCGTACCTGATCGGCATAGTTACCGCCGCTCGGGCCCGGCGGCCTCCACAAAAGCGTTGCCGGCCATCACCTTTATAAGTCCGAGCGCCCTCTTTCTCTGATAAAGGTCGCTTCTCATGCTTCAAACCAACTCACACCAGCCTTTGCGCTACCTTCCTTTGCTGTTCGCAATGGGCCTGGCCAGCGCCGCAACCCAATACGCCAGCGCCCATGGCTATGTCGAACAACCAAAATCCCGTGCGGTGCTGTGCACCGCCAGCGCCGGCAACCTGAACACCGATTGCGGCAAAGTGGCCTTTGAGCCACAAAGCATCGAATACAGCCCTTCGGTCAATCACCACTACAAAGGCGCTTACTGCGCCGGTGACTTCACCCAATGCGGGCCAGCTGATGAAACCATTGCTGCTGGCGGTATGTCCGGCTTTGGTGAACTCAATGTTCAATCTGCCACGCGCTGGGCGAAAAACCCGATCAAGCCTGGCCCCAACACCTTTACCTGGCACTACACCGCCGGCCACTCCACCGCCTATTACCAGTTCTTTATCACCAAAAAAGATTGGAACCCCAATCAGCCACTAACCCGCGACGCCTTCGAACTCACCCCGTTATTGCAAGAAAACGCCAACGGCGTGCGCCCGCAAAGCGGCGGCACCACCCAGCACACCGTCAATATTCCCGCTGACCACAGCGGTTACCACGTAGTGCTGGCCACTTGGAAAATCGCTGACACCGCCGCCACCTTCTACCAAGTGATTGACGTCAATATCAGCGGCAACGGCGCGACCACACCAGGCACCAGCACCCCGCCAGTGGTAACTCCGGTAGCTGCCTGGAAAAACATCGGCACCGTGCAGCCCGATACCCTGCAAATCGGTGACACCGTTTCCACCCGCGTATTTACCGCCCAAGGCGAACAGACCAGCCGTCAAACCTCGCTTACCATCGAAACCGCCGAGCAGGCTCAGGCTAATACTTGGCCATTCCTGCTGGCACAAAAGGTGGCCAAAGCCAACGCTGGCTACTTGCTAGGCGAGCTCAACACCAGCAACGAAGTGGTCGCCAACTACGGTAAGAACACCCTGTACGCCAAAGCCGGCAGCGACGTAGTACGGGTAGAAATTCAGAAGGTGCATGCCCAGCCTGCCAACACCAGCAGCCTGGATCTGGACGGCCTGCAAAACACCTACAAGGTCGAAGGCGGCATGACCCAGCTGCACTTCAACGCTCTGACCCAAGGCGGGCCATACACCGTCACCGCCACTGTCTTCAACGACAAGGGCGAGAGCGTGGCCTACCAACAAAGCGAAGCCGGCAGCAACTCGCCGCATATGATGTTCACCCTGCGCAATCCAGCCGGCGGCACCTATGACGTGGTGGTGGTTGCTAAGCCTGAACAGGGCGAGCCGTTGCAAAAAACCCATCGTTTCACCATTGAAGCGCCTACCAGCGGCAAGCACGACTTTGTGTTCCCCAATGGTCTGAAAAGCTATAAAACCGGCACCAAGGTCTTGGGCCGCGACGGCAATACCTACACGTGCAAACCATGGCCCTATAACGGCTACTGCGTGCAGTGGAGCGCCAACGCCACTCAGTTCGAACCTGGCACCGGATCGCACTGGCAAATGGCCTGGACCCGCGATTAATCCCAGGTTGTAAACCAAAAAAAAGCGAGGCCTTGGCTTCGCTTTTTTTATGGCCCACCCAGCAGTTGAAACAACCTGACGCAAACACCTCACCCCGCACATTCGTCAGCGGCGGTTGAAATGCTCCACCCCCTACCCCATATGAGTTTTCACTAGGGCATTTTCGCCCCCAGCGTGGAGACTCACCCTTGACCACCATCGTTTCAGTTCGTCGCCACGGCAAAGTTGTTATGGGCGGCGACGGCCAGGTTTCCCTCGGCAACACCGTGATGAAAGGCAACGCGAAAAAAGTCCGGCGCCTGTACCACGGCCAAGTCATCGCCGGCTTTGCCGGCGCCACTGCCGACGCCTTTACCCTCTTCGAGCGCTTCGAAGGGCAGCTGGAAAAACACCAGGGCCACCTGGTGCGCGCTGCGGTTGAGTTGGCTAAAGAATGGCGTACCGACCGCTCCCTCAGCCGCCTGGAAGCCATGCTTGCGGTGGCCAACAAAGACGCTTCGCTGATCATCACCGGCAATGGCGATGTGGTGGAGCCCGAAGATGGCTTGATCGCCATGGGCTCCGGCGGCCCGTACGCCCAGGCCGCTGCGCGCGCCCTGCTGATGCACAGCGACCTTAGCGCCCGTGAAGTAGCTGAAACCGCTTTAGGCATCGCTGGCGACATTTGCGTATTTACCAATCACCACCTGACCATCGAGGAGCTGGACCTCGCTGTTTGAGGCCCGACCATTCCATGCCCATGACTCCCCGCGAAATCGTTCACGAACTGAGCCGCCATATCATCGGCCAGGACGAAGCCAAGCGTGCCGTTGCCATTGCCCTGCGCAACCGCTGGCGGCGTATGCAGCTCCCCGCCGAGCTACGTGCCGAAGTAACGCCAAAGAACATTCTGATGATCGGCCCGACCGGCGTCGGTAAAACCGAGATTGCCCGTCGCCTAGCCAAGCTGGCCAATGCGCCATTCCTGAAAGTGGAAGCCACCAAGTTCACCGAGGTTGGCTACGTCGGCCGTGATGTCGAATCGATCATCCGTGACCTCGCCGATGCCGCGATCAAAATGCTGCGCGAACAGGAGATGGTCAAAGTCCGTCACCGCGCCGAAGACGCCGCCGAAGAGCGCATCCTCGATGCCCTGCTGCCGCCAGCGCGCGTTGGTTTCAATGAAGACCAGGCGCACGGCAGCGACTCCAACACCCGCCAGCTGTTCCGCAAGCGTCTGCGCGAAGGTCAGTTGGACGACAAAGACATTGAAATTGAAGTAGCCGAAGTACCCGGCGGCGTAGAAATCATGGCCCCGCCCGGTATGGAAGAAATGACCAACCAGCTGCAAAGCCTGTTCTCCAATATGGGCAAGGGCAAAAAGAAAGCCCGCAAGCTGAAAGTTAAAGAAGCGCTGAAACTGGTGCGCGACGAAGAAGCCGCGCGCCTGGTCAATGAAGAAGAGCTAAAGGCTCAGGCTCTGGAAGCCGTCGAACAGCACGGCATCGTGTTTATTGACGAGATCGATAAGGTCGCCAAGCGCGGTAACTCCGGTGGCATGGACGTGTCCCGCGAGGGCGTACAGCGCGACCTGCTGCCGCTGATCGAAGGCTGCACGGTAAACACCAAGCTGGGTATGGTTAAAACTGACCACATCCTGTTTATCGCTTCTGGCGCGTTCCATCTGAGTAAACCAAGCGATCTGGTGCCTGAGCTGCAAGGTCGTCTGCCGATTCGCGTGGAGCTTAAACCGCTGACGCCGAATGATTTCGAACGCATCCTTACCGAACCGCACGCCTCGCTGACCGAGCAATACCGCGAGCTGTTGTTGACCGAAGGGCTGACCATCGACTTTGCCGAGGACGGCATCAAGCGCTTGGCCGAAATCGCCTGGCAGGTAAACGAGAAAACCGAGAATATCGGTGCTCGCCGCCTGCACACTTTGCTCGAACGCTTGCTTGAGGAAGTGTCGTTTAGCGCGGGTGATTTGGCTGGCAGCCAGGATGGCAAGGCCATCAGCATCGACGCCGACTACGTCAACAGCCATCTGGGCGAGTTGGCCAAAGACGAAGACCTGTCGCGCTATATTCTTTAACCCCACGCGTCCTCCTGTAGGAGTCAGCTTGCTGGCTCCTACAGTTACCGACAGAGCAAAACCAGCATGCGTATTCCCTCGGCCATCGAGCTGCACAAAGCCTCAAAAACCCTCACCCTGAAATATGGGGCAAATGAGAGCTACACCCTCCCAGCCGAATTTCTGCGGGTGCATTCGCCGTCTGCTGAAGTGCAGGGCCATGGCAAACCCATTCTGCAGGTTGGCAAAGCCCACGTCGGTTTAAGCAAGATCGAACCCGCCGGGCAGTACGCACTAAAGTTGTGCTTCGACGACGGACACGACAGCGGTTTGTTCACCTGGGAATACCTTGAGCAACTGGCGCAACGCCAGAGCGAACTCTGGGCCGATTATTTAAACGAGCTGGCCAAGGCCGGAAAATCCCGCGATCCGGCCGAGTCCATCGTTAAGCTGATGCTCTAGCTAGACACTCGCAGCAAGTTAGGGCGAACTTTCTAAACCCCCTCGGCATACTCCCCTCTGCGCTTGGCCAAGTGACTGGCCTGCTTGCGCAAACGCTGAAACTCGGGTAACCAATTACCTGGCAGGTTCCGTGCATTTGACTGTGTCAGATGCAATGAATGAAGCGGAGCTAGCTCCGCCCCCGGTAACCCGAGCAGTACTAGGCGCTAACGCCCTGTGTCCGCGCACAGCAGCATGCCGGTATCAGCCTCAGGACAATGGAGCGTCGTAGATGAGCAATAAAAATAATGAAGACCTGCAACGCCAGGCCTCGGACAACACCCTTGGGCTCAATCCTGTTATTGGCCTTCGTGGAAAAGACATTCTCGCTTCTGCCCGTATGATTCTCGCGCAGGCGTACAAACAGCCGCTGCACAGTGCCAAGCACTTGGCCCACTTTGGCCTGGAGCTGAAAAACGTCGTTCTTGGCAGCTCCGAGCTGAAGATGGACGAAGGCGATAAACGTTTTGCTGACCCGGCCTGGAGCCAGAACCCTCTGTACAAGCGCTACTTGCAAAGCTACCTGGCCTGGCGCAAAGAACTGCACAGCTGGGTCGAGCACAGCAATCTGTCGGAGACTGATATCAGTCGCGGCCACTTCGTCATCAATTTGCTCACTGAGGCCATGGCCCCGAGCAATAGCATGGCTAACCCGGCTGCACTTAAACGTTTCTTCGAAACCGGCGGCAAGAGCTTGCTCGACGGCCTTGGCCACCTGGCCAAAGACTTGGTTAACAACGGCGGTATGCCCAGCCAAGTGAATATGGACGCCTTCGAAGTAGGAAAAAACCTGGCGATGTCCGAAGGCGCGGTGGTGTTTCGCAACAACCTGCTGGAGCTGATCCAGTACAAGCCAACCACCGAGCAAGTGCACGAACGCCCGCTGCTGGTGGTGCCGCCGCAGATCAACAAGTTCTACGTTTTCGACCTCTCCCAGGAAAAAAGCCTGGCGCGCTTCTGCCTGCGCAATGGCGTGCAGACCTTTATCGTCAGCTGGCGTAACCCGACCAAGGCACAACGTGAGTGGGGCCTGTCGACCTATATTGAAGCGCTGAAAGAAGCCATCGACGTGATCACCGCCATCACCGGCAGTAAAGACGTCAATATGCTCGGCGCCTGCTCTGGGGGCATCACCACCGCCGCCCTGCTCGGCCACTACCAGGCGATTGGCGAGAAAAAAGTCAACGCCCTGACCCTGCTGGTGAGCGTGCTCGACACCAAGCTCGACACCCAGGTGGCACTGTTCGTCAACGAACAAACCCTGGAAGCGGCCAAGCGCCGTTCGTATCAGGCCGGTGTGCTGGAAGGCAGCGACATGGCCAAAGTCTTTGCCTGGATGCGCCCCAACGATCTGATCTGGAACTACTGGGTCAACAACTACCTGCTCGGCAACGAGCCGCCGGTGTTCGATATCCTCTACTGGAACAACGACACCACACGCCTGCCAGCCGCTTTCCATGGCGACTTGATCGAACTGTTCAAAACCAACCCGCTCACCCGCGCCGATGCGCTGGAAGTCTGTGGCACGCCGATTGACCTGAAAAAAGTCACCGCCGATATCTTTAGCCTGGCCGGCACCAATGACCACATCACCCCATGGGAAGCCTGCTACCGCTCGGCGCGTTTGTTCGGTGGCAAGATCGAATTCGTGCTGTCCAACAGCGGCCATATCCAGAGCATTCTCAACCCGCCAGGCAACCCCAAGGCACGCTTCTCCACCAGTGAGGGTGAGTTGCCGGAATGCCCGAAATCTTGGCAAGAAGACGCCACCAAGCACACCGACTCGTGGTGGCTGCACTGGCAGAAATGGCTGGCCGATCGCTCTGGCAAACTGAAAAAAGCTCCCGCAGTACTGGGCAATAAAACCTACCCGGCGGGTGAGGCGTCACCTGGTACTTACGTTCACGAACGCTAGTAGGGGGTGCCCTACGGCAAGCGCAAGCTAGCCCTGCTCAACCCAATGCATCAATGCATACACTGGCCGCGGCACCTGGAAGTGCCGCTCGCCGCAAGCGCCCACAAAGCGTCTGTGGCAGTCACGAAGCCCGCAGGGAGCGCGAGCTTCGTTATTCTGGAAAGGCGCGCTGGACGGCGCCGCCAGAGCTTATAGGGTCACCCATAGGGCTAGCGCATGCCGTTACCATTTGTTTTCCGCACCATCGACCTCGATGGGCAAACCATCCGCACGGCAGTCCGTCCAGGCAAGCCGCACCTGACGCCGCTGCTGATCTTCAATGGCATCGGCGCCAACCTGGAATTGGTTTTTCCGTTTGTAGCCGCGCTTGACCCCGACCTGGAAGTGATCGCCTTTGACGTGCCCGGTGTCGGCGGTTCCTCCACCCCCAGCCAGCCCTATCGCTTTCCCGGCTTGGCCAAGCTGGCTGCACGTATGCTCGACTACCTCGACTACGGTCAGGTCAACGCCATTGGCGTGTCCTGGGGCGGCGCCCTGGCGCAACAGTTCGCCCACGACTATCCCGAACGTTGCAAAAAACTGGTGCTGGCGGCCACTTCAGCTGGCGCGGTAATGGTGCCGGGCAAACCCAAAGTGCTGTGGCGCATGGCCAGTCCACGGCGTTATGTGCAGCCGTCTTACGGCGTGCAGATCGCCCCGGACATTTACGGCGGTGCCTTTCGTCGCGACCCCAACTTGGCCATGGCCCATGCGAGCAAAGTACGTTCCTCCGGCAAGCTGGGTTACTACTGGCAACTGTTTGCCGGCATGGGTTGGACGAGCATTTTCTGGCTGCACAAAATCACTCAGCCGACCTTGGTGCTAGCCGGCGACGATGACCCATTAATCCCCCTGGTTAACATGCGTCTGCTAGCCTGGAGAATTCCCAACTCGGAACTGCACGTGATCGACGACGGTCACCTGTTCCTGATTACGCGCGCCGAAGCGGTGGCGCCAATCATCATGAAATTCTTACAAGAGGAACGCCAACGTGCAGTGATGCACCCACAGCCGACACCCACGCCGGCTCGCGATCACTGAAAAAACTACAGCTCGGCAGCGCGCACTGATCTAGTTCGAACGGTGCGCGCCTGACCCATTAGGGCGCTGGGCACATCCCTTGTTGTTTTTTGCGCGGTTGTCTGGAATGCACCTCCGGCGCGCCTTGGTACAAGCCTTGCTCTGTACCAAATTGACGTTGAGTCCCTTGCTGGTTTGACGACGGAGTGTTGCCACATGCGAGACAAATCTAGTTCCAATCCGGTGACAACCAAGCCGGCCAATCCCATGAATGCGCAAAACGCGGTGATGGGCCTGCGCGGCCGTGACCTGCTGAGCACCGTGCGCACCTTGGCTATTCAAGGCCTGCGCCGGCCGGTTTACAGTGCCAAGCATGCGCTGGCCTTAGGCGGCCAGTTAGGCCGTGTACTGATCGGCGACACCCTGCACAAGCACAACCCCAACGACGCCCGCTTTGCCGACCCCACCTGGCAGCTCAACCCCTTTTATCGCCGTAGCCTGCAGGCCTACCTGGCCTGGCAGCAGCAACTCAACCGCTGGATCGAAGAAAGCGACCTGCCCGCCGACGACCGCGCCCGTGCGCGTTTTATCGCTACCCTGTTGGGCGATGCCCTGGCGCCGTCCAACAGCGTGCTCAACCCATTGGCGATCAAAGAGCTGCTAAACAGCGGCGGCACCAGCATCTTTAAAGGCATGCGCCATCTCTACGATGACTTGCTGCACAACAATGGCATGCCCCGTCAGGTCAGCAAGCAAGCGTTTGAAGTCGGCCGCAACCTGGCCACCACGCCGGGCTCTGTGGTGTTTCGCAACGAAATGCTGGAGCTGATTCAGTACAAACCGATGAGCGAAAAGCAGTACGCCAAGCCCTTGGTAATCGTGCCGCCGCAAATCAACAAGTTCTATATTTTCGACCTCAGCCCAGAAAAGAGCTTTGTGCAGTTCTGCCTGAAAAACGGCCTGCAAGTATTTGTAGTGAGCTGGCGCAACCCCGATGCCCGCCATCGCGAGTGGGGGCTGTCGAGCTATGTGCAAGCGCTGGAAGCGGCCACTGATGTCGCCCGCGCCATCACCGGCAGCAAAGAGGTCAACCTGATCGGCGCGTGTGCGGGTGGCCTGACCATCGCCGCCCTGCAAGGCCATCTGCAAGCCAAACGGCAACTGCGCAAGGTCTCTAGCGCCAGCTACCTGGTCAGCCTGCTGGACAGTGAAATAGAAAGCCCGGCCATGTTGTTTGCCGACGAAAAAACCCTCGAAGCGGCCAAGCGCCGTTCCTACCAAAATGGCGTACTCGACGGCCGCGACATGGCCAAAGTGTTCGCCTGGATGCGCCCCAACGACCTGATCTGGAATTACTGGGTAAACAACTACCTGCTCGGCAAACAACCGCCCGCGTTCGACATCCTCTACTGGAATAACGACAACACCCGTCTGCCCGCCGCCTTTCACGGCGACCTGCTGGACTTCTTTAAACACAACCCACTCACCCGCCCTGGTGGCCTGGAAGTCTGTGGCACGCCCATCGATTTACAGAAGGTCAACGTCGACAGCTTTAGCGTGGCCGGCATCAACGACCACATCACGCCGTGGGATGTGGTGTATCGCTCCACCCTGCTGCTGGGTGGCGAGCGGCGCTTTGTGCTGTCCAACAGCGGGCATATCCAAAGCATCCTCAACCCGCCGAGCAACCCGAAAGCCAACTTCTTCGAAAACGGCAAACTCACTTCCGACCCGCGTGCTTGGTACTACGACGCCAAGCAGCACAGCGGTAGCTGGTGGCCGGTGTGGATGGAGTGGATTCAAGCGCGCTCAGGCGAACAACGGGAAACCCTGCTGGCCATCGGCAACCAAAACTACCCGCCCATGCAGGCAGCCCCGGGCACTTATGTGCACGAGGTGTAAGCGCGTTTGCTAACAACACTGGCCAGGCAGCGCTTGGCCAGTTAACGTCGGCCCATGGACTGGCTGCCAAATAAGAAGAATGGATGAAAACCCGCGACCGCATCCTTGAATGCGCCCTGCAGTTATTCAATCAACAGGGCGAACCCAACGTCTCCACCCTGGAAATCGCCAACGAGCTGGAAATCAGCCCGGGCAATCTCTACTACCACTTCCACGGCAAAGAGCCGCTGGTGATGGAGCTGTTCGAACGCTTTGAAAATGAGATGGCGCCATTGCTCGACCCACCGGCTGATGCCCGGCTCAACGTCGAAGACTACTGGCTGTTTCTGCACCTGATCGTTGAGCGCTTGGCCCACTACCGCTTCCTTTTCCAAGACCTCTCCAACCTTGCCAGCCGCTTGCCCAAACTGGCGCGCGGCATTCGCCTGTGGCTGAACAACCTCAAACGCACCTTGGCGGCGCTGCTCGGCGGCTTGAAAGCCGAAGGGCATGTGGTCAGCGATACCGCGGCACTGGGGCTGGTGGTGGAGCAGATCACCCTGACCCTGCTGTTCTCCCTCGACTACCAACGCATCCTGGGCAACAGCGGCGAAAGTCGCCTGGTGGTGTTTCAAGTGATGATGCTGGTGACCCCGCATATGAAAGACGACTCGCGGGGCACAGCCGAGCTCTTGGCGCAGCGCTACCTGCAAGCCTGAGGGCAGCGCTGACCGCGGTTATTTTTTCTTGCGCGGCCCGGTGTTAAAGCTGGGCACTTTGCGAATGGCTTTAACCGGAGCCTCTAGCGGCTCGGCGCTTTCGGTCCATTTGCCCAGGGTTTTCTTGCCGCCACCACCGCTGGTTTTCGGCTTTTTCGGCTTCTTCGGTTTTTTCAGCACCTGGCCGCTGGGGTCGGTCATCGGCACCCGGTGCTCGGGTTCGAAGTCTTGCTCCTCGCTGCGTTGCAGGGTCTGACGGGTCAGCACTTCGATGGCCGACAACAGGTTCACTTCATCGGCACACACCAGCGAGATCGCCTGACCGCTGTTGCCCGCGCGACCGGTACGGCCAATGCGGTGCACATAGTCTTCGGCAACGATCGGCAGGTCGAAGTTGACCACCAGCGGCAGGTCGTCGATATCCAGGCCACGGGCGGCCACATCGGTGGCCACTAGGATTTGAATCTCGCGCGTTTTGAAGCGATCCAGCGCGCGCTGACGCGTGGCCTGCGGCTTGTCACCGTGGATGCCGTCGGCATTTACGCCCAGGGCTTGCAGGGTTTCACAGAGTTCGTCGACGCCATTACGGGTTTTGGCAAAGACCAATACCTGGCCCCAGCGATGCTTTTTCAACAGGTGCTTGAACAGCTCCGGCTTACGCTTTTTATCCACCGGAATAATCCACTGCTTGACGCTGCTGGCCGCCACGTTGCGCGGGCTGACTTCGATGCTGAGTGGGTCATTCAGGGTGTTGCTGGCCAGGGCGCGAATGGCGTCGGAGAAGGTCGCAGAGAACAACAGCGTTTGACGTTTTTTCGGCAGCGCGGCGTAGATATCGCGCAGCTCTTCGGAGAAACCGAGGTCGAGCATACGGTCGGCTTCATCAAGAATCAGGGTTTGCAGCTGGTTGAACTTCACCGCGTTCTGGCGGAACAGGTCGAGCAAGCGGCCGGGCGTGGCGACCAGAATATCCACGCCTTTGCGCAGCTTCATCATTTGCGGGTTGATGCTGACGCCGCCATACACCGCGTAGGTGCTCAGCGGCAGGTGTTGACCATACACACGGATACTTTCGTGCACTTGTTCGGCCAGTTCGCGGGTTGGGCACAGCACCAGCGCGCGTACCGAGTTGCTGGCAACGGTCGGGCCTTCGAGGGTCAGGCGCTGCAACAGCGGCAAGGCAAAGCCGGCGGTTTTGCCGGTGCCGGTCTGCGCGGCCGCCATTAGATCGCGGCCGGCCAGCACAGCGGGAATGGCCTGGGCTTGAATCGGCGATGGGGTTTTGTAGTCGAGCTCTTGCAGAGCGCGCAGCAACGGTTCGATCAGGCCAAGGGTGGCGAAAGTCATGTGGGGCTCACAGTGGGTAACCCGAGGGGGCGTTTCAAAGAGACCGGCAGTTTACCCTGTTCGCCGCTTACTCAACCATGGCGCGCCAGCTGGAGGGCTTCGCTGATTTTCTTCGCCGGTACTTTTTGCAGCTTGCACAGCAGGCTGTGGGAGATGCGCTGGATACCGTGGGTATCGCGCAAATGCCCGGCCATATACAGGGTGAGGTTAGCGGCCATTTCCGCATCGGCCATGGCCCGGTGAGCCTTGCCGGTAACCGGCAAGCGCGCCCAGCTATTGAGGGTGCCAAGCTTATGGTTGGGCGCATGGGGTAATAAACGCCGGGCCAACAGCATGGAACAGGCGAAGGATTGCACGCGTTGGCGTTTGATCAGGCTGAGCTCAGCGTCCCAGAACTTCTGGTCGAACGATGCGTTATGCGCCACCAGCGGCGTATCACCGACAAACTCGGCAACCGCGTGCATCACCTCATCGGCCGGCGGCGCCGAGCGCAACATGGCGTTGCTGATACCGGTAAGGCTTTCGATAAAAGGCGGCACCCACACGCCGGTTTTCATCAGGCTTTGATAACGGCCAACAATGCGCCCGTCTTCCACGATAACCGCCGCAATCTCGGTAGCGCGGCAGCTCTGGCCAGGCGACATGCCGGTGGTTTCAAAGTCGATGACAGCAATGCGTTCCACGGGGCGACGTCTCGTAAGGAATTAAACGCAGAGAGGGTAACAGCGTAGGTCCCTACGTCAATTGCGCAGTAACAGAGCACCTTCGATGGGCACATAACGCGTCGCCGCGCGCACCAACGACTGCGCCGTCAGCCCCGGCACGCCGTACGCCACCGCCTCGGTGCCGTAGCTACGCACCTTGTCGAGCAACATATCGAAGTCACCATCACCGGAAGCCAGCACCACGCTGTCGACGCGCTGGGCGGCGTCCATGATGTCGATGGTGATGCCCACATCCCAGTCGCCCTTGGCTGAGCCATCGCTGCGTTGAATATAGGGTTTGAGTTTCACCGTAAAACCGAGGTTGCGCAGAATCTGCTGGAACTGCTGCTGCTTGGCGTCGCCACGGTCAATGGCATAGGCGTAAGCCTCGACAATCTCGCCATGCTGGCTGATATCGGCCCACAGCGCGGCGTAGTTGAAGTGGCAACCATGGGCCTGACGCACGGTGTAATAAAGGTTCTGCACATCGGCGAACACGGCAATTCTTGTCACCAGCCTGACTCCTTGGGCGGCCAAAGTGAGGGCAGTATGCCATCAGGCGATCACAAATAGCCCAAGCATTGTGCTAACCGGTCGCCACAATTCGTTCGTTGGAGCGCAGCAGCCCTTCAGCTAAAGTGTCGCCCTCGCTTTTGTTGCTGTGACCTCCGTTGATGAATCCTTTGCCCGTAATCCGCGACGCCTGGTTTTTCTTTAGCCGTAACCTGGCCACCATCGCCATGCTCTGCCTGCCCTGGATCACGCTGGAAAGCCTGGCCCAGTACGTATTGGCCAGCAACAGCGGGCCGGACACCTCGCCGGCCTACAGCATCATCATTGGCCTGCTGTTTTATCCGCTGTACACCGGCGCGCTGATCATCTTTCTCGCCGCGCGCAGCAGCGGCGAGCAGCCACGCATCGCCAATGTGCTGGCTCTCACCTTAAACCTGTGGCCGCGTTTCGCCGTGCTGTCGGCGCTAAGCACCTTGCTGATCATGCTCGGCATTAGCCTGATGGTGATTCCGGGGTTATACGTGATGGTCAAACTGGCCTTCTCCGAGTACCTGCTGGTGCTGCGTGGCCTGACGCCGCTGGCGGCGATGCGTGACAGCTTCACCCTGACCAGCGGCCACTTTGCGCGCATTTTGCTCTGCGTGATGTGTGTGATGGTGCCGCTGTGGAGCCTGGATTTGCTCAGCTACAACTTGGCGGGCAAAGACAACGACCTGCTGATATTTGCCATCGATTGCGGCAACGGCTTCTTGCAATTGTTCACCAGCGTGGTGACCTTTCGCCTGTTTATGCTCATCAGCGCCGACACGGCACGCGGCTGATTTGCAGCTAGCCTCTAGGGACGTCCGTCCCTGGAGCCAGTTCTATGACCGATGCCAATCCCAGCATCTTGTCGCACGTTTCAATCGGCACTAACCACTTCGAGCGCGCCATTGTCTTCTATGACCGCGTGCTCGCCACCCTTGGCTGCACGCGTGTACTGGAGCATGCCGGGGCGGTGGCCTACGGGCGCCTGTATCCGGAGCTGTGGGTGCAAATCCCCATCGACGGTCAGCCGGCCAGCGTTGGCAATGGCGGCCATATCGGTTTTGTCGCGGCAGATAAAACCTCGGTCGACGCGTTCTATGCCGCTGCGCTTGCCGCCGGAGCCAGCGGCGATGGTCCGCCCGGGCCTCGTCCACATTATGGCGAGCAGTATTACGGCTGTTTTGTGCGCGACCTGGATGGCCACAAGATCGAGGCGACCTACTGGGAAAACAGCTCGCTGTACGAGATCTATGTAGAGCCGCAATCCGCCGACCGCTAAGGCGCTCAGCGCTGCACTTGGTAGCGCTTGGCCTGACGCTTGATCCAGCCTTCGGCGAGCATCTGGCGCAGCGCGGTGTTGATCAGCGTCTGCTCCTGCAACTGCGCACGCACCTTGGAAAAGCCGATAAATAACTCAGTACGCGCCTCTGGTTGATAGCGTGCCTTGGCGATGGCGCCGGCATAGCCTGGCTGAAGTAGCTCGAAGTCGACCTGGCAGTCGGTGCCAATCACCACGGCCAGGCGCCCGCGCAAGAGCATCTGCAACAGTTGCTGCTCATTGTTGACGCCGCGTTTGTCCAGGCTGTGGTCCGCATCAAAGGGCTGAAAGTACACCGACTCATTGACGTAGCCGATCACTTTGCCCTGCAGGTCGGCATAGCTGCGCACCTGCTGGGCAACACTGGCGGCGGTATAGAAGCGCGGTGCGCAAGCGTAGTAAGGCGAAGACAGGTATTCGATGTACTGCTCGCGCTCAGGCGTCTTTGCCAGACCAATCATCAGGTCGGCGCGGCCCTGCTGCAGATCGGCCAAACCCCGTGCCCAGGGCGCCCGCTGGATATCGAAACGCAGGCCGCTGCGCCGGCCGATTTCGTTGAGCACATCGATGTCCAAGCCAGTGAGGTTGCCCCGGGCATCTTCCATGCGAAACGGTGGCCACAGATCCGTCATCACCCGCAACGGCGCGCGCTCGTCCGCGAGGACGAACTGGCACAGCAGGGTGATCAACAACAGTGACCAACGCATTTATCGTCCTTAATCAAAAATCGGCAGAGCGGCATGGGTGTAGCGAAGAGATCGTACAACCGCGGCGTAATCTACCTGCCGCGTATTACATTCGCCAGAACCACCACGCATTTGGGCTAAAAGCCCACCCTCGGTTATGCTCCGGCTCGCGCCCTTTAGCCACTTGGCCTGCCCATGACGCTGTTTCGCACACGCCGTTTAGAAAAACTCCTGATGTTTGTTGTGCTCCTTGGCGTTGCCCTGGCGGTGTTGGTTTACCGCATTACCTGGCACCCGGCCGACCGTGAGGACGCACCGCTGAGCTGCGATGTAAACACCGCCACGCTGCAACCTGGGCAGGCGCTCAAGGTAATGACCTGGAACGTTCAGTACCTAGCCGGCAAACGTTATGTGTTCTGGTACGACCTGGCCGATGGCAGCGGCCCCGATACCCGCCCAACCGCAGCAGACCTGGCCTACAGCCTAGACGAAGTGGTGCGGATTCTGCGCGATGAACAACCCGATATCGTGCTGCTGCAAGAGCTGCACGAGAACACCAAAGCCACCGACTACCAAAACCAGTTAGCGCTGCTACAAGAGCGTCTGGCCGACGTTTACCCGTGCAGCAGCCAAGCGTTTTACTGGAAGGCGGCGTTTGTGCCACACCCGAAAATCCGCGGCAGCGTAGGCATGAAGCTCGGCACCCTGAGCCGCTACCGCATCAGCAGTGCCGAGCGCCTGCAACTGCCGACGCCACCGGCTGATCCGCTGACCCGCCAGTTCAACCTTAAGCGCGCGCTACTGGTGAACTACCTGCCGATTCGCGATGGCGGACAGTTGGCGGTCATCAACACCCACCTCGATGCCTTTGCCCAGGGCGATGACACCATGCAGCGGCAAGTGGCGATGATCGACCAGCAGTTGCAAACCCTGAATGCAGCGAAAACCCCATGGATTATTGGTGGCGACTTCAACCTATTGCCGCCCGGGCAATACCAGCGCCTATCCGAACGCCAACGCAGTTGGTACGCCCCCGATAGCGAACTGCAGGTGCTGGCGGGCAAATACCCGATGATCCCCAACCTGCAAGAGGCCAGTGGCCCGGACCAAGCCGCCTGGTACACCCACTACCCCAACGACCCGCAAGCCAGCGGGCCAGACCGCACCCTCGACTACCTCTTCCACAGCCCGATGTTAGAGCGCGTGGCGGCGAATGTGCGGCAGGTGGATACGTTGCGTATCTCCGACCATTTGCCGCTGATAGCGCGGTTTTTATTGCCGGAAAAACACGACTAAACCTTAGGGTGTGCCGGTACGCGCACGGTGTGCGCACCACTCGATATTCGCGCTGTCGCCATGGTGCGCACAGCACACCCTACAAAACTGCCGTCACACCGTTTACTTTCGCGGTTTGGCTCTGGCGGTGGGTTCGGCAATCAACGGGTCATCCGGCCAATAGTGTTTGGGATAGCGCCCCTTCAGTTCCTTCTTCACTTCGGCATAGGTGTTGCGCCAGAAGCTGGCCAGGTCTTGGGTGACTTGCACGGGTTTGCGCCCTGGTGACAGCAAGTGCAGTTTTACCACCTGGCGGCCACCGGCAAGGCGCGGCGTATCGGCCAGGCCAAACAGTTCCTGCATGCGCACGGCGAGCACGGGTGGTTCTTCGCTGTAGTCGATGCCGATACGCGAACCGGAGGGCACTTCCAGGGCCTTGGGCGCCAGCTCTTCCAGGCGTTGCGGCAGCGGCCAGGGCAGCAGGGTTTGCAGCATGTTGTGCAAATCCAGGTTGCCGAAGTGGCTTAGGCGGGTGACTTTGCCGAGGTAGGGTTGCAGCCATTTTTCCAGGCCGGCCAACAATGCGGTGTCGCCGACGTCGGGCCATTCGCTGCTGTCGCCCTGAGCCAGGTCGAGCCGGCGCAGCAGGGCGATACGGGCCTGCCACTGGCGCTGCTCCGGGGTCCACGGCAGCAGCTCTAAACCTTTGCGTCGCACCAGGCCAAGCAAGGCGCGGCTGCGGGTGGCTTCGTCGAGGTCTTTTAGCGGTTCGCGGTTCAGCACCAGCTCGCCAACCCGCCATTGCCGCTCGGCCTTGAGTGCACCTTCGCGTTCGTCCCATTCCAGTTCTTCGCGCACGGCTACTTGCTCGCGCAATACGCTGTCGAATAGCGCGGGGTCGAGGTCGGCGGCGAGGTAAATCCGTTCTTCACGCTGGCCCTGGCGGCTGCCCAGTTCGGCCACCACCAGCCAGGGTTGTTTCATCAGCGCATCCGGCTCACCGAATTGCGCAGCACGGCCGTTGGCCAGGCGGTATTCGCCGCCGCCGGCACGGCGTTGTTGGGCAACGCGGTCGGGATAGGCGAACGCCAGCAAGGCGCCGAGCCAGCGCGGGTGGTCCGGGTCGCTGACCGGCTCGCTCGGCTTACCACGCAAATAGCTTTTAAATTGTTTGGCCAATTGCCGAGCACGCTGCACACCGCCCTGCCCGCCTCGGTGCCCGCGCTCTTCGCCGCTCAGCAAGGCCAACCGGCTGTGCAAGTCGGCACCGCCGCCGCGTTGGATATCCCGTTCGCCGAGCAAGGCGGCAACGTCGCAGGCGAGACTTCCTAGCCCCAACGCCTGGCCGCGCAAGAGCAAATGGGCGATACGCGGATGAGCGGGTAACTCAGCCATGGCCTGACCGTGCGGCGTTAATTGGCCGGTGTTCTGCAACGCTCCGAGGCGCATCAGCAAGTCTTGCGCCTGGGCATAAGACGCACTCGGCGGCGCATCCAGCCAGGCCAGTTCGGCAGGCGTAACGCCCCAACGCGCCAGCTGCAATGCCAGGCCGGCGAGGTCAGCTTGCAGAATTTCGGCGCTGCCATAGGCGGCCATTTGCTCGTGCTGCGCTTGCGACCACAAGCGATAACAGGCGCCTGGCTGTAAACGACCCGCGCGGCCGGCGCGCTGGGTGGCGCTGGCGCGGGAGATACGCTGGGTGTCGAGGCGGGTCATGCCGCTGCCGGGGTCGAAGCGCGGTACACGGGCAAAACCGGCATCTACCACCACGCGCACGCCGTCGATGGTCAGGCTGGTTTCGGCAATATTGGTGGCCAGCACCACTTTGCGTTTGCCCGCAGGCGCCGGTTCGATGGCGGCGCGTTGGGCGCTAAGGTCGAGGTCGCCGTGCAGCGGGCAAAGCAGAATGTCGCTGCGCCCTTGCAACGCTTCACCGAGCTGATCGTTAACGCGACGGATCTCACCCTGCCCCGGCAAAAACACCAGCACGCTGCCAGGCTCGTCGTTCAACGCCTGCAATACGGTTTGCACCACACGCGGCTCAAGGCCTTCTTTGGCATACGGGCCAGCCGGTTGAAACGGCCGCCCCCAATGGGTTTCCACCGGGAACATACGCCCTTCGCTGCGCACCACCGGCGCGTTGTCGAGCAACGCCGAAAGCCGTTCGCCCTCCAAGGTCGCGGACATCAACAGCACTTTTAACGGCGGCTCGTCACGCAGCAAGGCGCGGCCATTGAGGGTCAACGCCAACGCCAGGTCAGCATCCAGACTGCGCTCGTGGTATTCGTCGAAAATGACCAGGCCGACACCTTCCAGCGCCGGATCTTCCTGCAAACGTCGCGCGAGAATGCCCTCGGTCACCACCTCGATTCGGGTCGCCGCACTGACTTTGCTTTCCAGGCGAATGCGATAACCGACCGTGCCACCAACCGCTTCACCCAGCTCACTGGCCAAGCGCTCCGCTGCGGCACGCGCGGCCAGGCGGCGCGGTTCAAGCATGATGATCGACTGCCCGGCCAACCAGCTTTCGTCTAACAGCGCCAGCGGCACGCGAGTGGTTTTACCGGCGCCGGGCGGCGCTTCCAGCACGGCTTCGTGGCGTTCGGCGAGGGCCGCGCGCAGGGCGGGTAAAACGGCGTCGATGGGCAGTGGCGTCAGGGACATGGAATAGTCATTGGCAGGGTTCAGAGTAGGCTGGCGAGTATAACGGCGAACGGCCGCCGCCCACTCGCGGTCTTAGCCTTGCGCGCTTGCTGCGGTCGGCGTGCGCGGCTTGTATAGTTGCCCCACTTTTCCATGGAGGTAGTTGTTATGCGCGTTAGGTCTCGTGTTGTTGGCGGTGCATTGATCGTTGCCTTGCTCACCCAGTTGAGCGCGTGCGGCAGCATCTTTTTCCCTGATCGTCGCGGGCAGATCGAAGGCAAAATCGACCCCGTGGTGGCGGGCCTCGATGCCGTCGGTTTGCTGTTCTATATCATCCCCGGCCTGATCGCCTTTGGCATCGACTTTGCCACCGGCGCCATCTACTTCCCGGAAGGCCAGAGCGCACAAATCGACCCACAAAAATTGCAGGACACCATCGGCAGCGACGGCAAGGTCGACAACGAGCGCCTTAAAGCGCTTATCGAACAGGAAACCGGTCGCACCCTGCCGCTGGATGATCCGCGCCTGATCCAACGTACCGGCAGCCTGCAACAACTGGCCGCGCTCGGTCTGCAACCGGCGGCATGAAACTGAGCGCGGCGCACGAGCGCCTTCTTCGCCAAGCCACGCTGGCCTCACTGACAGTCGCCTGCACGCTGATTGTCGCTAAAGGCGTGGCCTGGTGGTTGAGTGGTTCGGTCAGCCTGCTGGCCGGCTTGACCGACTCATTGCTGGATGGCGCGGCGTCGCTGCTCAACCTGCTGGCGGTGCACTATTCCTTGCGCCCCGCCGACGACGATCACCGTTATGGCCATGGCAAAGCCGAAGCGTTATCGGCCATCGCCCAAGCGTTGTTTATTGCCGTGAGTGCGGTGCTGGTGGCGGTTCAGGCGGTGGAGCATTTACGCCACCCCGAACCGTTGGGCTCGCCGGAACTGGGCATCGCCGTAATGCTGCTGTCGCTGGCGCTAACGGTGGCGTTGTTGGCGTTCCAATACCATGTGATTCGAGTAACCGGCTCCACCGCCATTCGCGCCGACTCGCTGCACTACCGCTCCGACTTGCTGCTTAACGGCAGCATTCTGCTGGCGCTGGTATTGGCCTGGTTTGGTTGGCAGCAGCTGGATGCTTTATTCGGCTTAGGGATTGCCGTCTACATCCTCTGGAGCGCGGTGCAAATTGCCCGCGAATCGGTGGCGGTGTTGATGGATGAAGAACTGCCAGTGGATGTCAGCGCCGACATGCTCACTATCGCCTGCCAAGTGCCGGGCGTACTCGGCGCGCACGACCTGCGCACGCGCATTTCCGGCACTCATTGGTTTGTGCAACTGCACTTGGAATTGCCCGGCGCGCTTAGCCTGACCGAAGCCCATGGGCTGTGTGAGCAGGTAGAGGCGGCGATTATTGCCGCCTACCCACGAGCAGAAGTGCTGGTGCACGCCGACCCGCAGGAAATCGTGAAAAGACCGCACACCACGATTAGTTAACGCTGTAACCGCGCCCAGCCAGACACGCCCCGAGCGAACGACGGTAAACATCCGCCACGTTCGCTGTCGGTGCGTAGGTCGCTTGTGAGGGGTCGAAGCCGCTTTGGTTTACGGCCCAACGATGGCAGTCGTAACGGTCCTGAGCCTGTTGCGCCTGGCTCTGGCCATTGGCCGGATACGCCACCACGTCATAGCCATTGCCCTGCCAACCATTGTTGCTGGTGACTTGCACCGGCGGGCTGGCGACTACGTATTCCTGGCGATCGGCCTCGTACAGGTAGTAGGTGCCGGCAGCGATAAAGTACAACGCGCTGCCAATCCACAGCTGCTCGGCATACGACGGCAAGGTGCGCACGCGCACCCCATAGGGCGGCGTGACGACGATGTAGCTCGGACCATAGGGGCGGTACCAGTAGCCGTCGGCGTAGTAGTAGTCGATACCGCCATGGGGCACGCGCCAACGACCGGCGGGAATGTTGTTTACTCGATAACCCGGCTGCCAACGTGGGCCTGAACCCCAACCGCCGCCAGGGCGCCCGCCGTTCCACTGATTACCCTGCGGGGGTTTGCCGCCGGAAATCTGCCCCGAGCCTTGCCATTGCTGGCCACCGTTGCCTGGGCGGCCATGGTTGTCGTCATCGTCGCGGCCGCCGTGGTAGCCACCACCGTTGTAGCCGCCGCCGTAACCGCCGTTGTTGTAGCCGCCGTTGTTATGGCCATTGTTCCAGCCGTTGCCGCCCTGATTATGGCCACCGCCGTTACCGGGGTTGCCTGGCTTCTGCCCGCCGCCACCGGTTTGCGAGGACGGGATCGGGCCGCCCTTGTAGTTTTCGACGAACTCGCGACGATCATTTTGTTTCTGCACCGCCGCTTCGCGCTCACGTTGCGCGGCTCTGCCGGCGTTGGACTGGCGCTCTTGGTTTTGCGGTGGTTGCTGTTGGGGTGGGCGAGGATTCTGCTGACCGCCGCCCTGGTTACCGCCACCTTGGTGGCCGCCTTGATAACCGCCGCCCGAATTGCCACGGCCTTGATCGCGCTGCGAGTTATCGCCGCCCATGCCCGGCCGGCCATCCGGCACGTCATCGGCCAACGCATTAGCAAACATCGCCAAGGACAGCACGCTTACACCTGCCAAGCGCCAGATCTGCGACTTCATGACTTTCTACTCCGGGGGGCGGCGGCCGTCGTTATCGAGCGGCGAGCATTTGTAGCCGATTGGTATCAGCTCTGACAACGGGCGTTTACGGAGTTGCAGCCAGCGCAAAATTCTCCCTTTCTTACAGGCAAAAGAAAGGGAGGCCCGGGCCTCCCTTGATATCTCGTCCGCTGCTGGCGATTGTGTCGCTGCCTGTGTCGCCCGCCTGGTTGGGCAGTGCGGACCCGGTGGCCGTAACGACCCGGTGGGGTCGGCGGCTCGGCGCACCTGATTAGGCGGGCCGGGTGGACTTGCGTCCGGGTCATTTAACTTGGGTGAAAGCTTAAACCCGCACGCGCGACAGAGGATTGCGAATATTGCTAATCCAGTTATGACTTGCGCAATCTTTCACCTATAAAGCACCATGCTGCGCAATCAGAAAATAAAGGGGCGCCATCTTGAACAACCTGGACCGCTACGACCTGAATATTCTTGCCGAATTGCAGCGCGATGCGCGCATCTCTAACCAAGAGCTTGCCGAGCGCATCGGCCTGTCGCCGTCGCCCTGCTCACGGCGGGTTAAACAGCTGGAAGACGACGGCTATATCCTCCGTCAAGTCGCCCTGCTGGACCGTAAGAAACTCGGCCTGAGCCTGACCGCCTACGTGAACATCGGCATGGACCGCCACACCCCGGAGCGCTTCGAGCATTTCGAGGCGGTGATCAGCCAGTGCCCGGAAGTGTTGGAATGCAGCCTAGTGACGGGCATGGATGCCGACTATCAACTGAAAGTGGTGGTGCCGGATATGGATCACTACCAGAAATTCCTTTTAGGCCAACTCACCCGCATCGAAGGCGTGACCAGCGTGCGTTCGAGCTTTGTGCTCAACCAAGTGATTTCCAGCACCCAGTTGCCCTTGCAACACCTGCGTACCTGAGGCGACGAACCTCAGGCCCGCAGGCCATGTGCTGGCGTATAATCGCCGCCCTTGACCCGGCGCAGACGCCTGGGCGCACTGTTTAAGATTGGCCAAACCCGAGGTTGTAATGGAACCGGAAAAGTTTGAAGAGTGGATGATGATCATCCTGGTCGGCGGCCTGGTGATGTTTATGGGCTTTATCGTTTACGACCTGGCGAAAAAATCCAAAGCCGGCAAATACGGCACCATGGTCCTGTTCCTCGCCCTGGGCCTGGGCGTGTTGGGCTTTATCATCAAAACCGTAGTGATCGGAAGCCTGGAAGGCTTCTAGAGCCGAACAAAAATCCCCTTCGTAGGGTGTGCTGTGCGCACCGTTGCATTCGCCCATGCATCGCTTGGTGCGCGCAGCACACCCTACAAGCTAGGCGTTACCTCACGCCACTCCCCCAGCCCCAACCCGTCAATACTCCACGGCCCAATCCGCACCCGCACCAGGCGCAACGTCGGCAACCCGACCGCCGCCGTCATCCGCCGCACTTGCCGATTACGCCCTTCGCGAATCACCAATTCCAGCCATGCAGTGGGGATGCTTTTGCGAAAACGCACCGGCGGGTTGCGCTGCCATAGGTCTGGCTCGGCCAAGTGCCGCGCCTCGGCCGGCAGGGTCGGCCCGTCATTTAATTGCACGCCGTCGCGCAGCTGCTGTAGCTGCGCCTCGCTCGGTTCGCCTTCCACCTGCACCCAATAGGTTTTCGCCAGTTTGTGTTTGGGGTCGGCGATGCGCGCTTGCAGTTGGCCGTCGTTGGTCAGCAGCAAAAGGCCTTCGCTGTCGCGGTCCAGGCGCCCGGCCGGGTAAACGCCTGGCACCGGAATAAAGTCTTTGAGCGTGCTGCGGCCCTGCTCATCGTTGAACTGGGTGAGCACATCGAACGGCTTATTAAACAGCAGCAACTTGGGCTCGGCCGGCGGTGCTTTGGCGACGCGGCGGGGAGCTGGCTTGGCAGGCGGGCGCGGTGGACGGGGCATGGGTATTCCGGGCAGAAAAACGGGCGGCACAGTGTAACCCGAGGCCATGGATGCACCATCAGCCTGGCTTATCTCGCTTCATCAATTGGCGTCTATGGTTATGCTGCTGCGCTGCGCCCTCTAACAAAAAGGAAGCCTTGCATGAGCACCTCCGACGTTCAGACATTCACCGGCTGGGCCGCCACCGCGCCCAACGCCCCGCTCGAAGCCTATGCCTACGACCCAGGCCCACTCGGCGCCGAAGATGTGGAAGTGGCGGTGGAGTTTTGCGGCATTTGCCATTCCGATCAGTCGATGATCGACAACGAATGGGGCCGTACCCGCTATCCATTTATTCCCGGTCATGAAGTGGTCGGCAAGGTGGTGCGCGTTGGCGATCAGGTTCGCGGTTTAAAGCTCGGCCAACGCGTGGGCATCGGCTGGAACAAGGGCAGTTGCATGCACTGCGCCTCGTGCATGGAAGGCTCGCACCAGCTGTGCCGCACCGTGCAGCCGACCATCATTGGCGGCAACGGCGGTTTTGCCGATCGCCTGCGCGCGCATTGGGCCTGGGCGATCCCGATTCCAGAAGCCATCGACCCAAGCCTGGCCGGCCCACTGTTCTGCGCCGGCTCCACCGTATTCAGCCCACTGGTTGAGCTGGATATCAAACCCACCGACCGTGTCGGCGTGGTCGGCATCGGCGGCCTTGGTCACCTGGCGCTGAAATTTCTCAATGCCTGGGGCTGTGAAGTCACCGCGTTCACCTCCTCGCCCAGCAAGCAGGAAGAAGCCAAGCGCCTTGGCGCACATAACGCGGTGGCCTCCACCGATGCTGCAGCGATGAAAGCGATTGCCGGCACTCTGGATTTTCTTCTGGTAACCGCCAGTGCCGACCTCGACTGGAACAGCCTGATGGCAACCCTGCGCGGCCGTGGCCGCCTGCACTTTGTGGGCATTGTGCCCAGCGCAATTCCAGTGCATGTGTTTAGCCTGATTCCGGCACAGAAAGCCATTTCCGGCTCGCCGGTGGGTTCGCCCGCCAATATGGCGAAGATGCTCGAGTTCTGCGCACGCCACCAGATCGTGCCGCAGGTGGAGATGTTCCCGATGAGCCAAGTAAACGAAGCCATCGACCATCTGCGCGCCGGCAAGGCCCGTTACCGCGTGGTACTGGACGCCAGCAAGTAGATTGCAAAACATGTAAGGGCGCAGGCAAACCGACGCCGCCGTGCTAGGTTTGCCTGCATCTTTTCTGCATGAGTGCCCCCCATGCCCCGCAGTTTGCGCCCCACTTGGTTGCTGAGCCTGCTAACCCTGGTCGGCTGTAATAACTCTGCCTATCAAGGCCCCGCCAGCGATCATTTCGACGGCGAACGCTTCCACAATATCCAACCCACTGCCGAGAAAAGCCTGGGCGACTTGCTCAAGTGGCAGCTTAACCGTGAGCGCACCGATGCGTGGGTTGAACAGCCAGTGCTGAACACCCCGCCCGAGGTGCAAGAACGGGTAATGGGTAACGACCTAAAAGCCACCTATATCAACCACGCCACCGTGCTGCTACAGACCCAGGGCCTGAATATTCTCACCGACCCGGTATGGTCCAAACGCGTTAGCCCCTTCACCTTTATCGGCCCCAAGCGCTATCAACAGCCGGGCCTGGGCATCAGCCAACTGCCGCCGATTGACCTGATTCTGGTCAGCCACAACCACTACGACCACCTCGATTTGGAAAGCCTGCGGCAACTGGCGCTGCGCTTCCCTCAGGCCAAAGTGGTCAGTGGTTTGGGCAACGGCGAATTGATCAAACAAACCGGTTTTAGCGATGTGGTGGAAATTGACTGGTGGCAGGAATTGCCCATCAGCCCAACCCTGAGTGTGCATGGCGTGCCGGTGCAACATTGGTCATCGCGCACCCGTGCCGACACCAACCAAACCCTGTGGCTGGGCTTTGTGTTGCAGGCGCCGGGCGGGCCACTGCTATTCCCCGGCGATACCGGCTTGGGCCCGGAATTTAAACTGATCAACGAGCGCTTTGGCCCTATGCGCTTTGCGCTGTTACCGATTGGTGCCTACGCCCCACGCTGGTTTATGCGCGACCACCATATGAACCCCGACGATGCCGTGCAGGCGCATCGGCAACTGCAAGCCAAGAACAGCCTGGCGATTCACTTCGGTACGTTTCGCCTGACTGATGAAGGCCAATTCGCACCGCCAGCGGATTTGGCGGCAGCGTTGCAGGAGCAAGCGGTGGAGCCGCAGCACTTCCGCGTGCCCAAGCCTGGGGATACCTGGATAGTGCCGTAAGCTCGGTAAGGCGGCTCAGTGAGCGCAACGGTGCGCGCAGCACACCCTACGGGAGAAGGTTTAGCGGCGCCTACCAGATCGTCTTCGCCAAGGTCGCCGCCGACAACACCACCAGCACACTGCCAATCAGCACATGCAAGGCCATGGGCTTGCGCCTAAACAACACCTGCCCGAGCACGTTGCCGAGCAACGCCGGCACCAGCAGGCTCGCCGCCAGGTGCAGATGCTCGGCATTCAACACCTGCAACCACCACAGGCTGCCCAGCGCGAGCAAATCACTGACGGCAAAAAACACGATGGCCGTACCGCGCACACTGGCTGCCGGCAAACCACTGCGCAGCAGGTAAACCACCACTGGTGGCCCACCGGCCGAGGCCATCGCCGTCACCAGCCCGGAGACCAACCCCGCCGGCAATGCCCAGCCCACCGCAACCGGCGGCGCATTGCTCGGTTGGCGCACCAGCACCAGCAATCCGCCGACCAAACACAACAGCGCCACCACCGGCGCCATCCACTGTTCCGGTAAACGGGCCAAGGCCAGCGAACCTAGTGGCACCGCCAGCAACATGCCGGCAATCAAGCGCAGGCCGATACCCCGGTGAAAGGTTTTTCCCGCTCCCGGCAACAGGCTGACGCTACAAAGCAAATCCAGCAGCAACACCACAGGTATTGCCACAGCGGGCGGGCATACGGTCAACAGCCCCAACGCCAACACCATGGCAAAACCAAAGCCGCTGTAACCGCGTAGCAACCCCGCGGCAAAGGCCAGAATCAACAACATGTCAGGCATCCCCTGATGGTGGTGCGCTGACTGTAAGTGGCTGCGGATAGCCACCGAGAGGGCCAGTTACGCGCGGAGGTTGAGCCACCGACCGCAAGCACTGCACCATTCTGACCACCAAGCAGCAAATCGCACCGAAATGGCGCACACAATCGACCAGGCAATAGGCCCTTGTCGATGGCAAAACCTGATCACTACGGCAACAAAATGGCTGCTTTTGCCATATCCGGCTCAGCGCCCGCACTACTCTGGCGCAAGAGGCACGGCTATTGCTCTAGCCTGCGACAACCTGAATTCACGTAAGCCGCTGATGAACGCACCTGTCCCTTCTGCTTTGTTCACCCCCAGCTGGCACGCCGAGCTGGAGTTGGCCTATGCCCGCCAAGGTGACAGCACGCGCCCGGTGATGCGCCGCCATCAAGGCCCGCTGCGGGTGCAAAAGCATCTGTATGCCGAAGGCCCTGAGGTGTGCCAGCACATCATCGTCCACCCGCCCGGCGGCATTGCCGGTGGCGACCGTCTGAACATCGATGTGCAGGTGCAAGAACAGGCCTGGGCGCAGCTCACTAGCCCCGGCGCGGCCAAGTGGTACCGCGCCGCAGGGCCGGCTTATCAGCAAGTGCACCTGCAGGTGGCCCCAGGCGCGACGCTGGAGTGGCTGCCGCAGGAAACTATTGTTTATTCCGCCGCCCAGGCCGAACTCAGCACCCGTATCGAGCTGCAAGGCGATGCCAAGTTGTTGTATTGGGATATGGTCGCCCTCGGTCGCCCGGCAGCCGGTGAGCGTTTCGACAAGGGCCATTTCCAGGCGCACCTGGATATCCGCCGCGACGGCCAGTTGCTCTGGCACGAACGCCAACGGGTGGTGGGCGGCGATGGACTGCTGGACTCGCCCATCGGCCTTGACGGCCACCCGGTGTTCGCCACCTTGCTGGTTACCGGCGAGGTGCCTGGCGAACTACTCGAACACTGCCGCGAACTCTGTGCCGGGCCCCATGCCCGCGTACGCGGTGATCTCAGCCAATTGCCGGGCCTGCTTGTGGCACGCTGTCTCGCTAACGAGGCGCTGCATGCGCGGGCCTGGCTGATCGACCTTTGGCGCCTGCTGCGTCCGGCCCTGTTGGGCCGCGCTGCGCTGGCGCCGCGAATCTGGAGTACGTAACCGATGGACCTGAGCCCACGCGAAAAAGACAAGATGCTGATCTTCACCGCCGGCCTGGTGGCCGAGCGCCGCTTGGCGCGCGGGGTAAAGCTCAACTACCCAGAGGCCATGGCCTATATTTCTGCCGCCCTACTGGAAGGCGCGCGCGATGGCCGCACCGTCGCCGAGCTGATGCATTTCGGCACCACCCTGCTGAGCCGTGAACAGGTGATGGAAGGTATCCCGGAAATGATTGCGGAAATTCAGATTGAAGCGACCTTTCCCGACGGCACAAAACTGGTGACCGTGCACCAGCCCATTGCCTAAGAACCGCCTGCATAAGAAGACTCATATGATTATTCGCGACGCCGTTTCGGCGGACCTGCCCGCCATCCGCGACATCTTTAACGACGCGGTTCTCAACACCACCGCCATCTGGATGGACAGCACCGTCGACCTCGCCAACCGCGAGGTCTGGCTTGCCGCCCGCGCGCAACAGGGCTACCCGATTCTGGTGGCCATCGATGCGGCCGATGAGGTGGTGGGCTACGCCTCGTATGGCGATTGGCGGCCGTTCGATGGCTTCTGCAATACCGTTGAACACTCGGTGTATGTACGCAGCGACCAACGTGGCAAAGGCCTCGGCCCACTGCTGATGCAAGCGCTGATCGAGCGCGCCAAAGCGGGTGGCAAACATGTGTTGGTGGCGGCCATTGAGAGCGGCAACGCGGCTTCGATTCGCCTGCACGAACGCCTGGGTTTTATCACCACCGGGCAGATGCCACAGGTCGGGCGCAAATTCGGCCGTTGGTTGGATTTGACCTTTATGCAACTGATCGTCACCCCTGAAAGGAGCGCGCCATGATTCCCGGTGAATACCAGATCCAGCCTGGCGATATCGAACTTAATGTCGGCCGCCGCACTGCCACGGTAAACGTCGCCAACAGCGGCGACCGGCCAATTCAGGTGGGCTCGCATTTCCATTTTTTTGAGACCAACGACGCGCTGACCTTCGACCGCGCCGTGGCCCGTGGCATGCGCCTGAACATTCCCGCCGGCACCGCCGTGCGCTTTGAGCCAGGGCAATCGCGCGATGTGGAATTGGTCGAACTGGTTGGCCATCGCCGCGTGTTTGGCTTTGCTGGGCGGGTGATGGGCGATCTTTAAACGCCGCGCAAATTCGTAGGGTGTGCTGTGCGCACCAAGGTTAATCGTGGTGCGCACAGCGCACCCTACAGGATCTCCAGAGATGAAAATTTCCCGTCAAGCCTACGCCGATATGTTCGGCCCCACCGTTGGCGACAAAGTGCGCCTGGCCGATACCGAGCTGTGGATTGAGGTGGAAAAAGACTTCACCACCTATGGCGATGAAGTGAAATTCGGTGGCGGTAAAGTGATCCGCGATGGCATGGGTCAAAGCCAATTGAATGCCGCCGATGTGGTCGACACGGTGATCACCAACGCGCTGATCATCGATCACTGGGGCATCGTCAAAGCCGACGTCGGCCTCAAGGGCGGGCGCATCGCCGCCATCGGCAAAGCCGGCAACCCGGATATTCAGCCAGACGTGACCATCGCCATCGGCGGCGCCACCGAAGTGATTGCCGGCGAAGGCATGATTCTTACCGCTGGCGGCATCGACACCCATATCCACTTCATCTGCCCGCAGCAGATCGAAGAAGCGCTAATGAGCGGCACCACCACCATGATTGGCGGCGGCACCGGCCCGGCCACTGGCACCTATGCCACCACCGTAACGCCAGGCCCCTGGCATATGGCGCGCATGCTGCAGGCCGCCGATGCCTTCCCGATGAACATTGGTTTTACCGGCAAGGGCAACGTCAGCTTGCCGGAGCCGTTGATTGAGCAAGTCAAAGCCGGCGCCATCGGCCTGAAGTTGCATGAAGACTGGGGCACCACGCCGGCGGCCATCGACAACTGCCTGAGCGTGGCCGATCAATACGATGTGCAGGTGGCGATTCACACCGACACCCTGAACGAATCAGGCTTTGTCGAAACCACCTTGGGCGCATTCAAAGGCCGCACCATTCACACCTACCACACCGAAGGTGCCGGTGGCGGCCATGCGCCGGACATTATCAAAGCCTGCAGCCTGCCCAACGTGTTGCCGAGTTCAACCAACCCGACCCGGCCGTTTACGCGCAACACCATCGACGAACACCTGGACATGCTGATGGTCTGCCACCACCTGGACCCGAGCATTGCCGAAGACGTGGCCTTTGCCGAAAGCCGCATTCGCCGCGAAACCATTGCCGCCGAAGACATCCTGCATGACCTCGGCGCCTTCTCGATGATCAGCTCCGACAGCCAGGCCATGGGCCGTGTGGGTGAAGTGATCACGCGTTGCTGGCAGACCGCCGACAAGATGAAAAAACAGCGTGGCGCGTTGCCCGGCGATGGTGCCGGTAACGACAACTTCCGCGTAAAGCGCTATATCGCCAAGTACACCATCAACCCGGCGATTACCCATGGCATCAGCCATGAAGTGGGCTCGATTGAAGTGGGCAAATTTGCTGATCTGGTGCTGTGGCGCCCGGCGTTTTTTGGCGTCAAGCCCACCATGATTCTCAAGGGCGGCGCGATTGCCGCGAGCTTGATGGGCGATGCCAATGCTTCAATCCCTACGCCACAGCCGGTGCACTACCGCCCGATGTTCGGCAGCTACGGCGGCATGTTGCACACCACCAGCCTGACCTTTATCAGCCAGGCCGCGTTTGACCTTGGCGTGCCTGAACAACTGGGTTTGAAAAAGCAGATTGCCGTGGTTAAGGGCTGTCGCACCGTGCAGAAAAGCGACCTGATCCACAACGACTACACCCCACAGATCGACGTCGACCCGCAGACCTACCAAGTGAAAGCCGATGGGCAATTGCTCTGGTGTGAACCGGCCGATGAGTTACCGATGGCGCAGCGGTATTTTCTGTTCTAGTTCGCGCCAATGCATGCACCTCGTAGGGTGTGCTGTGCGCACCACGGCGGTTACGCGGTAACCGCTCGGTGCGCACAGCACACCCTACGGAGTATTACGCTCGGCTCAGACGCAACAACGCGTGGCAATCTTCGGCATACCAATCGGCCAACTCCGGCCAGAGGTTTTCTGGCACGTTGACCAATACGGTATGGGTGCCAGCCGCGCGGCCGCTGTCGAGGTCGAAGCGGTAGTCGCCGACCATCACCATCTCGCTAGGCGCTACTTGCCATTGCTCGGCCAGGTGCAGCAACCCGCCAGGCTGGGGTTTGGGCGGGGCTTCGTCGCGGCCAAGAATATCTACCGTGGCAAAACAATCATCCAAGCCAATTGCCTCTAGCGTTAGCAGCGCCAGGGAGTGAGCGTTGCGGGTCAAGATGCCAAGCTGGTGACCACGCTCGTGCAGCTCACGCACCAGTTCAATCGCGCCCGGCGCCGGCTGGGAATTTACCGCCAGCTCACGTTCGTGCTCCAGCAACCAGGCGTGTTTCGCGGCCGCTACGTCAGCGGGTAGCGCGGCGAGGTGGTGGAGAATGTCGTCCTCAGGCGGGATATCCAACTCGCGGCGAATCGCGGCAAAGTCGTGCACGGCAATCGTCAGGGTGCCGTCCATATCAAACACCCAGTGGCGAATCGGGGCGAGGCTCATCAGTGGTCTCCAGTGCACCAAATAGCGCTGGAGTATACGGCAGCACGTAGGGTGCGCTGCGCAGCGGCACACCTTAGTAGCTCAAGGTCATGATCACGCTGTCTTGATAACTGCCGGCGGGCACATTGTTCTGCGTGGGGTCTACCGCAGCATCAAAGGTGAAGTTCTGCGCCGTCCCTGTGCCCAGGTAAGTCATCGGTTGGGCCGCGTTCCAGATCACCGTGGTGTTGGGTTGATAGAGGTTGTAGTTCATGCGGTTGGCACCGCTAGCCATGCGCCGCCAAGGCGCGGAGTAGTTGGCGCCGTTGTCAAAGCTGACGCTGTAGCCTTCGTTGTTGGTGCAGGTGACATTGACGGTTTGGGTGAACTTGGTGAATTGATTCACCAGCGCCTTGCTGCCGAAGTCGACGTCCAGATTGGCGGTGTTGATCAGGCAGGATTTGGTCACCACCAGGGTCAGCGTGGCGCTGGTCAAGGTGCCAGTGCCCCAGTTGGTGGGGTCGGTACAAAACTGAATGCCCAATACCAGCGAGCAGCTCTGTACCAGCCCCGGCGTACGATCCCAGTTGCAAGCGCCGAGCACGCCGCTGTCGCAGATCGCGTAGTACCAGCGAAAACTCACCGTGCCGGTGTAAGTGCCAGCCTGCACATTGGGGCCCATGGGAATGGTGAAATACAGCGCGATGCCGTTGCTGCCGCCGCCCAGCGACAACACGGTAAGCCCAGTGGCGGTGCCGGTTACGCCGTTTTGTAACGGCGCGCCGCCCTGCGTCAGGCTGACCGTATACGGGATTGAGTAGACGCCATTGCTAAGGTTGAGGCTGGCGGTGTCGAGCATCAGGCGGATGTAGGAGCCCGACAGCAGCGACAGCCCGCCGGTACAACTGATACCAGCGGCGCCATAGTTACCCACGGTGGTGGTGGGCAGCGCCAGTGAACTGATGGTGCCCATGCTGACGTTGGTGCTTGCAGTGCTGCAAACGGCATAGGCCGCGCCACTGGCGAACAGAAGTACGGCAGATACCACCAGGCGCCACAGCAGTCGGGCGAACCGTAGCGGGGAGTGGGCGTGCGGCGTCTGGCGCATAAGGCAGTCCTTACAAGGCATTAACGGCAGGTCAATGGACCAACCAGGTTCACTTCGTCATCGGTTTTTTCCAGGGCAAACGCCGCCCCACACCGCTGGCCATCGGGCCGCGTTACGCGCAGTTGGTTTTGCGCGTTCAAGCCTTCGAGGTACACCAGGCCATCCCAGCCGACAAAGGCGCGCAGTGGCGTACCGTCGACCCTGACTTCGCTGCCACGGGGGATCACTTCGCCACGGCTATCGATCAGCACAATGCTGGCGGCCACCACCCGGTGCAGGTCGAAATTGAGTAACGCGCCACTGCCCTGGTGCACGGCGATTTTGTTTTGCACTTGCGGCACGCGCATGTTGGCCGGCAAACCAAGCGGGTCGATTTCGTATTGGCCGCCGTAGTAGGACGGCACCGAGGGCACCAGCAAGTGGCCATTTTTGTTGGTGTTACCGACCAACTGGTTTTCGAAGCTAACTGGCACATCGCCCACGCCGCTGGTGCTGATCAGCACAAAGGCATCGTCGACGCGGTTGCCGGGGAACACCTCGCCGTCCATGGCAATCAGCGAGCCGGTGGCATCGCCCCACTTGGTCAGGCGCCCGTCGTCGCGGTACATACCGCCCTGCACCTGGGCATACGGCGTACGCCAGGTCACGTCGGCTTGCTCATAGGTGCTACTACCGGTGGCAAAACCGAGGTTGTAGCCCACGCCGCCGCTGGTGGGCGGCGTGCGGCCGTAGTTGACCCGTTCGCGAAACTTGCCCTGGGTATCGCGCTCCACGCTGGCGCTAAAGGTCGAGCGCATATCGAAGGGAATGATCAGCTGCATGACGGCCGAATACCCTTCGCCATCAAGGTCGCGGTTCATCGCCACGTACATGCTGCTGTTGCCCCACAGGCTGCGCGACCACGACAGGTTGATCAGGCGCGTGCGCTGGCCATCCATGGTTTCGCTGGCGAAGTAGCCGATGCCGACATTGCCGAAATCGCCGGGGTTAAAGGAGAACGTTACCTGGTCAGTGGTTTTCGCCAGCGTCAGCTCGTCGCGGCCGTGGTCCAGGGCGCTGAGCATGCTGACGTCGACATAGCCTTTGCTGCGCTGCACGTGTTGCGCACCGAAGCCGAACTGGCGCGAGTAATAGCTGTAGCCGACGTTAACCTGCTGGCCGCGGCTGCCCGCATAGTGGCTTTGCGCGACGGAGGGGCTGAGGGTGCCAAAATTGCCCAGGCCGATGGTCGCGCCCACGCCGCCCAGGCGCAGCTCTTCACCGATCTCGGCATGGGTTTCAGCGGTGAACACGTCACTCAAGCCATAGCGGAAGGTGCCACTGCTGACCGAGGAGCCGTAGGAGAAATTCTCCAGGCCATAGTCCTCGCGTAATTTGCCCACCGACAGCGAGTAGTCAAAGAGGTCTTTTTGCAGCAGTGAGTTGGTGACATAGAACGGCACATCGGTGGCCACCTGGCGACCCAATGCATCGGTGGTAACCACCGTGGCACTGCCGGCGCCGCTGATATAGGGCACGTTGCTGACGGTGTAGGGGCCGGGGTTGAGTCTGTCGCTGCTGACCTTGGCGTTGTTGATAAACAGGTCCACCGACGTGGGCACGGCGGCCTCGCCGGTAAAGCGCGGCAGCGGGTAGGTAATCAGGTCCGGGCGCAGGGCAAAATTGCGCGACACCTGCACGCCGCCCAGGCGCACGGCGCTGTTCCAGGTCAGTGCGCCGGTAATCAGGTCGCCGGCGATATAGCGGGTCATGGTTTCTTGGTTGTTGTAACGCCAGTACGTGTCGTAGCGCATATAGCCGTCCTGGTCGGCGCCCAGTTCGTTAAAGCTGTGGCGGTAAACGCCGGTATTGCTCACTACCCCTGCGCTGCCAAATACCCGCTGCTCGAAGAAGCTGCTCAGGTAGTGGCTGCCGTCATCGGTGTCGTTGTAATAGGCGTCGTAGTTAAACAGCAGACCAAACGAGCTTTCGGCAGGTACGCTAGCGGTGATCGACCGTGTGCCGACCTGCTGCTCCGGCAGCCAGTCGCTGGGCAACAGCAGTTTCAGGCGCTGCAACTCCTGGTCGTAGCTGAACTGCAGGCCGGCGATGGTATCCAGCGCCAGCTCACCGCTGCTGCCCTCGGGCAGGCGCACGCCGACGGCGCGCAGCTCTTCGCTGTCGACAAAGTAACGCTCGCCTTGCACGTTCACCTGCACCACACGATCGCTGGGTAACTCATTGACGACTAACTCCAAGTAGAGGGCGTACTGCGCTGCTGCCGGTGTATCAGCTGCCGCGCTGGGCTCTGCCCCTGGCGGCGCAACTTCAGGTGCCGACGCAGGTGCCGACACAGGGGCTACGGGGGCCGCTGCCGGCGCTACTATCATCGGCCCCTGCAGATCAGCGGCTGGCGGCGTTGGCGCTGACGCCGGTGCGGCCATCTGCCCGGCAGCCAAGGCATCACGCAGTGGCCCTGGCATCGGTTTCGGCGGTGCGCTGTCGGCCTCGGCAACCACCGCCGCCGCGGGTGGTTGAACAGCTACCGGCGCCGCCGCCAAGGCATCACGCAGGGGCCAAGGCATAGGTTTGTCCTGTTCGGCGGCCATCAGCCTTGAGCCAGCGTCAGGCAGCAACACCGCCAACAGGGTAAATGTCAGGTGATTGAATCCGCCGCATCGCCTGGGCAGCGATTGCGCTTGCTCATCCCTGACGCTACGCACGATTAAGTCTCAGGCGTCAGTGCGGTGAAATGGGCTGGACATCCGCCAGCTCGTTTATTCGCGCCTCCAAGGCAAACGAGTCGCCAGACAACGTGGCCGGCAACTCCCAGCGCATTCGTGCGCCGGGCAAGACGTAGCCGAGCAGGCCTTCGGCAATCAGCGTTTTTTTATCGCCCTGCTTTACCGCCACTGCCGCCAAACGGGCATGGGCCGGACCTTGATTGTTGAGCAGCAGGTAGCGCTTACCGCCTTCGTTTTGCACGCTGAAACGCAGGTCCGGTTGCAGCAATTGGATACCGGGCTCGGGCTTGCTCGCCGCACTGGCCAACGCCACGCCATCGCCAAAGACAAACAACGGCACCGAATAGCGCATTTGAAACTTCACCCCCAGGGCCGCATCGGTCTTGGCATCCGGCGGCAATAACTCATCCACCAATACGCGAAAGGTCTGCTCCGTCGCCGCAGGCGCGGCCTGCATTTTCATCAGGCGAATCATCTGCCGCTTGCCCGGCTCGATGGTCACCGCAGGCGGGCTGGCCACCACCGCGCGCTGGGCGCTGAGCTGGTCGCTGTAATCACTCTGGCTCCAGGCCAGCACCCGCACCTGCAGACTGATGGGCGCTTGCCCGCGATTCTCCAGCCACAACGCCGCCGCTTTTTGCGCACGTTCAATCTGCGGATTTATCGGCCAGATCAACACCGAGCTGGCGGCGCTGACGAACCCGCTGTTGACCAGCAACAGCAGAGCCAGCGTGGGCAGAAACCGGTAACGGCGGCGTTCAGGCATGGGTAGCTCCTTTACTCACGTTATGGGCAGCGCCTAGGGCTCAGTAGGTAACGGTTACCGTCACCGTATCGCTGTAAACCCCCGCAGATGGCATTGGCGTGACCGCAAACAAGCGCGCAAAAACCGGATAGGCCACGGTGGCGCTACCGGCGGGAAAGGTCAGGCTTTTCACCGTGCCACCGTTAGTGCCATTGCCCCAAATGGTGCTGCCGGAATCTTGGTAGAGCTGGTAACGCAAGGTCTCGGCGCCCTTGATCAGAAAGCGCCCGGCGGCAATGTTGCTGGTGTTGAGGCCTGCGCTAAGGCCAATGGTCAGCGTGGTGCCAGGGGTGCACTGGAGCAGGATGGAACCGGCGCCGCTGCTGCTGGTGACATCGACATTGCTCGGCAACAGGCTGACCTGACCAAAGTTGATGCTGCCGTAACTACTCACATCGGCGGCGCCAGAACCCAGAATGCAGCCGTTAACGATGGCGGCTTTCACCAGGAAGGATTTATTGATCGGGATTTCGTTAGTGCCCGTGTCGGCAAGGCTGACCAGGCTGACCAGGCAAAGCGCCAAGCCTTGAAGCAGTTGTGCAAACAACCGCCCGTTCATTACCAACTCACAGTCACGGTAATGGTGTCGGTGTAAGTGCCCGGGGCTGGCGCCGCTTGCTTGGGCACCCGACCAAACACCTGCAGGTATTGATCAGCACCACTGCCGGTAGCGGTGACGCCGGTGGTGTTGTCCCACACCGTGGTATAGGCGGCGGAGGTGTAAAGGTTGTAACTGATCTGCGCTGCCGCCGGGCCGGTCATTCGCCGCGCCGCCACGTTGCCGCTGCCACCGGCGCTGAGCAGTACGCGGTAGGGTGTATTGAGCAGACAGTTAACCCGCAGCGAGCCATTACCTACTGCGCTGCTGACTGACACCAGCGCGTTAAGGGAGAAATACGTACCGAAATTCAGCGTGCCAAATTGGCCAAGGGTGGCCGGTGCCGTGCTGCCCGCGCTGCACGCCGGCAGCACCTCCGCGCTCAAGCCAATGGTCGCCGACTTGCTCACAGCAAACAGCTCGGTTGGGCTGCATATGAGCAGACTCAGCGGCAGCCAATTCCATGGGGTATCGCGTAGGCAACGCATGGCTATTCCTGGCTGTGGAGAGGTACATCCGTGTTGCGTTGGAGGATTAAAAACAACGGCAGCGGGTGGCACGCTAGTGGGTGCCGTTACCAGGTGGCTGCTACCAAGTAATGGTCACTTGCACAGTGTCGGTGTAAGTGCCGGTGGCTGGAGTGGTTTGGTTAGGTACGCGGCCGTAGACCACGATGTCTTGGTTAGCGCCGTTACCCGTTCCCGCCAATACGGTGCCGCCATTCGTGCCGTTTCCCCAAAGCGTGGAGCGGGCAGCGTCCTGATAGAGGTTGTACAGCACGTAGTTGCCGCCGCTAGCCATGCGCCGCTGGGTTCCGGTGCTGTTCAAGCCGGAGTTGAGTGCCACGTTGTAGTTGGTGGCGTTGGCGCACTCGATACCAAACGAGCTACCGGCCGAGGCGCCCACTGACTGCGCGTCGATGTTGTTAGTCAGGCTAGGGTAGGAGCCGAAGGTGATGCTACCGAAGTTGTTGGTGGTGGCATCGCTGGTGCCGTTATTCACGGTGCAGCCAGCGCCAATGATGATCTGGATGCCCAGTTGACCCTGTACTGTGCCTGCCGCCTCAACCGTCAAGGCGTAGGGCACTGCCAGCAAAGCAGGGAGCAGCAGAAAGCGGCGTTTCATCTCAGGTAACTCCTACGAAATTAGTCGTGTATTCACGCTTAATTGCAACTTAGTAGAAATTCGGCGGCTTTCAAAACAACTTTATGGCGTCAATGATTACGCCCAGGGTTTGTGCGCTGGCGCGCATAGAACGCAAGCCATTGCCCGGTAACTGACTGGTTAGTTCTGTAAGCCAAAGCTATAGAAATATATAGCGGATGGCTTACAAGACATTCAGCGTGAGAGGGCCAAGAAGAATGCAGCCAAGTGGCCAATTTACGGGGCTTTAGAGGGCAACTAACGGCAAATAGCCACGCCAGATAAGCAATTGTGTTATCGGGCTTTTATTTAAGAAAGTGTCCGCAAGAGGGTTTCAGCGCGGCGTTTTTATATAGCCATTCGCGATAATCAAAATTTCAAATTAATTTTTAAACGAGAAACTTTGGAGACGCTGCCATAGTTCGAAAAGCAATGGTTGCAAAGCAATTGGCAATAGGATGAGTGAACTTCCCCCTATTACTGGCCATGGTTAACGCCAATCTTCCCTTACCCGCGTTAACCCTTCCTGCGCCACTGAAGCCACCAACTGCCCACGGCGATTAAAAATGCTGCCACGGGCAAACCCCCGGCCATTGCCCGACCACGGACTGTCCATGGCATACAGCAACCAATCATCCATGCGCAGATCGGCATGGAACCACAGCGAATGGTCGAGGCTGGCCACCTGCATAAACTTCTGAAACACCGATACGCCGTGGGGCAGCATGGAGGTGGTGAGCAAGTTGAAGTCCGAGGCGTAACCGAGCAGGTATTTGTGCAGCTGGCGCTCATCCGGCAAGGTGCCATCGGCGCGAAACCACACATACTTCACCGGCTCACGCACGACTGGCTCATAGGGATTGCCGCTGGTGACCGGGCGAATCTCGATCGGCTTGGCGCTCGTGGCGCGTTCGAGCATGCGCGGCGGAAGAAACGCGGCGGCATCACGCGCCAGCTCGGTTTCCGATTTGAAACTTTCCGGGCCCGGCACATCGGGCATCTGCAATTGATGGCTAAGGCCTTCTTCATCGTTTTGAAACGACGCACTGCAGGTAAAAATCGGCGCGCCTTTCTGCACCGCCGTCACCCGTCGGGTGCTGAAACTGCCGCCATCACGTACGCGGTCAACCAGATACACCACCGGCAAACTGGCATCGCCTGGGCGCAGAAAATAACCGTGCAGCGAATGCACATGGCGCTCGGCGTCTACCGTCTGACTGGCCGCCGATACGCATTGGCCCAAGACCTGGCCACCGTAGAGCTGGCGGAAACCAAGGTCCTGGCTGACACCACGGAACATGTTTTCCTCGATCTGTTCCAGGCTCAGCAGGGCCACCAGATCATCAAGTAATTGGCTCATCGGTCATTTCCTCATCACGCATTTAGTCAGGCGGGTGAAATGGTAAAGGCTTTGCCGGCTGCTGTCGGCGTCCAGCGCTAAAAAGCCTGGAGGCCATCAGTCCAACGTCAGCGGCTATTACGCCAACCACTGCTCGCGGCTCAGGCGATAGAGCACATGGGCACGTAGCGGATCACCAGCGGGCAGGTTGGGATGCTGAAAGTCATCGGCTGGGTCACGACGCATACCCATGCGCTCCATCACCGCCCGCGAGGGCTGATTGGCCGGCACGGTAAAGGCCACCACCTCAGGCAACTGCAAACGCTCAAAGGCGCACGCCAAAGCAGCGCGTGCGGCCTCGCTGGCAAACCCCTGGCCCCAGGCATCGCGCGCCAGGCGCCAGCCGATTTCAATGGTTGGCCCAGTGGGGTTGCAGAATGGCGCGTTGAAACCGACCACGCCCAGGCCGGTAAAACCGATAAAGGCGCCGGTATCTTTGCGCTCCAGCGCCCACAGGCCAAAACCGTGTTCGGCGAAATGGGCGCGTACGCGCTCCATTAGTTCGGCGGCTTCGGCGGTGCTTTGTGTGGCGGGGAAATAACGCATCACCTCAGGGTCGGCGACCATGGCGGCAAAGGGCGTCAAATCTTCATTGCGCCAGGTTCGCAGCAACAACCGGTCGCTGCGCAGTTCGATTGGTTCGCCCATAGCGGCTCCTTGTATGGCGCTTAACTTGAGGTCGTCAGCCCTGACAGGGATACTGGCGGCCTCTTTTGTCTGGTTGAGTGTATGCGTCTGCCCCTGGTCTATCACGACGACTACAGCCCGCCCTTCCCGGCCAACCATCGTTTTCCGATGGAAAAATTCCGCCTGCTGCGCGAGCACTTGGTGGACAGCGGCCTGACTACCGACGCCGAACTTATCCGCCCAGACATCTGCCCGGCAGAGATTCTCGCCCTCGCTCACCAGCCCAGCTATATCGAGCGTTTTCTCAGTGGTGAACTGGCCCATGAAGAACAGCGCCGCCTTGGTTTACCTTGGAGCGAAGCCTTGGCCAGGCGCACCGTGCGCGCGGTGGGCGGCTCCATTCTGACCGCCGAACTGGCCCTGCAACATGGTCTGGCCTGCCACCTGGCGGGCGGCACGCACCATGCGCACTACGACCATGCCGCCGGCTTTTGTATTTTTAACGACCTGGCAATTATCAGCCGCTACCTGCTCGAAGCCGGCACGGTCAGTCGTGTGCTGATCTTCGATTGCGATGTGCACCAAGGCGACGGCACGGCGTGTATTTTGGCCGACACCCCCGAAGCGATCACCGTATCGCTGCACTGCGAAAAAAACTTTCCGGCGCGCAAAGCGCAAAGCGACTGGGATATTCCCCTGCCCATGGGCATGGACGACGACGCCTACTTGAAGGTGGTGGACGACGCCCTTAACTATTTACTGCCGCTGTATCAGCCCGACCTGGTGCTCTACGACGCCGGCGTCGATGTGCACAAAGACGACGCACTCGGTTACCTGCAACTAACCGACCAAGGCTTGGCGCGCCGCGATGAAAGCGTCCTTCGCCATTGTTTGGGCCGTGACATCCCGGTTATGGGCGTTATCGGCGGCGGCTACAGCAACGACCGGGCGGCGCTAGCGCGGCGTCACGGCATTCTTCACCACAGTGCGCAGCGCGTATTAAGCGGCGCGAGATAAGGCCAACCATGTACCACGGAGAAAAATTTAACGCCTGGACCCACCTGATCGGCGCCGTTCTGGCGGCCATCGGTGCGGTTTGGTTACTGGTGTTGGCAAGCGTTACCGGCGACCCGTGGAAGATCGTCAGCGTGGCCATTTACGGCGTCACCTTGGTGCTGCTCTACAGCATTTCCACGGTCTACCACAGCGTCAGCGGGCCGCGGAAAAAGCTCCTGCAAAAGCTCGATCACCTGTCCATCTACCTGCTGATTGCCGGCAGCTACACGCCGTTCTGCCTGATCACCCTGCGCGGCGCCTGGGGCTGGACCCTGTTTGGCATCGTCTGGGGGCTGGGCGTAATCGGCATGCTGCAAGAAATCAAACCGCGCTCTGAAGCGCGCGTGCTGTCGCTGATCATCTACGCGGTGATGGGCTGGATTGTGCTGATTGCGGTCAACCCGCTAATCGCCGCCTTGGGCATGACTGGCTTCAAATGGCTGGCCGCAGGCGGCGTGCTGTACACCGTTGGCATCATCTTCTTCGCCAACGACAGCCGCTTCCGCCACTGGCACGGCATCTGGCATTTGTTTGTGATGGCCGGCAGCTTGCTGCACTTTGTCGCCATTCTCTTTTACGTCCTATAAAAACGCGGGGGGTTGCGGCAACTTTCTTGCTTTGCTTGAAAGACGTTCAACGTCACCGGGCTTTTTCGCCTGCCATGGCCGCTTCAAGCTGCGACCTCCTCTTTGGTTGTCCAGGAAGCCCTGCCATGAAATCCCTTAGCCATCCCCTTCGCACTGGTGCCAGCGCTGCTTTGCTGGCCTTGAGCATCAGCGTTATTAACAGCGCTTTTGCTGCGCCCAAAACCGGCGATCTGGAAGTCGTCGCCGAACTGCCAATGCGCCCCGGTAACGTCGCCCCTGCCCCACACAATCGCCTGTTTGCCACGGTGCATCCATTGGCCGCGCCAGACACCGCGCAATTAATCGAAATCACCGACCGCACCCATTTCAAAGCCTGGCCCAACGCGGCCCTGCAACGCGGTAGCTCGGCCGCTAGCGACAGCCAGATCGATAGCCCGCTGGGCATCGCCGTCGACGGCAAACAGCGCCTGTGGATTGCCGACATGGGCCTGAACCTGGGCAAAACGCGTCTCTGGGGTTTCGATATCGCCAGCGGTCGCGAGCTGTATCGCATCGAACTGCCACAAGACATCGCGCCCAAAGGCAGCTTTCTGCAAGACCTGGCGGTGGATGATCAAGCCGGCTGGATTTACCTCGCCGATATCGCCAACCCCGGTTTGATCGCCGTGGAAATCGCCAGCGGTAAAGCCCGGCGCTTTAGCGGCCACCCCGCTTTGCAAGCAGAACCGGACGCGACCATGGTGATCGGCGGCAAACCCATCCAATTCCAAGGCAAGCCGGCTAGCGTAGCGGTCAACCCGCTGAGTTTGTCCGCCGACCGAAGCACCTTGTACTTCGGCGCCATGAACGGCAAAACCTGGTACTCGCTGCCGACCAACCTGCTGCAAAGCGCAGCCAGTGATGAGCAGATTGGCGTAGCGATTAAACGCGTCGGGCCAAAACCGGTTTCCGACGGCGCTACCACCGATACCAAAGGCCGACACTTTTTTACCAACGTTAACGACGGCGCTATCGACGTGCTAAACGCCGATGGCACGCTCCATACACTGGTGCGTGACGCCCGCCTGGACTGGCCCGACAGCGTGCACCAGAGCGACAACGGCTGGCTGTATATCTCGGTAAACCAGTTGTACAAAACGCCGGCCTTTAGCGGTGGCGAAGACACCGGCAAGCCGCCTTACCGCGTGATGCGTGTGTGGCCGGGGCGATAAAAACGGCGTAGGTTGGGTTGGCCACGCGCCACCCAACCGACCCAGGAGCCCGCAATGTCTACCCTGCATATCGGCCTGATCGGCGACTACAACGCCGATGTCATCGCCCACCAAGCCATCCCCAAAGCGCTCGCCCTGGCGGGCGCTGCCGTTGGCGTTTGCGTACAGCCGCAATGGCTGGCCACCGAAAGCCTCAACGGCCACAAACACCTGGCCGAATACCACGGCTTTTGGGCCGTACCGGCCACCCCCTACCGCAACATGGACGGCGCGCTGTTCGCCATCCGCTACGCCCGCGAACAGCAAGTGCCCTTCTTTGGCAGCTGCGGCGGTTTTCAACACGCCCTGCTCGAATACGCCCGCAACGTCCTCGGCTGGGCCGACGCCGAACACGCCGAAACCCACCCCGACGGTAAACGCCTGGTGATCGCGCCATTGAGCTGTGGCCTGGTGGAAGTCAGCGGCGACATTGAACTGGCCCTTGACTCAAAACTGGCCGACGCTTACGGCCAGTTGCACATTACCGAGGGCTACCATTGCCGCTACGGCCTCAACCCCGAATTCGCCAAAGCCCTCGGTTCAGGCCCACTGCGCATAACCGCCTGGGACGACCAACGCGACGCCCGTGGCATTGAACTGGATGGCCATCCCTTTTTCGTCGGCACCTTATTCCAACCGCGCAGCCTTGGCCGGGAATGTGCCGCCGATTATTCGGGCGTTTATTGAAGCGGCGGCAAATGACTACCCGTAAGAGCCCCAGGCATATTCGCCAGCCTCACCTGGAGCAACGAGTCAGCCAGGGAACCCGCAGCCCGTAGGTTGGGTTGAGCATCGCGAAGCCCAACGGCCATCAAGCGCTGCGCCAGTTGGGCTTCGCTTCGCTCAACCACAACCTACGAAAAATCCGAAAGCCGGTGCGCGCAGCACCCCCAACAAAACATCGCGTAACGCGCGAAACGCCAAACTCACCCCAACTCCACCAACCCGGTAAAAAACGCCCAAAGCGCAATCCCCGCCACCGTCATCAACGCCCCCACCGCCACACCTTCAGTGCGACTAAACAACGGCGCATGCGGCAAATTCTGCCGATGAGCAAAATAAAACACCGGCAATCCGGCCACGAACAACAAACTCGACATCAACAAAAACTGCGGCCCCGCCGCATACAACAACCACAGCGCATACACGCTGCCCAACACCCCACTGCGCAACGCCCGCCCCCGCTCCTCCATATAGGCGTGGCCTAACGCATAGCGCCACAAGTAAGCCGTGCTGGCCAAATACGCCGGCAAAATCATCACTCCCGTCACGCTGATCAGCCAAATCCACGCGTTCTCGGCAAACAGCACCACAAACACAATCACCTGCATCACCGCGCTGGAAAGCCACAGCGCCGGGGCGGGTGAATGGAAGCGGTTTTCCCGCGACAGAAAGCGCGGAAACACGCCATCTTTGGCCGCGGCAAAGGGCAGTTCTGCAACCAGAATGGTCCAGGCCAACCAACAGCTCAGCAGCGAAACCAGCAGTGAGACGATGACAAATACCGCCCCCCACTGCCCCACCAAACGCTCAAGAATATAAGCCGCTGCCGGTTCGTTCAGCGCCGCCAATTCCGGTTGCGTCATAAAGCCAAAGGGCAACGCCGACAGCAGAAAATACAGCAGCGTACACACCAGCAAACCGATGTAAGTGGCCTGCCCTACCTGCTCCGGTTTGCGCGCCCGCGCCGACATCACCACCGCGCCTTCAATGCCGATAAACACCCACAACGTCACCAGCATGGTGCTTTCCACCTGCTTCATAACGCTGCCCAGGTTCTCGCCAAGGCCCCACAGGTCGAGGCGAAACATTTCGGCCTTAACCATCAGCGCCATGATCGCGATGGTCACCAGCAAGCTGCTGACATTCAGCACACTGGCAATCGAGCCCAACACGGCGGCGCGGCGTACGCCAAACAGCACGGTGAAATGCATCACCCAGATCAGCAATGAAGCGCCACCAATGGACAACCAATTCGTACCATCGGCAAAGGCCGGCAACAGATAGCCCAGCGACTTCATAATCAGCACGGCAAACGCCACATTGCCAAAGGCCGCGCTTAGCCAATAACCCCACGCCACCTGAAAGCCGGCCAGGTCGCCAAAGCCTTCGCGGGCATAGGCATACACCCCGGCAGTTAGCTCCGGGCGCTGGGTTGAAAGCAGGCGAAAACAGTTAGCCAGAAAAAACATACCCACCAGGGTTAGCACCCAGGCGATGGCAATGGCGCCGAGGCTGGCGTGGGCGGCCATATTCTGCGGCAGGTTAAAGCCACCGCCGCCAATCATTGAACCGATCACCACACCCGAGAGCAGAAACAGCCCCAGCTTGCCCGAGGCTTTCGGCGTTGCTCCATCCATCATGACGGTATCCCTTGCTGTTGGCGCCCGGCAGTGAGTGTAGCGGCCGCAGCCGGCAGCTCGGGTTAGAATGCCGGCAACTTTTGCCGCAGCCCGCCACCATGACCGCTCCCGTTACCTCCTCTACCCTGCCTGTCGTGATTATTGGCGGCGGCCCTGCCGGCTTGATGGCCGCCGAAGTGTTGGCGTTAGCCGGAGTAAAGGTCGAGCTGTTTGACGCGATGCCCTCGGTGGGGCGCAAGTTTTTATTGGCTGGTGTGGGCGGTATGAATATCACCCACGCCGAAGCCAAGCCGGCGTTTATTGGCCGCTACGGCGCGCGGGCCGGTGAGATCACCGAACTGCTGCAGGACTTCGATGCCGAGCACTTACGCACGTGGATTCACGGCTTGGGCATCGACACCTTTGTCGGCACCTCCGGCCGCGTGTTCCCCGCCGATATGAAAGCAGCGCCGCTATTACGCGCCTGGCTCAAGCGCCTGCGCGAGCACGGCGTCGCTATCCATACCCGTCAGCGCTGGCTGGGCTGGCACGCCGATGGGCGTTTGCGCATTGCCGGCGTCGACGGCGAACAGGCCATCGCAGCCCGCGCCACGGTATTGGCCTTGGGCGGCGGCAGCTGGGCACGGCTGGGTTCCGATGGTGCCTGGCAAGCTCTGCTGGCTGAACGTGGCGTGCCTTTACAGCCTTTGCAGCCAAGCAATTGCGGCTTTGAAGTGGTGGGCTGGAGCACGGTTTTTCGCGATAAGTTTGCCGGCGCGCCGGTGAAATCCTCAGCCATTGCCGTGCCTGGCCAAGCGCCGCGTTTGGGCGAATTTGTCGTCACTGCGCACGGGGTAGAAGGCAGCCTGGTCTACGCCCTGTCGGCGCCGATTCGTGACGCCATTAACCGCGACGGCAGCGCCACCGTGCACCTCGACTTGTTGCCGCAAAAAACCCCGGACCAAGTGCTCGCCCTGCTAAACAAACCCCGTGGCAGCAAATCCCTGAGCAACCATCTGCGCAGCGCCCTTGGCCTTGACGGTGTACGCGCCGGCTTACTGCGCGAACTCACTGACGCCGCCACCTTCGCCAACCCGGCCTTGCTGGCGCAGGCGATCAAAGCCTTGCCGCTGCAGCTGGTGCGCACCCGGCCCCTGGACGAAGCCATCAGCAGCGCCGGCGGCGTTCCCTTCGAAGCGCTGGATCGCGCGCTGATGCTCAAGCAACTACCCGGCGTGTTCTGCGCTGGCGAAATGCTTGACTGGGAAGCCCCGACCGGCGGCTACCTGCTCACCGCCTGTTTTGCCAGTGGCCGCGCGGCCGGGTTGGGCGTACTCGCCTGGCTTGGCTAGATATTCCTTCGCACAATTTGGAACCATCGTGCTAGATTTGCCTTTTCTACAGCCTGCACGAGGCCGCCATGCCGCTGACCTTCCGCCCCGCTCGCGCCGATGATGTCGAGCTGGCCGTACCGCTGATTTACAGCTCCGGCCCCGCCGCCTTTGACTATGTATTCCCTCGTACCCAAGACTTTCTGCGCCGCGCATTTGCCAGCACGCACGGGCAATTCAGCCACCGCCAGCATTGGGTCGGCGAACTGGATGGACGTGTAGTGGCGACCGGCACAGTGGTCAACGCTGAAAACAACCTGAGCAATATGCTGGCGGCAACCTGGCAGATTCTGCGCATCTACGGGCCGCTGGCAGGGCTCGGGGTCATGCGCCGGGGCTTACAAATGGAGCACCTGATCATACCGCCGCAAAAGGACGTGAATTATCTCGCGCACCTGGGCGTACAGCCGGGCTTGACCGGGCAAGGAATTGGCACCCAATTGATCGACTACTTGCTGAAACTGGGTTGCGCGCGCGGGTTGTCGAAGGCGGCGTTGGATGTGTCCGCAGAGAATCCGCTGGCCCAAGCCTTGTATGAGCGCTTGGGTTTTCAGACGGTGGCGCAGCGAATTTCCAGCCTAAGGGGCGTGCCGGATCACTGTTATATGGAACGTTCGTAGGGTGTGTGTGCGCACCATGGCGTACTCCGGGAAATCGCCTGGTGCGCACACCGTGCGCGGACCGGCACACTCTACAAATACCAACCCCAAGGCTCACTGCCGATGTACTCGGTAACTTGTTTCACTTCCAGATAGTTATCCAAGCCCCAGCGCCCTAACTCGCGGCCAATGCCGCTCTGCTTCATCCCGCCCCAGGGTGCCTGGTTAAAGGTGGGCTGTGAGCAGTTAACCCAGACAATCCCCGCGCGCAGCCCATTGGCCACCCGCGTGGCGCGCTGTGGGTCGGCGCTCATCACCGCGCCCGCCAAACCAAAGCGGCTGGCGTTGGCCATGCGAATGGCATCCTGCTCGGTGTTAAAGCGCTTTACGCACAGCAGCGGGCCAAACACTTCTTCGCGCCAGATAATGCTGTTTTCCGCCGGCTCGTCGAAGATGGTCGGCTCAATAAAGTAGCCCTGGTCGAGATGGGCTGGGCGCTTGCCGCCCGTGAGCAATTTGGCGCCGCTGAGCTTGGCTTGTTCCACAAAACCAATGACTTTTTCCAGTTGTCCTTTGCTTACCAATGGCCCGAGCAATACGCCCTGTTCCAGGCCACTGCCGATGGTGATTGCGCGGGTAGCCTCGACCAAACGATCGAGCAATTTACTGGCAATGCCTTGCTGCACCAACAAGCGCGAGGTGGCGCTGCACACCTGCCCTTGGTTCCAGAAAATACCGAATAGAATCCATTCCACGGCAGCCTCGATATCGGCATCGTCAAACACGATAAACGCCGACTTACCGCCCAGTTCCAGGCTGATGTTTTTGATATCGGCCGCTGCCGCCGACATGATCTTCGCCCCGGTGGGTACGCTGCCGGTAAAGGCCAGCTTGTCCACTTGTGGGTGCTGACTCAGCGGGCTGCCGGCATCAACACCAAGGCCGGTGACAATATTCAGCACACCCGCTGGCAGGCCTATTGTGTCGGCGGCGGCGGCCAATTCCAGCGCAGTCAGCGGCGTCAGTTCCGACGGTTTCAGCACCACCGTCGCGCCTGCGGCCAACGCCGGGGCGACCTTCCACGAAGCCATGAGCAACGGGTAATTCCACGGAATAATCTGCCCGGCCACGCCAATCGGCTCACGGCGAATATGGCAACGAAAGCGCTGATCCGGTAGCGCCAGGGCTTCGTTCTGCTGCCCGTCCAGTTCACGGGCCAGTTCGGCGTAATAACGGAAGCAGCCGATGGCGTCGCCAATGTCCCACTGCGCCTCGGGCAACGGTTTGCCGTTGTCGCGCACTTCCAGCAAGGCCAAGGCGTCCTGGCGGCCTTCCAGCTCCGTCGCCAACGCCTCCAGCCACTCGGCGCGCTCGGCGCCGCTGGTTTGCCCCCAGCCGTTATCAAAGGCGCGGCGTGCGGCGCGCACGGCGTGGTCGATATCTTCTTCGGTGCCGGCGGGCACACGCTGAATCACCTGTTCGGTGGCCGGGTCCAGCGTATCGAAGTAACCGCCCAAGTCCGGGTTTACCCACTGGCCGTTGATATACAGCTGATCGCGCATCGCTCTCTCCTTTTACCGCTCGGCTTAGGCCGTGCGGCGGCCTTGCAGATAACGGGAGGTGAACAGCAACGCCAGGGAGGCGAGGATGATCACCGTGGATATGGCATTGATCTCCGGCGTAATGCCGCGGCGGATGGACGAGAAGATGTAGATCGGCAAGGTGGTCTCGGAGCCGGCGACAAAAAACGCGATGATGAAATCGTCAAAGCTAAAGGTGAAGGCCAACAGAAACCCGGCCAGAATCGCGGGCGCAATCTGCGGCAAAATCACCCGCCAGAAGGTTTCCAGCGGCGGTGCGTAGAGGTCGGCCGAGGCTTCCAGCAGCGACTTATCCAGCGCATCGACGCGCGTGCGCAAAATCACCATCACCAGCGCCATGGTGAACAGCGAGTGCGCCGCCACCACGGTAAAAAAGCCCATGCGCAGTTTCGGGATGCCCATATCCAACGCCGCCAGCAGCGGGTTAAACAGGTCAAACAGGGTGATAAAAGCGATCAGTGTGGCGATGCCGATGACGATGCCCGGCACGATAATCGCGCAGTAGGTCAGCGCATCAAACACCATGCGCACGCGCCCGCTGACCCGCTGCAATCCAAACACCGCCAGGGTGCCAAACAAGGTCGCGAGCAAAGCCGAGCACAGGGCAATCAACGCGCTATTGCCCAGCGCTTCCATGATGAACGGATTGCCAAACGCCTTGCCAAACCACTGCGTGGAGCAGCATTCAAACGACAAGCCACTGCGCCCGGCGTTAAAGCTGAACAGCATGATCAACGCGATAGGCGCATACAAAAACAGGTACACCGAGGTCGAGTAACTGCGCAGAAACAGGGCTTTGTCATTCATCTCAGAGCATCCCCTCGTGCTGGCGGCCGCCGTAGCGCGCCACCAGTTTCAGATACACCGCGATAATCGCCAGCATCATCGCCACCAAGGTCATGGCCACCGCACTGCCGAACGGCCAGTTACGCGATTGCAAGAACAGATCGACCAGTGCATTGCCGACAAAAAACACCTTGCCGCCGCCAAGAATCGCCGGAATCAGGAACTCGCCCATCAGCAGGATAAACACCAGCATTACCCCGGTGATTACCCCCGGCGCGGAGAGCGGCAGGGTCACCCGGCGAAAGGTTTCAAACGCGCCGGCACCCAAGTCGTGGGAGGCCTCAAGCAGGCGTTTGTCGAGTTTTTCCAGGCTTACGTAAATGGGGAACACCATCAGCGGCAGGTAGCCGTAAACGATGCCGATCAGCACCGCCGTGGGGGTGTTGATCAGGCGCACATCATCCAGGCCGAGGCTGGCCAGCAGCGCCGGAACACCTTTGCCGCTGAGGATAAAAATCCACGCGTAGGTGCGGATCAAAAAGCTGGTCCAGAACGGCACAATCACCAGGGTCAGTAACAGCGAGCGATTGCGCTGCACCTTGACCGCAAGAAAATAGGCCAGCGGGTAAGCGGCCACCAGGCACACCAAGGTGCCCAGTGGCGCCAGTACCAAGGTGTTGCTAAACGCCGCCGCGCGCGAGGCCAGGTTCAGGTAGTTGGCAAACGAGAATGCCGGCGTGTAACCACCCACCGCGCTGCGCTCGCCCAGGCTGAAGACCAGGATGACCACCAGCGGCATCAAGAGCAGCAGCACAAACCATAGGGTTGACGGCAACAACAGCAGCCAAGTGATACGCCGGGCGAGGCTGGCCTTGGCGCCTGGCACGGCTGCATCCACCGCAGGCAGCGGGGTGGAGACGGCGATATTCATGGGGGAGTCCTTGGGCATAGTTTTGCATCTCACGCGGTTAGCCCCCTCTCCCTCTGGGAGAGGGTTGGGGTGAGGGGCCTTTAACAGCAAAACCCTCACCCTAGCCCTCTCCCGCAAGCGGGCAGAGGGGCGGACCGTGGTGGCTTATGCCGCTTTAAACCGCGCCATCAATTCGGCCCGCACCGGGCTCGTCAACGTCGCCGCCGCACCAAATTCCAAGGTGCTAAGCAGCTCCGCCGCCGGGTACATGATCGGGTCGCTAAGCATTTCTTTGGGCAGCAAGGCATCCACACGTTTGTCACCGCTCGGGTAGCCGTGGGCCTCGACTTCCAGCTTGTTCACCTGTGGGTTGAGCAGGAAGTTGATAAAGGCGTACGCCGCATCGCGGTGTTCGGCGTCTTTGGGGATGGCGAAGAAGTCGCTCCACAGTTCGCCGCCTTCTTTGCCCAGGGTGAATTGCAGGTTGGGCAAGTCGCGGTGCAGTTGCGAGCCGTCGCCGGTCCAGCACATCGACATCCAGGCATCGCCGCTGCGCATGGAGGGCTGGTAGTCGGAGTTGATGGCGAACAGGTGCGGCTTCACGTCGATCAGCAGCTTCTCGGCAGCGGCCAACTCTTTTTCGTCGAGGGAGTTAAAGCTGTAGCCGAAGGCTTTCAGCGCGTTACCGATGGCGGTCAGTTGGTAGTCGTGAACCATCACGCGACCCGTGGCCGGGCCTTTGGCCAGCTCCCAGAACTCTTTCCACGAGGCCGGTTTGCCTTTGATTTTGTCGCTGTCGTAAACAAAGCCAGTGGTGCCCCAGTTCTTTGGCACGGCGTAGACCTTGCCGTTGACGATGCCCTGTTCCATAAAGCGTTTTTCGTACGCCTTGGGGTCGAAATTGGGTAGGCGCGAGAGGTCCAGCGGCTCAATCAAGCCCAGTTCCACATAGGTGCTGATGGTGTAGTTGGTCGGCACAAACACATCCCACCCGCTGCCCCCGGCTTGCAGCTTGGCGAGCATTTCTTCGTTGGAGCCAAACACGCTCATCTGCACCTTGGCGCCAGTCTGGCTGGCGAAGGCTTCAAGGTTGGCGGCGTTGTGGTAGTTGGGCCAGGTGGCCAGGGCTACGCGGTCGCCAAGGGCGCCTTTTTCGGCGGCGTAGGCGGAGCTGGTGAGCAGGCCGGGCATATTGCTGGCAACCACGGCGGCGGCTACGCCAAGGCCCGTGCGGCCGAGAAAATCGCGGCGGGTGATGGAACCGTTCTGCCAGCTACGCATTGTCTTGATGAAGTCTTTCTTGTCCATGGTGCTTCCCCTGAAACGTGTCGGTTTTTAGTGGTGGACCTGCCGAACTGCCCCTATCAAAGTCCCATCGCCAGACCATTGGCCTGGTCCCAGCCGATCTGCACGGCCGCGCCGTGTTCGAAACTTGCCTGGTTGTGTTCCCGAACCCGCGGCACCCGTACACAGACAATGCCGAAGGGGTCGGTACGAACGCGGTATTCAGTGAGGTTGCCGAGATAGATACGGTCCTCGACCTGACCATTGAGGGTCACCTCGCGACCCAGCGGCATATTGGCCGCGCCAATGCTGATCAACTCCGGCCGCACCGCAATGCAGCCTTCCACCTGGGCGGCCAGGGCGGCGCCGCTGGGGCTGCGCGGGCTGGTGAGTTGCAGGCCTTGTGCGGTTTCCAGCACCACCGACTCACCGTCAATCCGCCGCACCGTGCCGTTAAACAAATTCGACTCGCCGATAAAATCCGCGACGTAGCGGCTGGCCGGGGTTTCGTAGAGTTGTTCGGGGCTGGCGGTCTGCACGATCACGCCGTTCTGCATGACGCTGATGCTGTCGCTCATCGACAGCGCCTCTTCCTGGTCATGGGTCACCAGCACAAAGGTGATGCCGACTTCGCGCTGCAAACGCAGCAGCTCGGACTGCATTTCCTTGCGCAGTTTGCGATCAAGCGCGGCCAGGGGTTCGTCGAGCAGCAGCACAGTGGGCTTGTTGACCAGCGCGCGGGCCAGCGCCACGCGCTGCTGTTGGCCGCCGGATAGCTCGCTCGGTTTGCGCTGGCCATAGCCACTTAGGCGGACCATTTCCAAGGCTTCATCAGCCAGGCGGCGCTGCTCTTTTTTCTCCGGGCGCGGGGTTTGGTAGCGCAGGCCATAGGCAATGTTGTCCGCCACGTTGAGGTGGGGAAACAGGGCATAGCTCTGAAACACCATATTCACCGGCCGCTGGAAAGCTGGCACGCCGGCAACGGACTTGCCAGCCAGCAACACCTCACCTTCGCAGGGCTGCTCGAAGCCGGCGATCATCCGTAGCGTGGTGGTTTTGCCGCAGCCTGAGCTGCCGAGAAAGGAGTGAAAAGCGCCACGGCGCACTTGAAAGCTCACGCCGTTGACGGCGGGTGTGGCGCCGTAGCGCTTCACCACCTGACGGAACTCGATATCGAATGCTTGGCTGGAATCGCTCACCGCTCGCCCCTTCGCTGGTTCTTATGCTGTGCACGAAAACTAACAATGGGGGTGGGGGGCGTATATATCCCTTGGGGGATAGAGGCGCAGGTGTGCTGGCGGGTAAATAAAAACGCCCCGACAAGTCGGGGCGTTTTTAGTGGCCGGTTACTGACTGATCAATAATCCGGCTTGGCGCTGAGGTTCTGTTCAGCCGAGCGCGCCAAGTCTGGCGGCAGGAAATCTTTGTCCGGGTTGTAGTCCGGCTTAAGGAAGCGCGCCAAGGTTTCCAGGTCGGCTGGGCTCAAGGTGCCTGCCGCCTGTTTCAAGCGCAGGTTGTCGAGGATGTAGTCATAACGGGCGTTGTTGTAGTTACGCACCGAGCTGTACAGCTGACGCTGGGCGTCAAGCACGTCAACGATGTTACGGGTACCGACCTGGTAGCCGATTTCGGTGGCTTCCAGGGCGCTCTGGTTGGAGATGATCGACTGCTTACGCGCTTGCACAGTTTCCACGTCGGTGTTTACCGCGCGGTGCAGGTTGCGGGTGTTTTCCACCACCTGACGGCGCAGGCTTTCGCGCTGCTGCTCAACCTGATTCAAGCGCTGGTAAGACTCACGTACCTGCGAGCTGGTCAGGCCGCCACTGAAAATCGGGATATTCAGCTGCAAGCCAATGCTGCGCTGTTCGACATCACCGTTGTAACGCGGTGCGCCGGGGGTGCCGCTGTTGACGTAACCGAGGCTGTCGTTGTCGCCACGCTGGTACTGCGCCACGGCGTCGACGGTGGGCGCGTGGCCGGCTTTGCGTTGGCGCAGGGTTTCTTCAGCGGCATTAACCGCGAAGTTGCTGGCCTGCAAATTGAGGTTCTGCTGGGCGGCGGTATCGACCCAGGCTTTGGCGTCGTTTGGCGTCGGGGCGAGAACCGGCAAGGTGTGCTTGATGCCTTCAACCGAGTTGTAATCGCGGTTGGTCAGGGTGATCAGCGCCTGAAAGGCATCGTCCACCTCGCGCTGGGCGAGAATGCGGTTGGCGCGGGCGGTGTCAAAGCTGGCTTGCGCTTCGAGTACGTCGGTTTTGTCCGAGAGGCCGACGTCGAAACGCTCATTGGCTTGGTCGAGCTGGCGCTTGAAGGCGGCTTCTTCGGCTTTGGTGCTGGCCAGGTTGTCTTGCGCACGCAGAACCGAGAAATAAGCCTCGGCGCTTTGCAGAATCAGGTTCTGTTCCGTGGCCGAGAGTTCCAGCGCAGCTTGTTCGTTGGTGGCTTCGGCGGCTTGCAGTTGGAACCAGCGATCAGCGCGGAATACCGGCTGGCTCAAGGTGGCCTGGTAAAGAATACCGCTGCGGCTCAGGGTCGGGTCGCCAGCGTTGGTTTTCACCTTGGTGTCGCTGTCGCTCATATTGGCGCCACCGGAAATATTCGGCAGCAGCCCGGCGCGGGCCTGGGGTACTACTTCTTTACGGGCTTGGTAGTCGGCGCGGGCGGCGGCCAGGTCGGCGTTATTGTTCACCGCTTCCTGATAGACGCTGACCAGGTCTGTCTTGCTCGACAGAGGGGCTTCCGCTGCCAGGGCAGCGCCGCTAGCGGCTGAAGCCACGGCAAGTGCCAGGGAAAGTCTGCGCAGCATACTAATCATCCTAATTGGTGTGGCCCCTACACGGGCGGCAGCGGGGCGGTGATGGGCAAGGCTAAGGGTCGCGATGCGGGGGGTCAAGCGCCCTGAGCGCGCCGTGAGTGTAGTTTGCGTCACGCTATGTTGCTCTGTCGGAACAATCGGTAAGCGCAGCGACTAGCACCGTCATATTTAGACGCGCGGGTCGTGCATTTTTGACTTTGGGGTTGGTTTTAACGGGCCCCTTGTTTAGAGTGGCCGGGTTCTTGTCGGGGTGCCTTGAGTGAAAGGCTGAGATCGGTTAATCCGGATCCCGTTGAACCTGATCAGGTTAAAGCCTGCGTAGGGAACAAGATTGCTCGCCACATTCACGCTCCGTGGCGAGCCCTCTAGCACCATTTAAGGTGCGCCCAAGCCCCCCGTGCGTATCAGGTCCACTCCGACAATCCCGTTCAGGATGACGTTGGAGAGCCTTGATGAGTACACAAAAACAAAAAGCCAATCTGAGCGAAAGCGCCCAGGTCGATCAGCAATCGGTACAACCGTTTACCCGCTCGCAGAAGATTTATGTGCCGGGCTCGCGCCCTGACATTCGCGTGCCGATGCGCGAGATCAGCCTTGACGTAACACCAACTGACTTCGGTGGCGAGATCAACGCTCCAGTACTGGTCTACGACACATCCGGCCCCTACACCGACCCGACTGTGCAGATCGACGTGCGCAAAGGCCTGGCCGACATCCGCTCGACATGGATCGACGCCCGCGGCGACACCGAACGCCTGCCCGGCCTCAGCTCGAACTTCGGCCAGGAACGCCTGAGCAACCCCGAGCTCACTGCCCTGCGTTTTGCCCATGTGCGCAACCCGCGCCGCGCCAAGCCCGGCGCCAACGTCAGCCAGATGCACTACGCCCGCCAAGGCATCATCACGCCGGAGATGGAGTTCGTCGCCATTCGCGAGAACATGAAACTCCAAGAGCACCGCGCCGCCGGACTGCTCGACCAGCAACACCCTGGCCATAGCTTCGGCGCCAGCATTCCGAAAGAAATCACCGCTGAGTTTGTCCGTGAGGAAATCGCCCGCGGCCGCGCCATTATTCCGGCCAACATCAACCATGTGGAGCTGGAGCCGATGATCATCGGCCGCAACTTCCTGGTGAAGATCAACGGCAATATCGGCAACAGCGCCCTCGGCTCGTCCATTGAAGAAGAAGTGGCCAAGCTGACCTGGGGCATTCGCTGGGGTTCGGACACGGTGATGGACCTGTCCACCGGCAAACACATTCACGAAACCCGCGAGTGGATTATCCGCAACTCGCCGGTACCGATTGGCACCGTGCCTATTTATCAAGCACTGGAAAAAGTCGGCGGCGCGGCCGAAGACCTGACCTGGGAGCTGTTCCGCGACACCCTGATCGAACAAGCCGAACAGGGCGTGGACTACTTCACCATTCACGCCGGCGTGCTCTTGCGTTATGTACCGCTGACCGCCAAACGCGTCACCGGCATCGTCAGCCGTGGCGGTTCAATCATGGCCAAATGGTGCCTGGCGCACCATAAAGAGAACTTCCTCTACACCCACTTCGACGACATCTGCGAAATCATGAAGGCCTACGATGTGTCCTTCTCCCTGGGCGATGGCCTGCGCCCAGGCTCGATTGCCGATGCCAACGACGCCGCGCAATTTGGCGAATTGGAAACACTTGGCGAGCTGACCAAAATCGCCTGGAAACACGACGTGCAATGCATGATCGAAGGCCCAGGCCATGTGCCGATGCAGTTGATCAAAGAGAACATGGACAAGCAGCTGGAATGCTGCGACGAGGCGCCGTTCTACACCCTCGGGCCGCTGACCACCGACATCGCACCGGGCTACGACCACATCACCTCGGGCATTGGTGCGGCGATGATCGGCTGGTTTGGTTGCGCCATGCTCTGCTACGTCACGCCCAAGGAACACCTGGGTTTGCCAAACAAGGATGACGTTAAGACGGGGATCATTACTTATAAGATCGCAGCCCACGCCGCCGACCTTGCCAAGGGCCATCCAGGGGCGCAGATCCGCGACAACGCCCTGTCCAAGGCGCGCTTTGAATTCCGCTGGGAAGACCAGTTCAACTTAGGTTTGGACCCCGACACCGCCCGCGCCTACCACGACGAAACCCTGCCCAAAGACTCGGCCAAAGTGGCGCATTTTTGCTCCATGTGCGGGCCGAAATTCTGCTCGATGAAAATCACCCAAGAGGTGCGCGAGTACGCGGCTAATCAGCGTATTGAAGCGGTGGATATCGACGTGCAACAAGGGATGCAGGAACAGGCAGAGCGGTTTAAGCAGGAAGGCAGTCAGCTGTACAAAAAGGTGTAAGGCCGAGAACAAAGTCCCCCCTCACCCCAACCCTCTCCCCTAGGGGCGAGGGGGCGGAACGGGGATGGATTCACGATTTTCGCCACCACCCAAATCAGTCCCCTCGCCCCAGCGGGGAGAGGGCTAGGGTGAGGGGGCTGGCCAGCAAGGCATTCCCTTTACTCACCCCATTTACGCCACACCGAGACCACCCAGCGTGAACACACCCAGCACCTACTCCCCCGACCTCGCGGTACCAGCCAGCAAGCGCGTATTTGGCGCCCGCGATCTATTTTCCCTGTGGTTCTCCTTAGGCATCGGCCTGATGGTGCTACAAACCGGCGCCCTCCTCGCCCCCGGCCTGGGCCTGGCATTTGGCCTGCTGGCCATTGCCCTGGGCACCGCCGTCGGCGTTCTGCTGCTAGCCGCGGTCGGCGTGATCGGCAGCGACACCGGCCTGGCCTCGATGGCCGCGATCAAACTTAGCCTGGGCAACCACGGCGCCAGCCTGCCCGCCGTGCTTAACCTGCTGCAGCTGATCGGCTGGGGCGCGTTTGAAATCATCGTGATGCGTGACGCCGCCAGCCTGCTGGCCGCGCGGGCGTTTGGTGAACAGAGCATCTGGACCCAACCGCTGCTCTGGACCCTGCTGTTCGGCGCCCTGGCCACCCTACTGGCAGTGACCGGCCCGCTGACATTTGTGCGGCAGATTCTGCGCAAATGGGGTATCTGGCTGTTGCTGGCGGCCTGCGTGTGGCTGACCTGGAACCTGTTTGCCAAAGCCGACCTGGCTACCCTCTGGGCCACCCGTGGCGACGGCTCGCTGCCGTTTGCCCTGGGCTTTGATATTGCCATCGCCATGCCGCTGTCGTGGCTGCCGCTGATTGCCGACTACTCACGCTTCGGCAAACGCGCCGGCAGCGTATTTACCGGCACGGCGCTGGGCTTTTTTATCGGCAACCTGTGGTTGATGGGTTTGGGCGTGGCCTACACCCTGGCCTTTGCGCCAAGTGGTGAAGTGAATGCGCTGCTACTGGCCTTAGCCGGTGCCGGCCTGGGCATTCCGTTGCTGCTGATTTTGCTCGACGAATCGGAAAACGCCTTTGCCGATATTCACTCGGCGGCGGTTTCCAGCGGCACCTTGCTGCCCCTGAAAGTCGAGCACCTGGCCTTGGCTATTGGCGTGGTGTGTACCGCCATTGCCTGCGTCGCGCCGTTGGCGCAGTACCAGAACTTCCTGCTGCTGATCGGCTCGGTGTTTGCGCCGCTGTTTGGCGTGGTGTTGGTCGATCACTTTATTCTGCGTCGCCGCGCCAGCGTCACCATGGCGCATGCGCTGCGCTGGTCGGCCTTGTTGGCATGGGCGGGCGGTGTGGCAACCTATCACCTGCTGGCGCATTTCTACCCGGAGCTGGGCGCGACCTTGCCGGCATTGATTGTGGCGGGGCTGTTGCAGTTTGGCCTGGGACGAAAAACGCAACTCTAAAGCCGGTCCCGTAGGGTGTGCTGCGCGCACCATGGCGATTGCTGATGAATCGCTTGGTGCGCGGCACGCCCTACGTGTTACTTACCGCGACCGGGGAAATACTGCGGCTTAACGATGCCATTCAAGCGCGGATAGGGGATCTTCAATTCCGGATGGCCTGAGGCATACGGAGCAATGCTGTACACGTCGTACATCAGGCTGACCGCGCCAAAGGTCAGGCCAATATTGTTGGTGCGGATAAAAGGCCAGTTCTTGATGAACTCAGGGTCTTGGTCCAGCTTGTTAGCGATCAGCCAGCTTTTGTGCGCCAGCTCGGCGGCCTGCCAGAACGCAGTTTCTTGTCCCGGAATCAGGATGTCTTGCAGGGTCAGTACTTTGTGCAGTTTGCGGTCGAAGTTAATCAGCTGCCGCGCCGGCATGCCGTGGGCGCCACCGGTGAACAGGTAGCTCGACAACTCGATGATCACCAAGCCGTCATGCTGCTCACGTACTTTGGCCTGCAAATAACTTGACCAGCCCGGCTCTGCGACCTGCAAAAACTCTTTTTCGTAAGCTTGCAGTGTTGCCGGCACCTCTGCGCCGGGGGCATTGGCGGTCATCTGCCGCAAGCGTTGGTCGATCAATGCGTTGAGCTGCGGCTCATCGGCAAAACTGACGGTATCAATATTCACCAGCGGGCAATCGCTGCCCTGACAACCCGCTTGGGTGTGCTCCCAGGCGGTGCGTTTAACCTCAAGTTTTTCCGTAAGGTCGGGCTCAAACAGGCTGGCGCAGCCGCCTAACAGCAGGGCCACAACGAGCGGGGTACAGGCTTTTAACGCAGACATAGCATTCCTTGGCGGTGATGATTTGAAGCGGGCAAAAAACCGCGGGTGTCGGCCTTCGACTGCCGATCGCCGAGTGAGTTCGGGCTGTGTGGCGTTTGCCGGGGCCGCTATCCTCGCAGCCCGTCGGCATTCTTGAAAGGGGCTGCGGCGCGCGCCGAGGCAAGCTAGGATGACAGCAATCGACGTTTTAGCAGCCAATGGATAACCGATGACCAAGACCTTCACGCCAGGCCCGGATGACGTAGAACTCCTTAAGCGGGAAAACTGCTTTCAGGGTTTTTATAAAGTCGACCGCCTGCACCTGCGCCATCGCCAGTTCTCGGGGGACATGGGGCCGACCATCAAGCGTGAGCTTTTTGTGCGCCACGATGCGGTATGCGTGTTGCCCTACGACGCCAAGACCGACAACGTGGTGCTGATCGAACAATTCCGCGTTGGCGCCTACACCAAAGACGCCAACCCGTGGTTGCTGGAACTGGTGGCAGGCTTGATCGATAAAGACGAACAGCCTGAAGAAGTCGCCCGCCGAGAAGCGGTGGAAGAAGCGAATCTGGAGTTGGGCGCGCTATGGCCGCTGCCTTCGTACTTCCCCTCCCCTGGCGGCTCGGATGAAAAGGTTTACCTCTACGTTGGCCGCTGCGACAGTAGCGGTGCTGGCGGCGTACATGGGCTGGAAGAAGAAGGCGAAGATATTCGCGTGCACGTGCTGCCCTTCGAAGACGCCCTGGCGGCGGTTCGCGATGGGCGCATTAACAACGCGGCAAGCATTATTGCCATTCAATGGCTGGCACTTAATCGTGCAGAAGTGAGGGGAATGTGGGCGTAACCCTGGTTCGTGACCGTTATCGCGTTGACTTGATTGAGCTGCAAGCCGCCTGCGAGGCCAACTATGCGCGGCTGATGCGGCTGCTGCCGGCTATGCGCGATGAGCGCGGTTCGCGGCGCGTGGCGTTGAGTCAGGGCGAGCGTTTGCTCGGTGTGCTGGCGCTGGATGTGCTCGAAGCGTGCCCGTATACCACCACCCTGAAAGTGCGCCAAGAACATAGCCTGCCCTGGCTGCCGGTGCCGCAACTGGAAGTGCGGGTGTACCACGATGCACGTATGGCCGAAGTGGTGAGTGCGGAAAATGCCCGACGTTTTCGCAGTATTTACCCCTACCCCAACGCGGCCATGCACCAGCCCGACGAGAAAACCCAGTTGAACCTTTTCCTCGGTGAATGGCTCAGTCATTGCCTGGCATGTGGCCATGAACTGGAGCCAGTCAGGTAGGAACGGCTCTGATCAGCGCTCTAAGTGTGACCTACGTCCACATCTCAGCTTTACCCGCGCCGCGCTAAACAACCATAATTCTCACAAACCGCCCAAGGAGACGGCAGTGCCGAGCTCGTCCATTACCTCTGCTGATTCGTCGGTGCTGCTGGTGCAGTTGTCCGATAGCCACCTATTTGCAGAAGCGGACGGCAAGCTGTTGGGCATGGATACCCGTGACAGCCTGGAAAAGGTCATTGAACGGGTGCAGCTGGAACAGCCGCACATCGACCTGATGCTCGCCACTGGCGACCTTTCCCAAGATGGCACGGTTGAATCCTACAATCGCTTTCGCGACATGACCGCCGCCCTGCCTGGCGCGGCGCGCTGGTTTCCCGGTAACCACGATGAAATGCCCCCAATGCAGCAAGCCTGCGTCGGCAGCGACCTGTTGGAGCCAGTGGTGGATTTGGGCAACTGGCGCATCACCGTGCTCGACTCTTCAATTCCCGGCGCCGTTCCCGGTTACCTCGAAGAAGCGCAGCTCACCCTATTGGTAAACGCCCTTAGCGAAGCGCCGGACCGCCACCATCTGGTGTGTTTCCATCATCACCCGGTGTCCATCGGTTGTCGCTGGATGGAGCCCATCGGCCTGCGCAACCCAGATGAACTGTTCGCCGTGTTGGATCGTTTCCCGCAAGTGCGCGCGGTGCTTTGGGGCCATATCCACCAGGAATTCGACCAGATGCGCAACGGCGTGCGCCTGCTCGCCTCGCCATCCACCTGCGTGCAATTTGCGCCAGGCAGCGAAGAGTTTCAGGTCGACGACACCGCGCCCGGCTATCGCTGGTTGCGTCTGCACGATGATGGGCGCCTGGAGACCGGCGTATCACGGGTAACCGGCATTCATTTTGTGGTCGACTACACCATCAAGGGTTACTAGCCCCGAACCTTTGTTAAAGTGCGCCGCTACGGTTTTATGGAGTCGCCCGCGTGCTGCCCACTCTTCTTTATATCCACGGCCTTAATAGCTCGCCGCTGTCGCAGAAAGCCAGCCAACTGAGCAACGTGTTTCAGCAGCTGGGCTGGAGCGCGCAGTTGCGCGTACCGGCCCTGCATCACCACCCGCGCCAGGCCATCGCCCAATTGGAAGACGCCATCGCCGAGCTTGGCCGCCCGGTGCTGGTCGGCAGCTCCCTTGGCGGCTACTATGCGACCCACTTGGCCGAGCGCCATGGTTTGCAGGCGCTGCTGATCAACCCGGCGGTCAATCCGCATCGGTTATTTGCCGGCCACTTGGGCACGCAGCAAAACCATTACAGCGGCGAGACCTGGGAACTGACCTTGGATCACGTCGCCGCCTTGAGCGAGTTGGAAGTGCCGGCCCCAGCCGACCCCGCGCGTTTTCAGGTGTGGTTGCAGACCGCCGACGAAACCCTTGATTATCGCCATGCGCAGAGCTTTTACCGCAGTTGTGCACTGCGTATCCAGGCCGGTGGCGACCATGGTTTTCAGGGGTTTGCCGAGCGTTTGCCGGCACTGTTGGCCTTTGCCGGGTTTGCCTCCAGCGAGTGGCGCGATTTCGATTTTTCCAACATTTAACGACTGACAGACGAGACCCCATGGCCCAGCAAGGTTCTAGCTCTTACAACGCAGACGCCATCGAAGTCCTCTCCGGCCTCGATCCGGTGCGCAAGCGCCCGGGTATGTACACCGACACCAGCCGTCCGAACCACCTGGCCCAGGAAGTCATCGATAACAGCGTCGACGAAGCCCTGGCTGGCCACGCCAAAGCGGTGCAGGTGATTCTGCATGAAGACAACTCCCTGGAAGTGTGCGACGACGGCCGTGGTATGCCGGTGGATATCCACCCCGAAGAAGGCGTGCCGGGCGTTGAACTGATCCTGACCAAGCTGCACGCGGGCGGTAAGTTCTCCAACAAGAACTACCAGTTCTCCGGCGGCCTGCACGGCGTGGGTATTTCCGTGGTTAACGCCCTGTCCACCAGTGTGGAAGTGCGGGTTAAACGCGACGGCAACGAATACCGCATGACCTTCGCCGACGGCTACAAAGCCAGCGACCTGGAAGTGATTGGCACGGTCGGCAAGCGCAACACCGGCACCAGCGTGCATTTCTGGCCAGACGCCAAGTATTTCGACTCGCACAAATTCTCTGTCAGCCGCCTCAAACACGTACTCAAAGCCAAGGCCGTTCTGTGCCCAGGCCTCTCCGTCAGCTTTGAAGACAAAGCAAGCGGCGAAAAAATCGAGTGGTACTACGAAGACGGCCTGCGCTCCTACCTGGCCGATTCGGTCGCCGAGGTTGAGCGTCTGCCCAACGAGCCGTTCTGCGGCAGCCTGGCCGGTAATAAAGAAGCCGTGGACTGGGCCTTGCTGTGGCTGCCCGAAGGCGGCGAAAGCGTGCAGGAAAGCTACGTCAACCTGATCCCCACCGCGCAAGGCGGCACTCACGTAAACGGCCTGCGTCAGGGTCTGCTGGATGCCATGCGCGAGTTCTGCGAATTCCGCAGCCTGCTGCCGCGCGGCGTCAAGCTGGCGCCGGAAGACGTGTGGGAACGCATCGCCTTTGTGCTGTCGATGAAAATGCAGGAGCCACAGTTCTCCGGGCAGACCAAAGAGCGTCTGTCGTCCCGCGAGGCATCGGCCTTTGTTTCCGGCGTAGTGAAAGACGCCTTTAGTCTGTGGCTGAACCAACACCCGGAGCTCGGCTTGCAACTGGCCGAATTGGCCATTAGCAACGCCGGCCGCCGCCTGAAAGCCGGTAAGAAAGTCGAACGCAAACGCATCACCCAAGGCCCGGCTTTGCCCGGCAAGTTGGCCGACTGCGCCGGGCAAGACCCGATGCGCTCCGAGCTGTTTCTGGTGGAAGGTGACTCCGCTGGCGGCTCCGCCAAGCAAGCGCGCGACAAAGAATTCCAGGCCATCCTGCCCCTGCGCGGCAAGATCTTGAATACCTGGGAAGTCGACGGCGGTGAAGTGCTGGCCAGCCAGGAAGTGCACAACATTGCTGTGGCTATTGGCGTCGACCCCGGCGCTGCCGACCTTAGCCAATTGCGCTACGGCAAAATCTGCATCCTCGCCGACGCCGACTCCGACGGTCTGCACATCGCCACCCTGCTGTGCGCCCTGTTTGTGCGCCATTTCCGCCCGCTGGTGGATGCCGGCCACGTCTACGTGGCCATGCCGCCGCTGTACCGCATCGACTTGGGCAAAGAAATTTTCTACGCCCTGGACGAAGGCGAGCGCGATGGCATTCTCGACCGTTTGGTGGCCGAGAAAAAACGCGGCAAGCCGCAGGTCACGCGCTTTAAAGGCCTGGGTGAAATGAACCCGCCGCAACTGCGCGAAACCACCATGGACCCCAACACCCGCCGCCTGGTGCAGTTGACCCTGGAAGACTTCGACATGACCCAGGAGCTGATGGATATGCTGCTGGCGAAAAAACGCGCAGGCGACCGCAAAACCTGGCTGGAGTCCAAAGGCGACCTGGCTGAGGTTTTGACCTGATGCGCCAGCTGTTTGCAGCCCTGCTGCTGATAGCTGCGCCCGCTTTAGCCCTGACATCTGCTGGGGCTGCGGCGGCTGCCACGCCGAGTAAACCGCAGCCGGTGATTGCCATGGACAGCGCCGTGGAAGAAGTGGCGCCGGTGCCGCAACCGCCCTTCGAAGAACTGAAACTGCTGAGCGAACAGGCCGTGGACGGGATGCCGACGGGCAACCTGTCCGGCCTGGCCTGGTGTGGCGATGCGCTGTTTACCGTGTCTGACCGCGACGATGACCGCATCTATCGGCTCACTGCCAATGGCGCGTTGCTCAACGCCGACGTGGAAGTGTTTCAGGCCCCGCCACCGCCCGACAGCCCACTACCGTGGGGCGTGCGTGTGCGCAATTGGTTTTCCAGCCTGGTACGCGGCGGCTCACTGGATTTCGAAGGCATCAGTTGCGACGCCAAGGGCAATCGTTACTTGGTCAGCGAGGCTGCGTCTGCCGTGCTGATGATTCCGCCGGCCGGCACCGGCGAATGGCTGAACCTGCCGCCCAGTCTGGTTCGCCAGGCCCGCGCCCGTGGCATGTTGTTGAACTTCAATGCGCTGTTTGAAGGCCTGGCCATTGATGCCAAGGCCGAGCGCCTGTGGCTGGCCGCCGAGCGCGAACGCCGTGGCCTGCTGGTATTGCATAAAACCGATGGCAGCTGGAAATGTGCCGGCGGCTGCGTGCTGATGAGCGAGGGCGGTGATGAGCTGCCGCCGCCGCAGATGGGCAGCAAACCCATGCCCAAAGATTTCTCCGATGTGGCGTTGTACAAGAACCATCTCTACACCTTGGAGCGTCTGAGCCACCGCATTTGCCGCCGCGCGGCCGATACCGGTGAAGCCGAGCATTGCTGGTCGTTTGCCAATGAGGCGCTGACCGATGCCCGTAAATACGACGAACCTTGGGGCATGGCCGAAGCGCTGACTATTGACGAGAAAGGCGCGTGGATCGGCGTCGACAACGGCAACAAGGCCCGTGGCGACGGCGAAGACCGCCCCATCGTTTGGCGCTTCGCCGCACCGGCTGCCGGCTGGAGCGCCAAGCCGTGAGCGAGCAAAGCGCCGGCCGCCGCGCCGGGCGCGTGATGTGGGTGCTCTTCTGGGGCGCCGGCCTGCTGTTGGCCACCCATTTTTTTGGCCAATGGGAAGAGAAAAAGCACAACCCGAATCAGGTGCCGACCTCCTCCCATGGCGACGGTTTTATTGAGGTACGGTTGGCCGGGAATGGCCAGGGCCACTTTATGTCTACCGGCGCCATCAACGGCAGCACGGTGCTGTTTATGCTCGACACCGGCGCCACCGATGTGGCGGTACCGGCAGAGTTGGCCGACAGCCTCAAGTTGAAAAGCGGTGCGCCGGTCACCCTGAGCACCGCCAATGGCATGAGCACCGGCTACCGCACCCAGATCGACAGCCTGCAATTGGGCGAAATCGTCTTGCATAACGTGCGCGCCCTGGTGGTGCCCGGTATGCATGGCGACGAAGTGCTGCTCGGCATGAGCGCACTCAAACAACTGGAATTCACCCAGCGCGACGGCACCTTGGTGCTGCGCCAGACGATTACGCCATGAAAAACTACGCAATGAGGCACGCATGAGCGACTCTCTAGACCTGAGCCTGGACGGCGTGGAGCGACGCTCCCTGGCCGACTTCACCGAGCAGGCCTACCTCAACTACTCCATGTACGTGATCATGGACCGTGCCTTGCCGCATATCGGCGACGGCCTGAAGCCGGTGCAACGGCGCATCGTTTACGCCATGAGCGAACTGGGCCTGGACGCTGACTCCAAGCACAAAAAATCGGCGCGTACCGTCGGTGACGTGCTCGGTAAGTTCCACCCCCACGGCGACTCGGCGTGCTACGAAGCCATGGTGCTGATGGCCCAGCCCTTTAGCTACCGCTACACCTTGGTCGACGGCCAGGGCAACTGGGGTGCGCCGGACGATCCGAAATCCTTCGCGGCCATGCGTTACACCGAGGCGCGCCTGTCGCGTTACTCGGAAGTGTTGCTTACCGAACTGGGCCAAGGCACCGCCGACTGGGTACCGAACTTCGACGGCACCCTGGATGAGCCCGCTGTGCTGCCGGCGCGCCTACCCAACCTGCTGCTCAACGGCACCACCGGTATCGCCGTGGGCATGGCCACCGACGTACCACCGCATAACCTGCGGGAAGTCGCGACCGCTTGCGTGCGTTTGCTCGATGAGCCGAATGCCACCGTTGAACAACTGTGCGAACACGTGCTCGGCCCGGATTACCCGACCGAAGCGGAAGTCATCACCCCGCGCAGCGACCTGCTGAAAATCTACGAAACCGGCAAAGGCTCGGTGCGCATGCGCGCCGTGTACCGCGTGGAAGATGGAGATATCGTCGTCACCGCCCTGCCGCACCAAGTGTCCGGCGCCAAAGTCCTGGAACAGATCGCCGGGCAAATGCAGGCGAAAAAGCTGCCGATGGTTGCCGACCTGCGCGATGAGTCGGACCACGAGCACCCGTGCCGCATCGTCATTATTCCGCGCTCCAACCGCGTGGATGCCGACGAGCTGATGGCGCACTTGTTCGCCACCACCGAGCTGGAATCCAGCTACCGGGTCAACATCAACATCATTGGCCTGGACGGCAAACCGCAGGTGAAAAACCTGCGCGAGCTGCTCAGCGAATGGCTGGTATTCCGCATCGGTACTGTGCGTCGTCGCCTGCAATTCCGGCTGGATAAAGTCGAGCGGCGCCTGCACTTGTTGGACGGCTTGCTGATCGCCTTCCTCAACCTGGATGAAGTGATCCATATCATCCGCACCGAGGAGCATCCGAAGTCGGTATTGATGGAGCGTTTCGCCCTAACCGACATTCAGGCTGACTACATTCTCGACACCCGCCTGCGTCAACTGGCGCGCCTGGAAGAGATGAAAATCCGCGGTGAGCAAGAAGAGCTCGCCAAGGAACAAGCCAAGCTGCAAGCCCTGCTGGGCAGCGAAAGCAAACTGCGCAAACTGGTGCGCAGCGAGCTGATTGCCGATGCCGAAACCTATGGCGACGACCGCCGCTCGCCGATCGTGGCGCGCGCCGAAGCCAAAGCGCTGTCGGAAACCGAGCTAATGCCCACCGAGCCGGTCACGGTGGTGGTCTCGGAAAAAGGCTGGGTACGTTGCGCCAAGGGGCACGATATCGACGCCACCGGGCTGTCCTACAAAGCCGGGGATGAGTTCAAAGCCTCAGCGCCAGGACGTTCGAACCAATACGCGGTATTTATCGACTCCACCGGGCGCAGCTACTCGCTGGCGGCGCACTCGCTGCCGTCGGCCCGTGGCCAGGGCGAACCACTGACCGGGCGCCTCACGCCTCCGCCGGGCGCCAACTTTGAATGCGTGCTGCTGCCGGACGACGATGCGCTGTTTGTAATCGCCTCCGACGCTGGCTACGGCTTTGTGGTGAAAGGTGAAGACCTGCAAGCCAAAAACAAAGCCGGTAAAGCCCTGCTCAGCCTGCCTACGGGCGCCAAAGTATTGCTGCCGCAGCCAGTGGCCAACCGTGAAGAAGATTGGCTGGCGGCGGTAACCACTGAAGGTCGCCTGCTGTTGTTCAAGGTCAGCGACCTGCCGCAACTGGGCAAAGGTAAGGGCAACAAGATCATCGGCGTGCCGGGTGATCGGGTGGCCAGCCGCGAAGAATTCGTTACCGGTCTGGCGGTGCTGCCTGCCGGCGCGACCCTGGTGCTGCAAGCCGGTAAACGCACCCTTTCGCTCAAAGCGGATGACTTGGAACACTACAAAGGCGAACGTGGCCGGCGCGGCAATAAGCTGCCACGCGGCTTCCAGCGTGTGGATGGTCTGCTGGTAGAGGGCTAAGGCTGCAAGCGTTGCGCGTATTACCGCTTGATACGCGCAGTTCGCGACCAGTTCGGGCCAATCGGCGGGCTTTGAGCGCTCTAAAAAGCGCTTTCGAAGTACCCCGTAACCTCTGCAAGGCTGGAGTCGGTAGGCACTTTAAAGGATGATAGCCAGCCTCGACCCAGTGTTTGGACTACAAGCGGCCACGCGCCGCTGCCTGGATGACTAAATGATTTCGTTGCGAATTCCCTCGCTGCTGCTCTTGACCAGCCTGCTCAGCATGGTTGGTTGCGTCGCGCAGCCCCCGGTGACCCTGTACCAACTGGACAGCGGTAACCCGAAAATGCCGGTCGCCAATAAAGGCGTGGCGGTACTGCTGGGACCGGTGTCCATCGCCGACTACCTGCAACAACAAACCCTGTTGCAGCGCCAGCCAGATGGCAGCCTGACCCCCGCCACCCAAGCCCGTTGGGCTGGAACATTGGGCGCCGATATCGACCAGGTACTGCTGCGCCAACTGGCCTCGCGCCTGGACACCCAACGCCTGGTCATGGCCCCTGGCGCCGCCGGTTTTGTCCCGGATGTGCAGGTGCAACTGACCATCAGCAGGATGGACTCCGGGCCGCAACAACCGGCCGTGCTCGATGCCCAATGGCGCCTACTCGACCGTCGCGGGCAGTTACGTGATAGCCGTCTGATTCATATCGAGGAACCCCATCAAGGCGGTTCGGCCGATCAGATTCGCGCCCAAAGCGTGATTTTGCAGCGCCTGGCTGAGCAACTGGCGGTGGCGATCAAGCCGTTGGCGGAACAGCCGATTGCCGAAGAGAGCCGTAAACCAGCGGCAGCTCCGACACCGGCGAAAACACCGGAACCGCCGCAAATTCCCAAAGCAGCGCCGGTGCGCCAGCAAACGGAAGTGTTCCGCTTCTAACCCGCTATAAAAAACCGCTCGATTGAGCGGTTTTTTATAGGGCGGATTCGGCACAGCCTACGGCAGAAACTGCGCCAAGCCTTGCAGCAAACGCTGCAACGCGCCTGCGTTACGTTGCATAACGGCCAACCCGGCCGCGCGCATCTGTTCGGCGTGTTGTGGCTGCTGCCAAAGCTCACTCACTGCGCCCGCCAACTGCTCAACGTCGGCCACTTCCCGTAATGCCCCGGCCTCACGCAGCTGCGCGGCAATATCGAGGAAGTTAAACAGGTGCGGCCCGCTTAGCACCGGTTTGCCCAGCGCGGCGGGCTCGAGCAGGTTGTGCCCACCATTGGCGACCAGACTGCCGCCGACCAAGGCGACATCGGCCAAGGCATAGAGAAACAGCAGCTCGCCCATGGTGTCGCCCAGCAGCACCTGCGTGGCAGCGCTGACTGGCGCCGCCGTTGAGCGGCGCACAGTGTTCAGCCCGACCTTGCTGCACAGCTCAAACACATTGTTAAACCGCTCAGGGTGGCGCGGCACCAAGATCAACAGGGCATCAGCATGACGGGCCAACAACTGCTGATGGGCCGCCAGGATAATGTCGTCTTCGCCTGCATGGGTGCTGGCAGCAATCCACACCGGTCGTTTGCTGGCTTGCCATTCATCGCGCTGGGCTTCGGCGCGCCGTAAAAGTTCGGGGTCGATAGTCAGGTCAAACTTGATCGAGCCGGTGACCTTCACACAGTCAGGCCGCGCCCCCAGGCTGCGGAAGCGCTCGGCTTCGGCTTCGGTCTGCACCGCCAGCAAACTCATTTCCGCCAACATCGGTGCCGTCAGCTTGGCGAAGCGGCCATAACCACGGGCTGAGCGCGCGGACAAACGGCCATTGGCCAACGCCACCGCAATGCCGCGCCGCGCACATTGGTGAATATGGTTAGGCCACAACTCGGTCTCCATAATCACCGCCAGCGCCGGCTGCACGCGGTTGAGAAAACGCGCGGCGGCCCACGGCAGGTCGTAGGGCAAATAGCAGTGCTGAATCAGCGCGTCGCCGGCAAACAGCGCCTGAATACGCTCGGAGCCGGTTGGGGTCATGCAGGTAACGGTGATCGGCAACTGCGGATAACGCACCCGCAGTGCACGAATCATCGGCGCGGCGGCAATGCTTTCACCCACCGATACGGCATGCACCCAAATGCCGCCTGGCTGCAGCGGTGGCAGGTTAAACGCAAAGCGCTCGCCGATGCGTTGACCATAGGCCGGCGCTTTACGTGCACGTAAGAACAGGCGCAGCGCAATCAGCGGCAGGCCGAGGTGAAACAGCAGGGTATAGAGGGTTCGATTCATGGGCCGCAGTTTACTGGGTTCATCCTGTAGTTGAAGCGCGACGCTTAACCAATTGCCTGCAGGTGCTTGGCAAAACTCTCGGCCAGCCACATCGCCGCCGGGCCCAAGGCTTCGTCGCGGCGGCAGACTAACTCCACCACCAACGGCGGCGGCGCCCAGTCGCTGCGCAATTCCACCAATTGATTGAGGTAGGTGGGGTACTGCGCCACATGCCGTGGCAACCAGGCCCAGCCGAGGTTACGCATCACCAGTTCAGCCATCACGTAAAAGCTGTCGGCACGCCACACCGCCGGGCTGATCGGCTCGCCGCCGGGGTAATGGCGTTCTTGGGGCGCCATAAGCAATTGGCGGTGCTGGGCCAGCGTATGGCGGTCGACATACCCGGCGCCGGCCAAGGCATGCCCGGCGCCGCACACGGTGACCATCTCGATCGTGCCCAAGCGCTGGCGTTCCAACGCACGGGGCATATCTTCGTGGTGAAACAGCAAGCCCAAGTCGGCGCGGCGCTCCACCAGCTTGCGCGCCACATCGCCCTGGGCGCCGCTGGCCAGTTGTACCTCCAGACGCGGAAATTGGCGGGACAGCGATTCCAAGCTATCGAGCACCGGCTGAAACGGCATGGCCTCATCCTGAGCCAAACGCAAACAGGCCTCTTCACCCCGTACCAAGCCCATGGCGCGGCCCTCCAGGCGCTCGCATTGGCGCAGAATTTCCCGCGCGTCTTCCAACAACACTGAACCGGCCTCGGTCAGCCGGGGCTGGCGGCCACTGCTGCGATCAAACAGCAACATACCCAAGTCGGTCTCCAGCAGGGCAATGGCATTACTCACCGCTGACTGCGCCCGGTTCAAACGCCGCGCCACCGCTGAAAACGACTGGCTTTCAGCCACGCTGACAAACAAGCGCAACTGTTCAAGGTTCCATTGCATAGCGGCAACCTATCTTTTATTCAGATGGGTAATGACTTTATCCCATCGCAGCAGCGCTTAGAATCGCCAACCTATCAGCACACGCGTTTTTAAGTAGGAGCACCCCTTATGTCCGGTTACCTGTTCTTGGGCATTGCCATCGCCTCTGAAGTGATTGCCACCACCTCGATGAAAGCCATCGACGGCTTTAACAAGCCGCTGCCGCTGGTGCTGGTGATTGTCGGCTACGCCATTTCCTTTTGGATGCTGACCTTGGTGGTGCGCACCATTCCTGTTGGCGTGGCCTATGCGGTATGGGCGGGGCTGGGGATTGTATTGGTGAGTATTGCAGCGACCTTTATCTACGACCAGAAGCTCGATGTGCCGGCGATGCTGGGCATGGCGATGATTGTTGCGGGTGTAGTGGTGATTCAGTTGTTCTCGGGCAGCACGGGGCATTGATTTACAGACGCGGCGCCTAGGCCCTCTCCCTTCGCCCTCTCCCCTGGCCGGGCGCCCGCAAACAGGAGAGGGGGCCTAACCGCGGCTCGACGTGTCTCCCCTCGCCCGCTTGCGGGAGAGGAGTCGGGGGAGAGGGCTGATCCAACGCAAATCCCCTCCCCTTTGCCTCAGGGTTATACTGCCCGCCTTATTTTTCACCGAGGCACGCGGCCCCATGTCCCAAGCGCTTTGCACTGACGTTGTGATTGTCGGCGGCGGTATCGCCGGCCTGTGGCTGAATGCGCGCCTGCGCCAGCAGGGTTTTTCTACCCTGTTGGTAGAAAGCGCCACCTTAGGCGGCGGGCAAAGTGTGAAGTCCCAGGGCATCATTCACGGCGGCGCCAAGTACGCGTTACACGGCGCGCTAACTGGCGCGTCCGAAGCCATCGCCGATATGCCGCGGCGTTGGCGCGAGGCGCTGGATGGCAGCGGCGAGTTGGATTTACGCGGCGCCCGCGTGCTGTCGCAAGCCCACTACCTGTGGTCGCCCGGCACCCTGGCCGGCAACCTCACCAGCTTTTTCGCCAGCAAGGCCGTGCGCACCCGCGTCGACCAAGTTAAAGGCAGCGACCTACCGCCCGCCCTGCAAGACCCGAAATTCAAAGGCAAGGTTTACCGCCTTAACGAGCTGGTACTCGATGTGCCGAGCTTGATCGCGCGCCTGGCCGAACTCGCTGGCGACAGCCTGCTTAGCGGCGAAGCCATCGAGCCGCTGCTAGACAACGGCGAGCTGGCAGGGCTTACGGTCGATGGCCGCGAGATCCGCGCCCAGCGCGTGGTGCTGAGCGCCGGTGCCGGCAACGCCGAGCTGCTCACCGCCCTTGGCCAAAGCCAACCGCTGATGCAACGCCGCCCGCTGCATATGGTGATGGTCAAAGGCCCAACCTTAAAACCGCTATATGCCCACTGCCTAGGCGGGGGACCGAAACCACGGGTCACCGTCACCAGCCACCCGACGGCCGATGGTCAATGGCTGTGGTACTTGGGCGGCGACCTCGCCGAAGCCGAGGGCGTGGCCCGTGACGGCCAAGCGCAAATCGCCGCCGCGCAGAAAGAAATGAGCAATCTGCTGCCCTGGGTGGATTTCAGTAGAGCACATTGGGCCACGCTGCGCATCGACCGTGCCGAACCTGCACAAAGCGGCCTGGTGCGCCCGGACAACGCTTTTCTCGCCGAGCACAAACGCCTGTTGGTCGGCTGGCCGACCAAGCTCGCCCTGGCCCCGGACTTCGCGGACCGCGTACTCGCCGCCCTAAAGCGCGACGCCATCCAGCCCGGCCACTACCCGGCTCTGCCCGAGTTGCCACGCCCGGCCATTGCCGCCACCGCCTGGGACACCCTGCTGCCATGAGCCAGAAAACCCTCCACGACCTGCATCGCCCGCTGGGCAGCACCGGCATTCTGGTTTCGCCGCTGGGCCTGGGCACCGTCAAGCTGGGCCGTGACCAAGGGGTGAAATACCCCAACGGCTTTCAGATTCCGGACGATCATGAAGCGCGCTTGCTGCTCGACCTGGCCCGCGATCTGGGCATCAACCTGATCGACACCGCGCCCGCCTACGGCCGCAGTGAAGAGCGCCTGGGCCCATTACTGCGCGGCCAGCGTGATGCCTGGGTAATTGTCAGCAAGGTCGGTGAAGAGTTTGCCAATGGCATGTCGCACCATGACTTTTCTGCCGCTCATACGCGGTTTTCCGTGGAGCGCAGCCTTAAGCGCCTGGAGACCGAGCAGATCGATGTTGTGCTGGTGCATTCCGACGGCAACGACCTCAACGTCTTGCAAGCACATGAGGTGTATCAGACCCTCGCCGCCCTCAAGGCCGAAGGCAAAATCGGCGCTTATGGTTTTTCCGGTAAGACCGTGGCCGGCGGCCTGCTGGCGCTGGAGCGGGGCGACTGCGCCATGGTCACCTACAACCTGAACGAAACGGGCGAACGGACGGTGCTGGACTACGCTTCCCAGCACGGCAAAGGCATTCTGCTGAAAAAGGCGTTGGCCAGCGGGCATATCTGCCTGGAGCCGGGCGTAGATCCGGTACGCGCCAGCTTTGAACTGGCCTTCGCGCACCCGGCGGTTGCCAGCGCGATAGTCGGAACCATCAATCCGCTGCATCTGTCACACAACGTCTCCACCGCCGCGTCCGTTATTCACACACTCGGGCGAGGTTAAAACAATAACGACCGCCAATCGCTAACCATCCAACTCGCAGCCCATCTGCGCAGTAGATGTCCCTGAGGAGCCGATATGCCGCGAGTCCTAGTCCGCAAGGCCCCCACCGATTTCAAAACCCTGGCGCTGCGGGTTGAAGCCAGCGCCACCGACCTGAGCTACCAGGGCATTGGCCCGCCGCTGAATTTCTCGCAAGTGCTGGACCGCCGCCAGCCGCTGCCCCTCGACAATAGCGAACAGTTTCAGGTCGATCTGGCCAACTTGGGCGTTTCCGTGCGCCTGACCCTGAGCTGGCAAGGCCGCGATTATTGGGTGCTGGTGCGCCAGCGCCGGCTGGACCGCGGCGATGTGGTGCTCAAGCTGATCTCCGGCTATGTGCCCGCCCACGAACTAAACCTGCCGCTGTTGACCGCCATTCAGGAAGTGGCCGAAGAATGCCTACTGGAAACCCCAGAAGGCTGGCTGGGCGGGCGCTTTGGCGACACCTGGCTACCAACGCCGTACCACAACGCCCTGCGTTACCGGCAATCGGGGAGTTTTAGCCTAAGCCCGCTGTCGGGCGCGGCGCGGCCCATTCGCTGCGGCAATCTGACCTTGATCGAACGCCCACGCGCCTATGTGCACCTGCCCACTTCTTCGCTGCAGCTGGTCTACGACCTGCGTCTGGAACTGCCCAAAGACACGCGCCTGCTCAGCCTGTTTCATGTCGATGAAAAGCTCGAAGACGGCAAGTTGGTAGCGCGCCTGGACCGCAGCAAACCGGATCTGTATTTGATTCCGCTGCAGCAGGGCAAACCTACAGCGCAGCTGCTGACCCTAAAGCAAGGCGCCGTAATGCCGGCTAGCACCCGCGGCATATTTCTCGCCGAAAGCTTTGCCCCTCAGGAAGGCTGGCTGGTGCGTGATGAGCGCATTCGCTGGAAAGATTGGCTGCAGCAGCAGGGGCTTAACGTAAAAAAGCCTCAGGCAAAAGTGGCGTGTAGCTAAAGCAGCAGAATGTCGTTTGGCCCGGCCCTCACCCTAGCCGCTCTCCCGCGAGCGGTAGAGGGGAACCGATCGCGACGTGCTGGTCTCCCCTCGCCCGCTTGCGGGAGAGGGGCCGGGGGTGAGGGCCAGGCTCAACACCATTCCTATTTCAACTCACTCGAGCTCTTACCCAACAACCGCCGCGCCACAATCAATAACTGGATCTGCTGGGTGCCTTCAAAGATGTCGAGAATCTTCGAATCGCGCGCCCATTTTTCCAGCAACTCATCCTCGCCATAGCCCAGCGCGCCGGCCAATTCCACGCACTTGAGCGTCACCTCATTAGCCACGCGCCCGGCCTTGGCTTTGGCGATGGAGGCTTCTTTGGAGTTGGGCAGTTTGTTGTCGGCCATCCATGCCGCCTTCAGAGTCAGCAGACGCGCGGCCTCCCATTCGGCTTCCAGACGGTACAACGTGGCTTCGGCGTGGCTGACGGCCAACAGCGGCTTGGCGTAGTCAAAGCGAAAGCTGTCTTTAAGCAGTTCGCGGGTGCGGTCCAACGAGGCCTTGGCCACGCCAATGGCCATGCCGGCGACCAAAGGCCGGGTGTTATCAAAGGTTTCCATCACCCCGGCAAAGCCCTTTTGCACGTCCACCTCCGGGTTGCCCAGCAGGTTGGCAGCCGGTACGCGGCAGTCGCTAAAGCTGATCGCTGCCGTGTCCGAGGCCTTGATGCCAAGTTTCTTTTCCAGCCGGGTAACGCTCATGCCCGGTGTGCCGTGTTCGACCACAAAGGATTTGATTGCCGCGCGCCCCAGCGCTTTATCCAACGTCGCCCACACCACCACCGCATCCGCGCGCTCGCCAGAGGTCACGTAGATTTTTTCGCCATTGAGCACATAGTGATCGCCGTCTTTACGCGCGGTAGTGCGAATAGCGGCGGAGTCCGAGCCGGTGCCGGGTTCGGTAATGGCCATCGCCGCCCAGGTGCCGCTAAAGCGTTGTAGCTGTTCATCATTGGCCACGGCGGCGATGGCAGCATTGCCCAGACCTTGGCGGGGCATGGCCAGCAATAAGCCGACATCGCCCCAGCACAGCTCCATCACACCCAATAGCGCGGAAAGATTGCCGCCGTTTTTAACGCCCTCCTCCAAGGATTTAGCTGCACCGCGCTTGCTTGCTGAGCCGGCGCCAATGGCGTCCGGCGAGCCGGCGTTCATGCCGTCTAATAGCGCCGCGAGTAGGTCGAGTTCCTTGGGGTAGGCATGCTCGGCTTTGTCGTATTTGCGTGAAATCGGCCGGAAATAGTTGGCCGCCACTTGATGGGCCTGATGCACCAGGCCTGAGAATTTTTTCGGGGTTTCCAGATTCATGTGCGTAGCTCCCTGGCCATCACAGTTGCAAGCCGCCGGCCATCACGGCCACAGCGCGCAAGTCGCGGTACCAGCGCTCGGCTGGGTGTTCTTTGGTAAAGCCATGACCGCCCAGCAATTGCACGGCGTCGGTGCCGATCTTCATCGCCTTTTCGGCGCAGAGCAGACGGGCCAGATAGGCTTCGCGCTGGAACGGCAAACCTTGCTCGGCCCGGGCGCAGGCACGCCAGACCAGCATGCGCATGGCATCCAGCTCAATGGCGATATCGGCGACCATGAACGCCACGCCCTGGCGATGGCTGATCGGCTCACGAAAGGCACTGCGTTCGTTGCAGTAGGCGGTGACGTATTCCAGCGCCGCCTGCCCGGTGCCGACCGCCAGCGCGCACCAGGCCAACGCGGCATAGTCGAGAAAGCTTTGGTAATTAAAGTGCTCGGCGTTGAGGCGCTGCTCGGCCGCTACTTTCACGTTTTTGAGTTTGACCCGCGCGGTGGCGCCGGCTTTAAGGCCCATGCCGGGCTCGGCGAAGCGTTGCAGGCCTTTGCTACCGGCTTCAACGATAAACAACGCCGGGCCGTTTTCAGCCTTGGCAGCGATGATCAGGTGGCTAGCATCCAAGCCGCGCAGCACCAGGCATTTTTCGCCGCTGAGGTGGTAGTGCTTGCCCTTGCGCTTAGCCTTGGTGGTCAGTTGTTGCGGATCGAACAGCGCCACGGGCTCGTTGACCGCAATGGCCATCACCGGCGCACTGGCTTCGCCCACAAAGGCCGGCAGCCAGCGCTGCTGTTGCTCTGGCGAACCCCAGCGACGGATGCAGTTGGCAGCCGAAAGCGGTACCAACAGCGCGGCAGCCAAAGACATATCGCCCTTGGCCAAGGCTTCGGCAATCAGCGCATTGCTCACGGTGGTGCGCTCGCCGGCCATGCCGCCATGCACTTCGCTGACGCCGTAAAAGGTCAGGCCCAGGTCTTGCGCTTGGTTTAGCAGCTCAGCAGGCACAGCGGCGTTGGCGTCGGCATCGTGGGCGGCTGGGCGCAGCACTTCGCTGGCAAAGCTGGCGAGCATATCCACCAGCATTTGTTGCTCGTCGCTTAGGGATAGGTCGAACAAGGCATCCGGGTCGACTTTGCGCGGGGTGCGCGCGCCGCCCTTTTGCGCGCGGTCAGCGGCCAGCCGGAAACTGGCACGGCTGCCGCTGTAGATGAGTTTTTCAAACGGCTTGCGCAGGTTTAGGCGGTCAGGCCAGTCGGCCTGGGCCATGCGATTGAGAAGGGCCAGGGCGCGGCCTTGGACATCGGCATTCATGGGCATCTTTCCATCCAGGATAGAGATGCCCAAAGCATGCTCGCGTAAAAAGCCCAAGCCTATGACCGTCCCGCCAAGAGGTTATGGCAGGTCAGCCACGTAGGTTATTTGCGCTCGAGGATTTTATTGACGATGGCCGTGGTGGAGCTGTTTTCCACCAGACCCAGCACCCGTACTTCGCCGCCATAGGCTTTAACGATATCGGCGCCCACCACTTGCTCAACGCCGTAGTCACCGCCTTTTACCAGCACATCGGGCTTGACCGCACGCAACAGGTTTTCCGGGGTGTCTTCGCTAAAGCTCACCACCCAATCCACCGCGCCCAAGCCAGCAAGCACGGCCATACGCCGGTCTACCGAGTTAATCGGCCGGCCTGGGCCTTTGAGGCGGCTGACCGAGGCGTCGTCGTTAACCGCCAACACCAGACGGTCGCCTTGGGCGCGGGCTTGTTCCAGGTAGGTCACGTGACCGGCGTGGAGAATGTCGAAGCAGCCATTGGTAAAGACGATTTTCTCGCCATGGGCGCGGGCGTCGTCGATGCTGGTGAGCAGTTGTTCCAGGCTCAGCACGCCACGTTCCGAGCCCTCTTCGCGCTGCACCGCACGGCGCAGCTCCGGGGCGCTGATGGCAGCAGTGCCGAGTTTGCCGACCACGATACCGGCGGCCAGGTTTGCCAGCGCCACCGCTTGCGGCAGTTCTTCACCGGCAGCGATGGAGGCGGCCAGGGTGGAAATTACCGTGTCGCCAGCGCCGGTTACATCGAACACTTCGCGGGCACGGGCAGGCAGGTGCAGGGCCGGGTGGTCCGGGCGCAGCAGGGTCATGCCGTGCTCGCCACGGGTGACCAGCAGCGCACCCAATTCCAGCTCGCGCATCAACTCGGCGCCTTTGGCCACCAGCTCAGCTTCGTCGGCGCAGCGGCCAACAATGGTTTCGAATTCGTTGAGGTTGGGGGTGATCAGGCTGGCGCCACGGTAAATAGCAAAGTCCTTGCCCTTAGGGTCGGCGAGCACCGGGATATTGCGTGCACGGGCGGCCTGAATAAGCTCCTGATGGTTCTTCAAGGCGCCTTTGCCGTAGTCCGACAGCACCAGCACTTTGATGCCGTCGAGCTGGCTTTGCACCGATGCGGTAAGCGCCACGGTGTCAGTTTTGAACGGCTCTTCGAAGTCCATGCGCAGCAGTTGCTGATGACGGCTCATCACCCGCAGTTTGACGATGGTTGGCTGACTGGCGATGCGCTGAAAGTGCGCTTGCACGCCGGCGCCTTTAAGGCTGTTGGCCAGGCTAGCGGCGGCTTCGTCTTCACCGGTCACACCGACCAGACGCGCCGGTGCGCCCAGCGCGGCAATGTTCAAGGCAACGTTGGCGGCACCACCGGGACGGTCTTCGATATGGTCAACGCGCACCACCGGCACCGGCGCCTCAGGGGAAATCCGCGAGGTGCCGCCATGCCAGTAGCGGTCGAGCATGACATCACCGACCACCAATACGGCAGCCTGATCAAAACGGGGCATGGACAACTTCATGGACTCTCCGGGACGACGAAAACGCGGGGAAATATAGCATAGCGAGGCGGCTAACCCGCCTCGGCGGCCAAGCCCACCCCTTGCTGGGCAACTTGCAATGGAAGGATCAAAGCGGACGGAGAGGAACGCCAACCTCTGGTCTTCTCCGCCCTGGGCCTACCGGCCGATCAGGTGACAGCCTCTTCAACCGGCTCGTCGTCGTCTTTGAAATGACGCGAATGCAGCGTGGCGTAATAGCCATTAAGGGCCAACAACTCTTCATGGGTACCGCGTTCAACGATCTGCCCGCGGTCCATCACCAGAATCAGGTCAGCCTTCTCGATGGTCGACAGGCGGTGCGCGATCACCAGGGTGGTGCGGCCCTCCATCACTTTCTCTAAGGCGGCCTGAATATGCCGCTCCGATTCGGTGTCAAGCGCCGAGGTGGCCTCATCCAGAATCAGCAGCGGCGCGTCCTTGAGCAAGGCACGGGCGATGGCCAAACGCTGGCGTTGGCCGCCCGACAACATCACGCCGTTTTCGCCAACTTGGGTATCGAAGCCTTCTGGCAACTGGTCGATAAACTCGCGGGCAAAGGCGTCGTCAGCGGCCTTCTCGGCAGCACTGCGCGGCCGATCGGCCAAGTCGCCATAAGCAATGTTGTTCAGCACCGTGTCGTTAAACAGCGTCACCTGCTGAGTCACCAAGGCGATGTGGGTACGCAGGTTGTTCAAGCGATAACTTTCCACGTCGAGGCCATCGAGCAAGATTTGCCCTTCGCTGTGGGCATAAAAGCGTGGAATCAGGTTGGCCAGGGTCGACTTGCCGCTGCCCGAGCGCCCCACCAGCGCCACCATTTGCCCAGGCTCAACGCTAAAATTCAGGTTGTTCAGCACCTGCTTTTCCGTGCCTGGATAGGTGAAGTTAAGGTTTTTCACTTCAAGACGGCCGGAAACGCGCTCGCGCTCTTCGGTGCCATTGTCGACTTCGGTGTCTTGATCCAACTGCTCGAAAATGCTTTCGGCACCGGCGACACCCTTCTGGATAGTGGAGCTCACCTCGGACAGCTGGCGAATCGGCTTGGGCAGCAGACCGGCCATGGAGATGTAAGCCACCAGGTCGCCCACCGTGGCATCACCACGCAGCAGCAGCACCAGGTACAGCAGCACGGCCATGGCGCTATAAATCACCAACTGCAACATCGGCGTATACACGGCCGACGTCTTGTTCATGCGTAAGTTCTTTTTAGTATTTTCGGCGCTGACTTTTTTGAAGCGCTTACGCTCATAAGCTTCGCCACCAAAACTACGCACCACACGATAGCCTTGAATAGCTTCGGAAGTGACGTGGGTAACATCGCCCATGGCGATTTGAATATTTTTGCTTTGCTTACGAAACTTGCGACTTGCACTGGTAACCATCAAGGCAATAATCGGCAAAATCGCGACCATTACCAAGGTCAACTTCCAGTTCATCCATAACAGGGTGGCAAACAAAAATACAACGGTCATACCTTCACGAATAACCACTTTAATAGCGTCAGTGGCAGCGCCGGTCACCATGGTGACGTTAAACGTAATACGTGAAATTAAATGCCCCGAGTTATGCCGATCGAAATAGCGATTGGGCAACGTCAACATATTATTGAAGAGTTCAACACGCAGATCGTTTACCAAGCCCAACGAAACACGGGCCAGGAAATAGTTACCGAGAAAGGAGCCCACGCCTTGCCAGACGGCGATCAAAATCACCAGTAACGGCACCGCATAAAGCAGTTCCAGATTCCGCAACCAGGCCCATGGCGCGTTGGGGAAAAGCGCGGCGCCGGGGTTGCTCAAACCGTCAACGAAGTACTTAAGGATGCCCGCGAGCATGGGTTGGGTAGCGGCAAAAATAAGAAAGCCGACGATGCTCAGAGCAAACAGCCCCCAGTACGGCCGGACGTAGGAGAGCAGGCGGAAGTATATTTTGACGCTGGACACCGGCTGGATACTCCGGAGAGAATTGCTCATGAAATGCACGCTACCCAATCGAAAGAAGACGGAAAATGATAGCACTCCCCGCCCTGATTATGTGGCTCCGAGGTTAGATTGACTGAATCCGCAAGCGCCCCCACCGACTCGATATATAGCAGCCTGGTGGCAGGGGCAGAGGTAATTGAGCGCGACCCCTATGGCGACAAGGTGCTCAAATTACAAGATGGCAACTTTCTTAAGCTGTTTCGGCGCAAACGCCTGATTACCACCGCCATGATTTCCCCGCCAGAAAAGCGTTTCATGGCTAATTGTGAAACCCTGGAAAAACGCGGCATCCCCTGCCCCAAAGCCCTGCAACTGTTCAAATTCTCATATCCGGACCGCGGCGCCATTTTATACAGCCCGCTGCCCGGCCATACTTTACGCGGTTATATTCCTACGCAATCGCCAGAACAGCAGGAAGTACTGCTTAAAAAGCTGGCGGCTTTTATTGCCCATCTGCATGACAAGGGCATTTATTTCCGCTCACTGCACATGGGCAATATTATTCTTACCGAATCAGGCGAGTATGGACTTATCGATATTTCCGATATGCAAATTAGCCTACGCTCGCTATCAAAAGCTAAACGCAAGCGCAACTTCAAACACCTGCTGCGTTATAAGAAAGATCTGCGCTTAATCAAGAAAATCGGCCTCGCCCCGTTCTTTGCACAGTACAATCAAAGCACTGCGGTAACACTGAATGCCGACGACATTATCGCCGAGTACGAAAAAGTTAACGTTTGACCAGTTCAACCGGGACATACGCATATGAACGACACAGTGAAAGTATTTGTTGGCTGCGATCCAAACGATTGCGACCTCGAACAAATGATGGTGCTGGAATATAGCCTGCGTAAGCACTCTTCCCTACCGGTAGACATTCACTGGATGCAGCTGTCCCGCAACCCGGAGAGCTTCTGGTACTGCGCACCCGAGAGCGAGCAAGGCTGGCGCTCGGATAACTGGACCACACCGTTCTCAGGCTTTCGCTGGAGCATTCCGGCCTTCTGTAACTTTGAAGGCCGCGCCATTTATATGGATGCCGACGTCATTGTGCTGGGTGATATCGCCGAGCTGTGGAACACGCCATTTGAGCCGGGCAAGATTGTGATGGCCAAGGGTGGCAAAGAGTCTTGGCGCTTCTGTGTGTCGATGTGGGACTGCGCGCGAGCCAAAGAGCACTTGCCGGCACTGGAGCAAATTATCGGCGACCCGCGCGCGCACCATAAGTTGCGCGACTACTTCGGCCAGAACACGGGGTTAATTCAGGGCTTCGACGATCAATTCAACAATATCGATGGCGAGCACAGCCCCATTGATGTGATCAAGATCCTGCACTACTCCGACATTGGCACCCAGCTCTCACACAAATACTCCTTCGAACGCCTGGCAAGCGGGGGCGAAAAACACTGGTTCGACGGCGAAGTCTTCGAGCACCCGCGCAAAGACCTGATCGAACTGTTCGACCGTTATTACCAGGAAGCCTTGGCCAACGGTTACACCCTTGAGCAGTACAAAGTGGGCGAGCGATTTGGCAGCGTGCGCAAGGCCTCGCAAAAGAACTACAAAGGTAATGACGTCACTCGCGCCAAGGGCTGGCGGCGGTTTTTCTCCAAGTAACCTTGCCTATAGGGCCCAGCAGCATTGCGCTGCTGGGCAAAGTGAGGTTGCTGTTAGCGGGAGATAGCGTCGACTTTGGACTGGGTAGTAACGGCCAAGGCTCCGGCAAACGGCAGCCAGACCCACATCCACACGACGTTAGGCGAATCCAAAAAGAAGTGCATCTCCACCAGCATCATGACGCTGCCTGCCGAGAGCACTGCCAGCCACAGGCGGGCGAGATCACTACCCACTTTCCACAAGCCATGCAAACACACTCCCAAGGTAAGCCATAGAGCTGCAAGCCCAACCAGACCAAACTGATAGAGCACTTCCAAGTAAAGGCTATGGGGATTTGTCACCACTTGCCCGGTACTTAGGGTTACATCACCAAGTTCTGTGTGAGAGCCATGACCAAACCACCAGTTCTCGCCAATTCGCTCAAACACGGTGGCCCAAACCTGATCGCGATTGGTCAGCCCGCGTGCGCTGAACTCATAAATCAGATGTTCCAAGCCCACCACTACAACAACGCACGCGACCAGCGCAGCAGCCAAGATTATGCCGAGACGTAGCCGCCCTTTGGTCATGGACAAAATTAACAAACCACAACCAAGCAAGCCGCCCACCCACGCAGAGCGTGCAAAGGTGAAGTAAACGTAGGCGAACAATACAAAGGTACATAGCCCCCACAATGCGATGGTCATCGGCTTTCGGCTTCTTAACAGCAACCAGACTGCGGCAATCAGACTGAAGGCGTAGTGCAAACCCGCCTCAATGGTGATGCCAAACTCGGCAACGCCTTTGATACCGGAGTCATTAATATTCATGGCGCGGTAAGCCATATCAAACTCGCCGCTGAGCATCTTATTAACCAGCGATAAGCCGGCGAAGAATGCACCGGCGAGCACCCCCACCATCAGCACCGATAGCCAGCCGCGCTGAGCCTTACCGCCCAGTAGCATCACCGCCCAAGTAAAAAACAGAATCAGCAGAAGTTGACGTACCGAACTGTATGACTCGGTGATAAGGCTGTTGGCCATCAGCACAAGCCAGAGCAAAAGAAACGACAAAAAAGTCGGAGCTAGCAGGCGCAAGCGTTCTTTGAATAATTGCCCCAACAAGCAAAGCAGGGAAATACAGGTAACCAAACGAATGGTTTTTTCCCAGTGTCCAAACTCGGGCCACCAAAACCGCCCTACGAGTAAAATCATCAACGTGGCAATAATCAGCGCAATACCCGCTGTTTTAAGCTTGTCCGCAAAATTTTCGAGCTGCATATACCCACGCATAAGTTTGTTTGCTGATGCCCTGAAAAGGGGTGTTATCTGTCTACTGACAGCGCTAAGGCTTTACGACCATCACGGCGGAGTTTTTTATCCACTCGCGCTCAAATTCCCAAGCATGCCCATCCCAAAACGTGCCGCCTTCGTCAGAAAAGCCGACCAGCACGATGTCAAAACTCGCGCCCTTGAGCTGTTTTAGGTAATCAAAGAATGCCAAGGCATAAAACCCGGTCGAAGGCCCTCCACGGGTTGGCAGACCTTCATAGGGGTAAGTTTCCAACGCAGGAAATGCTTGGCGCAGGGGCAGAAAGGAGAAAGTGCCAGAGCGCGGCAATGTGCTTTCGTCACCGCCGAGCATCACACTGTACAAACGCGGATTGAACCAGGAAAACAAGCGCAACATGCCTTTATACGGATAACCGAAGTAGCCACCTTTGCGGTAATTGTGCCGATGGATAAAGACATTCACATGGCGCCGGCGCAGTGAAGGCAGGTTGCGGCACTTGTTGAAACTGACAACGATATCCGTGTCTTGAATATTCAAACTGTCGATCAACGCCGGCGTTAGCAGTGGATTATTGGCGAGCAAAACCACTCGCCCGCAGGCGGCAATCTTTTCAACTAAGGCAACGGACATACGTTGCAAACTATCGGTGGCCACGACGCATCAATCCTTGAGCATTTTTTCGATATCGGCAGCGCTATACAGCCGCGTAATTACCTGATCATTGCCGCCCATTTTCATATTCTCGTTGTACAAGGCGATGTCCTGGGTGCCGGGCAAACTGGGGAAGTAAGCGTCATCAGCAGACAGCTGCCGCACCTTAAACCCCGAACGCAGGGCGTGGACATGCAGCCAGATATCATCGGCTTTAGGCGATACGGCAACAAAGGCATCGCCCTGCTCCTTCAGCACCTGCAGAAATGCGGGCGGGTACAACACCCCCGACACACCAATGGCAAAGTTCTGGAAACTGGCCTGCGGCCCCAACTGAGTCGCCCAAGCGGTGTAGGAGGTTATCCCATCCGCGCCAAAACCTAAGCGTTTGGCCTTGTAGCAAACTATTTGCTCGGGGGTTGCATGGTGGGCCTGCTGCAACCCGGCCAGCCAGTTGCGTGGGTAGAACACATCGTCATCCGCCGTAACCAGCGGCTTATCCAAGGGTTCGCCTTGAACGAAAGGGAAATACTTTTTATGCGGGCCGTAGTTTACGCAGTGCTTTACCTCCAGCCCACGCGCCTGCAAGCGCCGTAGCGCTAGCGGAAGGTTTTCATACACGGCCAACTCGTCGACCCACAAAATCAATCGGCTGGGCAATACGTCGCCCGCGGCAATCGACTCCAAGGTGATATGCACAGACTTAAGCCGCGTCGAGTAACTAGTCAGCGACACCACCGGCCCACCGCTGGCCACCACCGAGCGGCGGGAGACGCGGTTAGCCAGCGCAAAGCGCAACAGCTTCCAGCGGCGTGCGAGTTTGGCTTTGTACTTGCGCCACTTGCGCCCAGCCTTGGACGAACCCACTGCGGTATCCGCCGGCACCGACATCAGGCGCCCAGCTCCAGCGAATCGCCACGCCCGACGGCGTAGTAGCGCAGACCGGCAGCGCGCACTTCGTCCGGGCTATACAGGTTACGGCCGTCGACAATCACCGGGTGCCGCAAGGTCGCAGCAATGTGCTGCAAATCGACCGCACGGAATTCCTTCCACTCGGTGCAGATAACCAGCACATCGGCGCCGTTCAAGGCGTCTTCACTGCTGCTGACCAACACCAAATCATCACGCTCGCCATAGGTACGACGGATCTCGCCTGCAGCGACCGGATCGTAAGCCCGCACCTGCGCGCCCTGCGCCCACAGACCTTCCATCAAGGTGCGGCTGGGTGCTTCGCGGATATCGTCGGTATTGGGTTTAAAGGCCAAGCCCCACAGGGCCACGGTCAAGCCCGCGAGCTGACCGTCAAACACCTGGGAAAGCTTCTTCAACAGAATGTTCTTCTGCCGGCCGTTGACCTCATCGACGGCACGCAGCAAAGCCGCGTCGTAGCCGATGTCTTCCGCCGTGCGCGCCAGGGCCTGTACATCTTTGGGAAAGCAGGAACCGCCGTAGCCACAGCCGGGGTAGATAAAGTGGTAGCCAATGCGCGGGTCAGAGCCAATGCCCTGGCGAACCTGCTCGATATCGGCGCCCACCAACTCGGCGATATTGGCGATCTCGTTCATAAAGCTGATTTTGGTCGCCAGCATCGCGTTGGCGGCGTACTTGGTAAGTTCGGCCGAGCGCACGCCCATAAAGAAGATTTTGTCGTGGTTGCGGTTGTATGGCGCGTAGCACTCGCGCATCAACGTACGCACGGTTTCCGACTCGGTGCCGACGACAATCCGCGCGCCACGGGTGAAGTCTTCAATCGCCGCGCCTTCTTTGAGGAATTCGGGGTTGGAGCAGACATCGAAACGTACATCGCTGCCGCGCTCAGCCAGTGCTGCGGCAATCGTGTTTTCCACTTTGCCGGCGGTGCCCACCGGCACGGTGGACTTGTTCACCACCACCTTGTAGCCGTTCATATGCTCGCCAATGGTGCGAGCCACATTGAGCACATAAGTCAGATCGGCCGAACCGTTTTCATCGGGCGGCGTGCCCACGGCGATAAACAAGATGCTGCCAAAGGCAATCGCCGCGCCGGCATCTTCGGTGAAGCTGATACGCCCCGCAGCGATGTTGCTACGCACCATGGCCTCAAGGCCAGGCTCGTAAATCGGGATTTCGCCGCGGGTGAGCATGGCGGTGCGTTCGCTATTGGTATCCACACAGATCACGTGGTGGCCGGCGTCTGCCAGACAAGCGCCGGTGACCAGGCCCACATAACCACTGCCGAAGATGGTGATTTTCATGCTCTAACCCTGCTCGTTCGAAATCGCCCCCTGAGGGGCGTGTGCTCACGCGCCAGTAATCAACGCACGCAGCCGATGGAAAAGGCCCGACGGGTGTACACCCTGAGGATTCTGGTGCGGCAGTGCCAGCACAGCGGAAAATTCTTCAGCGCGCTGACTGAGCCGATGGCGTTCAAACACCAAGTCGTGACCAGCCTTGGCAATCGCTGCGGCCTCGTCGGGATGTGCCAGCAGGTGCGTGTACTTCTCCAGCAATTCCTCGACCGTGTCGTAGTGCACCACATTGACCATATCGACCAACCCCAGCAGCGCATCCTCGGTCGGTTGGCGCTTGGCGAGCAGAATGCAGCCGCAGGCCATGGCCTCGAAGTTCTTGGCCATGTACTCATTGAAACCAATGTCGGCACTGAGGAAGAACTTGATGCGGTTGAGCACTGCCAGGTATTCGTCCGGGCTTTCGGTGCGCAGCAACTGCAGCGGCGTGCTTGCCGCCACGCGGTCGAGCAGCTCTTTGCGCCGGCTATACACCTGGTTATTTACCCGGCCAACAAAGGCCAGGTCGATATCACGTGGGCCGTTGAGGTTATGCAGGTGGGCGTCATCAAACGCCTTGGCGACAAAATGCGCACTCACGCCACGGGCGCCAAAGTAGTCGCGCACCGAGGCACTGGTAAAAATCACCGGGCTGCCATTAAGGGATTTAAAGAAGGTCAGAAACTTGGAGTGAAATTTACTTTCGCCCATAAATTCCTGATACGCGTCCTCTTCGTAATACACCAACCCTGGCAGCGCGCGAACGCGAGCAAAAGCATGGGCGACGCGGCGCAAGGGGATATCGAACAACACCCGATCAAAGCCGGAAACGTCCAATTCTTTAAGGGTTTTCGGCAGTACGCGGATCTGTTCTTTGCTCAGCTTGATCATCTGCGAACCGGGGTTTAGCTCAACCACCCGTTTGTACATAGTGTCCAGCGAGCGCGCGCGCTCCTGACGGTTGATGATCAGAATGCGCATACGCGTGCCCTCTCCTGCCGCAACAGCGCCGATCAACTGGCGCTTTCCTTGACCACCAGAATGTCTTCCATGATCAGGTACTGCAGGTCCGAGCCGAAAAACATATTCAGCGCATCGGTTGGCGAGCAAATCATCGGCTCACCACGGCGGTTCAGCGAGGTGTTCAGCGACACGCCGTTGCCGGTCAGGTCTTCAAGGGCCTTCATCATGTCGTAGTAGCGCGGGTTGTATTCGCGTTTGAGCACCTGGGCACGGGACGTACCGTCTTCGTGCACCACTTCCGGCACGCGAGTTTTCCACTCTTCGGCCACTTCAAAGGTGAAGGTCATAAACGGCGCCGGGTGGTCGACTTTGATCATCTGCGGGCCGACGGTGTCCAGCATCGACGGGCAGAAGGGGCGCCAGCGCTCACGAAACTTGATCTGTTCATTGATGCGGTTGGCCACGCCAGCAATGCTCGGGCAACCGATAATCGAACGGCCGCCAAGAGCACGCGGACCAAATTCCATACGGCCCTGGAACCAGGCCACCGGGTTGCCGGCAACCATGATTTCAGCGATGCGCTGCGGCATGTTGTCGATCTGTTTCCATACCGGTTTGCTCGGGTGGCGGGCGCAGGCGGCAATCACGTCTTCGTTGGAGTAGGACGGGCCGAGGTAAACGTGCTCCATCTTCTCCACCGGCACACCGCGCTTGTGCGAGATGTAAGCAGCGGCGCCCACGGCAGTACCGGCATCGCCGGAAGCCGGCTGTACAAACAGCTCCTTTACTTCCGGGCGGGCGATGATGCGTTGGTTAAGTTTGACGTTCAGCGCGCAACCGCCAGCAAAAGCGATTTTGCCGGTTTCTTTGAGAATGTCGCCCAGGTAGTAATCCATCATCTGCAGCGCCAGCTTCTCGAACAGCGCTTGCATGCTGGCGGCGTAATGGATGTACGGGTCGTCGGCGATATCGCCTTCGCGTTTCGGGCCTAGCCACTCGATCAGCTTGGGCGAGAAGTAGAAGCCCTTGCCGTTCTCTTTGTAGCGGCGCAGGCCGATGACGTTGGCGTAGTCGGTGTTGATGATCAGCTCGCCGTTCTCGAACTTGGCCAAACGGGAGAAATCGTACTTGCTGGCGTCGCCATACGGCGCCATGCCCATAACCTTGAACTCGCCATCGAGCATTTCGAAACCGAGGAACTCGGTGATCGCGCCATAGAGGCCGCCGAGGGAATCCGGGTCAAAGAACTCTTTGATCTTGTGGATCTTGCCGTTCTCGCCATAGCCAAAGAACGTGGTGGCGTACTCACCTTTGCCGTCGATACCCATGATCGCCGTCTTCTCGGTAAAACCCGAGCAGTGGTAGGCGCTGGAGGCGTGAGCGAGGTGATGCTCGACCGGTTCAATCTTGATTTTTTTCGGGTCGAAACCCAGCTGCTCCAGGCACCAGACAATCTTGTTGCGGTAGCGCTTGTAACGGCGGTTACCCATCAAAATGGCGTCTAGGGAGCGGTCCGGCGCATACCAGTAACGCTTGGCATAGTGCCAGCGAGCCTTGCCAAACAGGCTGATGGGGGCAAAGGGAATGGCCACCACGTCGACATCTGACGGCTTGATACCGGCCTGCTCCAGGCAGAACTTGGCCGACTCATAGGGCATGCGGTTCTTGGCGTGCTTGTCGCGCACAAAACGCTCTTCTTCGGCCGCCGCGATCAACTTGCCGTCGATATACAAGGCAGCGGAAGGATCATGACTGAGGGCGCCGGAAAGGCCGAGAATCGTCAATGCCACGGGAAACCTCTTGCAACGACGCATGGCCAGTGGCCAGCGCGAAAAGTCGGACAACAGGCCGGGAAAACCACGGGCTGTGTAATAAAGCGGGGGATTATAGCCGGTGCGTTATGTTGGGCGCGAGCGTGGTGGCAGGCAGTTGCGGCGAGCGCCGTCCGCCGGGGAATTCTGGATTCCCGCCTGCGCGGCAATGACGGTTAATGCAGCAAAACCCTCCGTCGTCCCCGCGCAGGCGGGGACTCAGAATTCTGCATGCTACAGCGCACGCCCCATAACAGCTTGCTCGGGCAGTACGCGCAGCCCCGCATTGCCAGCGAGAACAACGGTGCAGGGCGACGCTCTGCTACTTTTCCGGCAACGCATAAGCGATCACATAATCGCCCCGCTCCGGCGATTGTCTGGCGCCTCCGGCGCTGACGACGATGTACTGCTTGCCGGTTTTCGGTGACACATAGGTCATCGGCCCCGACTGGCTGCCCAACGGCAGCCGCGCTTTCCATACTTCCTTGCCGCTGCCACTATCAAACGCACGCAGGTAGAAGTCTTGGGTGCCGGCGAAGAACAACAGGCCTGATTGGGTCGCCATTGAGGCCCCGAGGGTCGGCATGCCAATCGGAATCGGCAGGTGCATTTTGATCCCCAGCGGGCCGGTGTCTTGCACGGTGCCGACCGGCACTTGCCAGACCAATTTGCGGGTTTTCAGGTCGATGGCGGACATGGTGCCAAACGGTGGTTTCTGGCACGGAATACCGGCCACCGAGAGGAAGCGTTCACGCATGGCACCAAACGGCGTACCGGCCTGCGGTACCACGCCCATTTCAATACCACTGGCGCCGGCGGCGATTTTCTCGCGCGGGATCATGTAGTTGGCCAGGCCCAGGCGCATATCGTTGACGAACATATAGTGGGTGGTCGGGTCCACCGACACACTGCCCCAGTTCATACCGCCGAGCGAGCCGGGGAATTGCAGGGCGCGGTCCAGGCCTGGTGGGGTGTAAACACCTTCGTGGCGCATGCCTTTGAACTGGATACGGCAGAGCAACTGGTCAAATACCGTGGCGCCCCACATATCCGCTTCATGCAATTGCTGGTTGCCAATTGACGGCATATCCACCGAGAACGGCTGGGTCGGCGAGTAGCGCTCACCCGGCACATTGCCCTGCGGCACCGGCTTTTCATCGACCTTGGCAATCGGCACGCCAGTGGCGCGGTTAAGCAGGAAGATTTCCCCCTGCTTGGTGATTTGCGCCAGCGCCGGCTGGGTGCCGCCAGCATCGTCCGGCACATCGTAGAGCAGTGGTTGCGCGGGAATATCGAAGTCCCACAGATCGTGATGGGTCATCTGGAAGTGCCATTTCACCGCGCCGGTGGCGGCTTCGACGGCGACCACCGAGGAGCTGTATTTATCGTCCAGCTCGGTGCGCTCACCCGCCCAGAAATCAGGCGTGGCGTTACCGGTTGGCAGATAGATCAGGCCGAGTTTCTCGTCATAGGCCATGGCCGACCACACGTTCGGCGTGCCACGGGTGTAGGTCTGCCCTTCTGGCGGCCGCTTGGTGGTTTGCGGGTTGCCCGGATCCCAGGCCCAGACCAATTCGCCGTTGTGCACATCGAACGCGCGCACCACGCCTGGCGGCTCGTTGGTGGAGAAGTTATCCGCCACGCGGCCACCCACCACCACGACATTACCCGCCACCAAAGGCGTCGACGTCTGTTGGTAGTAACCGTCTTTGACTTCACCCATATCGGTTTTCAGATCCACCGTACCGGCGTTGCCAAAGTCGGCGCACGGCTCTCCGGTTTCGGCGTTAAGGGCGATCAGGCGGGCATCAATGGTCGGCAAGAAGATGCGTTTGGCGCAGGCTACGGGAGCCGCTGCCACCTCAGCCGCAGCGGCGGGCGCTTCTTCATAGAAGCCCAAGCCACGGCAACGCTGCCAGTTCGGTGCCGAGCCTTTGGGGTCGAAGTGCCAGCGCTCTTTGCCGCTATCGGCATCCAGGGCAAACACCTTGCCGTAAGCGGTGCAGTGGTAAAGGGTGTCGCCGATTTGCAGCGGCGTGTTCTGGTCTTCGGCACCGGAACCGGTGCTCTGCGGCAGGTCGCCGCTACGGAAAGTCCAGGCCACTTGCAGCGTGTCGATATTGTCTTTGTTGATCTGGTCCAGCGCGGCAAAACGATCGCCATGGGTGGTATTACCCCAATGCTTCCAGTCTTTCTGCTCCTGGCCCTTAACCACTGGGGTCACCGCCGCCTGGTGGTCAGCCGCCACAATCGGCTTAAGCACAAAGGCATAGGCAGAACCGGCAACAATCACCGAGGCCAGCAGGCCGCTCAACACGTACGCACCACGGCCATTGCCCTCATGCAGCTCAGGCGAGGCGCGCAGCAGGGTTGGATAAAGCAGCGTCACCACCAGACCGATCACAGTAAAAACAGCCAAGCGCGATACCAGCGGCCAGAACTCCAGCCCGGCTTCCCATACAGCCCAGATCACCGACAACAGCAGAACAATGCCGAATAACCAGGCGCCGTTGGGGTTGCCCTTGGTGATCAAGACACCAGCGCCCAGCGTGGCCACGCCACAGAGCACGAAGTACCAACTGCCGCCGAGCACCGCCAGGTAGCCACCGGCGCCGATCAGGTACAGACCAACCAAGGCTATCGCCACGCCGACCAGCACCAGCAGCCAACGGGCCAAGCCGCCTACACGGGCCCCTCCAACGCGTATCGGGTCACTCATATTCTCTGTCCTCTCGCTGTCTCACTCTGCCAGGCGCGCTAGCACCTAACGGAAAATCCAGGCGGCCGGCCATCGCCAGTGCCGTAAAGGGCGCGGATTCTGCCCTGCATCCCTGGCGCATACACCGTGTGTGGCGTGGGTCATTAGCCCGTAACCATCTGCAAAAAGCCGCAACCCCACTGGCAGAGCGGCTCGGCAGCGCGTGACTTTACGGTCGATAATCGCCCACTATGCTCAGCCCAGGACCGCACGGGCCTTTTCGGCCCTGTATAACGCCGGCGATGAATGCATTGAACCGACTGCCACCCTACTCCGTATTGCTGACTGTATTAGCCGCTAGCCCGGCCAACGCCGATACCTCAGCGGTGCAACTCGACCCGCTGGTAATTACCGGCTCACGTCAGTCCAGCGCCAGTTTCAGCCTGCCTTTTTCGGTAGATAGCGTAGATCGTCAGCAAATCAGCGACGGCCAGTTGGGCATTAATGCCTCGGAAGTGCTCACCCGTGTTCCTGGCCTGGTGGTGCAGAACCGGCAAAACTACGCCCAGGACTTACAGATTTCGTCCCGTGGCTTTGGCGCCCGTTCCGCGTTTGGCGTGCGCGGTCTCAAGCTGATCAGCGATGGTATTCCGGCCAGCACCGCCGACGGCCAAGGCCAAGCTGCAACCTTTAACCTCGACACCGCCGAGCGCATTGAAGTACTGCGCGGCCCGGCCTCTGTTTTATATGGCAGCAATGCCGGCGGCGTGGTTCAGGTGTTTTCCCGCGACCCCGAAGGCCCGGCGAAAGTCGGCGCCGATACTCTGTTTGGCAGCGACGGTATGCAGCGCAACCACCTCAGCGCCGAGGGCGGCAACAGCAAAGCCGGTTTTCTCCTCGACGCCTCGCGCATGGACACCGACGGCTACCGCGACCATAGCGCCGCCCGCCGTGACCAGACGTTTGCCAAGCTCAACCTGCACCCCGGTGCCGACGACAAACTCAGCCTGATTTACAGCAGCCTGGAGCAAAACGGCACCCAAGACCCGCTGGGGCAAACCTGGGAAGCCTATAAAACCGACCCGCGCTCGGTCACCGCCAACGCCGAGATTTACAACACGCGCAAAAGCATCGACCACCAGCAACTGGGCGTTAACTACGAGCATTACTTTGGCGAGGCGACGCTGCAGAACACGCTCTACGTGGGCAAGCGCAGCGTGATTCAGTACCTGTCGATTCCCCGCGGCACACCGTCCAACAACCTTTACGGCGGCGGTGTTGTCGCCTTCGACCGTACGTTCTACGGCGGCAGCCTGCGCTGGCTACAACCGCTGGGCGACGTCGATCTGGTAGTCGGCCTGGATTACGACCGAAGCGAAGACGACCGCCAGGGTTACCAGAACTTCTCGGGCAACAGACTGGGGGTAAAAGGCGAACTGCGCCGCGACGAGAATGACACCGCCACCAGCCTTGACCCCTATGCCCAAGCCACCTGGAAAATCGGCGACTGGACCCTGCAAGGTGGCCTGCGCTACAGCACGGTAGAAATTGAGGTCGACGACCATTACCTGGTCAACGGCGATGACAGCGGCAACCGCCGCTATGAACAAGCCAACCCCTCGCTTAGCCTGGGCTACGCCTTTACCCCTGAACTCAACGGCTATATCAGCGTTGGCCGCGGCTTCGAAACCCCCACCCAAGGCGAACTGGCCTATGCGCCAAACAATGCCACGGGGGTGAACTACGACCTCGCCCCGTCCACCAGCAAGCAATACGAGTTGGGGCTAAAGGCCTTGATCGGGGACGGCACGCGGGTCAATGCAGCGGTGTTTCAGATCGACACCCGAGACGAAATCGTCGTGTTCGCCAACAGCAATGGCCGCACCAGCTACCAAAACGCTGGGCCAACCGTGCGCCGTGGCTTTGAGTTTGGCGTTGAAAGCCAGCTTAGCGAGCAGTGGACCGCCAACCTCGCCTACAGCTACCTGGCCGCGCAATACGACTCTAGTTTTGTCAGCGGCGCGCGCACCGTCGACAGCGGCAATGACCTGCCCGGTGTGCCGCGCACCACGCTGTTTGCCGAACTCAATTGGCAACCGGTTGAGGGCATCAGCACCGCTATCGAAGGCTTGTACCGCAGCAAGGTGTATGTCGAAGACAGCAACAGTGCCAAACCGGCGCCGGCCTACAGCGTCTTCAACTGGCGGGCGCGCTTTGAGCAGCAGTTAGGGCCATGGACCGTGCACCAGCTGGTGCGTTTGGAGAACGTGCTGGATAGGCAATATGTCGGTTCGGTAATCGTTGGCGACGGCAATAACCGCTACTACGAAGCGGCACCGGGGCGCAGTTGGTATGCAGGCGTTGGTGCTTCGTACCAGTTCGACTAATCGACCGGCACCGTGAGCATTTCCAGGACCGGTTAAGCAAGTTGGCCTAACGTTTTTTCCGCCTGCCGGTGACGGCCATTCGACGGACGCAAGGAAAGGCCCAGCACCATGGCGGCAGGCAGCAACACCAGCGGCCAGAGCTCGTCGGGGTTGCCAATAATCAGGCTGCCATCGAAGTTAAGCATCACCAGTGAGCAAGCCAGAAATACGCCCCAGGCGTCACGCAGCCGCCAGGCATAGCGCAATGTGGCGCCCATCAAGACGACAAATAGCAGGAGTGCCGGCGCACCGGTATAAACCCCAAGCGCTACGAAGATATTGTGCGGGTGCATGATCGGCATGCTCCCGGCCAGTAATTGAGTCGTGTGGAAGCCCTTGCCGCAGCCCAGCAGCCATCCGCAGTTGTGCCATTCGCCAAGCATGATGCGCAGGATCTCGCCACGGTAAGAGTCACCACGCGCCCACAGGCTGTGCCACCAAGATTGGTGGTAGATAAACGCCAGCACTGCAGCCCCCACCAGCGCCCCCGCCAACAAGGCCCGTGCCGTTACCCTGGGTTTATGCCGCAAGCCAAATAGCAGCCACAGGCAAAGCAGAAAGGCCCCGCCTACCAAGGCGGTCCGGGTTTGCAGCACAAACGCCACAGCCACTACTGCCAGCAGCACCGCCGCCACGCCTTCAATCCAGCGCTTGCCTTGTACCCAGGCAGGCATCCCCAGCCCCAGGGCGCTGACCAGCCAGGCACTGGCGTACACCACGTTATCCAGCCGCGCAGGCAACAATGCCAAGCGGTTACCGGGAAGGTACAGGCCGCTGCTCCAGCTATAGAAGGCACTCACATAGATGTAAAAACACAGCATCCAGAACTGCACCCGCACGAACTGTTGGCTGCGAAAAAACATCGGTTCTGTCAGCACGGCGACGATGAGCACAAACAACAGCGTATAGAGGATGTGCTTATAAAATTGCCAACTGCCGGCAATCGCTGCGGGCAATAGAAACCAGGCGAGAAATAACAACCAGCCAAGCACCAGCGGTGCGTTCAGAAGCCTGCGGGCATGGCCCGAGATCAAGATGCACGCGCCCGGCAAAGCGATCAGTGTGTAGAAGATGTTGTTGGTCAGTTTCGCTGACGGCGCCAGCACATAACTGAGCAAAAACACGCACAACGCCAAGCTGAAATACAGCGCTGTAGCGTTTGCCTTCAAGCGTTCAAACACCATGAGCCAACCATCCCGCAGCCACCCCCAGTACAAGTACCGCGAGTAATTTGACCCGATCGCGGCGCCTGCGCCGCTGTTTGTCTACGCGCTCTTGCGGCACTTCAACATGGCCGGCAAAGCCGGTGTGCAGCACCGCGTCGTTTTCCACAATCAAGGCGTAACGGTTTTCCTCGGCGTAGAGGCGCGACAAGGCTTTTTCACCCGAAAAGCCGGCATAGGGCGCGTGCTTAAGGTAGTCCGCACGGCGCCGCAGCCCGGGGTTAAGCGAGAAACCTTGCCAGTCACTTTTGTGCGAGCCCACTACATAAAACGGCACGCCATCGAGCACCTGACGTTCGTTGAGAAACAGGTAAGGGCTGTGGATGACAAGGTCATGGTGGTAGCTACGCAGCCATACCTGAAGGGCTTGCGGGTCCGCTTCCAGGAGCCGTTGCGAGTCTTCGACAAACCCCTCGCGGTAGAACTCCCAGTCATCCTCGCAGTGGAATATCCACGGCGTTTGCACCTGCTCATAGGCCAAATCGATGGAGCGCAACTGCCCCAAGCGCGGCGCATTAATAAAGAACTGGGTGTGCTCACGCCAGTGCTCGGGGATACAGGCTTCGACCGCACGATCACCCGAGTCCTCGGTGATAAAGACTCTGCGAATTGGCGTGGTATTAAAACAATCCAGACTGGCCAAGGTGCGTTTGAGCAATTCAAAACGCCCGCAACTGGTCACCACTACCGAAATATCACTGCTCTGGCTAAACACCATACGTACAACTGATCCCGTTACAGGCGAGTAGGCGCCCGTTATCTAAAGGCCTAAGGCCACCCGGAGTTTTTCTTTCCAATTCAGGTCGCCGCGTGGGCGCAAGGGTGCTTGCAGGCTGGCCGCCACCGCGTGGCCAATGGCGCGAAAGCTGTAACGCTCCTGCACCAGCGCCTGCCCCGCCGCCGCGATGGCTTCGCCCAACTGCGGCGCCGCCCGCAACTGCGCCAGCTTTTGCAGCAGCTCTTCACGGCTGCGGTACAACACCACGTTATGCATATCGACAAAGCCCAGCGCTTGGTTTTCCTCATGGCCTTGATCAAACGCCAGCAACACGCAGCCGCAGGCCATGGCTTCAAAATTCTTGATCATGTATTCGCCCATGCCGACATCGGCACTGACGAAGAAACGAATGCGGTTAAGCGCCTCGCCGTACTCCTCACCAGACGCTGTGCGCATGATCTGCAAGTTCTGCGCCTCGGCAATGGACGTCAGCATCGCCGTTCGCCCGGCATAGGCCACACTGTTCAGGCTGCCGACAAAAGCCAACTCGATATCGCGCTCACGCTGACGATTGTGCAGCAGCGCCTGGTCGTAGCCCTTGGGCACAAAGTGGGCATCCACGCCCTCGCCACGTAAGCGCTGGCAGACCCCATACCCCGAACTGATTACCCGCGCCCAAGGCAGCTTCCGGTAGTACGCGCTAAACGTGCCGGTGTATTTGCAGGGGATGTAATTCTGGTAGGCGTCGTGTTCGAGAATCACCAGATTGGGCAGTGTGCGAATAAACCCGACCTGGCGGATTTCCTTTTTAAAGCGCAGAAACAACACGACGCGCTCGTAGTGGCCTACTTCAACATGTCGACGAAAATAGCCACGCAGGTCAGCCTGTTGCTCGCCTGTTAAGTCGCGCCGGTCGCAATCGCAGCATTCGGCGATACCGTCATACAGGCGATCGAGAATCGCCCGCTGATTTTTTTGCACCAGCAGCAGAACCCTCACAGGTCCTCGCCTTTGCTCGGGTAGCGGGCCACCCAGAACAGCTCATGCAGGCGCACTGCTTTGCGGAAAAATTCGTTCTCTCCATAAACCGGCAACGTGCGCCCGGCCAGAAAGCGCTGGATAAGTCGGCGCAATTGGCGTTTGAGCGGCGCTGGTGGCTGGAGGTCATGCATCATGCCCAGCGACATGGCCTTGTTGCACTGCCGCTCGGAGGACATATTCAGCGACCAGGGACACAGCGGCTCCTGGCTATGCAGTTGTGGTGGCAAGGCTACGCCGCGGCCGCTGGCGCCCATTGGCCAGCGGTCGTTGTCGTGCAAATGGTTGGCATAGTGCAGCAAGGTTTGCGGCTGCCAGTCAGTGCGGTCCAGCGCCTGCATCACTGCTTGCTGTGAACACAGATGATCGGGATGCGGGTCGAAGCGCGGATGGGGCAGCACGATGACTTGCGGCTGAATCTGCTCGATCAGCTCGCAGAGATCGTTGACCAGGTTGCGCCAGGTCGGCAGACCGTCCCTGTCACTGGCCAGGGTGACCCGGTTGAAACGGCGGAAGTAGCGGGTGTCGCTAAGCTCCGCTTCGCGCGAGGCAATAGCCTGCTCGGGCGTCGCCTGCATGGCCGCCAGCTGCATGCAAAAGTAGCCCAACTGAATGCAACGCTCCTGCGCCACGCCGGCCCACAACGGCACGCTGATGCTGTCCCAAGCGCGCAGAGAGCCCTTGAGGCGGGCGGCGTCACCACCCGCAAAACCCATGTGCTGGTAGTGCTCGGTTTCAATTTCACCGGCGGTGATGGTCACAATCCAGCTCTGTGCCTGGCTATACAAACCAAACGCCGCCAGCTCGGCATCGTCGGCATGTGGGGCAATGACCAGCACACGCTGGCTGCGGTAGTCAGGGTGGTGCAGCACAGACAGCTCGACAGTATCTGCCACCGAGCAAAAACGTCCTTTGAGCACTAACTTCCCGGCAGCCAAAGCGGCGTGCTGGCTAGTCAGATTCAGGTAGCGCACGCCGCGCACACCCCGTTCAAAATCCTGGCAATCGGCGAATGTGCCCGCAATCAGCACGCCCGGATCAAGCCAGTGGCCCAGCCAACTGGACTTGAGGCTGACCTTGAGAATCAACGTGTCGCCCTCGGCGAGTGCCAGGCTCTCCGGCACCTGCAGGCGCCCGCCCACAAGGCTCAGGCGGACTTGCTCATCAGCCTGCAGTTGGTAGTCGTAGTCGCTTCTTGGCGAGTAGAACAGATGGTCGGCAAACCAGGCTTCATGCGCTACCCAGCCCAGCATCGCGAGTAAGGGCGGCAGCCACCAGGCCACCAGCAATCCCAAGACCAGCAACAGTAAAAGGCCCACCAATAGCCCGATACGCTTATTGCGCCGGTGGCGTTTGAGCAACTGCTGTTTGCGATTGGGCGCGCTGTTCATACGTAAAACACCGGAACCGGCGTGCACCAGCGCGTTTTGTACTCACGGTCGGCGCGCCCGAACGAGTAACGCAAGGGCTTGCCAGCGGCGCGGGCTTGCTCCCAGGCACTTTGGGTATTGAGAAAACTCAATACGCTGCCGGGGCTGAACTCGCGTGTTTGCGGGTCGACACCACCGTTGATGAACTCGACGCTGATCCAGTGCGGCGCTTCCACGCGATACACCAATTGCACAGCAATCGGTGCGCCGCTGAGAAAAATGACCGAGCCGATTAACAGCTCGCGCAAACGCTCCAACACCTCGGCCATATGCTCGGCCCCCGTGGCGGCGAAACCCCATCGGCGTTGGAAAAGCTCGCAGTAGATGCTCGCCAGCTCAACGCTGGAGAAGTCAGCAACGGCACTCACGACCGCCCCCGCCTCTTCCAGCACACGCAATTCGCGGCGCTGGTTGTAGCGAAACTTCTTCGACAACTCCTCTGGCGTGCGCGCCATGGCCAACCGCTCGGGCTGCTGCCTAAGGCTGGCGAAGCGCCCTTTGTTTAGCGTCGACAAATAACGCCCGCGGTGGCGCAGCGGCGCCTGGGCATTGTCCGCAGCCGGCAAAATCAGTTCGGCATTACCGAGGTCAAACAGGCCTTTTTTACCCTGGCGCTTGAGTACGCTTTTGGACAGCGCCAAGTCGCGCCCCCAGGTGGGAATCGCCGCCTGTAGCTGACCCTGTTGCCGCCAGCCGAGATAACGCACAGGAATTTGCGCCAGATCCGCCAGACGCTCCACCACCAGCGGGTGGGTCGCCACACTGCCACCAAAACGCTGCCAGGCATCGGCATAACCGGCAGCATCAATCGCCTCCCAACCGCGCTCGCGCCAATTCTGCAGAGGGTTAAACATCACACCCTCGCAGTCAGGTTGACGATCTGCGGCAAACGCCAGAACGACGCACGCCCCGCGCCGTCGGAAAAACGCTCCGCCAGACGTTCGTGCATTCGCTGTGCGCATAGCTGACGTTGCTGTTCATCCCATGCAGCCAGATGCTGCAAGCTCTGCGACAAGCACTGCACATCGCGCAGCGGAAACAGCATGCCCACGCCGCTCACCACCTCTCGGGCACCCCCGCAGTCGGTAGCCAACAACGGCACGCCAGCGGCCATGGCCTCCAGCAAGACCATGCCGAAGGGCTCGTGGTCAGAGCTCAAGGCGAACACATCAAAGGCGCGGAAATAGCAGCGCGCATCGGCCACCTGACCCAAAAACCGCAGGCGGTCGGCGATATTCAACTCGCTGGCGAGTTTCTTTAGCGAGTGTTCCAGGCGGCCGCTGCCGAGAATAGCCAGTTGGCTGTTCTGCGGCAGGCCTGGTAGGGCGGCAGCAAAGCCGTGAAGCAATGTGGCCTGATCTTTGTCCGGATGCAGGCGGCTGACATTGCCCACCACCCAGGCATCTGCAGCTAAACCCAGCCTGGCGCGTGCTTCGGCAGCCGGTAGTTGTTGGCCCTGTAAGGCGGCAATATCAATGCGGTTATACAAGGTTGCAATGCGCTGCTGTGGCCAGCTCGGCAAGCAGCGGCGTATATCGTCGCGGACCGCATCGGACACCCCCAGCAGACTCAGGCGCTGGCGAAACAGATGGGCAAAAAGTTTGCGAGTAAGCCGCTGGTAATCAGCGAAGCCATGGTGCACGCCAATCACCGGCAAGCGCGTGGCCAGCAGGGCGATGTACACCGGCTTGAAACGATGGGCAATGCAAAAACTGAAATTACGCGACGCGACAAGCTTGTGCACGTCCCTAATGGCCGCGAGTTTCAGGCCGCGAATAGCCGGCGAGCGGTACTCGAGAAACACCACGTCATCGCTGGCGCAGGCGGCCGCTACGTCGGCATCAGCAGTACCGGTGAGGAACACCGTAGTTACCCGATACGCCGTGCCCGTAAACAGGCTGGCGTACTGGCGGGCGCAGTCGAGAAAGGGCGCTTCATAACTGTGGCAAAACTGCAGCACAGAGCGCTCGGGCGCGCACGTCATGGCAAAGCGCGCCAATTACAGGAGACGCGGAAACCCCAGAGACGAGGCAAAACGCTAGACAAGAAAATCGGCGATGCAGTCACGACAGCGAAGCCTGCGGAGAAAGAGAGCCGCAAGCTTGCTCAATCAGCCCGCGCGCATATGCCGGCTCCGTCTCGCAGAACGCGTTGAAAGCTACACGTTATGAGCTAGCAATTTCCCAACTCAGGTATCCGCAGTCTGGCCTGCCCTTATAAACGCGGCAGGCGCTGATCCAGTAGCTGGTACAACGAAGAGCCGCTATGCCAATTGCGCAAAAACCGCGCACGGTCACGGCCGTAGGCCTTGGCGAAGCTGGCTTGGTTGCTGTGCTGCTGCATGGCATCAAGGTCGATCAGGGTCCACTGCTCCTGGTACCAAAACAGGTTGCTGCCTTTGAAGTCGCCGTGGCTGATGCGCTCGCGAATCAACGCGGCGAATAACTGGTCGAGGGCCAGTAGATCGCTCTCAGGCGGCGCACTATTGAGGTACGGCGAAAAACGCGTGATCAGGTCTTCGTTGCCGCAGTAGTCGGTGAGCAGGTAAGCGCGACCGCGCAACCAGCACCAGCGCTGTTCGATGACCGCCAGTGGCTGCGGCGTGGCGATACCCAACACCTGCAAACGGTTGCCTGCCACCCAACTGTGCCAGGCCCGGCTCGGCCGCCAGAAGCGCTTAAGCCAGTGGCCAATGCCTTTGATGTTGTAGCGTTTGAGCACCTTGAGCGCGCCATTTACCTCAACCCCGGCCACGGTGGCGGTGCCGCCGTTTTTAAAGGGCTTACCCTGTTTGATCGCCTGGTCCGGGTCGGCCAGCAACGGACCAAGTTCGTCGGCACGTTCGCGGCGCACTACGCGCAAACCAAAGGCGCCGATCTGCGCACTGAATAGCGAACAGTCACGGGCGATCTTTTTCAGGTAATCCCGCAGCCGCCATTTACGCACGCTGGCGACTTCGGCCAGCAGCCGCTCCAGCGGCAATGCGTGCTCGCCGTTCACCAATAGGTAATGGATGAGCAATTCTTCAATATAGGGATCAAGGCTCGCCGGCAGTTGGGCGAAGAACATGCCTAGGTTGCGCAATACTGCTGGCAGCGACAGCGGCTGCCCGGGGGTTTCGGCGTTCACGCCCCCGCCATCGATCAGGTACAACGCATCGCCGCGGCGCAGCAGGTTGTCCAGGTGCAGATCGGACTGCCACAAGCCCTTGCTATGCAATTGCGCAATACAGCCCAAGGCTTGGCCAAGCACGGCTTGTTGAGCGTCGGACAACGGCGCCTCATGGGCTACCGCCTGCCAGGCATCGTTAAGGCTGACGGCCTGCTCGATAAACTCGAACAGCAGCCAACCACCGGCACCCGCTTGAAAGCCTTCAGTGAGCAGCGTCGGGGTAACCATGCCTTGATCGGCCAAGCGCCGCGCGCCCGCGCATTCGCGGTGAAAATGCCGTTCGGCCTTGTTGCCGACCAATAACTTGGCCAGCACTGTGCGCCCTTGCCAGGTAGCCTGGCCGACATAGCGCTGCCCCGGCAGTACCCGCAACCAGCGCTCCATGTGCAGGGTGTGCGCGCCGATTTCAATCTGCACCGGCAGCGCAGGCGAGCGCCCGGCCGCCGCCAACTGGGCCAGATTCAATGCCGTGCCTCCTTATGTTTGCGCCGTGCGCCCAAGCGGTTGCGCCAGTCGTTGGGGTCGCCGCCGGAGCCGACGTAACTCTGGAGGAACGACCAGACTTCGGTTTCGCTCCAGCTGCCAGCACGGCGCAATAACGGCTCAAGGTCTTTGATGCGGTCGCGTTTGCCGAACACCAGACGGCGATTTTTTTCCAGGTCGATCAACTGCGCATCAAAGCCGCTGCCGGCCTGGCGCAGGAAAATATGTTTGGGATAAAAACAGCCGTGCATCTGTTTGGCATCGTGGAGTTTGCGCGCCAGCTCACCACAGGCACGCAGAATGGCCAGGCGCTGTTTTTCATCGCGCGCAGTCCAGTCCAGCAGCCAATGCTCTAGGTCTTGCCAGCCATCCAACGCCCGCGTCAGCAACAGCGCGCGGCGTTCACCCTCTACCTTGCGTTCGGCAAAAAACGCCGCGCGTAGGGCCGGGATGCCGAGCGTTTGATAGCGCTGAATATTACGCAGCTCGCGGGCAAAGGTCGGCTCGCCAAACGGGTGCAGCCAGCTGCGGGTCAGGTAGTTGGTTTGGCGTTTGAGGTAGTACGCCACGCCATCAAGCTCCAGGCGCGACACAGAACTGTAGCCGCCACGCTCGGTATTGGGCTCATCGACAGCCGCCAGTTCAAGCGCCCACAGCGCGTCGAACGAGTCGAGCTGATGGGCCTGCAATACGCCGCGATCCTCGGCGGCGATAAAGTCCTTCATTCCCGCCCCTCAAAAAATCGGGTGATTTCACCGATATGTTTTTTGTCGCTGCCGCTCAGCCGCGCGCGTTCGTTGTATTGCAGATAGAAGCGCAGGCGCTGGGTACGCGACAGCTTGTACTTGGCGACTTTATCCAGGCAGGCCAGGTCTTTGGTGATACGCCGACGCAGCAACGGCCCGTACCAGAAGCCACCGGCCGGGCAATCGATAAAGAACAACTTGCCCTCGGGGTTGACCAGCAAGTTGCGCCACTTCAAATCGTTATGGGTAAAGCAATGGCCATGCAGCAGGCGCGTAGCGCTGGCCAGCTGCTCGCTGATAGCGGCCACCCAATTCCGATCACGCAAGCGCGGGTCGTTGTGCTTGGCCAGATAGGCCAGGTCTTCGGTGCCCTCCAGCTCACGGGTAATCAAGGCGCCGCGGGCAAATACGCCATTGCTGCGTTCCAGGCCGTAGGCGACCACTGGCGCGGTGGGAATGCCCCAGCGGGCGAAGTGTTTGACGTTTTGCCATTCAGCCTTGACCCGCGGGCGGCCGAGGTAACGGCGCAGGCCTTTGCCAGCGCCACGGTAGCGCTTGACGTAATAGCGCACGCCCTCGACCTCGACGCGGATCACGTCGGAAAGTGGGTCTCGGGTGATGCGCTCGCCGTGCATGGCAAACACCGTTTCCAGGTCGGCAAATGCGCCGGCGACGGCCGATGAGGCGTCGTCGCTTACCCGCCACTCACTCATTGCCAGCACCCGGCGCATATTTGCGCGCATAGCGGGCCAGGAGTTTTTCCGCTTTGGCCTCAAGCCAGCTCAGAAGAGCGGCCTCGTTACGGAGAATTTCCCGCAGGCTATTCGGACCGCCAGCGGCCTGAAAATAGGCGCGTAAAAAGCGCAGCTTGTCGCGTCTGGTCAAACCAATCCCCAGGGCGGAAAAATACAGCCCGGCGAGGTCTTTGTTGCGCCAGCGTTGGGTGATTGTTGCCCGGCTTTGCGCGCGGTGCAGGTCGATCACCGAGAGTTTGAAATCATCCGCCGTCACCGGCTTATCGGTGTGCAGCAAGAAGTGGCAGATATAGCAGTCGCGGTGGTTAACCCCGGCCCGGTGCATCATGCCGGTCATACGCGCCACCTCAGCAATCAACGCCCATTTCAGCCGTGGCTCAGGGGGCTGGGCCAGCCAGTTAACGCTGTAGTCTTCCAGGCTGACGGTGGGGGCCAACTCTTCGGTGACGATAAACGAATGCTGCTCGGCCGGGTTGCTGCCACGCTCGCCGTAGGCCACCGCGGTCATGGTGGGCACACCGACTTCGGTGAGGCGCTGAATGGCTTGGTATTCCTGCCCGGCACCGAGCACCGGCAGCTTGGCCGTGAGCAGGTTTTTGAAGATTTCGCCCCAACCGACGCCACGGTGAATTTTCACAAAATAGCCACGGCCATCCACTTCGGTGCGCAGCGTGCGGCGCGCTTCCAGCTCGCGGTACACCTGACCTTGCAGGCGTTCGACTTCAACGAAGGCATCGCGGCCGGCCCACAGGCGCTTGAACGGTTCAGCCAGAATCAACTTCACGCCTGCTTCTCCGCCAGAATCACATCCGCCGCGCGCTGCGGCAGGCTATACAGGTCCGCGGTGTCGGCAAAGGCCAAGCCATTGGCGGCCCATTTCGCCCGCAGCGCGTCGTCTTCAAGCATGCCTTGCAAGGTGCTATTGAGCTGCTCTTGCTGGAACGGGCTGGCTACCACGCGACCGCAATCGGCCTCGCTGATGTAGTGGGCATAACCGCAGACATCGGTAACCAGCACCGGTAAACCCGCCACCAGCGCCTCGAGCAAAACGGTGCCGGTGTTTTCGTTGTACGCCGGGTGAATCAGCAGATCGGCACCCAGTAAGAAGCGCGGAATATCGCTGCGACCTTTAAGAATCTGCACCTGCTCGCTAATGCCCAATGCCGCGACCTGCAGCAGAAACGGCTTGGGATCGTCCTGGCCGATGGCGATCAGTCGAGTACGTTTTTTCAGCTCCCTGGGCAGCGCGGCGACCGCTTTCAGGGTGCGGTCCAGGCCTTTGGTTTTAAACCCGGAGCCGATCTGCACCAGCAGCAAATCGTCATCTGCCAGTTTGAATTCCTGGCGGAACTCAGCGCGAATTTCAGCGGCGTTGGCCGGTGCTCTGCGATCTGCTGCAATGCCCGGCGGCAGCAGGTGAAAGCGCGCTGCCGGGGTGGCGTAGTGTTTGACGAACAACGGCTGCTGCACTTCAGAAATCATCAGCACTTCGGTCTTGGCGCCTGGGGCAAACACCGCCCGCTCGTAATCAGAAAAGTGCTTGTAACGGCCCCATTTGCGGTACAGGGCATTACGCAGGTTTTGCGCTTTATCTTCAAAGCAGCCGTCGGCGGCGTAGTACACATCCAGCCCGGGCATTTTGTTAAAGCCGACCACGCGGTCCACCGGGCGCTTGGCCAAATCGGCTTGCACCCAGGCCAGCAGCTTCTCGTTGCGGCGGTGGTTAAACAGCGCTTTGACCGGCGCCACCAGCACTTCAAAACCAGGCGGAATGTCGCCTTCCCAGATCAGCGTATAGACGCGAATGCTGTGGCCACGCTGCTGGCACTCCAGGGCAATACGCATAAAGTCGCGCTGCAAGCCGCCGAAGGGAAAGTACTTGTACAAAATAAAGGCCAGTTGCATCAGACAGTCTCCGGCGCCAATAGCAGGGCTTGTAACTCGGTCGCCACGCGCTCGGGCAGCAGGTCGTCGAAACAGGGTTTGTCGCGGTCGCCCAGCCCGGCGTTAGGGCCCGTGGCGCACAGGTGAATCTGCGAGCGACCGTAGGCGCCAACGCGGCCGGGCAAAGTCGGCCCGTACAGGGAAATGCTCGGCACATCCAAGGCGGCGGCCAAATGGCCAAGGCCGGTGTCCACCGCCACGCAGGCTTGCGCCCCGGCAATTACCTTGGCCACCCCCGCCAGGTTTAATTTGGGCAGTACCACGGCGTTTTCCAACCCCGCCGCGATCCGTTCGGCGCGTTGTTTCTCGACCTCGTTCCCCCAGGGCAGGCGAATGGCATAACCCAGCTCGCTCATTTGTTCGGCCAGTTGGCGCCAGTAATTCTCCGGCCAATGCTTGCTGGCCCAGGTGGTGCCGTGCAAGAACACCAAGTACGGCGGCGCACCTGGGTCGGCCAGCAGCGCACGGTTAAGCCCGTAGTCGCCGATGTGCGTTGGCAGTGGATAGTCCAGGGCCTTGGCGAACAGTTGCCGAATACGCTCCAGGGCATGCTGATCACGGGGCACGGCGTAGGTGCGGTTGTAGAAGCGACAGGCGATCGGCTCGCGCGCTGAATCGCGGTCGTAGCCGGCAATCGGGCCCTGCACATAGCGGGTCAGCCAGGCGCTTTTCAGCAGGCCTTGGGCATCAATCACCAGGTCATACTTGGTTTCGCCCAGGCGCTGTTTAAAGCGTTTCCAGTCGCCGTTTTTGATCGTTTGCCAGAGGTTTTTCCGCCACCGGCGAATGGCCACCGGAATCACTTGGGCTACAGCAGGATGCCAGGCCGGGATCTCGGCAAAGCCCTCTTCCACCACCCAGTCAAACTGAATACCGGGAATCGCCCGCGCCGCATCAGTCAGCGCCGGCAGGCTGTGGATAACATCGCCAAGGGATGAGGTTTTGATCAGCAGAACCCGCATCAATCGACCTCAGCCGGGTTAGGCGCCAAGCGCGCCAGCGCCTCTACCACCGGGCGCGGTTTCAGTTCGCGCAGGCAGTTGTAATGGCCAAAGCGGCAGGTGCGGTCAAAGCAGGGGCTGCATTCGATGCCCAGGCGCACGATCTCAACCTGGTCGGCCAATGGCGGGGTAAAGCCCGGCGAGGTGGAGCCGTAGATCGCCACCAGCGGGCGATTAAGCGCTGCGGCCACGTGCATCAAGCCGGAGTCGTTGGAGGCCACGGCCGTGGCGCACGAGAGCAAATCGATGGCCTCGGCCAGCGAGGTTTCGCCACTAAGGTTGCGCGCTTCTTCACGCAGGCCCGGGATCAGCCGATTGCGAATGGCCTCGCCCACCGGGTGATCATTCTTCGAGCCAAACAACCACACCTGCCAGCCTTCGCGAATTTTCAGCTCGGCCACTTTGGCGTAATGCTCACTCGGCCATTTTTTCGCTTCGCCGAACTCGGCACCGGGGCACAGGGCCAATACCGGGCGGTCCAGGCTCAGGCCGAACTTGGCCAGGGCGGCATCGCGGCTGCCGGCGTCAATCTGCAAACTGGGTTTTGGATACGGCTGCGGCAAGTCGGCGCCTGGCTCGTAAGCCAGGGCCATAAAGCGCTCGATCATCAGCGGGTAGCGTTCTTTATCGAGCTTACGCACGTCATTCAGCAGGCCGTAACGCAGCTCGCCTTTCCAACCAGTGCGTTTTGGGATGCCGGCGAAAAACGGCACCAGCGCCGACTTCAGCGAATTGGGCAGCAAAATCGCCTGATCGTATTGGCCGGCCAGTGATTTGCCGATGCGCCGGCGCGTGCCCAATTCCAGCGCGCCATGGCCCAGGGGAAGGCTCAGGGCTTTGCGCACCTCGGGCATGCGTTCAAGAATCGGCCGGCTCCAGTCCGGCGCTAGCACGTCGATCTGGCAGTCCGGGTGACGCTGCTTGAGCACCTGAAACAGGGTCTGCGCCATCACCATGTCGCCGACCCAGCTCGGCCCTACGATCAATATGTTCATTCAAACTCCGCAAATGAGCAGGGAGGCGTTTAAGCCTCCCTGTCACTGCTAATTGCAATTTTTCAAAGTGCCGCCGTAGGGTGTGCTGTGCGCACCGAGCGTTTTATGGGCGATCGCTGTGGTGCGCACGGCACACCCTACGGGTTTACACCCAGCTTACTTAACGGCAGTGCGCCACTGCGCGTGGGCGCTGGTCTGGCCGGTAACCAGGTCGAAGTAGGCTTTTTGCAGTTTTTCGGTAACCGGGCCACGGCTGCCGATACCGATGTTGCGGCCATCGACTTCGCGGATCGGCGTGACTTCAGCGGCAGTGCCGGTGAAGAACGCTTCGTCGGCGATATACACCTCGTCGCGGGTGATGCGTTTTTCCACCACTTTGATACCCAGCTCGCCGGCCAGGGTCAGCACGGTGCTGCGGGTAATGCCGTTCAGGCACGAGGTGACTTCCGGGGTGTACAGAATGCCGTCCTTGATCAGGAAGATATTCTCGCCAGAGCCTTCAGCCACATAGCCTTCCGGGTCGAGCAACATGGCTTCGTCGGCACCGGCAGACACCGCTTCCTGCAACGCCAACATCGAGTTGATGTAGTTGCCGTTGGCTTTGGCGCGGGTCATGGAAATATTGACGTGGTGGCGGGTAAAGGAGCTGGTACGCACCTTGATGCCTTTTTGCAGGGCTTCGTCGCCCATGTACGCGCCCCAGTGCCAGGCGGCAACGATAACGTGCACTTTCAGGCTGTCAGCGCGGATGCCCATGGCTTCCGACCCGTAGAACACCATCGGGCGGATATAGGCGCTTTCAAGGTTGTTTTCACGCACCGCCGCACGGGTGGCTTCGTTGATCTGCTCTTTGGTGAACGGCATCTTCATATTCATGATATGCGCCGAATCAAACAGGCGGTCAGTGTGCGCTTGCAGGCGGAAAATCGAGGTGCCCTGCGGGGTGTTGTAGGCGCGTACGCCTTCGAATACACCCATGCCGTAATGCAGGGTATGGGTCAGTACGTGGGTGGTTGCGTCGCGCCATTGCACCAGCTCGCCGTCATACCAAATCACACCATCACGATCGGCCATCGACATCGTTCAGCTCCTCAGAATTTTGCTCGTAGGGTTGCTTGAATGGATTGCTTGCGTACGTTTCTGTGCGCGCACCGAGCCGTTCAACTCAGCCCCAACTCACGCCAGATACGCATCACTGCCTGACGTTCTTGCTGGAACTGTTCGCCACTGACGGTGCCAGGCTGCTTTTGCAACGCCAGGCGGTGTGAGGCAGAACGGTAGGCCTTGTAGACCTCTTGCAGCAGGGTGGCATCGGCCCCAGGCATCAAGCCCAAGCGCTCCAGCCCTTCCAAAATGCGAATGTTATCGGTGAACTGCAACAGCGGCGGATACGCGCCGGACCAAGCCAAGGCCGCGTATTGCACCATAAATTCAATATCGACGATACCACCGGCGTCCTGCTTGAGATCGAACGGTGCTGCGGCCTCGAAGGCATTGGCTGCGGTGCCGGCGGCGGTTTGTTTACTGCCGAGGTTATCGCGCATTTTCGCCCGCATCTCGCTGACGTCCGCCTGCAACTTGGGCAAATCACGCTCACGCCCCAGCACCTGCGCCCGTACTTGTTCAAAGGCTTTGCCAACCCGCTCGCTGCCAACCAATACCCGCGCACGCACAAGGGCCTGGTGTTCCCAGGTCCAGGCTTCGTTTTCCTGGTAGCGCTGGAAGGCGCCCAACGAACTCACCAACAAGCCGGCAGCACCGGAAGGCCGCAAGCGCATATCCACTTCATAGAGCTGGCCGGAGTTGGTCTGCGCGGTGAGCAGGTGAATGATGCGCTGGCCCAAACGGTTGAAGAATTGCGCGCCGTCGATAGGCTTGGCGCCGTCGGTTTCGGCTTGCGGGTCGCCGTCGTGGATAAACACCAGATCCAGGTCCGAGCCGTGGCCGAGTTCGATGCCACCGACTTTGCCATAGCCGACGATGACAAAATCCGGATCGCACAAGCCGCCATCGGCGCGCTGCGGCGTACCGTGCTTGGCCACGGTATGGCGCCAGGCCAGGGCCAGCACTTCTTCCAAAATCGCTTCAGCCAGCCACGTCAGGTAGTCGCTGACTTTCATTAACGGCAGGGCACCGGAAATTTCCGAAGCCGCCACGCGCAAACGGTGCGCCAGCTTGAAGTGCCGCAGGGCCTCCATCTGCTGTTCCAGATCGTCTTCGGGAATACGGGTCAGGCGTTCGCGTAGCTCGGCGGCCAACTCCGGCGCCAAGGGCGGTTTGAACAACCGACCTTCGTTAAGCAGCTCGTCCAGCAGCAAGGGGAAGCGGCTGATCTGTTCGGCAATCCAAGGGCTGGCGGCGCACAGGGTTAGCAGTTGCTGCAAGGCGCCGGGGTTTTCGGTGAGCAATACCAAGTAGGCCGAGCGCCGCGCCACAGCTTCAATCAGCGGCAGCACGCGCTCCAGCACCAGATCAGGGTTTTCATGTTCGACGGCTTGCGCCAGCAGGCGCGGAATAAAAGCATCAAGACGTTCACGACCGAGGCGCTGCATGGCGCGCACTTGGTTGCCGCCGCGCAGACCGGCCAGGCGATGTAACGCCGCAGGGGCATCGGTAAAACCGGCGTCGGCCAACTGGCGGCAGGCGCTCTCTTCATCCAGCGCCTCTTCCCATAACGGCAGCCACTCACTGCCGACGCACAAGTCGGCATCGCCGTTTTCATCTTCGTCCGGGTCGGCAATCACTTGGCGGAAGTGCCATTCGATGCGGCCACGCCAGTACATCAAGCGCTCGTGGAATGCAGCCCACGTATCAAAGCCCAGCATAAAAGCCACCCGGGCACGCTCGTCGTCGTTGTCCGGCAGCATTTGTGTTTGGCGGTCGGCGATGGCCTGGATGGCGTGTTCGGTGTACCGCAAGAATTCATAACCATCGCGCATTTCCGCGACCACAGCCGGCGGCAAATAGCCCTGTCCTTCCAGGGTTTTCAGCACCTTTAATAGGGGCCGCTGTTGCAGGCTGAGGTCGCGACCACCGTGGATCAGTTGAAAGGCCTGGGCGATAAATTCGACTTCGCGGATACCACCGGAGCCCAGCTTGATGTTCTCGGCCATGCCCTTGCGCCGCACTTCCTGCTGAATCAGCAGCTTCATGGCGCGCAGCGCTTCGATGGCGGAAAAGTCCAGGTAACGGCGGTAAACGAAGGGACGCAGCATATCCAGCAACTGCGCGCCGGCCGCCTGATCACCGCCCACTACCCGGGCCTTGATCATGGCGTAGCGTTCCCAGTCACGGCCTTGGTCTTGGTAGTACTGCTCCAGCGCGTTAAAGCTGAACACCAGCGAGCCGGCCGAGCCATAGGGGCGCAGGCGCATGTCGACGCGAAACACAAACCCGTCGACGGTAATCGCATCCAGCGCCTTGATCAGGCGTTGGCCGAGTTTGATAAAGAACTCCTGGTTATCCAGCGAGCGCTTCACGCCCTCGGTTTCGCCGCCTTCGGGGTAGGCAAAAATCAGGTCGATATCGGAAGACAGGTTGAGCTCAACCGCGCCCAGCTTGCCCATGCCCAGCACCACCATATGCTGCGCCTCGCCGCTGCGCCGCCCCTTGGGCGTACCGAACTGTTCGCAGTGGCGCGGGTAGAGCCAGTTATAGGTGAGGTCGATGCTGGCGTCGGCCAGGTCGGAGAGGTCTTTGCAGGTTTGCGCCAAGTCGGCCAGGCGATTGACGTCGCGCCAGATAATCCGCACCTGCTGGCGGTTGCGCAGGCGGCGCAGGGTTTGCCCCAGCTGCGCTTCATCGTTGCACTGCGCCAGCGCTACGGCCATTTGCTCGCGCAGCTCGCCGGGTTGCAGTGGGCGTTCCAGTTCGCCGCTGGCAGCCAGTGTCAGAAGCATCTGGGCGTCGCGCAGGGCTTGTTCGCTGACAAAGTCGCTGGCGCCTACCACACGCTTGAGCGCTTCATGCCGATCCGCTGGCCAAGCGTCGAATTGAGCGCCGGCGTCAGGCCCAAGAGCGCTAAGGGCGGCGCGGAACGATTGCTCGGCGCGCAGGACAAATGGCTGAAGACTGTTAGGCAATCCGACGAGCGAGGGCAGGTTCATGATCTATCCTGTTTATCGCCGTGCAACCTGGCTTTTACCCACCAGATTGTCGCGATTTTTTCGTTTTAATGTGTACACAATGTAGTTTTACTACGAAAGAATGTGTCTCAAGGGCTGAAACCTCCGTCGATTTGTAGTAAAACTACACGCCGCCGGTCCTACCTCCGGTAAAAACCAAGAATTCACGTGCCTGCCCATAAGGCTGGCAACGAACACAAGGTTTTCGATTCTGGAAGCCTTTCCGCCATGGAGCAAGCCATGCAAGACCTCGATCCCGTCGAAACCCAGGAATGGCTGGACGCCCTGGAATCGGTTCTCGACAAAGAAGGCGAAGACCGTGCTCATTACCTGATGACCCGTATGGGCGAACTCGCGACCCGCAGCGGCTCGCAACTGCCTTACGCCATCACCACGCCATACCGCAACACCATCCCCGTTACCCACGAAGCACGCATGCCTGGCGACCTGTTCATGGAACGCCGCATTCGCTCGCTGGTACGCTGGAACGCGATGGCCATGGTAATGCGTACGAACCTGAAAGATTCTGACCTGGGTGGTCACATCTCCAGCTTCGCTTCCAGTGCGACCCTGTATGACATCGGCTTCAACTACTTCTTCCAGGCTCCGACCGACGAACACGGCGGCGACCTGATCTACTTCCAGGGCCACACTTCGCCAGGCGTTTACGCCCGTGCGTTCATGGAAGGCCGCATCACTGAAGACCAGATGAACAACTTCCGCCAGGAAGTCGACGGTCAGGGCCTGTCGTCCTACCCGCACCCTTGGCTGATGCCTGACTTCTGGCAGTTCCCGACCGTATCGATGGGTCTGGGTCCGATCCAGGCGATCTACCAGGCACGCTTCATGAAGTACCTGGAACACCGCGGTTTCATTCAGCCGGGCAAACAGAAAGTCTGGTGCTTCCTGGGCGACGGCGAGTGCGACGAGCCGGAATCCCTGGGCGCGATCTCCCTGGCCGGCCGCGAGAAGCTGGACAACCTGATCTTCGTCATCAACTGCAACCTGCAGCGCCTCGACGGCCCGGTTCGCGGCAACGGCAAGATCATCCAGGAGCTCGAAGGCGTGTTCCGCGGTGCTCAGTGGAACGTGACCAAAGTCATCTGGGGCCGTTTCTGGGACCCACTGCTGGCCAAGGACGTCGACGGCATCCTGCAACGTCGCATGGACGAAGTCATCGACGGCGAGTACCAGAACTACAAAGCCAAAGACGGCGCGTTCGTTCGTGAACACTTCTTCAACACGCCTGAACTGAAGGCGATGGTTGCCGATCTGTCCGACGACGAGATCTGGAAACTCAACCGTGGCGGCCATGACCCGTACAAGGTCTACGCGGCGTACCACGAAGCGGTCAACCACAAAGAACAACCAACCGTCATCCTGGCCAAGACCATCAAGGGTTATGGCACCGGTGCCGGCGAAGCGAAGAACACCGCGCACAACACCAAGAAAGTCGACGTCGACAGCCTGAAGTTGTTCCGCGACCGCTTCGACATCCCGGTCAAGGACGAAGAGCTGGAGAACCTGCCGTTCTTCAAGCCGGAGCCAAACAGTGCCGAAGCCCGCTACCTCAGCGAGCGTCGTGCAGCCCTGGGCGGTTTCGTGCCTCAGCGTCGCGCACAGAGCTTCAGCGTACCGACTCCGGATCTGGACACCCTCAAAGCCATCCTCGATGGTTCCGGCGACCGTGAAATTTCCACCACCATGGCCTTCGTGCGAATCCTCGCGCAACTGGTCAAGGACAAGGAAATCGGCCCGCGCATCGTCCCGATCATCCCGGACGAAGCCCGTACCTTCGGTATGGAAGGCATGTTCCGCCAGTTGGGCATCTACTCCTCCGTTGGCCAGCTCTACGAGCCAGTCGATAAAGACCAGGTGATGTTCTACAAGGAAGACCAGAAGGGCCAGATCCTCGAAGAAGGCATCAACGAAGCGGGCGCCATGAGCTCGTTCATCGCTGCCGGTACTTCGTACTCCAGCCACAACCAGCCGATGCTGCCGTTCTACATCTTCTACTCGATGTTCGGCTTCCAGCGTATTGGCGACCTGGCCTGGGCCGCTGGCGACAGCCGCACCCGTGGCTTCCTGATCGGCGGCACCGCCGGCCGTACCACCCTGAACGGTGAGGGTCTGCAACACGAAGACGGTCACAGCCACCTGCTGGCCGCGACCATCCCGAACTGCCGCACCTACGATCCAACCTACGGCTATGAGCTGGCGGTGATCATTCAGGACGGCATGAAGAAGATGACCGAAGAGCAACAGGACATCTTCTATTACATCACCGTGATGAACGAGTCGTACCAGCAGCCAGCCATGCCGGCCGGTGCCGAAGAAGGCATCAAGAAAGGCATGTACCTGCTCGAAGAAGACACCCGCGAAGCGGCGCACCACGTTCAGCTGATGGGCTCCGGCACCATCCTGCGTGAAGTCCGTGAAGCGGCGAAGATTCTGCGTGAAGAGTTCAACGTCGGCGCTGACGTGTGGAGCGTTACCAGCTTCAACGAACTGCGTCGCGACGGCCTGGCCGTAGAGCGCAGCAACCGTCTGAAGCCTGGCCAGAAGCCTAAGCTGAGCTACGTCGAAGAGTGCCTGAACGGCCGTAAAGGTCCGGTCATCGCGTCTACCGACTACATGAAGCTGTTCGCCGAGCAGATCCGTCAGTGGGTACCGTCCAAGGAATTCAAAGTCCTGGGCACCGACGGTTTCGGCCGCAGCGACAGCCGCAAGAAACTGCGTCATTTCTTCGAAGTCGACCGTCATTTCGTGGTGTTGGCAGCCCTGGAAGCACTGGCTGACCGTGGTGATATCGAACCTAAAGTCGTGGCTGAGGCCATCGTCAAGTTCGGCATCGACCCGGAAAAACGCAACCCACTGGACTGCTAAGGAGCACATTGATGAGTGAATTAATTCGTGTGCCCGACATTGGCAGCGGTGAAGGTGAAGTCATCGAGTTGATGGTGAAAGTGGGCGATCGCATTGAAGCCGATCAAAGCCTGCTCACCCTTGAGTCGGACAAAGCCAGTATGGAGATTCCCGCGCCGAAAGCCGGCGTGGTGAAAAGCCTGAAAGTGAAACTCGGCGACCGCCTGAAAGAAGGCGATGAGTTGCTGGAACTGGAAGTGGACGGCGCTGAAGCAGCACCGGCCGCCGCCGAGCCAGCCGCCAAAGCCGACGCTGCTCCGGCTGCTGAACCGGCCAAAGCCGCCGAACCTGCGCCCGCTGCTGCTCCGGCCGCGGCGGCTGCAAGCTCGGTGCAAGACATTCACGTGCCGGATATCGGTTCGTCGGGCAAAGCCAAAATCATCGAGCTGTTGGTAAAAGTCGGTGACACGGTTGAAGCCGACCAATCGCTGCTGGTGCTGGAGTCTGACAAAGCCAGCATGGAAATCCCTTCGCCGGCTGCCGGCGTAGTGGAAAGCCTGAGCGTGAAGCTGGACGACGAAGTCGGCACCGGCGACCTGATTTTGAAACTGAAAGTGGCAGGTAGCGCACCGGCTGCGGCGCCTGCGCAGGCAGCGGCACCAGCAGCTCCGGCAGCTAAAGCCGAAGCCGCTCCAGCGCCAGCCGCTGCACCAGCAGCCGCACCGGCCAAAGCCGAAGCAGCGTCTGCTGCGCCGGCCAAAGACGGCGCAAAAACCCACGCGGGCCCTGCCGTACGCCAACTGGCACGCGAGTTTGGCGTTGAGCTAAGCGCAGTGACCGCGACCGGCCCCCATGGTCGTGTGCTGAAAGAAGACGTACAGGTTTACGTCAAAGCCATGATGCAAAAGGCCAAGGAAGCACCAGCTGCCGGCACTACCGGTGGTGCAGGTATTCCGCCGATTCCGGAAGTCGATTTCAGCCGCTTTGGTGAAATTGAAGAAGTGCCGATGACCCGCCTGATGCAAGTTGGCGCCACCAACCTGCACCGCAGCTGGCTCAACGTGCCGCACGTCACCCAGTTTGATTCGGCCGATATCACTGAGCTGGAAGCTTTCCGTGTTGCGCAGAAAGCTGTGGCTGAGAAAGCAGGGGTCAAGCTCACCGTACTGCCGTTGCTGCTTAAAGCCTGCGCCTTCCTGCTCAAGGAACTGCCGGACTTCAACAGCTCCTTGGCGCCGTCGGGCAAAGCGATTATTCGCAAGAAGTACGTGAATATCGGTTTCGCCGTGGATACCCCGGATGGCCTGTTGGTGCCGGTGATCAAAGACGTCGACAAAAAGAGCTTGCTGCAACTGGCGGCTGAAGCTGCCGAACTGGCAGAAAAAGCGCGGACCAAAAAGCTCTCGGCCGACGCCATGCAAGGCGCCTGCTTTACCATTTCCAGCCTCGGGCATATTGGTGGCACCGGCTTTACGCCGATCGTCAACGCGCCGGAAGTGGCGATTCTTGGCGTGTCCAAGGCCACTATCCAGCCGGTGTGGGATGGCAAAGCGTTCCAGCCCAAGCTGATGCTGCCGCTGTCGCTGTCTTACGATCACCGCGTGATCAATGGCGCCGCTGCCGCACGTTTCACCAAGCGTCTTAGCGACGTGTTGGGCGATATCCGCACCCTGCTGCTGTAAGCGTTACTGCAAGGCTTTAACTTTCGGGCGCCACGCTCGTACCTCAGCCCCGCCGATTGGCGGGGTTTTTTTTGCGTGTTTTTTCGGTGGGAATCCAACCTACCGGCTTACCCCTTCTGCATATTGCGCAGCAAAAACGACAGCGCCTTGGCCAACTGCGCGGCGCCTTGGTGGTCGCGGCGAATGGTTAGCCAGGGGCTGCCGTCCTGGGGGTTTCTAAAGACGCAGATTTGCTCGGTCGGCGGGCAGTCGTATTTGATGTAAGGGTCGACGCCGAATACCGAAAGTCGATGATTGCGTACAGCGATATTCACGCCTTGAGCTTCGCGGGTCTTTTCGCTGATAAGCAGCTCGCCTGGGGCACCTACACTGAGTTGGTAAACCTGGTCGCGACGCTCGGCCTGACCCACCTGAAAAGCAGCACGCAACGCATAGGTGTCGAGCAGTTCATTGCTTTGCGCCAGCAACGCCTGACGGTCGCTACTGGTGAGGTACAAATGTTTGAGCTCATTGAGGTAGCGCGCCTGCTCGGCGCCACTCAATTCGGCCTCTGGTTCTGCCGCCTGCAAGCCAGTTGCAGCTAGCATTAACGTGGCGATTGCAGGCAAAAGGCCGAGCCGCCTTGTCAGTCGTGTTCGCATGATGCACCCTTACCGTTGAAGTGGCTCCGAGCCACTCGTTCAGCATACTGGAAGCGAGTCTCCCGATGAAAAGCCATACCGATGCCGCCAGCCGTCCGGCGGTCGAGGTTGTGACGCAGTTGCCAGTGCCCTCGCGGCTCGGCATGTTGCGTTTCGAGCGGCTTAATGAGGCTAGCTGGACACTGCTGTTTTTGGATGCCTCGTGCGAGGCAAAATTCGGACTCGCAGCAGGCGAACTGTGTGGTCTGATTGGTTCGCCCTATGCCAGCCTGATGGAGCCCGAACAGCGCTACCAGTTGCACGACACGATCCAGCTTCAACTCAAAGACACCCCACACTACAAAGTCCACTACAAACTGCACACGCCCAATGGCGTTATGCACCTGGTGGAACTCGGCGAAGCATTCAAGCAGCACGGCCGGCAGCTACTACGCGGCTACCTATTACCGGCAGACGAAGCGGTGTTCCCCGACCGCCAGCCGCAGCAGTCCGAACTGCAAATCCAGAACAGCCGTCTGCAAGCCTCTCTCGAACTCTACCAACGCTCCCAGGAAGAACACCTTCAACATCTGGTGCGCAGCCGTGCCCAGCAGAGCATGATCGTGCGCCTGGCGCGCCACCGGTACAGCTCCGAGAATCAGGTAGTCGAGGCGGCGCAGTTGATCACCAAGGCCGCCTGCGAAACCTTCAGCGTCGCCCGTGCCAGCCTCTGGTATCTGCGCCAAGAGCAGCTTGATCCGATAACCACGTACAGCACCGATATTGGCCAGCACGAGCTACCCGCGCCGATCAACGCCAGCAAGTACCCGCATTACCTCGCCGCCCTGCACAGCGGACGCGCCATCGATGCCCATAGCGCCATGCGCGACCCACGCACCCGTGAACTGGCCGAAACCCACCTGATGCCGCGTGGCGTCACCGCTATGTTGGATGCCAGTGTGCGCGTTGCCGGTGAAGTGGTGGCGGTGCTGTGCCTTGAGCATGTCGGCAGCGAGCGGGTATGGCAGGCTGATGAGATTGCCTTTGCTGGCGAGCTGGCGGACCAATTCGCCCACGCTCTGGTTAACCAGCAGCGCCGTAGTGCCAACACCGAATTGCAGCTGTTCCGCCGCGCGGTGGAACAAAGCGCCAGCGCGTTTTTGCTGATCGACCGCGACGGCATTGTCGAATACGTCAACCCAAGCTTTACCGCTATAACCCTGTTCAGCCCGGATGAGGTGCAAGGCCGGCGCCTGTCCGAGCTGCCCGCGCTGGCCAACCTCAGCGACTTGCTATTTGACGCCCACTCCAACCTGGCCCAGCAAAACAGCTGGCATGGCGAATTCCGCAGCCGACGTAAAAGCCTGGAACCGTATTGGGGGCATCTGTCGATTTCCAAGGTGTATGGCAGCGACGGCGAGCTAACGCATTACATCGGCATCTACGAAGACATCACCCAGAGCAAGCTAGCCCAGCAACGCATCGAGCGTCTGGCCTACACCGACAACCTCACCCGCCTGGGTAACCGCCCGGCGTTTATCCGCAGCATGGAAGAGCGTTTTTCCGGCAACAGCGAACAACCCACCTGCCTGCTGTTGGTGGACATCGACAACTTCAAGCGGATCAACGACAGCCTTGGGCACCAGACCGGCGACAAGCTGCTGATGAGCCTGGCCAGGCGCCTGCGCAACAGTTTGAATTCGAACAACAGCCTGGCGCGTTTTGCCAGCAACGAATTTGCCGTGCTGCTGGATAACTGCGACGTCGCCGAAGGCCAACGCATCGCCGGGCAAATCTTGCAAACCCTGGACAAGCCGCTGTTTGTCGACAACCAGCTGATCAGCGTGACCGGTTCGGTCGGCCTGGCCTGCGCGCCGTTGCATGGCGAAGACTCTCATACGCTGATGAGGCACGCGGGCCTGGCGCTGCACAAAGCCAAAGCCAACGGCAAACACCAGGTGCAGGTGTTTACCGAAGCGCTAAACGCCGAAGCGAACTACAAGCTGTTCGTGGAAAACAACCTGCGCCGCGCCCTGACGCAGAATGAGCTGGAAGTGTTCTATCAGCCCAAGCTCGACCTGCGCAGCGGCCACCTCACCGGCATGGAGGCGCTGCTGCGCTGGAACCATCCGGAAAAGGGCATGATCAACCCGGACCAATTTATCAGCGTGGCCGAAGACACCGGCCTGATCATTCCCATTGGTAAATGGGTGGCACGCCAGGCCTGCCGCATGAGCAAGCAACTGAGCGCGTTGGGGCTGGGTGATATTCAGGTGGCCATCAATCTATCACCCAAACAGTTTTCCGACCCCGATCTGGTCGGCTCGATAGCTGACATTCTGCAGGAGGAAATGCTACCGCCGCATTTGCTTGAGCTGGAACTGACCGAAAGCCTGCTGCTGGAAGCCACTGACGACACGCGCCAGCAGCTCAATCGTCTGAAAAGCCTGGGCTTGACCTTGGCCATGGACGACTTCGGCACCGGCTACTCGTCCCTCAGTTATTTGAAGAAATTCCCCATCGACGTGATCAAGATTGATCGCAGTTTTATCAAAGACATCCCCGACAACCAGGACGATATGGAAATCACCTCAGCGGTGATTGCCATGGCCCACAACCTGAAACTCAAGGTGGTGGCCGAAGGCATCGAAAATGCCGCCCAGTTGAGTTTTTTGCGCCGGCATAAATGCGATATCGGCCAGGGCTATTTATTTGACCGGCCCATTCCCGGCCGCGACCTGCTGGAAAGCCTGCGCCGCTACCCGTGCCGACCGACGACATGAAGTCCGTTGTAACCTCTGGCCTGGTAGATCCTCTATACAGACGTCAGAACGGTTAAACCCCTTGCCTAGATAGGAGCCCACCATGGTGCTGCGTTCGCAAATTCTCGCCCACAAGCTCGACCTGCCTACTGCCGAGCAAGCCCTGCCCGGCCGTGAAAGCCCGATGCCGGTGCCAGAGGCGCACTTCGTTAACGGCAACCCGCTGCAGGGGCCCTTCCCGGCCGGCATGGAAACCGCGATTTTCGGCCTGGGTTGTTTCTGGGGCGCCGAGCGGCGCTTCTGGCAGCAGCCCGGCGTGTACACCACTGCCGTCGGCTACGCCGGCGGCCACACACCTAACCCGACCTACGACGAAACCTGCTCGGGCCTGACCGGCCATGCCGAAGTGGTACTGGTGGTGTTTGATCCGAAGGTAACCAGCTACGACGCCCTGCTGAAAACCTTCTGGGAAATCCACAACCCGACCCAAGGCATGCGCCAGGGCAACGACGTGGGCAGCCAATACCGCTCGGCCATTTACGCCACCAGCCCCGCTCAGTTGGATGCCGCGCTGAGCAGCCAAGCGGCGTTCCAGAAGCAGCTGGAAGCGGCGGGCTTTGGTGCGATCACCACCGAAATCATCGAAGCGCCCGCCTTCTACTACGCTGAGGCTTACCACCAGCAGTACTTGGCCAAGAATCCCAATGGTTATTGCGGCTTGGGCGGAACTGGCGTGTGCCTGCTGTAAACCTGGTTTTTTAGCGAGTCGATACTGCCTACAGTCTCGACTCGTTCACGCATTGCTAAGGTCTAAGTGCGCCGGTAACAACCAAGTTGTAGGATGACCCTCTGCCAGCTGTTATGCCCCCTGCCGGTCTGAAAAGCCGCAGCGGATGCGCTAATAAAAAAAAGAGAGAGTCCGCATGAACACATCCCCCCTCGGGCGTTGCCGCCTGCTGTTAGGTTTTGCCGCTTTGTTGGGTTTTGCCGGTGCGGTCGGTGCCGCTCCTGGTGAAGAGCCCATCGTTATCAAATTTTCCCATGTGGTCGCCGATGACACGCCCAAGGGCCAGGGCGCGATCCTATTCAAGAAGCTGGTAGAGGAGCGCTTGGCCGGCAAGGTCAGCGTCGAGATCTTCCCCAATTCCAGCCTGTATGGCGATGCTGATGAATTGCAGGCGCTGCGCGATAACAAAGTGCAGATCCTCGCCCCGTCACTGGCCAAGTTCAGCCAGTACAGCAAACAGCTGCAGATTTTCGATCTGCCTTTCCTGTTCGATGACCTGGCAGCGGTCAACCGCTTTCAGCAGCGCGCCAAAGGCCGTCAGCTACTCAGTGGTATGCAGGAGTCGAACATCACCGGCCTGGCCTATTGGCACAACGGTATGAAGCAGTTGTCGTCGACCAAGGCGCTAAACAGGCCTGCCGATGCCAAGGGCTTGGCATTTCGCATTCAATCGTCACCGATTATTGAAAGCCAATTCGCCGCCTTGGGGGCTACGCCGGTAAGACTGCCGTTTGCCGACACATTGCAGGCGATGGCCGATGGCAAGGTGCAGGGCACGGAGAACACCTGGTCCAACATCTACAGCCAGGCGTACGAGAAGTACCAGCCGTATATGACCGAGACCAACCACGGCGTGCTCGACTACATGTTGGTGACCAATACCAAGTTCTGGTACGCCATTCCCCACGCCACACGCACCGAGCTGGAAGGCATCATCGAAGATGTCACCTTCGCGGTAAACAATGCAGCCGAGCAGCAAAACGTCGAAGCCCGGCAGCGCCTGAGTCAGGGTAAAACCAAGCTGATCGTCCTCACCGAACAGGAGCGCAGCGAGTGGCGCGCGGCCATGCAGCCCGTGTGGAAACAGTACGAAGCAGCCATCGGCGCCGACATCATCAACGCCGCCCAGCAGGTCAATCGCAAAAACGCTGGCAAGTAAAAGCTGGCTTTTAGCCATTAGGCTGGCCACACCCAGCCTCTGGCACGCTAGACTCTAGGGCCTTATTAGCAGCGGCCCCAAGAGCCCGGCATGCCAGATTCAAAAAAACTTCTTGTTCCGCAACAGCTTTGTGTCGGTCTGTACGTCCAGCTTGACCTGGGTTGGTGGGAGCACGACTTCGCCTTTAGCAACTTCAAAATCAAAGACCAGGCCCAGCTCGACGCCCTTCTCGCGCTCGGCTTGGCGCAGGTGCGTTACGACCCGGCACGCAGCGATTGCCCACCGCTGCCACACCCGGACGAACAGCCACCGGTGATAGCCGAAGAAGCCCCGCCAGCAGCCAAGCCGCCCAGCGCCGAAGAACTGGCGGCGCAAGCCCGCGCAGTAAAACTGTCCAAGCTGCGCAAACGGTTGGCCGAGGTCGACCGCAAGTTCATCCACACCAGCCAAATGGTCAAAGAGCTGACTAAAACGCTGCAGCGCGCCCCTGAAGACGTGGTCAAACAGGCAGGCGAAGTGGTGCGCGAATTGGTTGGCACCATGATGGCCGAGGATGGTGTGGTGCTGCATAGCATCAACGGCAAAGCCGCCGAAGACGCGTACTCCCATGCGTTAAACGTGACAGTGCTGTCGATGATGCTCGGCCGTCAGCTCGGCTACGACAGCGAGGCCTGCCATTCCATTGGCCTGGGCGCGCTGTTGCACGACATGGGCAAGCTGGATGTGCCAAGCAAGGTACTGCTCAAAACCGAGCCGCTGAACCGTCCGGAGCTGCAGTTTTTACAGATGCACAGCGAGTTTGGCCGGCGCCGTGGGCAAAAGTTGATGCTTGATGACGAGGTGCTGCGCATCATCGCCGAGCACCACGAATACTGCGACGGTAGTGGTTACCCCAACCACCTGCATGAAGCGGCCATTGGCCGCCTGAGCCGCGTGGTGACCATCGCCAATGTCTTCGACAACCTGTGCAACCCACTCAACCCGCGCGAGGCCATCAGCCCCCACGAAGCCCTGGCGCGGATGTTCAAGCAGTACAAGGAACGCTTCGATCAGGTGGCGCTGAAGGCCTTTATCCGCTGTATGGGCGTGTATCCACCGGGAAGCCTGGTGCAGCTCGACGACAGCCGCTTTGGCTTGGTGCTAGGCATGCACCCGAGCTTGCCGCTGAAACCGACGTTGATTGTGTACGAAGCGCATATCCCCAAAAGCGAAGCGCTGATCGTAAACCTCGAGCATGAGCCCGAGCTGGCGATTGCCCGCAGCGTAAGGCCGGCCGAGTTGGGCGAAGCCGAGCGCGAATACCTCAACCCACGGCAGCAGTTGACCTACTATGTGGATGCGAAGCGGCCGAAGGGTTAGATGTGTTCCGCGTCCCCCGCGCGGGGGGGGATCCAGAATTTAAAGCCAGCCACTCAACGCCGCCGTCACTCGGCAATCAACCAATCCAGACGCCAATCCCCTTGGCTTTGCGCCAGGGTCTTGGCCAGCCATGGCAGCAATTGCTTCAACTCGTCTTCCAAGCCCCACGGCGCATTGGCAATCACCAAGCCGGAGCCGCTTAAGCGGGTGGCATCGTCCGGGCTATGCACAAACAGCTCAGCGCGCAGCAGTTTCGGCGCGGTGGATTTGCTCAGGCCTTGGTAGAAACGCTTGAGCTGACGCTCATCCTTGATCGGGTACCAAATGGCGACGATGGTCTGGCGCATACGGCCAATGCTTTCGTTAAGCGCGGTGATGCAGCGGTCCAGCTCATCACTCTGCTCAAACGGCGGGTCGATCAGCAGCAAGGCGCGCTTTTCTGCCACCGGCAGCAGGGCACGCGGCACATGCCAGCCTTCGCCCAGGTGCACGGCCACGCGGCGGTCGCCTTTCATATTTTCTTTGAGCAGTTGGCCATCCTGCGGGTGCTTTTCGTTAAGCAGCACGCGGTCTTGGGCGCGGGTCAGCTCGCGGGCCAGTTCCGGAGAGCCTGGGTAGTAGCGCAGCTCGCCATCGGGGTTCATGGCCTTGAGCACACCGAAATAATCGTCGGTGCTGGCCGGCCGCTCAGCGGCGTTCCACAGGCGGGCGATGCCTTCCAGCCATTCGCCGGTGCGGCTCGCTTCGTCGCCCTTGAGGTCGTAGAGGCCAAGGCCGGCGTGACTGTCGATGCACACGAACGGGGCTTCTTTGCGCGCCAGCAGGGCAATGATGCGGCTGACGATAAGGTGCTTGAGCACATCGGCATGGTTGCCGGCGTGAAAGGCGTGGCGGTAGTTCATCCTGCATGGTCCTCGGGCGCTGCTTTGGCGGCGAAGTTTACCAGCCCTGCGCACCGGGTTTTGCTGCTTTATCACTGGCCTGTATAGAGCTAGGCGCTGCCTGCCCCGCGCACTAGACTCCTGGCACAGGCCCAAGGCCGATCTCTCAATAACCAACAGGTACGCCGCATGTCCGAGACTCTGCTCAGCTCCCGTAACCTGGCCTTCGAGCTCTACGAAGTGCTGGATGCCGAAGCCCTGACCCAGCGCGAGCGTTTCGCCGAGCACAGCCGCGAAACCTTTGACGCCGCTATCGACACCGCCCGCAGCATTGCCGAAAACCTGTTCGCCCCGCACTGTCGTAAGAACGACGAACACGAACCGCAATTCGTCGACGGCGCCGCGGTGCTGATTCCGGAAGTGAAACCGGCGGTGGATGCCTTCCTTGAAGCCGGCTTTCTGAATGCCTCGCGCGACTTCGAAGCCGGCGGCATGCAACTGCCAACCCTGCTGTCGCAAGCGTGCTTTTGCCACTTTCAGTCGGCCAACGCTGCCACTACTTCCTACCCATTTCTGACCATGGGTGCGGCCAACCTGATTGAGAGCTTTGGCAGCGAGGAACAAAAGCAACGCTTCCTGCAGCCGATGATCGACGGCCGCTTCTTTGGCACCATGGCCTTGACCGAGCCCCACGCCGGTTCGTCCCTGTCCGACCTGCGCACCCGCGCCGAACCCGCTGGCGATGGCACTTACCGGATAAAGGGCAACAAAATCTTTATCTCCGGCGGCGACCACCCACTGTCGGAAAACATTGTGCACATGGTGCTGGCCAAGCTACCGGACGCACCGGCCGGGGTTAAGGGCATCTCCTTGTTTATCGTGCCCAAGTTTCTGGTTAACGATGACGGCTCGCTGGGCAAGCGCAATGACGTGATTCTCGCCGGCCTGTTCCACAAGATGGGCTGGCGCGGCACCACCTCCACCGCGCTGAACTTCGGTGATAACGGTGAGTGCGTGGGCTACTTGGTGGGCAAACCGCACGCCGGCCTGGCGTATATGTTCCAGATGATGAACGAAGCGCGCATCGGCGTGGGTATGGGCGCGGTGATGCTTGGTTATGCCGGCTACCTGTATTCGCTGGACTACGCCCGTCAGCGCCCGCAAGGCCGCCTGCCCGACGGTAAAGACCCGACCACTGCGCAGGTGGCGATCATTGAACACGCCGACGTACGCCGCATGCTGCTCACCCAGAAGGCCTACGTTGAAGGCTCCTTCGACCTGGCGCTGTACGCCGCGCGGCTGTTCGACGACACGCAAACCCTGGAAAGCGAGCAAGAGCGCAAAACCGCCCTGGAACTGCTCGACCTGCTGACCCCAATTGTGAAGTCCTGGCCTTCGGACTACTGCCTGAAAGCCAACGAACTGGCCATCCAGATTCTCGGCGGCCACGGCTATACCCGCGATTACCCAGTGGAGCAGTACTACCGCGACAACCGCCTGAACCCTATCCATGAAGGCACCTACGGCATTCAGTCGCTCGATTTGCTCGGCCGCAAAGTGTCCATGAACGGCGGCGCGGCGTTGAAGCAGTTGGTCAAGCTGGTGCAGACCTGCTGCCAACGCGCGGCCGAGTACGAGTCGCTCAACGCCCTGCGGGAACCGCTGGAACATCTGCTCTCGCGCTTGACCACCGTGACCCTGGCGCTGCTCGGCGACTTGATGAGCGGCAAGGTCAACGAAAGCCTGGCCAACTCGGCGCTGTACCTGAAAGTGTTTGGCCACATGGTCATTGGCTGGCGCTGGCTGGAACAGGCCATTCGCGCCGAAGAAGGCTTGGCCAAAGGCAATGCCCAAGACCACGACTTCTACACCGGCAAGCTGCAAGCCGCGCGCTACTTCCTGACCTGGGAAGTGCCAAGCATGCACCATGACTTGGCGATTCTGGAGGCCAAGGACGATACGTGTTTGGCCATGAAAGACGCGTGGTTCTAAACACCGATAACGGCAGATATACCTCGTAGGGTGTGCTGTGCGCACCAAGGCGTACACGCAAAAATCGCTTGGTGCGCGCAGCACACCCTACGAAGAGCAATAGCATCCGCACGACTAAACCATGCCCTGCCTTGACGCGGGGCTTTTTTTTGACAGGCTTGGGAAAGTGCAGGTTAGAATCGTCTGGCATGCCTGCTGCATGCTCTAGGTCATTTTCGATCTATCCGCCGTTCTGCCTGGAGTTCCGCCCTTGGATGCCACCGCCATCAATAGCCTGTTCCTGATCGGCGCATTGCTGGTGGGCGCGAGCATTTTGGTGAGCTCGCTTTCTTCGCGCTTGGGCATCCCGATTCTGGTGATCATCCTGGCCGTCGGCATGATCGCCGGCGTTGATGGCCCTGGCGGTATCGGTTTCAGCAACTATCCCCTTTCGTACCTGGTGGGCAACCTGGCGTTGGCAGTGATTCTGCTCGACGGCGGCCTGCGCACGCGGGTGTCCAGTTTCCGCGTGGCGCTGTCGCCGGCGTTGTCGATGGCTACCGTCGGTGTGCTGATCACCACCGGGCTGACGGGCATGGCCGCCGCCTGGCTGTTCAACCTCAATCTGATGCAGGGCCTTTTGATCGGCGCCATTGTCGGCTCCACCGACGCCGCGGCGGTGTTTTCCTTGCTCGGCGGCAAAGGCCTGAACGAGCGGGTAAACGCCACCCTGGAGATCGAGTCCGGGAGCAACGACCCGATGGCGGTGTTTCTTACCGTGACCCTGATCGACATGCTCGCCAGCGGCCAAAACGAGTTCGGCTTTAGCCTGTTGCTGCACCTGCTGCGTGAGTTCGGTATTGGCGCAATCATTGGCCTGGGCGGCGGCTGGGTGGTGCTTAAGCTGGTCAACCGCATTCACTTGGCCCACGGCCTTTACCCACTGTTAGTAGTCAGCGGCGGCTTGCTGATTTTCGCCCTGACTAACGCCCTGCACGGCAGCGGTATTTTGGCTGTGTACCTGTGCGGCCTGGTGCTGGGCAACAAGGCCATCCGCTCGCGCCACGGTATTTTGCATATGCTCGACGGCCTGGCCTGGCTGGCGCAGATCGGCATGTTCTTGGTGCTCGGCCTGCTCGTAACGCCCCACGACTTACTGCCTATCGCCCTGCCCGCCCTGGCCCTGGCGCTGTGGATGATTTTGATCGCGCGGCCGCTGTCGGTAGCGGTCGGCCTGTTCCCGTTCAAAGCGTTCCATGACCGCGAAAAAGTGTTTATCGCCTGGGTCGGCTTGCGCGGTGCGGTGCCGATTATTTTGGCGGTGTTCCCGTTGATGGCTGGCCTGGAACACGCACAGCTGTACTTCAACCTGGCGTTCTTTATCGTCCTGGTTTCCTTGGTGGTACAAGGCACGAGCCTGCCGTGGGTGGCGAAATGGCTACGGGTAACCGTACCGCCAGAGCCGGCACCCATTTCCCGCGCAGGCTTGGAAGTGCACCCCACCAGCCAGTGGGAGCTGTTTGTCTATCGCCTGGGCGCCGAGAAATGGTGCATCGGCGCCGCCCTGCGCGAGCTGAATATGCCTGAAGGCACGCGTATTGCCGCACTATTCCGTGGCACCGAGCTGCTCCACCCCTCCGGTAGTACCACGCTGGAAGCCGGCGATATGCTCTGTGTAGTCGGCCACGAACACGACCTGCCAGCGCTGGGCAAACTGTTTAGTCAGGCACCCAAGCGCGGCCTGGACCTGCGCTTCTTTGGTGATTTCGTGCTTGAAGGCGATGCCGAACTCAGCGCCATTGCCGCGCTTTACGGGCTTAAAGTTGGCGATGTGGACGGCACACTGCCGCTGGGGCGCTTTATCTCCCATGAGATTGGTGGCGAGCCGGTAATCGGCGACCAGGTGGAGTGGAATGGTCTGACCTGGACCGTTGCCGCCATGGAAGGGAACAAGATCCGCAAGGTCGGCGTCAAATTTCCCGAAGGTAGCCGCCCCGGCCCTGGCTTGTTCCTCTAAACTCCTCAGCTTCCTGAGCCGCACGATTCGCGACCATGCCCTTGTTCTGTACCCCGCTTCGCCGCTTGATCACCGCGGGCCTGCTAGGCCTGCTTTTTAGTGTTTCGCCCGTGCACGCGGCTGACCCGCCCGCTGCCGCCGACGTGCAACGCAGTCTGGATACCCTGGCCGACCGCAAGCTGGCCGAGCCAGACCTGTCCACGGTCAAACAGACCCTGGAAAGCACCCTGGCCCTATTGGCGGAAAAAGACACTGCCGACGCACAACTGGCAGCGCTTAAACAAAAAATCACTGACGCCCCGCGCCTGATCAGCGATAGCCAGAACGCTCTGGCCAAGCTCAAAGCCACACCGCCCACACAATTTCGTCAACGCTATGGCAGCTACAGCATTCCGCAGCTTGAGCAAAAGCTGACCGACCTCAGCACCCAGCAAAGCGATTGGCAAAAAGCCCTGGCGGTGGCCAACAGCGACATCCTTACCGCGCAAACCCGCCCGGAGCGCGCCCAAGCGGAAATCAGCGCTGGCCAGACCCGCGCCCAGGAAATCAGCAACCTGCTCAAATCGGGCAAGGAAGCCGGCAAAACCCTGCCCGCCGAACGCCGTGACCAGCTCACTGCCGAACAGGCAGCCTTGGCGGCAAAAACCACCCTGCGCCGCGCTGAACTGGCGGCCAACAACCAGTTGCAGGACTTGGGCAATAGCCAGCGCGACCTGCTGGTCGAACGCATTGCCCGCGCCGAACAAACCAGCAACGATCTGCAAACCCTGATCAGCGAAAAACGCCGCGCGCAGTCGGAAAAAACCGTGGTGGAGTTATCCCGTGAAGCCCACGCCGCCGGCTCCGACAGCGTGGTGGCCATAGAAAGCGCGCAAAACCTGAAACTCTCCGACTATCTGCTGCGCGCCACCGACCGCCTTAACGACCTGACCCGCGAAAATCTGCTGACCAAGCAGCAACTGGACAGCATCAACCAGGCCGATCAATCCCTGGAAGAGCAGATCAACGTGCTCAAAGGCAGCCTGCTGCTGTCGAAAATCCTCTACCAGCAAAAGCAATCGCTGCCGCAGTTGGCCATGAACAAAGACCTGGCCGACGAGATTGCCGATATCCGCCTGTACCAGTTCGACCTCAACCAAACCCGTGACCAATACAGCAGCCCGCAAAACTACGTCGACAGCCTGCTGGCCAAGCAGCCGGCCGAGCAAGTCACCCCGGAACTGCGCCGCACCTTGCTGGAACTGGCCAATACCCGCAGCGAGCTGCTCGACCGTCTGAGCCGCGAACTCAACGCCCTGCTTAACGAGTCGATCACCCTGCAGCTCAACCAGAAACAGCTGCAAGCCACGGCTAAATCCCTGCGCGCCACGCTGGAAGAACAAATGTTCTGGATTCCCAGCAACAAGCCGCTGGACTTCGCCTGGCTGCGCATCGCGCCGCGTTATCTGCAAAGCCAAGTGGCCGATATCGCCTGGGGCGCCGGCATCAAGCAATTGTTTGAAGCCTTGGGCGAACGGCCGTGGTTCTTTATTCCCTTGGCCTTGGTCAGCGGCCTGCTGATCTGGCAGCGCGCCACCATCTACCGCAAGCTCAACGCGCTGCACGAAGACATCGGCCACTACAAACGCGACAGTCAACTGCACACGCCGCTGGCCCTGCTGCTGAACATTTTGCTGGCCCTGCCAGTGTCGTTATTGCTGGCCTTGGGCGGCTTGGCGCTGCGCATCGACGCCCGCGGGCAAAACGCCGCGCTGGGCCTCGCCTTGCTAGAGATGGCCCAGGCCTGGCTGGTGTTCTATACCCTCTACCGTATTCTGGCGCCCGGTGGCGTGGCCGAACTGCACTTCCGCTGGCCACGCCCGCAGGTGGACTTCATCAGCAAACAAGTGCGTAACCTCGGTCTGGTGGTGATGGCCCTGGTGGCGGTGGTAAGCGTGGCCGAGCAACAACCAGCGGCGCTGGCCGAAGACGTGATTGGCATCGTTATCGTGCTGACCTGCTTCTGCCTGATGACCTGGCTGTTGGGCAAACTGCTGTTGGGCGAACAGTTGCGCGAACACGCTTCGCCGTTCCGTCTGGTAATTGGTGCCGCCTTCACCCTGCTGCCGTTCGCGCTAATCATTGCTGTAGGTTTTGGCTACTACTACACCTCGCTGAAACTCACCGACCGGCTGATCAACACCCTGTACTTGCTGATTATCTGGCTGATCGTCGAGGCGGCGTTTGTTCGCGGCCTGGCCGTGGCCGCCCGGCGCCTGGCGTATGCCCGCGCCCTGGCCAAGCGCCAAGCGCAAGCCAAAGAAAATGTCGACGGCGACGAAGTACCGGTAGAAACCCCGACCCTGGATATCGACCAGGTCAACCAACAATCCCTGCGCCTGATCCGCCTGACCTTGCTGGCCGGCTTTATCGGCTGCCTGTACCTGGTATGGGCCGACCTGATTAGCGTGTTCGCCTACCTCGACAACGTCACCCTCTACCAATACGCCGCCGGTACCGGCAACGCCGCCACGCAGGTGCCAATCAGCCTGCTCGACGTGCTCGGTGCTCTGCTGATCATCGGCGTGACCATTGCCCTGGCCAACAACCTGCCCGGCTTGCTGGAAGTGCTGGTGCTCTCGCGCCTGTCACTGGCCCAAGGCAGCGCTTACGCCACCACCACCCTGCTCTCCTACGCGATTGCCGGCATCGGTATCGTCAGCACCCTGTCGACCCTCGGGGTGAGCTGGGACAAGCTGCAATGGCTGGTAGCGGCGCTGTCGGTGGGTATCGGTTTTGGTATGCAAGCGATCTTCGCCAACTTTATTTCCGGCATCATTCTGCTGTTCGAACGCCCAGTACGGATTGGCGACCTGGTGACCATCGGCACCGTAACCGGCACCGTCAACCGCATCCGCATCCGCGCCACGCACATCACCGACGGCGACCGTAAAGCGGTAATCGTGCCGAACCAAACCATCCTCACCAGCCAGTTAATCAACTGGACGCTAACCGACACCGTCACCCGCATCGTGCTGACCTTTAACGTCCAGCGCGGCAGCGACCTGGAACTGGTGCGCAAACTGATGATGCAAGCGGTACAGGAAAACTCCCGCGTCCTGCGCGACCCGGCGCCCACCGTGCAACTGACCGCCTACGGCGCTAGCACCTTGGACCACGAACTGAAAATCTACGTCCGCGAACTCGGCGATCGTGGCCTGGCTACCGACGAACTCAACCGCCGCATCGACCAACTGTTCCGCGACAACGACATTAACTCCAGCGCCACACCGAAGATGGAAATCTACCTGGCCAACCAGCATGGGCAAGAACAGAAGATTGCCCATGAAGAACAACCGGAAGAAACGGCAACACCTAAACCGTAAACGTAGGAGCCAGCTTGCTAGCGCCTACGAAGTGCAGACCGAGTGAAGGCCAGCCCTCACCCCTAGCCCCTCTCCCGCAAGCGGGAGAGGGGAATTCATCTGCGAGCCAGCCGGATTACTCGGTAAGTCCGCTCTCCTCTTTACGGGAGAGGAGCTTGATCTTGATCTGCTCTTGATCTGGCATGTGATCTTGATGCACCCGCCCCGTTAGCGAGGGGAGTCGGAGCGCAGCGTAGACCCGATGCAGGGGCTAGCGTTTTTGGTTACTTTTTTGTGGTCCGGCATCCCGGCGACTGCAAAAAGTAACTCGCGCGTAAGGCGCGAAATAGATCTATCAGCCCACGCGGTAACGAAGAAAAACACCAAGAGCTGGTGCGCACAGCACACCCTACAAGCCCGTAACGCCGCGCAAACCCCACGCCCACTCATTACCCAAGGGACGTAGCCGTTGAAAACCCTCGCCGAGCTAGATTTCGACAACCGTTTCGCCCGCCTCGGCGACGCCTTCTCCACCGAAGTGCTGCCCGAGCCCATCGACGAACCGCGCCTTGTGGTCGCCAGCCCCGCCGCCATGACCCTGCTCGACCTCGACCCCGCCGAAGCCGAACAACCGGTATTCGCCGAAATCTTCGCCGGCCACAAACTTTGGGAAAGCGCCGAACCCCGCGCCATGGTCTATTCCGGCCACCAATTCGGCTCCTACAACCCACGCCTGGGCGATGGCCGTGGCCTGCTGCTCGGTGAAGTGGTAAACGAGGCCGGCGAACACTGGGACCTGCACCTCAAAGGCGCCGGACAAACCCCCTACTCACGCATGGGCGATGGCCGCGCGGTGCTACGTTCCTCGATCCGCGAATTTCTCGCCTCTGAAGCGCTGCATGCCCTGGGCATTCCCAGCAGTCGCGCGCTGTGTGTCACCGGCTCAACCACCCCGGTCTGGCGTGAGAAAAAAGAAAGCGCGGCCATGGTGCTGCGCCTGGCGCCGAGCCATGTGCGCTTTGGCCACTTCGAATACTTTTACTACACCAAGCAGGAAGAACAGCTCAAAGCCCTGGCCGAGCATGTGCTGAGCTGCCATTTCCCCGAGTGCTTGGCGCAGCCCGAGCCGCACCTGGCGATGTTTCGTGAAGTCGTGGAGCGCAACGCCGAGCTGATCGCCTACTGGCAAGCCTACGGTTTCTGCCACGGGGTGATGAACACCGACAATATGTCGATCCTCGGCATCACCTTCGACTACGGCCCGTTTGCCTTTCTTGACGACTTTGACGCGAAATTTATCTGCAACCACTCCGACGACGCCGGCCGCTATTCCTTTAGCAACCAAGTACCGATTGCCCATTGGAACCTCTCGGCCTTGGCCCAGGCGCTAACGCCGTTTATAGGCGTGGAGGCGCTGCGCGACACCCTCAATCTGTTCTTGCCGCTGTACCAGGCGCATTACCTCGACCTGATGCGTAAACGCCTGGGCCTGTTTAGCGCCGATGAAAAAGACAGCGCGCTAGTCGAACGCCTGCTGCAACTGATGCAAACCAGCCCAGTGGACTACACGCGGTTTTTCCGCGAGTTGGGCAACAGCGCGCCAGCGGACGCGCTCAACCGCCTGCGCGATGAGTTTGTCGACCTCGCAGGTTTTGATAGCTGGGCGGCCGACTACCAAACCCGCAGCGACTCCGAAGGCCTGCAGCAAGCCGAACGGCAACAGCGTATGCATGCGGTCAACCCGAAATACATCCTGCGCAATTACCTGGCGCAGCAAGCCATCGAGGCCGCAGAGAAAGGCGATTACAGCGAAGTGCGTTTGCTCCATACGGTGCTGAGCAAACCGTTCGACGAGCAGCCGGGCAACGAACGCTTTGCCGAGCGCCCGCCGGAATGGGGCAAGCACTTGGAAATCTCCTGTTCGTCGTAAGACGTCCGGTCCTCTGGTTGTCGGCCATACTGCGTTGCAACCTCGCCTCACATGCTCACGTAGTGCACTACGCTGCGCTGTTCGGCTCGGCTGCGCCTTCTGACCTTAGCCCAGAGAACCTCTTACCGCGTCGCTCCCCCCCTGTTCTCGACAACCCTCTTCTTACGTACACTGCGGAAAAAACGCAGGCAAGGAGAGCAGTTTGCACACCGCCGCTTTATGGATAGCCGCCTCGGCCCTATTTCTGCTGCCGCCCGCGTTTGCCCACGCCGACGACGACCCTCTGCTGGCCACCCCCGCCGCCAACACCAGCGCCCCGCGCACCGCCCGTGGCGTGCTGCGGGCGCGTGATCAGGCGACCCTCTCTAGCGAGCTGGCCGGGCGCATCACCGAGATGCCCTTTGCCGAGGGCCAAGACTTCAAAAAAGACGATGTGCTGGTGCGCTTCGATTGCAGTGCCTATCAAGCCCAGCAGGAGGCCGCCCAGGCGGCAGTGCGCGCAGCCAATGAACAGCTCAAACACAACAACCAATTGGCCGCGCTGAATTCTGTTGGGCGTTTTGAAGTAGCCCAGGCCGAGGCAAAGCTGGCCCAGGCTCAGGCCGAGGCCAAGGTGTACCAGGTGCAAACGCGCCGTTGCACGGTGGTAGCGCCCTTTAGCGGGCGGGTGGTGCAGCGCAAGGTGCAGCCGTTTGAAAGTGTCAGTGGTGGCACGCCGCTGCTGGAAATCGTCGATAACCGCACGTTGGAAGTGCACCTGCTAGTGCCCTCCAGTTGGCTGGGCTGGCTCAAGACCGGCAGCCATTTTCAGTTCACCGCCGATGAAACCGGCACGCCCTTGCAGGTCACAGTAAAACGCCTGGGCGCGCGCATTGATGAAGGCAGCCAAACGCTGCTGCTGATCGGCACCCTGCCCGCTGATGCCAGCGGTTTGCTCGCCGGCATGAGCGGCAGCGCGCAGTTTGCGGAGTCGCCATGACGGCCTCGCAGCCGGGCCTGGCCGAGCGGCTGATCGCCCAGTTTCTGCTGCTGGAACGCCAGGCCCGCGCGGCCAAAGACATCGACCACCTGGCCTATGCGCTGGTCAATGACGGCCAGGGGCTGTTTGGTTTTCGCCATGCTGCGCTGCTGATTGCCGGCAAGGTGCGCGCCCTGACCGGCGTAAGTGTGGTTGAACCCAACGCGCCCTTTGTCGCCTTTGTTGAACATGCCGCTGCGCAGTTGTTGCGCCAGGGTCGCTCGCACATTCCAGGCGTGGTCCCCGCTGCCAGCCTGGACGAGCAAAGCCAGGCCGATTGGCAAAGCCTGTCCGCCGCTGAGGTAGTGTGGTTGCCGCTTTTAGATCGCCAGCAGCAACCCTTTGGCGGTTTGTGGATTGCCCGCGAGCTGCCTTGGAGCGAGGCCGAACAGACCCTGCTGGTGCAACTGGCCGACTGTTACAGCCACGCCTGGCGGGCGCTGCAACCGGGTAAGCCGTGGCGCTTGCGCTGGCCGAAAAAGAAAATGCTCGCGTTGGCTGCGGCTGCCCTGCTGGTGCTGCTGGTGCCGATTCGGCAGTCGGTGCTGGCGCCGGCCGAGGTGGTGCCCTTGGGCGGCCAAGTGGTGGCCGCGCCGGTGGACGGGGTGATTGCCGAGTTTCTGGTCAAACCCAACCAAGGGGTAAAAGCCGGCGACGTGCTGGTGCGCTTTGATGCCACCAGCATCAAGGCCCAGGCCGATGTCGCCGAACGCAGCCTGAATGTGGCCGAGGCGGAGTTGAAAGCCAATGCGCAACGGGCCTTTGCCGATGCCGACTCCAGCGCGCGCATCGACTTGTTCGCCGCCCGCGTCGAGCAAAAACGCGCCGAGCGTGACTACGCCAAGCAACTGTTGGCGCGCACCGAAGTACGCGCCGAGCGCGACGGCATTGCGGTATTCGCCGACGCCCAACGCTGGACCGGCAAACCGGTACAAACCGGCGAGCGGCTGATGGAAATTGCCGACCCCAACCAAGCCGAACTGCGCATCGAACTGGCGGTGGGCGATGCCCTGGCCTTTGCCCCCGGCAGCGAAATCAGCCTGTTTCTCGACAGCGATCCCCTGCACCGGCATATCGCCCATCTGCAACGCAGCGCCTACGAAGCCGAGCAGACCGCCACCGGCCAACTGGCCTATCGCCTGGACGCCAGCTTTAGCGACAGCCCGCCACGTATTGGCCTGCGCGGCACCGCCAAGCTGTATGGCGAACGTGCGCCGCTGGCGCTGTATCTATTACGCCGGCCCTTGGCGGCGCTGCGCCAGACGGTGGGTTTGTAGATGCAACTGCCCGGGCTGCGCGCCGATTTGCAGGTTTCCCCGGCGGCGGCCGCGCTGGATGGCTCGCCGCAATGGACCCTGGCCGACCCGCTACGCGGGCGCTATTTCAAACTCGGCGGCGCGGCCATGCGCCTGCTGCGCCATTGGGGCTTGGGCCACGCTGAACATGTACTGCAGGCGGCCAACCGTGAGCCCGGCGTGCCGCTGGCCGAGGATGACCTGGAAGAGCTGCTGCGTTTTCTCCGTGGTCACGACCTGATCAGCGCGGTGGATAGCGAACAACGCGCCAGTTATGCCACCAAGGCGCAGCAAGGCAAACACGGGTTGTGGCAAACGCTGCTGCACCAATACCTGTTTTTCCGCATTCCACTGTGGCGCCCGGACGCCTTTCTCAACCGCACCTGGCCCCTGCTGCAACGCTTTGGCCCGAATTTGCTGCGCATTGGCATGCCGCTGGTATTGCTGCTCGGCGGCCTGCTGGTGGCGCGCGACTGGGAGCGGTTTATCGCCACCTTTCCGCACCTGTTTAGCCTCGGCGGTGCCGCCGCCTTTGCCGTGGCGCTGACGTTTGCCAAGCTGTGCCACGAATTCGGCCATGCCTATATGGCCAAGCGCGCTGGTTGCCGGGTGCAGAGCATGGGCGTGGCGTTTATGGTGATGCTGCCGATGTTTTACACCGACGTCAGCGATGCCTGGCGGGTGAATGAGCGCCGCTCGCGTTTGCTGATTGGCGCCGGTGGGGTTATGGCCGAGTTGCTGCTGGCCTGCCTGGCGCTGCTGGCCTGGTCACTCTTGCCCGACGGCCCGGCGCGCAGCGCCGCCTTTATGCTGGCCAGCGCCACCTGGCTGACCACCTTGGCGGTCAACCTCAATCCGTTTATGCGCTTCGACGGTTATTTTTTGCTCAGCGATTTATGGGGTGTGGATAACCTCCAGGGCCGCGCCTTTGCCCTGTGCCGCTGGCGCCTGCGTGAAGCGCTGTTCGGCTATGGCGAACCGGCGCCGGAGCCTTGGTCGCCGACCCTACAACGGCGCCTGCTGTGGTGGGGTTACGGTTCCTGGCTGTGGCGCGCAGTGCTGTTTTTCGGCATCGCCTTGGCGGTGTACCACATGTTCTTCAAGGTGCTGGGCATCTTCCTGATGCTGGTGGAATTGCTCTGGTTTATCGTGTTGCCGGTACTCAAGGAAGCCCAGGTGTGGTGGCAACAACGCGAGCGCGCCCACCCCGGCAAAACCTTGCTGCTTGGCGCCACACTGCTGGCGCTGGCCCTGCTTCTGTTGCTGCCTTGGCGCACGACGGTGGAGATTCCCGCGCAATTGGAAGCCGTCGGTAACACCGCCCTGTATGCGCCACTGCCGGCCCGTTTGAAACGCGTGCAGGTGGTGGATGGCCAAGCCGTTAAACCGGGCGATGTGCTGCTGGAGTTGGAAGCCCCGGACCTGGACTCGCGCCAGGCCATTGTGCGCAGCCAAATCGACATTCTGCAGCTGCAACTCAAGCGTCAGGCTGGGCGCAGCGAAACTATCGCTGATATCGGTGTACTGGAGCAGCAACTGGCCGAGGCGGTGGCCGAGTACCGCGGCTTGGCTGCACAGCGCCAACGCTTGCAAGTGCGCGCACCCCAGGCCGGTACTGTCCGCGAGCTCATGCCCAACCTGATGCCGGGCCGTTGGTTGGCCCCGCGCGATGTACTGGTGCGGGTCATCGCCCCCGGCCTGCAACTGCGCGGCTATTTGCCCGAAGACCAACTCTGGCGCGTAGCCCCAGGCGCTGAGGGCCGCTTTGTTGCCGACGACCCGGCCCGCGCCGCGCCCCACGTGCGTTTGCAGGAAGTGGACGCCAACGGCGTGGCCTACCTGCAACTGGAAGCCTTGGCCTCGGACCACCACGGCCCTATCGCGGTAAGGCGCAATGCGCTGCAACAAGCCGAACCGCTACAGGCGCAGTACGGCGCCCGACTGCAGTTACTCGACGACTTCGCCGCGCCGGCGCAGCCGCTGCGTGGGGTGGTGGTGATTGAGGGCAAGGGCGAGTCGGTGCTGGGTTCGCTGTGGCGCCGGATGGCGGCGCTGGGTGTGCGCGAGAGCGGCTTCTAGCCGAGGCGCCGGGCTAGACACCTCCCGCCTGCCAGACCGACTGGCGGCAACGTGGCAATGCGTTCAAGGATTGTGTCCTACAATAAAAACCCGGATATTTGCCTTCGGAACATTCCCACAAAGTTGTTGTCTCGCGCCGTACATGGAGGTTGCCTGTGAAGTTCTTTGACCTGTTCTGGTCTGCCCAAGCGGGCACCTCTGCCAAACGTGCGCCGCTGGCATCCTTGTTGGAACCACGCATGCTGTTCGACGGCGCCGTCGCCGCCACGGTGGCCGACGCCGCCGCCAACAGCAACGACCAGGCCACGGCCGACAGCGCCGCCAAGAACACCAGCGCCGACGACAGCTCGCAACACGCCAGCGCCACCAGCACACCGCCACCGGCCGCCACCAGCGATAACCGCCATGACGTGGTGTTTATCGACGGCCAGGTAGGCGACAAGCAACAGTTGATTGATGGCCTCAAGCCCGGCACCGAAGTGGTGGTGCTGGACAGCAATAAAGACGGCCTGCAACAGATCGCCGAATACCTCAAAGACCGCAGCGATATCGATGCCATCCATATCATCAGCCACGGTGACACCGGCAAGGTGCAACTGGGCAATGGCTGGCTGGACAACAGCAACCTGGCCGCCCACGGTGAAGCCCTGGCCAGCATTGGCAAGGCGCTGAGCGCCGATGGCGACATTCTGTTGTACGGCTGCACGGTTGGCGCCAATGGCCAAGGCCAAGACTTTATCCAAGCGCTGGCAGCCAAAACCGGCGCCGACGTGGCCGCCTCCGACGACGCCACGGGCGCCGCCAGCCGCGGGGGTGATTGGGTGTTGGAGCGCCAAGTCGGCAGCGTGGAAACCACCGCTCTGCAATTTGGCACCTACAGCGGCCTACTGGCCAACGGCACCATCACCTTCAATGCCAACGACAACGGCAATTGGGCCGATGGCATTGCCGAGGATGGCAACGGCGGCTCCACTGATCTGCCGGGCATCGCCATTCAGATTTCCAACGTGACCGATACGCTGGGCACCCCGTTAGGCCTGCCGCTGGTGTACGGCGACGCACAGAGCGCTGATCAGTTTTTTGCGGTCACCACCTACGATGCTTCAGTGCAAGGCATCGGCTGGAAAGGCATGCAAATCCGCTCGGCCGATGGTGCCGAGTTCAAGCTCGGCGGCTTTGAATATTGGAACTACGGCGAGCTGGCCGACACCCTGGTGATGGTCAAGGGCTATCGCGACGGAGTGGAGGTGGCCAACACCAGCTTTTCTACCACCATGATCGGTTTTTATCAGCAGAAAAACGTCGCGCTCGATGGCACGTTTGGCGCGGTTGACTCGGTGATCCTCTACACCGTTAACGGCAGTTGGCACGGCCTCAACGCGCTCCAGATTGCCGACCCGGTTTATCCCCCCGTTGTCACCACCAGCGGCGGCACCACGGCCTTTACCGAAGGCAACAATGTCACCAGCACCCCGGTGGTGATCGACAGCGGCATCACCCTTACCGACGCCGATAGCAGCACCCTGGACAGCGCCACGGTGAGCATTACCGGTAACTTTCAGAACGGTCAGGATGTGTTGGCATTCACCAACAACCCGGCCACCATGGGCAATATCTCCGGCAGCTACAACGCCGGCAATGGCCAACTCTTCCTGAGCTCGGCTGGCGCTACCGCTACCGTGGCGCAATGGCAAGCGGCCTTGCGCTCGGTGACGTACACCGACAGCTCCAACTCGCCCAACACCAGTAACCGCACGGTCAGCTTTGTTGTTAACGACGGCAACTCCAATAGCACGGCCGGCACCAAAGTCGTCTCGGTTACGGCGGTGAACGACACCCCGGTTACCAGCGCCTCCGGTGGCCAGACGGCCTTTACCGAAGGCAATAACGTCACCAGCACGCCCGTTGTCGTCGACAGCGGTTTTACCGTGACCGACCTGGACAACAGCACCCTCGCCAGCACCAACGTGTCGATCACTGGCAACTTCCAGAGCGGCCAGGACCTGCTGGCCTTTACCAACAACCCGGCGACCATGGGCAATATCTCGGGCTTCTATAACAGCGGCACCGGCGTCTTGGCGCTGAGCTCCGCCGGCGCCACCGCCACCCTGGCGCAATGGCAAGCGGCGTTGCGCTCGGTGACCTACAGCAACAGTTCTGACACGCCCAACACCAGCACCCGCGTGATTGCCTTTGCCGTCAACGATGGAGTCACCACCAGCACCGCCTCCAAACAGGTGACGGTAGCCGCCGCCAACGACACGCCGGTGGCCACGGCTTCGGGCGGCAACACGGCGTTTACCGAAGGCAACAATGCCACCAGTACACCAGTAGCCATCGACAGCGGCATCACCCTGAGTGACCTCGACAACAGCACCCTGGCGGGCGCCACCGTGGCGATTACTGGCAATTTGCAAAGCGCCGAAGACTCGCTGTTGTTCACTAATAACCCGGCGACCATGGGCAATATCAGCGGCAGTTACAACGCCGGCACCGGGGTGCTCAGCCTCAGCTCAGCGGGGGCCACCGCTACCCTGGCGCAATGGCAAGCGGCGCTACGTTCGATCACGTACTACAACAGCTCGGAAACCCCGAACAGCAGCAACCGTACCCTCAGTTTCACCGTCAATGACGGCAGCGCCGACAGCGCCGTAACGACCAAAGTGGTGACCGTTGCGGCCGTTAATGACACGCCGATCGCCACCAACTCGGGCGGCACCACGGCCTTTACCGAAGGCAATAACGTCGCCGCTACGCCGGTGGTGGTCGACAGCGGCTTTACCGTTTCGGACATCGACAGCTCGACCCTGGCCAGTGCCAGCGTGGCGATCACCGGCAACTTCCAGGCCGGCCAGGACGTGCTGGCCTTTACCAATAACCCGGCGACCATGGGCAATATCTCGGGCTCCTATAACAGCGGCACCGGCGTCATAACGCTGAGCTCAGCAGGCGCCACCGCCACCCTCGCTCAATGGCAGGCGGCGCTGCGCTCTGTCACCTACAGCAATAGCGCGGAAAGCCCCAATACCGGCACCCGCACCCTCAGTTTTACCGTCAACGACGGCAACGCCAACAGCAGCGCCAGCACCAAAAGCGTCAGCGTTAGCGCCGTCAACGACACTCCGGTCACCAGTACCTCGGGAGGCCAGACGGCCTTTACCGAGGGCAATAACGTCACCAGCACGCCAGTGGTGGTGGACAGCGGCATTACCCTGAGCGACGCCGATAACAACACCCTGGCCAGCGCCACCGTGGCGATTACCGCCAACTTCCAAAGCGGCGAAGATGTGCTCAGTTTCACCAACAACCCAGCGACCATGGGCAATATCAGCGCCTCCTACAACGCGGCCACCGGGGTAATGACCCTGAGCTCCGCTGGCGCCACAGCCACCCTGGCGCAATGGCAGGCCGCCCTGCGTTCAGTGACCTACACCGACACCGCGCAGTCGCCCAATATCAGTACCCGCCTTATCAGTTTCAGCACCAACGATGGCGCTCAAGACAGCAACATCGCGAGTAAAGCCGTGGCGGTGAACACGGTGGATAACAGCCCGATCACCAGTACCAGCGGCGGCACGACGGCCTTTACTGAAGGCAACAATGTCACCAGCACGCTGGTGGCGGTCGACAGCGGTATCAGCTTGTCCGATAGCGACACCAGCACCTTGGCCAGCGCCACCGTGGCGATTACCGGCAACTTGCAGAGCGGCCAGGACGTGCTGGGCTTTACCAACAACCCGGCGACCATGGGCAATATTTCTGCCAGCTACAACAGCGCCACCGGTGTGCTCAGCCTGAGCTCAGCGGGCGCCACCGCCACCCTTGCCCAGTGGCAGGCGGCGTTGCGCTCGGTGACCTACAGCAACAGCAGTGAACAGCCCAATACCAGCAACCGCACGGTCAGTTTCAGCGTCAACGATGGCAACTCCAGCAGCAACCTGGCGAGCAAAGTGGTCAGCGTTACCGCCGTCAACGACGCGCCGGTCAACAGCCTGCCAGGCGCCCAGGCCTTGCAGCAGGACGGCACCCTGACGTTTAACACCGGCAACGGCAACCTGATCAGCATCAGCGATACCGACGGCGGTGGCGGTGTAGAGCAGGTCACCCTTACTGCTACCAACGGCCTGCTGACCCTGAGCGGCACCACTGGCCTGGTTTTCCTCGTGGGCTCTGGCACAAGCGATGCCACCGTGACGTTCCAAGGCACCCTGGCCGATATCAATATCGCCCTCAATGGCCTGACCTTCATCCCCACTGCCGGTTACAACGGCGCCGCCAGCTTGCAAATCACCAGCGACGACCTGGGCCTGACCGGCCCCGGTGGCAATCAAACCGATAGCGACACCCTGGCCATCACCGTCAACCCTAACAACCCGGTGGTGACAGGCGTCAGCGCGAGTGATGGCAGTTACGGCGTCGGCACTACGGTGAACCTCACCCTGACCTTCAGCCAGGCGGTTAACGTCGATACCACGGGTGGCACGCCGACTCTGCTGCTGGAAACCGGCAGCATCGACCGCAATGCCACCTATGTGTCCGGCTCGGGGAGCAACACCCTGACCTTTAGCTACATCGTGCAAGCCGGTGATGTCAGCGCCGACTTGGACTACGCCAGCGGCAGCGCCCTGGCGCTCAATGGCGCAACCATTCAATCGACAACGGGTGACCAGGCCATTCTCACCCTGCCGACCCCAGGAACGGCCAACTCCCTGGGCGCCAATAACAATCTGGTGATTGATGGCGTGGCCGCCACCGTGACCTCAGTGACCCCGCCTGCCGGGGCCACGTATGGGCCTGGGCAAAACCTCGACTTTATCGTCAACCTGTCGGAAGCCGTCACCCTCGACACCACGGGCGGCACGCCGCGCCTGGCGGTCACCCTGGATACCGGCGGCACCGCCTATGCCAATTACGTCTCCGGTTCCGGCACATCGGCCCTGGTGTTCCGCCTCACCGTGAGCAACGGCCAGGCTGACAGCAACGGCATCAGCCTGGGCAGCGGCATCAATCTCAATGGCGGCACCCTGCGCGACAGCGCCGCTAACGACAGCGTGCTCACCCTCAATAACGTAGGCAGTACCGCGGCGGTGCTGGTGGATGCCGCGGCCCCGCAAGTGGGCGGTATCGTGCTGGATGGCCCATCGCCCACCAATGCCAGCAGCGTCAGCTATACCGTGACCTTTACCGAGGATGTCACCGGGGTGGATATCAGCGACTTCAGCCTGGTCACTAGCGGTGGTGTCGCCGGCACCTTGCAGTCGGTGGTGCAGATCAATGCCCACACCTACCAAGTGCTGGTCGATGGCATTACCGGCCTGGGCAGCTTGGGCTTAAATCTCAACACAACGGGCACCGGCATTTCCGACAGCATCGGCAATGCCAGCGCCGGCGGTTTCAGCGGGCCGACCTACACCATTGGCATTCCGGCCGCGCCACCCACCCCGCCGGATGTGAGCGGCGACCCAGAATTCCGCGCCAACCCACCGGTCACCACGCTACTGCCTCCTGCGGTGCCGCTGCAGCCGCTACCGCCCGTGGTATCGCCTCCGATCAACACCTCACCGCTGCTACCGGTGCCGTTGTTCGAGGTGCCCAGCGTCGGCAGCGGTATTCCCCCCCTGGGCAACATATTTATTAACCAGAACCCGCTGGCGCCCAGCTATATCGCCCAAGTGTTTGCCAGCAGCGACAGCGGCGGCGATGGCGGCGGCGCGGGCTTCCTGGGCTTTGGCGGCGGTGATGGCGGCATCTTTGGCAGCAGCAGCCTGTCCGGCTTGTTTAGCAAGGAAAGCGCCGGTGACGTCACGCCCATCAAGCTCTTTGACAAAAACGGCAAAGGCGGCGACGCCAGCAACAACCTGCGCGGCGCCTTCGGCGCGCAAACACTGGGGGAACAGTTGCACCAGTTACACCACAACAAACAACAACAGGTGCAGGAACTCGCCCAGGCACTTGGGCAACTGACCGACACTTCGACGCCCGCTTAAGCGTCACTCAACAGACTTATTGCCGGTAGGACTTGCCGCGTTTAGGGGGCGGCACAAGGATGAATAAGAGCCACAAACTTTTCAGTGCAAGCCTGCTTGCCCTGGCCGTCAGCGGCTGTGCCGTGACCAGTCAACCGATTGACCAAAGCGAAAGCCGGGCCCGCGCCAGCAGCGACCTAGTGACTATGTTTAAGGATCAGGAGCCCCTCAGTGGCCCGCTGACCTTGCACGACGCCATGGCCCGCGCCGTGAAGTACAACCTCGAAGCGCGCCTGAAAGTGATGGAAGAAGCCCTCGCCCAGCACCAGGTCGACCTCGCCACCTTCGACATGCTGCCGCGTATGGCGCTGTCGGCTGGGTATGCCGGGCGCGACAACGTCAGCGCCTCCAGCAGCGAAAGCGTGCGCACCAAAACCCAGTCCCTGGAGCCGTCCACTTCGCAAGACCGCGACCGCCGCGTTGCCGACCTGACCATGGTGTGGAACGTGCTCGACTTTGGCGTCGCCTATGTCAGCGCCAAGCAGCAAGGCGACCAGCGCCTGATCGTTGAAGAACGCCGGCGCAAGGTAATCCACACCATCACCCAAGACGTGCGCTCGGCCTACTGGCGCGCCGTCGCCGCCGAACGCCTGCTGGGCCAGATCGACAGCCTGATGGCGCGTGTCGACCAAGCCCGCAGCAATAGCCAGAACCTCAGCCAGAACCGTATCGGCGACCCGATTCAGGCGCTGAGCTACGAGCGCTCGCTGATTGAAGCCACGCGCCAATTGGAAGAGCAGCGCAAGGCGTTGTCCCTGGCCAAAACCGAGCTGGCCACCCTGATCAACCTGCCCATCGGCACCGACCTGAAACTGGCCGCCCCCGAAGGCTACGACGTGCCGCAGTTGAAGGTGGACATGGCGCAGATGGAGCAGCAAGCGCTGGCCAGCCGCCCAGAACTGCGCGAGCAGGATTACCAGGCGCGCATCAGCGCCGCCGAAACCCGCAAAGCCATGCTGCGTTTATTGCCGGGCCTAGAGTTTTCCGCGGGCGGCCACTACGACAGCAACTCCTTTCTGGTGAACCAGAGCTGGGCCGACTACGGGGTGAAGATCACCTGGAACCTGTTTAACGTGCTGTCTGCGCCAGCGGCTATCGACGTGGCCAAGGCCGGTGAACAAGTGGCTGCGGCGCGGCGTCAGGCGATGTCGATGGCGGTGCTGGCCCAGTTGTACGTGGCCAACGCCAACTTCAACGAAGCCAAGCGTCAGTTCCAGACCAGCCAACAACTGGCCAACCTCGACGAACAAATCGCCGGGCAACTGCGCAACCGCTACAAGGCCCAGGGCATCGGCGAACTGGACCTGATCCAGGGCGAACTCAACACCCTGCAAGCCGACCTGCGTCGCGACCTGGCCTACGCCGAACTGCGCAACAGTTACGGTCAACTGTTCGCCAGCGTCGGCCTTGACCCGCTGCCTAACCAGCTGCCGTCGAACCAACTCAGCGCTATCTCCAAAGCCATTGGCGACAGCGAAGCGCGCTGGCAGCAGGGCAATATCCAGCCCCAGTAAACGGCACAAGGCTTTAGTAGGGTGTGCTATGCGCACCAAGCGGTCTCCCCGACATCGCTGGTGCGCATACCGTACGCGGACCGGCACACCCTACGAGAGCGGAAGCTAATAACCACAAGGCATATAGATCTGCCCAACGATTCTTAGACTCTCTAAGCCAACATCACTAAGGTGGCGCCACCTTGCGGCTAACCGCATGACCCGATACAGGCTCCGCTGTAGATGAAAATCCGCGAACTCGATTACACCCCCAGCCCAATCAACACCGAACACCAGGCAATGGGCTTGCCGCCAATCGAAGACCATATTTCCCACCCCGCTAATCACCCGGTGCTGCGCATTGCTATGTGGCTGGCGGTGGCTATTTTGCTCAGTCTGTTGGGCTTTCTCGCCTGGCGCTTGTTCTTCGGCAACAACCAGAGCAGCGGCCTGGAAATCATCGAAAGCGCGCTAACCAGCAAACTGTTCTGGAGCGCCGTAGCCGTGGGCTTTTTTGCCCAGGCCATCGACGGTGCGTTGGGCATGGCCTATGGCATTACCGCGACCACCTTTTTGCTCAGTGCCGGCGCTTCGCCTGCGGCCGCCAGTGCCAGCGTGCATATTGCCGAGGTGTTTACCACCGGGCTTTCCGGCATTTCCCATGTGAAGTTGGGCAACGTTAACAAGCAGCTGTTTTTGCGCTTGCTGATCCCCGGCATGATCGGCGCGGTGCTCGGTGCGGTGGTGATTACCCAGTTCGACGGCAAGGTACTTAAGCCGTTTATCTCGGCTTATTTGCTGATCATGGGTCTGTATATTCTGCGCAAGGCTTACCTGCACGTAGTGCAAAAGCGCGAGCCAAAACATATCGCCAAGCTGGCGCTGTTTGGTGGCTTTGTTGATGCCGCCGGTGGCGGTGGTTGGGGCCCGGTGGTGACCACCACGCTGATCGGTTCCGGCAGCGACCCACGCACCACCATCGGTTCGGTGAACTTCGCCGAATTCTTCCTGACCATCGCCAGCGCCACCTCGTTTATTCTGCTGGCCGGCCAACCGAGCACCTGGCTGCTGGTGGCGGGGCTGGTGTTTGGCGGTCTGTTCGCCGCCCCGTTTGCCGCACTGCTGTGCAAAAAGCTGCATGCGAAAACCCTGCTGCTGATGATCGGCAGCCTGATCACCCTGATCAGCGCCTACAACATCTATATGGCCCTTATCGCTTGAAAGCCGGGCTGGTCGGCTCCAGATAATGCCCATTGCTACTGGAGCCGACCATGTCTGAATCCCTCGTTATTCCCTGCCCGCACTGCAACGGCCTGAGCCGTATTCCCCATGAACGCCTAGGCGACCATCCGCGCTGTGGGCGCTGCAAAGAACAGGTATTGCTGGGCAAACCCTTCGACCTCACCCAAGCCAGCTATGCCAACCAGATCAAAGGCGACCTGCCGTTGCTGGTGGACGTATGGGCCAGTTGGTGCGGCCCCTGCCAAGCCTTTGCGCCGACCTTCCAGCAAGCGGCCGGGCAACTCGTCGGCCGCGCCCGCCTGGCCAAACTCGATAGCGAAGCCAATCAGCAGCTCTCGGCGCAACTGGGCATCCGCTCCATCCCCAGCCTGCTGCTGTTTAAAAACGGTAAAGAAGTTGCCCGGCAAAGCGGCGCCCTACCCCTGCAGCAGTTGCTGGCCTGGTTGAAAAGCCAAGGCATCTAAGCCGTCACTTTTGGTCAGGTGCAGCGAGCGCCATGGTCATTGCCGTAAACCAGCTAAAGGCTAGGCTGGTCCTCTAATAACAAGGAGGAACCGGCTATGGCATTCCCGCTCGAAATCGCCCGTCAGCTCACCGAAGAACAGATTGCCTTCGTCAAACGCAGCGGGCTTAAAGCTGAGGTACTGGAGCCCGGCTTGGTGCGCTTGTGTATGCCACTGACAGGCAACCAAAACCATATCGGCAGCATGTACGCCGGCGCGCTGTTTACCCTCGCCGAGATTCCCGGTGGCGCGCTATTTCTCACCAGCTTCGACACCCAGCGCTTCTACCCCATCATCAAAGAAATGAACCTACGCTTTCGCCGCCCAGCCACTGGCGATATTCGCGTGGAGGCGCGGCTGACGGCCGATGAGATCGAGCGGCTGCAAAGCGAGGCGAGTGAAGTGGGTAAAGCCGAGTATGTGCTGGAGTTAGAGCTGCTGGATGAGCGTGGCGAGGTGGTGGCGCAGAGTCGGGGGCTGTACCAGTTGCGACGGCATTGATCTGCGTAACGGCTGGCCCTCTCCCCAACCCTCTCCCGCGAGCGGGAGAGGGGGCTGCTCGGAGTGCGCTTCAGATGGTTCGTCACCCCTCGCCCGCTCGCGGGAGAGGGGCCGGGGGAGAGGGGCCGTTGATCTTGCGGACAAAAAAAACGGCATCGCCGGGGGAGGCGATGCCGCGCTCTTATAAAAAGAGAATCACGGAGTTGCTACATCCTGCCTTTGCGATGCTTTGCTTAGGCAAGGCTTAGATCACTTTTCGATGATCGCAGTCACACCCTGCCCGCCGGCCGCACAAATCGAGATCAAACCGCGGCCGCTTTCAGCCATCGACAGCAGCTTGGCCAGGTTGGCGACGATACGTCCGCCCGTTGCCGCAAACGGGTGCCCAGCGGCCAACGAGCTGCCTTTGACGTTCATTTTGCTGCGCTCAATCGAGCCCAACGCGCCATCCAAACCCAAGCGGGTTTTGCAGTAGTCGGCATCTTCCCAGGCCTTGAGCGTGCACAGCACTTGCGCAGCAAAGGCTTCGTGAATTTCGTAGTAATCAAAATCCTGCAGGCTCAGGCCATTGCGTTTGAGCAGTCGCGGTACGGCGTACACCGGCGCCATCAGCAGCCCTTCCTTACCGTTAACAAAGTCCACCGCCGCCGCTTCGCCATCGCGGAAATAGGCGAGGATCGGCAACCCGCGCGCCTTGGCCCATTCTTCGCTGGCCAGCAATACCACCGAGGCACCATCGGTGAGCGGTGTGGAGTTGGCAGCGGTCATGGTGCCGCGCGGGCCTTTTTCGAATACCGGTTTCAGGGTCGCGAGCTTTTCCAGGCTGATGTCCGGGCGCAGGTTTTGATCGCGGGTCAGGCCCAGGTACGGGGTGAGCAAATCGTCTTGCCAACCTTCGGCGTAGGCGGCGGCGAGTTTCTGGTGGCTGGCCACCGCTAGCTGGTCTTGCTCATCGCGCGGAATCGACCAGGTTTGCGCCATCAGCTCGCAGTGCTCACCCATCGACAAGCCGGTACGGGGCTCGCCATTGCGCGGAATATGCGGAGCCAAATGACGCGGGCGAATTTGCAGCAGGGCTTTGATTTTGTCGCCGGTGCTTTTGCTGCGGTTGGCTTGCAGGAGGATTTTGCGCAGGCCTTCGTTAACCCCAATCGGCGCATCGGAAGTGGTATCCACACCGCCGGCAATGGCGCTGTCGATCTGTCCCAGGGCAATTTTATTGGCCACCAGAATCGCCGCTTCCAGGCCGGTGCCGCAGGCTTGTTGAATATCGTAGGCCGGGGTTTGCGGCGCCAGGCGCGAGCCCAGTACGCATTCGCGGGTCAGGTTGAAGTCGCGCGAATGCTTGAGCACCGCGCCGGCCACCACTTCACCAATGATTTCGCCGTGCAGCTTGTAGCGCTCGATCAAACCTTCCAGGGCAGCGGTAAGCATTTGCTGGTTGCTGGTGGTGGCGTACACGGTGTTGGAGCGGGCGAAGGGAATACGGTTGCCGCCGACAATGGCGACCCGGCGCAGCTGGGTCATGTGAGACTCCTTGAGAGATACGTGGTCACAAGACTAGCTTGCCATTAAGTTGTCGCATTGGCCGCCTTGCCAACGCCGCAAGCGGCACGGTCAATTGCGCGCGCGGCGGGTCTGCGTAGAGTGGGCCTACATTTGATTCTCCTGCTGGAGCCTTCTGCCATGTCTGATCGTTACCTGAACTTCGCCAACTCCCCTACTGGCCGCCGCCTGGTCGGCGCCCTCGGCCTGCCCTCGCCGGTACGCCTGGAGCGCTGGACGGCCGGGCGCATGCGGCCGGTTGAGGGCGCGCTGTTGATCAATGGCGGCGTATTGGCCGAGGCCGCCAGCGGCTTTTTGAATCGCCTGACCGATCAGGCCTTTGCCAGCGCAGACGGCCTATTTGGCTTGAGCCGTTGGACGGCCGAGCATGGGCCAAAACTCAAAGCGCTGATCTTTGATGCCAGCACCATCAGCAGCGCCGAAGAGCTCAAGCAACTGCACGAGTTTTTCCAGCCGGCGCTTAAGGGCTTGGATCTGTGCCCACGGATCGTGGTGCTGGGTCGCCCGCCGGAGTCGTTAAAAGACCCGTTTGCCGCCAGCGCGCAACGTTCTCTGGAAGGTTTTACCCGGTCCTTGGGCAAAGAGGTTCGCCGCGGCGGTAGCGTGCAATTGCTCTATGTGGCCAAGGGTGCGGAAGACCAACTGGAAGGCGCGCTGCGCTTTTTCCTTTCGCCGAAAAGCGCGTATGTGTCGGGTCAGGTGGTGCGCCTCGCGCCCTGTCCAACGCAGGTGAATGACTGGACCCGCCCGCTGGGCGGCAAAATCGCCCTGGTCACCGGCGCCAGCCGTGGCATCGGCGCATCCATCGCGGAAACCCTGGCCCGTGATGGCGCCAGCGTGGTGTTGCTGGATGTACCGGCGATGAAAGATGCCCTTGATGCCCTGGCCGCGCGCTTGGGTGGGCGCAGCGTGGCACTGGACATCTGTGCGCCCGATGCACCCGAACAACTAGTGGCGGCGCTGCCCGATGGCGTCGATATCGTTGTGCACAACGCCGGTATTACCCGCGATAAAACCTTGGCGAAAATGAGCGAGGCGTTTTGGGATCAGGTCATCGACGTCAACCTGCGTGCCCCGGAGATTCTCAGCAAAGCCCTGCTCGACGGCGGCAAACTCAACGACAACGGCCGCATCGTGCTGCTCGCCTCCATCAGTGGCATCGCCGGCAATATGGGCCAGAGCAACTATGCGGTGAGCAAGGCTGGCTTGATTGGTTTGGCCAACGCCTGGGCGCCAGCGCTGGCCAAGCGTGGCATCAGCATCAACGCCGTGGCACCGGGCTTTATTGAAACGCAGATGACGGCTGCCATTCCGCTGACCATTCGCGAAGCGGGGCGGCGGATGAATTCCATGGGGCAAGGCGGCTTGCCCCAGGATGTGGCCGAAGCCGTGGCCTGGTTTGCTCAGCCCAGCAGTGGCGCGGTCACGGGGCAGGTGTTGCGCGTGTGTGGGCAGAGTTTGTTGGGGGCGTGAGGCTATCTAAAACCCTCTCCCCAACCCTCTCCCGCAAGCGGGCAGAGGGGGCCGACCGAGTCGCCTAGTAGCTCCCCTCTCCCGCGAACGGGCATAGGGTGCTGACCGAGTTGCGGCCATTATTTTCAACTCACCGCAGATGAGCTCCCCTCTCCCGCTTGCGGGAGAGGGGCTGGGGGTGAGGGCCGCGGTTTAGAGCCTAAAACTGCCCATCTGCTTACCGAGGTCATCCGCTAACCCGAGCAAGGTTTTGCAATCCTGCCGACACGCTTGCACTTCATCCGAGGTCGCGTGAGCCAAGTCGGCAATCCCCTGCACGTTGCGGTTGATCTCTTCGGTCACCGATGACTGCTCTTCGGTTGCCGCCGCTACTTGCGTGTTCATATCGCTGATGCGTTCGATCTGCGCGGTAATCGAGCCCAACGACTCGCCGGTGTGCTGGCTCGATTGCACGCCATCACCGGTTGCTGCCTGGCCTGCTTGCATAGAGCTGACCGCTGCCTGCGCTCCGCTTTTCAGGCGTTGGATCATTTGTTGAATCTCACCGGTTGAGGCCTGGGTACGGCTGGCCAAGGTGCGCACTTCATCCGCCACCACGGCAAAACCACGGCCCATTTCCCCGGCCCGCGCTGCCTCAATCGCGGCGTTCAGGGCGAGCAGGTTGGTCTGTTCGGATATGCCGCGAATCACCGACAGCACTTGGTCGATAGACGCCACTTCATTAGCCAGTTCGCTAACAGCGCCAGACGCTTGGCCTATGTCGTCGGACATTTTCTTGATCTGCTCTATCGAGCCGCCCACGACTTGCCGCGCTTGCACCGCTTCGTCACGCGCACTCTGCGAGGTAGTGGCGGCGCTGCTGGCGTTACGGGCGATTTCCTGCACGGTCAGGCCCATCTCGTGCACAGCGGTGGCGACCATATCGGTCATTTCGTGCTGACGGCCGGCGCGCCCAGCGGTGTTTTCCACCACCGTGGCGACTTGGCCGACGGCGGTGCGCAGCTTGACGCTGGTGCCCAGTACGGCGCTGATCAGGTCACGCTGGCTGCCAATAAAGCGGTTAAAGCCACGGGCCAGATCGCCCAGCTCGTCGTGGCGGCTTTCATCCAGGCGCCGGGTCAAGTCGCCGCCACCGCCACCGATTTCCACCAACGCAGCGGTGACTTGTTTGATCGGCCGCACCAGGCCACGGGCGAGCAACACGACCAGGCCCAAGGAGAACAACGCCACCAGCAAACCGATCAGGCTACTGGTGATCAGCGCTTGGTTGGCATCGGCGTAGATTTCCGCTTCCGGCACCTCGCTGACCAATTGCCAACCGAGGGTTTTTAACGGTCGCGCCAGGGCCAGGTAGTTCTCGCCGTCACGTTGGAAGTGCACGGCTTTGTCGGTGCCTTGCAGCAATTGGCTGGCGGCATCGCTACCGACCAGATCGCTGAGCTGGCGGCTGTCGTTAAATTCCGCCTGCGGGTGCACCTTGACCTTACCGTCGGCGCTGACCAGAAAGATGCGCCCCTTTTGGCCAAATTTGAAATTACGCACCAAGTCCGACATAGCCTGCAGACCAAAACCCAGGCCTGCCAGGCCAAGGGTTTTACCGTTGGCGCTGATACGTTGGTTAATAAACAGGGTCGGTTGGTTGGTGGACTTATCGGTGTCCACCTGCACCGCGCGGTTGTCGCTGCCGTCGACAAAGCCGAAGAACCAAGCGTTGTCCGCCGGGCCGCGGGTGAGCGTACGGTCCAAGCCTTTATCGGTGAAATAATGGCCAGTACCGGCGGCGACGATAAAGGTGGTCAGGGCTTTTTGCTGAATCTGCACGCCACGCAGGTAGCGCACAAAGGCCTCTTGCTGGCCGGCGTCTTCGCCACTGGCCAGCCATTCTTGCACCATGCTGTTTTCGGCAATGGCGCGGGCGGCGGTGAAGGGTTCGGTGAGGATGCGTTCCAGGTCGTTGCCAATAGCGGTGACGCTGGCGGGCAACGCCTGGTCGACTAAGGCTTTCTCCGCGAGGCGGTTAACCACCGCAGCATAAATGCCCACCACAATCAGAATACTGGCCAGCAGGGCGGCGCCCATGCTGAGGATTAATTGCCACTGAATACTGCGTTGCCAGAGGCGCATAGGAGCGTACCTGTATAAGCCATGGGGGAGGAAAGCTGGGCAGATTGTATACAAAGCATCTGACCTTTCGGTCAGAAAGTTACGCGCTTATGACGGCGTGCTTTGCTCTTATCGACCGTCGGTATAACCGACTTTAACGGCGACCCGGCGTTCTCCCCTACCGCCGGTCAGGGCTGGCGGCTGTGCTCGCCTTGCTTTACCACCCACGGCACCAATTGCGCGCTCAAGCTGTTACTCGCTTGGCCAAATGCGGCCACCACATCGGCCACGCCGGCACTACTGGCCGGTTGGCGAATATCGAAGCGGCGCGCGGCAACAATTTTGCGGCTGGCGCTTTGCACCAGTTGCACGTCCAGGCGCACGACCACGGCGACCTGGCCGCCGTTGTATTCACTCTGGAATGCGCGCAAGTCGCTGACCAACACCAAATCGGCCTGCAACTGGGCGTCATCGCTGCTCAGTTCGCGGATGCGCCCGTCGGCCTGAAAGCCATCCAACAAACGATCACGCAGCAGCACTGGGCCGTTGTCGCCCCAACGCGCCCCCTGGTAATTGCTGATTACGCTGCCTTCAGGCACCACGGCAATCCGCGGGCTATCAAGCACCATCACCGCCTGTGGCTTGGCCACCCGCAGTGACCAGTTCACCGGCGCGGCGGTGCTGGCGCTAACGGCTGGCGCCGCGGGCAGCAGGTAGACATTGCTCGGTTCGCTCTTGGGCAGAATTGAGCAGGCCGGCAGCAGGCTCAGGCTGGCCAGCAGCGCCAGGGTTTTAACAGCACGACTCATGGTTGGAACTCCTTGCTCTTCTCACCGCCGAGCAAGTAGCCGGCGGGGTCTTCCTGCAGGCGACGGGTAATGGCGCGCAGGCTGCTGAGGGTTTCGCGCAGCTCGCCTACAGCCGGCCCAATTGCGCTAAGGCCCTGGGCGCCGGCATTTAGCGAGTCGCGGTTTTCGTCAAGCAGACGTTCGATGCCCTGACTGGCGCGGTCCAGCGCGGCCATGGCATCGCGAGCGCTGTTAAGCGCATCTTTGCCTTGCTGGTCGAGCAAGTTATTGGCGGTGGCCATCACCTTGCTGCTCTGTTCCAAGGTCGCGCTGGCCTGGCGCGAGGCGGCGGCGAGCTGTTTGACGATAGTGCGCATCTCTTCGCGCTCGTCGGCAATCGCGCCGGTGGCCTGGTCGAGGTGGTCGAGGGTACGGCTAACGCGGGCGACATTATCCGGCGATACCAACAGGTTAGCGCTGGCAGCCAGCTTGTTGATATTGGTCAGCAGGTCTTCACCACTGGCCAGCAACGCGGTGATGGGCGAGCGGTCGGCAACAATGACCGGCACCTTGCCGGTTTTACTCACCAGCTTGGGACTTTCCGGCGAGCCGCTGTACATCTGAATAAACGAACCGCCGGTGATGCCCACCAGGGAAAGCTTGGCGTGGGTGTCTTGCTTGACCGGCGTTTCGCCCGCCACGCGAATACGCGCACGCACTTTGCGTGGGTCTTTGGGGTCGAGTTTAAGGGCGATCACCTCACCGACTTTGATGCCGCTGTACTGCACCGTGCTCCCCGGCGACAGGCCATTGACCGCCTCGTTGAAAACGATGTCATACAGGGCGAACTCGCGGTCGGCGCTGGACTTGGCCAGCCACAGGCCGAACAGCAGCGCAGCGGCTACCGCCAGCACCGTGAACAGGCCGATCAACACATGATGGGCGCGGGTTTCCATATCAGTTGTTCTCCGTTAAACGGGCGCTGGCTTGCAGCGCGGCACGGCCACGGGGGCCATGGAAGTAGTCGTGCACCCAGGCATCGGGGGTGGCGGCCACAGTGGCGAGATCGCCGGCCACCAGCACACGTTTTTGCGACAGCACCGCCACCCGGTCGCAGATGGTGTAGAGGGTGTCCAGGTCGTGGGTGACCAGAAATACGGTAAGGCCCAAGGCATCGCGCAGGGTCAGAATCAGTTGGTCAAACGCGGCGGCGCTGATGGGGTCGAGGCCAGCGGTGGGTTCGTCGAGAAAGACGATTTCCGGGTCCAGGGCCAAGGCCCGCGCCAAGGCCGCGCGCTTGATCATGCCGCCGGACAGCGAGTCGGGGTATTTGTACGCGGCGGTTTCCGGTAAGCCGGCTAACGCCAGTTTGACCACGGCGAGGTTTTCCGCTTCCTCACGGCTAAGGCCGGCGTGCTCAATCAGCGGCAAGGCGATGTTTTCCAATACCGTAAGCGAGGAAAACAACGCGCCGGACTGAAACAGCACACCAAAGCGGCGCTCCACCTGTGAGCGTTTTTCCGCTGACAGGCTCAGCAGGTTTTCGCCAAACACTTTGACGCTGCCGGCAGTCGGCCGTTGCAGGCCGACGATGGAGCGCAGCAGCACCGACTTGCCGGTGCCCGAGCCACCGACAATGCCAAGAATTTCGCCCCGCATCACATCCAGGTCCAAGTGCTGATGCACCACCTGTGTGCCAAAGGCGTTGGTAAGGTCGCGGACCTCGATAAGCGCTTCCTGCGTCACCAGCCCATCTCCATAAAAAACATCGCCGCCAGGGCATCGAGCAGAATCACCACAAAGATCGACTGCACCACGGCCGAGGTGGTGTGGTCGCCCACCGACTGCGCGCTACCGCTGACCTTAAAGCCTTCCAGGCAGCCCACCACGGCAATCAAAAAGGCAAACACCGGCGCCTTTACCAAGCCCACCAGCAGGTGCTGCACCTCAATGGTTTGCAGGATGGTAAGAAACATAGTCGGTGAAATATTCAGCACCAGCAGGCACACCACCGCGCCGCCAAGAATGCCGGAGAGCATGGCCAGAAAGGTCAGAATCGGCAGCGCCACCAACAGCGCCAGCACCCGTGGCAACACCAGCAGCTCGATGGGGTTGAGGCCCAGGGTGCGGATGGCGTCGATTTCTTCATTGGCCTTCATTGAGCCGATCTGCGCGGTAAAAGCACTGGCCGTGCGTCCGGCCATGAGGATGGCGGTGAGCAGCACACCGAACTCGCGCAGAAAGGCAAAGGCCACCAGGTTGACCGTATAAATAGTCGCGCCAAAGTTGGCCAACACGGTGGCGCCCAAAAACGCCACCACGGCGCCAACCATAAAGGTCAGCAGCACCACGATGGGCACCGCGTCCAGGCCGGTTTGCTCGATATTGGCCACCAGTGAAGTGACGCGCCAACTGCGAGGACGAAACAGACTGCGCAGCAAGGTTTCCAGGGTCAGACCAATAAACCCGAGCAGCGCCGCGACGCGGTCCCACAGGCCGGCAACAAAGCCACCGATATGCGCCAACACATCGGCAATACCGGCGCGCGGTTCGGGTTTTTCCGGTTGGCAGTATTGGCGCAGCGCACTGCCCACGGAATTGAGCAACGCTTGGCGGGCGGGGTTAAGGCTGGGGTCGCTGGCGGCCAGATCAATCAGGCGCTCAGCGCCGAGCAGGTCGGCCAGCAAGGCGGCGCCGGAGGTATCTAGCTTGTCCAGCGCGGCCAATTGCACCGGCGTGCCGGCACTCAGTTGCGGGCGCAACGCTGCCACATCGCGGGCTAATTGGCTGTAGTGAGGCAAGGTCCAGTCACCGCTGACAACCAACTGCGCGGGCGTTGTGGCGGTGTCCAAACGTAAGGCGGCTGAAGTCATAAAAAGCGGCTTACTCATCCTGGGTGGCCGTAGCGTATCAAGGGCAGGTTACATCACTGACACGTAAAGGTGTTTCATGCGGTGGCTCCTAGGGCGGTCTAAACCGCTTGGTGCGTGGACCGGCGCCCTAAGCGCTGCGTTCAGATTGAACCGTCACCCGCTGCGCTTGCCCAAGCTAAACTCGCCCCCTTAGCTAATTCACGCAGAGAGCAGAGCATGCAGGTAGAAGGATTCTTCGATTGGCTTGGCCACGCGCTGGGCACGGTGATTCGCTTTATTGTCGATAGCCTCAGTGGCTTGTTGCAGTTGATCGGCAATGCCGGCCGCCAGTTCCTCCATGGGCTCTCCGGCGCCTTGGGTATCACGCCATCGTTGCTGAGCATCGTTGCCCTGGTAATTGGTTTGCTGTTTCTCTACAGCGCTGTGCGCGCGTTTATGCGCCGCTCCATTGTGCTGGGGATTATCTGGCTGCTGCTAGGCCTGTGGCTGATCAGTTTATTAATCAGCTAAGCCGCCTGGCTTGCACTTTTGTGTCGCCTCTTGCGTTTGCAACGGCGCCGCTAGCTGCGAAGCTAGGCGCCATACGCCCGAGCTTTGTGGGCGACGCAGAAACGTAGAGGCCCCACATGCAAATCACTGCCCACTTCGACAGCGGCAATATTGAGGTTCATGACAGCAGCAACGCTCAGCACCCGCTGCTGAAAATGCGCAAAGACCTCAACAGCCATCACTTCCAGTGGTTTCACTTTAAAGCCGAAGGTCTGACCCCTGGCCAGCATTACGATTTCAGCATCATCAACGCCGGCGAGTCGGCCTATCACTGGGCCTGGAGCGGCTACCACGCCGCCGCCTCCTACGATCAGAAAACCTGGTTTCGTGTACCCAGCACATTTACCAATGGCACCTTGAGCTTTGGCCTGGACGTGACGCAGGAGCAAATCTGGTTTGCCTACTTCGAACCCTATAGCCGCGAACGCCATGACTGGCTAATTGACCAGGCGCTGTTCAAGGCCGATGCCGAACTGTTCGCCTGCGGCAAAAGCATTGAAGGCCGGGATATCCAACTGCTGCGTATCAGCCGTAACCCCAACGCGCAGCGCAAGGTGTGGATCATCGCCCAGCAGCACCCCGGCGAGCATATGGCCGAGTGGTTTATGGAAGGCTTGATTGAGCGCCTGAAACTGCGCGATGACGCCGAGATGGATGCCCTGCTAAGCAAGGCCGACCTGTACCTGGTGCCGAATATGAACCCGGATGGCGCCTACCGCGGTCATTTACGCACAAACGCTGCGGGCAAAGACTTAAACCGCGCCTGGCAATCGGCCAACGAGGCGGAGACCCCCGAGGTGTTTTTCGTCCAACAGCAGATGCGCAAGGTGGGCGTGGACTTGTTTCTGGATATCCATGGCGACGAAGAAATTCCCCATGTGTTTACCGCCGCGTGTGAAGGCAACCCTGGCTATACCCAGCGCATCGCCGAGTTGGAACAGCGCTTTTGCCAGCGTCTGGTCGCCAATGGTGCGGAGTTCCAGACCCAGTTTGGCTACCCGCGCAGCGCACCGGGAAAGGCCAACATGACCTTGGCCTGCAATGCGGTAGGTGAGGAGTTCGACTGTCTGTCGTTCACCATTGAAATGCCCTTTAAAGACCATGACGACAAGCCCAACCCGCTCACCGGCTGGGATGGCCAACGCTCCAAGCAATTGGCTAAGGATGTGTTGAGTGTGACGGCGAGCATAGTGGATGAGCTGCGCTAGGCATCATAGGGCGCTGCGGGCGTTGGGCTTCGCCGTAGGCTCACCGAGCGCGGAACGGCCCAGCCTGCAAAACGCTTAGCGCATTGAACTCAGCCAGCCGGTATGCGGCACGCACAAGTCGTGTTTGCAGGAGATCGACGCCACTGGCGCCCCTTGCCGCGCCAGTTCAACCCGCATAGCCGCTGCGGCGTAAAGACCGCAGACCATCAGCAGGCCAAAGGCGATCAGGTATTTTCTTGTTTTTAGGGTCATGGCTACATCCTCGGCGAACGTTGCGTTCTTTGAGCGTAGGCCACCCGCCTTATTTCCGAGTAATCGTTAGGGCATATTCAGTCCGTGTATAGGTCGCTATAGCCTTAATGCCGCATACCAAACGTGTCCATCGGAGTCATTAATGCTGCGCGAAGCGTGGAGCCACACCCCCACTCACCAGAAAGTCTGGGCGCTGGCCGCTCCGATGATTCTGTCGAACATCTCCGTGCCCTTGGTGGCGTTGGTGGACAGCACAGTGGTCGGCCATCTGCCCCATGCCCATCAACTCGGCGCTGTGGCGGTGGGCAGCACGCTGTATGTGATGATCGTCGGCATCCTCGGTTTTCTACGTATGGGCACCACCGGCTTTGCCGCCCAAGCCAGTGGCCGCGCCGACGGTGGCGCGCTGCGCCAGGTGTTGGTGCAGGGCCTGATATTGGCGGCGTTGCTGGCGCTGACCCTGGGCCTACTCGCCCTGCCCTTTGGCGACATGGCCCTGGGCCTGATGAACCCCTCGGCCGAACTGGATGAACAGACCCGCGCCTTCTTCCACACCCGCCTGTTCGGCTTGCCGGCGGCGCTGGCCAACTTTGCCTTGATCGGCTGGTTTCTCGGCACGCAAAACGCCCGCGCGCCGCTGGCGATTCTGCTCGGCACCAATGTGCTCAATATCGTGTTGTCGTTGTGGTTTGTGCTGGGTCTGGACTGGGGCGTGGTCGGCGCGGCGCGGGCAGCGGTGCTTAGCGAATGGGGCGGCGCGTTACTCGGCCTGGCACTGACTAGCGGCGCGCTGCGCCGTTACCCCGGGCGTACGCAGTGGGCGGCGATGGCGCTGTGGCGTAACTGGCGGCCGCTGTTGGCGGTCAATCGCGACATCTTTATTCGCTCGTTGGCGCTGCAAGGTGTGTTCTTTCTGCTGACCGTCCAAGGGGCGCGTCTGGGGGATGAAACCGTCGCGGCCAATGCTTTGCTGCTCAATGGCCTGCTGCTCACGGCTTACGCGTTGGACGGTTTCGCCCATGCTGTGGAAGCCCTGTGCGGCCATGCGCTGGGAGGTAATGATCGCCAAGGGTTGCGCCGCAGCTTGGTGGTCGCTGGCGGCTGGTCATTGATTGCCAGTCTGCTGTTTGCGCTGTTTTTTGCCGTGGGTGGGCATCTGTTTATCGCCCTGCAAACCGATATTGCCGCGGTGCGCAGCACGGCCGATATCTACCTGCCGTACCTGGCCGTGCTGCCGTTGGTCGCGGTATGGAGCTACCTGCTCGACGGCCTGTTTATCGGCGCTACCCGGGCGCGAGAAATGCGCGATGCCATGTTGCTCAGCGTGCTGTTGGCCCTGCCGCTGGCCTGGTTGCTGCGTGACCTTGGCAACCACGGCCTATGGCTGGCATTTCTCACTTTTATGTTGCTACGAAGCCTGTGTTTGGGTGTCTATGCTTACCACCTGACTCGCCGCGATCGGTGGTTCGCCCCCAGCCTTGAAGGACCAGCACATGCTCAGCCCGGCCACCCCAGTTAACGAACTTATTCGTCAGCAAGTACTGGATAACCAGGAATTGCTGGATACCCCAGCCGATCCGTATCTGGATGTGCTGGTCAGAGTGGTGGCCGAAATGTTTGAGGTACAAACCGTGCTTATCAGCCTGGTGGACCGTGACCGCCAATGGTTTAAAGCGCGACGCGGGTTGAGCCTTGCAGAAACCCCGCGCTGCATGTCCTTCTGCGGCCACGCCATCTTGCAAGATGACCTGTTTATTATCGAGGACACCCATCAGGACCAGCGCTTTGCCGATAACCCCGTGGTTACTAATCCGCCCTTTTTGCGCTTTTACGCCGGCCAGCCGCTGCTATCCCAAGATGGACACGCCTTAGGCACCTTGTGCCTGTTGCATTCCAAGCCGAAACAGCTGAACAGCAAACAGAAACAACGCCTCAAAGACATGGCCACCCTCGCCGAGGGCTACCTGAAACTTCGCCATGTCAGCGAGCAAACCACGCAATTGCGCGCAGCCTTAAGCCGCGAACAGCGTAAGACCATGCTCGATAACCTCACTCAAGTGTGGAACCGCGCCGGCCTGGAACATTTCCTGCCGCGTGAGCAAACCCGTGCCGAAGAACGCGAGCAGAAGCTCGGCCTGCTGTTCTGCGACCTGGATTACTTCAAAAAGGTTAACGACGTTCATGGCCACGACGCCGGCGACAAAGTGCTGTGGGAAAGTGCTCGGCGCATCGCCGGTGCCGTACGCCCCCAGGACGTGGTAACCCGCAGCGGTGGCGAAGAATTTGTGGTGCTGACCCAAGTGCACGATGAACAAGAACTGCGCATGATCGGCGAGCGCATCCGCGCCGCTGTGGCGCGCAGCCCGATAGACGTTGGCGACGTGGAATTGCAGCTGACCATCAGCGTCGGCTGCGCCCTGGCCGAGCCGCAGGAAAACCCCGAGCTCGCCCTTAAGCGCGCCGACAAGGCCCTGTACCACGCCAAAGGCAACGGCAGAAATCGCGTGGCGTTCGCCGCCTACGAGCCCAAGCCGGCGCCTAACTCCCTTATTTGAGCCCGTGCATGCGCAACACAGACTGCGCAGCGCTTAACACCGTAGCCCTGAGGAACCACCATGGCCGCAGCCATTGCCGCGTACCTGCATTACCTGTCGATTTTCCTGCTATTCGCCCTGCTGACCCTCGAGCACCAACTGTTCAAATTGCCCCTGGACCTGGCTCGCGCCCGCAGCCTGATGCGCATCGACATCGCCTACGGCGCCACCGCCGGCCTGGTGCTGTTCACCGGCGCGGCGCGGGTGATGTGGTACGGCAAAGGCCTGGATTACTACCTGCACAACAGCGTGTTTCACGCCAAGTTCGGGCTGTTTATCTTGGTCGGGCTGATCTCCATCGTGCCGACGTTTGTCATCCTCAACTGGCGCAACGCGATTAAAGCCGGCGAAATACCGCAAGTGAGCGCCAAGCAAGCGAAATGGGTGACCTGGGTGATTCGTCTGGAGCTGCTTATTTTGCTGGTGTTGCCGTTGCTGGCGGCATTGATGGCGCGGGGCTATGGGGTAATTGGCGTCTAGGAAAAGAGTGCGTGCAGCTCCCCTCGCCTGCTTGTGGTCGCCCGAATAGGGGAGCGGGGCTGGGGGTGAGGCAGGTTCGCAAAGGCGCCTAGCCATTCAACCTGGAAGACTTTTCCTTGCCATTTGCCTAACCTGTATATACAAGTGTATATAGGTGCACGTCATCCCTACCGGCAACCGTCAGGACCATTCCCATGTCGCATTCACTGCTTCTTCAGCCCGGCCAACTTTCCCTCGATCACTTGCGCGCCATTTATCAGCAGCAATGCCCTATCGAACTGGATCCGGCGGCCAAAGCAGTGGTCGATACCAGCAACCGTACGGTGTTGGAGATCATCGACAACAAGCGCACGGTGTACGGCATCAACACCGGTTTTGGGCTGCTGGCGCGTACTTCGATTCCCACCGAATCGCTGGCCAAGCTGCAACGCAATCTGTTGCTGTCGCACTGCACCGGCACTGGGCCGCTGCTGGATGACGCCAGTGTCGGCCTGATCATCGCGCTGAAAGTCGGCTCGCTGGCACGCGGTTTTTCCGGTATTCGCTGGGAAGTGATTCAGGCGCTCACCGCGCTGTATAACGCCAGGGTTTATCCGTGCATTCCCTCGCAAGGTTCGGTCGGTGCGTCCGGTGACTTGGCGCCCTTGGCGCATATGTCGGCGGTACTGATCGGCATCGGCCGCGTGCGCCATCAGGGCCGGGAAATGGATGCGGAAGAAGGCCTGGCGCTTGCCGGCCTGCAACCGATGGTGCTGGGGCCAAAAGAAGGCCTGGCGCTGATCAACGGCACCCAGGTGTCTACCGCGCTGGCACTGCGCGGCCTGTTCGCTACCGAGAAGTTGTTTAGCGCTGCCGTGGTCGCCGGCAGCTTGAGCGTTGAAGCCTTGAAAGGCTCCGCTGTGCCATTCGACCCACGCATTCAGGCGGTACGTGGCCAAGCTGGGCAGATTGATGTGGCCGCGTTCTACCGCGAGCTATTGGGCAGCACCAGCGAGATCCGCGAATCCCACGCCGACTGCAGCCGCGTGCAAGACCCCTACTCCCTGCGCTGCCAGCCACAAGTAATGGGCGCCTGCCTGGACCATATGCGCTTTGCTGCGAATATTTTCCTGCGTGAAGCCAACGCCGTTTCCGATAACCCGCTGGTATTTAGTGCCGATGGCGACGTGCTCTCGGGCGGCAACTTCCACGCTGAGCCGGTGGCCATGGCTTCCGATGTATTGGCCTTGGCGATTGCCGAAATTGGCGCCTTGTCCGAGCGGCGGATTGCGCAATTGGTCGACCCCGCCATGTCCGGCCTGCCGGCGTTTCTGGTTAAAGAAGGCGGCTTGAACTCCGGCTTTATGATTGCCCAAGTCACCGCCGCGGCCCTGGCCTCGGAAAACAAAACCCTCGGTCACCCGGCCTCCATCGACAGTTTGCCGACGTCCGCCAACCAGGAAGACCACGTCTCCATGGCCACCTTCGCAGCGCGCCGTTTGCTGGATATGGCGGGCAACAGCAGCGCGGTGGTGGCGATCGAACTGCTTGGCGCCGCCCAAGGTGTGGAACTGCATGCCCCACTGAAAACCTCGCCGTTACTGAGCGACGTGATCGAACTAATCCGCAGCGAAGTGCCGCACTATGACGAAGACCGCTACTTCGCCCCCGACATCGCCGCGGCGCGTGCGTGGGTAGAAGGTGGCGCGTTTGGCCGGTGGTTGGCGTACGAGCGGCTTTACGCCTAAGCACCGACGTAAACGTAGGGTGTGCTGTGCGCACCAGGTGTTCCATCAGGAAACGCAATGGTGCGCATAGCACACCCTACGACAGCTCGATCACACAAAAAGGGTCAAGGGCCTGGCAGCGCAATTCTTGGAGTTGGCTGCTGGCGAGGTGCAAGCAATCGTAGCGTTGCAGCTGCGCGACCTCGCCCGCCGCGCTCACCCGCAAACCATCGCCAGCACTAAACACCAGCAACTCCCTCGCCGAGCTAAACACTGTGCTTTCGCCCGCCGTCATCCATTGCAACCGAGCCTGGCAACGGCTCGGCGCATAGATCAGGTTGAAGTCGCGAATCGCGCCACCCAACAGGCTGCACTGCACGTGGCTATCGCCAGAAAAGGCAAATGCATCGAACGCCTGCAACGGCCGGGTCAGTTGCCCGTCCACCGCCAATTGCATGCCATCACCTTCAAGCACGGTGATGATGCGCTGGTAGCCGGCAAACACCGAAAACGGCCCTGGCTGGGCGATATCGGCAATCGACAAGCGCCAGCTGAATGCCTCGCTGCCATCGCCATCGCGGAGCATTTCCAGGGTTGTACCGCCGCCGTTTTTCCATAGCATACGCGGGTAATCGGCGGCGCGTAGTACTCGCCAAGTCATGAACTAAAACGCCCTTCCAGACGATGACGGGAGCCGGGGTAAAGCAGGCGTGCGACGGTGACAGTGCGCCGCCCTGACCAAGTACGGCGGCGGATCAACAGACAAGGCTCGCCGCGCTCGATTTGCAGCAGTTTGCATTCGGCTGGCTCGGCCAGAATGGCTTCAACCACATGCTCGCCTTCGCTCATCGGCGCAATTTGCATCAGGTAGGCGTAGGGCGTAGCCACGGTGAAATCCTGCGCCAGGTAGTCAGGGGCGACCGTGGCGTTAACGTAGCGGTCTTCGATCTGCACCGGCACGTCGTTCTCAAAGTGCACGATCACCGAATGGAACACCCGCTCGCCTTCACGCACATCCAGGGCCATGGCCCGTTCGGCGCCGGCTTTTTCTTCCGCCAAGAGCACCACCCGGCAATGGTGGCGATGGCCACGGGCGGCGATCTCATCGGCAATGTTGTGCACTTCAAACAGTGCTGACTGGCCCTTGGGCTCGGCGACAAAGGTGCCGACGCCCTGCATGCGCACCAGCAGCCCTTCAGCCGTCAGCTCGCGCAAGGCGCGGTTGATGGTCATGCGGCTAAAACCCAGCTGGCTGACCAACTCGCTTTCCGAGGGCACGCGGTGATGGGGCGGCCACACGCCAGTGTGAATTTGCCCGCTGATCATTTGCTTGACCCGCGCGTACAGCGGCGCCGGTTCTTCGCCTAGCTGCGCGGCTAGAGTGGCCATCTCTGACGGTGGAGCGGACACGGCAATCTCCTGTGTTATTCAGTGCTGCGGGCGCAACGTGGGCCAGAGTTTACGTTTCCGCTCTGGCTCTGTATATGTATATACAACCTAGAAGCCGCCCTTGGAGCGCCCGGAATATGCCTGTTTTTTTTGCTGAGCGCGCCCTGTTGGCCAGCGGTTGGGCACGCAATGTACGCCTGGAGGTCGGTGCCGACGGCCTGCTGCAACAGCTGCAAAGCGATGCCCACGCCGACGGCGCCGAACGCCTGAACGGCCCGCTGCTGCCGGGCATGCCCAACCTGCATTCCCATGCCTTTCAACGGCTGATGGCCGGCCTGGCGGAAGTGGCCGGCAACCCCAATGACAGCTTCTGGACCTGGCGCGACTTGATGTATCGCCTGGTGGCCAAACTGACGCCCGAGCAGATTCAAATCATCGCCCGCCAGCTGTATATCGAAATGCTTAAAGCAGGCTACACCAGCGTCGCTGAATTCCACTACGTGCACCACAACAGCAACGGCCAGCCCTATGCCGATCCGGCTGAACTGGCCCTGCGCATCAGCCAGGCGGCGACGCAGAGCGGTATTGGCCTGACCTTGCTGCCGGTGCTCTATAGCCACTCAGGCTTTGGTGGCCAGCCGCCTAACGAGGGCCAGCGGCGGTTTATCCACAGCAGCGACAGCTACCTCGAGGTGCAGCGCCAGCTGCAAAGCGCCCTAGCCGGCTCGACAACTCAGCGCCTGGGCCTGTGCTTTCACTCCTTGCGCGCGGTAACGCCTAGGCAAATCGAGCAGGTGTTGGCGGCGAGCGATAGCAATTGCCCAGTGCATATCCATATTGCCGAGCAGCAAAAGGAAGTAGACGACTGTCTGACCTGGAGCCAGCAGCGGCCGCTGCAGTGGCTGTTCGACCATGCGCCAGTGGATACCCGCTGGTGCCTGGTGCACGCCACCCACGCCAACCCTGAAGAAGTCCGGCAGATGGCCGCCAGCCAGGCGGTTGCCGGCCTGTGCCTGACCACCGAGGCCAACCTCGGTGACGGCATTTTCCCGGCAGTGGATTACCTCGCCCAGGGCGGGCGCTTGGGCATTGGTTCTGACAGCCATGTCTCGGTGAGCGTGGCCGAAGAATTGCGCTGGCTGGAATACGGCCAACGCCTGCGCGACCAGAAGCGCAATCGCCTATACCGCAGCGACCAGCCGATAATTGGCCGCACCCTGTACGACGCTGCGCTGGCTGGCGGTGCGCAAGCGCTCGGGCAGCCCATTGGCGAGCTGGCGGTGGGCAAGCGAGCAGACTTTGTCGTGCTGGACGGCGACGACCCGTACATCGCCTGCGCCGAAGGCGACGCCATTCTTAACCGCTGGTTATTTGCTGGCGGCGACCGTCAGGTGCGCGATGTGATGGTGGCGGGCCAATGGCTGGTGCGTGAAGGGCGGCATAAGGATGAACAAGCCAGCGCCATAGCCTTTACCGGCGTGCTCAAGGCCATGTTGTAGGGCGTGCTGCGCGCACCAAGCGATTTCCCCGCTATCGCCATGGTGCGCACAGCACACCCTACGGGGACGCCGTTTCCCCCTGCGCTCCACATTTATGCCGGCTGTGCGGTTCTAACGTTTTTTTTGCTGCGCACCGCGGGCATACTAGGCCGTCTCTATCCCGGTATCGCCCGCCCCATGCTTCGCACCCTGACTGCCCTTGTTCTTGCCCTGCTGCTGTGCCCGGCCATAGCCGATGAGCGCGCAGATACGCAAAAGCAGCTCGACGCCGCCCAGCAAGATGTGGCCGAGCTGAAAAAACTGCTGCAAAAAATCGAAGCGGATAAGTCCGGCATTCAAAAGCAGCTACGCGGCACCGAAACCGAAATGGGCGATCTGGAGAAACAGATCAAGGCCCTGGAAGGCCAGATCAAGGACAGCGATACCGAGATCCAGCGCCTCGATGGTGAGAAAAAAAAACTCCAGGGCGCACGCCTTGAGCAGCAACGACTGATCGGCATCCAAGCGCGGGCGGCCTATCAGAGCGGGCGCCAGGAGTACTTGAAGCTGCTGCTCAACCAGCAGAATCCGGAAAAATTCGCCCGCACCCTCACCTACTACGACTACGTCAGCCAAGCCCGCCTCGAACAGCTCAACACCTTTAACGAAACCCTGCGCCAACTGGCCAATGTCGAGCGCGAAAGCGCCGAAGAAAAAGCCCAGCTCGATCAGCGTAAAGACGCGCTGGATGAGCGCCGCGAGCAACTGGCGCAGGTGCGTAAAGAGCGCCAATTGGCCCTGGCCAAACTCAATAACGAGTCGAAAAGCAGCGACCAAAAACTCAAAGCCCGCCAGCAGGAACAAGCCGCGCTGGGCAACGTGCTGAAAACCATTGAAGAAACCCTGGCCCGCCAAGCGCGTGAGGCTAAGGCCGCCGAAGAAGCACGCAAGCGCGCTGAAGAAGAACAACGCATCGCCATGGCCAATCGCCGCGTCGGCCCTGGGCAAAAGCCGGTCAGCGCGCCCAGCGGCCCCCTGGTTTCCAGCGATGGCGCGGCGTACGCCGGGGCTTTTGCCAGCAGCCGAGGCAAATTGCCGTGGCCCGTTAATGGCCGTTTGGTGGCGCGATATGGAACCCAACGCGGCGACGACGCTCGTACAACATGGGATGGCGTATTAATCGGCGCCGCGGCCGGCAGCCAAGTGCGTGCGGTCAGCAGTGGTCGGGTGGTATTTGCCGACTGGTTGCGCGGTTCGGGGCTGCTGGTCATCCTCGACCATGGCAACGGTTATCTGAGCCTGTATGGGCACAACCAAAGCTTGTTGAAAGACGCCGGTGACATTGTCAAAGCTGGCGAGCCGATTGCGACTGTCGGCACCAGCGGCGGGCAAGACACGCCAGCGCTGTATTTTGCGATTCGTCAGCAGGGCCGCCCCAGCGACCCCGCGCAATGGTGTCGGGCGCAAGGATAGGCCCCGTACCTCTTACATAGTGGAGCTCGTTCGATATGCCGCATTTGTCTCGCCTTAATTCCCTGGCCCTGGCTATCGCGCTGGCGCTCGGAGCCCCGCTCCTGCATGCCGCCACCGACGTCGAAAACACGCCGCCGGCCAGCTCGCCAGTTACCGCTGGCAAGGCGCCGCTGCCGCTAGACGAATTGCGCACCTTTGCCGAAGTGTTGGACCGGATCAAAGCCGCCTATGTAGAGCCGGTCGACGATAAAACCCTGCTGGAAAACGCCATTAAAGGCATGCTCAGCAACCTCGACCCGCACTCCGCCTACCTGGGCCCGGAAGACTTTGCTGAGTTGCAGGAAAGCACCAGCGGCGAATTCGGCGGCCTGGGTATTGAAGTCGGCCTGGAAGACGGCTTTGTCAAAGTGGTCTCGCCCATCGACGACACCCCAGCCTCGAAAGCCGGCATTCAGCCGGGCGATCTGATCGTGAAAATCAACGGCGAGCCCACCAAGGGCCTGTCGATGATGGAAGCGGTCGACAAGATGCGCGGCAAGGCTGGCGAGAAAATCAATCTGACCCTGGTGCGCGACGGCGGCGACCCGTTCGACGTGCAGTTAACTCGTGCAGTGATCAAGGTCAAAAGCGTCAAGAGCCAAACCCTGGAACCAGGTTATGGCTACCTGCGTATCACCCAATTCCAAGTCAACAGCGGCGACGAAGTGGGCAAAGCCCTGGCCAAGTTGAAGAAAGACAACGGCGGGAAAAAACTCCGTGGTCTGGTGCTCGACCTGCGCAACAACCCTGGCGGCGTATTGCAGGCGGCGGTGGAAGTGGCTGACCATTTCCTTACCAAAGGCCTGATCGTGTACACCAAAGGCCGTATCGCCAATTCCGAACTGCGCTTCTCCGCCGACCCGGCTGATGCCAGCGAAGCGGTGCCCTTGGTGGTGCTAATCAACGGCGGCAGCGCCTCGGCCTCGGAGATTGTGGCTGGCGCCCTGCAAGACCAGAAACGCGGCATTCTTATGGGCACCAACAGCTTTGGCAAAGGCTCGGTACAAACCGTGCTGCCGCTGAGCAACGACCGCGCCCTGAAAATCACCACGGCGCTGTACTTCACCCCGAACGGCCGCTCAATCCAGGCGCAAGGCATCATTCCTGACATCGAAGTAGCGCGGGCCAAAATCACCCGCGAAGACGACGGCGAAAGCTACAAAGAAGCCGATCTGGCCGGGCACCTGGGCAACGGCAATGGCGGCAAAGACCGCACCAGCAACGAACTGAAAGCGCAGAGCGGCAAAGCACACCCGCAGGATGACGACTTCCAGCTGAGCCAAGCGTTGAGTTTGTTGAAGGGCTTGAACGTTACCCGCAGCGAGTAACCTTCAAGATTCTGGATCCCCGCCTGCGCGGGGATGACGATGATATAGCGTCAATCTCCGTCATTCCCGCGAAGGGAATCCCGTAGGGTGTGCTGCGCGCACCCATACGCGGTTGGTGCGCACAGCACACCCTACAAAAAGCCAAGCGCCTCTGCGCTTGGCTTTTTTATTTAGAGGTAATTAGCGGAAATCTTGTTCACGGTGCCGTCAGCACGCATCGCGTCCAATGCCTTCTGCAGGCGCTGAATCACTTCATCCGGGGTGTTCAGGTTCATCGCCAGGAATAGCTGGTTTTCGTTAAAACGCAGCACGGTAACCAAGCCGTTCACACCTTCCTGCTTGGCCAGGTAACGGCCTACCGGGTCGGTGGTGGCCCATAGGTCAATTCTGCCGTCCATCAGCTTGCTGACGTTTTCCTGGTCACGCAGGGCGTCGATCGACGTCATGCCTTTGCTTTGCAGGTATTGGCTGACAAAAGCGTTTTTATAGGCGCCGAGTTTGTACTTGCTGGCTTCTTCCAGGCTGTTGAGCTTTAGCGTGCTGCCTGGCTTGGCCAAAATCACCGAGCTGGTTTCGGCCAGCGGGCCAACCCATTTGAAGAGTTTCTCGCGCGCTTCGGTGCGGGTGGTGGAGAACAGGCCATAGTTGGCGTTGTCCAGGGTCAGGTTGTACAAACGGTCCCAGGGAAAGCGCAGGGTCAGGTTGTATTTGATGTCGGCACGCTTAAACATTTCCCGCACTAGCTCGGCGCTGATGCCATCGATAGCGTCGCCACGGGCGAAGTTCTTATCGTCCACCGCCATGTTGAACGGCGGGAAGTTTTCGGTGAGCAGCACCACCTCATAGCCTTGCGGCAGTTCAGCTCGAGCGGTACTGGCAACCAGGGTCAAGCCCAGCAGTAACAGACGGGAAAATGTTTTCAGCATGATGTTGTTATGTCCTGTAGGCATTCTTCTGGGCAGCGACCCGACAGCCCTTCCTGGGGCGTCGCAGCAAGCCGCCATAGTATAGAGAGCGCCTACGCATTTCGACGACCGAACGCTCATTGCGAGCGGTGGTTGATCCTGACCTGCGGGTTATGTATTGTCGCGTCCACGCCTCCACATCTGGTTGGGCGGCCTGGATCAGCAGACAGGTAAACACTGAGCTGGCTAACCTGAAACTAACCTCAGAGGAGCCTGCTCAATGGCAGCTACCCGTATCTGGATCAAAAATCCCCTCGCTGTTTTTACTGGCAATAGCCTCGACGCCGCTGGTGGCTTGGTGGTGGAAAACGGTGTGATCAGCGAGCTGCTCAGCGCCGGCCAGCACCCTTCACGCCCCTGCGACAGCACCTTTGATGCCCGCGAGCATGTGCTGCTGCCAGGGCTGGTCAACACCCACCACCACTTCTACCAAACCCTTACCCGCGCCTGGGGCCCAGTGGTGAACCAGCCGTTGTTTCCGTGGCTGAAAACCCTGTACCCGGTCTGGGCGCGCCTGACCCCGGAAAAACTCGCCCTGGCCACCAAGGTGGCGTTGGCCGAATTGCTGCTGTCCGGTTGCAGCACGGCGGCGGACCATCACTACCTATTCCCCGGCGGCCTGGAAAACGCCATCGACGTACAGGTCGAGGTAGTGCGCGAGCTGGGCATGCGCGCCATGCTGACCCGTGGTTCCATGAGCCTGGGCGAAGCCGACGGTGGCTTGCCGCCGCAGCAAACCGTGCAGCAAGGCGAAGTGATTCTGGCCGACAGCCAACGCCTGATCGAGCAGTACCACGAGCGTGGTGACGGCGCGCAGATTCAGATCGCCCTGGCGCCCTGCTCGCCGTTCTCAGTGACCCAGGAAATCATGCGCCAGAGCGCCGAGTTGGCCGAACGTCTGGACGTGCGCCTGCACACCCACCTGGCAGAAACCCTCGACGAAGAAGACTTCTGCCTGCAACGCTTTGGCCTGCGCACCGTGGATTATCTCGACAGCGTCGGCTGGCTCAGCTCGCGTACCTGGCTGGCCCATGGCATTCACTTCAACCCCGACGAAATCGCTCGCCTGGGCGCTGCCGGCAGCGGTATCTGCCATTGCCCTAGCTCGAACATGCGCCTGGCCTCTGGCATTTGCCCGACCCTGGACCTGGAAGCCGCCGGCGCACCGATTGGTATTGGCGTGGACGGTTCTGCGTCTAACGATGGCTCCAATATGATTCTTGAAGCGCGTCAGGCCCTGTATATCCAACGCCTGCGTTATGGCGCGGAAAAAATCACCCCGGAACTCGCACTGGGTTGGGCCAGCAAAGGCTCGGCGACGCTATTGGGCCGCAGTGATATTGGCGAATTGGCGGTGGGCAAGCAGGCTGACCTGGCGTTTTTCAAACAGGATGAACTGCGTTTCTCCGGCAGCCATGACCCGGTCTCAGCCTTGCTGCTCTGCGGCGCCGATCGCGCTGACCGCATGATGATTGGCGGCGAATGGCGTGTGGTCGATGGGCAGATTGAAGGGCTGGATGTTGCCCAACTGATTGCCGACCACCGCCAGGCAGCAAAAGCGCTTATTGCCGGCTAACACGTGTGCTGTGCGCACCAACCGATGGTGGCGTTTACGCCGTGGTGCGCACGGCACACCCCACGGATTTAGCCGCTACCGAAGATCAGCCCCACCACCGCGCCACCCGCCAACAACAGCAGCGGGTGCCATTTGGTGAGTACATCCAAGCCAGCCACCACGGCAACGATCACCGCCAGTATCCAAGCGGTCGCCGTGGCCTGCACCAGCAGCAACGCACTTGCGGCCACCAGGCCGATGGTTACCGGCAGCAAACCTTGCTGCACATAACCGCGCCAAGGGTGATCTTTAAAGCGCTGCCACAGGTGCAGCACAACCATGGTGATCAGCGACGACGGGCCGAACTTCGCGATCGAGGCCACCAGCATTCCGCTCCACCCGGCCACATGCCAGCCAATCAGCGGCACCACCATCATATTCGGCCCCGGCGCAGCACGGGCCAGGGCGAACAGCGCACCAAAATCGGCGGCGCTCATCCAGTGCTGCACATCCACCACTTGCCGCTGCATTTCCGGCAGCACGGTATTGCCGCCGCCAAAGGCCAGCAACGACAACTCGGTAAATATCAACGCCAGGGCTATAAGGGTGGCGCTCATCGGGCGCGCCTCGCCACCAGCAGAATGCTCAACGGCGTGATCAATAACATCGCCCACAGCAGCGGCACGTGCAGCACCCCGAGGGCGACAAAGGCCAGCAGCGCGATGGCCACTGCCTGAGCGTTACCGCGCAACGGTTTGAGCATTTTCACCGCCATCGACACCATTAAACCGGCCGCTGCCGCCGCCAAGCCGGCGAAGAGATGGCGAACGTGGGCATCATCGTGGAAGCGTTGGTAGATCACTCCCAAGCCAATAACGATGGCCGTAGGCCCGGCGATCAATCCGAGCATGGCCGCCAGCGCTCCGCTAACACCATGGAAACGCATGCCCACGGCCACCGACAGATTGATGATATTGCCGCCCGGCAAGAACTGGCACAGGCCCAGTAGCTCGGTAAATTCCTCATCGCTTAGCCAGTGCAAGCGCTCCACCAGGGAGCGACGAGCCAGCGGTAAGGCACCGCCAAAGGACGTCAGGCCAAGGCTGAGAAAGCCGAAAAACAAAGCGCGGCGGCTGGGCCGGGTTGGCAGGGCGGGGGCGTCTACATCGGCCATGACGGCGTCCTTTAAAACAAAGAGGCGGCGCGATTATAGCCGTTAGATAGCAGCCTACGTGTTGGCCCACCGGGATTCCCGCCTACGCGGGAATGACGGGTAAGAACTCCGTCGTCCCCGCGCAGGCGCGGACCCAGAATCGCTCAGCAATACCTATGCACCACATAACAGCGCCGCTCCAAAACCACGCACCATCTGCGCACTCCTTCAAATTCTCAGCCCGCCTCACGCGCCCTATTTTCAAGGCTTCACACGCTTTACTGTCCAGTTGGTCAATTTTTTGCAATCAAGCGCTCCAGTAACTCAAAAAGAACAACGACACACATCACTGGAGCTCCATTCGCTATGCAGAACACATTTAAAAAGCCCCTGTTGCGCACGCTGATCGCGGCGCTCGGTCTCAGTGCTTCGCTCGGCGCCTTTGCCGCTGACCCGCTGAAAGTTGGCTTTGTTTATATCGGCCCAGTGGGCGACCACGGCTGGACCTACCAGCACGAGCAAGGCCGCAAAGCGATGGCCGAGGCCCTGGGCGACAAGGTTGATACCAGCTTTGTGGAAAACGTACCCGAAGGCGCCGACGCCGAGCGGGTGATCCGCAATATGGCCAAAGGGGGCTACAAGCTGATCTTCACCACCTCGTTTGGCTACATGAACCCAACCTTGAAAGTGGCCAAGCAATTCCCCGGCGTGATCTTCGAACACGCCACCGGCTACAAGCAGGACAAGAACATGGGCACCTACCTGGCACGCACCTATGAAGGGCGCTATGTCGGTGGTTTCCTCGCGGCAAAAATGACCAAAACCAAAAAGGTCGGCTACGTTGCCTCGTTCCCGATTCCGGAAGTTATCCGCGATATCAACGCCATCCAACTGGCCTTGGACAAGTACAACCCTGGCACTGAAATGAAAGTGGTGTGGGTCAACTCCTGGTTTGATCCGGGCAAAGAATCCGACGCTGCCAACGCCCTGATCGACCAAGGCGTGGACGTAGTCTTCCAGCACACCGACAGCCCGGCGCCAATTCAAACCGCCGAACGCCGTGGTGTTTACTCGGTCGGCTACGCCTCGGACATGGCCCACTTCGGCCCGAAAGCGGTGCTGACTTCCATCGTTAACAACTGGGGCCCGCACTACATCAAGGCCACCCAATCGGTGCTGGATGGCACGTGGAAATCGCAAGACTTCTGGGGCGGCCTGGATGACGGCACCGTGGAATTGCCAATCAGCAATGTGGTGCCGGCCGAGGTAAATACCGAAGCCGAGAAGATCATTGCCGATATCAAATCCGGCGCCTTCCACCCGTTCACCGGCCCGATCAAAGACCAGACTGGCGCGGTTAAAATTCCCGCTGGCGTAGTGGCCACCGAAGCCGAATTGGCCTCGATGAATTACTACGTGGAAAACGTCAAAGCCGAATTGCCGAAGTAAGTAATATCGCTGCACAAGGGTGCCCCTCGGGGTGCCCTTTTTTACCGCCGCTATCTGTGCCGTCCCTGTTGAGACTCAGCAGAACCGCCTCTTCGCTATGGGTACGAGAAGACCTGCAGCAGCACACTTCTTGGAGCCACCATGCCCAACTCACTGCCTATTATTGATATCGCCCCGCTCTACGGGAGCGACGACGCCGGCTGGCTAACTGTCGCCCAACAGATCGACGACGCCTGCCGCGACTGGGGCTTTTTTTACATCAAGGGCCACCCCATCAGCCCCGAACGCATCGACGCCTTGCTCAACGCCGCGAAGACGTTTTTCGCCTGCAGCGAAGCAGAAAAGCTGCGTATCGACATTACCCAAAGTGAACACCATCGCGGCTACGGCGGCATCGCCACCGAACAGCTCGACCCCAGCAAGCCGAGCGACCTGAAAGAAACCTTCGACATGGGCTTTCATATGCCCGCCGAGCACCCTGAAGTGCTGGCCGGCAAACCCCTGCGCGGCCCCAACCGCCACCCCGACCAGCTTGGCTGGGAGGCGCTGATGGAGCAGCACTACAGCGATATGCAGGAACTGGCGAAAACCCTGCTGCGCGCCATGACCATTGCCTTGGGCATTGAGCGCGACTTCTTCGATGTGCGCTTTAACGAGCCCATCAGCGTGTTGCGCATGATCCACTACCCACCGCGCCACACCGCCAGCAGCGCCGAACAACAAGGTGCCGGCGCGCACACCGACTACGGCTGCATCACCCTGCTCTACCAGGACGATGCCGGCGGCTTGCAAGTGCAAAACGTGCAGGGCGAATGGATCGACGCGCCGCCGATTGCCGGCACCTTTGTGGTCAACCTCGGCGACATGATGGCGCGCTGGAGCAACGACCGGTACAAGTCGACCCCGCACCGGGTGATCTCCCCCTTGGGCGTGGACCGCTACTCCATGCCGTTCTTTGCCGAGCCGCATCCGGATACCGAAATCAGCTGCTTGCCCGGCTGCTCGAATGCCAACAACCCACCGAAGTACCCCGCCACCACCAGCGCTGCCTACTTGATGTCGCGGTTTGCCGATACCTACGCCTATATCCGCGAACAGGAGGCGGTGTAGCAGAACAACCTGCGAGAGGACCGACGCCTACGCGGGAGCGACGGTGAAAATAGCAATAACACCGTCGTCCCCGCGCAGGCGGGGACCCAGGTATGCCGATGCGAATACTAGCCCCGTGTCGTACGTACGCGCTCCGACCCGCTATCCTGTTTGCCCTACCCCTGAAAACAGGAACCGGATATGACACAGGCAAAAACCGCATTGATCATTGGCGCCTCGCGCGGCCTCGGCTTGGGCTTGGTGCAGCAACTGCACGCCGATGGTTGGCAGGTAACGGCCAGCGTACGCAGCCAGGCGGGAGTTGAGGCGTTGCAGGCTTTACCGGGCTTGAAGATCGAACAACTGGATATCAACGACGGCGCACAAGTCAGCGCCTTGCAGCAGCGCCTCCAAGGTCAGGTGTTTGACCTGCTGTTTATCAACGCTGGCGTATCGGGCCCCGCTCACCAATCAGTGGAACAGGCCACGACCGAAGAAATCGGCCAGCTGTTTTTTACCAACGCCATCGCCCCTATCCGCCTCGCCCAACGCTTCGCCCCGCAGGTGAAAAGCGCCAGCGGCGTGTTGGCGTTTATGAGCTCGGTGCTCGGTAGCGTGGCCATTCCCGAGGGCAACACTATGGCCCTGTACAAGGCCAGCAAGGCAGCGCTGAACTCGATGACCAATAGCTTTGTCTGCGAGCTGGAAGACACCGGTTTGACCGTACTGTCGCTGCATCCAGGCTGGGTGAAAACCGATATGGGTGGCGAAGGCGCACCGCTGGATGTGCAGACCAGCTGCAAGGGCTTGGTCGAGCAGATTAATAAACAAGCCGGTCAGGGCGGCCATCGGTTTATCGATTACCAAGGCCAAAGCATTCCTTGGTAAACCCGCCCTCTCCCCCGGCCCCTCTCCCGTAAACGGGCGAGGGGAGACAAGCGATGATCAGCTCCCTCTCCCGCTTACGGGAGAGGGTTGGGGACCGGGCGCGATGTCAAAGACCGATAAAGGTCAGCATCAAGAAGGTGGCAAACAAGGCGAAGTGGGTCATGCCTTCAATGGCGTTGGTCTCGCCGTCGTTAAGGTTAATGGCGGCGACGATCAGGGTGATAAAGATCATCACCGACTGAATCGGCGTCATGGCCATGATGAACGGCTGACCGGTGTACAGGGCAATACCTTCCATCACCGGCACGGTCAGAATCACCGTCGATAGTGAGGCGCCCATAGCGATGTTGACCACTGATTGCATGCGGTTGGCCATGGCTGCGCGCAGGGCGGTAAGAATTTCTGGTGCGGCAGAAATCGCTGCCACCAACAGGGCCGCCAGCACGGGCGGCGCGCCGGTGCCTTCCAGGCCCAGGTCGAGGGTCTTGGCCATCACTTCCGCCAAGGCACCAATCACCACCACGCCCACCACCAGCAGGCTGATGGACAGGGTTTTGCTGTCGTGCTGTTCCTCTTCGGGATTGGCGCGGCGTTTTTCCGCGTAGCTGTAGCTGAAGAAATAACTGTGCGGCCCCACCTGCATGCGCAGGAACAGGGCGTAAAGCATGATCATCATGACAATGGTGAACGCCGAATAGGCCTTCCACGACCCTTCAGGCACAAACTCCGGCACCACCATAGAGATACCCATGGCGGTGAGGATCATCACGCTGTAGCTCTTGGCCGAGTCGTCGTTATACGGCTGCTCGCCGTGCTTAATGCCGCCGATCAGTGCCGCCAGGCCGAGGATGCCGTTGATATCGAGCATGACCGCTGAATAGATGGTGTCGCGCACCAAGGTCGGTGAGGCCTCGTTGCTCATCATGATGGCCAGCACCACCACTTCCACCAGCACCGCAGCCGAGGTGAGGATCATGGTGCCGTAGGGGTCGCCAACACGGTGAGCAAGCAGCTCGGCATGGTGCGCCACGCGCATGGAGGCGCAGATAATCGCCCCCACCAGCACCAGCGCGCTGATCAGCGCCACGCCTTGGCCGGAGTGCAGCAACGTGTGCTCCAGCGGATAGGCAATCGCCACCGCCGCAAGGGCAATCAGCAGCAGTTTTTCGTCTTTGAAGTGGGCAAGCATGGGTGTTGGCGTTCCTTGGCAACAAAATGTTGCAGCAGCTTAAGCGGCCCCGCCAGCGCTGCCAACCGTAAGCGGCAAGAGGATTGCAGGAGATTCTGTCCTGCTGGTCAGCTAAACTGCCCGACACGTTTTCAGCACAAGGTATTTACCCATGTACGACTGGCTTAATGCCTTGCCCAAGGCCGAACTGCACTTGCACCTGGAAGGTTCGCTGGAGCCGGAATTGCTCTTCGCCTTGGCCGAACGCAACAAAATCGCCCTGCCGTGGAATGACGTGGAAACCCTGCGCAGCGCCTATGCGTTTAACAACCTGCAAGAGTTTCTCGACCTCTACTATCAGGGCGCTGATGTACTGCGCACCGAGCAGGACTTCTACGACCTGACCTGGGCCTACCTGCAACGCTGCAAAGCGCAAAACGTGATTCACACCGAACCCTTCTACGACCCACAAACCCACACCGACCGTGGCATTCCCTTTGAAGCGGCGCTCAATGGCATTGCCAGCGCGCTTAAAGATGGCCGCGAGCAGCTGGGCGTGGAAAGCGGCTTGATCTTGAGCTTTCTGCGGCACCTGCCCGAAGACGAGGCGCAAAAAACCCTCGACCAAGCCCTGCCGTTTCGCGATGCGTTTTTTGCCGTGGGCTTGGACAGCTCGGAAATGGGCCACCCGCCGAGCAAGTTCCAGCGCGTATTCGACCGCGCCCGCAGTGAGGGCTTTTTAACCGTCGCCCATGCCGGCGAAGAAGGCCCACCCGAATACATCTGGGAAGCACTGGACCTGCTGAAAATCAGCCGCATCGACCACGGCGTGCGCGCCAGCGAAGACCCACGGTTAATGCAGCGCATCATCGACGAGCAGATCCCGCTCACCGTCTGCCCGCTGTCCAACACCAAACTTTGCGTGTTTGAACATATGAGCCAGCACAACATCCTCGACATGCTCGAACAGGGCGTAAAGGTAACGGTGAACTCGGATGACCCGGCCTACTTTGGTGGTTATGTGACCGAGAACTTTATGGCCCTGCACGAACACCTGGGCATGACCGAAGAGCAGGCCAAAAAGCTCGCGCAGAATAGTTTGGATGCGCGGCTTTATAAGAGCTAACGACGGTCAGTAGGGTGTGCTGCGCGCACCAGCGCGATTGCTTTGGGTACGCCATGGTGCGCACAGCACACCCTACGTTGCGTTAGCCGCTCACGGTGGAGGGCGCCGTGCGAGAGACCAACCACCAATCCAGCAAACCAATCACCACCAGCGACATCCCCACCAACGGCAATGCCACGCCCAGGGCAATGATGATCACCACCGCCGTCTTCCACAGCAGCAAATCATGGCGCAACGGCGGCACGCCCAACTTGCCTTGCGGCCGACGCTTCCACCAGATCACCAGGCCGCTCACTGAGCTGAGCAAGATCAGCAAACACACGGCCAACATCACCAGCTGATTGGCCAGGCCAAATAGTTTGCCTTCGTGCAGCATCACACCGGTTTCCACACTCCTAGCCACCAGGTTGTAATCCTGCCAACGTACATCGGCCAGCACCTGACCGCTGTATTGGTCGACGTGCAGGGTGGCGTCGTTGCGCGGGTCGTCGGCAAATACGGCGATGGTGTACACGCCGTCTTTGCCCTGCGGCAGGGTGATGCTGTAGCCGGGCGTTACGCCTCTGGCTTGGGCGATATCGACCACCTGCTGCAAGGGGACTTGCCCGCTCGCCGCCGGCGCCATGTCGGCCATGTTGTGGCCGTTGTGCAGGGCGTGGGGATCGACCGCAGGCGGCGTCGAGGCCGGTAGCGGAGTGTTTTCCACTGCCCAGGGCACGGTCTGCGAATCGGCCGTGTTGAGGCTGCGCGATTCCATGCCGGATTTGGGCACGTCGTCCCACATGGCCGCCGGAAAATGGTTCCAGGCCCCGGCAAAGCTCTTGCCCCAAAAGCCGGTCCAGGTCATGCCGGTCAGCAGCATAAACAGCAACAGCAGCGAGCCCCAGAAGCCGGTAACAGCGTGCACATCACGCCAGAACAGCCGCCCGCGCGCGGCCATACGTGGCCACAACACACCGGCGCCCCAGCTGCCACGTGGCCACCACAGATACAGACCGGAGACCACCAGCACCACGCCCCAACCGGCCGCCAACTCCACCAGCCGATCACCGACGGTGCCGATCAGCAGCTCGCCGTGCAGCGCGCGGGCCAGGGCTTGCAGGTTGTTTTGCGCATCCTGGCTGCCGAGCACGCTGCCACTGTAAGGGTCAATAAACAGGTTGAGCTTGCGCCCGGCCTCGGTCAGCACGAACTGCGCACTATGCTCCGCATCCACGGGCGGCAGGTATTGGCTGATCGCTGCCTGTGGATAAGCCGCTTGCACCTGCGCCAGTTGTTGCTCGGCGCTAAGCGTTTGGCCTACTGGATTGACCTGCAAAAGGTCGGCGTACATCAGGGTGTCGAGCTGAGGTTTGAACAGGTAAATGATGCCGGTCACGGACAACATAATCATGAACGGAATAACAAACAGGCCGGCATAGAAGTGCCAGCGCCAGGCCTGGTTGTAGAACGACACAGGAGCGGTGCTCATGCGGAACTCTCCTGGCCGGTTTTATTGTTTGTGTTGCGACATATCGTGATGTTCGGCAGGCGCCTCTTTTTGCACGGCCACCTGTACGGTAACGGCGCCGGCTTTCTCAAAATGCAGGGTCAGCGGGAAACGCTCGCCGTCTTTGCCCTGCTGTTTTAGGTTAAACAGCATCACGTGGTAGGCCATCGGCGCAAAGGTCGCTTCGCCGCCAGCAGGTACGTTAACGAATGGCACCTGCTGCATTTTCATCAAGCCGTTCTGGTCGACGTGCTCATGTATTTCCGCCTTGCCGGCAAATGGGGTTTCAACTGACACCAGGCGATCGGCAGTAGCGCCTTTGTTGTGGATGATGAAATAGGCCGCGGCGGTGGGTGCGCTCGGCGGCATCTCGCGCGACCACGGATGGTCGATATGCAGCTCGCCCACTTCATATTCATGGGCAACGGCGGCAAAGGAAACACTCAGCAAGGCAGCAACAAACAGGGATTTAAGCAGGGTCATAAGAATTCTCCGAACGATCAAAATCAACACAGGGTTAACCGCACACCTGGGTTCAGAGAGGAGAAGCGCGAGGGTTGGCCGAGGGCCAGGAATAACGCGGTGGGGCTTTGCTGCGTGGCGCCCAGGCGGGCAACCGATCACGCCGCGAGGGCAGCAACCAACTCAGGGCAAACAGCAGCGCCAGGCCTAAACCGACGGCGCCACACAGCGGGCAATTGAAGGGGATGGTAGCGCTGCTGTCATTGACCGAGCCACTGCCGGAATCCAGGGCTGGGCCAGCGCTGTTATCCGCCGAACAGAAGGCGCCGCCAATGCCGTTAAGGCTCAGGCCGAGCATTTGCCCATGGCCAATTCCGCAGGCGAGCACGTTGAATAGCACGCTGAAGTACAGCAGCCAGGCAACAAGCGAGCGGTTGGTTTGGGTGGGGGTCATGGCCGCGACTCTACCACCGGGACGTGTGATGACAAGTCCCGGATTGCCGCAGGGCTCAGTTACCCCAGGGTTTGCTGTTGAGGAGTTGGTTACAACGCTGTTGGATAAATTCACGCAGCAAGTACACCGTTTTGCTTAGTTGGGCGCGGTGGGTGCAGATTAGGTTAAGTGCCGCTGACTCGCCACGCAGGTGTGGCAATAGCACTTTCAGGCGCCCGGCCTGTACGTCGGCAGCCACGTCCAGCCACGACTTGTACATCACGCCGCGCCCGGCCACGCCCCAACGGCGCACCACGTCGGCATCATCGCTGACCTGGTTGCCGCCCACCGTTACGCTGAGCTCGCGCTTGCCATCGATAAAGCGCCAGCGCTCGTGCAAGCGGCCACCGAGCATATAGAGCAGGCAATTGTGCTGGGCTAATTGGTCGATCCGCTGCGGTTCGCCGTGCTGTTGCAAATACGCCGGTGAGGCACACAGCACCCGGCGATTGTTGGGCGCCATGGGCAGCGCCACCAGGCTGGAATCTTCCGGGGCGCCATAGCGGATGGCGATGTCCACTGGCTGGCGGAACAGGTCGGCATTGCGGTCGCCGAGCAGCAGGCGCACGTGCAGCAATGGGTGCTCCAACTGGAATTCATCAAGCCAGGGCAGCAGCACGTTACGACCGAAATCCGAGGGCGCGGAAATTTGCAGCACCCCACTAATGTCTACCTTACGACCGGCCAATTGCTGCTGCGCATCGTCTAGGCTTTGCAAAGCCGCGCGGGCATAGCCTAGAAATTGTTCGCCCTCTGGCGTCATGCGCAAGCTGCGGGTGGAGCGTGCAAACAAGCGCACCTCCAGCTGCTGCTCCAAGCGCTTAAGCGCTGCACTGGCCACGGCGGGCGAAACATCCAGATCACGCGCCGCCGCCGACAGGCTGCCGAGGTCGGCGGTGCGTACAACGATTTGCAGGTCATCCAGGCGCAGCATGATCAAATCCTTGGCCGGCGATTATCAATGATGAGTTGAAAGAGCCTCAGCTTCTACGCGGTTTTTCCCGTCAGCGAAATAGCGGACCCTACTGGCCAGCCATTGCCCCTCACCTTTTCGGAGCCGTCCTTATGAAAGCCATTGCCTACTACCACCCCCTGGCCATCGACAACGAAGCCGCCCTGCAAGACATGGAACTGCCCGCCCCCACCCCACTGCCCCGCGACCTGCTGGTAGAAGTGCGGGCTATTTCCGTTAACCCGGTGGATACCAAAATCCGCAAAAACGTCGCGCCAGAAAATGGCGAAGCGAAAGTATTGGGCTGGGATGTGGCCGGCGTGGTGAAAGCCGTGGGCAGCGAAGTGAGCCTGTTCAAAGTTGGCGACAAGGTGTTCTACGCCGGGGCCATTAACCGCGCCGGCGCCAATAGCGAATTACACGTGGTGGACGAACGCATCGTTGGCCATATGCCAAAAAACCTCAGTTTCACCCAGAGTGCCGCCCTGCCACTGACCGCCATCACCGCCTGGGAATTGCTCTTCGAACGCCTGCAAGTAGTGCCGGGCAACAGCGGCAATAAGCACAGCCTGCTGATTGTTGGCGCAGCCGGTGGCGTGGGTTCAATTCTGGTGCAGTTGGCCCGTCAGCTCACCGACCTTACGGTTATTGGCACCGCTTCACGCGCCGAAACCAAAGACTGGGTGCGTGAGTTGGGCGCCCACCATGTGATTGATCACAGCAAGCCATTGGCCGAAGAGCTCAAGCGCATTGGCGTCGGCCAAGTGACCCATGTAGCCAGCCTGACCAACACCGAACAGCACCTCGACCAACTGATCGAAGCCCTGGCGCCGCAAGGCAAGCTGGCACTGATCGACGACCCGAAAAGCCTCGACGTGACCAAGCTCAAACGCAAAAGCCTGTCGCTGCATTGGGAGTTTATGTACACCCGTTCGCTGTTTGAAACGCCGGACATGATCGAGCAGCACCGCCTGCTCAACCAAGTCGCGGAGCTGATCGACGCCGGCACCTTGAAAACCACCGTGGGCGAACACTTCGGCAGCATCAACGCCGCCAACCTGCGCCGCGCCCATGCCCTGCTGGAAAGCGGCAAGGCCAAGGGCAAAATTGTGTTGGAAAGCTTTTAATGCCGCAGGAGTGCCGTGCGCCGCTGGTGCGCACGGCACTCCCCACAATACGCCGGCCACTTGACCGTGCGTCGCGCGGCTGGGGCGGAGCAAAGAAAATTCACGGACGGGGGCTAAACTGCAACTTCTTTGACTTATTCCAACCGCAGGAGGCAGGCATGAAGGTTTTTATTCGTACGCTCTCCACGCCGCAAGGCCCGCTTTGGCAAGTACGCATGGACCAACATGCGGTGAGTTTCCGCAGCGAGGCGCAAGCCCGCGAATTCGTAAATACCCTTGAAGCACGCCTAAGGGCGCCGCACCAATTACCCCAACACGAGCAACGCGCCGCCGGCTAAAGCACGCCGAACGGTACGTTCCTGGCGTTGCGCGCGGTTACTTGCGCCAGCAGCAACGCCAGCACTCCGCAGCCACTGATCACCAGCGCCATTGGCATGGCGCTGCCGTCGTGCAGCAAGCCGACCAAACTGGCCGCTCCGGCCGCCACGGTGAATTGCAAGCAACCCAGTAGCGCTGATGCACTGCCAGCGTGGCTACCCTGCCCGGCCATGGCGCAGGCCGAGGCGTTGGGAATAATGCAGCCGAGGCTGGCAATAAAGCAGAACAGCGGCAGCATCAGCGGCCACAGCTGTGCCGGGCGCAGCGCAGTGACCGCCAGCAGAATCAAGGCAAAGATCAGGTACAGCCAGATGATCCGCACCAGCCAATAGCCCGGCCCGTGATGACGCAGCAGCCGTGCGTTGATCTGCGCGGTCAGAATAAAACCCGCCGCATTGCCACCAAACAGCCAGCCATAGTGCTCGGCTGGCACGCCATACAGCTGGATAAACACGAAAGGCGAGCCGGCGATATAGGCAAACATGCCTGCCATCGCCACGCCGCCCGTCAGGGCATGGCCCATAAACTGACCGTCGCCGAGCAGGCGCCAGTATTGGCGAAAAGCGCCGCTCAGCGGCGGACGTTCCCCGGCAGGAATGGTCTCAGGCAACCACAGCGCCACAGCCAAAAGACACAACACGCTAAAGCCGGTCAGGCAGTAAAAAATCGACTGCCAACCAAATACATTGAGCAGCACGCCGCCACCAAAGGGCGCAAGGATTGGCGCCACGCCCATCACCAGCATCAATTGCGAAAACGCCTTGGCCGAGGCCAGCGGGTCACACAAGTCACGAATCACCGCGCGGGAAATCACCATACCGGCGCAGCCGCCCAGGGCCTGCACGAAGCGCGCACCAATCAGCCATTCAAGGTTCGGCGCCATGGCGCAGGCAAACGAGGCTAGGGTAAACAGCACCACACCCGCCAACAGCGGCAAACGGCGGCCAAAGCGGTCAGTCAGCGGGCCATAGACCAATTGACCGATAGCCAGGCCACTGAAGTACGCCGCCAGGGTCAGCTGGATATGCTCGACATCCGTGCCAAAGGCATGGGCCAAGGTAGGAAAGCTAGGCAGATAAAAATCGATAGCCAAGGGGCCGAAGGCGCTAAGGGCACCCAGAATCAGCAAAATACGTAAATTCATGAAAGATCCGACAACGGCTGGAAAAGCGCGCCACTCCCTGCGCAGCGGGCCAGTGATGGTACACCATTAGCCGGCTAACGATCTTTGCCTACTCGTCGCATCACGACGCGGTCCCCGTAGGGTGTGCTGTGCGCACCAGGGCACACACACAAGATTGCCAGGTGCGCAAACCTTACGCGGAGCGGCACACCCTACGGGCGGACTTCAAGGCTGCACCGGCGGGGTGCTGTCGCTACTTGGCTTGGGTTTGTTTTTGCTTAGCCGCGCCGCCGCACTTTCTACCAGCAGGTAAAACATCGGAATCATAAAGGTGGCCAGAACCGTCGCCGCCAGCATGCCGCCAATCACCCCGGTGCCAATCGAATGACGACTGGCCGAACCCGCCCCCGTACTAATGGCCAACGGTACGCAACCGAGAATAAATGCCAGCGAGGTCATCACAATGGGGCGGAAACGCAGCTTCGCCGCTTCCAGCGCCGAGTCGTAAATACTCATGCCTTCGGCGCGGCAGAGCACGGCGAACTCGACGATCAAAATGGCATTTTTTGCCGCCAGGCCAATCAACGTCACCAAGCCAACCTGGAAGTACACGTCGTTCTGAATGCCCCTCAGCCACACGGCGAGAATGGCGCCAAACACGGCAAACGGCACTGCCGTAACCACCGCCACCGGCAACGTCCAGCGTTCGTACTGCGCCGCCAGAATCAGGAACACCATGACCAAACCAAACACAAACGCGGTGCTGCCGGAGCCCTGCGACGCCAGTTCCTGATATGCCTGGCCAATCCAGCCCAAGCTGTAATCGCCGCCCAGGGTTTCATCGGCCACTTCCTGCATGGCCTGCAAGGCCTGCCCAGAGCTGTAACCCGGCGCCGGCCCGCCGAGTACTTTGGCCGCCGGGTAGACGTTAAACCGCGCATAGCTGTCCGGCCCGAGAATACGACGCACGCTGACCAGCGATGACAACGGAATCAACTCGCCACTGGCCGAACGCACATACACCTGGCTCAAGTCCTCAGGCTTACGGCGGAACTCGGATTCGGCCTGCAAGCTAACCTGCCAAGTCCGACCATACAGCGTGAAGTCGTTAACGTAGTAGCTGCCAAAGGTGGTCTGCATGGCGGTGAACACATCGTTGATCGCCACGCCCAAGGCCCGCGCTTTGGTGCGGTCGAGGTCGATGTAGTACTGCGGCACATCGGCGTTAAAGGTGGTGTTCACCCCGGCCAGTTCCGGGCGTTTGGCGGCGGCGGCCATAAATTTATGCACCACGGCCTGCAATTGCTCGCTGCTGCCACCGCTGCGGTCTTGGATATACGCCTCAAAGCCGCCGGTGGTGCTCATGCCGGTAATCGGCGGCGGGTTAAAGGTCATGACCATGGCGTCTTTCTGCTGTGCGCCCATGCCCATAAATGCACCGGGCAAGTTACGCGCGTCCAGCTCGGGCGTGGTGCGCTCGCTCCAGTCTTTGAGCGGAATAAACGACACCCCGGCGTTACTGCGGGTACCAAAGGTCAGCACGTCGAAGCCGGCAAAGGTCACTACGTCTTGCACGGCTGGGTGTTTCATCAATTGCTCAGTGACCGCGCTGGTGACCTTCTCGGTGCGGGTCAACGACGCAGCAGGCGGTAGAAAGTAGGCGTTGATCACATAGCCCTGATCTTCATCCGGCACCAGCGAGCCCGGTACCCGCCCAAACAACACCACCATCAAGGCAATCATGCCGCCGAACAGCAGCAGGCCAATAAACGAACGCTTGAGGAAAAACACCACGCCACGGCTGTAGCCACTGGTGGCCTTATCAAAGAAACGGTTGAACCAGCGAAACGGTGCGGCCGGCTCACTGTGTTCGGGCTTGAGCAGCAAGGCGCACAGTGCCGGCGAGAGGGTTAACGCCACCACCCCGGAAACCATCACCGATACGGCAATGGTGATGGCGAACTGTTTATACATTTGCCCAGCCAGCCCGCCAAGAAAGCCCACCGGTATAAACACCGCGCAGAGCACCAGCACGATGGCGATGATCGGCCCGGTCACCTCCTCCATGGCCTTGATCGCCGCATCACGGGGCGAGAGCTTTTCCGTACGCATCACCCGCTCGACGTTTTCCAGCACCACAATCGCGTCGTCGACCACGATGCCGATGGCCAGCACCATGCCAAACAGGGTCAACAAGTTGATGGAGAAACCGAGCATATACATGCCGGCAAAGGTGCCGATCAACGACACCGGAATCGCCAGCACCGGAATCAGCGTGGCGCGCCAGTTCTGCAAGAAGATAAACACCACCAGCACCACCAACACCAACGCTTCGAAGAAGGTGTGGATCACTTCGGTGATGGAAACGGTGACGAACTTGGTGGTGTCGTAGGGGATTTTGTAGGTGATGCCAGACGGGAAGCGTTTGGCCAGGCGCTCCATGGTCTGGTTGACCGACGCGGCGGTGTCGAGGGCATTGGCGCCCGGTTGCAGGTAGATACCAAAGGCGGCGTTTTGCTGACCGTTTAAGGTGGTCATCAGCGAATAATCCTGCGCGCCCAACTCCACCCGCGCCACGTCTTTAAGCAGCAAGCTGGCGCCGGTGTTATCGGTGCGCAGAATGATATTTTCGAACTCTTTCGGGTCGGCGAAGCGCCCTTGGGTGGTCACCGTATAGGTGAAGTCCTGCTCCTGGGTCAGCGGCTGGCGGCCAAAACTGCCGGCAGCAAACTGCGAGTTCTGCTCCTGAATGGCGCTCACCACATCGGTGGGCGTGAGGTTGTACTGCGCCAGTTTGTCCGGGCGCAGCCAAATGCGCATGGAGTAGTCCTTGGAGCCGAACTGGCTGGCATCGCCCACGCCTTTTAGGCGCTTGAGTTCGTCGATCACGTTGATCAGCGCGTAATTGCTGATAAAGATCGGATCGCGGGAGCCGTCCGGCGAATACAGGGTGATGACTTGCAAGATGTCGGAGGATTTCTTCTCCACCTTTACCCCTTGCCGACGCACCTCTTCCGGCAACTTGGCCAGCGCCGCCTGCACCTTGTTATTGACGTTGATGGTGGCCTGGTCCGGGTCGGTGCCCACCTGAAAGTACACGGTCAGGCTCATGGCGCCGCTGCTGTCGGAGTTGGACAGCTGGTAAATCATGTTTTCCACACCGTTGATTTCCTGCTCCAACGGCGCTGCCACGGTTTCGGCAATCACCTGAGAGCTGGCACCGGGGTAACTGGCCGTCACCGACACCTGCGGCGGCAAGATTTCCGGGTACTGGGAAATGGGCAGCGAACGCATGGCGGCTAAGCCTGCGAGCACAATCACCACGGAGATCACCGTGGCAAAGATCGGGCGGTCAATAAAGAAGCGAGAAATCACGGCAACGCTCCTCAGGCTTTTTTATCGGTGGGTTCGGCTTTGGCTTCACTGGCCTTGACCGGCGTATCCGGCCGCACCTTAAGCACGCCTTCGACGATCACCTTGTCGCCCACCGCTACGCCGGACTCGATCACCCAGCGCCCCTCGGACGTCGCCCCGGTCGCCACCTGGCGGGCACGCGCCACGCCTTGGTCATCAACCACATAGACAAAGGTGCCCTTTGGCCCTTGCAGCAAGGCGCGCTCCGGGACCGTGACCGCATTGGGGCGCACCAGGCCTTTGATCACCACGCGCATGAATTGCCCCGGCAGCAGCTTTTGCTCCGGGTTGGGCACCACGGCGCGGGCACTGACGGTGCCGGTGCCGCTGCTGACAAAACTGTCGGTAAAGTCGACGCGACCTTCCATGGGGTAGTTGCTGCCATCACCGAACTTCAACTGGGCGAATAGTTTGCCGTCATCGGGCAAGGACAACTTGCCGCTTTGCACACCCTCGCGCAGGCGCTCGGCTTCGGTGTCGGGGTAGGCGAAGTTGACGTACAGCGGGTCGAGTTGGGTGAGCTGGGTCAGCAGGCTGGCGTTGGCGTCGGAGGCCACCACCAAGCTGCCCTCGGAGACGGTTTGCTTACTGGTAATGCCGGAAATTGGCGCCACCACCGTGGTGTAGTCCAGATCAATCTGCCGCGACTCGACATCAGCTTTGGCCGCCTCGACATTGGCCTTGGCTTGCTCAAAATTGGACACGGCGTTATCCAGCTCACTTTCACTGGCAAAGCCTTTCTTTTGCAGTTCGCGAATACGCTTGAGGTCGCGGTCGGTCTGCCGGTAGCGCGCCTGGGCCTGCGCCAAGGCGCCATTGGCACGCATCAATGCGGCCTGATAAGGACGCGGGTCGATGCGAAACAGCACCTGCCCGGCCTTGACCTTGCTGCCTTCGTCATAGGTGCGTTGCAGCAGAATGCCGTTCACCTGGGCGCGCACTTGCACTTCGCGATAACCCGCCGTGCGCCCGGAATATTCCAGCACCAGCGGGAAAGTTTGCGCCCGCGCCACCTCAACCGTTACCTCCGGCGGCGGCGGCGCAGCAGCGCCAGCTGGTTTATCGGCGGCCTGAGCAAGCGAACTGAAAACAGCCAGGGCAACGGCAACAAAGGGCGATACGGCGTATGGCATAACGGTCTCCATGACCAAGCGCGTCAGCAGAAAACGACAACCTGGAGCGGGCCGATACATACAAGAGCGTTTGTAAAACTGCTTAAGGCAGTACACTCACCCAAACGCCACGCTCGAACTGAAAAGAGCCTAGTCAGAAATAGCCCAATCGCCATGCGTCGAACCAAAGAAGAAGCCGAGAAAACCCGTAGCGCCATTTTGCTGGCCGCAGAAATGTTGTTTCTGCAAAAAGGTGTGGGCCATACCACCCTCGACCAGATCGCCAAAACCGCTGAGGTCACCCGTGGCGCGGTGTACTGGCACTTCCAGAACAAAGCTCACCTGTTCCACGAAATGCTCAACCAAGTGCGCCTGCCGCCAGAGCAAATGGCCGAACTGCTGTCGGCCGACAACCACCGCGAGCCCCTGCAAACCCTGCGTGATATCTGCGTGGATGCGCTGATCAATCTGGTGCACGACGAGCAACGGCGGCGAATCATGACCATCCTGCTGTTTCGCTGTGAGTTCACCGATGACCTGCGCGAAGCCGAAGACCGCCATAACGCCTTTGTTCGGCAATTTATCGAGCTGTGCGAAGCGTTGTTTCAGCGGGCGGGCGAGCTGGGGCAACTGCACCCGGCCATGACCCCACGCCTGGCAGCGCTTACCCTGCATGGCATTGTTATTGGTCTGTTCAGCGACTACTTACGCGACCCTGGTCTATTTAACCCGGAGCAAAAAGCCGCGCCGATGATCGACGCGATCTTCCGTGGCCTGGCCCGCGAGTGGCCGTTGAAGGACTAACCTAGGTGCTAATTGCTAGCGGGAGCGCCCTGAACATGCGTGCATTGTTATTTGTTTGGCTGTTGATCAGCGCTGCGTTCGCCCAAGCCGAATTCGCTGAGGCGCCAACGCCGCAGTCGGATGGTTATGGCGTGCTGATTATTTCCCGCGAGCGTTTGGAGGTGGGTAACCCGTGTGACATTGGCCTGTATCTGCAGGACCAGCTGGCGGCGCGGTTATGGCAGGGGCAATCGGTGGCGTTTAATTTGCCGCCGGGGGCTATTTCGGTGCGGTTGGGGTTGTTGGGGCCAGGGGTTTGTTCGCCGGGGATCAGTCAGGCGACCAGTATTTCGGTGGATTTGATTCCGGGGGAGATTCGGCGGTATCGGATTGGGTTGAATACTACGGGGTTGTATTTGTTGCAGGCGCCGGCGTTGAATCAGTGAGGGTTTGCTGGATTCATTAACGCGTGGGCTGAGTGTTCGGTTTCGCGCCTTACGCGTGTACTCCTTAGGGTGTGCTGTGCGCACCGTCTTTTGCTTTTATGTGTGTGGTGGTCTTCGTTACCGCGTGGGCTGAACGTTTGGTTTCGCGCCTTACGTGCGTACTTCGTAGGGTGTGCTGTGCGCACCAGCCTTTGCTTTTGGTTTGGTGGTTTTCTTCATTACCGCGTGGGCTGAGCGTTTTGTTTCGCGCCTTACGCGCGAGTTTCTTTTTTCAGTCGCCAAAAAAGAAACCAAAAAGGCTTGCCCCTACCTTGGCCTTCCGCTGCGCTCCAGGTCCCCTCGCTGCGTCGTTGTTCCAGGGGTCGGCGTGCAGGGCCATCCATGGCCCCACGCCTGTCGCGGCTCCTGCCGCTCCACCCCCTGCACAACGACTCCACTCGGCCTGCGCTAAAGGGGCGGGTAGATCACAAGCCAGATCACCAGCCAGATCAAGAGCGGATCAAGAGCTCGGCGGCGGTATGTTTGTGCTTGACCTTCCCCGTAGGTCAAGGTTGATCCTCTAGTCGAGCCCAGCGGAGACCAGCCATGTCCACTTTTCAAGCGTTCGATTTGCCGATTCAAGGTATGACCTGTGCGGGTTGCGCTGGCCGGGTGGAGCGGGCGTTGCAGAAGGTGCCGGGGGTGCAGCAGGCGAGTGTGAATCTGGCCACTGAGTTGGCGCGGGTCGAGGCCCCGGCGGAGGCTCTGCCGCAGCTCGTCGAGGCGGTGGAGGGCGCCGGCTATAGGGTCGCCAGCCAACGTTTGGAGTTGGCTATCGGCGGTATGACCTGCGCTAGTTGCGCCGGCCGTATTGAGCGGGCGTTGGCGCAGGTGCCGGGGGTGCAAAGTGTCAGCGTTAATCTGGCCACTGAACGCGCGGTGTTGCAGGTGCTCGGCGGGGTCAGAACTGACGCGCTGTTGGCCGCGGTACAACACGCGGGTTACAGCGCCAGCCCCATTAGCGCCGCACAACCTCAGCAAGATCCGCAAGCCCGTTTGCATAAGGAACGCTGGGCGGTGGCGCTGGCTTTGTTGTTATCGCTGCCGTTGCTCGCTCCTATGTTGTTGGAGTGGACCGGTCTGCACTTGATGCTGCCGGCGTGGGTGCAATTTGCCTTGGCCACGCCGGTGCAATTTATCTTCGGTGCGCGGTTTTATGTGGCGGCGTACAAGGCGCTGCGCGCTGGTGCCGGCAATATGGATTTGCTTGTGGCCCTGGGCACCAGCGCGGCCTATGGGTTGAGCCTGTATCAATGGTGGGCGGCGCCGGCCGGTGCCATGCCCCATCTGTATTTTGAAGCGGCTGCGGTGGTGATCAGCCTGGTGCTGCTGGGGAAATACCTGGAAAGCCGGGCCAAACGCCAGACCGCCAGCGCTATTCGCGCCCTTGAGGCGCTGCGCCCGGACACCGCTGTGCGCCTGCGGGGCAATGTGGAGGAAAGCGTGGCCATCAGCGCCATCGTTTTGGGTGATCTGATTGTGGTGAAACCGGGCGAACGTTTTGCCGTGGATGGCGAAGTGGTGGATGGCCAGAGCCATGCCGATGAAGCGCTGATTACCGGCGAAAGCCTGCCCCAGGCCAAGCAGCCGGGCGACCGGGTTACCACCGGCGCCATCAATGGTGAAGGCCGCTTGCTGGTGCGCACCTTGGCCTTGGGCGGTGAAACCGTGTTGGCGCGGATTATCCGCCTGGTGGAAGACGCCCAGGCCGCCAAGGCACCGATTCAAAAGTTGGTGGATCGGGTCAGCCAGGTGTTTGTGCCGGTGGTAATCGGCGCCGCCCTGTTCACCCTCGGCGGCTGGCTGCTGGCCGGCAGCGGCGTCGAAACAGCGCTGCTCAATGCCGTGGCGGTGTTGGTGATTGCTTGCCCGTGCGCCCTCGGTTTGGCCACGCCGACTGCGATCATGGCCGGCACGGGCGTGGCGGCCAAACACGGCATTCTGATCAAGGATGCTCAGGCCTTGGAGATCGCCCATAAGGTCAGCGTGGTGGCCTTTGATAAAACCGGCACGCTGACCTCTGGCAGCCCGCAGATCGTGCACATGGCCGCCAGCGACGAGAACGGCCTGCTGCGTCTGGCCGGCGCGCTGCAACGGGGCAGCGAGCATCCGTTGGCTAAAGCAGTGCTCGACGCCTGCCAAATCCACGCCCTGGATCTGCCCTCTGCCAGCGACGTGCGTGCCCTGCCCGGCCGCGGTATTGCCGGCACGGTAGACGGCCAACAATTGGCCTTGGGCAATCGCCGCCTGTTAGATGAAAGCAACCTGCCAGGCGAGCATTTCGACGCTCAAGCCCAAGCCTGGGAAGCCGAAGGTCGCACCTTGTCCTGGCTGTTGGAGTTGCAACCGGCGCCGCAGGTGTTGGGCCTGTTGGCCTTTGGCGACAACCTCAAACCCGGCGCCGCTGCCGCCATCACCGCGCTGCGCCAGCGGCATATCACCTGCCACCTGATCAGCGGCGATAACCAGGGCAGCGCCCAGGCCGTCGGTACCGCGCTGGGCATCGACTCGGTACACGCCCAGGTACTGCCTGGGGATAAGTCGGCGCTGATCAATGGCCTGAAACAGCACGCCACCGTGGCCATGGTCGGCGACGGCATCAACGATGCCCCAGCGCTGGCCGCTGCCGATGTCGGTATCGCCATGGGTGGCGGCACTGACGTGGCCATGCAAGCGGCCGGTATTACCCTGATGCGCGGCGACCCACGCCTGGTGCCAGCCGCGCTGGACATCAGCCGACGCACCTATGCCAAGATCCGGCAAAATCTGTTCTGGGCCTTTATCTACAACCTGGTGGGCATTCCGCTGGCAGCCTTTGGCCTGCTCAATCCCATGCTGGCGGGTGCGGCCATGGCCCTGTCGAGCGTGAGCGTGGTAAGCAATGCACTGCTGCTCAAACGCTGGAAGCCAACGTTTGAAACTGAGAGAAAGGAGAACGAGCAATGAACATTGGCCAAGCGGCAAAACGCTCAGGCCTGAGCGCCAAGATGATTCGCTACTACGAAGCCATCGGCCTGCTGCAACCAGCGCACCGTAGCGAAGCCGGCTACCGCTTCTACCAGCCGCAAGACCTGCACACCTTGGCGTTTATCAAACGCTCACGTGACCTGGGTTTTTCGTTGGAAGAAGTCGGCAAACTGCTCACCCTCTGGCAAGACCGCCAACGCGCCAGCGCCGATGTCAAAGCCCTGGCCCGCGAGCACATCGACGAGCTCAACCGCAAAATCGACGAACTCACCAGCCTGCGTGACACCCTGCAAGAGCTGGTACACACCTGCCACGGCGACGACCGTCCGGATTGCCCGATCTTGAAAGACCTGGAAAAAGGCTGCTGTGCTTAGGCACTGAGTGCTTCATCGACGGGGATGGGCCAAACTCCTAGGCGTTCATTTCGCTTTGAAACTCGTCGAGCATCGCCTGAATCATATCCAGCCGCTCCAACGGATCATCCACCGCCAGCAAAATGAGTTTTTGCGCCGGCTCAAACGGCAACAGGTACGCCAGCTGGTAGCTCAAGCTCTGCTGCCCATTGGCTGCACGGCCCATGCCCAATTCTTCAACCATCCGGTGCTCAGCCAGCGCTTGCAGCAAGGCGGCCAGGTCCGCGTGTTCGGGTAACAGCGGCAGGTCAGCCGGCTCGTCGCACCAAACGATATCAGCGGTCATCAGTTGGTCGCGCTGCACGTGCGCGTGTTTCACTTCGAAGCGTCGCCCGCCTTCTACGCGAATGCCCAGCAGGCCATTTTCGCGCTGCGTCCAGTCGCGGATCAGCGCCTCGCACCCCACCGGCGAAAACCGGCTCGGGGCGTCGCCCACTTCTTCGCCTTCAATAATGCACATCACGCCAAAGCCTTCATTGCGCTTCATGCAGGCGCTGATCATGTCCAGATAACGTGCCTCGAAAATCTGCAGGTCGAGCACGCAGCCGGGAAACAGCACCACATTCAGGGGGAACAGCGGCAGCATGGTTTTTTGCTCCTGGCTGGATGGATTCGTTAGGGCTGTGACAACCGATCAGCTAAAAAGCGCCACCACCATGGGTAGCGCCACCGCCGTGCCGACGCCCATCAGGCTCATGGCCAGGGCGGCAAACGCGCCACATTCCTCACCCTCTTGCAACGCTCGCGAGGTGCCCACGGCATGCGCGGTCATGCCCATGGCCAGGCCCTGAGCAGCGGGATGGCGCACGCCAATGCGGCGCAGCAGTTCCGGGCCGAGGATGGCGCCGATAACACCGGTGATCAATACAAACACCGCCGCCAACGCGGCAATGCCGCCAATCTGGTCGGCCACCAACATGGCAATCGGCGAGGTCACCGACTTGGGCGCCATGCTCATCAGCATCACGTGGTCGGCACCAAACCACCAGGCCAGCAGCACGCCCATGCCAGTGGCGACCACGCCGCCAAACAATAGGGTCAGCAGGGTTGGCCAGAGCAGTTGGCGGATACGTTTAAGGTTAAGAAACAGCGGCACGGCCAGGGCTACAGTGGCCGGGCCGAGAAAGATGGTCAGGGCTTTGGCGCTGTCTTTGTACTCGTCATAGCTGAGGCCACAGGCCAGCAATACGCCGATCACCGCCAGCATCGAGACCAATACCGGCTGCAGAAAAAACCAGCGGGTTTTCTCGTACGCCGCCAGCGCCAGCTGGTAGGCGCCGAGGGTCACGCCTACACCAAACAAGGGGTGATGAATAAGTGCCTGCCAGGCTCCGGCGAAATCAAACATCGTGCTCACCCCGTTTGCGCTGCTGACGGTCGATGAGTTTTTGCATCAGCCAGCCGGCGAACAGCATCGACAGCAACACCGACAACACCAGCGAACCGCCCACCGCCCAAAAGTCGGCGGCAATTGCCTTGGCGTAGACCATCACGCCAACCGCAGCCGGCACCAGCAGCAGCGGCAAATAACGCAGCAAGCTGGAGGAGGCTACAGAAATCGACTCAGCCACTTCGCCCCGCCAGATCAGATGCGCCAGCAGCAGCACCAAGCCAATAATCGGCCCCGGCAACATATGCAAAAACAGCACATTCAAGACTGTGCCAAGCAGTTGGAAAACCACCAACCAAGTCAGGCCACGTAACAGCATGGAGTTCTCCGATATCCGAGCGAGCGCAGCGCAGCCACCCGTGCAAAAGCGCGACGGTCATTATAAGCATGCTAAGCAAAGCGCCCCAACCGCAGCGGTGCGCCCGCTGTATGCACTGCCATTCGCACAAACGATTCAGGGTTGACCGGCTTAAGTGCGCGTGATGATCTAGGGTCAATGGACGCGTTAAACAAAAACAAAACCTGTCTCCCAAGGAGGACATATGCCATTGGTACCCGTCGCTGACCTGCAATCCTACATTGGCAAAGAACTTGGCCACTCCGAGTGGCTGACCATCGACCAAAACCGTATCAACCAATTCGCCGAATGCACCGGCGATCATCAATTTATCCACGTCGACCCGGAAAAGGCGGCCAAGACGCCTTTCGGCAGCACCATCGCCCACGGTTTTCTCTCGCTGTCGTTGATTCCCGTGCTGATGGAAAAAATTGCCCTGGCCCCTGAAGGGCTGAAAATGGCCGTTAATTACGGCCTCGATAGCGTGCGTTTTATCCAGCCGGTTAAGGTCAACTCACGCGTGCGGGTGTCGGCCAGCGTGATTGACGTGACCGAGAAAAACCCGGGGCAGTGGCTGCTCAAAGCCAAAGTCACCCTGGAGATCGAAGGCCAGGCGAAACCGGCGTATATCGCTGAATCACTGAGTTTGTACTTCGTCTGAAGCTAACCGCAGCAGGCAATGGGGCGCGCGGCGCCCTGTTTTTTCAGCGAAACAACTTCGCGATCAAGCTCGCTCCTACAGTGTGGTGCGATGCATAGGAGCGAGCCTGATGGCGAAGTGTTGATCTACCAAAGCCCGTCACACGAAACCGCCGCTCTATCCTGCATACTCAGCCAACTGTCCCCAACACGGAAGTTGCGCCATGCCCCGTCTCAACCTTCTCGCTCCGCTGGCCTTGGCCGTGCTCTTGGCTGCCTGTGGCAAAGGCGAGCCCATTACCCCACCGAATGCCATCCTCCCCGATGGCGGCCGTTACCACGGCGAAGTCATCGACGGCCTATTGCAAGGCAAAGGCCGTATCGACTACCCCACCGGCAGTTGGTACGAAGGCGAATTTAAAGACGGCATGATGCAGGGCCAAGGCGAGTTGCAGCACGCCGACGGCACCCACTACGTCGGTGAGTTTGCAGCCGGCGACTTTGCCGGCCAGGGCAAGCTGACCTACAGCGAAGGCAGCAGCTACGAGGGCCGCTTCAAAGCGGGGGTCAAGGACGGCGTCGGCAGCTTGAAAATCAAAGGTGGCGATACCTACCAGGGCGAGTTCAAAAACGACCTCTACCACGGCATCGGCAAACTAAAGCGCACCGACGGCAGCGGTTTTGAAGGCAGCTTTAGCAAAGGCGAGCCCGAGGGCTTCGGCACAGCCACTGACGAGCGCGGCAATCAGCTAAGTGGCACCTTTAAAAACGGCAAGCTCAACGGTGAAGGCACGTTTAAAGATAGCGAAGGCGCCAGCTACGCCGGCGGTTTCAAAAACTCGATGTTCGACGGTAAAGGCCGTTACGAAACCGCTGACGGTGATAGTTGGATTGGCACGTTTAGCAAAGGCGGCCTCAGCGGTAAGGGCGAGGTAAAGGATGCCGAAGGCAACCATTACATCGGCCAATTCAAGCAATGGCGCTATAACGGCGAAGGCGTGCTCAGCCTGGCGGATGGCAGCCGTTACAGCGGCCACTTTGTCTACAACCGGTATGACGGCAGCGGCACCCTGACTCTCGCCGACGGCACCACACAAAGCGGCACCTGGAAGGCCGGCGCCCTGGTGCGCGACACCCTAGGCAAAGCCCTGCCCGACCCATTGGAAGTCGGCCTACTGGAGCAAGGCCAACTCCTCAGCAGTGCCTTGGCCGCTGTGCCCCAATCCACCCCCGCCGTCGAGCTCTATAGCCTGACCCTGGCTGGCGACGGCAACCAGAGCGTATTTCTGCGCGAAGCTGATTTCGTAAACAAGCTACTCAGCGAGCGTTTCGGCGCCCACGGCCAAATCACCTTGGTCAACCACCGCGACCATATGCTCGACCGCCCCCTGGCCACCCGCGAAAACCTGCGCCGCGCCGTTAAAACCCTGGCCGAACGATCGGGGCCAGAGGACATGGTATTTGTCTACCTTACTAGCCATGGCTCGCGCGACCACCAACTGAGCCTGGTCCAGCCCGGTCTGCAACTGAGCAATATGCCCGCCAGCGAATTGGCGGAACTGCTTTTGCCACTAAAGAGTCATTACAAAGTGATAGTGGTGTCGGCGTGCTTTGCCGGCGGTTTTATCCCTGAACTCAAGGATGACAAGACCCTGGTGATGACCGCCGCGCGCAGCGACCGAACCTCGTTTGGCTGTTCCGACGAGGCTGATTTCACCTACTTCGGCCGCGCGCTATTCGCCGAAGCGTTAAGCGATACCGATGACCTCGAACGCGCCTTTGAGCAAGCCAAAGCGGCGGTAGCCAAACGCGAGAAGGACGACGACTTCGAACCATCGGAACCGCAAATCTGGGCGCCCAAAGGCGTTATCACGCAGTGGCGCAAATTACGTGAGAGCCAGGCCAAGCAAGCGTTGACGGCTAGTGCTACAAACAAAGCCGGCGGCAAACAACTAGACTGAGGGTGTTGGCATCCCAGGAGGGACTACAGCCATGTATTTGACCCCGCAAAATATCTTGCTCACCGGCGCTACCGGCTTGACTGGCGAGCACCTGCTCGACCGTTTGCTCAACGAACCGACCGTGCAGCGCGTACTCGCACCAACGCGCCGCGCACTGGCCGAGCACACCCATCTGGACAACCCCCAAGGCGATCTGCTGACGCTGTTGCCAACCCTTGAAGGTAAGCAAGACATCGCCTTCTGCTGCCTGGGCACCACGATTAAACAAGCCGGTTCGCAGGAAGCCTTTCGCGCGGTGGATTACGACATGGTGCTGGCCGTCAGCCAGCGCGCGCGCGATCTCGGCGCGCGACATTTCTTGTTAATCAGTGCGATGGGCGCCAATCCCAAATCATCTGTTTTCTATAACCGAGTAAAAGGCGAAATAGAGCAAGCACTGATTGCGCAAAACTGGCCACAACTGACCATTGCCCGCCCTTCACTGCTGATTGGTGACCGCGTGGAACCGCGCCTGGGCGAACGCTTGATGGCGCCGATCATGCGCTGGCTTCCGGGTAAGTACCGCGGCATTGCGGCGTGCACGCTGGCCCGGGCGTTGTGGCGCCTGGCCCTGGAAGAAGGCGAAGGCGTGCGCATTGTTGAATCGGACGAATTGCGCCGCCTCGGACGCTGATACCATTCGCGCCATTCCCTTTACCGAGCGGACCTTAGCGACCGGCTAGGGCCGCTCGTTTTTTATCCGTAAGAGAGCCGCCATGACCACCACCTTGCTCACCGTCCTGCAAACCGCCGATATGCTGGAAATCAACGGCCTGTATGCCTGGCAATTTGAACTGCACAGCGACCCGGCCCATAGCGGCCCGGCGCTGCGCATCGAATGCATGGACGGCCGCGAGCTGCGTAAATGGCAGTTCAGCCTGGAGCAAATTGCCGCGGCGCAGCACAACGTCGCCACCGATAGCTGGGCGATCAGCGACGACAAGGCCACTCACGAACTCAAAGCCTTGGCCGGCATTAACGCTGGTAACGACGATGACACCCCGGACGACGATGTCGCCGATCTGTAACGCGTGCCGTCGGTGCGCACAGCACACCCTACGGATCCGCCTGTAACCGAGAATTTATGCATGGGCCTCTACGACCGCCATATTCTCCCGCACCTGATCGACCTCGCCTGCGGCATGGGCGCGGTGATGAAAGCGCGCTCGCAGATCGTGCCGCAGGCCCATGGCCGGGTGCTGGAAATCGGCATTGGGAGCGGGCTTAACCTGGCGTTCTACGACCCGGCCAAGGTGCAGCAGATTGTTGGCGTCGACCCGTCCGCCGATATGCAAGCCCTGGCCCGCGAGCGTGTGGCAAAGATCAGCATTCCAGTGGAAATGATTGCCCTGGAACTTGGGCAAATACAGGCGCCCGCCGCGAGCTTTGACAGCATCGTCTGCACCTTTACCCTGTGCACTATTCCTGATGCGGTGGCCGCACTCAAAGAGATGCGCCGGGTGCTAAAACCGGCTGGCCGCTTGTGGTTTTGTGAACATGGCAAAGCGCCGGACCTGGCGGTGTTGCGCTGGCAAAATCGGCTGACGCCGATCTGGAAACCGCTGGCCGGCGGCTGCCATTTGAACCGCAATATTCCCCAGTTGATTACCGAGGGCGGGTTCAAGATTGGCGAGTTGCAGAGTCGCTATTTGAAAGGGCCCAAACCGATGACCTATGTGTATTCGGGCTGGGCGCAATAACGACCCAGCCTAGAGCCCGCCGCTAACGCCCAAACTAAACCCCAACGCTGCCGCCAACGACAGTGGCAGCAACAAGGTGTCCAGCAAGGCACTGGCGGGTAAATCCAGCCCGGGATATTTGGGTGCCTCAGCGCCAAACCGATCCAGCGGACAACAGCCGCCGTTCAAGCTGTACCAATCCAGCCGCGTGCCGGCATACACCACCGGCGCGCCCGGCTTGGCGGCGTTCAGGGTACGGCTGGTGGCGCAACCGGACAACTGCGCGGCGAGCAGCACCAGCAAAACCGCGCGAGTGGATTTACTCATTGCTGCTCAGGTGATGCTCACCCCAGCGCGGCAGCATGTCTTGTGGGATACCGAGCACATTGAGGATGCGCGCGACGACGAAGTCGATCAGGTCGTCGATGGTTTGTGGCTGGTGATAAAAGCCGGGCGCGGCCGGCAATATCACCGCACCTAAGTTGGAAAGTTTGAGCATATTTTCCAGATGAATGCTGGAGAACGGCGCCTCGCGCGGCACCAGAATCAGCTGCCGACGCTCTTTCAGCGCCACATCGGCGGCACGCTCAATCAGGTTGTTGCAGGCACCGGTAGCAATCGCCGACAGCGTGCCGGTGGAACACGGCACCACCACCATTGCCCCCGGCGCACCGGAACCTGAGGCTGCGGGGGCCATCCAGTCTTCTTTGCCGTACACACGAATTTGCCCAGGGGCAGCGCCGGTGTATTCGGTGAGAAACAGCTGCATAGACTGCGGTTTGGCCGGCAGGCTGACGTCGGTTTCGGTGGCCATTACCAACTGCGCGGCCTTGGAAATCAGAAAGTGCACTTCGCGCTCTTCCTGCACCAGGCAGTCAAGCAGGCGCAGGCCGTACTGCGCGCCAGAGGCGCCGGTCATGGCCAGGGTGACGCGTTCGGGTCCACTCATCATTTAGGCCTCCAACGCCGCAGCGAGTTTGCCGTGCAGGCCACCAAAACCTCCATTGCTCATCACCACCACCTGGGTGCCGGGTGTGGCTTGGGCTTTTACTGCGGCGATGATGGCTTCCAGTGAATCGCAGACTTGCGACGGCACCGTGCAACTGGCGGTGGTGGCGGCCAAGTCCCAACCGAGGTTAGGCGGGGCAAACCAGTACACCTGGTCGGCCTGGGTAACCGAATCCGGCAAACCGTCGCGGTGCGCACCAAGCTTCATCGAATTGGAGCGCGGCTCGATAATGGCGATCACCTGGGCATCACCCACTCGTTTGCGCAGCCCGTCGAGGGTGGTGGCAATGGCGGTGGGGTGGTGGGCAAAGTCATCGTAAATGGTGACGCCCTTCACCTCAGCGACCTTTTCCATGCGCCGCTTCACGTTCTTGAACGCACTCAAGGCTTCCACGCCCTGCGCCGGCACCACGCCGACATGGCGGGCGGCAGCCAAACAGACCAAGGCGTTGGCGACGTTGTGCTGGCCGGTCAGCGGCCAATCGACCACGCCCTGCGCTACACCGTCAAAGCTCACTTCAAATTTCGAGCCGTCTTCACTCAGCAACGTGGCTTGCCACTGGGCGCCGGGGCCGCTGGTTTGCACCGGGGTCCAGCAGCCCATGTCGATCACGCGCTTTAGCGCGGTTTCCGCAGCCGGGTAAATCACCAGACCCTCGCTGGGAATGGTGCGCACCAAGTGGTGAAACTGACGCTCAATGGCGGCCAGGTCGGGAAAGATATCGGCGTGGTCGAATTCGAGGTTATTCAGAATCGCCGTGCGTGGGCGGTAGTGGACGAACTTTGAGCGCTTGTCGAAAAAGGCGCTGTCGTACTCATCGGCCTCCACCACAAAAAACGGCGTACCGCCCAAGCGCGCCGACACGGCGAAATTCTGTGGCACGCCGCCGATCAAAAAGCCCGGGCTCATGCCGGCATGCTCCAACACCCAAGCCAGCATACTGCTGGTGGTGGTTTTGCCATGGGTACCAGCAACGGCCAACACCCAGCGGCCCTGCAACACATGGTCGGCCAACCACTGCGGACCCGACACATACGGCAGGCCCTTGTTCAGCGCGTACTCCACCGCCGGGTTGCCACGGGACAACGCATTGCCGACCACCACAAGATCGGGGGCGGGGTCCAAGTGCGCCGGGTCGTAGCCTTGCATCAGCTCAATGCCCTGGGCTTGCAGTTGGGTGCTCATGGGTGGGTAGACGTTGGCATCCGAACCGGTCACCCGGTGGCCCAACTCTTTGGCCAGCACCGCCAACGAGCCCATAAACGTGCCGCAGATACCCAGAACATGAATGTGCATAAACAACCTCAGACCAGCGAAACAAACAGGCCGGCAGGTTACCCCAGCAGGACCGGGGCGGGTAGGGTGTGCTGTGCGCACCGTGCACGTATAGGCGCACCCTAGGGTCGTTCAATCCCGTGTTTATGCAATTTGCGATAAAGCGTATTGCGGCTAACCCCCAACTGCTCGGCCGTGCGGCTCATATGCCAGTGCTCTTGTTCCAGGATCGCCAGCAAGGTGCTGCGTTCGGCGGCATTCAGCGGCTGCTCGACCTGTGGCGTCGACACGCGCGTGGGTTGGCGGATCTCGGCCGGTAGGTCGCGCAGGCTGATACGTTCGCCCTCGCATAACGCTGCCAAGGTACGCAGCACATTGCGTAACTGGCGCACGTTGCCCGGCCAGGCGAAGTCAAGCAGCGCCTGCCGCACGTCAGCGTCCAGGCGCAAGGTGTGGCCCTGGCTCTCCTCAGCCAATAGATGTTGCAGCAACTGCTCGCGGTCGCTGCGCTGGCGCAGCGGCGGCAAGGCCAGTACCAGGCCGTTGAGGCGGTAGTAAAGGTCTTCGCGAAAGCTGCCGTTGGCCACGTGTTCGTTTAGGTCACGGTGGGTGGCGCTGATCACTCGCACATTCACCGCGTGCGCGCTGCCACCGATGGGCACCACTTGGCGGTCCTCCAACACGCGCAGCAAACGGGTTTGTAAGGCCAGCGGCATATCGCCGATTTCATCGAGAAACAGCGTGCCGCCATCGGCCTGTTGCAGTTTGCCTTGCATGCCTTCTTTGCGCGCACCGGTAAAGCTGCCGCCGCGATAACCAAACAGCTCGCTTTCGATCAGGCTTTCCGGGATCGCCGCGCAATTCAGCGCGACAAAGGCATGGGCCGCGCGCGAGCTGGCTTGGTGGATGGCCTTGGCAAAGGCCTCTTTGCCGGTGCCGGTTTCGCCGTTGATCAGCAGCGGCACATCCCGTTCGAATACCCGCAACGCCCGGCGAAACTCGCTTTGCAGGGCGACATCACCGAGGCACAGGCTGGCGGGAATATCGCTTGGCGCCTGCTTGCTGACCAGGCGGCTGACCGGCTCTGGCTGACTGCGCGCCGGCCCACGCAGTTGGGCAAACAAGGCGCGACCGCTGTGGGTGCGCAGCGGCCAACTGCTGAGCAGACCGGAGCGTGCAAACAGCTCATCCAGGCGGCAATCGAAAAATGCTTCCAGCGGTTGGCCGATCAGGCTCGCGCGATTGGCGCCCAGGAGGTTCATGGCGCTTTGATTGACCGCGCTAATCCGCCCTTCGCCATCAAAGGCCAGCAAGCCTTCGCTAAACAAGCCGACGTATTCGGCCTGCAGGTGAAAGCGCAGCAGGCAGTGGCCTTCAAAGCGGCGCAGGAAGTAGCAGCTTTCAATCATCTTCGCCGACAGATTGACCAACGCCATGGTGTGAAACTGGCTTTGCCGGGAAACGTCCTGGCGCGCCGAAGACACATCCAGCACCGCGAGCAGATCGCCCTGACAATCGAACACCGGGCTGGCCGAGCAGGTAAGCCCGGTATGCCGGCCACGGAAGTGTTCGTCTTGGTGAATGGTCAGCGCCTGGCGTTCCACCAGGCAGGTGCCGATGCCATTGGTGCCCTCGCAGGCCTCACTCCAATCGGCGCCCAACCACAGGCCGGCGCGCTCAAAGGTTTTGCGCTCGGCATTGGCCGTCACGCTATTAAGGATGACGCCGCGGGCATCGGTGAGCAGCACCGCGTGGCCGGTGCCGGCCAGTTGCTGATAAAGGCTGGTCATTTCGCCGCTGGCGATTTCCAGCACCTGTTGCAGCTGCTCGCGGCGCTCCAGCACGCGGGCATGTTCGAGCACGGTGGGCGCCATGGTTTGCCCGGGGTCGAGGTGATAGTCCTGCAGGCAACGCAGCCAGGAACGGGCGATGGAAGGATCAGCGGCCGGGCCGTCGGCTTGCGCCTTGCCCTGGGCCAACGTCATCACCTGTTGGGTGTGACGGTTGAAATGACTCTGCATTGTTATTGTTCTCCGCAGTGTTGCCCGGCTGCACGTAACGGGGTGAGCGGGCCGCGCTGAGCATAGCGTGCCGCCAGCGCCAGGGCTGTACCAAGAGTGGGACAAACTGTCACCCGCGCTGTTGCATAACCGCCCATTAGTTGCGCAATGGCGCCAAGTCGCCACCGCCAATCCCCCGCCGCCCGTGGCTTTGCGTTTTTCCCCCGGCGTGGCGCAGGCCTTGCTCTACGCTTAACCCAGCGCAATTGCGCCTACTCCCTACAAGCACAACAGCCAGGAGAACTTCACCATGCAATACGCACATCCGGGCACCAGCGGCGCCATCGTTTCGTTCAAGAGCCGCTACGGCAACTACATCAACGGTGAGTTCGTCGCTCCCGTGAAAGGCCAGTACTTCACCAATACCTCGCCAGTGAATGGCAAAGCCATCGCCGAATTCCCCCGCTCCACTGCCGAGGACATCGATAAAGCCCTTGATGCCGCCCATGCCGCCAGCGACGCCTGGGGCAAAACCTCAGCGCAAGACCGCTCCCTGGTGCTGCTGAAAATCGCCGACCGCATTGAGGCCAATCTGGAGCTGCTGGCCGTTACCGAAACCTGGGACAACGGCAAGGCCGTACGCGAAACCCTTAACGCTGACATCCCCTTGGCGGCCGACCACTTCCGCTACTTCGCCGGTTGCATCCGCGCCCAGGAAGGCAGCGCTGCGGAGATCACCGAACACACGGTGGCGTACCACATCCATGAGCCACTGGGCGTGGTTGGGCAGATCATTCCGTGGAACTTCCCACTGTTGATGGCCGCGTGGAAACTCGCGCCAGCGTTGGCTGCCGGCAACTGCGTGGTGCTCAAACCGGCTGAGCAAACCCCGCTGGGTATCTCGGTGCTCATGGAGCTGATTGGCGACCTGTTGCCACCGGGCGTGCTCAACGTGGTGCAAGGCTTTGGTAAGGAAGCCGGCGAGGCGCTGGCCACCAGCAAACGTATCGCCAAAATCGCCTTTACCGGCTCCACGCCAGTGGGCTCGCACATTATGAAATGCGCGGCAGAAAACATTATTCCCAGCACTGTGGAGCTGGGCGGCAAGTCGCCGAATATCTTCTTTGAAGACATCATGCAGGCCGAGCCGAGCTTTATTGAAAAGGCCGCCGAGGGCCTGGTGCTGGCGTTCTTTAACCAAGGCGAGGTGTGCACCTGCCCGTCGCGGGCGTTGGTGCAGGAGTCGATCTATCCGGCGTTTATGGCCGAGGTGATGAAAAAGATCACCCAGATCAAACGCGGCGATCCGCTGGATACCGACACCATGGTCGGCGCCCAGGCCAGCGAGCAGCAGTTCGACAAAATTCTCTCGTACCTAGAAATCGCCAAAGGCGAAGGCGCAGAACTGCTGACTGGCGGCAAGGTTGAGCAATTGTCCGGCGACCTCTCCACGGGCTATTACATTCAGCCGACCCTGCTTAAGGGCAATAACAAAATGCGAGTGTTCCAGGAGGAGATCTTTGGCCCGGTGGTGAGCGTCACTACCTTTAAGGACGAAGCCGAGGCGCTGGCGATTGCCAACGACACCGAGTTTGGCCTGGGTGCTGGCTTGTGGACCCGGGATATCAACCGCGCGTATCGGGTGGGTCGGGCGATTAAAGCAGGCCGCGTGTGGACTAACTGCTACCACCTGTACCCGGCGCATGCGGCGTTTGGTGGGTATAAGAAATCCGGGGTTGGTCGCGAGACGCACAAGATGATGCTCGATCATTACCAGCAGACGAAAAACTTGCTGGTTAGCTACGACATTAATCCACTCGGCTTCTTCTAAATCGCTTAAAAGCCCCTCACCCCAACCCTCTCCCGTAAACGGGAGAGGGGGCCTGATCGGTGTTTCTCGCTAGATCGCCTTTGCTCCCCTCTCCCGCTTGCGGGAGAGGGGCTGGGGGTGAGGGCGCTTCCTACGCACCATTGCGTACCTCACTGAATCGCTTGGTGCGCACAGCACACCCTACGGGGATCGGCGACTCACCAGTCACTTTTACCCGCGCACCAAAAACGACCCGCATCCCACCAATCGCGACCTTTTCCCAACCCCTCGCAACATTTTGTTGCCACTGGCATGGCCGTTGCGTGAAGGCACCTGTCTTTCTGATCTGTTCAACACTCAGGGCGGGTAAATCAATGACTACAACAACACAACTCAAACCCACGCTTGGCACCCTGCACTTATGGGGGATTGCCGTTGGCCTGGTGATTTCTGGCGAGTACTTTGGCTGGAGCTACGGTTGGGGAACCGCTGGCACGTTGGGCTTTCTGGTCACCGCCTTGATGGTGGCGGCGATGTACACCTGCTTTATCTTCAGTTTCACTGAGCTGACTACCGCCATTCCGCACGCCGGCGGCCCGTTTGCCTATAGCCGCCGCGCGTTTGGTGAAAAGGCCGGGTTGATTGCTGGCCTGGCCACCTTGATCGAGTTTGTGTTTGCGCCACCGGCGATTGCCATGGCCATCGGTGCTTACCTGAACGTGCAGTTCCCGACGCTGGACCCCAAGCATGCGGCGGTCGGCGCGTACATCGTGTTTATGGGCCTGAACATTGTTGGCGTGCGCATTGCCGCCACCTTCGAGTTGGTGGTCACCGTCTTGGCCGTCGCCGAACTGCTGGTGTTTATGGGCGTGGTGGCACCGGGCTTTAGCTTCAGCAACTTCGTGTTGAACGGCTGGTCGGGCGCTAACGAGTTCAGCGCCGCTTCGATCTCTGGCATCTTTGCCGCCATTCCGTTTGCCATCTGGTTCTTCCTGGCTATCGAAGGCGCCGCCATGGCTGCCGAAGAAGCCAAAGACCCAAAACGCACCATTCCCAAAGCCTATATCAGCGGCATTCTGACCCTGGTATTCCTCGCCGTTGGCGTGATGATCATGGCTGGTGGCGTAGGCGATTGGACCAAGCTGTCGGGCATCAACGACCCACTGCCACAGGCGATGAAAACCGTGGTCGGGGAAAACTCCGGCTGGATGCATATGCTGGTGTGGATCGGCCTGTTCGGCCTGGTGGCCAGTTTCCACGGCATCATCCTTGGCTACAGCCGGCAGTTCTTTGCCTTGGCGCGTGCAGGTTATCTGCCTAAAGGCCTGGCCAAGCTATCGCGCTTCCAGACCCCGCACCGCGCGATTATCGCCGGTGGCCTGGTGGGTATTGGCGCCATCTACTCGGACGGCCTGATCAACCTGCAAGGCATGAGCCTGACCGCTGCCATGATCACCATGTCGGTATTCGGCGCCATCGTTATGTACATCATCAGCATGCTTAGCCTGTTCAAACTGCGCAAAACCGAGCCAGACCTGGAGCGCACCTTCCGCGCCCCAGGCTACCCGATCGTGCCGGGCATTGCCTTGGCCTTGGCGGTGGTTTGCCTGGTGGCCATGGCGTACTTCAACACCGTGATTGGCCTGATCTTCCTGGGCTTTATGGCGGTTGGCTTTGTGTACTTCCAACTGACCGCCAGCCAACGTGCCAGCGCACCGGCGGATGCGATGCTGACCGGCGTTTAACTGCCGTTCGCTGTCCCGTAGGGTGTGCTGTGCGCACCACCGCGTACGCACAACAATCGCTGTGGTGCGCACGGCGCACCCTACAAGAGCAACTCGCGTTTACCTGGGCCCGCATTGCGGGCCCAGCTTTTGCAGAACCTATCTGCGATGCGGCTGGACTAGACTGCGTTCAGCCGCATCGCAAATAGGCTCTCGGAGCCAATTGAAGGAGTGCCTATGGCCCGTTTTTCTCACTCGGTAGGCAACGAAACCTACCGCTTCGACAGCCTCAAAGAAGTGATGGCCAAGGCCAGCCCTGCCCGTTCCGGCGACTACCTGGCTGAGGTGGCGGCCAGCAACGATGGCGAGCGCGTCGCTGCGCAGATGGCCCTGGCCGATATTCCCCTCAAGCACTTTCTCACTGAAGCGCTGATCCCGTATGAGCAAGACGAAGTCACCCGCCTGATCATCGACACCCATAACGCCGACGCCTTTTCCCCGGTCAGTCACCTGACGGTTGGCGGCTTTCGTGACTGGCTGCTTAGCGACCACGCCAACGAAGCCAGCCTGCGCGCCCTGGCGCCAGGGCTAACGCCGGAGATGGCGGCAGCGGTTTCCAAGATCATGCGCGTGCAGGACTTGGTCTTGGTGGCGCAGAAGATCCGCGTGGTCACCCAGTTTCGCGGCACCTTGGGTTTGCAGGGGCGGCTGTCGACCCGCCTGCAACCGAACCACCCCACCGATGAGCCGGCAGGCATTGCCGCGAGCATTCTCGACGGCCTGCTGTATGGCAACGGCGACGCCATGATTGGCATCAACCCGGCCACCGACAGCATCGCCTCGATCTGCGCCATGCTGGAAATGCTCGACGCGATTATTCAGCGCTACGAAATTCCCACCCAGGCCTGCGTGCTCACCCACGTCACCACCTCGATTGCCGCCATTGAACGCGGCGTGCCGTTGGACCTGGTGTTTCAGTCCATTGCCGGCACCGAAGCGGCCAACGCCAGCTTTGGTATCAGCCTCAAGCTGCTGCAAGAAGGCTACGAAGCCGGGCTTAGCCTTAAGCGCGGCACGCTGGGCAACAACCTAATGTACTTTGAAACCGGCCAGGGCAGCGCGCTATCGGCCAACGCCCACCATGGCGTCGACCAGCAAACCTGCGAAGCGCGCGCCTATGCAGTGGCGCGGCATTTCAAACCGTTTTTGGTCAATACCGTGGTTGGCTTTATCGGCCCCGAGTACCTGTACAACGGCAAACAGATTATTCGCGCAGGTCTAGAAGACCACTTCTGCGGCAAGCTCTTGGGCGTGCCGATGGGCTGCGATATTTGCTACACCAACCACGCCGAAGCCGACCAGGACGATATGGACATGCTCCTGACCCTGCTCGGCGTGGCGGGCATCAACTTCATCATGGGCATTCCGGGTTCGGACGACATCATGCTCAACTACCAAACCACCTCGTTCCACGACGCCCTCTACGCCCGGCAAACCCTCGGCTTGCGCCCGGCGCCGGAGTTTGAAGCGTGGTTGCAGCGCATGGGCATTTTTACCCAGGCCGATGGCCGGGTACGGTTTGGCGAGCAGTTGCCACCGGCATTCAGGCAGGCCTTGGCGCAGTTGAGTTAACGGCCGCGTTTTGTAGGGTGTGCTGTGCGCACCGGTCATCTTTTAAGGACCCGCAATGGACACTGATGCAAGCACCACCAAAGGCATCACCGGCAGCACCGACAATCCCTGGCAGGAACTGCGCCGCCTGACACCTGCGCGCATTGCCCTGGGCCGCGCCGGCACCAGCCTGCCGACCACTGCCCAGCTCGATTTCCAATACGCCCACGCCCAAGCCCGCGATGCAGTGCACCTGCCGTTCGATCACGCCGCCCTTAGCGCGCAACTGGCCGAGCGCGGCCGCCCCAGCCTGTTGCTGCACAGCGCCGCCACCGATCGCCATAGTTACCTGCAACGCCCAGACTTGGGCCGCAAGCTCAGCGCCGAATCCGCGCAAGCCTTGCGCGATTACACCCAGGCCAATCCAGGTGGCATCGACCTGGCCATCGTCATCGCCGACGGCCTCTCGGCCCTGGCCGTGCATCGCCATAGCCTGCCCTTCTTGCAACGCCTGGAAGAACAGGCCGCCGCCGACAATTGGCGCCTGTCGCCGGTGATTTTGGTGGAACAAGGCCGCGTTGCCGTCGCCGATGAAGTGGGCGAACTGCTCGGCGCGAAGATGGTGGTGATCCTGATCGGTGAACGCCCAGGCCTCAGTTCGCCCGACAGCCTGGGCCTGTATTTCACCTATGCACCCAAGGTTGGCCTCACCGACGCCTACCGCAACTGCATCTCCAACGTGCGCCTCGAAGGCCTGAGCTATGGCATGGCCGCCCATCGCCTGCTGTACTTGATGCGTGAGGCCTGTCGCCGGCAGCTGTCGGGCGTAAACCTCAAGGACGAAGCCGAAGTGCATAGCCTGGGTAGCGAAGATGCCCCGGACATGCGCCATAACTTCCTCCTCGACGCGCCGAAAGAATAACCAACGGCGCCTTATCAAACGCTTGCTTGGATTGCGCTTTCTAGCCGCGACAGGCAGCATCTGGGCAGCGCTGGCACATCCCCTGCTTTGTCAGCGTCGTCCTTTTTTCACTGCAGTCGAGGCCACTATGCGCATTGTCCAAGCCACCCTTGAGCACCTGGATCTGTTGACGCCGCTGTTCGTCAAATACCGCGAGTTCTATGGTGAGCTGCCATTTCCGGACTCCTCGCGTAAATTTCTTGAAGTGCGTCTGCGCCGCAAAGAGTCGGTGATTTACCTGGCGTTGGCCGATGACGAAGACAAGCTGATGGGCTTTTGCCAGCTGTACCCGAGCTATTCATCGCTGTCGCTCAAGCGTGTGTGGATTCTCAACGACATCTACGTGGCCGAAGATGCCCGCCGCCAGTTGGTCGCCGACCGCTTGCTGCAAACGGCGAAAAAAATGGCCAAAGAAACCCACGCCGTGCGTATGCGCGTGTCCACCAGCAGCAACAACGAAGTGGCGCAGAAGGTGTACGAGTCGATTGGTTTCAAGGAAGACAGCCAATTCAAAAACTATGTACTGCCGATCAACAGCGACTGACTTATGCCCTTCACAGCGCTGCGTTAGCCTCACTCGCGGCCCCAAGAGCAGACGCAGCGCCTGGATGGCGCACCAAGGCAGGGCAAGCTTTTTTCAGCAATGGGCCATCGGTCGCATTGCTGGCGACGCGCTGCAACAAACAGCAGCGCGAGCCCAGGACCTTGCTCTTATAATGCCGACCGACTTACCGGCTATCGATGCCAGTGCCTTTTTTACCCAGCGCATATAGGCGTCATATGGAATTCAACCCGATTGACCTGATTCTCCACCTGGACAATTACTTGGCCGTACTGGTGGCGAACTATGGCGTGTGGATTTACGCCATCCTGTTTTTGGTGATCTTCTGCGAAACCGGCTTGGTGGTAATGCCGTTTCTGCCGGGCGACTCCCTGCTCTTTATCGCCGGCGCCATGTGCGCCACCGGTAGCATGGACCCGGTGCTGCTGGCCGCCTTGCTGATGCTCGCAGCCGTGTTGGGCGACAGCACCAACTACATCATTGGTCGCAATGTCGGTGAGAAGTTATTCAGCAACCCGAAATCGAAAATCTTCCGGCGCGACTATCTGCAACGCACCCACGACTTCTATGACCGTCACGGCGGCAAAACCGTAACTCTGGCGCGCTTTCTGCCCATCGTTCGGACCTTTGCGCCGTTTGTAGCCGGCGTCGGCAAGATGCCGTACATGCGTTTTCTAGGCTTTAGTGCCTTGGGCACTGTGGCATGGGTGGGCGGCCTGGTGACGCTGGGTTATTTCTTCGGCAACGCGCCCATTATCAAAGACAACCTGTCGCTGATGATCATCGGCATCATTGGCCTGTCGCTGCTGCCAATGGTGATTGGCTGGTGGCACAGCCGTAATCGCCCAGATACCGCGCCCGATTCGGTTAACTAAGCCAGAGCCGTTATGTGGTTTCTGCGCGGTTGGCGCCAACGCCGCATCCTCGCCAAGCACCCGATTACGCCTGAAACCTGGGCGCGGGTGCGCGAGCGCTTGCCGATTCTTGACGGTATCAGCAACGAGGAAGACCAACGCCTGCAGCGTCGCGCCGTGCTGTTTCTGCACGACAAACACCTGACCGCCCTGCCCGGCGTGGAACTGCACAGCAGAGAGCGCCTGCACCTGGCCGCACAAGCGCAGTTACCACTAATGCACCTGCCCGACCTGGATTGGTATCAGGGTTTCCATGAAATCGTCCTGTACCCCGACGACTTCGTCAGCCCGCAAAAGCATCGCGATGCCAGCGGCGTTGAGCACGAATGGGATGGCGAACACAGCGGCGAAGCCTGGTTGCAAGGCCCGGTGATTCTGGCCTGGCCTGGGGTGCTCAGCAGCGGCGGTTGGGATGCCTACAACCTGGTGATTCACGAGCTGGCGCATAAACTCGACATGCTTAACGGCGACGCCAACGGCCTACCGCCGCTGCACAGCGATATGCGCCTGGAGGATTGGTCGAGCGCCATGCAAAGCGCTTACGACGACCTCAACCGCCAGCTAGACGCCGCCCCCGACGCCGAAACCGCCATCGATCCATACGCGGCGGAGAACCCCGCCGAGTTTTTTGCCGTCACCAGCGAATACTTCTTTAGCGCGCCGGATCTGCTGATGCAGGCCTACCCCAAGGTATACGCACAGTTGCAAGCGTTTTACCGCCAAGACCCGCTGGCACGGATGCGACGCCTTGAACACGCCCACAAGAGCGAGACAAACGCGACCAATGGCTGAGCCGTCAAGCATGGTAACGGCCAACGAATATGCCTATAATCCGGCCCACTTTTTGGCCGGCAACCGTCCAGCCAAAGCCTGATTGGCCAACCAAGGGAAGCGAACCCATGAGCTACAGCAAGATCCCGGCCGGCAAAGACCTGCCGAACGACATCTACGTCGCCATCGAGATTCCGGCCAACCACGCGCCGATCAAATACGAAATCGACAAAGACAGCGACTGCCTGTTTGTCGACCGTTTTATGGCCACCCCAATGTTCTACCCGGCCAACTACGGCTACATCCCTAACACCCTGGCTGACGACGGCGACGCCCTCGACGTGCTGGTGGTAACCCCGTATCCAGTAGCCCCAGGCTCGGTAATCCGTGCACGCCCGATTGGCGTTCTGCACATGACCGACGAAGCCGGTGGCGACGCCAAACTGTTGGCCGTACCGCACGACAAACTGTCGCAGCTGTATGTCGACGTTAAGGAATACACCGACCTGCCGCCGCTGCTGCTTGAGCAAATCAAGCACTTCTTCGAGAACTACAAAGATCTCGAGAAAGGCAAATGGGTCAAGGTAGAAGGCTGGGGCAACGCAGACGCGGCCCGTGCCGAAATTTTGAAGGCGGTTGCGGCTTACCAAAAATAAGCCAAGGCTTCCGATTAAAAACCGGCCACAAGCCGGTTTTTTTATGGGCGCTAATCGGTGATTAACGCTGGGTTTGGCAATATGGCGCTAAGCGCAAAAACGTCGTGATCCACGCGCAAGCGGTGGGCCCAGAATATTAAGCCGCGCGCGAACTAGTGCCATCAACGCACGGCGCGTCACTCGGCGCCTCAGGCCCTTGCTGTCGCGCGACTAATATCAGTCGCCGCAGCAAACATACTCACCGCCTCTACCGCGCTACTGGCACCGTCGCGAATATCGATGATCATCGCACCGGCTTTATCGGCCAAGCCGACACCGTTATCAGCGACTTCCTGGGTGAGGTTCATACTCGCCACCGCTTCGCGGGTTTCTTTGAGGATTTGCCCGATCAGCTCGGATATTTCTGCGGTAGAGCCGCTAGTGCGACCGGCCAGGCTGCGTACCTCATCGGCCACTACAGCAAAACCTCGGCCTTGCTCCCCTGCGCGCGCCGCTTCAATGGCGGCGTTGAGGGCGAGCAAGTTGGTCTGGTCGGCAATACCGCGGATGGTATTGACGATGGCGGTAATCTGTTCAGAGCGAGCACCCAACTGAGCAACAAGCTCCGCCGAATCGGTGATATTGACCGCGATCTGGCGCATTTCCCGGGCAGTCTCTTGGATCACTTGGGTGCCCTGTTCGGCCTTTTCTTCGGTTTCCACGGAAATCTGGTGAGCCCGCGCAGCGCTACGGGAGTCATGCTGCTGCTTTTCGATGCGCTCGGTAATGTCACTGGCAAACTTCACTACTTTGCTGAGCTTGCCATCGGTGTCGTACACCGGGTTATAGGTCGCCTCCAACCACACCACCCGACCATTCTTGGCCAAGCGCTTGAATTGGCCGCCACGAATTTCACCGCGGTTAAGGCCGCGCCACATTTCGCTGTATTCGGGGCTGTTGATTAGTGCCGGCTCGCAGAACATACGGTGCGGTTTGCCCACGATATCTTTCAGGGCGTAACCCATGGTGTGCTGAAAGTTGTCATTGGCCTTAAGAATGTTGCCTTCCAGATCGAACTCGATAATAGCCATGGCTCGGTCGACGGCGGTCAGCTTGGCATTGATGTCGTTCTCAAGCAGTACGCTGGCGGTCACGTCCATGGCGTACTTCACCACCTTGAGGACCTTGCCATTGGCGTCGAGTACCGGGTTATAGGTGGCCTGCAGCCACACCTTGCAGCCCTTGCCATCAACCCGCTGAAAAACGCCAGAGGCAAATTCGCCAGCGCGAAGCGAAGCCCACAGGCCCAGGTATTCCTTGCTATTGGCGTGCGCCGAGGTGCAGAACTCACGATGAGGCTTACCAATCACTTGATCAGCGGTGTAGCCCATAGCGTCGAGAAAGTTTTGATTGCCGCGAATCACCCGGGCCTCAAGATCAAATTCCACTACTGCCATCGAGCGCTCCAGCGCCACCATCATTCCCTTGAACTCATCCACTTCGGCCGTCCTGGCTGCCAGCTCTAGCTTCAGACTCTTGGAAAACATCACATCACCTATAGGGGTTGAAATACCGATCCGGGCTATACGCTCATAAAGCAAGCCAGGGGATGGCCGACTGACATCACGGCGACACTAGCAAAAAATTGTACAAGCAGCACGCACATGTACAAGTTTTTATATTTCTGCTGATGAGTGGTCGCCTATGCAATGGCTGGAATCATCGAACGTAACAGCCAGTTTCTGCGTCTCTACGCTGCCAATTACAGCAACTACGGCAGAGGTAACTTTTTCCTAGCCAGCGACTACATAAATCATATTTTCGCTATTGGCTGACGCTGAACAGAATGCGCCCATCGCTTCTCCATTTGCGCTTGCCGCAAGCAGGAGCAGACCAGGGCCGCTCTGCGTCAAATCGCCTTTCAGAAGGACATAGCTGTGACAGTTGAAAAAACCTCTATCGACACACTAGTGATTGGCGCAGGTCAGGCTGGTATTGCCATGAGTGAACACCTGAGCAATCTGGGCGTGCCACATCTTGTTTTAGAGCGTAGTCGGATCGCCGAAGCCTGGCGCTCGGCGCGCTGGGATTCACTAGTGGCCAACGGGCCGGTGTGGCACGACCGCTTTCCAGGCCTGGAATTCGATGATCTTGAACCCGACGCCTTTGCTGGCAAGGAGCGCGTGGCCGATTACTTTGTCGCCTACGCGGAGAAATTCAACGCGCCGATTCGCACCGGCGTAGAGGTGCATAAAGTTACCCGTAATGCCGACCGCCAAGGCTTCACCGTGCAAACCTCGCAAGGCACCTTCGAAGCCAATCGAATTGTGGCGGCCACCGGGCCGTTCCAACGCCCGGTGATTCCGCCCATTGCGCCACAAGACCTGGGCATCCTGCAGATGCACTCCGCCGATTACCGCAACCCCGCGCAGTTGCCCGAAGGCGCGGTACTGGTGGTGGGTGCGGGCTCCTCCGGCGTGCAAATTGCCGATGAATTGCAACGGGCTGGCAAGCAGGTGTACCTATCCGTCGGCGCCCATGATCGGCCGCCACGTTCCTACCGCAATCGCGATTTTTGCTGGTGGTTAGGTGTGCTGGGGGAATGGGATGCACCGGCGAGCAAACCCGGCAAAGAGCACGTGACCATCGCCGTCAGCGGCGCGCGCGGCGGCCATACCGTCGACTTCCGCGCCCTGGCCAAACTCGGTATCACCTTGGTGGGGCTGACCGATTCGTTCGCCGGCAACGTGGTGAAGTTCAAAGCCGACCTGGCGCAAAACCTGGCCAACGGCGACCAGAACTACCTGTCGTTGCTGGACGCGGCGGATGCCTATATCGCCCGCAATGGCCTTGATCTGCCGGAAGAGCCCGAGGCGCGCTTCTTTCTGCCGCAACCCGAGTGTGTGACCCATCCGCTGCTGGAGCTTGATCTGGCCAAGGCTGGCGTCACCACCATCATCTGGGCGACAGGCTTTGCCGTTGACTACAGCTGGCTGCAGGTCAACGCGTTCGATGCCAATGGCAAACCGCAGCATCAGCGCGGGGTTTCCAGCGAACCTGGGGTGTATTTCCTTGGTTTGCCGTGGCTGCTACGGCGCGGTTCGACCTTTATCTGGGGCGTATGGCATGACGCCAAAATCATCGCCGACCACATCGCCACTCAGCGTAAGTACCTGGCTTATCGCGATGCCGGCCAGCGCAAGATCAGCGGCTGATTTCTATCTGCCGCCAGCCTTGTTGGTACATGCAGTCTTTGACTAGCACCCAGCGCGCGCCCTCGTTGACGTCGCTGGACTGGTAGTTGGTCTGGGTATAGACCTTGTTCTTTTTACCGCATGAATCTTTAACGCCGGCCTCGCAGTTGGTGCTGCCGGTGGTCTCGGTGCTCTGACTGCTGGTTTGGAAATTGGGCGGCAGGGCTTTTAGCGAGGCGGCCTCGCAGGACAGAACCTGGCGTTCTTTCTGCTCAAAACTGGCGCCGTCTTTGTACCAGTCGTATTGCACGCAACCGCTTAACAGAAGCGCTGCCAGCGGCAGCGCGTACGTTCTTGTTTGTTGCATCGTCACTGCCTACCCTCATCGGAGTTGCGCAGCAGGCCGTGCAATGCAGCCACTAGAAACAGCACAAAGCCAAATAGCAACGCCAACTTTCCACCCCCTTCGTAAGCGAAACCTACCTCTTGGCATCCGCCGGTCAGCAAATAAAGGCAGTCGGCAACGTTGCTGTGGGCCATCGAAAGAACCGTAGCCAAGGCCAACAACAGCAAGCCGACCACCACTAACAGCACTTCAGTTTTGTTCATTTCGCTCTCCTACCTGCTCGCGGTAACGCGATGAAATCTGCAAACAGAAGGTACGCGGCCGCGCTAAGGGTGGATTTACGATGGTTTTGCCGATCCGGTAGGTTCGTTCCGAACCATTCAATGTCAAAGTTACCGCCACAAGCGATGCCCGCGCATTTTGCAGTAGCATCGCCAGCCAGCTAAACGCCAACGCGCGACCAGGGAGAAAATGCATGCAGGGACCAATCGGGTGGGGCGCGGCAGGCGTATTGCTGCTGCTCGTGGTCGGGCTGATCTACGGCTATAACCGCTTGGTATTCAATCGCGCTCGCGTGGCAGCGGCCTGGAGCGATATTGATGTGCAGCTCAAGCGCCGCTCCAGCCTGATTCCACAACTGGTCGACTGCCTGAAAACCTATATGGCCTATGAGAGCGCCGCGCTCACCGCGCTTACCGAGCAGCGCAACAATGCTCAGCGCCACGAAGCCAGCGGCGCCGCAGAACGCAGCCAGGCGGAAGGGCAACTGACCTCAACCTTGAAACAGGTATTCGCCCGGGCCGAGGCCTATCCAGACCTCAAAGCGGATGCGGTTTTTCTCAACCTGCAGCAAGCCCTCAGCAAGGTTGAAGACGACATCCAAATGGCCCGCCGTTACTACAACGGCGCGGTGCGCGAGTTGAATGTGCTGGTTGAATCCGTGCCCAGCAACCTGATCGCCAACGCCTTCGGCTTTACCGAGGCCGCTTACTTTTCTCTGGACGATGCCAGCCAGGCGCAACCACCAAAGATGGAGTTTTAAGATGTCGGGAAGACTGAAATACGCCCTGTGCCTGCTGGTTTGTCTACTTCCCCTGCTGGCGCAGAGCCACGCCTTGGCCGCGGATGACCCTGTCATGGTTACCCAGGTTGAGGCTGCGTCAGCAGAAGACATGGCGATGGATGCGGTCATGGACGCCGACGGCAATGTGGTGGAGACCGCTGTGGTCGACGCCACTGTCGCGACAGCAAGCGCGTCTGATGAAACGGTGGAGGTGCCTGCGGGCACTCAAGAGCGCATCAATAACTTTGACATCGTGCTTAAAGTCGAGCCTAGCGGTGACTTGCTGATCAGCGAGCGCATTCAGGTCACCGCTAACCGTAACAAGATTAACCACGGCATTTACCGCGACATCCCCACCACTTACAGCCTGCCCGGCGGCCTACTGCGTAAAACGCCCATTGAGCTGCTTAGCGTCAGCCGCGATGGCCGGAATGAGCCCTATAAAAAAGAACGCACCCAGTGGGGCGTGCGTTATTACCTGGGCTCGCCGGAGGAGTACGTAACACCCGGACTCCATGTGTACGAGCTGACATACCGCATGGATGCGCAGTTGCACTTCAGCGCCAACAAAGACGAGCTGTACTGGAACCTCACCGGTAACCAGTGGCTGTTCCCGATCGACAACGCCACCGCCACCATCGAATTGCCCGAAGGCGCGCGCATCGAGCAAATGACCGGCTACACCGGCTACAGCGGCGCGCGCACCGGCCGTGCCTATAAGGTGGTCAACCGAGGCGATAACGTCGTCAGGCTGGCGACCACCCAGCCGCTTGCCGCCGAAGAAGGTTTTACCATTGCCCTGGACTGGCAAGCAGGGTTGGTGAAACGTCCAAACCTGTTGGAGAAAGCGCTGCGCCTAGCGTGGGACAACCTGAGCATTGTGGTCGGCGTACTCGCTGTGTTTGGCCTGTTTGCCTATTACTTTCACTGGTGGCGAAAGGTCGGCCGCGACCCAGCCAAAGGCATGATCATTCCCCGCTATGAAGCCCCACCACAGATAAGTCCGGCGCGCGCGGGTTATGTGTGGAACCGCGGGTTTGACAGCCACTTCAGCAATGTCGAAGCCTTTACCATCACCGTTACCGACCTGGCTCGACGCAAGCTGTTAAGCATTGCCGACGCGCCGAAAAGCAGCGCTTTTCTCATAAGCAAAGGCGATGTAACAGGCGAACTGCAGCCCCATGAAGACAGACTGCTCAAGCGTCTATTTGCCGGCAAGTCGCCGGTACGGGTGGGTGATAAATATGTCAAAGCGCTAGATAACGCCCTCAGCGAGCACAGCGAAAAGCTGCGCGAATGGGGTGACCAACTGTTCAGCAAAAACCGCAAACCCTGGTACCTGGGGTTGCTCGGCGCACTGCTCGCGTTTGTCGCCATGGGCCTGCTCAGCGATCCACTGATCTTGTTTGCGCTGTTCCCGCTAATCTTTATCGCCGTAGGCCTTGGCCTGGTGAGTTTTGGCTGGACCACCCTGAAGGGCCCGCCCATGAGTTTTATCGGTGTAGTGCCGATTGTCTTCGGCCTGCCCTTCGCCATCGCCGGCCTTGGTATTACCGTGGTGATGCTCCTCAGCACCTCGGCGTATGTCACAGGCTGCGTAGTGCTAATGGTGGTGTTGATTGCGCTGTTTCGTGGCTGGCTGGAGGCGCCGACCGTGGAAGGCCGCAAAACCCTAGATGCCCTGGAAGGCTACCGGGACTACCTGCAACTGGCCGAAAGCGACACCCTGGCTCGCGCCGCTGACGCGCCGGCAATGACCATTGCGCTGTACGAACAGCACCTGCCCTACGCCATGGCGCTAGGCGTGGAGAAACAATGGACCGCACGCCTGAGCGCAGCGATTGCCGCCGGCGTGATTGACCTTAACCAAGACGATTACCGGCCTGAGTGGTACCGCAACAGTAGCCGTTTCAGCACGCCGAGTGCCTTTAGCGGCGCGTTGATTGCGGCGGCAGCCACAGCCTCGACACCACCACCGAGCCCCTCGTCGGGGTCCAGTTCGAGCTCCAGTTCCTCATCCAGTAGCAGCAGCTCCTCTGGTGGCGGCTCGTCAGGTGGCGGCGGCGGTGGGGGTGGTGGCGGCGGTTGGTAAATGCCTACACCCGAAAGCGCTGTACCAGGCTCTGCAAGTGTCCGCCTAAACGCGCCAGCTCAACGCTAGACGCTGCCGTCTCTTCGCTGGCGGCGGCGGTCTGCTCGGACACATCACGCACATTCAATACGCTGCGGTTGATCTCTTCCGCCACGGCGGTTTGTTCTTCAGCGGCGGTGGCGATCTGCTGGTTCATGGCCTGAATCGCCGACACGGTGCGGGTGATGCTGCCTAGCGAAGCACCGGCGCGGCGGGTCAACTCAACACTGCTGTCGGTGAGATCTCGGCTATTTTCCAGCGTGGTCGCCACTTGTTGAGTACCGCTTTGCAGGCCGCCGATCAGCTCTTCGATTTCTTCGGTGGACTGTTGCGTGCGCTGCGCCAGGCTGCGCACTTCATCGGCTACGACGGCAAAGCCACGTCCAGCTTCACCGGCACGCGCCGCTTCGATAGCGGCGTTAAGTGCCAACAAGTTGGTCTGCTGCGCCACGGATTTGATTACGTCCAACACACTGCCAATTTTCTCGCTCTCGCGTTTAAGGCCGTTCATGGCGTCGGTGGAACTGCCCACAGCCAGCGCCAGCCGTTCGATCTGCGCCACCGCCTCACCTACAACCCGGTCGCCATCGCGGGCTTGCAGGTCGGCGGCTTTGGCTGCCTCGGAAGCTTCTTCGGCATTACGCGCCACTTCCTGCACGGTGGCGGTCATTTCGTGCATCGCCGTGGCGACCTGATCGGTCTCCACCTTCTGGCTGTTAACACCTGCGCTGGTCTGCTCGGTGACGGCCGACAACTGTTCGGCAGCACTGGCGATCTGGGTAACACCGTCGCGAATACCACCGATCAACTCGCGCAGGCCCACGGTCATTTTCTGCATGCTTGATTGCAGCTGACCCAGTTCATCGGCGCGGCGAGTTTCGATGTCATGGCTAAGGTCGCCCGAGGCAATACGGTCGACGCGGCGCAGCACATCTTTCAACGGGCCGACGATCTGCTTGGTGATAAGTATTGCGGCAATAAGGCCAAGCACGAGGGCCAACAACGAGGCGCTAAACAACACGGTTTGGGCTTGGCTGGCCTCCTTGTCGCGCTTAAGGTTTTGACTGGTCGTAAGCTTCGCGCAGTCCTCAATAACGATGGCAATCTGCGTGTCTAAAATTGCTTGCGCCGCCTCGATACTCGCCAAGGCGCTGGCAAATTGGCTAACAACAGCGCGATAGCCGGTCAATGCCTCAGCCACTTTTTGCAGCCTGGCGGCCTGCTCGGCAGGCAGCTTATCGGCCAGCGGCTTGAGGTTGCTGCTGGCTTGGTCGATGGCATCCAGTGCCGGCTGTTGCAAAGCGGGTTTGCCGCTGTAGGTAAACCCGCGCAGCTCAAAGCGCGCCGTCTGGATCAACGCGCCTTGCGCAATTAATGCATCGACAGCCTGTTTGTGCTGCTCGGCCGCCTCCTCTGGCACGTCCATGCCGCGCAGAGCGCTGCTGACGCTAGCCAGCTCGGCAATCGCAGCGTCGGCGAATTTGCCGAACTGGGAGCGCAGACCTTCACGGGTGTTATAGGCCTGGGTGAGTTGATTAAAAGCCTGACGATACTGACGGCTGGCATCGCTAGCCTGTTGCAGCAGCTCTAGGTCGCTGGGGGTTCTCATCCGTTTATTGCCGTCTTCGATACGTGCATCCAGCGCATCCAATGCCTTGATCACCTCGGCGGCATGGCTCGCGTCGTAAGATCGCATGTAGTTCAGGTGGGCAACACGCACATCGCGAGTGTTGGCGTTGAGCATGGAGATGGACGCGAGCTTATCGCCTCGATCCAGCAACGAACTTAGGCCCGTCCAACCGGCGAGGGTGATCAACAGGGTTAATAGCAATACCAGGGCGAAACCAAGAGCCAATTTTGCACCGACACTGATATTGCTCAGCGCCTGGGTAATCCATCCAAACATGGGTGTTCTCCGAAGGAACGCGCGATCGAGTAACCCAGGCAGGCTGAGTCCTGGGCAATATATCGACTTCCCTTACACAACCTTAAGTACGCGGCTAACTATTTGCCCACGCGCGGCCCATCGCCGACAGCCTGCAGAAATCAGCAGGCTGTCGGCGATGGCGCTATTAGCCGCTGCCGCTGGGGTTACAGCTTTCTCACCGAGATATACAGCTGCGCCTTATCGCCAACCCCATACACGCTTAAATCGGGCCGGTTACCGGTGAGCTCAATACAGCCTGCGTTCCATGCAGTGCAGAGTGTGGCGATATACCCCGGCTGCACCTGCAGGGAGTTAATCGCGGAAATTTCCGCAGCCGGAACTGACATTTGCCCTCCCGGGTAAACCGCCAGTTGTGGCCCGGCCTGGTTCTTATAGCGAAAGCCAATCAGGGGCGGCGCGCCCGCTGCCTGCTGCGAGACGATGTAGGTCATGAATGGGATAGGCGCGGCAGGCCGGTACGACGGTTTGTCGGCCAGAAGGCTGGGCGAGTCGGTGTAGTAATTCTGGCAGTTGCTACCCGCAGTGCCGAGACACGCTCGCAGCGTCCAGCCGGCTTTGATTTTGGCCGATGACATGCCCCAGCGCGCTACCGGCGGCATCCTCTTGTCGATGCTATTGGTCGGCGCCGCTGTATGGACATAGATCCCGCCCGTGGGGTACCACGTGTCCTGGCCATAGAGTGGGCCGTAGAACAGGCGCACAGGCGGGATATCGTGCTCAGCAACCGGCGTTAGCGAAAACGTTGTCGCGCTGTCATGTGCCGAGTGGGAAACATGCCAGTTGCTGTCGTAAAAACGCTCGCATAACGGCTTCGGGTTCCACGCCGACGTGGCATTGCAGAGTTCCACAGACCAACCCGGCGCCACCTTAAGTGAGGTAATCCGTTTCGAGAAATCGCCGTTAGGGTCGGCCGAAAGCGGCGTAGGGCCGGCGGTGCGGTAGTAATACTCGCGCTGATCACCCTCAAAATGCGCGTCCTCGTAAAACCGTACCGGCACCGGATAAACCGGCTTGGTGTGACTGCGGATAGTCCAGGTGATCTGGGTGCGGTTATTGATTTTGTCGCCCACATAGGCGCTGTTATCAAAGTAATGGGAGCACCCAGAGGAGGGTGGAACGGCGCCATATACACAGGCCTGCACCCAGGTTTTATCGTCCATCGACAGCGACGAAGTGTCGTTGCGCACTTCACCGCTGACAATTACGGAGTTGCGGCCCTGGAAGTCACGGTCTTTGAAGCCGGTGGGCGTTTTGGTCGCGTTAGCGTCAGGCAGCTCGCCATACACGCCTTTGGCCAGTCTGGCCATGCCATCCCATCCATTGGTGGTAAGGGTCGAGTGCTGTTGCAAGCCATTGTCGCCGTACCAGAACTTATCTGAAGCCGTTTTGGCGTAACCTGCCTCTGAGGCCTTGATCAGGTATTTGCTGTCATCCAAATTTGCCCAATAGGGTTCATCGACAAACATCAGATAGGGGCGCAATAAGTCGATGTTATTGACCGACCAATTGTTCATATGCACATGCATGCCGTTATTACGAGACTCCACCGGATAGATGCCCGCCACATTAACAATGTCGTCATCGTCAATCCATGAACTACGCTGATTGCCGGAGCCGGGCGTGTACTTTATAAAACCCACTCCCGAGTCTTGCACCTCTTTAGTGCTTAACACCTGATCAATGGCCTGCTCACAGTGGACGCGCTCGCTACCCTGAGCGCTTTCGGCATTTATAAACCATCCATCAAACGTTAGTTTTTTAGCGATTTTTACTAACTGATTAATCGAAGCAGTGGTCGCCAGGGTGGTGCAGTCAGCCGCTTTACCGCCATGGGCCGGGTCGGCTAAAAACACCGTGCCGTAAATCGGCACCGAGTTGGTATGGGCTTCGTTAATCCATTGTGGGTCGGGCGCCAAGATGGTTCCCTCCTGCGCACTGCCGCCGAAAAACACAAAGCGGCGAATATATTGCCAGTATGAAAACTGCACGCGATTGGGCGAGTCAATCACGTCTGGAATCTGCCTTAGCGTGCCCCGAGGGCGGAACAGCACGGTGTAATCCCGGCTTTGTTTAGAGGCATCGGCGGTATCCTCCGGGCGCGTCCACACATAGCTCAACGGCGGCGCCAACGGTTGCACAGCGGGCGACAAATAGGGGGAGGTAAAGTCTTTATCCACGTCCACATCGCGCAAGTTTTTAAAGTTATTCAGCGCATTGCTCGGTCGATTTAAAAACCACGTATAGGTCAACTTCATCGCGGCTTGCTCAACGCCATAGGCGGGAGAGGACAAAAGCCCAATAGCCGCTGCTGCAATAATTGCGCAGCAGGATAATTGTGCCCACAACTTAGGGTGTACGACGGCGTAAGAATAAAACGTTTTGGAGCGGTAGAACTTCATAGCGCAATCCTCATTAGCAAAGGCTTACAAACAAGCCTTATTGAACTTTTGCGCCAGTTCACCGCCCACGCAATGCAATTCGCACACTAAGGATTCACGGCAATTAGTGTGTAGTGCCACCGGCGCAAAATTGGTCGCGAATAAGTAGCCGATATAAAAGACGTTTTATTTTACGCAAGATAGTTCGCACAACTTCCTACAGTAAATTTCCTGACCGCGCGGGAATTTCACCTACTGTGCAAAGCGACTGAATAAACGCCCGGCGCGTATTGGCTCCTAGCCCGAATGCGCCAACCGCCTAGAGTAGTGGCCGATAATCGAACAGGTTTTCAGCCTTCACCTGTTGCCCTGCCGCCAGCGCGAACGCCCGAGCAGACGGGCTTTCGCTGCCTTTTCAACCGCTGCTTCCGCTACAAAAAGCGTCGATCACACCAATTCACGCCGTTCGGACGATTGACCTAATTAACCAGTTAGTACATTTTCTCCGCAAGCGTTCCGCCCCTCACCTGGCGGACCTATAAAAACAATGGAGAAACACCCCATGCCTCGTACCCTGCTGGTGCTCAACGGGCCCAACCTCAATATGCTCGGCACCCGCGAGCCGGCCACCTATGGCCATGAAACCCTCGCCGATATTGCCGAGTTATGCCGCCGCACTGGCAGCGAGCGGGACTTCACCGTGGAGTTTCAACAGACCAACCACGAAGGCCACATGATCGACTGGATTCACCAGGGCCGCGGTCGCTGCGCCGGCATCGTGATCAACCCAGGCGCCTGGACCCATACCTCGGTGGCCATTCGCGACGCCCTGGTGGCCAGCGAACTGCCAGTGATCGAAGTGCACCTGTCCAACGTGCACAGGCGCGAAGAATTCCGCCATCACTCCTACGTCTCCGGCATTGCCGTGGCCGTGCTTGCCGGCTTTGGCAGCAACGGCTATCGCATGGCTATCGAACATTTCGCCCACCTGTTGAAGGCCTAAGCATGTCCGGCACCCACAGTATTCTTGCCGGCCTGATCGGTTCCGGCATTCAGGCCTCACGCACCCCGGCCATGCATGAGCACGAAGGTGACGCACAAGGTATGCGCTACCTGTACCGCCTGATTGATCTAGATGCCTTGCAGATGAGCCTTAATGATCTGCCGGCGCTGATCAGCGCCGCACAGAGCACCGGCTTTACCGGCCTGAACATCACCTTCCCGTGCAAGCAGGCCGTCATCCCCTTGTTGGACGAACTGTCGCCGGAAGCCCGAGGTATCGGTGCGGTCAACACCGTAGTGTTTCAGCACGGCAAACGCATCGGCCATAACACCGACTGCCTGGGCTTTGCCGAAGGCTTTCGCCGTGGTCTCAGCGATGTGGCGCGTGAACGCGTGGTGCAGATGGGTGCTGGCGGCGCCGGTGCGGCAGTGGCTCACGCACTGCTAATCGAAGGTGTGCAGCAGTTGACCATTTTTGACGTGGACGCCAGCCGTGCCCAGGCCTTGGCCAACAACCTCAACCAGCACTTCCCCGGTAGCCGCGCCAATGCCGGTAGCGACCTTGCCGCCGCCATGGCCGAGGCCGACGGCTTGGTGAATACCACGCCAATGGGCATGGCCAAGTTGCCTGGAATGCCGGTGCCCAAAGAACTGCTGCGCGCGCCCCTATGGGTAGCCGAGATTGTTTACTTCCCACTGGAAACCGAGCTGCTGCGTGAAGCTCGAGCCCTGGGTTGTCGCACGCTCGATGGCGGCACCATGGCCGTGTTCCAGGCGGTAAAAGCGTTCGAGCTGTTCAGCGGCAAAGCAGCCGATGCCCAGCGCATGCAAGAGCACTTCAAAGGAATGACCGCCTAACCGAAAACAGCAGTCCGACAATAAAAACAGGCTCACGGCTCAGCCAGTGGGCAACTCTGCGAGATCAACAATGACAAAAATTATCGATCTGTATTTTCGCCTTCTGAAACTGATAGTCGTGCTGTGCATGCTGGGCATGGTGCTGATGGTGTTTGGCAACGTGGTGATGCGTTATGCATTCAATTCCGGCATCACCGTTTCTGAGGAGCTGTCGCGCTGGTTGTTTGTGCTGATGGTATTTCTCGGCTCGCTGATCGCCCTGCGCGAACGCGGCCACCTGGGGCTGGACCTGCTGCTCAAAAAGCTGCCCGCCCCCGCCCGCAACGGCTGCCTGGCGCTGGGGCATTTGATGATGCTCTTTATCGCGTGGCTGATTCTCAGCGGCAGCTGGCAACAGGCAGTCATCAACCTGGAAGTAGTTGCTCCTGCTTCGGGACTGTCCATGGCCTGGTTCTACGGTATTGGCGTGGTGTTCGGGGTAACGGCGATACCGATCATCCTCGCCGATCTGGTGCTCGCGCTTCGCGGTCGCCTGCCCCTGGGCAAGGCGGAAATCGAGCTGGTGCATCTGCCCGCCAAAGAGGGTAGCCACTGATGACTCTTGCCCTCTTTCTCGGTTCGCTGCTGGGCACTATGGCCCTGGGTATTCCGATTGCCTTCGCACTGCTGCTGGTCAGCGTGGTGCTGATGTGGCAACTGGACCTGTTCGACGCCCAGATCATCGCCCAGAACCTGCTTAACGGTGCTGACAGCTTCCCGCTGCTGGCCGTGCCCTTCTTTATGCTGGCCGGCGAAATCATGAACGCCGGCGGTCTGTCGCGGCGCATTGTCACGATCGCCATGACCCTGGTTGGGCATAAGCGCGGCGGCCTGGGGTATGTGGCGATCATCGCCTCCTGCCTGCTGGCCTCCTTGTCTGGTTCGGCCGTGGCCGATGCCGCCGCGCTCGCCGCCTTGCTGGTGCCGATGATGGTGCAAGCCGGGCATAACAAGGAACGCGCCGCCGGCTTGATTGCTGCGGGCGGTATTCTGGCGCCGGTCATTCCGCCCAGCATCGGGTTTATCGTGTTTGGCGTGGCCTCAGGCGTATCCATTTCCAAGCTGTTTCTGGCCGGAATCGTGCCGGGCCTGATGCTCGGTGTGTCCTTGGCGGCGGCCTGGTGGTATGTCTCACGTCGCGAAAATATCGCCACACCGGCCAAAGCCAGCAGCAAGGAGATTATCAAAGCCCTGCTCGATGGCAGCTGGGCGCTGGGCTTGCCGCTGATCATCGTCTTCGGCCTCAAGTTCGGCATTTTCACCCCGACCGAAGCGGCGGTGGTGGCAGCGGTTTACGCGCTGCTGGTATCGCTGTTCGTGTACCGCGAACTCAAGCTCAGCCAGCTGTATGAAGTGGTGTTGTCGGCGGCGAAAACCACCTCGGTGGTCATGCTGTTGGTGGCCGCCGCGATGGTGTCGTCATGGCTGATCACCATCGCCGACCTGCCGGGCCAATTGACCGATGTGCTGGAACCGTTCCTCGATTCGCCCACCACGCTGTTGTTAATGATGATGCTGCTGATCGTGCTGGTCGGCACGGTGATGGACATGACGCCATCGATCCTGATTTTGACCCCGGTGCTAATGCCTGTGGTGAAACAGGCCGGCATCGACCCGGTGTACTTCGGCGTGCTGTTTCTGGTGAATACCTCGATCGGTCTGATCACCCCGCCGGTGGGCACGGTGCTCAACGTGGTCTGCGGCGTCTCCAAGCTGACCCTCGAAGAAATTACCCGGGGCGTGTGGCCGTTTATGTTGGCGCAACTGATCGTGCTGGCGCTGCTGGTGATGTTTCCGCAACTGGTACTGGTACCCCTGGCGTATTTCGCCAGGTGACCGGCACCTAACCGAAAGTCTCGTGATTCAAAACAACAAAAATGGAGAGCACCCGACATGAAAAAATGGCTAAAGCCCCTACTGACCTCCGCCTGCGCCGCCGGCCTGCTGCTTAACGGCTTAACGGCCCAGGCCGAAATCGGCGAACACACCCTGCGTTTCGCCTTCCAGAACGTAAAAGAACACCCGCAAGGCCAAGGCGCGCAGAAGTTTGCCGACCTGGTGAAAGAGAAAAGTGGCGGCAAGATTACCGTGCGCCTGTTCCCGGGCGGCGTACTGGGCGGCGACCTGCAAACTGTCTCCTCCCTGCAAGGCTCAACCCTGGACCTGACCGTGCTCAATTCCGGCATTCTCGCCGCGCAAGTGCCGGAATTCGCCCTGCTCGACTTCCCCTTTCTATTCAACAGCACCCAAGAGGCCCAGGCCGTAATCGACGGCCCGGTTGGCCAGGAACTGGCCAAGCGCCTGGAAAGCAAAGGTCTGCTGAACCTCGGCTACTGGGACCTGGGCTTTCGCAACCTGACCAACAGCAAAACCCCGGTGACCAAGTGGGAAGACATGAGCGGCCTGAAAGTGCGCGTGATTCAGTCACCCATCTACCTGGAAACCTTCAAGGCTCTGGGTGCCAACCCGGTGCCGATGCCGTTCCCCGAGGTGTACACCGGCCTGGAACAGAAAACCGTGGATGGCCAGGAAAACCCCTTCACCGTGATTAAAGCCAGCAAGTTCAATGAAGTGCAGAAGTACCTGAGCGTGACTCAGCACATCTATAACCCGCAGTCCTTTGTGATCGGCGCCAAAAGCTGGGCCAAGCTCAACCCAGAGGAACAGGCCGTAATCAGCTCCGCCGCCAAGGAAGCCACCGCCTACCAGCGGCAGATCACCGCAGCCGCTCAGGATGAGGCCTATGCCGAGCTGTCCAAAGAAATGCAGGCCAATGCCATCAGCCCGGCCGAAACGGAGCGCTTTCGCGACAAGGTGAAACCGGTAATCGCGCAGTTCTCGAAAGATCTGGACCCGGCGCTGGTCAAGGCCATGTATGAATCGATCGAGAAAGTCCGCGCTGGAAAGTGACGTTTCGCGCATAAAAAAAACGGCCTTTTTGCGGGCCGTTTTTTTATGTCCATACACTCTCTTTGACGGATCGCGGCTGACGCCGCGTCTACAACGCTATGACTTGCGCAGATACGCCAATACCGACTCACAGATCATTTGTTTGTGGCGCAGCTTTACCTGCTCATCCGGCAGGTCGATCTGGAAGATCTCGCTAAAGGTGTGGCGGTTGGACACGCGGTAGAAGCAGAACGAGCTGATCAGCAGGTGCATATCGATGGCTTGCAGGCCCGTGCGGAACAGACCCGCCGCTTCGCCACGGCGCAATGTTTCATCCAGCAAGTTAAGTACGTTGTGGCTCAGGGAGCGGATGGTCGATGACTGCTTAACGTTGGCGCCGTTGTGGATATTTTCAATACACACGATGCGCACAAAATCCACGTTGCGATCATGGTGGTCGAAGGTGAATTCCACCAACCGGCGAATCGCTTCCAGAGGTTCAAGTTCCGCTAAGTGCAACTGCGCTTCGGTGCGGCGGATATCGCCGTAGAGCTTTTCCAACACCTCAACGTAGAGCTGCTCTTTGCTGTTGAAGTAGTAGTAAATCATCCGTTTGGAGGTGTGGGTACGCTCGGCGATGGCATCCACCCGGGCGCCGGAAAGTCCCTGTTGAACAAACTCGGCGATGGCCGCCTGCAGAATATTTTCGCGGGTTTTTTCCGGGTTGTTTTTGCGACTCTTGCGTGGCGCGCTTTCTGGCGCCGCGGGGAGTTCAGCGATTGTTGTTGTCATGGGGCTCACGGCCAGCAGGTCGACGGGTGCGACGATTATGGTCTTGGGCGTAGGACGAAGAAAGCCTGGCGCCAAGAGATTTCGCCGCCAGGCCGTCTATTTACAAGCGTGCTTGACGCGCCGAGCCACTACGCACCTTGGCCATGGCCGCCAAACGTACCGCGACGTTGGCCGCACCGTAGCCGAGATAACCGTTCTTGCGTTGCAGCAACTCAAAAAAGAAGCGCCCCTCGAACGGCTCGGTGTACACATGGAACAGCTCGCCACCTTGGGCGTCGCGGTCGTAGAGCACGTTGTAGTAGGCCAGCTCGCTCAGGAATTCGTCGTCGAAATCAAAACGCGCGGCCAGGTCGTCGTAGTAGTTCAGCGGAATATCCAGCAGCGGCACGCCGGCATCTTTGGCGCGGTTGATCTCGGCAAACAGGTCTTCGCAGGCAAAGGCAATGTGGTGCACGCCCGAACCGCGGTAGCTGGACAGCGCGTGGGAAATCGCCGTATTGCGGTTTTCTGAGATATTCAGCGGCAAGCGCACCGAGCTGCAGCGGCTGCGCAAGGCGCGGCTTTTCACCAAACCGTAGGGGTCGGGTAGCACCACTTCGTCATCGGCTTCAAAGTCGAACAACGCTTTATAAAACAGTACCCAGGTGTCGAGGCTGTCGGCCGGCAGCGCCATGGCCATATGGTCGATACGTTGCAGGTTGCCGCTGGGCTGCACTTTGTCGTTAAGGATAAAGTCGCTTTCGTAGATGGTCTGGCCACCTTCGGCCTGACTGATCAGATAAATCAGGCTGCCATCCGGCGCGCGTACCGACGGCACCTCACGCTCGTTAGGGCCGACCAGACCACGGTATGGCTGCCCTTTGTATTCGCGCGCGCGCTCAAAGGCGCTGTGGCTGTCTTTCACCCGCAACGCCGTGGCGCACAGTGACGGGCCGTGGGCTTCGAAAAAGCTATGGGCAAAGGAATAGGGCTCAGCGTTGAGGACAATATTGATATCGCCCTGGCGCAGCAGGCTGACGTCTTTCGAGCGGTGCTGGCCGGCGCGGGCAAACCCCAAACGCTCCAGCCAACCGGCGAGCTTGGTGCCTTGCTCACCATCAACGGCAAACTCCACAAACTCAACACCGGCGTAACGACTGGCTGGCGGTGGCGAGAACAGCATATCCAGGCTGGCTGCCGGTACCGCCGGCGCCGAACCCTCGGCGGCCTGACGTTCCAGCAGGTTGCGGGTTTTCTCTTCCAGGTACAGCAGCGAGCGCAGCCCGTCGGCGGCATTAGCGCGCGGCGGCGCGGCGCGAAAACCATCGTTAAAAATTTCCAGCGACAGCGGGCCGGTGTAGCCACTGCGGATAATCGGCGCGAGGAAACCCGCCAGATCAAATTCGCCCTGCCCTGGGAAGCAGCGGAAATGCCGGCTCCACTCCAAGACATCCATGGCCAGAATCGGCGCATCGGCCATTTGCACAAAGAAGATCTTCTCGCCGGGAATATCGGCGATGGCCGCCGGATCGCCCTTGAGCGACAAGGTATGGAAACTGTCCAGCAGCACACCAACGGCGCTATGGTCGGCTTGGCGCACGATGTCCCACACCTGTTGGTAGGTGTTTACATGCCGGCCCCAGGCCAAGGCTTCGTAGCCAATGCGCAGACCACGGGCGCCAGCGCGCTCACCGAGCAAGCGCAGATCGTCCACCAGAATCTGCTGATCACCGAGGGAGTCGGCGGCGACGTTGCTGCACACCAGCACCAGATCGGTGCCTAGTTCCTGCATCAAATCGAATTTGCGTTCAGCGCGGTCAAGGTTGCGCGCCAGGCGGTCACGGCGGCAGCCTTCAAAGTCGCGAAAGGGTTGAAACAAGGTGATGGCGATGCCCAAATCGGCGCACATCTGGCGAATTTCCCGCGGGCTACCGGCGTAGTAGAGCAGGTCGTTTTCGAAGATTTCCACCCCGTCAAAACCGGCGGCGGCGATGGCTTCAAGCTTTTCCGGCAGGGTGCCGCTCAAAGAGACGGTGGCAATCGAACGCTGCATGCGTGTGCTCCTGTTTTATAAGCGCGCCTGGGCTGGCGGCGTGTCGGGGCATCTAGGGCAACTTTGTTCAGCAGCCCGATGCGGATCAGGGTGCATGGAGTATTCGTCATCGTGTTTAATGCGAAAAGAATTTTGTACGAACTAGTTAGTTTTTCGTTCGATTATCGAACAGAAGGCCGATTATCGAATTGACGATTTTTTCGCCAATGCCCACCATCAGCCCCACATCGCAATCGCGCGGTCGGCCGCCTCGCCATGCATGCCGTTGTTACCAAGGGGCCGATGCAGTGCTATTACGGCGCAAAACCCAATGCTGCAGACCATAACAATTTCAAAAAACGGGTACTCCCCTCATGCTCACTACCGCTTACCTCGCCCCGCCTCCGTTATCACTCAGCCTCGCGCTTAAACCTGGACCGGGTTCTTCCCGCGCCTAAGGTGCCCAACGCTTCAGGCATCTACGCCGTTGCCCCTGCCCCGCCACTTGTGGCCTGAGCCGGAAACGAGCGCTGCCTGTCCCGAGTCGAAGCCGCGACTGCCTATGCAGTCTTTGAACGGATGGCCACACCCATGATTCAGTCCACTAGCACTCCCGTTGCCGCACAAACGGCCACGCCCCATGCCGGCATCGGCGACAAAATTCGCGGCGCCATGGCCGTCGGCAAAACCCGCTGGGGCATGCTCGCCCTGGTGTTTTTCGCCACCACCCTGAACTACATCGACCGCGCCGCCTTGGGCGTGATGCAACCCATCCTCGCCGAGAAAATGAGCTGGACGGCGATGGACTACGCCAACATCAACTTCTGGTTTCAGGTCGGTTACGCCGTCGGCTTCTTACTGCAAGGGCGTTTTATTGACCGCGTTGGCGTCAAGCGCGCTTTCTTCTTTGCCGTGCTGCTGTGGAGCCTGGCCACCGGCGCCCATGGCCTGGCCACTTCGGCGGTTGGTTTTATGGTTTGCCGGTTTATTCTCGGCCTCACCGAGGCGGCCAATTACCCGGCTTGTGTAAAAACGGCGCGCATCTGGTTCCCAGCCGGTGAACGTGCGGTGGCCACCGGCATCTTTAATGCCGGCACCAACGTCGGCGCCATGCTCACTCCCGCCCTTTTGCCACTGATTCTGGCCGCATGGGGCTGGCAGGCGGCGTTTATCTGCATGGGTGCATTGGGCATCATCTGGCTGATTTTCTGGGGGCTGAAGTATTACAACCCCGAAGACCACCCCACCGTTAAGCAGAGCGAACTGGACTACATCCAACACACTGACGAACCCACTCCAGCCCGCGTACCGCTGCGCCGCATCTTAGGCATGCGTGGCACCTGGGCCTTTGCCCTGGCCTACGCCATTACCGCGCCGGTGTTCTGGTTCTACCTGTATTGGCTGCCACCGTTTCTGAACCAGCAGTACAGCTTGGGCATCAGTGTGTCGCAGATGGGTATTCCGCTGATTCTGATCTGGCTGACCGCCGACTTCGGCAGCATTGGCGGCGGGGTACTGTCGTCTTGGCTGATTGGCCGAGGGGTTAACCCCATCAAAGCGCGCCTGGCATCCATGCTGGTGTTTGCCTGCACCATCATCTGCGTAGTGTTTGCCGCCAATGCCAGTGGCCTGTGGATTGCTGTGCTGGCGATTGCCCTGGGGGTTGGTGCACACCAAGCCTGGACCGCCAACATCTGGAGCCTGGTCATGGACTACACGCCCAAGCACATGATGAGTACGGTGTTTGGTTTCGGCGGCATGTGCGCGGCGGTGGGCGGCATGTTTATGACCCAGATCGTCGGTTATGTGCTGACCGTCACCCACAACAACTACGCCGTGCTGTTCACCATGATCCCGACCATGTACTTCCTGGCGCTTACCTGGATGTACTTTATGGCACCACGCAAGCTGCCAGACGTGCAGTAACTAAAAACGCCCTTGCGCGCCTTTGCGTAGGTTGGGCCGGCCCGTTGGGCTTCGCTTTGCTCAACCCAACCTACGCTGCTTCTGCAACCACGCCGCTGCCAACCCACTCAAGCAAATAATCGCAATGCCAACCAGGGCGCTAAGCGATGGCGTGTGGGCAAAAAATGCAAAGCCCAGCAGCCCGGCAAACACGATCTGGCAGTAACCAAACGGCGCCAGTAGTGCAGGAGCCGCAAAGCGAAACGCCTGGGTCAGCATCAGGTGCGCGGTCATCCCACAGGTGCCCAGCGCCACCATCAGCAAGCCATGGCCCCAGGTCGGCACTTGCCAGAAAAACGGCACCAGCAAACTCACCAACAACGTGTTGCACAAGCCGGCAAAAAAGTTGCTGGTGGTTGGGCTGTCGACACTGGCAAGGATGCGCGTGAGGATTTGGTACACGCCAAAACACAGCGCCGAACCAAACGGCAGAAGCACCGCCGGGGTAAACAATTCGCCGCCCGGATGAACGATCACCAACACCCCGGAAAAGCCCACCAGCACCGCGGCCCATTGGCCTTTACTCACGCGCTCGCCGAGCAGCGGCACCGACAACGCCGTCACCAACAACGGTGCCAGAAAGTTCACCGCCGTGGCTTCGGCCAACGGGATATAGCGAATACCGGTGGTAAACAACAGGCTGGTGCCCAGCAAGCAAACCGCACGCAGCACCTGCAAACCAGGGCGTTTACTGCGCAACACGCGCAAACCCGATTGCGGCAGAAAGATGCCCGCCATCAACAGGGTGTGCACCACATAGCGGGCCCATACCACCATCACCACCGGGTAAAACCCCGAGAGGTATTTGGACAAGGCGTCGTGGCTGGCAAACAGAAAGGTCGCCAGCAGGATCAACAAAATGCCGCGAAACGGCTGCTGGGCGGTGGACAGCGGTGAGCTGGGCAGACTCATGCGGATCTCAAAAATGGGCGGGCGGTAAAAAAGTTAAAACAGCTTACCGGCCGCCGGACTATAGAACGTGCGCAGCTAAAGCACGAATGTACTACCTGGTTAATTAGTGTTCGATAAACGCACGAAATGGCGATTACCGAATTGAACCGCCCCCGCGCAACTTTCACTATGCGTCTCACATTGAACGCCTGCGGCGCTGACCGCGCGGCGATTCCGATGACCGATAAATACAAAAAAGGTCTACCTCGATGCTCAACACTTCGTCCCCCAAGGGCTCGCTGCGCCCTGCTCGCTCCCTGACTCTGATCGCCCTGGCCGTCGCGAGTTTCAGCCCACTCAGCCATGCCGAAGGCTTCTTCGACGATACCAAGGCAACGCTTAATCTGCGCAACGCCTACTTCAACCGCAACTTCACCAACCCGGCCTACCCCAGTGCGGCAAACCCGCAGAACAAGGCCGAAGAGTGGACGCAAAACTTTATTCTCGACGTGAAATCCGGCTACACCCCAGGCCCGGTTGGCTTTGGTGTCGACGTGCTGGGGACCTACTCGCAAAAACTCGACGGCGGCAAAGGCACTGGCGGCACACAGTTGTTGCCGATCCACGATGATGGCCGCCCTGCCGACAACTTTGGCCGCCTGGGCGTTGCCGCCAAAGCCAAGCTGTCGAAAACCGAATTGAAGGTTGGCGAATGGATGCCGGTGCTGCCAATTCTGCGCTCCGACGATGGTCGCTCGCTGCCACAAACCTTCCGTGGCGGCCAGGTGACCTCGCAGGAAATCACCGGCCTGACCCTGTACGGCGGCCAATTCCGGCAGAACAGCCCGCGCAACGACGCGAGCATGGAAGATATGACCATGTTCGGCAAAGCAGCCTTCACCTCCGACCGCTTTAACTTTGCCGGCGGCGAATACAGCTTTAACGACAAGCGCACCACCGTTGGCGTGTGGTACGCCGAGCTGGAAGACATCTACCACCAGCAATACTTCAACCTGCTGCACAGCCAGCCAGTCGGCGACTGGACCCTGGGTGCCAACCTTGGCTACTTCATCGGCAAAGAAGACGGCAGCCAATTAGCCGGCGACATGGACAACAAAACCGCCTTTGGCCTGCTCTCGGCCAAATACGGCGGCAGCATTTTCTACGTCGGCCTGCAAAAACTCACCGGCGACACTGCCTGGATGCGCGTCAACGGCACCAGCGGCGGCACCCTGGCCAACGACAGCTACAACTCCAGTTACGACAACGCCCAGGAACGTTCCTGGCAAGTGCGCCACGACTACAACTTCGCTGCCGTTGGCGTACCGGGCCTGACCCTGATGAACCGCTATATCAGCGGCGACAACGTGCACTCCGGTACCGTCACCGATGGTAAGGAATGGGGGCGTGAATCCGAGCTGGCCTACACCGTACAAAGCGGCACGTTTAAAAACCTCAACGTCAAATGGCGCAACTCCAGCATGCGTCGCGACTACAGCACCAACGAGTTCGACGAGAATCGGATTTTCGTCAGCTACCCGATTTCGTTGTTGTAAGCGTTGTTGGGCTTCGCCTGCGGCTCAACCCAACCTACGTGTAATCCGTAGGTTGGGTTGAGCTGAAAGCGAAGCCCAACAACTGCCACATAAAAATTGGCCAACCTCCCCCAGCCCGTCCCCGTGACGGGCTTTTTTTATGGCGCCGTCGTCTGATTCACCCTTACCACCGAACACCTTCTACCTACCACAGTCCAACCCCCACGACGAACGCACCACAGGGAACCCCACCATGGAATTCATCGATACCCGCCACGGCCTGCACTTGCCCAAGCTCGGCCTGGGCACCTGGCGCATGCTGGGCGAGGACTGCACGCGTATTGCCCTGCAAGCGCTGGACCTGGGCTACCGCCACCTCGACACCGCCACTGCGTATGACAACGAAGCCGCCGTCGGCAAAGCCCTGGCGCAAACGGATATCCCCCGTGAACAGCTGCACGTCACCACCAAGGTCTGGTGGGACAAGCTCGAACCGCAGGCCATGCGCCAGTCGCTGGACGCCAGCCGCAAAGCCCTGGGCGACGATTGCCTGGACTTATTTCTGATCCACTGGCCCGGCAATGAGGCACAAGGCTGGAGCCTGGAACGCAGCATCGAAACCCTGGTAGCGCTGCGTGAAGAAGGCAAGGCGCGGCAGATTGGCGTGGCCAACTTTAACGTGGCGCAACTGACCCGCGCCGTGGTGGACATGGGTGCCCCCCTGTCGGTGTTGCAGGTCGAATTTCACGTGCTCTTGGGCCAGCAACCGCTGCTCGATTTCACCCGCCAGCACGGCATGGCGCTGACTGCCTATACACCCTTGGCCCGAGGCCAAGGCGCCGACACTGAGACGGTGCAACGCATCGCCAAAAAGCACGGCGTGTTGCCCAGCCAAGTGGCATTGGGGTGGGTGTTGGAGCAGGAGGGTGTGGCGGCTATTCCCAAGTCCAATAGCGCGGTTAACCAGCAAGCCAACCTGGACGCGCTAAAGGTAAAACTCGACGACGAAGACCGCGCCGCGATTGCCGCGCTGCGCAAGGATGTGCGCATTGTGAATCCCGACTTTGCGCCGGTTTGGGACTGAGGACTACCCTCTCCTGCGGCCTCTCTACCCGTGAGGGCGGCAGGCTAGGTGAGAGGGCTGAAGAGGTGTTTTTAGATAGTTGCCGTTATAAAGTTCGAGGTTTCCGGGGCTAAGGCCAGGCAAGGCGCCCCGCAGCTTTTAAGCGCAGCGTACTGCAGTACGTGAGCATTAAAAGCGAGGACGCAACGCAGCATGGCCGACGACCCGGAGACCGGCAAGAATCACGAAAGAGATTCTACCCCCATCTCATCCCACACCTCTTCAGCCAAATGAAAGGTCGCATTAGCCGCTGGAATGCCGCAGTAGATCGCGCTCTGCATCAGCACTTCTTTGATCTCTTCACGGGTTACGCCGTTGTTTTTGGCGGCCTTGAGGTGCAGCTTCAATTCCCCCTCGCGGTTCATGCCAATCAGCATGGCGATGGTCACCAGGCTGCGGGTATGGCGCGGTAAACCCGGGCGCGTCCAGATATCACCCCAGGCGTGGCGGGTGATCATTTCCTGAAACTCTTCATTAAACGGTGTGAGGTTTTTCAGACTGCGGTCGACATGGGCATCGCCAAGCACCGCGCGGCGAACTTCCATACCGGCGTCGTAACGTTGTTTTTCGTCCATCGTGGCGGCACCAATTCAGTGGGTGAGAAAGTCGAGTACAGCAGCGCTAAAGGCATCGCCGGCTTCGACGTTGGAAAGATGCGCAGCGTGAAACTCCACCAACTGTGCGCCCTTCACTCGCTCAACAATAAAGCGCCCGTCAGCGGGCGTGGTCACGGCATCTGCAGTGCCACACACCATCAATAGCGGCAGCTCAATCGCGCTGATCTGTTCGCGAAAATCGGCATCGCGCACGGCGGCGCAGTTGGCCGCGTAGCCTTGCGGCGAGGTAGCGGCGAGCATGCCGACCACCGCCTCAACTTTGGCGGTTTCAGCGGCGGCAAACTCCGGGGTAAACCAACGGGCAATCGAGGCGTTGCGCAACGCCAGCATCGCCGCCGGACCATCACGCAACACTATTTCAATGCGCGGGTTCCACACATCCGGGTTACCGATTTTCGCCGCGGTGTTGCACAGCACCACGCGCTTGAGGCGCTCAGGTGCATGGATCGCCAACCACTGACCAATCAGCCCGCCCATGGACAGCCCGCAGAAATACACCTGCTCGATGTGCAAAGCATCCAGCAACGCCAGCACATCGCGGCCGTTCTGCTCGATGCTGTACGTGCCCTCGGTCACCAGCGAATGGCCATGGCCACGGGTGTCGTAACGCAGCACTTGGAAGTGCTGGGTAAAGGCAGCGATTTGCGCGTCCCACATATGCAGGTCGGTACCCAGCGAGTTGGACAACACCAGCACCGGCAGGCTTTTGTCGCCTTCCCAGAGGTAATTCAGTTCGCCATCGGCGAGTTGTACGGCGGGCATAAAGGGCTCCTAAACACTTAAAGACTGGTGCTCGGCAATCGCGCGCTGCACCCATAAACGCGCCTGGCCGAGGTAATGGGCGGGGTCGAGCAAGTGGTCGAGTTCGTCGCTGCTGAGCTGGGCGCAGACCTCGGCGTTTTCCCCGAGCACCTGACGCAAGTGCTCGCCCTGCTCAACCGCCAAGCGGCAGCATTGCTCAAGCAGGTGATGCGCGGCATCGCGGCCGATGCGCTGGGCCAGGGTGATGCTGACGGCTTCGGCCAGCACCAGGCCTCTGGTTAAGTCGAGGTTGCCGCGCATACGCTCGGCGTCCACTTCCAGACCGGGCACCACCACCAGCGCTTGCTGCAACGCACCGGAAACCAGGCAGCAGAGTTCCGGCAGGGTTTCCCATTCGGCGTGCCACAGGCCCAGGCTGCGTTCGTGCTCCTGGGGCATGGCGGCAAACATTGTGGCGACCAGGCCGGGGGCGCGGGTAGCGGCGCCGATTAGCACCGCGCAGCTCACCGGGTTACGTTTGTGCGGCATGGTTGACGAGCCACCTTTGCCCGGCGCCGAAGGCTCGAACACTTCGCCCGCTTCGGTCTGCATTAGCAGGCTTAAATCGCGGCCCAACTTGCCCAAGGTGCCGGCGACTAACCCCAACAGACTGGCGAACTCCACCAAGCGATCACGCTGGGTGTGCCAGGGTTGTTCGGGTAGTTGCAGCTGTAGTTGCTCGGCCAGGGCATTGGCCACTGGCATGGCGCTGTCCCCCAACGCCGCAAGGCTGCCGGAGGCGCCGCCAAATTGCAGCACCAGCAAACGCGGCTTGAGTTCGGCCAAGCGTTGGCGGTGACGGGTAATAGCGCCCAGGCTGCTGGCGATTTTCATCCCCAGGGTTACCGGCGTGGCATGTTGCAGCCAGGTGCGGCCGGCCATGGGGGTGGCGCAATGCAGGCTGGCTTGGCTGGCCAGGGCATTGGCCAGTCTGGCCAGGTCCGCCTCCAACAGGCTGATGGCGCTGCGCAGTTGCAGCACCAAGCCGCTGTCCATTACGTCTTGGCTGGTGGCGCCCAGGTGCACATAACGCTCGGCCTCCTGGCTGACGCTAGCGATCTGTTTGCCCAAGGCTTTAACCAAGGGAATCGCCGAATTGCCGGCGGTGGCAATGGCCGTGGCCAGGCTATCCACATCAAATAATTCAGCCTGGCAGGCGCCTTGAATCGGTGCCACCACCTCGGCCGGAATCAGCCCGGTGCTAGCCTGCGCGCGGGCCAATGCCGCCTCGAAATCGAGCATGCCTTGCAGGCGCCCGTGATCAGAAAAGATCGCGCGCATGGCCGGCTGGGTGAAGTAGGTATCAAACAAGCGGTTGCTCATACATCGTCCTTAATAGCGCGCGCCACAAAGGGCGCGCGCAAACCGATCTTAGTGATCGTGGTGCAGGTAGGCGCCCTCTTTGGGCAAGCGCAGGCTAAACAGAAACGCCACCGCCATCATCGCCGTCACGTACCAATAAAAGGTGTTTTCCATGCCGATGCTTTTCAGCCCCAGCGCCACGTATTCAGCGGAGCCACCGAACAGGGCGTTGGCCACTGCGTAAGCCAGGCCGACACCCAAGGCACGTACCTGGGGCGGGAACATTTCCGCTTTCACCAGGCCGCTGATCGAGGTGTAGAAACTCACGATCGCCAAGGCCAGGGTAATCAGCGCAAAGGCCAGAAATGGACTGGTAACGGTTTTAAGCGTCAGCAGAATCGGCACGGTGCACAGAGTACCCAAGGCGCCAAACCAGAGCATCGAGGTACGACGGCCGATCTTATCCGAGAGCATGCCAAACACCGGCTGCATGCACATATACAGGAACAGCGCGCCGGTCATGATGTAGCTCGCGGTTTTCGCATGCATACCGGCGGTGTTCACCAGGTACTTCTGCATATACGTGGTGAAGGTGTAGAAAATCAGCGAGCCACCGGCGGTGTAACCAAGCACGGTAATAAACGCGGCTTTGTGGTGCTTAAACAGCGCGGCGATGCTGCCGGCGTCCTTGTCGGCACGTTGTTCAGCAGTGGTGGTCTCTTCCAGGCTACGGCGCAACAACAGGGAGATCACCGCCGCGACAGCGCCGACCACAAAGGGAATACGCCAGCCCCAGGCACGCAGCTCTTCTTCGCTCAGCAGCTGTTGCAGAACAACCACCAGCGACACCGCCAGCAGTTGCCCACCGATCAAGGTCACGTACTGAAACGAAGCAAAGAAGCCGCGCTGGCCGCGCAACGCTACTTCACTCATATAGGTGGCCGTGGTGCCGTACTCGCCGCCCACCGACAAGCCTTGGAACAAACGTGCGGCCAACAGCAACAGCGGCGCCCAGAAACCGATGCTTTCGTAGGTGGGCAAAAAGGCGATCACCAACGAGCCGGCGCACATCATCAGCACCGAAATCATCATCGAATTTTTGCGCCCGTGTTTATCGGCGACCCGGCCAAACAACCAGCCACCAATCGGGCGCATCAAAAAGCCGGCAGCGAACACGCCAGCGGTGTTCAGCAGCTGCACCGTGGGGTCGTCGGAGGGAAAGAACGCCGGGGCAAAATAGATAGCGCAGAAGGCATAGACATAGAAGTCGAACCATTCCACCAGGTTGCCTGAGGAGGCACCCACAATCGCGAAGATCCGCTTACGACGTTCTTCGCCGGTGTAATGCGTGGTGGTCATATTTTGTTACTCATCTAAGGGTTTGCAGAGTCTAGACCCGGCAATGGCAACCCCGTTCCAACCAAAGCAGCGGCACAGGTGCGAATGTTCACACCGAAACCGTAGGGTGTGCTGCGCGCACCAAATACAACGCGCTCGCCCCTGGTGCGCACAGCGCACCCTACGGTTTTGCAATAACCAAACGGGTTACACCGCCTCGATAGCCAGTGCCAAGCCTTGCCCCACGCCCACGCACATGGTCGCCAAAGCGAGTTTGCCGCCCGACTTCTGCAACTGGTGCACCGCCGTCAACACCAGGCGATTACCGCTCATGCCCAGTGGGTGACCCAGGGCAATCGCCCCGCCATTGGGGTTAACCTTGGCGCTATCGTCCGCCAGCCCCAAGTCGCGCATTACCGCCAAGCCTTGCGCGGCAAACGCCTCGTTCAGCTCGATGACATCAAAGGCATCAATCGACAGGTTCAAGCGCGCCAGCAACTTATGCACCGCCGGGATCGGACCAATACCCATCACCCGTGGCGCCACACCACCGCTGGCCATCCCGAGTACTTTGGCGCGCGGGGTCAGGCCGAATTTCTTCACCGCTTCAGCCGAGGCCAAGATGATTGCCGAAGCGCCATCGTTAAGGCCCGATGCATTGCCGGCGGTGACGGTTTTATCCGTGCCATTAACCGGCTTGAGCTTGGCCAAACCCTCGGCGTTGGTGTCAGCACGCGGGTGCTCGTCGACGCTAAAGGTGGTGTCGCCCTTCTTGCCTTTAATCACTACCGGGACGATTTCCTCGGCAAAGAAGCCGGCTTCCTGCGCGGCGGCAGCACGTTGCTGGCTACGCAGGGCAAAAGCGTCCTGATCGGCACGGCTGACGTGGTAATCCTCGGCCACGTTGTCGCCCGTTACAGGCATCGGATCAACGCCGTATTGCTCTTTCATCGCCGGGTTAACAAAGCGCCAACCGAGGGTGGTGTCTTCCAATTTCTGCCCACGGCCAAAGGCGCTGTCGGCCTTGCCCATGACATACGGCGCGCGGGTCATCGACTCCACGCCGGCGGCTATGGCCAATTCCATCTCACCGCTGGCAATGGCGCGAAAGGCGGCGCCGACCGCTTCCATGCCCGAGGCGCACAGGCGATTGAGGGTCACGCCCGGCACGCTTTCCGGCAGACCCGCCAGCAATACCGCCATACGCGCTACGTTGCGGTTGTCTTCGCCAGACTGGTTGGCGCAGCCCATAAACACTTCGTCCAGCGCGCTCCAATCCACCTGCGGATTGCGCTCTACCAAAGCCCGCAGCGGAATCGCCGCCAGGTCATCAGCACGCACCGGGGCCAAGCCGCCATTCAAGCGGCCAATCGGCGTACGTACGGCATCACAGATAAAAACCTCGCGGCTCATTCCTCACCCCCAGCCTGACCGTGGGCAGCGGCGGTGCGGGCTTCAAGGGCGCGCAGGGCTTCCAGCTCATGGGCTTGCGGGGCTTGGGTAACGCTGACGTTGTCGGCAAAACGAATCGGCCAACCGGTGGCTTCCACCACTTGCTCGCGGGTTACGCCTGGGTGCAGCGAGGTAACGATAAATTCGTTGCTGCCAGCTTCCGGCTCCATGATGCACAGGTCGGTAATGATGCCGACCGGGCCCTTGCCTGGCAGGCCGAGACGCTGACGGTGATCGCCGCCTTCGCCAAAACCGACCGAGGTGATAAAGGCCAACTTATCGACAAAGGTGCGGTGCGACTGCTTGAGGATAATCAGCACCGACTTGGCCGAACCGGCAATTTCCGGCGCGCCGCCGGCGCCGGGCAAGCGTACTTTCGGCTTGTGGTAATCACCGATCACGGTGGTGTTGATATTGCCGAACTTATCCACCTGGGCGGCGCCGAGAAAGCCGACGTCGATGCGCCCACCTTGCAGCCAATAGCGGAAAATTTCACCGGTCGGCACCACGGTGTCAGCGGTTTCCGCCAGCTCACCATCACCGATAGACAGCGGCAACACCGTCGGCTTGGCACCGATCGGGCCGGACTCATAAATCAACACCACATCCGGCGAAGAAGTCAGGCGCGCCAGGTTGGCGGCCTTGGAAGGCAAGCCGATACCGACAAAACACACCGAACCGTTTTTCAGGCGGCGGGCGGCGGCGACGGTCATCATTTCATTGGTGCTGTAGTCGCTCATTACTTGGCCTCCGCTTTTTGCGTGCTGGCGATCTTCTGCTGAAACGCGGCGAAGTCTTCGGTGCCACGGATGTATTCATTAATCCATGCGGTGAAGGTTTCCCGGTCACGGGCGATAGGGTCCCACGCCTGGTAAAAGCGGTTATCGCGCTCGTAGTAGCCATGGGCATACGACGGGTGCGCACCACCTGGCACCAGGCACACAGCCGACAGCGCCCAGGTTGGCAATACACAGGCATTCATCGGCGCATTGAGGTCGTCGACGATCTCCTCCACCGTGACGATGCAACGCTTGGCCGCCAAGGCCGCTTCCTTCTGCACACCGAGAATGCCCCAGAGCAACACATTGCCCTTACGGTCGGCCTTCTGCGCATGGATCACGGTTACATCAGGGCGCACCGAGGGCACCGCCGCCAACACTTCGCCAGTGAACGGGCAGGTCACGGTTTTAATCAGCGGGTTGACCTTGGGCAGGTCAGAACCGGCATACGCGCGCAACACCGCAAACGGCAGGCCCGAGGCGCCGGCTACATAAGAGTTGGCGAGATCGGCGTGGCTGTGTTCTTCAATCTCCAGCGCATGGGGCCAGTCTTTCTCGACGGCATCCCGCAGACGATGGAGCGAACCGACACCGGGGTTACCGCCCCAGGAAAACACCAGCCGCTTGGCGCAACCGGCGCCGATCAGCAAGTCATAAACCAGGTCGGGGGTCATGCGCACCAGGGTCAGGTCTTTTTTGCCCTGGCGAATCAACTCGTGGGACGCGGCAGTCGGAATAAGGTGGGTAAAACCTTCGAGGGCGACGGTATCGCCATCGTGGACAAAGCGCTCAACCGCTTCGCGCAGAGACAGGAGTTCAGCCATGATCGTTCTCGTGTTGTTATCCGAGGCGTCAGGGATAGAGGGGTGACGCCGGGTGGGAAAACAGTACGCGCCAGGATGGGGCGGGACAATCCGATAATCGACCTTGTGTTCGATTATCGAACAGTGGTTTTTTTGACTTGCCCGCTTTTTTGGCGTGCGGGGCCTGCCTGGCGCTCCACCGCTGCACATCGACTACGCAAGGCCTGCGAAAGGGGCGGGCAGATCAACAGCCAGATCAAAGGCCCCTCACCCCTGGCCCCTATCCCCTAGCCGGGCGCCCACAAGCAGGCGATGGGTGACGTATGGCTACCAGCCCACGCGATCTGCCCCTCTCCCGCTTGCGGGAGAGGGATGGGGTGAGGGGCCTTTGATCTTGATCTGGCTTTTGATCTGCCCGCCCCATTCATCGCAGGCCGAGCGCAGTCGTCGGATGAGGGTTAAGCGGCAGAAACGCCGCGAGAGGTAAGGCGCGTTGTGCCGAGCCCCCGAACAACCGTCAGGCGCCCTTCTCCAACAAGTCATGCAGCTCCACAAACTGCAACGTCAACTTATGCCGCGGCTCCAGAAAAATCAGCGGAATCGACGCCTGATGCGACTCCCGCATCTTTACCGAGCTGGTCAAATACACCGGTAATACCGGCAACCCCTCGGCAATCAACTCATCCAATAACTGCTGCGGCAAGCTAGCGCGCGCCTGGAACTGGTTAACCACAATGCCCTCAACCTCAAGCCCTTCGTTGTGGTCTTCCTTTAATTCCTCAATCTCACTGAGCAGCCCATACAGCGCCTGCCGCGAGAAACTGTCGCAATCAAACGGAATCAACACGCGATCCGCCGCGATCAGCGCCGAAACGGTATAAAAGTTCAACGCCGGCGGCGTATCCAGGTAAATGCGGTCGTAGTCTTCGGCCAAATCGTCCAACAGCTTTTTCAGCTTGTTGATCTTGTGCTTGGCCTCAAGCTTGGGCTGCAGGTCGGCCAGCTCGCGAGTAGCGGTCACCACATGGAGGTTATCGAAGGGCGTTTCGTAGATGTCGACCTGACCTTTCTTAGCGAAAGGCCCGGTGGAAAGGGTCTGTTTGAAGAAATCGGCTATCCCCATCGGGATATCTTCGCCGGTCAGGCCGGTCAGGTACTGCGTGGAATTGGCCTGGGAGTCCAGGTCGATCAGCAAGGTGCGGTAGCCCTGTTGAGCACTGACCGCCGCCAGGTTGCAGGCAATGCTGGATTTCCCCACACCGCCTTTCTGGTTGAACACTACACGTCGCATATTCCCACCTCGTCCTGAGCCTCGAATAGCCGCGATTCTATGCAAAGCACAGGGCCAGAGCGAGGTGCCGTGTTGAACAGTGACCAGCGGCGCGGATATTTGCGCCGAACATGGGCAAAATAGCGCCCGCACGACCCATCTGTAACCAAAGTTTGCCTGCGCCCTGCCACGTCGGGATAATGCCGGCACTTTGCTATGGCGCTAGTTGCGGTTGTGAGCTTTTACAACGGCGAAACAGCTATTGCTGTTGGATGGACCTGACCGATCAAAGCCAGGCGCAGTCGCCCTCGTTGACATGGACGCAAGAGCTAGCTGATGTTTTTCACTATTGACCAATGGCGCGCCTGGGCCCCCGGCCTGGAACAGTTGGCCGACTGGCAGGCATGGAGCCAGCAGTCCGGGCTGCCTGCGCCCAGTGATATTCAGCCCGACGTCAATTTTCTCCCCGCTATGCAACGCCGCCGCTTGAGCCCGCTCGCGCGCATGGCGTTCAGCGTTGCCTGGCCGCTGGCCGACGCCCATGGCGCGCCGTTGCCGCTGGTGTTTATGTCGCGCCACGGCGAAACCCCGCGCACGTTTGGCTTGCTCAGCGATGTCAGCGCTGGAGAAGCGCTATCACCCACCCAATTCAGCCTGTCGGTACACAACGCCATCATTGGTCAGTGGTCGATCATGCGCGCTGATAAAAGCGAAATGACCGCCCTGGCCGGCGAAGGCGATGGCCTGGAGCACGCCGTGCTGGAAGCGCAGATGCTGCTGGCCGATGGTGCGCCTGCCGTGTTGTTGGTCATCGCCGAAGACACCCCGCCAGCCGCCTATGCCTCGTGGATTACCGATGTGCCGTTTCCCTATGCCGTCGCGCTGCTACTTAAGCCCGGCCAGGATTGGCAACTGCACCTGCAAAAAAGCTCAACGCTAAACGAACCATCTGCCGATACAGCCACCGCAGAGTGGCCGCACGCACTTAACCTGGTTCGCGCCTTAAGCGGCGGCAGAACCACCCTGGAGCATCGTTGGAGGAATCGACAATGGAGCTGGCAACAGAACAGCGCCTGAGCCGTTACAGCGCGCCCTATTGGTGGCGTCTGATCGCCACGGCCTTGAGCTTTACCCTGTTTGGCGTTGGCGGTGTGTTTTTGCGCCTGGTGGTTTTCCCGCTGCTGTCGCTGCTGCCGGGCGATGCGGTGAAGCGCCGTAGCCGCGCGCGCGCCACCGTGAGCTGGACCTTCCGCGCCTTTGTCGAGTTTATGCACCGCACCGGCGTATTGACCTTTGAAGTAAAAGGCATTGAGCGCCTGGGCCGCCCTGGGCAGATGGTGATCGCCAACCACCCCTCACTTATCGACGTGGTGGTGCTGATCGCCTTTATCCGCGACGCCAACTGCGTGGTGAAACAAAGCCTGTGGGACAACCCGTGCATGCGCGGGCCAATTCGCGCGGCCGAGTACATTAGCAACAGCGGCAGCATGGATATGCTCGACGAGACCTCCGATGCCTTGCGCGCAGGGCAAACCCTGATTGTTTTTCCCGAAGGCACGCGCACCACGCCAGGCCAGGCGCCGGAGTTCCATCGTGGTGCCGCCGCCATCGCCCTGCGCGGCGCCAGCGTGGTGACGCCGGTGGTGATCAGCGTCACCCCAACCACCCTGACCAAAGCTGAGCCCTGGTACCGCATTCCGGCGCGGCGCTTTCACTTTGAAATGCGCGTTGGCGAGGATATCGACCCGCAGCAGTTTTCCGCTCACAGCTCGGCGCCCATTGCGTCGCGCAAACTCAATGAATATCTGCACCAACACTTTATTAAGGAGCTCGCCAAAGATGAGCGATCTGCAGCTGGAAATTAAAAACCTGATTATCGAAGCCTTGGGCCTGGAAGATATCGGCCCGGACGATATCGACGCCGATATGGCCCTGTTTGGCGAAGGCCTGGGCCTGGACTCGGTTGACGCTCTGGAGCTCGGCCTGGCCATTCAAAAGCGTTTTGGCTTCAAAATTGACGCCGACGCCAAAGATACCCGCAAGCACTTCGCCAACGTGGCCAGCCTTGCTGTGTTCGTGTCTGCACAGAAAGCCGCGTAAGAGAGACCACCATGCAAAACCGTGACGAAATTTTCAGCACCCTGCGCGAGTCGCTTGTTGAGCTGTTCGAACTGGAACCCGAGCGCGTCACCCTTGACGCCAATCTGTACCAGGACCTGGAAATCGACAGCATCGACGCGGTCGATCTGATCGACCATATCAAGCGCAAAACCGGCAAAAAACTCGCCGCCGAAGACTTCAAGGCCGTGCGTACCGTCGGTGACGTGGTCGAGGCCGTGTTCCGCCTGGTCAACGCGCCCGCCGTTTGATGGCCTGCATGATGAGCCAGGCATGAACCGCCTGATCGGGCTGGTACTGCTGCTGGCCGGCCTGGCGTACCCCTTTGCGGTTTACTTCGGCCATCAGCAGCTGTCGCCGCGCTTCTTCGCCTTACTGTTGGGCGGCCTGTGGCTGGCGCGCTTTCTCAGCCAAGGGGCACGGCCGGGTAGCCGCGGCATGGCCTTCGCCGCGCTGAGCTTCTGCGCAGTGCTGGGCCTGGCCGACAGCCCTACCCTGCTGCGCTGGTACCCCGCGCTGATCAGCCTGTTCGGCTTGGGCCTATTCAGCTTGAGCCTGAAATATGGCCCGCCGATCGTCGAGCGCCTGGCGCGCCTGCAGGAGCCGGAGTTGCCTGAGGTGGCGATTGTGTACACGCGCAACGTCACCAAGGTGTGGATCGGCTTTTTTCTTTTTAACGCGACGCTGGTAAGCGCTTTGACGCTCTGGGCGCCGCTGAGCTGGTGGACCCTGTACACCGGGCTGATTTCTTACGTTTTGATGGGCATGTTGTTCGCCGCTGAATGGCTGGTGCGCCAACGTGTGCGAGGCCATGTATGAACTGGTTAGACCTGCAACACCTGCTAACTGCCCAGCCACAGCGCGCCGTTACCGTTGAGCCGGCGCTGCTGCATGCCGAGCTGAGCAAGCAAGCCCTGCGCCTGGCGGCCGGCCTGCAAGCACGCGGTGTACACAACATTGCCGTGCATTTGGAAGACAGCGCCGAACTGGCCATTGCCCTGCTCGGCGCCTGGCGCGCCGGCGTGCGCGTACTGCTGCCGGCCGATCTGCAAGCGCAAAGCCGTCAACGGCTGGCGCCCCATGTCGACCTGTGGATAAGTGAGCAAAACGGCGACGCCAACCTGGCTAGCCTGTACGCCGAGGCCCTGCCCGCCGCCGAGCTGGACCTGGATTTTCCCGCTCTGACCCTGTGCACCTCCGGCTCCAGCGGTGAGCCCAAGCTGATCGATAAAACCCTGCGGCAACTGCACAACGAAGTGGCAGCCCTGGAACAGCTGTGGGGCGCCGAACTGGGTGATGCGGTGATTATCGGCAGCGTCGCCGCGCAGCATATCTACGGCTTACTCTTTCGCGTGCTGTGGCCGCTGTGCGCAGGGCGCGTGTTTGTGCGCCGTGCCCAACCGTTTCCAGAAGACCTGCAACGCTGGAGCCTGCCACAAGCCAACTTCGCCTGGATCGCCAGCCCGGCGCTGCTCAAGCGCATGGGCGATAACCTCGACTGGCAGGCCTTGGGCCGCGTGCGCCGGGTGTTTTCTTCCGGCGGCGCGCTGCCAGCGGAAACCGCCGCGCAGTTAGGCGAGTTGCTTGGGCAAGTGCCGACGGAGATTTTCGGCAGCTCGGAAACCGGCGGTATCGCGTGGCGTCAGGGCGGTTCGCTGTGGCAGCCGTTTGCCGATGTGCAGCTCGGGCTAAATGACCAGGGCGCGCTGTTTATCCGCTCGCCCTATTTACCTGCTGACTACACCGAGCAGACCGCCGATGGCGCGAATCTACAGGCCGATGGCCGCTTTGAATTGCTCGGACGCCTCGACCGTATCGTCAAGCTGGAAGAAAACCGCATTTCCCTGCCCATGCTTGAGCAGGCGCTGGCCCAGCACCCGTGGGTGGCCGATGCGCGCTTTGGCGTGGTGCAAGACAAACGCGCCTACCTCGGCGCCTTGGTCGCCCTCAATGATGCCGGTCTGCACGCGCTGCGCAATAAAGGGCGGCGCACCGTCACCGACAGCCTGCGCCAGCACCTGAGCCCGCACTGCATTGCCCTGGCCTTGCCACGCCGTTGGCGTCTGGTGCGTCACCTGCCGCTCAACGCGCAAGGCAAACTGCCGCAAGCGGTGCTGGAACAAGCGCTGTATGCGCCACGCACCTTGCTGCCGGAAGTGGTCAGCCAAGTGCAAACCGATGGCGAGTGGGCGCTGGAACTGGATGTGCCGTTGGACCTGGCGCACTTCAGCGGTCACTTCCCGAAAACCCCGATTCTGCCCGGCGTGGTGCAAGTCGATTGGGCGCAATCCCTGGCTCGCGGCTTGATGGAGCTGCCGCCACGCTTTGCCGGCATGGAGGTACTGAAATTCCAGCAACTGGCCCGCCCCGGCGACCGTTTGCAGTTGCACCTGCGCTTTGACGCCGAACGCGGCAAATTGTATTTCAGCTACCGCAATGGCGAGGCCGCGTGCTCGTCGGGGCGCATTTTGTTGCAGGCGGCGGTGGCCCATGACTGAGGTCTTTAAGCCCTGCGCGGTGATTCCCGTGTACAACCACGAGCATGCGTTGCCGGCGGTGGTTGATGCGTTGCGCGCTGCCGGCTTGCCCTGCGTATTAGTCAACGATGCGTCGAGCCCGGAATGCACCGTGGTGATCGACCAGCTCGGTGAAAGCGGCGACACCTATGTGGTGCATTTGCCCGTCAACCAGGGCAAAGGCGGCGCGGTGATGGCCGGGCTGCGCGAAGCGGCAAAACAAGGCTTTAGCCACGCCCTGCAAGTGGACGCCGATGGCCAGCACGACCTGGGCAATCTGCAGCTGTTCTTGCAGCAGGCACAAGCCCAGCCCGGCACACTGATTTGCGCCTACCCCGAATACGACCACAGCGTGCCCAAAGGGCGTTTGTATGCGCGCTACCTCACCCATGTCTGGGTGTGGATCAACAGCCTGTCGCTGCAGATACGCGACTCCATGTGCGGCTTTCGCGTGTACCCGCTGGCGCCGACCCTGGCTTTGATCAATAGCGTCGCACTGGGCAAGCGCATGGATTTTGATACGGAAATTCTGGTGCGCCTGAGCTGGCGTAATCAGCCCATGAATTGGCTGCCGATCAAAGTGCATTATCCGCAAGACGGCCTCTCGCATTTCCGCCTGCTGCTGGACAACGTGCTGATCTCGAAAATGCACGCCAAGTTGTTCTTCGGCATGCTCTGGCGCGCACCGGCTATCTTGGCCAAACGCTGGCTGCCCGCCAGGAGCGCCGCATGAACAGCCGACATTGGGCCAAGCACAACGAGCGCGGCAGCTACCTGCTGATGCGCTTTACTGCCTGGTTGGCGCGCACCCTCGGCCGGCGTGTTTTAAGCCCGCTGCTGCACCTGATCGTTCTGTATTTTTACGTAGCCGGCAGCAGCGCCCGGCGCAGCGTGTATGAGTACCAGCAGCACCTGGCCAGTTGGAGCGGCCGCCCGGAACTGGCGCCCACGCGCCGCTCGGTATTCGGCCAATTTATGGCCTTTGCCGATACCTTGCTGGACAAGCTCGACGTGTGGAACGGCCGCCTGGGCCTTGAACAAGTCACCCTCAATGACGCCGATGACCTGCGTGGCAAATTGCATCGCCAGCAGCGCGGGCAAATGCTCGTGGGCGCCCACCTGGGCAACCTCGAGGTGTGCCGCGCGCTCGCGGAACTGGGCGAAAAAGTGCAGATGAATGTGCTGGTGCACACCAAGCACGCTGAGCAATTTAACCGCCTGCTCAACCAGGCCGGCGCCGCCCATTTACGCCTGATTCAGGTCAGCGAGTTGGATGCCGGCATCATGCTGCAACTCAGCCAACGCCTGGAGCGCGGCGAGTGGCTGGCGATTGCCGGTGATCGTGTGCCGCTGCACGGCGGCCGCCGCGCGCGGGTGGATTTTCTTGGCCAGCCGGCGGATCTGCCGCAAGGCCCCTGGCTGCTCGCCGGGCTGCTGCAATGCCCAATCAATTTGCTGTTCTGCCTGAAAATAGACGGCCGTTACCAGGTCACCTTGGAGCCGTTTGCCGAGCGCATCGAGTGGCGCCGCAGTGACCGCGAACAGGTCATTCAACAGCACGCCCAACGTTACGCCGAGCGCCTGCAGCACTACTGCCTGCAAGCGCCCAAACAATGGTTCAACTTCTTCTCTTTCTGGACTCACCATGACTAACACGCACGCCTCCACCGTGGTGTTCGGCGCCCAACCGCTTAGCATCGAGCAAGTGGTCAGCTTGGCCGAACAGAGCAGCCCCACCGCCCTGCAAAGCGACGCGGCCTTTCGCCAGCGGATTGCCAAAGGCGCGCAGTTCCTCGACTCGCTGCTGGACAAAGAAGGCGTGATCTATGGCGTGACCACCGGCTACGGCGACTCCTGCGTGGTGGCCGTGCCGTTGGAGCATGTGGAAGCCCTGCCCCAGCACTTGTTCACCTTCCACGGCTGCGGCCTGGGTAAATTGCTTGACCCGGTGGCCACCCGCGCCGTGCTTGCCGCCCGTTTACAGTCGCTGTGCCAGGGTGTTTCCGGTGTGCGCGTGGAGTTGCTGGAACGCCTGCAAGCCTTCCTCGACCACGATGTATTACCGCTGATTCCGGAAGAAGGTTCAGTGGGCGCCAGTGGCGACCTCACCCCGCTCTCCTACGTCGCCGCCACCCTCACCGGCGTGCGTGACGTGCTGTACAAAGGTGAAGTGCGCAGCGCTGCCGATGTGCATGCCGAGCTCGATTGGCAGCCGCTGACCCTGCGCCCGAAAGAAGCCCTGGCCTTGATGAATGGCACTGCGGTGATGACCGGCCTGGCGTGCCTGGCCTATTCGCGCGCGGATTACCTGCTGCAACTGGCCACGCGGATCACTGCGCTTAACGTCGTCGCCCTGCAAGGCAACCCCGAGCACTTCGACGAGCGCCTGTTCGCCGCCAAGCCGCACCCAGGGCAGAACCAGGTCGCGGCGTGGATTCGTCAAGACTTGGCCATCAACGCCCCGACGGCGCCGCTGCATCGCCTGCAAGACCGCTACTCGCTGCGCTGCGCCCCCCACGTGCTCGGCGTATTGGCCGACAGCCTGGGCTGGTTGCGCCAGTTCATCGAAATTGAACTGAACAGCGCCAACGACAACCCGATTATCGACGCCGAGGCCGAGCGCGTTTTACACGGTGGGCACTTCTACGGCGGGCATATCGCCTTTGCCATGGACGGCCTGAAAAACCTCGTGGCCAACGTTGCCGACCTGCTCGACCGCCAGCTCGCCTTGCTGGTCGACACCCGCTACAACCATGGTCTGCCCAGCAACCTTTCCGGCGCGCCGGCGCACACGGCAATGATCAACCATGGCTTTAAAGCCGTGCAGATCGGCGCCAGTGCCTGGACCGCCGAGGCACTGAAAAACAGCATGCCGGCCAGCGTGTTCTCGCGCTCCACCGAATGCCATAACCAAGACAAAGTCAGCATGGGCACCATCGCCGCCCGCGATGCCCTGCGCAGCCTGGAGCTGACCGAACAGGTCGCTGCTGCCACGCTGATTGCCGCCAACCAGGGCGTCTACCTGCGTGGCCTGGAAGCCGAGGCCCGCGCGCTGCCACAACCCTTGGCCGACATGCACCAGCAACTGGCCGACGACTTCCCGCCAGTGATCGAAGACCGTGCCCTGGAACGCGAACTGCGCCTATGCCTGACCCGCATCCGCGCCCGCCACTGGAGCCTGTATGCCTAACTCATTACAACGGGCCTTCGTAGGGTGCGCTGTGCGCACCACGCGATCTCCCCGTGTACCTCATGGTGCGCACAGCACACCCTACGGCAGGACCGCATTTGCTCTTGTAGGGTGTGCTGCGCGCACCAAGCGGAGTAACGCCCATGCGCGGTAATGGGGTAATCCAGGCCGAGGTGGAAATCCTCGTGCCGTTCTTTGACGTCGACCTGATGGAAGTGGTCTGGCACGGCCACTACGTCAAATACCTGGAAGTGGCGCGCTGCGCCCTGCTGGACAAGATCGGCCATAACTATGCGCACATGCGCGACGCCGGTTACGCCTGGCCAATCATCGACCTGCAACTGCGCTATATGCGCGGCGCCAAATTTGGCCAACGCCTGACCGTGCGCGCCGACCTGGTGGAGTGGGAGAACCGCCTGAAGATCAATTACCTGATTACCGATGCAGTAACGGGTGAGCGCATGACCCGCGCCAGCACCGTGCAGGTCGCGGTGGAAATCGCCAGCCTGGAAATGCAGCTGGCATCGCCGCAGGTGTTTGTTGCCGCGGTTGAGCGGGCAATCGCATGAAGCGTTTAGCCGCGCTGCTCCTGACCCTGCTGCTGGCACCCTTAGCCCAGGCGTTTGACCTCGACCAACTGGCGGCGCAGTTGAGCAAGCCGGCTGTAGTACGCGGCCCATTTATTCAGGAAAAACACCTGCGCGCCTTGCCCAAGCCGCTGACCAGCACCGGCCAGTTTGTACTGAGCAAAGACCTGGGCCTGCTGTGGTTGTTGGAAAAGCCGCTGCAACAGAGCTACCGCATCGACGGCGCCGGCATTGCCAAACGCACAGCACAAGGCTGGCAGCCGGTGGCGCAGCAAAGCGCCAGCGCGCAGCAGAACCGCCTGTTTCTCGCCGTGCTCAAGGGCGATAGCAGCGGCCTGCGTCAGGACTTCGACTTAAGCCTGTCCGGCGCAGCCGATAACTGGACCCTCGACCTCACGCCAAAAAGCCTGCTGCTCAAACAAATCTTCAGCGCCATCCAGATTCAAGGCGGTGCCTTGGTGCAGCGCATTGAACTGCGCGAAACCCAGGGCGACAGCACGTTGCTGCGCCTGAGCGACAGCAAGGCCGATGGCCAACTCAGTGACACGGACCGTCATGCTTTCGCGGATTGAGCACTGGGGCCCACGGCTCTTTACCGTCGCCCTGCTGGCCTTGTTGGCGCTCACCGCCTGGCAATGGCGCGCGGGCGCACCGATCTCCGCCAACCTGTTGGAGCTGGTGCCCAGCGACACGCCGGACCTGCTGGAACAGCGCGCGGAAAAAATTATTCAGGAACCGCTGAATCGCGAACTGGTGCTACTGATCAGCTTTGCTGATCGGCAAAAAGCACTGAGCCAAGCCGCCGTCATAGGCGAGCAATGGCGTCAGGAAAAGCTGTTTGAAAAGGTCCAGTGGCAGGTTGCATACGACCTGCCCGCGTTGCGCCAGCAATTGCTGGATAGCCGCCTGGCGCTGCTTGGCACAGCCGATCGCAAGTTGTTGCAGCAAGACCCGAAAGCCTTTGTTGAACGCCGCGTACAAGACCTGTTCGACCCCTTTCGCAGCCAAGGCCTGATCAGCACCGAGCAGGATTGGCTGGGCCTGGGCGCGCTGATCGAAAAAAATCTGCCGCGGGGCCACAACGTGCAAGTCGACCTCGGCGGCGCGCTGTTGGCCGAAAGCGAAGGCAAAACCTGGGCGCTGCTGCGCGCCCGCACCAACGGTGATGCCTTTGACGGCAACCTGCCGTTAACCGTAGAGAATCTGGTGGCCAAAGCGCGCCAGGACGTTGAGGCACAAGGCGGCGAACTGCTGGCCACCAGCGGCCTGCTGTACTCAGCCCATGGCCAACGTCAGGCCACGTCTGAAATCAGTGTGATGGGCAGTATTTCCAGCGCTGGCGCCTTGCTGCTGATGCTGATCGCCTTTCGCCGTATGCGCGTGTTGCTGGCCCTGCTGCCAGCCGCCATTGGCGTGCTCGCCGGGCTGACGGCCACCGTCGCCGTGTTTGGCAACATTCATGTGCTGACCCTGGTGCTGGGCGCCAGCCTGATTGGCGTGGCCATCGATTACCCGCTGCACCTGCTGTCGAAAAGCTGGACCCTGCAACCGTGGAATAGCTGGAACGCCCTGCGCGCCACGTTTCTGGGCTTAACCCTGGGCCTGGCCACCAATGTGATCGGTTACCTGGCGCTGGCCTTTACCCCGTTCCCGGCCTTGAGCCAGGTGGCGATTTTTTCCTCCGCCGGCTTGCTCGGTTCCTACCTGTGCGCGGTGTGCCTGCTGCCGGCGTTGCTCGGCAAAGTGCAGATCGTGCCGTGGGCCAAACCCTATGGCCTGGCCACGCGCTTGCTGGTCTGGCGCAGCGCATTGCTCAAGCGCATCGGCACGCCGTGGCTGCTGCTGATATTTCTGGCCTTTTGTGTGGCCGGGGTGCTGCAACTGTCGCGCAAAGATGACTTGCGCCAGTGGGCCAGTACGCCGCCAGCGTTGCTGCAACAGTCGCAGGCGATCAGCAAAATCATCGGCTTTCAGCCCACCAGCCAGTTCTATCTGGTGCGCGGCAAAGACGAAGAACAGCTGTTGCAGCGCCAGCACGTGCTTAGCCAACGCCTGGATAAACTGATCGCCGCCGGCAAGCTGAAAAGCTATATGGCCTTGAGCCAACTGGTGGCGCCGGCCTCTGAACAAGACAGCCTGCGGGCGTCGCTAACCGGCGTGCTGGCCGCCAGCGATGCGTTGCAAGCACTGGGGGTAACGCCGCAAATGGTGCAAGAGGAAGTGCGCCAATTGCAGGCGCTGCCTAACCGCACGATTGAACAAAGCCTGGCCGGCACTCTTGGCGAGCCCTGGCGCAGTTTGTGGCTGGGCGATGCGGGTAACGGCGAAGTCGCCGGCATGGTCAGCTTGCAAGGCTTAAGCGATGCCGAACTGTTGGCCGTTCAAGCTGATGGCCTGCCAGGGGTAAAGCTGGTGGACCGGCTGGGCCAGTTGAATCGCTTGTTCGCCGCCACCCAAGTAAGCGCCGCCGAGCTGAAGTTGGCCTCGTGTTTGCTGATTTTTTTCCTGCTCTGCCTGCCCTTCGGCGCCAAGGGCGCGGCGCGGGTGTTGGCCATTTCCTTGCTGGCGGCGTTGGCGAGTATGGCTAGCCTGGGTTGGTTGGGGCAGCCGCTGACCTTGTTCAGTTTGTTTGGCTTGCTCCTGGTCACGGCCATTGGTGTGGATTACGCCATCATCATGCGCGAACGGGTGGGCGGCGCTGCCACCAGCCTGCTCGGCACCTTGCTGTCTGCCCTGACGACCTGGCTGTCATTTGGTCTGTTAGCGCTTTCGAGCACGCCGGCAGTGAGTAACTTTGGCCTGACTATCAGCATTGGCCTGACGTTTAGTTTTCTCTTATCGCCCTGGGCGGGCGATGCGCACAGCGCAGAACACGCAAGAGGAGCACGGGCGTGAACGTGATTGGATTTTGGGCTGTTGCCCTGGCCGTCTACGGTCTGGTGGCCGTTGTCGGGCGGCAGCGGGTTATTCCTATTGTTGGCCAGTTGCTGGTGGCCAGCCTGGCCATTCCAGCACTGCTGCTGTACGGCGTGGAGCCGCACCTGCAACTGAGCGCCAAAGAGTTGCTGGCGCCGACGTGGCTGAGCCTGCTCTACAACCTCAGTTTCGCCCTGCTGCTGGGTTACATCCTCAGCGATGTGGTGGACCTGGAAGTGAGCCCCGCCAGCCTGAAAATCGCCTTGCCGAGTTTTCTCGTGCCGCTGCTGGCTGGCCTCGCAGCAGCACTGTGGATACTGCCCGGTGAGCGCAGTTGGCTGAGCGCAATCGGCATTGGCTTGCTGTTTTCCATCACCGCGATCCCGGTGTTGTTTCTCTACCTGCAAAACATCCAGTACCCGCCTGAGGGCATCAAACGCCTGCTGCACGCGGCCATTCTGATGGACCTGATGTGCTGGAGCCTGTTCGGCCTGGCGCAAGGCACGGCCGACCCACACACCTTGCTGTGGCCGGTACTCGCCACCAGCTTGCCGCTGGTATTGCACAGGCTGTTACGCCTGCGCCATGCGCTGTTTTATAGCCTGCCGTTCTTTGCCCTGATGCTGACTTTCCAGCAACTCAAGCTTAACGGCTTGGTGTTTGGCATCGGCTATATGCTCTGCCTGGCCTGGCTGAAACAGCCCTTTGTGCTGCCGCTGCCGGAGCGCCCGTGGAAGCTAGTGCTCAACGGCTTGGCAATTCCGCTGATCCTCACGTGTGGGGTGTTGCGCGTGGACTTCCACGGTATCGGCGACAGTTACTCCTGGCTCAACCTCGGCGCACTGTTGCTGCTGCCAGTAATGAGCAAAATGTTTGGCAGTTGGCTGGGCCTGCACTGGGCCATGCCCGAGGCCAGCAACCGCCTGAAATGGTCGGAAAGCGTGCTGCTGAATATCCGCGGCCTGACCGAAGTGGTGTTCCTTAATCTGTTGCTGCAGCTGCAACTGATCGACGCCCTGACCTATTTCAGCCTGCTGCTGATGAGCCTGTTTTCCACCCTGCTGCCGGCGTTGCTGGCGGTGGGCAAACCCCGTCTTTTACCGTCCGCTACAAGGAGTCCCCATGGTGCCGCTTGATTTGGAACAGCGCCGCGTACTGGTTATCGGTGCAGGCCCATCGGGCGCCATTGCCGCCGCCCTGCTGAAACGCAAAGGGCACGACGTGCTGATCATCGAACGTCAGCTGTTCCCGCGCTTCTCCATTGGCGAAAGCCTGCTCAGCCACTGCCTGGATTTTGTTGAAGAAGCGGGCATGCTCGAAGCGGTAGAAACCGCCGGCTTTCAACGTAAAAACGGTGCGGCATTTGCCTGGGGCGAGCGCCGTACGCACTTCGATTTCCGCGAAAAATTCACCGAGGGCAAGGGTTGGACCTTCCAGGTACAACGCGCCACCTTCGACAAACTGCTGGCCGACCAGGCCGAATTGCAGGGCGTTGAAATTCGTTATGAAGAAGAAATTATCGCCACCGATTTCAGCGCCAAACCGACCGCCACTGTGCGTCGTCTGGACGGCAGCGAGTATCGCGTAGAGGCCGACTTTGTTCTTGATGCCAGCGGCTATGGCCGGGTGCTGCCACGCCTGCTCGACTTGGAAGCGCCATCCGCCTTCCCGGTACGCCAAGCGCTGTTTACCCATATTGAAGATCGCATCAACGACGCCACGTTTGACCGCGAAAAAATCCTCGTCACCACCCACCCAACCATGCGCGATGTGTGGTTCTGGCTGATCCCATTTAGCAACGGTCGCTGCTCCATGGGGGTGGTCGCCTCGGCTGAACGCTACCAGGGCCGCCCGGAAGAGATGGAAGCTGCCCTGCGCAGCTTTATCGCCGAGACGCCCAGCCTGGGCAACCTGATTAAAAATGCCCAATGGGATACCCCGGTGCGTAGCCTCGGTGGTTACTCGGCCAACGTTAAAACCCTGCACGGCCAGGGCTTTGCTTTGCTCGGCAACGCGGCCGAATTCCTCGACCCGGTGTTCTCTTCCGGCGTCACCATTGCCATGCGCTCGGCAAGCATGGCGGCCAATCTGCTCGACCGTCAGCTCAATGGCGAAAGCGTGGACTGGGAAAGCGAGTTTGCCGTACCGCTGAAACGTGGCGTCGACGCCTTCCGCGCTTATGTAGAAGGCTGGTACGACGAGAGCTTTCAGGACGTGATCTACCACGAGAATGGCTCGCCGGAGATCCGCCGCATGATCAGCTCGATTCTGGCCGGCTACGCCTGGGACCTGAAAAACCCCTACGTCGCCGAGCCCAAGCGCCGCCTGCGGGTGCTGGCTGAGCTGTGCGCTACCTCGTGATCGGTCAGCAAAGGATGCTCATGAACGCACCAGTTCCCGCTGCTGTGCCGCATCACCTGGCTGGCACCCAGCCCGTCGAGCCAACCCGTGGCGGCTTTGATTTTCTACCACGCCATGGGGGGCAACAGGACACGCCGCCCGACCGCTCGGTGCCGCTAGATGGCGACGGTGCTCAGGGCAAACCACTGAGCACAAACTAATGCGTCGTCTGCTGCCGCTATTTTTGCTGCTCGTGCTGAGTGCCTGTGCCCAGCACGCGCCACTGCCTGACACACCGCCAACGCTGCAATTGCCGCTGCAATTGCATGTGCAGCGCGAGCAGGCCAGGCAGACTCAGGATTGGCTATTGGTCATACAACAGGAAGGCGTTGCGCTGCGCTGGTCGCTGATGGACCCCATGGGCATTCCCGTGGCCCGCCAACTGCTGACCGCCAAGCAATGGCAGAATGACGGCCTGCTGCCGCCCAACCCCGAGGCGCGGGAACTGTTCGCTGCCCTGCTGTTTGCCCTGACCCCGGCTGAACAAGTGCCGGCACATTACCCCAGCGCCGACTGGCAGCAGCATGGCAAGCAACGCTGGTTGCGTGATGGCGACGAAACCCGTTGGCAGGTGATCTACCAACAGCCAGAGAATTTTCAGCTTAAAACCCAAGCGGCTGACTACCGCGTCGAGATGTTGCCATGACTGCCTACCTCAATGCCCTGGGCCTGCTGTGCGCCCTGGGCAACGACAAACACCAGGTTAGCGAGCGCCTGTTTGCTGGCGATACCAGCGGCATGCAGGTGCAAGCCGGCTGGGTGCCTGAGCGTCTGTTGCCCGTGGGTGCCGTACAGGCCCAATTGCCCCCGCTGGCGGCCATGAGCACCGCCCATGCCACGCGCAACAATCAGTTGCTGCTGGCGGCGGCGCAGCAGATCGACGCGGATATCCAACAGGCCATCGCCACCTATGGCCGCACCCGCATTGGCGTTGTGCTGGGCACCAGCACCAGCGGTATCGACGAAGCCACCCAAGGCATCCGCCAATTCCGCCAAGACGGCGCATTCCCCGCCAGCTACAGCTATGGCCAGCAAGAACTGGCCGCGCCGGCTGAATTTCTTGCTGCGCAGCTCAACCTCACCGGCCCCGCCTATGTGATTTCCACCGCCTGCACGTCCAGCGCCCGCGCCTTGCTGAGCGCGCGTCGTCTGCTCGATAGCGGGCTGTGCGATGCGGTGCTGTGTGGCGGTGTCGACTCGCTGTGCCAGTTGACCCTCAATGGCTTTGGCTCGCTGGAAGCGCTGTCGGCTGAACGCTGCAATCCCTTTTCGGCGAACCGCACCGGCATCAATATCGGTGAAGCTGCCGTGCTCTTCTTGATGAGCAAGGAGCCTGCGCCAATTGCCTTGCTAGGCGCGGCCGCCAACTCCGACGCCCACCATATTTCCGCGCCCGACCCTGAAGGCCGTGGCGCCGAGCAGGTCATGCGCCAAGCCCTGGCCAACGCCGGATTGCATGCCACCGATATCAGCTATCTGAACCTGCATGGCACCGCCACTCAGCACAACGACGCCATGGAAAGCCTGGCTGTCGCCGCGGTGTTTCCCCATGGCGTGCCCTGTTCCTCGAGCAAGGCCATGACCGGCCATACCTTGGGCGCTGCCGGCGCGCTGGAGGCGGCGTTCTGCTGGCTGAGCCTGAGCGCCAAGCGCCTGCCGCCGCATGTCTGGGATGGCCAGCGGGACGAGCAACTGCCGGCGCTTAATCTGACTAGCGCCAACACCTACCTGGAAGGCCAAGGCCCGTACCGCATGATGAGCAACTCCTTCGCCTTTGGTGGCAACAACATCAGCCTGATCGTTGGTGTAGCCGAGCAAGACCAGGTGACCCCATGAACATCTGGCCGATTGCCGAACTCGTGCCCCACGCCGGCGACATGATTCTGGTTGATGAAGTACTCAGTTACGCCGAAGAAGAAATCACCACCCGCTTGCAGATTCGAGCCGGCGGCTTATTCAACAACGCCGACGGCAGCATCCCGGCCTGGGTCGGCGTTGAGTTGATGGCGCAAAGCATCGCCGCCTATGCCGGCTGCCATGCCCGCGTTGCCGGCCTGCCGGTGGAGCTGGGCTTTTTGCTCGGCACACGCAATTATCAATGCAATGTCGAGACCTTTCCCTTGGGCGTCGAGTTGCAGATTCGCGCCATCCGTTCTTTGCAAGACGACAACGGCATGGGCGTGTTCGAATGCCACCTGACCGGCCCCGGCATCTGTGCCGAAGCGCGCCTTAACGTATTTCGCCCGCCGCACGTGGCCAGCTATTTGGAAGAACCTGCATATGACTGACAGCATTCTGGTAACCGGCTCCAGCCGTGGCATCGGCCGCGCCATCGCTCTGCGTTTGGCCCGCGCCGGCTTTGACCTGGTATTGCATTGCCGCAGCGGCCGCGCCGAAGCCGAAGCCGTGCAGGCGGAAATTATCGAGCTCGGCCAACAGGCACGCATTCTGCAATTTGATGTGGCCGACCGTGCGGCTTGCCGGGAAATTCTCGAAGCCGATGTGGAAGCCAACGGCGCCTATTACGGCGTGGTCTGTAACGCCGGTCTGACCCGCGACGGCGCCTTTCCGGCGTTGAGTGAAGACGACTGGGACGTGGTGATCCGCACCAACCTCGACGGTTTCTACAACATTCTCCATCCGCTGGTCATGCCGATGGTTCGTCGGCGCAAGGCCGGGCGTATTGTCTGCATCACCTCGGTTTCCGGGCTGATCGGCAACCGTGGCCAGGTCAATTACAGCGCCTCGAAAGCCGGCGTTATCGGCGCAGCCAAAGCCCTGGCCATTGAGCTGGGCAAACGCAAAATCACGGTTAACTGTGTGGCACCTGGCTTGATCGACACGGCCATGCTGGATGACGACCTGCCGATTGAAGAAATGATGAAGATGATCCCCGCCCAGCGTATGGGCACCCCGGAAGAAGTGGCTGGCGCGGTTAACTTTCTGATGTCGGACGAAGCCGCCTACATCACCCGCCAAGTAATCGCGGTCAATGGAGGCCTGTGCTGATGAAACGTGTGGTCGTTACCGGCATGGCCGGCATCACCTCGCTGGGCAGCGACTGGGCCAGCATTGAAGCAAACTTTAGCGCCAACCGCAGCGGCATCCGCCGCATGCATGAGTGGGACCGCTTCGCCGAACTGAACACGCGCCTGGCCGGCCCCATCGACGATTTCGTGGTGCCCAAAGCCTGGAACCGCAAACAGCTGCGCAGCATGGGCCGTGTCTCGCGGCTGGTGGTGCTGGCGGCGGAAAAAGCCTTGGCCAACGCCGGTTTGCTCGGCGATGAAAGCATTCGCGACGGCCGCATGGGCGTGGCCTGTGGCTCGTCCACCGGCAGTACCGAAGAGATCAAAGCCTTCGGCAATATGCTGCTTAACTCGGTGGCCGACGGCCTGAATGCCAACTCCTATATCCGCATGATGCCGCACACCACGGCGGCCAATATCAGCATCTTCTTTGGCCTTAAAGGCCGCCTGATTCCCACCTCCAGCGCCTGCACCAGCGGCAGCCAAGGCATCGGTTATGCCTATGAGGCGATCAAGTTTGGCCGCCTGCCGATGATGCTCGCCGGTGGCGCCGAAGAACTGTGCCCGACCGAAGCCATGGTGTTTGATGCACTGTACGCCACCAGCCTGAAAAACGATGCGCCGCATACCTCGCCGCGCCCTTACGACAGCGGCCGCGACGGCCTGGTCATCGGCGAAGGCGCCGGCATGTTGGTGCTCGAAGAACTGGAACATGCCAAGGCCCGTGGCGCGACGATTTACGCCGAGATCGTCGGCTTTGGCTGCAACGCCGACGGCCAGCACGCGACCAAACCCGAGCAAACCACTATGCGCGGCGCGATGGAATTGGCCCTGCAAGACGCCAACCTTGAGCCGCACGCCATCGGCTATGTAAACGGTCATGGCACCGCCACCGAACAGGGCGATATCGCCGAAACCCACGCCACCGCCAGCCTGTTTGGCTCGGGCATGCCCATCAGCTCGCAAAAGAGCTACCTGGGTCACACCCTGGGCGCGTGTGGGGCACTGGAGTCGTGGTTCAGCATCGAAATGCTCAACAGCGACCGCTATATCCACACCCTCAACCTCGACCATATCGACCCACTGTGTGCCGAGCTCGACTACCTGCGCGGCGAACCGCGGCAGATGAACAATGAGTTCGTAATGAACAACAATTTCGCCTTTGGTGGGGTCAATACCTCACTGATCTTCCGCCGCTGGCACTGATCAGGCAGAGCGAACTACAACAACCGCCGTCAAGGAGACGACTATGCACTTGAAAAGCCTCACCGCCGCAGCCCTGCTGCTCGCCGCTATCCCAAGCATCAGCCAGGCGCGCGACACCACCCACTACCTGCCGCTACAAACCGCGATTGCCCAAGCAACCGCAGCCGGCAAACTGGATGGCTCCGTGAAGTTTTACATGGCCGGCACGAAGCCTGCGGGCAAGGTCACCGTGATTAACCCCCAGATCACCACCAGCCAGAAAACCAATGCCTTTAACAAAGGCGACGAAGAAGCCTGCGCCTGGGCCATGCAATCGGCCATCATCAAACTGGCCAACGCCGCCAAAGCTGCCGGCGCCAACGCCGTGATCGAGATCGCCAGCAACTACAAAGGCGTCGAATACAAAAACCCGACCAACTACGAGTGCCACGCTGGCGCGATCATGGCCGGTGTTGCGTTGAAAGCGCAGTTGGCGACGGTTAAGTAACGTTCGCCGCACCAACGTTTGGTGCGCGCACCGGCAGCCCCTACAACGCCCGTAGGGTGTGCTATGCGCACCAATGCGTTCGCCACCAGAGCGCCAGTAACATCCACGGCCGGTGTGTCGGGTTTGCCGCAAGAGCGCTAGGTGCGCCTAGCACGCCCTACGGGCCCTGCAACGCCGCCGCTTCCCGGGTTACCTGTTCCACAAACGCCAACGCCAATGGCGCGCGCTGATCCTTGCGCACCACCAGCCACACGGCACTGGTAGCGCCCTCATCCAGCAGGGTGCGGTAGACCACGCCATCGACCCGCGTTCGGCGAAACGAGGCGGGCAACATCGACACCCCAAGCCCCGCTGACACCAGGCCAATAATGGTCATGGCTTCACTGGCCTCCTGGGCAATACGTGGGCTGAAACCGGCATTGCGCGCCAGCCCGATCAGTTGGTCATACAGGCCCGTGCCGTAACTACGGGGGAAAAATACAAAGGGCTCGTCGGCCAACGCGGCGATGGAAATGCCGTCTTCACTGCCCTGCGCCAACGGATGATCGGCGCGCAATACCGCCACCAACGGATCACGAAACAGCTCCACCGCTTTGATGTTGTCCGGTAACGGAAAAGGACGAATTACCCCGACCTGAACGGTCTCTTCCTGCAGCGCCTCGATCACCACCCGACTGCTCATTTCCTGCAGGCTCAGGTGCACATCCGGGTGCGCTTGGCGAAAGGCCAGAATGCTGCGGGGAATGGTGGACGTGAACGGCGCCGAGGCGGTAAAGCCAACATTCAGTTCGCCGATCTCGCCCTGCTGCGCGCGGCGAGCGATCTGCGTGGCCTTTTGCACATGGGCGAGAATTTGCCTGGCTTCGTCGAGAAACAAACGGCCCGCTTCGGTCAGCTCTACCCGACGGTTAGTACGCTCGAACAGGCGCGCGCCAATCTCTTCTTCCAGCGCCTGAATCTGCTGACTTAGCGGTGGCTGGGAAATGCCCAGCTGTTCAGCCGCGCGGCCAAAATGCAGCTCTTCGGCGACGGCGACAAAGTAGCGTAAATGGCGCAATTCCATGGCGAAGCTCCAACATGGATTAGGTCGTTAAACCTATCAAATAGATCGAACAATATATTGGAGATAATAAACGTCGCTCCCTATGCTTTGCACCTGACTACTCTCTTCTAAAAGAACGCTCTTCGAGGTCTGTGTGCGCCCTTCCTCTGCCCCTGCCCTGCTCGACGCCGCCCGTGATGCGGCAGCCGACGTGGTGAGCACGGTTGAACAAACCGAAGCCTTTATCGAAAAAGGCACGCCGCAATTTGTCCGTACCTCACTTGCTTTATTTGCTGGCGGCTTTGCTACCTTTGCCCTGCTCTACAGCGTGCAACCGCTGATGCCGGTGCTGTCGGCCGAGTTCGGCCTGAACGCTGCACAAAGCAGCCTAGTGCTGTCGATCTCGACCATCATGATGGCCATCGGGCTGCTGATTACTGGGCCGATTTCCGATGCCATTGGCCGCAAGAAAATCATGGTGGTGTCGCTGCTTTCCGCCGCCCTATTCACCATCGCCAGCGCCTGCACGCCGAGCTGGCACGGCGTACTGCTTATGCGCGCGCTACTCGGTTTGTCGCTAAGCGGCCTGGCGGCAGTGGGCATGACCTACCTGAGCGAAGAAATTCACCCGCGCTTTATTGGCCTGTCGATGGGTTTGTATATCGGTGGCAACGCCGTCGGCGGCATGGGCGGACGGCTGATCGCCGGGGTATTGGTGGACTTCGTTAACTGGCGTGTAGCGATCGGTGCGTTGGGGGTTATGTCACTGCTCGGCGCCCTGTTGTTCTGGCGCATCCTGCCCGATTCCAAACACTTTCGCGCCACCCCGCTAAACCTGAAAAACCTCGCCAACAACTACGTGCTGCACATGCGCGACCAAGGCTTGCCGTGGTTGTTTCTCGAGGCGTTTCTGCTGATGGGCGCTTTCGTCACGCTGTTTAACTACATCGGTTATCGACTACTGGGCGAGCCGTACCATATGAGCCAGGCCGTGGTCGGCTTGTTGTCAGTGGTTTACCTGTCCGGTATCTACAGCTCCGCTTGGGTCGGCAACCTGGCCGACAAACTGGGGCGCCGTAAAGTGCTCTGGGCGGTGATTGTGCTGATGTTTGTCGGGCTGCTTTTAACGCTCTTGTCACAGGTCCCGCTGATTCTGATCGGCATGTTGCTGTTCACCTTTGGCTTCTTTGGCGCCCACTCCGTAGCCAGCAGCTGGATTGGCCGCCGCGCCTTTGTAGCCAAAGGGCAGGCGTCTTCGATGTACCTGTTTTGTTATTACCTGGGATCAAGCGTGGCCGGCACCCTGGGCGGTGTGTTCTGGCACCACTACGGCTGGCTCGGCGTTGGCGTATTTATTGGTGCGCTACTGCTCGGCGCGTTGGCGGTTTCCGCGCGGCTGGCCAAGCTGCCGGTATTACCGGAGAACAGTTAGGCATACGCCCACATAAATTCACCGTTTGCGCAGGCGTGAGGTGGGCCATATATCGCTCGACGTTTTACTGCTACTGGTCCTTCCATTTAATTTTGATTTCTTCAATGGCCGCATCAAGTTTTTGCGCATCAACGATATAACGCCGCAAAACTTGTTGGTCAACTTGGGTTTTGTTTGAAAGATTATAGATGAAGGTGTTCTTTTGTTTGTTATTCATACGTGTTGTCTCAGCAGACCGATCGCTCATCTCCCGCAAGGCGACCAGCAATTTTCTTTCATCATTCATCGCTTTTAACTTGGTCATTCCCTCGCGGGTCAAATGCCCGTACTTATCGACCATATTATTTTCGACGGCAAACTGCATGACCATTTCGTCAGGATTATTAAACATACTCGGACCATTACGCAGATCGCTTGGCGATCAGCAGGTCCGCTTTGTCACCAAACACCTCCAGGGTGCCGCTGATGGTGCTCGGTTTATTGCCCGTGACCTCAGTCAAAATCGCCGTGGCGGTGCGTTGCAGATTGGGGTTAAGCAACACCGCGCCACCGATTTGGCTGACGCCATTGGCGCGGCTGTTGTTAAAGATCACGCCGGGCTGCTGCACATCAAATTCACTGAAACGGTTGTGGGAAAGCCCTTTGGCATTGGGGTTGGCGATTTCTATAACCGGCACGCCATTGGCGGCGTTGATGACGCCGGTACCAGAAGGGTTGGTGGCGTCCGGCAAAATGTCCGCCACTGTCAGGCCGGGGGTGCCGGCCAACAGCACGGATAAGACCAGGCGCTTGAGCGAGCTGGTAAAAGGTTCAGGACGTGAAACGCGAGCGGCTTGCTGCCCTGCTTTGCGCTGGGCGCAGGTGACTTCTGCAACGGGGATAAGAAAGCCAAGCGGCTTGCTGAATATCAAACGAAAACAGCGTTTGTTCATGACCGATTCCCTTCGAGGAACTAGCGGTCAACCGTAAAAAACTTCCCTCTGCCTGCCTGTAGGACCGCTCAGAAGCAAACGCTGATGTTCGCGGCCAAACGCTTAGGATTGCTCCAGCTACTGCCCAACCCAACACAAGTCGCCCCAGCGCTTCTTGTTCGGTCAAAGCTTTCCAGTCTTCATCTTTTGCAGCAGCGGCGCGCACTCGTTGACCTGATCGCCGCCACCACTGGGCGCCACCAAGGCCACCAAGCCGGCTACCGGCGCCACAATTGCGCCAAGTGCCAGCATGCCCGCACCGCGCGCCAGCAGGGGCACGGTCTTCACCCCGGCATCAGGTTTCTTAAACGTGCCACGTACATACAGCGGTGAGCGCAGGGAAATAATCCGCAGGCCTTTGGACTGCGGGTCGATGGTCATATCCAGCTGTTCGGTTTTGAAGTTGGCGGTGCCGTCGACATGGATCAATGCATTCTCGGTATCGAATACCACCAGGCGCGTGGTCAGCAGACCGTTTTTTACGCCCATGTCGGCAGCCGCGCAGTTGATCCTCACGTCCTTGTCGCCGAACAGTTTGCCCACCACATAGTTGCCGACGTTAAGGCCGGCCAGCTCCATTAGCTCGCGACTAACTGCACCGTCGTTGATCAGCATGCGCACATCGCCATTTGAAGAGCCAAGTAGCGCCGCCACTGAGTTACCGCTGCCGCTTAGATCAACGTCGCCGTTGAGTGCGCCAAAGCTGGTGCGCATCGGTTCAAAGGTGGGGAATAGTTCTTTGAGTTTGAAATTGCGCGCGCTGAGTTTGCCTGAGCCCTGCAACGGGGTGCGGCTGCCGTCGAGGCGAATGGTGGCGTTTAGTTGCCCGCCCGCTACACCAAAACGCAGCGGCTCCAGGCTGAGCGTGCCGTCGTCAAGCACGACGTGGGCGTTAAGGTCGGTAAAGGGCAGCTTCTCGCTGTGGACGATGCGTTTGCCGGTGAAGTTGACGTCGGCGTCCATGGCGCGCCAGCGATCAGTGCGGAATTCATCGACCGGCAATACCTTGTCGGCCGGTTGATTACTGACCACGCCACGGGCTTTTTTCTCGCTCTTGGAATCGGCGCCAATCAGCGGCGCGAGGTCGGCGAAACGCACTTGGTTAGAGGTCAGCGCACCGCTTAATTTTGGTCGCGGCTGGCTGGCCACGTAGCTGAGGTCGCCATGGATATCGCTGTCGCCAATCGAGCCGTTGAATTGCTCGTAGTGGAACTGCATACCGGCCGGGTCGCGCAGTTGCGCACGCAGGTGGCCGTCGGTGGCGTAGGCCGGGGTGTCGGGCAAGGTGACGCCGGTAAGCGGGTAAAGATTGCCCAGACTGGTGCCAGCCAATTGCAGACGCAGGTCGAGGGCGCCGAAGTTTTTCGGGTCGGTCAGGGTGCCGGCCAGGGCGATTTTAGTGCTGCCAATTTGCACGTTGGCCTGGACCGGGAATGGCTGACTGCGGTCCTGCAGCGCCAGCAAACCACCGACCTTGCCGGAGCCATTCAGGGCCTGGCCTTTGTATTGCCCCTTAAGCTGCCAAGCGAACGCGTAGTCCTGCGGCAGCGCTCCTTTTTCGGCGGTTTTATCGGCGTCTGGTTTACCGACGATTTCAGCGAACGGCACCGGTTTGCCCAGCGGGTCGACTACCAGCTCGATCTGGGTTTTCAGGCTTTGGTCGTCGAGCTTGACCTGGCCTTTGTCGAAGCCGATGGCGCCGATGTCCAAGGTCCATGGCGACTCGGATGGCGGCTCATTGGGGTCGCTGGGTTTAAGGGTGAACATCCAGCTATTGCGGCCATCGGCCAGGCGTTCGAGGTTTGCGCCTGGGGCGGCCAGGTCGATACGCGGGATACTCACGGTGCGCCATAGCAGCGGCACGGGGGATAAGCGCAAGTCCACGCGTTTGAGCGTGACCATTTGCGGGTTCTTCGCCCACTCCGGGTTGGCCAGGGTGATGTCTTCAGCAGAGACGTGCGGCCACGGCACCCAGGCACGCAGACCCTGCTCGTCGGGCTCGCGGGCCCACTGCACGGCCAGATTGCCAGTGATGGCGAAGGGGCGGCCGAGCTGCTCGGAGACGGTGTCGTTGATAGTCGGCTTCAGCCGATTCCAGTCAAAGGTGGCAATCACCACGATCAGGATCGCCACCAAGGCCATCAAAACGGCCAGGCTCCAGAGCACAATCTTACGGGCCAACGTCATCCACACCTCTCCCTAAACCACGGCCCCCGGCTAAATGCGACAGGGCCACCGCGGGGCGGGCGCCAGTATAGCCAGGCGTGGTCGACGACCTGGCTTTAGCGCTTTATAGGGGTATCGACTTCGATACGGCGCAAATGATTCAACCTGTGACGCCATCAAGCGGCCGGAGCCGTGCTGTTAGGGCGGCGGTAAATCCAGATGCGTCGCAGCACGGTGGCGAACTGCGCGCTAAGACTGCCGCAGTTATAGGTTTGCCCATAGCGCCGAGCAATTTCGCGCACTTCCACTGCCATCGCGGCGTAACGGCGGGCCGGCAGGTCGGGGTACAGGTGGTGCTCAATCTGATGGCTGAGGTTGCCGCTGAGGATATGAAACAGCTTGCCGCCGCGCAGGTTGCTTGAGCCCTGGAGCTGGCGCAGATACCAATGCCCGCGACTTTCGTTTTCTACGACTTCACGGGGAAAAACCGCTGCACGTTCGGTGAAGTGGCCGCAGAAAATAATCAGAAAGGTCCACAGATTGCGCAGCAAATTGGCCACCGCATTGCCCGCCAGGACAGCCAGCGCGTTGGCGCCGAGCAGTAAGGCGAGAGCGGGGAAAAACAGGTAATCCTTAAACCACTGCCGACCAATCTTTGCCACAAACACCTTCAGCAGTGGCTTCAGTTCGGCTCGGCTTATTTTGCCTTTGTAGACCTTGTCCAAACGCAGATGCTGCACCGCCACCGAGTACTGAAACAACAGCGCTTGCACGGTTACCCAAAGCGGTTGCCAGCGGTAGAACGGTTTCCAGCGCTGCTCAGGAAACAGGCGCACGACGCCGTAGCCGATGTCGTCGTCCATGCCCAGCACGTTGGTATAGGTGTGGTGAATATGGTTGTGGGTATGTCGCCAGAAGTCCGAGGGGCCGGCGATATCCCACTCGTAGGTACGGCCGCTGAATTCCGGATCGTTCATCCAGTCGTACTGGCCGTGCATGACGTTGTGGCCCAGCTCCATGTTTTCCAGAATCTTGCCCAGGCCCAATAACAGCGTGCCCAGCAGCCAGGTGGGGGGAAACCAGCCAAGCATCAGCAAGGCGCGGCCGGCCAGGGTTAATAGGCGGATAACACTACGCAAGCGGCGGATATACCGGGCGTCCACCTCGCCCAAGTCGGCACGATGACGGCGGCCGAGGTCGTCGAGTTCGGCGGCGAAGGCCTGCAATTCACTGGCAGTCAGTTGGCGATCAGTACGCATAAGGCTCTCCTTAGATATCCACAACCACATCGCCCAGCGGCACGCTCACGCACAGGCGAATGGCCTGGCCCGGCTCGCTCAGCACTGCACCGCTACGCAGGTCACGCACCACGCCGCTCAGCAGCAGACAGGTGCAGCTGGCGCAGATGCCCTGGCGGCAGCCGTGGGCAGGGCGCAAGCCGGCCGCCTCGGCCTGTTGCAAAAGCGAGCTGGCGCTGTCGCCAAGTACCTCTTGTTGGGCACGGGCAAAGCGCATCAGCAAAGAGCCGTGGGCGGTTTCGCCAGTCGAAATGGGCGGGCTGAACGATTCGAATTGCAGCGGCGTTGTGGCCGCGGTATCGCCCCACCACTGCTGCACCGCCGCAACAAAACCTGAAGGGCCGCAGCTGAGCACGGCGGTGGCCGAACTGGCTTGCACATGCTCAGGGGCAAAGCGCCCCAACTGGCTGCTCAGCATCGGCCGTACGCGTAAATTGCGGTATTGCTGTTGCAGGGCTTGTAGCTCGTGGGCGAAGGCCAGTTGGCCGGCGTCACGCACGTAATGCAGCAACTCCACCGGCGCGCTAAAGCCTTTTTGCAGCGCGTGGCGCAACAGCCCGAGCAAGGGTGTCAGGCCACTGCCGGCGGCGAGCAACAGCACCGAGTCGGCCTGCTGCGGCCAATGCAACTCACCGAAAGGTTCACCGACTTCAATGGCATCGCCGATGGCCAAGTGATCAAGCAGCCGGTTGGATAGACGCCCACCCGTATGGCGCTTAATGGCGATCTCCAGGCTGCCATCGGGGTTTAATGCGGTGAGGCTGTAGCTGCGGCTAAGGCGCACGCCAGCCACCTGCAGATAAGCCTGAATATGCTGCCCGGCTTGCGCGCCACGCCAGTTGCCATTGGGAAGCAGGGTCAGGGCGAGCATGTCATCCGCCACCCAACGCCGCGCGCGTAGCAGAGCAAATACGCGGTTCAGCCGCCACGCCGGATGCAAGAACGCTAACAAGGCGTCGACACTGGCTTCACGCAACCAGCCATGGGCCACCAGATAGCGCAGCGGCGCCAACAGGCGCGCACTGCGGCGCACCAGGGCATAGGGAATTAGGGCCATGAAATTTCCTGCCTTTCAGCACGACTCGGTGAACAACTGTTCACCAAACTGCCAGAGCAGGGCTTTTCAGTCAACACTCGTGCACTGAGCCGAGATTGGATGCCTCGGTTCGACGCCCGCCAAATGCATTTGCTAGAGTGCGCGGCAAACCATCGCAGGGAATCGCGCCACGCATGTCACCTCGTGCCGAACAGAAGCAGCAGACGCGCCAGGCGCTTCTTGATGCTGCGCGTTACCTGATGGAAAGCGGCCGCGGTTTTGGCAGCCTGAGCCTGCGTGAAGTCACCCGCCATGCCGGTATCGTGCCCACCGGTTTCTACCGCCACTTCAGCGACATGGATGAACTGGGCCTGGCCCTGGTAACCGAAGTGGGCGAGACCTTTCGCGAGGCCATTCGCCAGGTGCGCCACAACGAAATGCAAATGGGCGGCGTGATTGACGCCTCGGTACGCATCTTCCTCACCAACGTGGCCGCCAACCGTTCGCAGTTTCTCTTTCTCGCCCGCGAGCAATACGGCGGCTCCAAACTCGTAAGACAGGCCATCGGCGCCCTACGCGAAGGCATCACCGCCGACTTGGTAAGCGACCTGGGGCATATGCCTAAACTGCCGCACCTGGATGTCGCCGCCCAAGCGATAATCGCTGACCTGGTGGTGAAAACCGTATTCGCCACATTGCCCGAATTGATCGACCCCCTGGCCAGCGAACTGCCAGAACACCTCACCCCGCAAGCGAAGATGACGCAGCAATTGCGCTTTATCTTTATTGGCTCCAAACATTGGCAGGGGTTGGGTAGCGTTTAACCCCAACAGCCAGTGCACTCGACCCACCCTACCTATATCGCCCTACAGTTAAGCACCAAACCGGCGTAGGAAAGTTGCTGCAACAGTAAGCGTTTTGGAAAAATACCCAACGCGCCTCTAAACAAACAGTCAGCAGAGCGTATTTAACCCAAGCAAAACTTTATATGTGCTTTTCGACGTAAATGCTCGTGGCCTATTTCTGCGCCCGCAGTTAACCCGTTGCTTACTCCGCGAGTGCCTAGCAGTCTTATCTACTCCATGTTCAAAACAAGAAAGAGTAGACAACATGAAAAATCTAACACTCACCTATTTATTCGCCCAGACACTCTATCTGACATCACCGACAGTTCAGGCGAACACCTGCGTAGCAATAGCAGGCCAGCGCTTGGATCCATCCAGCATTTATGACCAGCGCCACCAGTGCGCAACCTGCCAAGGCCAAGCGGCCCAGCCAAAATTATGTCGCGCTATTAACCGAGTCATGGTGCCGTATTGGTCCGCCAGCGCGGACTTAGTTGCTATTCCTCACCGCGGGCTTTGGGGCATGCCAATGAATAAAGGTCCTTCTGAAAATACCTTGGCAGCGTTTAAAGCCGCAGCGAAGGCCGGTTATCACATTATTGAGGTCGATGCCGCCTTAACCGGCCCCGACAGCACAGGCAAAAGGAAAGTTTTCCTCGGCCATTATTTTTCCATGGCGGCAGTGGGTGGGTCGGCTAAAAAAAAGCCCGGTGATTACGCGCCTGAAAATATCGTTCAATTCAAAATGCGTAAACGAGATCAAAGCCTGAGCACTGACCCCGAGGACCGCTTGATATTGTTTTCCGAACTGCTGCCGTGGGCCGTAGAGAACCAAGTGTTACTGATGGTTGACCCCAAGGTTCTCGATGAATCCGACGCCAGAGAGCTTGAACAAGTGGTGGCGTACGCGCTTAACGAAGCCAAAGCCCGTGGCGCACTGGCAAATATCGCCATAAAAGCTACCAATAGCTATATCAGCACCCTAAGCGGCATTAAACCATTCCTTGACGCCCCTTACAGTTCATATGAAGGCAAGTTTTTATGGAGCCCAATACCTAACAGGTTCCCTAGCATTACTCAACAAGAAACACTGAACTCAATTAACGCCTGGCATGCCGCAACCAATAGCTCAAAGCAAGTTATCACCTATGAGTTGAATCTATTTAGCGCCACCTCTTGGGCGGCCAAACCATTTACCGATGGCGCCACCTATTTAAATCTAATTGATTACATCAGACATTTAACACCACTAGGCAAACGCTCAGCGATATGGAGCATTGACCCGATGGGCGACAAAGGAACATTCGGTAGAACCTACCAATGGAAGTTTATTGGTAATAGCGCCGGCGACGGAAGAGGTAATTTATTTCGCAACTTAAGCTACGCGTTGGCAAGACACGTAGCGGTCAATACGGACCGTCCGGACTGGTATGACAACCTGGTAATCAACCCTTACTAACACCGGAGCTACCATGACAACCTTTCGTAAGTTACTCGCTATTTCTACACTTCTTTTTGTCACTTCTACGGCATTCGGCTATGCCGCTGAAATACCCGTGCGCAGCTTCGCCGAAAAACTTGCTTCCGACGACCTTGTAGTAATAGAGGTTTCTGGCAATACGGGCAAGAACCGTCAATGGTTCAACTCCATGAACGGTTTTTTCCAGATATGGATGATTGATAACTCGATTGAGGTGCGAAGGCTGGCTCCAAACTTGGCAGGAATAAAACCTGGGATGGCTTCGTTCAGCTCTCTGGAAAAATTGCACGATCTAACAGTCGGCGACGGGAGCAAGGCCTACGACATGAGAATTATGTTTGACGAGGACTTTTTATGGATCGAAGTGTGGCCTAGCAAGCAACTGAACCAACCTGTCAGAAGTACCGTGATGTTTTTTGGTCCTGATCGAGCCACCTATCAGTACTACCTCAATAACTCACTTTCTGGCGTCAGTTATGCGAACGAGCATGAAATGAAGAGCAGCGTCCAGGTGAACTACTCCAGTAAATTCGATCCTGACTTGAACAATCTGCTTGATTACCGACTCGCAATAAGAAAAGCGCTGGGATTTCTTGAGTCGGATGACTAGCCCCGTCCGCTTGTCGAACAGATCTATCGCACCACGGGTAATGAGCATCAAGCTCCACGACATGCCACAGCCAGCGGAGCCTGGGTATAAAACGTACAGTTTTGCCCAGGGCCCGCCAGGATAGGATCACGGGTAGTCATCACCATGTTACCCCCACCTTATCCACAGCTCCGCCCACAGGCTGATGGGATAACTTCTCCACAAGCCAACAGAAGACATCGCTAAACCCTTGAAATAGCGCGAATAACCGTTGACGTAGCCTGTGCATAAATGCCGCCTCGGGTGTTTATCTACCGCTGATCATTTCTTGTACAATTTGCGCAAAGCCACGTCAGCCGCGACTCCCGACTATTACTCCCGGCGTTATCCACAGCACTACCCACAGACATTGGGGGCAACTGTGCAAAAGCGCCTCACCACTCTGTTTATAAGTGAATAACTCACTGTTTTAACGCAATAAATACGTTCTGATCAAAAAACGAACGGTTTCCGCCAGCCCCCGTGAACTGGGGCTCCATGCCACCTTTACCCACGTTATCCACAGAACGCCCCACAGCTTTTGGGGATAGACCTGCACCGAGCCGGGCGCTAACTGTGGATACAGGCCGGAAAAGCCTTGCTTTGCCAGGCGGTTTTTGCACGATATACACAGCGGCGAGCAATCCACTGTATATATCCACAGATTCTTGTTCTTACCCTATCAGCTACTGCACATAGGCCCTGAAAGCTAGGTAAATCGCTGTTTTACGGTGAAAAAAATGCCTGTTCAAAAAACCTACAGCTTTCGCCATGGCGCGCCGTTACGGGCTCGAACGCACCTTTCCCCATTTTGCCCACAGAACTATCCACAGGTTTTGTGGACAGATTTTTCGCTGAGGTTGCTCACAGGCAAAACGGGGGCATCAACACAAGCATTTTTTGCATAAATCCACAGGCAAATACATTCGCTGGGGAAAACGCTAAAGACTGTGGAAATCCCTTGCCGGAGGGTGACGAATATGCCGCCAGAGGGAGATCAAGGGGATTGGTCGTTTACTGCGCAATACGCTACAAGGCCTGCTGTGCGTGGCTCACAGCGATTGCTCCCGCGCTTATCCACAACACTACCCACAGTTGTTGGGGGCAACTTCAGGGTTTTACCGCGAGCGCTGCGCTAGACGCTGTTCGGCGTAGCTAAGGCGTTGTTTTAACGTTGAAATTAACGCTAAACCAACGCCTGTACAAAAAACCTACAGAATCCTGCAGGGCCCGTGAATAGCGGTTCCTTCCTACCTTTACCCACCTTATCCACAGAGTGCCCCACAGCTTTTGGGGACAGTTCACAACTCTGTGCTTTGCGCCAATAGGGCCCGTGCGGCAATCAAGTCTTCAAGGGCAAAACCGACCGATTTAAACAGGGTAATTTCGCTATCGTCTGTCCGCTGGCCGCGGCCATTGAGCAAATCCTTTAATTCGGTGCCGATCGCCTGCCGTTGGATAGCCCCGTCGGCAATGGCAAACAGCAAGTCGCCGGCCTCGTGCAGCGCACCTTCGCAGGTATCGACAACGATGCGCGCGCGCCCCACGGCGGCCGAGTCGGTTTCACGCATGCTCGGCAAAAAGGCGCCAACCAGGTCCAGGTGCGTGCCGGGCCTAAGCCAAGCGCCCAGTACCAACGGTTCCCGCGAGGTGGTGATGCAGGTGATGCTATCGGCTTGCCTGACGCTGGCTTGCAGGTCACTGCTGACGCTGACTGGAAAGCCTTCGGCGTGCAGTTGCGCAATCAAGGGCGCGAGCTTGGCCGCATTACGGCCCCAAATCTCGATCTCGCGGTACGGCCGCACGCAACAATGGGCACGCACCATATGCGCCGCCAAGGTGCCGCTGCCAACGATCAGCAGACGCTCAGCGTCGTGGCGCACCAAGTAGTCAGCCGCCAGGGCCGAGGTGCAGGCGGTTCGCCGCGCAGTCATTTCCGAGGCTTCGAGCATGGCCAAGGGTTGGCCGGTGGCATCGTCGAACAGGGTAAACACTGCCGCCACCGAAGGCAGGTCTCGCGCGCTGTTGTGGGGGAACACAGTGACCAGCTTGACGCCAATGCCCTGGCCGCTCTGCCACACCGGCATATGCAGCAGGCTGGCGTCGTTTGGCAGGTCATAGCAGCCGCGCACAGGCGACTCACACGTGACGGCCAGACCGCTGCGCAGGGCTTCAATCAAGGGGGCATAGTCCAATGCGGCGGCGACGTCGGCATTGGTGAAAAAACGCAGGTTGTGCATTCGCAGTACACCTTGTGAGTGGGGTGTGCCGCGCGCACTTCAGGTAGCACAGAACGCGTTGGTGCGCACAGCACACCCTACGGATTAAAGCCGCCCTTCACCGTGGCGAAGGGCGGTTTACGCTGATCAGTGGCCGCCCAGGTAGGCGTTGCGCACTTCTTCGTTACCCAGCAGCTCCTGGCCGGTGCCGGTCATACGGATTTCGCCGTTGACCATCACATAGCCCCGATCCGACAAGCGCAACGCGTGGTTAGCGTTTTGCTCGACCAGAAAGATGGTCATACCGGTTTTGGCCAGTTCCTTGAGGGTGGCGAAAATGTGTTTAACCACAATCGGCGCCAAGCCCAGGCTGGGTTCGTCGAGCAATAACAACTTTGGCCGGCTCATCAGCGCACGGGCGATGGCGAGCATTTGTTGCTCGCCGCCAGACATGGTCATGGCCCGCTGATTACGCCGCTCCAGCAAACGCGGAAACAGCTCAAACATGCGCTGCATATCTTCGTCCGCGTGCTTGGCGCCAATGGGGATGGTGCCCATCAACAGGTTTTCTTCGACGCTCATGTCCGGGAACACCCGGCGGCCTTCCGGCGACTGGGCGATGCCGTTGGAGGCGACGAAGTGCGAGGACTTGTTGGTGATGTCGATACCGCCATAGACAATGCTGCCGCCCGTGGCGCGCGGCTGGCCGAAGATCGACATCAGCAAGGTCGACTTACCGGCGCCATTGGCACCGATCAAACTCACAGTCTCGCCTTCGTTGATGTGCAGGTTGACCTTTTTCAGCGCCTGGATTGGCCCGTAAAACACGTCTACGTCTTTGAATTCGAGGATCGGCTTGCTCATGCCACTTCCTCTTCGTCAGCGCCCAGGTAGGCGGCAATCACTTTCGGGTTATTGCGGATTTGCTCCGGGTTGCCCTCGGCAATCAGTGCGCCGTGGTCGAGCACGATAATGTGATCGGAAATGCTCATAACCATGCCCATGTCGTGTTCGATCAGTAGAACGGTGATGTGGTGCTCTTCGCGCAGGCGCCGAATGATGCCACTCAGGGCCTCGGTTTCCGCCGGGTTGAGGCCGGCAGCCGGCTCATCCAGGCAAACAATTTCCGGACGCGTGCACATGGCGCGGGCGATTTCCAGACGGCGCTGCTGGCCATAGGAAAGCTCGCCGGCCAAGCGGTTGGCGCAGTCGACCAAATCGACTACCTCCAGCCAGTAAAAGGCGGTATCCAGAGCCTTCTCTTCGGCACGGCGATAGCCCGGCGTGTTGAGAATGCCGGCGAGCATGCTGCGGTTAACCCACATGTGCTGGGCCACCAGCAGGTTTTCCACCACAGACATTTCCTTGAACAAACGAATGTTCTGGAACGTCCGGGCCAGGCCCGCACGGTTGACCAGGTGGGTACCGCCAAACATCTTGTAGAACAGCCGGCTAAAGAACTTAGGCGGCGAAATAAAGTCGGTGACCTGGAAGGGTTCACCCATGATCTTGCCGACGCTGGTCATCTTCGCCTGGGCGTCAAGGGTGATGGCGCCGTCGGTGGCTTTGTAGAAACCGGTGAGGCAGTTAAACACCGTGGTTTTGCCAGCACCGTTTGGGCCGATCAGCGCCGAAATCGAACCGCGCTGAATGTTAAAGCTCACATCGTTCAGCGCCTTGATGCCACCGAACTGCATCATCAGATGCTCAACCGAGAGAATGATGTCGTTGCTCACGGCTTCACTCCTTTACGAATCGCGTAACCGTTACGGCTGATACGTACCAGGCCGCGCGGACGCCAGATCATCATCAGCACCATGAGGATGCCGAACATCAATACCCGGTACTCGGCGAAGCTGCGCAAAAGCTCTGGCGCCACGGTGAGTACAAAGGCGGCAATCACCACGCCCAGGGTCGAGCCCAGGCCACCGAGCACGATGATCGCCAGGATCAGCGCCGACTCGAAAAAGGTGAAGGACGAAGGATCAATAAAGCCCTGCTTGGTGGCGAAAAACACCCCGGCCAAACCGGCAATCGAGGCGCCGATCATAAAGGCTGAGAGCTTCACCAGCACGTGGTTGAGGCCCATGGCGCGGCAAGCGATTTCGTCTTCACGCAGCGCTTCCCAGGCACGCCCGACGGGCATGTGAGTAAGGCGGTGTTTCACGTAGAGCACGGCCATCACCACGATAAACAGCACCACAAAAGTAAAGATCAGCTCGGCATTGGGGTTGTAGCTCACCCCCAGCCATTCGTGGATCGGCACATGGCCTTCTTCTTTGGCGCGGCGACCGAATTCCAGGCCAAACAGGGTTGGGCCGGGAATAGGAATACCGTTCGGGCCATTGGTCAGCGATACCCAGTTGTTCAGTACCAGACGAATAATTTCGCCAAAGCCCAAGGTCACGATGGCCAGGTAGTCGCCATGCATTCGCAGTACCGGGAAGCCCAGTAACGCACCGGCAAACGCGGCCAGAATCATCGCCAACGGGATCATGGCCCAGAAGCCCAGGCCCAGGTATTCGTAACCCAAACCGAGCCCGTAGGCACCAATGGCGTAGAAGCCGACAAAGCCCAAATCGAGCAGCCCAGCGAGGCCAACCACGATGTTCAGGCCCAGGCCCAGCAACACGTAGATCAGGCCGAGAATGACCACCGACAGCAGGTACTTGTTGGCGAAAAATGGAAAGCAGATCGCCAGCAGAATCAGCACCGGAATTACAAAGCGCAGCGCCGACTTATGCCCGGCTGGCAGCACATGCACGCCGGTGTCTTTGCTTTGCATCGAGTGGGAGAGTTTCTGCCCTTGTGGGGTTTGCAAGAACAGGCTCAGGCAGAAACGCCCAGCCATCACGATGCAGACCAAAATGGCCAGACGTTGCGGGTGCAAATCAAAGCTATAGCCCTGCAGCACAATGCCGACGATAGGGCCGAACACGATCAGGGAGATAAGGCCAGCGAGAACGGTGTCGATCAGGCAGCGCTTGATATCAATGGATTGGCTTGCCGACATTGCTTACACCTTCGCCACATGGGGTTTGCCCATGAGCCCTTGCGGTCGAAAAATCAGGATCAGTACCAACAGCGAAAACGAGAACACGTCCTTGAAGTCGGAGTTCACCAGGCCGGCGAATTGCGCCTCGGCCACGCCGAGAATCAGGCCACCCAGCATGGCGCCAGGCAGCGAACCGATGCCGCCGAGTACGGCTGCGGTGAAGGCTTTGATACCGATAATAAAGCCGGCGTAGAAGTCGAAGGTGCCGTAGTTCATGGTGATCAGCATGCCGGCCAGGGCGGCCATGCAGGCGCCGATGACAAACACGTAAGAAATCACCCGGTCGGTGTTGATGCCCAGAATCGAGGCCATCTTGCGGTCTTGTTGCGTGGCCCGGCACATGCGACCGAGCTTGGTGTTCTGGATGATGTAGGTGAGTACACCCATGCCCACCAGAGACACGATGATGATAAACAGCTTGGTGTAGGTCAGCTGCACATAGCCGGTGCCGACGTGGAACTTGATGACCCCTTCCAATAGGGTCGGTACACCTTGCTGACGCGCGCCCTGGGAAACCTGCACGTAGTTCTGCAGGATCAGCGACATGCCGATGGCGGAAATCAGCGGAGCCAGTCGCGTGGAGTTACGCAGTGGCTTGTAGGCGATTCGCTCGATGGTCCAGCCGTACACACCGGTCACCACAATGGTGAAAATCAGCGTGCCGAGGATCAGGAACGGAAAGGATTCGAGACCAAAAAAGGTCAGTACCGCAAGGCCAATGGCCGTCAGGTAGGCAGAGACCATATACACGTCGCCGTGGGCGAAGTTGATCATGCCGATGATGCCGTAAACCATGGTGTAACCGATGGCGATCAGTCCGTAGACAGATCCCAGGGTCACCCCATTGATCAGTTGTTGCAGGAAAATACCGTCCATTGACGCAGTCTCGTCTGTTGGGGTCAGGGCCTGAGGTTCGGCCTGACGCCTCTAGTGATAGACGGGTACTGCTGAAACAGGACAGCCACATCGGCCGCACCTGTAAGACACACCAGCAGTGCCCTGAAACACTAACCGCCCAGGTGCGGGTAGCACCTGAGCGGTTAGCCGAGCTAGTGACAGGCGTAGTTGCTTGGCGCGATCACGTTCGACATTCGAAGGTGAAAGGTCGAGTCAGCCATGCCTGCCACCAGTCCTTACTGCTGGTGGTATTTGCCTTTGTCGTCCCACTCGTACATCACGTAGTCGGACACTTTCAGGTCGCCTTTCTTATCCCACTCTTTAGTGCCCATTACGGTTTTCACCGGATTGGCTTTCAGCCAGGCGCTCGCCTTGGCGCCGTCGGTGCCCTTGGTGCCAACGAAGGCAGCAGCAACCGCTTGCAGAGCAGCGTAGGAGTACAGGGTGTAGCCTTCTGGCTCATAGCCATTGGCGCGGAATTTCTCGATGACTGGCTTGCCGTCAGCGATGTTGCGTGGGTCGGCGCCAAAGGTCATCAGCACGCCTTTGGTGTATTGCGCACCGCCAGCCGTGGTAACGAGTTCGTCGGTCACGATGCCGTCACCGGAAATGAACAGTGCGGTCGAACCTTGTTCGCGCAGCTGACGAACCAGCGGACCGGCTTCAGCGTGCAGGCCACCGAAGTACACCACTTCAGCACCCGAGGAACGGATTTTGGTAACCAGGGCGTTGAAGTCTTTCTCGCCACGGGTCAGGCCTTCGTAGATCACTTCCTTCACACCGCGCTTGTTCAACTGGGCTTTGGTGGCGTCTGCCAGGCCTTGGCCGTAGGTGTCTTTGTCGTGAATGATCGCGACTTTGCTCAGCTTCAGCTTGTCGACGATGTAGTCGCCAGCCACCACGCCTTGCTGGTCGTCACGACCGCAGATACGGAACTCGCCGGACAGACCGCGCTCGGTAACAGTCGGGTTAGTCGAAGCTGGAGTAATGGAGATAATGCCGGCTTCGTCATACACCTCAGAAGCGGGGATGGTAGACGAGGAGCAGAAGTGGCCGATTACGGCGACTGCTTTGTCCGAGTCCACCAGACGGTTGGCAACGGCTACAGCCTGTTTCGGCTCGCAAGCGTCGTCGCCTTTAACCAATTTGATTTGCTCACCATTGATACCGCCGGCAGCGTTGATATCGGCTGCTGCCTGCTCGGCGCCCTTCCACAGCTGCTCACCAAAAGCAGCATTACCACCGGTCATTGGGCCGGCTACGCCGATAACGACATCAGCAAAGGCTACGGAAGTCATGCTCATAGCACTGGCTACCGCGAACGCCAGAATACCTTTCTTAAAAGTTTTCTTGTGAGGCATGGAGTTTTGCTCCTGAGGGGTTATGTGAAGGCGCAGAAGGCAGAGCAAGCGGCGTGCCACACATTTTCAGAGCAGTGAAAAAAACAGGAACGGTTTTACCGACCGCATCGAAAGGCCCTACTTCAAGAGGGTGCAACCCTGAAAACACACCAGGTGCAACCATTCAGAAAAATAAAGAGCAACCTAACGATCAGGCAATAGCAACCAAGCACCCCAATTAGGGCAACTCGTCGTAACTGTACTTGTCACCGAAGTGCACACCGCTGGTGCGCAAAGTGAGGGCACGCGCACCATTACAGGCTAGTGCAGTGTTTAAGGATTGCTTGGCTAAGCGCAGATATAGGGCGAAAAAGTACCCGCAACTGTACTGGCCGCCAGAAAATGAAGCGAAACGCGGTCCGTAGGGTGTGCTGTGCGCACCAAAGCGATATCAGGAAGACCGCTTGGTGCGCTTAGCACACCCTACGTCCGGGGCTCCCGCGTCCTAAATCACGATGCGTAAACATTGCCCAGCGTGGTACAGCGAGAAACCCAGCTCATACAAGCCACTGCGCAACCCGGGTGCACTAATACCGTCCATAGGTTGGAACGGCATCGGTAACGCCTCACGCGAGCCGGTGAGCAGGTAGTTGGCAAACGCCCGCCCCACGGCAGTGCCAGTGGTGACGCCGCGGCCGTTGTAACCGGTAACAGCCACCAGGCCAGGTGCCGGTTCAAACAGGCGCATCAGATGATCAGGGGTGAAAGCGATGGTGCCGGTCCAGGTGCTTTGCCACTCCACTTTGCCCAATTGAGGAAAGTAGAACTGCTGAATGCGGTCAGCCCAGGCGCGCACGGCCCACAGCGGTTTATTCGCGGCACTGCCCAGGCTGCCCAGTAATAACCGACCATCGGCGTCACGGCGAATACTGCTGAGCACTTGGCGGGTGTCCCAGGAGCCTTCGCCGCCGGGCAAGATGCTGTCCGCCGCCGCCCCGGTTAAAGGCACCGAGGCGACCTGGTAATAACTGCCGGGGAAGAAGTTACGCCGCAGTTCGGTCCACTCGCCTTCGGTGTAAGCGTTGGAAGCCAGCACCACTTTCTCGGCCGTGACCACACCCTGCGGCGTGGCGACCAGCCAATCGGCGCCCTGCTTTTCCAGGCGGCTAACCGGCGAGTGATGAAACAGCTGCCCACCCAAGCCCACCACAGCCTTGGCCAAGCCACTGACATAGCCCATTGGATTGACGGTACCGGCGCGGCGATCCAGCAACGCCGCATCGATGCGCGTGGTGCCGGTCGCGGCATGACAGGCCGAGCCGCGGATGATCTCCACCGGCGCACCACGGCGCACCCATTGCGCGCAGCGGCTCTCTAGGTCGGCCGTGCCGCTGGCGTTATGGGCCATATGCAAGGTGCCATTGCGGCGGGCCTGGCAATCGATGGCGTATTTATCGATCAAGGAAAACACCAGCGACGGCGCATTGCCCATTTCCGCCACCAGCTTGCTGCCCACCTCAGCGCCCAACCCAGCCTCAACATCATCCGGAGCAATCCACATACCGGCATTGACCAGCCCGACATTGCGCCCGGAACCGCCGTGGCCGGTTTCGTGGGCCTCAAGAATGGCCACGCTTTTACCCTGCTCGAGCAAATGCAACGCCGCCGACAGCCCGGTAAACCCGGCGCCGATTACGCAGACATCGACCTTTAGATCGCCGGCCAGCGCAGCGGCTTTGGGCCGCTGCGGGGTCAGTTGTTCCCACAAACACGCTTGCTGTAACGGCATAACCAGACCCCAACCAAAAGGAAACCCAACTAACAGCGCCGCTTACTTAATCAATCAAACGTGATGCCCTGAGCCAGCGGCAACTCACGGGAGTAGTTCACGGTGTTGGTCTGCCGACGCATATACGCGCGCCACGAGTCCGAACCCGACTCACGCCCGCCGCCGGTTTCTTTCTCACCGCCAAAGGCGCCGCCAATCTCTGCACCGCTCGGGCCAATGTTGACGTTGGCGATACCGCAGTCGCTGCCCACTGCCGACATAAACATCTCGGCCTCACGCACATCGGTGGTGAAGATGCACGACGACAACCCTTGTGGCACGTCGTTGTTTAGTTTCAGCGCCTCGGCAAACTCGCTATAGCTCAGCACATAAAGAATGGGGGCGAAGGTTTCGTGACGCACCACGGCGCTTTGCTCGGGAATTTCGACGATGGCCGGGGCCACGTAGTAGGCGTTGGGGAATTTGTCCTCGAGCTGGCGGGTGCCGCCAAATACCTTGCCGCCCTCTTGTTCAGCCTGGCGCAACGCGGCTTGCATGCCGTCGAAGCCTTGCTTGTCGATCAGCGGCCCCACCAAATTGCCTTCCAACGGATGACCGATACGCACCTTGGCGTAGGCGGTTTTCAGGCGACTGACGATTTCATCCTTCACCGACTCATGGGCGATCAAACGACGCAGCGTGGTGCAGCGCTGCCCCGCCGTGCCGATGGCGCTAAACAAAATGCCGCGCACGGCCAAATCGAGGTCAGCGCTCGGGGCAAGGATCATCGCGTTATTGCCGCCAAGCTCGAGAATCGAGCGGGCAAAACGCGCCGCCACAACTGGCGCCACTTCACGGCCCATGCGTGTGCTGCCCGTGGCGCTGACCAGGGCGACGCGGCTGTCCTGCACCAGCGCTTCGCCGGCCTCGCGGGCGCCAATAATCACCTGACTGAGATTGGCCGGCGCTTCGCTAAATTGTTTGGCCACGCCATCGAACAGGGCCTGACAGGCCAGCGCGGTCAGCGGGGTTTTCTCCGACGGCTTCCACACCACGGAGTTGCCGCACACCAGCGCCAGCGTGGTGTTCCAAGCCCACACGGCGACCGGGAAGTTGAAGGCGCTGATCACGCCGACCACACCCAACGGGTGCCAGGTTTCGCGCATATGGTGGCCTGGGCGTTCGGAGGCGATGGTCAAGCCATAGAGCTGTCGCGACAGACCAACGGCGAAGTCGCAGATATCGATCATTTCCTGCACTTCACCCAGGCCTTCCTGAGTGATCTTGCCGGCTTCCCACGACACCAACTCGCCCAGCTCGGCTTTGTTAGCGCGCAGGGCTTCACCAAACAAACGGATCAACTCGCCACGGCGCGGCGCCGGTACTTGCCGCCAGGCCTGAAACGCAGTTTCGGCTTGGCCGATTTGGGCCTGCACCGAGGCCGCGTCTTGCAACTGCACGCTGCCGATCTGGCTGCCATCGATGGGTGAATGTACGGCGTGCGCGCCCTGGTTATAGCGTTCAGGGGCAACGCCCAATTTACTCAGCAATGCAGCAACCATGTCTCGGCACCTTTTTAGTAAGGGGTAAATACGATGGCAGCAGTAATAGCCCGGCAGCCGCCAGCCAACAAACGACCTTTACTCCACACATCATTCCGTTTAGTAATGCCAAATCCCAGCGCACCACCAAGGCACCGCCATGCTTAAACGCCATATGCCCTCGCTTACCGCCCTGCAATGCTTTGAAGCAGTGGCACGCCACCTGAGTTTTACCCGCGCCTCGGAAGAACTGGCGCTCACCCAGAGCGCGGTGAGCAAGCAGGTGGCGCAGTTGGAAGAACTGGTGCAGCACCTGTTGTTTCGCCGGGTACGGCGCAGTTTGCAGCTCACGCCGGCAGGTTCGCTGTATTTGGTTGAGGTGCGCAAAATCCTCACCCAGGTGGAAATGTCGACCCACTATTTGCGCTCTTACGGCGGCGAAACCGAAGTGCTGCGGGTGGCCACACTCCCCACCTTTGGCGCCCGCTGGCTGGTGCCGCGCCTTAAGGGTTGGCGCTTACGCCACCCGAATATCCACTTGGATGTCTTTAACGAAGTCGAGCCGGACGAACTGGCTCAGGGCCGCAGCGACGTGTCGTTCTACTTCGGCCAAAGCGCACGGCCTGGCGCCGAATGCGTGCGTTTATTTGGCGAGGAAATGGTTCCGGTGTGCGCCCCTGGCGTGATGCCCGAGCAGCCCTACACCGACCCCACGCAACTTACCGACCTGGTGCTGCTGCAAAACGCCACGCGCCCGGAAGCCTGGCACGAGTGGTTCCATAGCCAGGACCGACATACCGAACACAGCTACCACGGCCCACGCTTCGACAGCTTTTATATGTGCATCCGCGCCGCCCAGGTGGGTTGCGGCGTGGCGTTGCTGCCGCGCTTTCTGGTGGAGGAAGAGTTGGCCGAAGGCAAGCTGGTAATCCCCTGGCAGCACAGCCTGACCAGCAGCAGCGCCTATTACCTGGCCTACGCTGAACATGCCGCCGAAGTACCCAAGGTGCGCGACTTTGTGCGCTGGATTCACGAACAGGTCGAATAAGCAGCAACAAGAATTTATGGAATAGACCCGGCGTTTTTTTTCGCTTGTCGCAAGGGCCGCCGGGCGTTCTGATAGCAACACCTATTCAGCCCAGAGCCCCCAGTCATGACCCGCGATGTCGCCCTCGCCCACCAGAGCCTGTTCCAGCTTGTCAGCGCCGCCATAGGCCAGCCCGCTGCCGACTGGGTATTTGCCCACGTCGCCATTCCCCAGGGCCTCGCGCAATTCGCCAACAGCGAACAGCAACTGCACCGTGCCTGGCTGGCCGAAGCGCTGAACCTGAGCCTGTTTTATAAGCTGGTGGAAGCGGTACCCAATGGCCGCCTCTACGTTGAAGAGCAACTGCAGGACGGCCGCCAGGTGGTGTTTGACCACGGCGCTATCCGCACCGTCGACTGGCCGGAAAACGGCGAACTGCCGCGCGGCCGTAACGCCTTTACCCGCCTGCTGGAACCGCTGGGCTTTACCGATGTGCGCACTTACCCGCTGACCAAACTGAAAATGACCGGCTACGCCTACCGGCAAATGGACCTGCCAGCGGATATTGCCCAGTTCTTTGTTTCCGAATTGCACCCAGGGCGTTTCAGCGAAGGCTTTCAGCAAGCGGTGACGCGCGTGTGCGAAACCAACCGTGACCCATTAAGCGCCGCCGACCTGGCAACCCTTAAAACCCTGCGCCACACCCGCCATTGCAGCCTAAACGCAGCACTGGATCTGATGCCGGCGCTGTATCAGGCCTTCGATTGCCAACACAGCACCGTGCAAGAAAGCGATTACCAGGCGCTGCTCAGCGAAAGCGCGGAAATGGCCTGGATTGCCACCGAAGGCAACCGCTTTAACCACCTCACCGACCGCGTTGTCGACCTGCAAGCGGTGGTCGACCACCAGCGCACCCTCGGCCGACCGATGAAAGACAGCATCGAAACCTCCAGCTCGCGTCGGGTGATGCAAACCGCCTACAAAGCCGTAAAGGTGCAACGCAACTTTATCGACGCCCACGGGCAAACCGTGCAACGCAGCGTGCCGGGGTCGTTTGTGGAATTTATTCAGCGCGAAGTGGATGAAGAGACCGGCGAGTTGGACCTGCACTTCGATAGCAGCAATGCCCAGGGCATCTTCAAAATGACCGACTCGCGGTAACGGCAAAAAGCCGTCGTCCCCGCGAAGGCGGGGACCCAGAGTGCGTCGCCGAGCGACGCCCCCTTCACTATCCTAGGTCCCCGCCTGCGCGGGGACGACGGTGCTTGCCAATAGGGCAGCGCAGTAGCTGATTGGGCTTAGTCCACCAGCGTCACAGCGCCTTTCATCATCGAAATATGCCCTGGGAACGAGCAGAAGAACGCATAGTCTTCGCCGGCTTTGAGCTTGCTCACATCAAACGTCACCGCGTCTTTCTCGCCAGCACCAATGACTTTGGTGTGGGCGATTACACGGTCATCACCGGCTTTCAGGTAGTTGGCATCAATGCCTGCCGCCATGCCATCGGTAGCCACAGCAGCCGAATCGGCGGTTTTGCTGATAACCAGGTTATGGCCCATCACGTTTTTCGGCAGCGCGCCGCTGTGGGTCAAATTGACGGTGAAAGTTTTGCAGCTTTTGCTGATTTTGATGTCTTTGGTGTCGTAGGTCATTTGGTCGGTGGAGTCGACCGTCACGGAACAATCGGCGGCGAAGACCTGAACACTGGCCAGAGTAAGAACGGAAGCAACTACAAGCTTGCGAAGCATGGTGAACTCCTTGGCAGGATGGGCCATTGGCCCTGAGGAATCTGCCGTATCGGCACAAACGCCAGACGGCAGGTGCAGCAACAAAAGGTTCGTGCAGTTACACAGACGTTTGATAGCACAGCCTGGTTCAAGCATTCGTGAGGCAAAAAGCCGCACTACTAAAGTGCTATGGCCGCCATCGACAGAATCAAACAGCCGGCCACCGCCTGCCCCCGTTAGCCTGGCCACTCTTTCAACGAGGGCCGAACCATGAACATTAATGACCTGTTACGCAGCCTGCTGGCCGCCTACGCATGCGGCGCTAGCGGCACCAGCACCGATTAACCCTGTTACCTAAGCCTTGGTGAGCGTGCACTCAGCCAGTACCCTGTGGGCAGTTTTTGCCTATGGAGCCTGTTATGTCGTTGCGTTCCCTTTGTGTTTTTTGCGGTGCCAGCCCAGGCGCCAACCCGGTGTATAGCGAAGCGGCGGTAAACCTTGGCCGCACCCTGGCCGAGCAAGGCATTCGCCTAGTGTACGGCGGTGGCGCGGTTGGCCTAATGGGCATCGTCGCCGACGCAGCACTGGCTGCCGGTGGTGAAGTGATTGGGGTAATTCCGCAGTCGCTAAAAGACGCCGAAATCGGTCACCCGGGCCTCACCCGTCTGGAAGTGGTCGACGGCATGCATGCGCGCAAAGCGCGGATGGCCGAGCTGAGTGATGGCTTTATTGCTCTGCCCGGTGGCCTTGGCACCTTGGAAGAGTTGTTCGAGGTCTGGACCTGGGGCCAACTCGGCTACCACAGCAAACCCATGGGGTTGTTGGAGGTGAATGGCTTCTACGCCAAGCTCAATGACTTTCTCGACCACTTGGTGGAAGAACGTTTTGTTCGCGCTCCGCACCGGGAAATGCTGCAAATCAATGAGTCGGCAAGCGCGCTGATTGCCGCCATGGATGCCTGGAAACCGGCCGTCGCGCCTAAGTGGGTAGACCGCTAGAACGCCGGCCGGCTAAGCGAAATGACAGCGCGCCGCGCTGCGTTGCGCTTTAATCAAACCACTGCGCCCCTGCCCCCGAGGAACACCATGGCCAAACCCAACTACGCCTTCGCCAAACAGCAACGCGACCTTGCCAAAGAGCAAAAGAAGGAAGAGAAACGTCAACGCCGTATTGCCCATGAGCTTGAGCATGGTGTGGCGCCTGATGACGACGCGAACGATGAGCCCGAGGCGTCAGACGAAAAGCCCAACGCCTAATGACACGTAGGCCGAGTCCCGTAGGTTGGGTTGAGCACAGCGAAGCCCAACATGGCGGCCGATACGCGCCGGCCTGCCAGTCAGTTGGGTCGGCCCGTGTTGGGCTTCGCTTCGTTCAGCCCAACCTACGGTTCAGCAGCCGCCATCCAAGCTGGCGATCCAGCGCGTTAGCACTTCAACACCTTCGTGGTGCACCACCGAGCGCCCCAGCTCCGGCATCATCACGCTGGGGTCGGTGCTTTCCAGACGGTAAATGAGCACCGACTCATCTGGTTTGCCCGGGTGAATATCCACCAGCCTATCCCCCGAGCCTTTGCCCGCCGCCACCGGCTGTTTGCACACACCGCTGTGAATGCCGGTGGCCGTGGCCAGGTTTAGCATCAAGCCGGACGTACGCGCCGGCCCTTTGGGGTTATGGCAGTGCGTGCAGTTGGCGTCGAGATAACTGCGCGCTTGTTTCTCCAGGCTTTCACCGACGCGCGGATGGCCCCACAAAGCGTTCTGTGGCACACCAGCCAACTCAGCCGGCAGACCTTTGAGCAAACCCTTTTGCTGCCAGTGCTGCAGTTGGTTGGCGGTGCCATCGGCATAGACCAAATCTTTGTTCAAATGCCGCGCTTTCGGCCCCAGCGGGTTGATGCCCTGACCGTGGCTTTCTTCGTGGCAACCGGCGCATTGATTGGCGTCTGGCACGGCGTAATCCACGGCCAACGTCTGCCCTTGATCGTCCAGCAAGCTCAGGCTTTGGCTGTCACCCGCCAATTCCAGGTGGGCTTCCGTTTGCTTGTCGTTCCACACATAGGGCAGCGCCACCCAGCCGTTTTTCTGCTTAAGCAAGATGCGCGTTTCCACCAGATGCACGCGGTCCAGCTGCAGACCGTTGTTGGCATCGCGGTCGTCCTGGCTATTACGGCGCAGGCGGCCCTGTTCGTCTTTGGGGTAGTAAAAGGTTTTGCTCAGCACGGTGCCGACAGGGAAGTCGAAATGCTCCTCGCCATAGCTGGCCGCCGAACCGGTCGGCATCCACACGGTGCGCATTTTGTGCGCGTAGTCGGTGAACAACGGCGTATTCAGGTCGTAGGGCGTGACCTCGGCAGCAGGCTGCAAATGCCCGCCGCCGAGCTGCAACATGCCCCACTCGCTGAGGGTTTGCGGGTACTTGTCGCCCTCAGGCAAATACAACGGTGCCGACTGCTTGGAGCACGCGGCAATCAGCAGCGTGCCCGCCAACACAAGCCATGCCTTCATGCACCCTGCCCCGCTTTGGCCGACGCCAGTTCAATGGCCGGCAACTTCGGCAGGCTGCATTTATGGCTGCTCATATCGGTGCTGATGTTTTTGTAGCCGTTGGGTGCGTCGACATTGATCAAGCCCGCCGCGCCGTTATCCACGCAGATCGCCAGGTCGGCCGGCAGCTTGCCGTCTTTAAGCTTCTCGGCATTGACGTAGCCGTCCCAAAGAATGTCCGGCAGCCGCCCGCTAAGGCCGAATTGGCTGATGCGCAGGGCCTTGAGTTCAAGGTTGTCCGGGCTGTCGCCGCCCGGGCCAAAACGGTTGCCGTAGATATAGATACTTTCCGGGTAGGGGTCGAAGCCGTCGGCGGTGGAGAGGTTGGTGTAACCGGTGCTGAAGTAGCTGCTAACGATCAGGTTGGCGGTTTTGTGTTCGCCAATATCGTTGTCGAAGATTTCCACCTGATCGTTGGAGTTGATCACCACCCCGGAACCCGCCGGCACGCTGGCCACTGGCGTGCCTTTGTGGCCAAAGTTGTCGTGGTTATTGCCCTGCACCTTGTTGTGGAACACTCGGGTGGCGCGGCCAGCCTGCTGCAAGTTAGGCATGTTGAACACCAGAATGCCGCCGGTATTGCCGGTGGCGACGTTGTCATAAACATCGGCGCCAATGGTGTTTTCAATCTCGATGCCGGCGACGTTTTTCTCCGCCCGGCTATTGCGCACCACCACGTTGCGCGACTGGCCGACGTAGATGCCGGCGTCCGATGCACCAATGGCCACCACGCCATCAAGCAGGACGTTTTCGGTCTGCACCGGGTATACGCCATAGGCACCGTTTTCGGTGGCCGGGCCGTTAGTCCATTCGGTGCGCACACGGCGGATGATGATGTTTTTGCCGCCCACCACTTTTAGCGAATCGCCTTTGGTGTCTTCAAACGCCAGGTCTTCGATAGTGAAGTCCGAGGCATCCACCAGCAGGCCTTCGGCGCCGCTCTTCTGGCCCTTGAAGCTGAGCACGGTCTTGTCCATGCCGGCGCCCTTAATGGTTACCCCACTGGCTTTCAGGCTCAGGCTGCGGTCGAGCTGGTAAGTACCGGCAGGGATTTCAATCACATCGCCAGGCTTGGCGGCGATCAGCTTGCCTTGCAGCTCTTTCTGGAAATCGACGTGGGTAACGGCCGGCTTCTCTGGCTCGCCACACGCGGCAAGCAACACAGAGACGGCAAGTACAGACAAGGTGGCGATACGCATGGCGGGCTCCGCAAGGTTTTTATGAGTTTTGTAACCCTTTATTTAATTGGCACTATAGTTCCAACTAAATTAAAAACCAAGCCCCACGCGCCTTTCGGAAAGTGATGACGGCAAAATCTTAGATCGCGTGAAGGTGCGCACAGCACACCCTACGGTCGTACCTGCCGTAGGGTGTGCTGTGCGCACCAAGCGATCTATAAGGGAAGGACGGTGACCTGCACGTCGGGGTCGTGGCTACCGCCGCCGAGAATCACCCCGCGCAAGGGCGACACATCGGAGAAGTCACGCCCGCGCGCCAAGCTGATGTGCTCCAACGCCGGCCGCACATTGTTGGTGGGGTCGAAATCCACCCAGCCGAGCTTGGGGCAATACACCGACACCCAGGCATGCGAGGCATCGGCGCCAATCAGCCGCGGCTGACCCGGTGGCGGCTGGGTGAGCAAATAGCCGCTGACGTAACGCGCCGCCAAGCCCCGCGAACGCAAGCAGGCGAGCATCAGGTGGGCAAAGTCCTGGCATACACCCCGACGGCGTTCCAGCACTTCCACCAGCGGCGTCGCCACTTGGGTGGCTTCGGCGTCAAAGGTGAATTCGCGAAAGATCTTTTCCATCAACGCCTGCACGCCGAGCAACAACGGACGGTTGGGCGGGAAGCAACTGTCGGCGTAGTCGGAGAAGGCTTTTTTCAGGCGCACATAGGGCGACTCAAAGCAGAAGCGACAGGCGTCCAGTACCGGATCGGGCTTGGGCTTGCCGTTGTAGGTCAGCACGCTGCGTGTATGGTCCCACGCCGGTGACTGGTGAAAATCCAGCACCGGCTGCGCGCGCAACTCCACCACCAAGCGGGCATTGACCTGCAGTTCGTCATGGGGCCGTTCGAAAGCCAGGCGGGTAATCGGGTTACCAAACACATCCTGCTCATCGCGGCGGCTGGTGGGCTCGGGGTTGATGTGCAGCTCTTGCTGGGTGCACACCTGCCACGGGCTGGGCCGCGGCCATAAATGCGCCAGTTGCTGGGCCAGGGACACCGGGCTGTCGTAGCGGTAATGGGTGTCGTGGAGAATCTGGTAGCGCGCGCTCATTACACCGACACCGTCTGTTTGCTCACATCGTCAACATGGGCGAAATGGCGCAGGGCTAAACGATCCGAGGCGTGGCCGGCAGCTTCGGAAACCTTGCCCAGCAGCACCACCAAGCCGTCGATGACGGCACGCAAGCTGGTGACGCCAAATAGCTGGTTTTCCAGACTGCCCAGATTGAATGCCTCCAACTGCTCAGCCAGGAGGGTCAGGCCCACCTCACGCGGCGCGCCAAAGTCTTCGTTCAAACGGCTTAACGAACGCACCACCAAGCGCAGTTGGAATAACACCGCGTGGGGGTTCTGCTCATCGAGCAGCAGCAAGTCGAGCACCGGAATCAGCTGCGGCACGGCCATATAGCGTGAGCGGTAGGTGATGCTGCTGTTACCCAGCTCCAGCAGCCATTCCAGGCCAACCTGGTCAAACACCGCCACGCCGTGGAGAAACTCCGCCAGGCTGCGACTGAGAAATTGCAGGCGCTCGATCTGCCGACCGACCATTAAAAAGCGCCAGCCTTCGTCGCGGGTCATATCGTCAAGGGCAAAACCGGACAAGGCCGCCAGCGACATCACCAGGCGGTTGAGGAAGTCCAGCAGCTCGCCGAAGTCGGGTTCCTCCCGGTCAAGAATCTGCGCGTCGTGCTGCAGTTGCACCAGCGCCTGCCAGTTTTCGCGGGACAGCTTGCCACGCACTTGCGAGGCCGCCCACTGCAAGCGCAGCAGATTGGCACGCAGGCTGGCTGGCCATTCCCGGCCCAGCAGCGCTTCTAACAAGCGCTCATGCAAGTCGCCCTCTTCCGGCAATAACTTGAGGCTTTCAGCCAATTCCACCGCCGCGCGCAAGGCCAACGGATCGTCGCCTTCGACATAACGCGCGAGCATGATGCGCAGCAGTCGGGCGCTGTCATCGCAGCGCTCGCAGTAGCGACCAAACCAGAACAGGTTTTCCACAATGCGCGACGGCAGGTACGGGTCACGGCGTACCAGGCCGAGGCCGCCGAGGTTTTTCGGATTTGGTTTGGTTTCGCCACCCGGCGCCGGTTCGCCCAGCACCCAGGTGTCTTTACTGGCGCCGCCGCGTTGCATGGACACCACTTCGGCATCCGCCTCGGCCGCCACGCGAGTCAGGCCGCCCGGCAAAATTCGATAGCCATCGGCATCGGCCACCGCATACACGCGCATACCGATGGCGCGCGGTTGCAGCTGGCCATTTTCCGCCTGCCAGACCGGCGCTTGCGACAGTTGCGGCAGCTCCTGCGCCACATACGCATAAGGCCGCGCACGAATACGTTTGGCCAAGGCGCTGAGCTGTTCCTTGCTAAGGTCGCGGCCAAATACCGGGGTAAAACTCTGCGACGGGAAGGCCGGTTTAATCAGCAATTCCGGCAGCTTCTCAAGCGCCTGGGCCAGCACCGGTTCCTCGCCACACCACCAGGTAGCAATCGAGGGCAACAGCAGTTCTTCGCCAAACAGGTGCTGGTTGATTTTCGGTAGAAAGCCCAGCAACCCCGGCGACTCCAGCACACCACTGCCCAAGGCGTTGGCCACCAGCACGCGGCCTTGGCGCACCGACTCCAGCAGCCCCGGCACGCCCAGCGCCGAGTCGGTACGCAGCTCCAATGGGTCGCAGAAGTCATCGTCCAGACGGCGCATGATGGCGTGCACGCGGCGCAGACCGCTGAGGGTTTTCAGGTATACGGTGGCGTCGCGCACGGTCAGGTCGCCACCTTCTACCAGCGGGTAGCCAAGCTGGCGCGCCAGGTACAGATGCTCAAAATAACTTTCGTTAAACCGCCCCGGCGTCAGCAATACCACCAGCGGCACTTCGCCGTCGGTGGGGGCCTGACGGGCTACGGTTTCCTGCAAGGTGCGGAAAAACGCGTTGAGGTGCTGAATCTGCAAATCGCGGTACAGCTCCGGAAACGCGCGCGAAACGATCTGGCGGTTTTCCAAGGCATAACCGGCACCGGAAGGCGCCTGGGTACGGTCGGCGGTCACCCACCAGCGGCCATCCGGGGTGCGAGCCAAGTCCACGGCATACACGTGCAGATATGTGCCATCGGGCGGCTGCACGCCCTGGCACGGCCAAAGGAAGTTGTTATGGCCAAAGATCAGCTCAGCCGGCAACAGGCCACCAGAGATGAGCTTTTGCGGGCCATAGAGGTCGGCCAATACGCTGTTTAGCAACTTGGCGCGCTGGGCGATGCCTGCGGCAATCTGCTGCCACTCATCGGCGGCCAACAGGTTGGGCAATAGGTCCAATTCCCAGGGGCGGTCTGCGCCTTTGGGGTCGGCATAAACGTTGTAGGTAACGCCGTTTTCCTGAATCTGCCGAGTCAGCAAGGCCTGGCGTTGGGCCAGTTGCAGCACGCTGCTGCGTTGCAGTTGGTCAAACATGCGGCGCCAATGGGCACGCAGGTTTCCCTCGGCGTCGAGCATCTCGTGGTAGGTACCCGGGGTCAGCCGGTAACAGTGCAGCAGGTCAGGCATGTAACGCTCGGCAGACGCAGGAGTAATCACAGTAAACGGCTAAAAAAGCGTAGCGCAGACCACGGATATCACCCGTGCCTCGCCGCCTACACCGGGCGGCGATGGGTCTTGCCAGCCTCAACTTCGATGCAGACGCAAATCCAGGGTCATGGGCATTTCATCGTTGACCTGCAACAACGGCACCGGCAAGTGCCCAGGGTTGTGGCCCAAACGGAAGAAGCGCGCCATGCGCCGGCTTTCGGCTTCGTTGGCATTCACCGGCAAGGTTTCATAATTACGCCCGCCGGGGTGGGCGACATGATACTGGCAACCGCCCAGCGAGCGCTGCATCCAGGTATCAAGCAGGTCAAAAATCAGCGGTGCATGCACGGGAATTGTCGGCTGCAGCGCGTTATACGGCTGCCAGGCGCGAAAACGCACGCCCGCGACAAACTCCCCCACGCGCCCGGTGGGCTGCAACGGCACCGGCACACCATTGCAGGTGAGCATGTAGCGCTGCGGTGGCAAACCGTTGAGTTTTACCTGCACACGTTCCAGGGAAGAGTCGACATAACGCACCGTGCCGCCACCGCCGCCCTCCTCGCCCAGCACATGCCAAGGCTCCAGGGCTTGGCGCAACTCCAGCTCAATACCCGCGACGTTGTAGTCGCCAATTTTCGGAAAACGGAATTCGGTGTGGGCCGCAAACCACTCAGCGCGCAGCGGATAACCGGCGTTGTTTAGCTCGACGATCACGTCGGCAAAATCCTGCTGGATAAAGTGCGGCAGCAAGAAGCGGTCGTGTAGCTCAGTGCCCCAGCGCGCCAGCTTTGGCGGCGCATAGGGCTCACGCCAGAAACGCGCCACCAAGGCACGCAGCAGCAGTTGCTGAGTCAGGCTCATGCGCGCATGGGGCGGCATTTCAAAGCCTCGCAGCTCCAGCAAGCCCAAACGGCCACTGGCGCTGTCAGGCGAATAGAGCTTGTCGATGCAGAACTCGGCGCGGTGGGTATTGCCGGTGACATCGATAAGCAAGTTGCGCAGCAGACGGTCAACGATCCACGGCGGGCATTGCTCGCCCGGTGCCGGCATTTGCGAGAAGGCAATTTCCAGCTCGTATAGCGAGTCGTTGCGCGCCTCGTCGATGCGCGGCGCCTGCGACGTCGGGCCAATAAACAGCCCGGAGAACAGGTACGACAGCGACGGGTGATTGTGCCAATAGCTGATCAAACTGCGCAGCAGATCGGGGCGGCGCAAAAACGGCGAATCGCCCGGCGTGGCGCCACCAAGGACAAAGTGGTTACCGCCACCGGTGCCGGTGTGGCGGCCGTCGATCATAAATTTTTCCGTGGTCAGGCGCGTTTGTCGGGCTTCCTCATAAAGGAACTCGGTGCGCTCGACCAACTGCTCCCAACTGGACGAGGGCTGCACGTTGACTTCGATAACGCCGGGGTCCGGGGTGATGCGGAAATTGCCCAAACGCGGGTCGCTCGGCGGCTCGTACCCTTCCAGCAACACCGGGCAATGCAGCTCTTCAGCGCAGGCTTCAATCACGCTGACCAGCGCCAGGTAATCCTCCAGCTTGGCCAACGGCGGCATAAACAGATACAGACGGCCGTCGCGGGCTTCGGCGCACAACGCCGTGCGAGTTAACCAGGAAGCCGACTCATCAATCTTCGGTTCCCGCTCTTCGCCCTTGACCGGCGCTTCGCCACATTCTACCGGCAGCAAACGCAAGGTGTCGGCAGCCGGAAGCTCGGCAAAGGCCTGGTTCGGGTCTTGGGCATGCACAAACGGAAATTCGGCAGCCTTGACCCACGGCTGCGAGGCCAATGGCAGGCGATAGCCCATGGCCGAGTCGCCGGGCACCAAGCGGCAATGTTCGTCGCGCAGGTACCAACGGCCACTCTGCCAGGCATCTTCAGCCGCGGTGCGAGCCAGCGGCAGCACTTGGCCAACGACCTTATCCAGGCCCTGGGCAAATACCTTACGCAGCCGCGCGCGCTCCATTGCGTCTTCCAGGCGCGGGTCCTCGGCGCTGACGTTTTTCGGCAACGCGCCTTCACGCCAGAGGTAGTAGAAATTGTCCTCGTATGCGGGGAAGACAAACTCCGGCGAGAGCTGCAACCGTTCCGCCACGCTGGCCAAAAACACCCCAGCCAACTCACCGTCGGCCTTGTAGTCTTCGCCCTCGTCGGCAATCAGCGCCAGGTTGTGCCAGATCGGCTGGCCGTCGTGACGCCAAAAGCAGTTCAGCGACCAACGCGGCAATTGCTCGCCGGGGTACCACTTGCCCTGGCCAAAATGCACCAGGCCATTAGGGGCGTAACGCTTGCGCATACGCTGGTACAGCTCGGCGGAGAGCTTGCGTTTGTTCTCGCCCAGGGCGTCGGTATTCCACTCGGCGCCATCGGGGTCATCAATCGACACAAAGGTCGGCTCGCCGCCCATGGTCAGGCGCACATCGCCTTGCAGCAGGTCGCTATCAATCTGCCGGCCCAGGCGTTCGATCTCCAGCCACTGCTCATCGGTATACGGTTTGGTAACCCGCGGCGCCTCCCAAATGCGCTCCACCGACATTTCGTGGCTGAACTCGGCTTCACACGGCTCGACCACGCCACTAATGGGCGCCGCAGAAGAAGGCTCGGGGCTACATGCCAATGGGATATGACCTTCACCAGCAAACAGCCCGGACGTGGGGTCCAGGCCCACCCAACCGGCGCCCGGCAAATACACCTCGCACCAGGCGTGCAGGTCAGTGAAATCCACTGTGGTGCCGGACGGGCCATCCAGGGCTTTGACGTCGGCAGTCAGTTGAATCAAATAGCCCGACACAAACCGCGCAGCCAAGCCGAGATTGCGCAAGATCTGCACCAGTAACCAGGCCGAATCGCGGCACGAGCCGGAGGCGTTGGTCAGGGTTTGCTCGGGGGTTTGCACACCTGGCTCCATGCGGATCAGGTAGCTGATGTCATCGCTCAGGCGCTGGTTCAGCGCCACTAGAAAATCAATGGTCGGCAGCGGCTTGCGCTCAATGCTGGCGACATACGCGTCGAATTTTGTGGTGGGTTCGAGGGTGGCCAGATACGGCGTCAGCTCGCGCTTTTCGTCCGCCGCATAGGTGAACGGAATCTTTTCCGCGTAGGGCTCAAGGAAGAAATCGAACGGGTTAAACACCGCCATCTCGGCGACCAGATCGACCTCAATGCGCAGCTCGGTGGTCTTCTCCGGAAACACCAAGCGCGCCAGGTAATTGCCCTGGGGGTCTTGTTGCCAATTGATGAAATGTTTTTCCGGCAAGACCTTTAATGCATACGACAGCACCCGCGTGCGGCTATGGGCGGCGGGGCGCAGACGAACGATTTGCGGACCCAGGTCCACCGCGCGGTCATAGCGGTAGTGCGTTACATGGTGCAATGCGACATGAATCGACACGGCGTGCCTCCTGCGAGCCTTGACGGGCTGTGAGCCGCGCAAGACTTATGCCAGCCGGGGCTGGGCCGGTGGATTCGTCCACCGTGGCCAGGCCGCGGCACCAAAATCGCGCTAATGGCGAGGTATGGGGCAGAGCATCGCACGGAATCGGGGCAGGGGATGACGTCAGGGTTGAATTGGCCTTACGAATGCTGCACCGCAGGGACGCGGACACCAACCTGCACTCAGGTGGCAATGGTGGCGATGCGGCGCATGGTTCCCCTCCCCTGCGTGCGCTGACTTAACGCGAGGCCTGCGCGGCGCTGGCGTCGGCGCCTTGCAGGGCGGCGTCGAGAAAGGCCGGTTGCGCCCAGTCTTTAACGTCAAAGCCCTTGCGAATCAGCTTTTGCTCCAGCGCCACGTTCACGCCGTTTTGCAGGTTGCCGAGAAACTCCGCATCCAGTTGCGGGGCGAAGATTTTCACAAAGGATTGGTTGCCAGCGTCGGCACTGAGAATGCTGGCTGGATAGCCCGAGAGCTTGGCGACCAAGTCGATATAGGCCTGCTTGTGCTCTTCGTTGCGCAGCCAAGTGACCGCCGGTTGTTGGGCTTTAAGCAGGCGTTTAACGATATCCGGGTGGGCATCGACAAAGGCGCCGGTGCCGACCAGAACAGCCTGCAGGCTGCCGGCGCCATTGAGGTCGGTGGTGCTCACCGGCACTTCGGCCAGGCCGCGCGCTTGCAGGGCAAATACGCCGGGGCCGGTCCAGGTGGCATCAATCTGTTTGGCCGCCAAGGCAGCGCCAGCGGCGTTGTAGTCGAGGTTGATCACTTTGAAATCACGCTCGGTCAGGCCCTTGCTGGCCAACGCGGCATCAAACGACAGCTGCGTAGCGGTGCCGCGGAAAATGGCCACGCGCTTGCCTTTGAGGGTTTCCAGCGAGGTGATGCCGGAGCCTGGCAATACGCCGAGGTACTGCCGCACATCACGGGCAGTGGCGCTGAGCAGGCGGGTATCGAGACCATTGGCTTTACCGACGATGGCGGGCAGGTCGCCGAGGTAAGCCAAGTCGACCTGACCATTGGCCAGCGCTTCGTTGACCGCCGGGCCTGCGCCTTTAAAGAAGGTCCACTGCACTTCGATGCCGTCGGCGGCGAATTCTTTTTCCAGGTCTTGGCGGTCACGCAGCACGTCGACCACACCAGCGCCGCTGGGTGTTTTGCCGGCACTGATATCTGGCACCGCGATACGGATTTGCTTGAGGTCAGCAGCCAATACACCAGTAGCGGCCAGGGCCAATACCACGGTTACGGATTGAGCCGCAGCGCGGCGAAACAGCGGGAAAAAGCGCATGGGAAAACTCCTGCATCAGGTGGGCAGCGGACTGCCGAAAGCGTGCAGGCAATGTAATGATCTGAGTCAGAGGGAATAAAATAATTAAAACTTGGATTTTAAGCGCTTAAACGAATAAGCAGATGATACGGGGGTTGCGGGCCGCAGATGAATCGAAGGCATGGAAAATATGCCGCAAAGGTATGCTGCTCAGCGAATTGGCGGATATCGCTTGGTGCGCGCAGCACACCCTACGACGAACACGGTCGCGCCTCGTAGGGTGTGCTGTGCGCACCAGCGGCCTAGCGCGGAAAGACTGGCTGACGCGCGGGCTTCTTGCCGCCCTTGCCGCCTTTACCCTTGCCACCCTTGGCCGCTTCGTGACGAGCCTGAGCATCCTCTTTGCTCTTGGCAAACGCGGCGGCTTTGGCCTGTTCACGTTTGTCCCACGGGTTCCCGCCATCACTGGCACGCGGTGGCAGGCCGGTGTGCTGGGTCAGGATTTTGGTTTCCTTGGCCACTTTATGGCTACCGGCTGGCGTCGAGTTCTTCCGGCGCGCGCTCTGGTAGCTGTCAGTAGCCGGCTGGTGCAGCGGGATCAGCTGATTTTTACCCGGCCCGATCAGGTCGCCACGGCCCATGCGCAGCAGCGCTTCACGCAGCATTGGCCAGCCTTTCGGGTCGTGGTAGCGCAGGAAGGCTTTGTGCAGGCGGCGCTGCTCTTCGCTCTTCACAATGGTCACGCCGTCGCTCTTGTAGGTGACCTTGCGCAGCGGGTTTTTGCCCGAGTGGTACATGGCGGTGGCAGTGGCCATTGGCGAGGGGTAGAACGCCTGCACCTGGTCGGCGCGGAAGCCGTTGCCCTTAAGCCAGAGGGCCAGGTTCATCATGTCTTCGTCGGTAGTGCCTGGGTGCGCGGCGATAAAGTACGGGATCAGGTACTGCTCTTTGCCCGCCTCTTTCGAGTACTTCTCGAACATGCGCTTGAACTTGTCGTAGGAGCCAATACCCGGCTTCATCATCTGGTTCAGCGGACCTTCCTCGGTATGTTCCGGGGCGATCTTCAGATAACCACCGACGTGGTGGGTGACCAGTTCTTTCACGTACTCGGGCGATTCCACCGCCAAGTCGTATCGCAGCCCCGAGGCGATCAGAATCTTCTTCACGCCTGGTAGAGCACGGGCGCTGCGGTAAAGCTGGATCAGCGACGAGTGATCGGTGTTCAGGTTCGGGCAGATGCCGGGGAACACGCACGATGGCTTGCGGCACGCCGATTCAATTTCCGGGCTCTTGCAGGCAATGCGGTACATGTTGGCGGTGGGCCCGCCGAGGTCGGAAATCACCCCGGTAAAGCCTGGCACCTTGTCGCGAATTTCTTCGATCTCGCGAATGATCGACTCTTCCGAGCGGTTCTGGATGATGCGGCCTTCGTGCTCGGTAATGGAGCAGAAGGTGCAGCCGCCAAAGCAGCCACGCATGATGTTTACCGAGAAACGGATCATGTCGTAGGCGGGGATTTTTTCCTTGCCATAGGCCGGGTGCGGAACGCGCTGATAGGGCATGCCGAACACGTAGTCCATCTCTTCGGTGGTCATGGGAATGGGTGGCGGGTTGAACCACACATCCACTTCGCCATGTTTTTGTACCAGGGCGCGGGCGTTGCCGGGGTTGGTTTCCAGGTGCAGTACGCGGTTAGCGTGGGCATACAAGACCGGGTCGTTACGCACCTTTTCCATCGACGGCAGGCGGATCACGGTTTTGTCGCGGGTCATACGCGGGCTGGCGAGGATCTGCACCACTTTTGCTTCTTCAGGATCATCAACCGGGCCCTTTTCCTGCTCGATGGCGCAGGCCTGGGTGTCCTGGGTATTTACGTAGGGGTTGATGATTTTGTCGACCTTGCCCGGGCGGTCGATACGGGTGGAGTCCACTTCGTACCAGCCCTGCGGGGTATCGCGGCGAATAAACGCGGTGCCGCGCACGTCGGTGATTTCTTCGATTTTCTGCCCATAAGACAGGCGCTGGGCCACTTCAACAATGGCACGCTCAGCGTTGCCGTACAGCAGGATGTCGGCGCTGGCGTCGATCAGGATCGAGTTGCGCACGCGGTCTTGCCAGTAGTCGTAGTGGGCGATGCGGCGCAGCGACGCCTCAATGCCGCCAAGGACGATCGGCACGTTTTTGTAGGCTTCTTTGCAACGCTGGCTATACACCAAGCTGGCGCGGTCCGGACGTTTGCCGGCTAGGCCACCGGGGGTGTAGGCGTCGTCTGAACGGATTTTTTTGTCGGCGGTGTAGCGGTTGATCATCGAATCCATGTTGCCGGCCGCGACGCCAAAGAACAGGTTCGGCTCGCCGAGCTTCATAAAATCGTCTTTGGACTGCCAGTTCGGCTGGGCAATGATGCCAACGCGAAAGCCTTGGGCCTCGAGCAAACGGCCAATAATGGCCATGCCAAATGACGGGTGATCCACATAAGCGTCACCGGTAACGATGATGATGTCGCAGGAGTCCCAGCCAAGTTGATCCATCTCTTCCCGGCTCATTGGCAGGAAAGGTGCAGGTCCGAAACACTCGGCCCAGTACTTTGGATAATCGAATAACGGCTTGGCTGCTCTCATGGGATGACCGTATGGCGGTTGCGGGGAAAATCGCGGGCGCGGAATATAGCACAAAAAATGTACAGAACCCGACCTTATCAGTCAGCTACTGGCCGATGGATGACGAGAAATGTCTTATTTAGCTTGTGATCACATTCGCATTCGGTGGCTATACTCGACGAAGTTTTATTCGCCCGGCCGCAGCGCTTGGGTACAAGGAGTGTTGGAGTGCGGCTGAAGATTGTGCGGATGTGCCTGTATGCCCTGCTGATCGCATTTTGCGGTCAATCATTCGCGGCTGCGCCCGTGCTCTTGGACAGCACCAGCAGCGGTTTGGCCCTGAATGGGCAGATCGAGCTGCTGGAAGATGTCGGCGCCAAGTTGAATATCGCGGATATGGCCGATCCGGCCGTGCAACAGCGCTTTGTTCCGGCCAACGGCAAGGCGAGCGTAGGCCAGAGCCGCAACCCATGGTGGATTAAGGTCAGCCTGCAACGGCGCAGCGAAGCACCGCAACACTGGTGGCTGGAAGTCGGCTCGGTTACCCAACTGAATATGCAGCTGTACCTGCCCGGCCCCCACACCAGTTGGACGCAGCGCCAGGGCGGCGAAGTGGTGAACTACGCCGAGGGCCGCGACCACCCTTATCGCCGCACGCTATTTAAGCTTCCCGAGCTGGGCGAAGAACCGCTGACCCTCTACCTGCGCACCTACGACCCAGCGGGCAATTCCTTCCCGTTAAAAGTCTGGCAATTGGACGACCTCAGCCAAATGGCTGCCAGCGAAAATATTGGCCTGGGGGTGATCTACGGCATCATCACCGCCCTGCTGCTGTACAACCTGTTTATCTTCTTTAGCCTGCGCGACGCGGCGTACTTCTGGTACGTGCTGGCCACCGGTGGTGCGCTGCTGTTTATCGTCAGCATGACCGGCCATGGCTTCCAATACCTGTGGCCCAACCACCCGGTACCCGTCTGGCTGGACCGCATAATGCTGCCTTCACTGTGGGGCATTTTCGCCTCGCGCTTCACTCAGACACTGATGCAAACCCGGCGCTATGTACGTTGGGCGCACCACCTGCTGAACCTGGCGTGTGTGGTGTATGTGGTGGCCATCGCCCTGGACTTTTTCGGCCAGCGCGGCGCGGCAGCTTGGATTATTGCCCTGCTGTCGTTTACCAGTATTCCGGCGGCACTGGGCTCGGCGTTTATCCGCTGGCGGCAGAACTATTTTCCGGCGTTTCTTTACCTGTGCGGCTACGGCCTGATTTTGGGCAGCACCGGCCTGTTGCTGTTGCGCACCACGGGCGTGGTGCAGCCAGCGGGCTGGAACGCCTATGTGTTTCCGCTGGCGGTGGCGGCGGAGTCGATTCTGTTCTCCTTTGCCCTGGCCTATCGCATTCAAACCCTCAAGCAAGATCGCGCCGACGCGGTGGAGCAAGCCGACCGAGAAAAGACTGCGCGCCTGGCGCAGATCCAGGCCAGCGCTGAAGAATTAAAGGACGCGGTAGAGCGGCGCACCGCCGAACTGGCCCTGGCTAACCAACAGCTGCGGGAACGTGAGCAGGCACTGCAACACGCCGCTTTTCACGACCCGCTTACCGACTTGCCTAACCGCCGCTACCTGATTGAGCGCGTAGAACAAACCCTGGCCGATGCCCATCGCCGTCAGGAAGCGGTGGCCTTGTTGTTGGTCGACCTCGACCATTTCAAACCGATTAACGACCGCCACGGTCACGATGCCGGCGACCTGATGCTGCGCACTATTGGCCAACGCCTGCGCGAGCATGTGCGCAGCAACGACATGGTGGCGCGTTTGGGCGGCGATGAATTTGCCATCGTCATCAGCGGCCCGGAGGCTGAGCAGTATGCCCAGGAAATTGCCGTGCGCTTGCTCACCGAGCTGGCGCGGCCGGTGCTCTATGGCGCGAATAATCTGGCGGTGACCATCAGCATTGGCGCTGCCTTGTTCCCGCAACACGCCAAGCAATTTGCCGGGCTGTATAAAGCGGCAGACGAAGCCCTTTACCAAGCGAAAAGCCAAGGCCGCTCCGGCTGCATCATGCGCGGCAAAGATGGCGCGTTAAGCCCGGAACAGTGCCTGTTTCTTGATGTACTGCAGGTGCCGACCGGGTTGGTGTAAGCACCAACCTTAGGGTGCGCTGCGCACGCTACGACCTCATTTGATGTAATGGCGCGGCACTCGCCCCGTCACCTTGGTCAGCAACTCGTAGCCAATACTGCCGCAACGCTGCGCCAGCTCGTCCACCGGCAGCTGCGCGCCCCATAACTCGACCGCATCGCCTAGCTGCACGCCGGCCACGTCGGTGAGGTCGATGCTGAGCATATCCATCGACACCCTGCCCGCCAGCGGCACACGCTGACCGCGCACCACAACTTCGGTGCCCGGCGGCGCATGACGCGGGTAGCCGTCGGCATAACCGCAGCTCACAGTCCCGATCAATGAAGGCCGCTGCGCGACCCAACTGGCGCCATAACCCACACTTTCACCGGCCGGCACTTCGCGCAGGGCGATCACTTCGGCGGTCAGGCTCATCACTGGCTGCAAGCCGAGTTCCTTGGCGCTTAGCTCGGCAAACGGCGTAGCACCGTAGAGCATGATGCCGGGACGCTGCCAGTCCATATGCGCAGCCGGAATGGTCAAGAGTGCGGCCGAGTTGGCCAGGGAGCGTTGGTCAAACTCCAGATCCAACAGGCTAAGGAACTGCTCGACCTGCTGCTCGTTCAGCTCATGGCCGCGCTCATCGGCACAGGCGAAATGGCCAAGCAGATTTAGCTCTGCCACGTTGGTGCTGGCGACCAACGTGGCATGCCACTCGCGCAGCGCGGCGGCGGAAAAGCCCAAGCGGTGCATGCCGCTATCGAGCTTTAGCCACACGTTCAGCGGCTGCGCCAACGCGGCTGACAACAACGCCTCGGCCTGCGCCACGCTGTGCACGGCCACATCCAGATTTAACGCTGCAGCCTGCTGATATTCGCCAGCCTGAAAACAGCCCTCCAACAGCAACAGTCGCGCCTTAGCGTTTACCTCGCGCACCACCTGTGCCTCTTCCAGGCAGCACACGGCAAAGCCGTCGGCATCCGCTAGCGCCGCCACCACCTCACGCAAGCCGTGCCCATAGGCATTGGCCTTGACCACCGCAAAGGCCTGACGGCCTGGCGCGCAGCGATGGGCGACGGCGTAGTTATGGCGCAAGGCAGAGAGGTCAATGGTGGCAACTAGCGGGCGCATGGCGAACTCGACAGCAGGGGAAAAATTGGACCGGCATCTTAGCGCAGCAGGACACAGAAATATCTTTGCAGGCTACTGACAGAAGGCTGTCAGTAGCCCTCTCGTAAAGTGGCCATCAGCAGTTCGGGACACCCCACCTGCCCCCTCTACAACGCCAAGGAATGAATGCCATGAATGCCGTGAACTGGTTCGAACTGTATGTCAGCAACTTTGACCGTGCCCACACTTTCTACCAGCGTGCGCTGGATGTGGAGCTGCCCATTGTTGATGGTCCGATGTCGCGCATGGGGATTTTCCCCGGCGAGGAAAATGGCGGCGTTGGCGGCTGCATCAGCGCGATGCCCGGCATGCACCCAGGCACGGGCGGCACCCGTATATACCTCAACGTGGAAGGCCAATTGGATGCCGTGCTGGACCGCGTGCCCAATGCCGGCGGCATCATTTTGCAGCCGCGCACCGAGATTGCCCCGCATGGATTCATCGCCTTGATTAAAGACAGTGAAGGCAATAGCGTGGGGCTCCACAGCGTGTCCTGAATAGATAACCCGAGAACGCCATGAGACGCGCCGACCGCCTGTTCCAGATTGTGCAATTCCTGCGCAGCCGCCGCCTGACCACCGCGCAGTGGCTGGCCGAGCGGCTACAGGTGTCGGTGCGTACCATTTATCGCGATATCCAAGACTTATCGCTCTCTGGCGTGCCGCTGGAGGGCGAAGCCGGGGTTGGCTATGTGCTGCGCCAACCCATGGACCTGCCGCCGCTGATGTTTGAACGCGAAGAAATCGAAGCGCTGATGATCGGCGCCAAGATGGTCAAAGCCTGGGCTGACCCGGCCCTGCAACATGCCGCCGAGTCGGCGCTGGCAAAAATTCACAACGTGCTGCCGAGCGAGCTGCGCAGCGAACTCAACCGCCATAATCTGTTTGCCCCGGAAACCAACCTCTACCCCGTGCACTGGCTCGGCCAGCTACGCCTGGCCATCCGCCAACAACGCAAACTGCAACTGGGCTACAAAGACGAAAAAGGCCAGAGCAGCGAACGCTGCATCTGGCCTTTGGGACTGTTCTTCTGGGGGCAAACCTGGACGCTCTGCAGCTGGTGCGAACTGCGCGGCGACTTCCGCAACTTCCGCATTGATCGGCTGGATACGCTGAGCGACACCGATGAACACTTTGAATGCGGCCAAGGTCAGCGCCTGGAAGACTATCTGGCGCCCTATGTGGATGCCGACTTTATCTCGCCGCACTACAAGGTCTGAGCTAAGCGATTCCGGCAAGACCGTAGCGAGCGGCGTTCTGGCAAGGAGCCCGGAGCACAGCGCCCGGAGTGGGCTGTAGCCCATGAGGACGCGAGCACCGCGCGACGCAGTCAGAACGTCGTGCAGCAGGTCTTACTCGTCGTCGTCGAAGTTGTAGCTGCCAGGGGCAAGATTCTCGAAGCGGGTGTACTTGCCCAAAAACGCCAAGCGAATAAACCCGATCGGTCCGTTCCGCTGCTTACCGATAATGATCTCGGCCACGCCTTTGTGCTCGGTCTCGGGGTGATATACCTCGTCGCGGTACACAAACATGATTACGTCGGCGTCCTGCTCGATAGCACCGGATTCACGCAAGTCGGAGTTCACCGGGCGCTTGTTAGGGCGCTGTTCCAGGGAGCGGTTGAGCTGCGAGAGCGCCACCACCGGGCAGTTGAATTCTTTGGCCAGGGCTTTGAGCGAGCGAGAGATTTCGGAAATCTCGTTGGTACGGTTGTCGCCACTCGACCCGGGGATCTGCATCAGTTGCAGGTAGTCGATCATGATCAGGCCGACATCGCCGTGCTCACGCACTAGGCGGCGGGTACGCGCGCGCATTTCCGAGGGGCTGATGCCGGCGGTATCGTCGATAAACAGCTTGCGGTCATTGAGCAAGTTGACCGCCGAGGTCAGGCGTGGCCAGTCGTCATCGTCGAGCTGTCCGGAACGCACTTTGGTCTGGTCGATGCGGCCCAGCGACGAGAGCATACGCATCATCAGCGATTCGCCTGGCATCTCCAGCGAGTACACCAAAATCACCTTGTCGCTACGCAGAACCGCGTTTTCCACCAGGTTCATGGCAAAGGTGGTTTTACCCATCGACGGACGACCGGCGACGATGATCAAGTCGGCGGGCTGCAGGCCGCTGGTTTTGTCGTCCAGGTCGGTAAAGCCGGTGGACAGGCCGGTGATGCCTTCGCCGGTATTGAACAGCTCATCGATACGGTCGATGGCCTTGGTAAGCAGCGCATTCACGCCGACGGGCCCACCGGTTTTGGGCCGCGCTTCGGCGATCTGGAAGATCTGCCGTTCGGCTTCATCGAGAATTTCCGCCGCCTGCCGGCCTTGCGGATTAAACGCGCTGTCGGCGATCTCGCTGCTGATGCCGATCAGCTGGCGCAAGGTGGCGCGCTCGCGAACAATCTGCGCGTAGGCCTTGATATTGGCCACCGACGGGGTGTTTTTTGCCAGCTCGCCCAGGTAGGCCAGGCCGCCGGTTTGTGAAATCTGCCCTTCCTTGTCGAGCTGCTCGGAGAGGGTCACGACGTCGAACGGCGAGTTCTGGTCGGCAAGCTTAGCGATGGCGCGGAAGATCAAGCGGTGGTCATGCCGATAGAAGTCGCCGTCCGACACTTGGTCCAGCACCCGCTCCCAGGCGTTGTTGTCGAGCATCAAACCACCGAGCACAGCCTGTTCGGCCTCGATGGAATGCGGCGGGACTTTTAGCGCGGCGGTTTGCAGGTCGAACTGTTCGGGATCGGAGATATCGTTCATGGCCACAAGAAATCAGATTGGAAAAAACAGGAGATACAGAAAGACAAAGGGCACGATCTGCGTGTGCAGATCGTGCCCGATGTAAACCGCAGGCACCAGAGGCGCCAGGCGATTGGTGTTGCTTAAGCAGCTACCACGACAACACGGACGGTAGCTTCAACGTCGGAGTGCAGGTGCACCGCAACGTCAAATTCGCCCACGTGACGGATGGTACCGTTCGGCAGACGCACTTCAGCTTTAGCCACTTCCACGCCAGAGGCGGTCAGGGCGTCAGCAATGTCGTGAGTACCGATGGAACCGAACAGCTTGCCTTCATCACCAGCGGTGGCAGTGATGGTCACTTCCAGCTCAGCCAGTTGAGCAGCACGAGCTTCAGCCGAAGCTTTCTTCTCAGCAGCCAGTTTTTCCAGCTCTGCACGACGCTCTTCGAACGCAGCAACGTTCGCAGCGGTAGCGGCAGTTGCTTTGCCTTGCGGCAGCAGGAAGTTACGGCCGTAACCAGCCTTAACATTCACTTTGTCGCCCAGGTTGCCCAGGTTGGCGATTTTTTCCAGCAGGATGACTTCCATTTGGGTCTTACCTCTTAACTTTTAACCTTCACCGTTCGCGGGCCCTGGGCCTTTGTTGCGCGCCATGCGTCCGCGAAAATCAATCAGACTGTCGATCACAGCCAAGAGACAAATCAGGTTGCCGAGTATCAGCACCGCCAGATACAGCGCCACCACCCAGAAGGTGGAGAGCCGCTTCATTTCTATCAGGCCATGGCCTAGGGCCAAACCTGCGAAAAACAGCGGCACCGTACACAGCGGCGCCAACACCGCGAAGCCTGGGCCAAGCGCCGGTGCAAACAACACACCGAGCATCAAGCTGACGGCTAGCGCGGGCTTCAAACGTATTGCCCGAAACTCCAGGCCGAAGCCACCAGGGTTGAACAATGCGGCTTGCCAATAACGGGCAAGCACCAGGCAAAGCACACACATCAACTGCAACGATGAGGCTAAAAACCCGGGCAAGGCCGCGACGAGCGACGCTTGCACATCGGCGAGCTGTTCGGCGGGGATCTTTGCCTCGACCGCATACTGAGAGAAGACTGCGCGGATAAACTCCGCCATTCCCTTCAGCATGTCTGCCGAGACCACTTCGATCACCTGCACAAACACCGCACCTAACACAACACTGGCCAGCAACACCCAGGTCCAGGAAGCGGTGACGCGTAACACCTGCGCCAACACCAGCGTGCCTGCCACCAGCATGAGAGTCGTCGGCTCGCCGACATACCACCACACCGCAGCGGGCAACAACGCCCAAACCCATACGCTGAACGCATCAGCTGCACCGCGCCGCAACAAAATCAAAGCTGCTGCGGCAGCGCTCAACCAAATCAACAGCGGCAATGCCGCACTACCTACCACTACAAGAGTGGCCTGCATGCGACCACGCATGATGAACTCAGCTATGGCGCGCATACGATTTATCCCTTACTGCGTAACGACCTTCTGGTCTCAGCGGCCGTGGCTGTCGGTGTAGGCGAGCAGGGCCAGGAAGCGGGCGCGCTTGATAGCGGTAGCCAGCTGACGCTGATAACGAGCCTTGGTACCGGTGATACGGCTTGGAACGATTTTGCCGGTTTCAGAAACATAGGCTTTCAGCGTGTTGAGATCTTTGTAGTCGATCTCCTTCACGTCTTCAGCGGTGAAACGGCAGAATTTACGACGACGGAAGAAACGTGCCATGAGATTGGCTCCTCAATAGATCCGTGGATTACTCGTCAGCGTTGTCGCTGTCGCTGTTGTCGCTGTCATCGCTGTCGCCATCGATAGAATCGGCTTCAGGACGGTCACGACGCTCGCGGCGCTCGCTGCGGTTTTCTTCAGCCTTGAGCATCTCGGACTGACCAGTTACGGCTTCGTCACGACGGATGACAAGGTTACGGATTACGGCATCGTTGTAGCGGAAGTTGTCTTCCAGCTCAGCCAGGGCTTTGCCGGTGCACTCAACGTTCAGCATCACGTAGTGAGCCTTGTGAACATTGTTGATTGCATAGGCCAGTTGACGACGGCCCCAGTCTTCCAGGCGGTGAATTTTGCCGCCGTCTTCTTCGATCAGCTTGGTGTAACGCTCAACCATGCCGCCGACTTGCTCGCTCTGGTCCGGGTGAACCAGAAAGATGATTTCGTAATGACGCATAAATGCTCCTTACGGGTTGTAGCCTGCCGCCAGGGCGGTCAGACAAGGAGTGAATGACACTGTTAGCTCACCGGACAAAAGGGCACGTAAGCGCCTGCCGTCACGGCAAGGGGCGCAATTGTAGAGAAGGGGGCTGGGGGGCGCAAGGCAATTGGTGATTATTTGAACAGCGCGTAGGGCAAGACCTAACGACGAACCGTAGGTTGGGCGCAAAGCCCAACGCTAGCCGCGGGCACCCCGAACAGCGGACCGGCGCATGCCTTGCGACTGCAATGTTGGGCTTCGCCTTTGGCTCAACCCAACCTACAGGCGCAGCGGCGCTCGACTCTGAGGCTACTTCGTAGCCTTGGCCTTAACACTGCGCTGGCGCAGCGCTTCAAACAGGCAGACGCCCGTGGCGACCGAAACGTTGAGGCTGCTGACGCTACCAGCCATAGGCAGACGCACCAGGTAGTCGCAGTGATCGCGGGTCAAGCGACGCATGCCTTTGCCTTCGGCACCCATGATCAGGATGGTCGGCCCGGTCAAGTCCTGCTCGTACAACTCCTGCTCCGCTTCGCCCGCCGTACCGACAATCCACAAACCACGCTGCTGAAGTTTTTCCAGAGTGCGCGCCAGGTTGGTCACCGCCACCAACGGAATCACTTCCGCCGCACCGCAGGCAACTTTGCGCACGGTGGGATTGAGGGTTGCAGACTTATCTTTCGGCACGATGACCGCCAACGCACCAGCGGCATCTGCAGTACGCAGGCACGCACCGAGGTTATGCGGGTCAGTCACACCATCGAGCACCAGCAACAACGGCGGGCCTTCCGCACGGTCGAGTAACTCTTCAAGCATGGCCTCGCCCCACACCTGGCTCGGGCTAACTTCCGCCACCACACCTTGGTGCACGCCTTCAACCCAAACGTCCATCTCACGGCGCTCGGCCTGACCGACCGCGACCCGCGACTCTGCCGCCAACTCCAGCAGCACCTGCACGCGCGGATCGTTACGCCCTTCCGCCAGCCAGATCTGCTTGACTCGCTTGGGGTGGTGACGCAACAAGGCTTCTACAGCATGCACGCCGTAGATTTTTTCCAACTGACTCATGCTTTACCCTTAGGTTTACGCGCGCCGCTTTTGCTCGGTGCAGCAGGAGCCGCTTTCGACGGCCCCTTACGATGACTGCTGGGCTTGCTTGCGCTGCTGCCTGCCTTGCCTTTGCTTTTTGCTTCGGCCAGCAAGGCGCTTTTTACTTCGCGACTGCGTTTTACATCGGTGCTGCCGGTGGACGCGCTAACGCGCCCCGGTGCCGCATTAGCTTTTTCCGCACGCTCACGCGCGCCGCCTTTGCTGGCAGGGCCAGTACGGCCTTTACGCGCGATCGGCGCATCAATGCTGGCTTGAGCCAGTTCGAAATCGATCTTGCGCTCGTCCAGGTCCACACGCATGACTTTGACGTCAATGCTGTCGCCCAACCGGAAGCTGCGACCGGTGCGCTCGCCAGCCAGACGATGGTGAACAGGGTCAAAGTGGTAGTAGTCGCCCGGCAACGCGGTGACGTGCACCAAGCCTTCGACGTAGATGTCTTTCAGTTCAACGAACAAACCAAAGCCAGTTACTGCGGTGATCACGCCAGGGAAGCTTTCACCCACGCGGTCTTTCATAAACTCGCACTTGAGCCAGTTCACTACGTCGCGGGTGGCTTCATCGGCACGGCGCTCGGACATGGAGCAACTCTCGCCCAATTGCTCCAGCGCGGCTTCGTCATACGGATAAATGCGCGCCTTCGGAATGACCATCGCACCAGCTCGCTTAACGTGCGGGGTATCAGCCTTGGAGCGGATCACGCTGCGGATGGCGCGGTGGGTCAGCAGGTCGGGGTAGCGACGGATTGGCGAGGTGAAGTGGGTGTACGCCTCATAATTCAGACCGAAGTGGCCCTGGTTGTCAGCGCTGTACACCGCCTGACTGAGGGAGCGCAGCATCACGGTCTGAATCAGGTGGTAGTCCGGGCGCTCGCGGATGTTCTCCAGCAAGAGCTGGTAATCCTTCGGCGACGGGCCGTCTTTGGACTTGGCGCGTTGCAGCGACAGACCCAACTCACCCAGGAACGCCTTGAGCTTTTCCAGGCGCTCTGGCGGCGGACCGTCGTGCACGCGATACAGCGCGGGAATTTCATGCTTTTTGAGGAATTCGGCAGTGGCCACGTTAGCGGCCAGCATGCACTCCTCGATCAGCTTGTGCGCATCGTTGCGAGTGGTCGGACGGATCTCGGCGATCTTACGGCCAGAGCCGAAGATAATGCGCGTTTCCTGGGTCTCGAAATCGATGGCACCGCGCTCGTGACGGGCGGCCAGCAACACCTGGTACAGCGAATACAGCTGCTTGAGGTGCGGCACCACATCGCCGTATTCATTGCGCAGCGCTTTGGCTTCCGAGCTTTTCGGCTGCTCAAGAATAGTGCTGACCTTGTTATAGGTCAGGCGCGCATGGGAGTGGATGACCGCTTCGTAGAACTGGTAGTCGGTCATCTTGCCGGTTTTGGAGATGCTCATCTCACAAACCATGGCCAGGCGATCCACTTTCGGGTTCAGCGAGCAAAGACCATTGGAGAGCTCTTCCGGCAGCATCGGCACCACGCGCTCGGGGAAATACACCGAGTTGCCACGCACCACGGACTCTTCATCCAACGCCGAGCCAATCTTCACATAGTGGGAAACGTCGGCAATGGCGACGTAGAGTTTCCAACCACCGGAGAACAGTCCCCACTTGCTGGCGTTTTTCTCACAGAACACCGCATCGTCGAAGTCGCGAGCGTCTTCGCCGTCGATGGTCACGAATGGCAAGTGACGCAGATCGATGCGTTTTTCTTTGTCCTTTTCTTCCACTTCCGGCTTGAGCTTGGCGGCCTCCTTAAGCACCGCCTCTGGCCAGACGTGAGGAATGTCATAGCTGCGCAGCGCCACGTCGATTTCCATGCCCGGCGCCATGTAGTTGCCAACCACTTCAATCACATCGCCCTGCGGCTGGAAGCGCGGTGTCGGCCAGTGGGTGATTTTCACCTCAACAAACTGACCTTGCTTGGCGTTGGCGTTACGCCCCGGGGTGACCAGCACTTCCTGCTGAATCTTCGGGTTGTCGGCTACAACAAAGCCGATACCGCTTTCTTCGTAGTAGCGGCCGACGATGGATTCGTGGGCGCGGGAAATCACTTCCACTACCGCACCTTCACGACGACCACGACGGTCGAGCCCGGTGACGCGCGCCAGGGCGCGGTCGCCATCGAACACCAGACGCATCTGCGCCGGGCTCAGAAACAGGTCGTCACTTTTGTCGTCCGGAATCAGAAAGCCGAAACCATCGCGGTGGCCACTGATGCGGCCGAGGATCAGGTCCAGCTTATCTACCGGGGCGTAGGTGCCACGACGGGTATAGATAAGCTGACCATCGCGCTCCATCGCCCGCAGGCGACGACGTAGCGCCTCCAGTTGTTCTTCAGTGGTGAGACCGAACTCTTCCACCAACTGCTCGCGGTTGGCCGGCGAACCGCGATCAGCCAGATGCTGAAGAATCAGCTCACGACTTGGGATGGGGTTTTCGTATTTTTCCGCTTCACGGGCGGCCTCGGGATCGAGGGATTGCCAATCGGCCATTAGAGAGGGTTCGCCTTATCTATATAGAGAAGTAAGTGTCATGCGCCTATTGAAGCGCGAAAACGCTATCTTGGTCTGCTCACGTGTATGAATAAAGTTTTTTTTCACATCAGGGGTTTACAACCTTTCGATCGGTCCGTATATTTCGCGCCCACAACGACGGCAAACGTTGTTGTAGTTGAAAGTACTTGAGTAATCAACGAACTCAACGCCCAGGTGGCGGAATTGGTAGACGCACTAGGTTCAGGTCCTAGCGATGGCAACATCGTGGAAGTTCGAGTCTTCTCCTGGGCACCATTTCAGTCCGATGACTACCAACATCGGCAACAAAAAGACCGGCTTAGGCCGGTTTTTTTGTGCCCGCAATTTGCTCGATTGCACCACGCTTCAGCACCTATAGAAAGGCCGAGAAATTCCTCGGCCCTTTCGCTTCTCGCGTTCGCGAAATTAAACGCGGAATTGGCCCAAGCTGGATTTCAACCGTGACGCCAGGCCATCCAGCACGCGCCCGCTCGCCGCTGTCGCCGCACCCGCCTCTGCCGCACGCTGCGCCTCAACGTGAATCACCTCCACGCGTCCACGCACCGCATCCGCGCCCTGCGCCTGATGCGCAGCCGCCTGAGTGGCGGCCTTGATAGCGGCGTGCACATCATCTACCGCCGCCTGCACAGACAACTGCAGCCGCTCGCTATCTCGCAGCGCTGCCAAGCCTTCATTCGCTTGCTGACCCGCGCGACCAATCACCGACACCGCCTCACGCGCGCCCTGCTGCAACGCGGTGATATGGGATTGGATGTCGCCGGTAGATTGTTGGGTTTTGCTCGCCAGCGCTCGCACCTCGTCCGCCACCACAGCAAAGCCGCGCCCGGTTTCGCCAGCGCGCGCCGCTTCAATGGCAGCGTTCAGCGCCAACAAGTTGGTTTGCTCGGCAATGCCATGAATAACGGTCAGCACCATTTCGATTTGTTCGCTCTGCCGCGCCAGGCGTTCAATTACGGCGGAACCGGCATCGACGCGTGAAACCAGCTCTTCAATCAAAGCACCGACCTTGGTGGCGATCACGGCATTCTCGTTAGCGTCCTGACGAATCGACACCACCCGCTGCAATGCCGCCTGCATGGCACGACTTTCTGCCTGCGCATCGCCCGCCATAATGGCCAGCGCCTCAAGGCTGCCCGCCACCTCATCACGCTGACGCTCAGCCGCCGCCTCAGCAGCCACGCTACGAGTCGCCAGGCCTTTAATTTCGACGCCGGTGCTGACCGCTACTTCGCCCGCCTCACGAACAATGGGCTGCAGCTTCTCGACAAAGCGGTTTACGGCGATGGCCATATCGCCGATTTCATCGCGACTGGTAACTTCGATACGCCGAGTAAGATCGCCCTCACCTGCCGCCAAATCGTTAAGCGCGGCAATCTGCAGATGCAGCTTGTTAACCACGCGGCGCCCAAGCACCACAGCCAAGGTCAACAACACGCCTAGACCGACCAACACCAAGCCCAAACCAATACGCCACTTCAACGTCGCCGCGGATTCGCGCACCGACGTACGCGCACCATCGGCCATGCTAGCGGTTTCGGTTCGCGCCGCTTTCAAGCGCGCCGTGAGAGCGGAAGTGCTGTCGGTGGCCGCACCAGAAAGGCTGTCAGCCACCAACTGGTCGCCACTGGCGATCAGCGCGCTGAAGCGCTTATCCAACGCCACCAGCTGCCGTTCAACGGAAGCAGTGGAAACCCCCATCAACACCTTGCCGATCTCCACACCGTTAGGGCTGATCGAAGACTCAATAAGGTAAACCGACTTGTCGTTTTTGGCGGCATTCAACACTTTATCCAGAGCGCGCTCGCCTTCGCCTTTTTCCATCAGAGCCTTAATCAGCGGGTTTTCGCGATTCAGGTAGCGGGTCAGGTGCTGGCCCTGGGCATCGTCGTACACCACGAACAAGACATTGGGATTGCGTTGAGCCCGGCGGGCAAACTCGGAAAGCGCCGGACCATCGTTATCCCACATAGCACGCGGGGCGACCGCCGCCAGCAGTTGAGCCATGTCGTTGGCCGAGTCTTTAAGGTTTTGCTCAAGCATGGCGCGCATCTGGCCCTGCTCTTCTTTCAGACGCGTCGACAAGCCAGCCGCCAAACGCTCACGGGTACGAGTCGATAAGGTGCCAAGCCCGGAGGAAAGCTCACGCCCCGCCTCTTCCAATTCAGACTCAAGACGCTGGGTATCAGCCCCCAGGCGTTTGCCAAGATCGACCTCCAACGCACCGACCGTGCTCCGAGTTAGTGCAACAGCCACCAGGACCTGCACCAGCAGGGCAATTCCTAAGGCAATGAAAACCGGACGCAGCAAGCGGCTACGCAATAACGAAACGATGGCAGACACGACAAACCTCCAATACCCGACACCTGTGTGACGGCAACCGCTGGGATAACTTGAGCACCAGCAAGGGCCATGCCGTTAAACCTGGCCAGATGCTCAGAAACGACAAAGGGCCGCCACTGGCGACCCTTTGTTATGCGTTACCGCAACATCTGCGGCGACATCAGCGCTTAAGCAAACGGATGACGCAGCACGATAGTCTCGTTGCGGTCCGGGCCGGTGGAGATGATATCGATCGGCGCACCAACCAACTCTTCCACACGCTTGATGTACGCACGGGCGTTGGCCGGCAATTCATCCAGGCTCTTGGCACCCAAGGTCGATTCGCTCCAGCCCGGCACCTCTTCATATACCGGCTCAAGACCAATATAGCTGTCGGCATCGGTAGGTGCGTCAATCACTGCGCCATTTTCGTTTTTATAGCCCACACAGATACGGATAGTCTCCAAACCGTCGAGCACATCCAACTTGGTCAGGCACAGACCCGAGATGCTGTTGATTTCGATGGCACGACGCAGGATGACGGCGTCAAACCAACCGCAACGACGAGCACGGCCAGTGGTTGCACCGAACTCGTGACCACGCTTGGCCAGAAACGCACCCACATCATCGAACAGCTCAGTCGGGAACGGCCCCGAACCCACGCGAGTGGTGTAGGCCTTAGTAATGCCAAGGATGTAATCCAGATACATCGGCCCAAAACCAGACCCGGTGGCAATACCACCAGCGGTGGTATTAGAGCTGGTCACATAGGGGTAGGTGCCATGGTCGATATCGAGCAGAGAACCTTGCGCGCCTTCGAACATGATGTCTTTGCTATCGCGGCGCAGATCGTGCAATACGGAGGTCACGTCGGCCATCATCGGCTTCAGCAACTCGGCGTATTCCATGCACTCATCCAGGGTTTTCTGGAAGTCGATGGCCGGCTCTTTGTAGTAATTCACCAACACGAAGTTGTGGTAATCCAGCAACTCGCCGAGCTTGGCGGCAAAGCGTTCGCGGTGGAACAGATCGCCGATACGCAGGCCGCGACGCGCGACTTTATCTTCGTATGCTGGGCCGATACCGCGGCCGGTGGTGCCGATCTTGGCTTCGCCACGAGCGCGCTCACGGGCCTGATCCAGCGCTACGTGATAGGACAGGATCAGCGGGCACGCCGGGCTGATGCGCAAGCGCTCACGCACTGGAACGCCTTTCTCTTCCAGCTTGATGATTTCACGCATCAAGGCGTCCGGCGCAACCACCACACCGTTACCGATCAGGCACTGCACGCCGTCGCGCAGCACGCCCGACGGGATCAGGTGCAAGACGGTTTTCTCGCCATTGATCACCAGGGTATGACCTGCGTTGTGACCGCCCTGGTAACGAACTACCGCAGCAGCGTGTTCAGTCAGCAGATCAACGATCTTGCCTTTGCCCTCATCACCCCATTGGGTGCCCAGGACTACGACATTCTTACCCATAACACTTGTCCTCATTCGCGCAAACTTGGTGCCGGCGATGGCCGGCAGGAAAACTCAAGAAGCCAGTGGCGATACTTGCCAAAGCCCGTTCTGCTGAATCAATTGCCGGTCGCAGTCCGCATCACGGGCGGCGGCCAAAGGTTGCCCAGGCAGGGCCTGAACGACACGCTGACCCTCACTGCGCAACTGGCAAACCTGCTGCCAGAGTGCCGCATCCGTACTGTCAGGCATCCAGATACCGCCAGACGGTAGCTCGATCTCAGCACGCCCCAGGGTCACCAGGGTTTTCAAATCGGTGGAGAAGCCTGTCGCCGGACGGGCGCGACCGAAGTCGGCACCGATGTCGTCATAGCGACCGCCCTGAGCGATGGACTGACCAACGCCCGGCACGAACACCGCGAACACCACACCGGTGTGGTAGTGGTAGCCACGCAGTTCGCCCAGATCGAAGTACAGCGGCAGATCAGGGAAACGTGCCGACAGACGCTCGGCGATCGCCAGCAAATCCTCCAGTGCCGCCAGCACCGGCGCCGGCGCATTGGCCAGGCGCTCGCGGGCAGCGCTCAACACTTCACGGCCGCCACACAGGTCGACCAACGCCCGCAGCATGCCCGACAAGTCGGCCGGCAAGCCCTCGGTCAAGGCAATGACTTCGTCGATGGCCTTGCGTTGCAACGCATCGAACAACTGCTGCTCGACTTCGCCGGAAAGACCGGCGGCGCGCGCCAGACCACGGTAGATGCCGACATGGCCGAGGTCCATGTGCACGTCCGGCACATCGGCCAGTTGCAGCATGGCCAGCATCAGGCTGATGACTTCGACGTCGCTGCTCGGGCTGGCGTCGCCGTACAGCTCGGCGCCCAGCTGGATCGGGCTGCGCGAGGACGACAATGCACGCGGCTGGGCGTGCAGGACGCTGCCGGCATAGCACAGACGGCTCGGGCCTTCGCGACGCAGGGTGTGCGCATCGATGCGCGCCACCTGCGGCGTGATGTCGGCGCGGAAACCCATCTGCCGGCCCGATTGCGGGTCGATGACCTTGAAGGTACGCAGATCAAGGTCCTGGCCCGCGCCGGTCAGCAGGGATTCCAGGTACTCGATATGGGGAGTCACGACAAACTCGTAACCCCAGCTCTGGAACAGATCCAACACCTGACGACGCGCGACTTCAATGCGCGCCGCTTCCGGTGGCAGTACTTCTTCGATGCCATCTGGCAGCAGCCAGCGGTCTACCGTTGCCATTTCGCCATTCCCCTCGTTGCGGGCGGCAGCCATTAATGAAGCCAGTAAAGGAGGACTATTCCCAGCAGCATGCTGGAGAGCCCGACTAGGCGTAAGTGACGATCAGACAGCTGTAAAAGCTGCATAAATGTCTCACGCCAACCTCGTGGATATAGGAACGGCAGGATGCCTTCCAGCACCAGCACTAAACATAACGCGATGCCAAGTTCCTGCCACATGGTTCCCACAGACGCAAAAAAGCCGGGAATTTCCCGGCTGACGCATCATAACAACCTTTGCCTGATCGGTCACCCCGACGGTCGACAGGCGACCGCCGAGAGCAACTTATATCAAGGCTTGGACTTTTCCAGATAACGGAAGAAGTCGCTGCTTGGATCGAGCACCAGCACGTCACGCTTGTCCGCAAAGCTTTCGCGGTAAGCGCGCAGGCTGCGGTAGAACGCGTAGAACTCTTGATCCATACCATAGGCCTGGGCGTAGATAGCCGACGCTTTCGCATCGCCATCACCGCGAGCCTCTTCAGCCTCGCGATACGCTTCAGCCAGGATTACACGCTTCTGCCGGTCAGCATCGGCACGAATACCTTCAGCCAGCTCTTTACCTTTGGCGCGATGCTCACGGGCTTCGCGCTCACGCTCGGAGCTCATGCGGTCAAACACGCTGCGGTTAACTTCTTTCGGCAGGTCGATGGCCTTGACGCGCACGTCGACAACCTCAACGCCCAACTCTTTCTCAACAGCTTTGTTGAGTACGCCGGTCACCTCAGTCATCAACGCATCGCGCTCGCCGGAAACCGACTCATGCAAGGTGCGTTTACCGAATTGGTCACGCAGCGACGCCTCAAGACGACGAGATAAACGCTCATCGGCGATCTGCTTGATACCGGAGGTGGCCTTGTAATAGGTCTCTGCATCTTTCACACGCCATTTGGCGTAGGCATCGACCATCAGGGCTTTTTTCTCAAGCGTCAGGAAGCGCGAGGTGGAGGAGTCCAACGTCATCAGACGCGCATCAAACTTACGCACCTGGTTGAAGTACGGAATCTTTACATGCAGGCCGGGCTTAACGTCGACATCGACGATACGGCCAAACTGCAGCAGCACTGCGCGTTCGGTTTGCGAAACGATGTAAAAGCAGTTCCAACCAGCCAGAAGAACAACGATGCCAACAATCAGGGCGACCAGTGATTTATTGCTCATCAGCGAGTCTCCCTTGTCCGCAGATCACGCTGCTGCAAATCAGCATTTACCCGCGCACCCAAATCAGGCGCAGCGGCCGCCGGCGAAGAACCTTGCGCAGGTGCAGCACCACGGCTGTCGATCATCTTGTCGAGCGGTAGATAAAGAAGGTTGTTCTGGCCCTTCTCACCGGTTACCAAGACTTTGCTGGTGTTAGTCATCAGCTCTTGCATGGTGTCCAGGTACAGACGCTCGCGGGTAACTTCAGGCGCCTTACGGTATTCGGCGACCAATTTAGTGAAGCGGTCTGCCTCACCGGTTGCCCGGGAAACCACTTCATCACGGTAACCGCTGGCATCTTCAATCAGGCGCTGAGCCTGACCGCGAGCTTCGGGCACCACACCATTGGCGTAGGACTCAGCAAGGTTCTTTTCGCGCTGCTCGTCTTCACGGGCACGGATCACGTCATCAAAGGCTTCTTGAACTTCGCGCGGCGCGGCAGCGCTTTGCAAGTTCACCTGAGTCACGGTGATACCGGTTTTATAGGTGGTCATAAAACCCTGCAGGCGTTTTTTGACTTCCTCGGCCATCACTTCACGGCCTTCGGTCAGCACCTGATCCATCGCGGTGGAACCCACCACATGGCGTACCGAGCTATCGGTGGCCTGCTGCAGGCTCACTTCCGGCTGATCAACGTTAAGCACAAAGTCCTGAAGGTTGCTGATCTTGTATTGAACAGTCAGCGGCACTTCGATGATGTTCTCGTCTTCGGTCAACATCTGCCCCTGCTTGCTGTAAGCACGCTCGCGGGTAACGTTTTCCTGGAACTTGCGATCAATCGGAGGGAAATAGATGTTGAGGCCTGGACCGACTGTTTCGTAGTACTTGCCGAAGCGCAGTACGACAGCCTGCTCCTGCTCATCCACGACATAGACGGCGCTGTACAGCCAGATAGCCGCGAGTACCGCAACGACGATAGCGATCAGGCCGAAGCCACCGCCACCACTGCCACTCGAACCACTGTCGCTGTCACGTTTTTTACTGCCGCCGAACAACCCATTCAGGCTCTCCTGCAGCTTGCGGAAGGCTTCATCGAGATCAGGCGGACCTTTGCGGTCACCGCCGCCCTTGCGTCCACCCCAAGGGTCTTGATTATTCGAGTTGCCACCCGGCTCATTCCAAGCCATAGCGCTCTCCATACTGATAAAGCAAAGACGCGCCCACGGCGCGCCCGCCAATGCTACAGATGCCATCCAGCAGCAGCAAAGCCGCAGTCGCAGGCTTTATTGCAAAGTGTGTTGCTCTAAAAACTCCGACGGCTGCCAGCCTTCACGACTGATCAACCGGTTCAACTCGACACGCGGAACACGCACAGCCAACAAGCTCGCGCCCTGCTCATCATGCGCTTCGGTTTGCACCACGCCCAACTCAAAAAACTGTGCACGCAGGCGCCCGAGCTTTTGCGGCAGACACAAGGTACCGACAAACAAGTCATTACCCAGCAGTTCTGAAACCGCTTGCTGGAGCAAATCCAAACCGCGCCCATCACGGGCCGACAACCAGACGCGCTGTGGCTTGCCAGCCTCATCACGCTGAATCTGCGGCTCGACGCCCTCGAGCAAATCAAGTTTGTTGTACACCTCAAGAATCGGCAGCGAATCGGCGCCGATTTCCGTGAGTACCGCCAACACCTGCTCAATTTGTTGCTGACGCTCTGGCTCGTGGGAGTCGATTACATGCAGCAGCAAATCGGAATTGCTCGACTCCTCCAGCGTAGCGCGAAAGGCCTCGACCAATTTGTGCGGCAAATGACGGATAAAGCCCACTGTATCAGCCAGCACGATCGGACCAAGATCTTCCAACTCCAAGCGCCGCAGCGTTGGGTCGAGGGTAGCGAACAGCTGGTCCGCCGCGTAAACGTCTGAGTGCGTAACCGCGTTGAACAGGGTGGATTTACCGGCGTTGGTGTAACCCACCAACGAAACGGTCGGAATATCAGCACGCTTACGACCGCGACGCGCCTGATCACGCTGACTGCGAACACGCTCGAGCTTTTGCTTGATTTGGCCGATACGAACGCGCAGCAAACGACGGTCCGTTTCCAACTGAGTTTCACCCGGACCGCGCAGACCAATACCGCCTTTCTGCCGTTCCAAGTGAGTCCAGCCGCGCACCAGGCGCGTGCTCAGGTGATCAAGTTGAGCCAGCTCGACCTGCAACTTACCCTCATGGGTACGGGCACGCTGAGCAAAGATATCCAGAATCAACCCGGTGCGATCAAGCACGCGGCACTCGAACACACGTTCAAGGTTGCGCTCCTGACTCGGGGTAAGAATGTGGTTGAAAATAACCAGATGCGCCTGCTCGGCTTTGACCAGGTCGCGTAACTCCTCGACCTTGCCACTGCCAATCAGAAATTTTGCGGTCGGCCGATGACGTGGCACGTTAATGAACGCCACCGTGTCCGCGCCCGCTGAATGAGCGAGCTCTTGGAACTCCTGCGGATCTTCGCGCGCCTCTGGGTCTTGGCCTTCCAGATGAACCAGGATGGCCCGTTCACCGCCTTCATGACGCTCGAAGAACAAAGCAGACTCCTATCAGGCGTTACCTGGTTCTGCTTCGACTTGCTCGCCTTCTGTCGCGCTAGGCAGACGAACCGGACGGCTCGGTACCACAGTGGAGATAGCGTGCTTGTAGACCATTTGGCTGACAGTGTTCTTCAGCAAAATAACAAACTGGTCGAAGGATTCGATCTGGCCTTGCAGCTTGATGCCGTTAACCAAATAAATTGAAACCGGTACGCGTTCCTTACGCAGGGTATTGAGGTAAGGGTCTTGTAGCGAATGCCCTTTTGACATGAGCCGCACTCCTTTGGAGATCGATAGTTATAGTATGAAAAGTGGTGGACTTCGCCGCCTCACCCCCAAGGATAGACGGCAATAAGCAAGGTCTCAGTCCAATATGGAGACCGACTTCAAGTATTTCAAGGCACGCGGCAGATTGTCGCAATCCAGACTGTCTAGCCAGTGCAGATTGGACCAACTGCGCAGCCAGGTGAACTGTCTTTTGGCTAATTGACGGGTGGCGATAATGCCACGCTCGACCATTTGCTCCCGACTCAGGCTGCCGTCCAGATAATCCCAGACTTGGCGATAACCCACTGCCCGTATAGACGGTAACCCCACGTGCAGGTCACCTCTATTTCGCAGGGTTTCGACCTCTTCGACAAATCCCTGTTCCATCATGGCCAGAAATCTTTCGGCAATCCGCGCGTGCAATACCTGGCGCTGCGCGGGCGCAATCGCCAAGTTCGCGACAGTATAGGGGAATTGCGTAGCAGCGGCTGTGCTAGAACCGCCGTTTTGAGCGGCCTGACGCTCTCTATGCGACGTCATGGTCTGACCGCTGACGAGAAAAACTTCCAATGCGCGACTTAAGCGCTGCGGATCGTTGGGGTGAATTCTCGCGGCCGACTGCGGATCAATAGTTGCCAACTCTGCATGCAGCGCTTCCCAGCCTTCAGTAGCCGCGCGCAATTCAAGTTGCGCACGCACCTCAGGATCGGCAGCCGGCATATCCGCCAAGCCGTCCTGCAGCGCTTTGTAATACAGCATGGTGCCGCCTACAAGCAGCGGAATACGGCCCTTGGCGGTGATTTCAGCCATGGCGGCCAGCGCATCGGCGCAAAACTCGGCGGCCGAATAAGGCTCGGACGGATCGCGAATATCGATCAGACGATGCGGATGCTCCGCCAGTACGGCCTTTGAAGGCTTGGCTGTGCCGATATCCATGCCGCGATAGACCAACGCCGAATCAACGCTGACCAACTCGCAAGGAAATTGCTGACTCAGTGCGATAGCCAGGTCGGTCTTGCCGGCAGCAGTCGGCCCCATGAGGAAAATCGCCGGAGGCAGGCGACTGGGCATACAAGAAGTCCTTAGCGGCCGCGCATAAAGAGTTTGTCGAGGTCGTCCATACCCAATTGGGTCCAGGTCGGTCGGCCGTGATTGCACTGGCCGCTGCGCTCGGTGCTTTCCATATCGCGAAGCAGACCGTTCATTTCCGGAATAGTCAGACGGCGATTGGCGCGTACAGCGCCGTGGCAGGCCATAGTACCGAGCAACTCGTTGAGGTGCGCCTGAATGCGGTCACTGGTGCCGTATTCCATCAAGTCGGCCACCACGTCATGGACCAGGCGATTGGCTTCAGCCTGTTTCAATAGAGCTGGAATCTGGCGGATCGCCAGGGTTTCCGGGCCAAGGCGCTGCAATTCAAAGCCCAGGCGCTGGAACCAGGTGGCATGCTCTTCGGCGCAATCGGCTTCGCGCTGGCTCACGGCAATCGACTCCGGCACCAACAGCGGCTGGCCGCTCAGGCCTTCGCTGGCCATGGCAACTTTCAAGCGTTCGTACATGATGCGTTCGTGAGCAGCATGCATATCCACCAGCACCATGCCGATGGCGTTCTCGGCGAGGATATACACGCCTTTCAACTGCGCCAACGCGTAGCCCAACGGCGGAATGTCGCCGCCATTCTCGGGCAGCGGAGCCGGCGCCGCGCCATTGGCCAGCGGAGCAAAGTACTCACGGTAGACGCCCTGAGCCTCTGCTATTGGCAGCCCCGGGGAAGGGGTCGGCGCCGAGTAGCCGCCCTGATAACCACTGCCAGGCGAGCGCCAAACGTTTTCCGCCGGGCGCTCCAGCAGGTTGGCCGACAGGCTCATTTCATTCTGCGGGCCAAACTCGCCAGCCGCCTGCCCGGTCGGGCGCAACATCCCCGCCACCGCTGCCGGAGCTGCCAATTGGTCTTCGGGGCGCACCTCACCGAGGGCACGGTGCAGCGTGCCATAGAGAAAGTCATGCACCATGCGCCCATCTCGGAAGCGCACTTCATGCTTAGTCGGGTGCACATTGACGTCGACCACCAAGGGGTCGATTTCCAGAAACAGCACAAAGGTCGGATGGCGGCCGTTAAACAGCACATCGCGATAGGCCTGGCGTACCGCATGGGCCACCAACTTGTCGCGCACCGCACGGCCATTCACATAGAAGTACTGCAAGTCAGCCTGACTGCGGGAAAAGGTCGGCAAGCCCACCCAACCCCACATGCGCAAACCATTGCGTTCGATTTCGATCGGCAGCGCCTGCTCGAGAAACGCCGGGCCGCAAACTGCTGCCACGCGACGGGCGCGTGCCGTCTCGTCATGGGCCTCATGCAGCGCCAACACGCTCTTGCCGTTATGGCGCAGATGGAACGCCACATCAAAGCGTGCCAGCGCCAGGCGCTTGACCACTTCTTGCAGATGATCGAACTCGGTCTTCTCGGCTTTGAGGAATTTTCGCCGCGCCGGAGTATTGAAGAACAGATCACGAACTTCCACCGAGGTGCCCACCGGATGCGCTGCCGGTTGCACGCGAGGCGCCATATCACGGCCTTCGGTTTCCACCTGCCAGGCTTGCTCGGCGTCGGCAGTGCGCGAGGTAAGCGTCAAACGCGCTACGGAGCTGATGGAAGCCAGCGCCTCCCCACGAAAGCCCATGCTCATGACACTTTCGAGATCTTCCAGCTCGCGGATCTTGCTGGTGGCGTGGCGCGCCAGGGCCAGCGGCAAATCATCCGCCGCGATGCCGCTGCCATCGTCGCGCACGCGCAGCAGCTTGGTGCCGCCGAGCTCAACATCAACATCAATGCGCGCCGCACCAGAGTCAAGGCTGTTTTCCAGCAGTTCTTTGATCACCGAGGCCGGGCGTTCAACCACCTCACCAGCGGCAATCTGGTTGGCTAGACGCGGGCTAAGCAGCTCGATACGCGCTTGTGTTGTTGCCTGTGCGCTCATGGCTGCGACGCCAGCGCAGTGGGCGGAATTTGCAGGTGCTGGCCGACTTTCAGCGAGTCTGTCTTGAGGTTATTGCTGGAGCGAATCGCCGCCTGGCTCACCTGATAACGCTGCGCGATCATCGCCAGGCTCTCGCCGGGCGCCACTAAATGGTCGCGCGGACCAGGTGCGATTTTGCCCGAGTCACGCATCCAGGCGATGTAGGTGCCCGGTGGTGGGTTTTGCTGGAAGAATTGGCGAATACCACTGGAAATCGAGCGGGCCAGCGATTGTTGGTGGCTGCCCGAAGCAAGCTTCACCGATTCGTTGGGGTTTGAGATAAAGCCGGTCTCCACCAGAATCGATGGGATATCGGGAGACTTCAGCACCATAAACCCGGCTTGCTCAACCCGACGCTTGTGCAGCGAGGTGACACTGCCAAGGTTGCTCAATACCTTTTGCCCAACGTTAAGGCTGGAAGACAACGACGCGGTCATCGACAGGTCGAGCAGTACGCCAGCCAACATCGGGTCTTTGTCATCAAGGCTGACGTTGCCCGCACCACCGATCAAGTCGGAGCGGTTTTCGCTGTCGGCCAGCCAGCGCGCCGTTTCCGAAGTGGCGCCGCGATCAGACAAGGCAAATACCGAAGCACCGAAAGCAGATTTGCTCGGCGCGGCATCGGCGTGAATAGACACAAACAGATCGGCGCCTTTCTTGCGGGCGATCTCAGTGCGTTTGCGTAGCGGAATAAAGTAGTCACCGGTACGCACCAGCTCAGCGCGATAACCCTTCGTGGCATTCACTTGGCGTTGCAGTTCTTTGGCGATACCCAGCACCACGTCTTTCTCGCGGGCGCCACGCGGGCCAAGGGCGCCGGGGTCTTCACCGCCGTGGCCAGCATCGATGGCCACCACAATGTCGCGCTTACCACCCGGCGTTGGCGGCGTCTGCTTGGGCAGCGGCTGGGTAGGTGATACCGGCACTTCCGGCGCGGAGGCAATACTGGTCGACGGCAGGCTTGGCGCGGTATCAGCGCCTTGGTCGAACAGATCAACCACCAGGCGATCACCGTATTGCTGGTTCGGCGCCAGGGTGAAGCTCTTGGGCGTAACCGGGGCAGACAGGTCAATAACGATGCGCAAGTCGGTGGGCGAACGCTGCGCGGAGCGCACGCTGGTGATGGGCGTATTAGCGATGGACAACTGCTCGAGCTTGGTGCCCAAGGTAGCGCCATTGACGTCGATAACGATGCGATTGGGCGATGTCAGGGTGAAAACACTGTGGGTAACCGGGCCAGAGAGGTCGAATACCAGACGGGTGTTATCCGGCGCGCGCCAGAGCCGCACACTGCGAATATCGGACGCAGCAAAAACATCGGCAGCCATCACGGCAAGCAGCACAGCAACCCCGGTAAACAGCGCGCGAATGCGCATACCCAACCCCGCTCTCTTGTTTATGGCTTGTTCAAAGCTTTTCGTATTTGGCTAAGGCGGCACACCAGGCCTCGCCAAATCCGTTATGCGGCGTCAAACGCAGCAGGCGCCCGCTCTTATGCGGGCTAATGGTAATGGTCAGGTCAGCCTTTGGCAAAACGCCAGCGCCGCGCTGCGGCCATTCGATAAGACACAAGGCATCGCCTTCGAAATAATCGCGAATACCGAGAAACTCCAACTCCTCAGGATCAGCCAGACGGTAGAGGTCAAAGTGGTAAGCGCGCACAGCCCCCAGTTCATAGGGCTCAACCAAGGTAAAGGTCGGGCTTTTGACCGCCCCGCTATGCCCCAAGCCGCGAATAATGCCGCGCGACAGCGTGGTTTTACCGGCGCCCAAGTCACCGTGTAGATAAATGATGCCGCGACCACCCGTCACTTCGGCAATTTGCGCGCCGAGTGCCAGCATCGACTCCTCGTCCGCCTTATAGATATCCACACTTACTTCAGACATGGCGACTGTTCCTGCAAAAGCTGACGAATAACGGCGATCAAATCACTGGCGGCCAAACCACGCCCCTCGGCACCCAGCTGCTCACCGGCACGGGCATGCAGCCAGACCGCCAAACTTGCCGCCTCGAACGCCGGCAGCCCCTGCGCCAGCAATGCGCCGACCACGCCGGCCAGCACATCACCCAGCCCTGCGCCAGCCATGGCCGGATGGCCGTGATCGCCGAGACTTAAACGGCCATCGGGCGCGGCAATCAAACTGCCCGCGCCCTTGAGCACAGCGACTACGGCATATTTCTGCGCCAGGGCGTGTGCTGCCGCTGGACGATCTGACTGTACTTGCGCGGTGGAAATTCCCAGCAGACGCGCGGCCTCGCCAGGGTGCGGAGTAATAATGCTGTTACTGGGCATGCTAGCCGGCGCCAAAGCCAGCAGGTTCAGGGCATCAGCGTCCCACACCTGCGGCAGCGCAACACTGCGGACCACCGAAAACAGGCTGCGCCCCCAAGCTTCTTGCCCCAGGCCTGGCCCGACCACCAAAACCGTGGCCTTTTTCACCAACGCCAGCAGTTGGTTAGCCGAACTGATACCAGCGCTCATCATTTCCGGACGGCGAACCAAGGCAGCAGACACATGTTCAGGTCGCGTCGCCAGCGAAACCAACCCGGCGCCACAGCGCAAAGCACTTTCGGCGGTCAGCAGCGTCGCGCCGCCGAAACCGCGATCGCCGCCCACCACCAGCACATGGCCGAACTGGCCTTTATGTGCCGCAGGGGAACGGGGTGGTAATTGTGGCAAGTTGGCGCGCGCCAGGCGCTGGGCGGCGGCGTGCGAAGCGGTGGGCAATGTGTCGTCAGAATGCGGCATGCGTCGGTCAGCTCAGATGTCTGGCAGAATTATACCCACGTCCGCCCCGGTTGCCCTGCTCCCATGTCTACATCTTCCCTTGATCTCGCCCAGCTCGCCCAGTCGATTAAAGACTGGGGCCGCGAGCTCGGCTTTCAGCAAGTCGGCATCGCCGGGCTGGACTTGGGCGAGCACGAGGCACACTTGCAGCGTTGGCTGGATGCCGGTTACCACGGCGAAATGGATTATATGGGCGCCCACGGCAGCAAACGTTCGCACCCGGATGAACTGGTGCCCGGCACCTTACGCGTGGTGTCACTGCGCATGGATTACCTGCCCGGCGACACGCTGATGGCGCAGCGCCTGGGTCAGCCAGAAACCGCTTATGTATCGCGCTATGCCCTAGGCCGCGACTACCACAAGCTGATCCGCAAACGCCTGCAACAGCTGGCCGAACGTATTCAACAGGCCATCGGCCCTTTTGGCTATCGCGCCTTTGTCGACAGCGCGCCAGTGCTGGAAAAAGCCATCGCCGAACAAGCCGGCCTGGGCTGGATCGGCAAAAACACCTTGGTGCTCAACCGTAAAGCCGGCAGCTACTTTTTTCTCGGCGAGCTGTTTGTCGACCTGCCGCTGCCTGTGGACGAGCCGACCACTGCCGACCACTGCGGCCGTTGCACCGCTTGCCTGGATATCTGCCCCACCGCCGCCTTCGTTGGCCCTTATGTGCTGGATGCGCGGCGCTGCATTTCCTACCTGACCATCGAACTAAAAGGTCCGATTCCCACCGAGCTGCGACCACTGATTGGCAACCGCGTGTTTGGTTGTGATGACTGCCAGATCGTCTGCCCGTGGAACCGCTTCGCCCGGCCCACCGAGCAGAGCGATTTTCAGCCACGGCATAGCCTGGATAACGCGCAGCTCGCTGAACTGTTCAGGTGGAGCGAGGACGAGTTTTTGAGCCGTACCGAAGGCTCGCCGCTGCGGCGCGCGGGGTATGAGCGCTGGCTGCGCAATTTGGCCGTAGGCTTGGGCAATGCGCCGAGCAGCATTCCCGTGCTGGAAGCGTTGGAAGCACGGCGGGAGGATGCGTCAGAAATGGTCCGCGAGCATGTGCAGTGGGCACTGAGCCAGCACGGCCGTTTGTAGGTTCAAACGTTGGGCTTCGCCTAGGGCTCAACCCAACTTACGGTTTAGCGTTACTACAAAACTCGCTGGGTCGGTCCGCCTTTGATGAGCAAAGCGAACCCGACGTTGCGATCAAAACGTCTTAATGAAGTGCTCGCGGTAGTACTTCAGCTCAGCGATAGAATCGTAAATATCGTCCAGCGCCAGATGGCTGCCCTTCTTGCTGAAGCCATCACGAATCTGCGGCGCCCAACGCACAACCAGCTCTTTAAGGGTAGAAACGTCTAGGTAGCGGTAGTGAAAGTACGCTTCCAGGTTGGGCATATAGCGGTAGAGGAAGCGACGATCCTGGCCAATGCTATTGCCGCAGATGGGCGACTTGCCCTTGGGCACCCACTGTTCAAGAAATGCGATGGTCTGCGCTTCGGCTTCCTGGGCGCTGATTTTGCTCTCGCGCACGCGCTGGGTCAGACCGCTTTCGCCGTGGGTGCGAGTGCACCATTCGTCCATAGCGGCCAACACTTCATCACTCTGGTGCACGGCAATCACGGGGCCTTCGGCCAGCACGTTGAGATTGCTGTCGGTAACGATGGTGGCCATTTCGATGATCACATCGGTTTCCGGCTCCAGGCCAGTCATTTCCAGATCGATCCAGATCAAGTTCTGCGGGTTTTGCATAATGGCGCTCCTCATACGTAGTGGCGCAGTTTAGCTCAGCCACAGCACGCGGCGGCAGACTCGAGCGGCGTGCTAAACTCCGCGCCCACCTGTGCTAACGCAGGCTCTGCATTTTTAACCGGAAGCCCCATGGCCAAACGCCAGCTCAACCGGCGCCAAAACTGGCGCATTGACAAGATTCAAGGCGAGCGCGCTGCCCGCGCCGCCAAGCGCGAGTCACAATCGCTGGAGGCGCTGGAAGGCGGCGACCTCGGTCCCGAGCAAGTTGGCCTGGTGATCGCTCACTTCGGCGTGCAAGTGGAAGTAGAAGCGCAAGACGGCGAAATGGCCGGCCAAGTTTTCCGCTGCCACCTACGCGCCAACTTGCCTGCACTGGTCACCGGCGACCAAGTGGTATGGCGTGCCGGCAACCAAGGCATCGGTGTTATCGTCGCGCAGTTGCCGCGCAAAACCGAGCTGTGCCGCCCCGACAGCCGCGGCCAACTCAAGCCCGTGGCGTCCAACGTCGATCTGATCGTTATCGTCTTCGCCCCGCTGCCAGAACCCCACGCCAATCTGATCGACCGCTACCTGGTCGCCGCCGAACATGCCGGCATCCGCCCTTTGCTATTGCTGAACAAGGCCGATCTGATCGACGACAAAAACGCCGTGGCGCTGAATGCGCTGTTGGGCGTTTATCGCCAGTTGGGCTATCCGCTGCTGGAAGTATCCGCTCACCATGGCAACGGCATGCAGCTGTTGCAGGCCGAGCTCGATGGCCATGTCAGCGTGTTTGTTGGGCAGTCGGGGGTGGGCAAATCGTCCTTGGTCAACAGCTTGCTGCCAGAAGTAGATACCCGCGTAGGGCCGCTGTCGGAGCTAACGGGCAAAGGCACGCACACCACAACTACCGCGCGGCTATTTCACTTCCCCGGCGGCGGCGAGCTAATCGACTCCCCCGGTATCCGCGAATTTGGTCTAGTGCATGTCAGCCGAGCGGACGTGGAAGCTGGCTTTATCGAATTCCACGACCTGATCGGCCAATGCCGTTTCCGCGACTGCAAGCATGACCGTGAACCAGGCTGCGCCTTGCTCAAAGCGCTGGAAGAAGGCCGCGTGCAACCGCAGCGCATGGCCAGTTACCGGCACATTATCTCGACCTTGCCGGAGCAGGATTACTAACGCGAACGGCTGCACCGAAAAGGCCGCGTAAATACGCGGCCTTTTTAATGGCGCAACAACAAAAGTGCTCCGCCCCGTAGGCTGTGCTGTGCGCACTATTGCTCAGTTTGCAGCTCACATCGCGCGCTACGCCTAGCGCTCACTCAGTTGTCTTTGGGCTCGTCGAATTTCAGCGCGCCGGCTTCAAATACGTTGAGCTTTTCGCGCAGCTCGGGCGCTTGCATCGGCGCACCGGCAGCGGCGCCAGCTGGCGTTGCTGAGTCTGCACCCGGCGCAGCGCCGGCTGGCGGCGCATCGCCTTCTTTGGGGGTGTCTTCTGAGCCCTGCTCACCCTCGATCGCCCGCTGGGCCTTTTTGGTCAGCACGATAATGTCGATACGGCGGTTTACTGGGTTGAGCGGGTCTGCTCGATCAAACAGCGCTGACGAGGCGTAACCCACCACGCGGGCGATTTGCTCATCCGGATAACTACCGGCGATCAAGGTGCGGCGGGCGGCGTTGGCGCGCTCGGTCGATAACTCCCAGTTGCCATAATCACCTTGACCGACAAAAGGCTTGGCGTCGGTATGGCCGCTGATGCTGATCTTGTTTGGCACCGCTTTAATGGTGTCGGACATGGCCAGCAGAATATCTTCGAAGTAGGGCTGCAGGCGCGCGCTACCGCTATCGAACATGGGTCGGTTGGCAGCGTCCATGATCTGAATGCGCAGGCCATCCTGGGTAATTTCGAAGAGAATCTGATCCTTGAAACGCTGCAATTGCGGGTTCTCATTGACCTTGTTTTGCAGCTCTTGCAGCAGCAGTTCGAGACGTTCTTTTTCGAGCTTTTCCGCAATATTTTCAGCCTGGGATTTATCCGGCGAGATATCACTTTCAATATCAGACTCCGAATCCGTCGCGGCTTTGGCATCCTTTACATCCGGGTTGAGCGTTTTGTCCGGCGCCGGAGTGGGCGTGCCACCTAAATCGATAACGTACGGACTGGCGCTTTCGCTAAAACCGACCGGGTCCTGGAAGTAACCGGAAATGGCTTTCTTCTGTTCAGGCGTGGCCGAGGACATCAGCCACAGCACCAAGAAGAACGCCATCATGGCGACCGCAAAGTCGGCGAACGCAATCTTCCACGCGCCACCATGGTGCCCGGCGGCGATCTTCTTGACGCGTTTTACGATGATGGGTTGGTTGTTATCCATTAATCAGCGACCGCGAATCGCTTGCTCAAGCTCGCTAAAACTCGGGCGGTGCGCGGGGAACAACACCTTGCGGCCAAATTCCACCGCCAGCGACGGCGGCATGCCGGAAGCCGAAGCCACCAGCGAGGCCTTGATCGCTTCGTACACGTTCAATTCTTCCTTGGCGTCGTGCTCCAGGCAGGTCGCCAACGGACCAAAGAAGCCATACGCGGCGAGAATACCGAGGAAGGTCCCCACCAGCGCCGCACCTACGTGCTGACCGAGAGCGGACTGTTCAACCTGACCGAGCAAGGCCATGGTCACCACGATACCGAGTACCGCCGCAACGATACCGAAACCCGGAAGGCCGTCGGCGATTCGGGTAACGGCGTGGGAATTGTGTTCGAGTTCTTCTTTAAGGCTGCCCAGTTCCATGTCGAACAGGCCTTCAAGTTCGTGCGGGGCCATGTTGCCGGAGGACATGATGCGTAAGTAGTCGCACACAAACGCGGTCATGCCAGCGTCTTTGAGCAGGCCTGGGTATTTGCTGAAAATGGCGCTGGCGGCGGGGTCTTCAACGTCGGCCTCGATGGCCATCATGCCCTCGCGGCGACTTTTGTTGAGGATTTCGTAAAGCATGCTCAGCACTTCAAGGTAGAAGGCGTGGGTAAAGCGATTACCGAACATCTTCAGGGCTTTTTTGAACACCGACATAAAGGTGCTACCGGGGTTAGCCTGAAGGAATGCGCCGAGCGCGGCGCCGCCAATGATCATCACCTCGAAAGGCTGAATCAGCGCCGCAATCTTGCCGTGGGACAAAACGTATCCACCCAGAACCGAGGCGAACACAACGATGATGCCAATGATTTTTGCCATAGAAGGTTACTTACAAGCCAAGAAGACACAGCCAAAGGAAGGGTTATAAAAATCAGCCCTTCTAATTATCGGAACTTATACGCCAGACTATAGCCAGTTAAGGTTAAAAGCCAATGGGCTACAAATACATGCCGACCTTGCCACCACTACCCTCCAGCCTGAAAACGTGGGTCAAACACCTCGACAGTGTGCGCTTGCCTATTGTGGCAACGACCCACGAACGGGTGCGGCGCTCGCTGGTTAGCAGCAGCACTTCCCTGCGTGAGGTGGCCGAACGCATTGAGGCAAGCCCATCGCTGGCGTTAGTGGTGCTGCGCGAGGCTAATCGCAGCAACAACAGTTTGAGCGAGCCGGCAGAAAGCCTGGAAATCGCCATCAGCCGCCTGGGCTTGGCGCGCACCGAAGAATTGCTCAATACGTTACCAGTAGTTGCCGAGGAGAAAATTCCCAAGGCGCTGCGACAAATCCAGCTGATCAGCCAGCACGCATCGCAACAAGCCAGCGGCCTGTTTGCCAATCGTCTGGCACGCCTGTGGCAAGAAATTCACTGGAGCAGCCTGCTGTTTCTGTCGCCGCTGTGGCCATTGGCCGCAGCCCATCCCGAACTGATCGAGAAATGGGAACAGCGGGTGATGGGCCTGGGCGAACCGGCACATAAGGTCGAGCGCGAGTTGTTTGGCGTTTCGTTGTCTGCACTGTGCCTGACGATGGCCGAGCATTGGCGGCTACCGGAATGGATTGTCCAGGCCTATCGCCTGCTGGCCAACGAGCGCCGCCTGCTGGCCAAGGCACTGCATATCGCGCGCAACAATGAAGAGCCACTGCACCAGCAGCAATTGCTAGATGCCGATCCGGCGTTGTCGCGCTGGCTGACCCACCCTGGCAACACCATTCTGTTCGCCAACGCCCTGGCCCTGACCTCCCACGAAGCGTGGGAAAGCCCCCATAGCCTGCGCTGGCAGCGCATCACCGCGTTGTACCTGCAAGTACCGTTGGCCGAACTGCAGCAACTGACCCACCAGCAAGCCGTAAACAGCGTGCGCCAATACGCTGGTACCGATCTCTGGCACCCCGCCCACGCGTTGCTCTGGCCATGGCAGGCGCGCCATTTGCAAGTTGCCCCAGCGCCGCCGGTAGCCAAAGACACCTCGCCCGCCTGGCAACTGCACTGCCGTGAGCTGCTGCGCGAACCGAGCGCCTTCGCTAACCTGCTGCAATTGACCACCTGCATTCGCGATGCCTTGGACGCCTGCGGTATGAGCCGCGGCTTGGTGTTGCTAGCTGACAAAACCCAGACCCGACTGCTCACCCAGCAAATCGTCGGCCTACCCAAAGCTGCGCAAACGCTAAGCCTTGATCCCGCCAACAGCCAGGTGCTCAAACGTCTGCTGGCCAAACCTGCCCAACTGCGCCTGAGCCCGGAAAATATCGCCCAGTATTCAGCCCTGCTTCCCGGAACGTTGAAGGCTCTGTTTCCGGGTGAGCATATGCTGCTGCGCTCTGTGGCCAACAACGGCAAAGTGGTGATGCTGCTGGTGGTTGACCAGCAGGGCGCGTCCTTAAGCGAGCCATGCGTACAGGCGTTTGGCAAAATATCGCAATGCATCGAACGTGCATTGGCCAGCTTTGCCAAACGCGGGCGCTAACCTTTCCGCTACAATTTCGCCCCTTATCACCTTGGCTCGGAGGCCACGCATGTCTGCCTTTTCTGCTTTGCCCCTGGTCATTGAACCGGCTGACCTCGCGCCACGCCTGGACGATCCTCAGTTAATTCTGGTCGACCTCACCAGCGCCGCGCGCTACGCCGAAGGTCACATCCCCGGCGCACGCTTTGTCGACCCGAAACGCACGCAACTGGGCCAACCGCCAGCGCCCGGTCTACTGCCAACAGCAGAAAACCTGCAAGCCTTGTTTACCGAGCTCGGGCACAACCCCGACGCGGTGTATGTGGTTTATGACGATGAAGGCGGCGGCTGGGCCGGACGGTTTATCTGGCTGCTGGATGTGATCGGCCATAGCCAATACCACTACCTCGACGGCGGTCTGCTGGCCTGGCAGGCGGAGAAGCGCGAGCTGGGCACTGAGGTTCCACCGGCTAGCAGCCAAGCACCGGTAACTGTGCAGATCCACGACGGCCCCACGGCCACTCGCCAATACCTGCAAAGCCGCCTGGGTAGCGCCGACCTGGCGATCTGGGATGCCCGCGCGCCGTCTGAATACCGTGGCGAAAAGGTAGTCGCCGCCCGTGGCGGTCATATACCCGGCGCGGTGAATTTCGAATGGACGGCCGGCATGGATCAGGCGCGAGCCCTGCGCATTCGCCAAGACATGTCCGCCATTCTGGAAAGCCTTGGCATCAGCAAAGACAAAGAAATCATCACCCACTGCCAAACCCATCACCGCTCCGGCTTCACCTATTTGGTGGCCAAGGCGTTGGGTTATCCACGGGTCAAGGCGTATGCCGGCTCCTGGGGCGAGTGGGGCAACCTGGCGGATACGCCGATCGAACTTTGAGCTAGCGAAGCGGGCGTTAGCCAACGCCAAGCCTCGGCCACTTATTCAACGTTAAGGACACCCATGAAAGATCGTTTGTTTATCCTCAGCCAATACCTGCTGCCCCATCACCTGCTGTCGCGGCTGATCGGCTGCATTGCTGAATGCCGTGCGACATGGCTGAAAAATCCGCTGATTACCTGGTTTGTTAAGCAGTACCAAGTGGACATGAGCGAAGCGCAGGTCGAAGACCCGACCGCCTATGAAAACTTCAACGCCTTCTTTACCCGCGCCCTCAAAGACGGTGCCCGGCCATTGGACGAAACCCCCGGTGCCGTGCTCTGCCCTGCTGATGGTGCAGTCAGCCAGCTAGGCGCCATCGAGCATGGCCGCCTGTTCCAAGCCAAGGGCCATAGCTTTAGCGCGGTGGAACTGCTCGGTGGCGACGCCGAGCGTGCAGCGCCTTTTATGGGCGGTGAGTTCGCCACTATTTACCTGTCGCCCAAGGACTACCACCGCGTGCATATGCCGCTGGCCGGCACCTTGAAAGAAATGGTGTACGTGCCGGGCCGACTGTTCTCGGTAAACCAGACCACAGCGGAAAATGTGCCGGAGTTATTTGCCCGCAATGAGCGCCTGGTGTGCCTGTTCGATACTGAACGCGGCCCGATGGCGGTGGTGCTGGTGGGCGCCATGATCGTTGCGGCTATTGAAACCGTATGGGCAGGCCAAGTCGCCCCGCCCGCGCGTCTGCTAAAAACCACCCGCTACGATGCAGCCGCGCGCGGCCCGATTGAATTGGCCAAAGGCGCCGAACTGGGCCGGTTTAAATTGGGTTCTACGGCCATCGTGCTGTTTGGCCCTAACCAAGTGAAGTGGGCTGAACATATGGTCGCCGGTAGCGCCACGCGCATGGGTGAACGCCTGGCCGACGCGCGCTAAGAGAGGCCGCGCAGCACACCGAGATAAACGCGCGTTACCGTGCTGTTGAACATCTGAGTTGGCGATGCGGTCTGAAGCACAAGAAACCCAGCCAACAAAGGCACATTGCCATCTTTGCCATACCCTCGATTGGCTGCGGGTATGGCAAGATGCTGCTAGAGTTCGGAAAACCAGACATTCAGATCGACTCGCCACGCCTCAGTGCGCAGGAGTGTCCAGCCAGATGGATTACGAGTTACATGGATAAACAGAACCCCCACCTGCTGCTACGTGTACCCACGCCAAACCAGCAGAAACTTTCCTTCTGTGACTCCAGCCCTCGCGACCTTAAACGGTGGATCGCCGGCCTGCCGAAAGCCAATTTGGGCGAAATGGCCCGTCAGCTTTATCAATGCCTTGTCGAACTCAACCAACTGATCACCCCAGCCGACAATCGCCTGCAGTTGCTTGAACTGCTACGCGCCGAAGTCTATTTCGTCAGCAAACACCTTGAGCGCCACTTTCTCAATCAAGCCATCGTGCTGGATGAACGCCCGCGCAAAGTCGCTAACCTGTGCCAAGCCTTGGAAAACCATTTGGCTGCCGGCTACAAGTTGATCGTGGCCCAGGAAGCGCCACGCAAAGCCCGCGAGCGCAACCAGCTGCAGCTGCTGACCATCGCCATTCAGCGCGCCTGCCATTGCCTGTGCGGCCCGCTGATTCGCTCTAGTCAGTTGTACTGCCCGGTGCCGGAAGGCCTCTGGCTGGAGCTGCACAAGCTCTATCAAATTGCCCAGAACAGCGCACTGCAAACCATCGTCGTACGCGACGACATGGCCTTGCACACCAAAGGCCTAAGCGTCGAGCAGACCTATCTGATCGCCCTGCTGCTGGGTTGCGCACGCACCAACCAAATGCGCCAGAGCGGCATCGCCAAGCTGGCCGAGGTGTTGGGCGCGTGGAGTTCGCTGGTGCACCTGCAAGCCGCCGATGAGCCAAGCAGCCTGTTTGGCATTCCGTCACAAGTCGACGGACCGCCGCGCTACAAATCGCTATTTCAGGAAAACGAGCTGCAAAGCCTGCTGGGCATTGATCCGCAGCCACTGGTAGATGCCATCAAAGAACACTTGATGCTGCCCCCAGAAAGTGTCGGGCAATCGCGGCTCCTTATCCCCGAGGGCATGAGCCTCGACCTGCTGCAACACCTCAGCTCGGCCTGGGGCGATATTGCCGAGCGCACCTTTCAGCGCAATGCCGGCCATGGCAGCCTGACGCTGTGCCTGGGCATGAGCGCTTTGCACTTTTTCTTGGCTGGCAACAAACCATTCAATGAAGTGCTTAAACGCCCGGAAGAACGGCAGACCGCCAAGTTCCAAGCCATCAATGCCGACGCCAACGATATCTGGCGTAACGCCTTCGACGCCCAATCTACCGTGGATTGGAACGGCAACCTGCCGCACGAAGAAATTCAATACCAAAGGCCGGCCAACGAAGCCGATGCCGATAAAGGTCCGGCGGAAAACAACTACCCGACCTTCGAGCTTGCCATCGTCAACCACAGCCCCGGCGGTTACTGCCTGAGTTGGCCGAAAGACGTACCCAGCCAATTGCAGGCCGGCGAATTGCTCGGAGTGCAGGACTCGCCAGAACAAAGCTGGAGCGTCGCCCTAGTGCGCTGGATTCGCCAGGTGCGTGGCGGTGGCACGCAGATGGGCATCGAACTGATCGCCCCCCACGCTCAGCCCTGTGGCCTGCAATTGCTGCGCAAGGCGGATCAACACAGCCAATATTTGCGTGCCCTGCTGCTGCCGGAGATCAGCGCAATTTCGCGCCCGGCCACCGTGATCACCGCGCGCCTGCCGTTCCAGGAAGGCAACAAAGTACAGATCAATATTAGCGGTGATGAACGCCGTGCCGTGCTCAGCCGTAAGCAAACCAGCACCGGCAGTTTCAACCAGTTCGAGTACCGCGTTGTAGAGCAAACACCCCCTGAACAAGGGAAGCCGGTCACACCACAGAAGAACCAGAGCGCGAGCGGCGAGGAAGACTTTGACTCACTTTGGAAGTCACTGTAGATTGCCCCGCACACCCCCTTTTGTCGCCTTTTCGCGCCCGTTCGGCGCAGTCTAAGCACACGCCATGGCCATCGAAAAGAAAACCATCCGGCTGCTGATTCTCGAGGACTCGCAGAACGAGGCCGAGCGTCTCGTCAGCCTGTTCCGCAACGCTGGTCGCGCCACGCGCGTACACCGGCTGACCTCTAGTGACGACTTGGCAGCGGCCCTGCAGCAAAGCTGGGATTTGCTGATTGCCGCACCCAGCAGTGAAAACCTCGACCCCGGCGAAGCGATCAATGCGATCCGGCGTCAGGCCAAAGATATTCCGCTGATTCAGCTCACCGCCGACAACGACCCCGACGCCATCACCGAAGCCTTGGCTTTGGGCGCCCAAGACGCCCTGCCGCAAGGCGAGGACGAACGTCTGATCTTGGTCGCCAACCGTGAGCTGGCCAATCTCGAAGAACGCCGCGGCCGGCGAGTTGCCGAGATCGCCCTGCGTGAAGCCGAGAAGCGCTGCCAGTTGCTGCTCGACAGCTCGGTGGATGCCATCACGTACGTGCACGAAGGCATGCATATTTATGCTAACCGCGCGTACCTGAAACTGTTCGATTACCAAGATGCCGACGAGCTCGAAGGCATGCCAATGATCGACCTGATCGCCGGCTGCGATCACGCCAACTTCAAAGATTTCCTGAAGAACTACCAGAATGCCGAAGGCAACGCTGAACTGACCTGCAGCGGCGTCAAAGCCAATGGCCAGACGTTCCAGGCACGCATGAGTTTTTCCCCGGCCACTTACGACAGTGAGCCGTGTATTCAGGTGGTCATTCGCGCTGAAACCGGCAACGCCGAGCTGGAAGAAAAGCTACGGGAAATCAGCAGCCAAGACTTGGTCACCGGCCTGTTCAACCGCAGCCACTTCCTTGAGTTGATGGACGGCGCAGCAGAACGTGCGGTTAACGCCGGCCAGCCGGCGACCCTCAGTTATATCCGTGTCGACCGTTACAGCAACCTGCTGGCCGAAACCGGCTTGGCAGGCATCGACCTGTTACTCACTGACCTGGCCAACCTGCTGCGCCAGCACTTCGATGATGACGCGCAACTGGCGCGCTTCGGTGACGACGTATTTGCCGTGCTGCAACCGGGCAAAAACCCCGAGCAAGCGCAAGGCGAGCTGGCCGCACTGCTGAAAAAAGTCGAAGGGCATATGTTCGACGTCAGCGGCCGTACGGTGCAGACCAGCTTGTCGATTGGCGTAGCCGGTCTCAACGAGAAAACCCCGAACGCTCAAGAAGTGGTCGACCGCGCCCACCGCTGCGCCGACGAATTGGGCGATGGCAATGCCATCAAGCTGTACAACCCGGCGCAGGAATTGGCTGCGGCGGCCAACCGCGGCAGCATTGTTGCCATGGTGCAGCAGGCGCTGGAAAACAACAGTTTCCGCCTGCTATTCCAGCCAATCATCAGCCTGCGCGGTGACAGCAACGAACATTACGAAGTGCTGCTGCGCCTGCTTAACCCGCAAGGTGTGGAAGTGCCGCCGGGCGAGTTCCTTGAAGCTGCGCGCGATGCAGGAATGGCCGAGAAGATTGATCGGTGGGTCATCCTCAACTCGATCAAGCTGCTCGCCGACCATCGCTCCAAAGGTCACAACACCTGTCTTTTTGTGCACCTCTCGAGCGCCAGTGTGCAAGACCAAACGTTGTTGCCATGGCTGAGTGTGGCGCTTAAGGCTGCACGCTTGCCCTCTGACGCGCTGGCCTTCCAACTTGGCGAGCCGGATGCCACCACCTACCTGAAACAGGCCAAGGCCTTGACCCAGGGGCTGGCGGAGCTGCATTGCAAAGTTGCGCTGAGCCAGTTTGGTTGCGCGCTAAACCCGTTCAATACCCTCAAGCACCTGAACGTCGACTTTGTAAAAGTTGATGGCTCCTTCTCCCAAGACCTGAGCTCGGCCGACGCCCAGGAAGCCCTGAAAACGCTGCTAAGCAGCCTGCATGCGCAAGCCAAGCTGACCATCGTGCCGTTCGTGGAAAGCGCCAGTGTGTTGGCCACCTTGTGGCAAGCCGGGGTGAACTACATCCAGGGCTACTACCTGCAGGGCCCGAGTCAGTCAATGGACTACGACTTCGCCGCTGGCGACGAGTAATGCTGTTGTAGGGTGCGCACAGCCCCCCCACAAGATCACAGCCGCAGGTTTTCAAGTTGCACAAAAAAGGCGCCCCACGGGGCGCCTTCTCCATTGCAGCAAACCTTAGTGCTGGGCAGCGCCCGCGCCTTCGGCTTGCATACGCGCCAGTTCCTGGGCGTACAGCGCATCGAAGTTCACCGGAGCCAGCATCAGTGCCGGGAACGAACCACGCACCACCAGGCTGTCCAGGGTTTCGCGTGCGTACGGGAACAGGATGTTCGGGCAGAAAGCACCCAGGGTGTGGCTCATGGAAGCAGCGTCCAGGCCCTTGATCAGGAAGATACCGGCCTGCTGCACTTCAGCGATAAAGGCGGTTTCTTCGCCGGTTTTCACGGTAACCGACAGGGTCAGAACCACTTCATGGAAGTCGCCTTCCAGGGCTTTCTGACGGGTATTGAGGTCCATGGCAACGCTTGGCGCCCACTCCTGACGGAAGATTTCCGGGCTTTTCGGCGCTTCAAACGACAGATCACGCACGTAGATGCGTTGCAGGGAGAATTGCGGATTTTCAGCGCCTTGAGCGGCAGCTTCGTTGGTCACTTGGTCAGTCATGAGCAAAAACCTTCTTATCGTTAAGTGTTGAAAACTAAGTCAGTGCTTAAAAACTTAAGCCTTGAGCAGCGCGTCCAACTTGCCGGCGCGTTCCAGGGCATAAAGGTCATCGCAGCCACCCACATGGGTAGTGCCGATCCAGATTTGCGGCACCGAGGTAGCGTGGGCTTTGCGGGTCATTTCAGCACGCACGTCGGGCTTACCGTCAACGCTGATTTCCTCAAACGCCACACCCTTGTTGGTGAGCAATTGTTTGGCACGGATGCAGTACGGGCACCACGCGCTTGAATACACAATTACAGCTGGCATATCACTTCACCACTGGCAGGCTTTCGCCGCGCCAGCTGGACATACCGCCAGATAGCTTGGCGGCGGTAAAGCCGAGTTTTTTCAGATCGCGGGCGACGGCGCCAGCTTGTTGGCCCAGGGCGTCGACCACAATGATGGTTTTCGCTTTGTGCTTTTCCAGTTCGGCTACGCGACTGGCGACTTTGTCGTACGGAATATTCAGCGCGCCGACGATATGGCCAGCGGCAAAGTCTTTGTTGTTACGTACATCGAGGATGATGCCTTCGTCACGGTTGACCAGTGCGGTCAGTTCGCGGGTGCTAAGGCTCGCGCCGCCTTTGCTCAACTCGGTGAAGATCAGCGCTGCCAGCAGCACTGCGAAAATACCGCTGAGCACATAGTGGTTAGTAGCAAATTCAATCAGGTGAGCGAGCATCAATAAGTTCCAGAACGGCAAAATGTCGGCCAGTATACACAGCCCCCAAGGGCGGCCAAACCCCGCTGGCGGTGACTCCGTCGTTAAGTTCGCTTTAAAATGCCGAACCTTTTATGCCTGTCGGAAAACTAATGCGCGGGTAAGCGCTTCTTTACCACGCTTCCCACAGGCCAAACCTCGATCTCCCATTGCCAAAAGCGAGCCGGATAAATGACTGCCACGCCCAAACCACTGGTGCTAATCATCCTCGATGGCTTCGGTCACAGTGACAGCCCCGAGTCCAACGCCATCTACGCCGCCAACACCCCCGTATACGACCACCTGCGCGCCACCCAGCCTAACGGCCTGATCTCCGGTAGCGGCATGGACGTTGGCTTGCCTGACGGGCAAATGGGCAACTCGGAAGTTGGCCACATGAACCTCGGCGCTGGCCGCGTGGTGTACCAAGATTTCACCCGCGTGACCAAAGCCATCCGTGACGGCGAGTTCTTCGAAAACCCCGCCATCGTCACCGCCGTGGATAAAGCCGTTAGCGCCGGCAAGGCTGTGCATATCCTCGGCCTGCTTTCCGATGGCGGCGTACACAGCCACCAAGACCATCTGGTCGCCATGGCCGAACTGGCCGCCCAACGCGGCGCCGAACACATCTACCTGCACGCCTTTCTCGACGGCCGCGACACCCCGCCGAAAAGCGCGCAACCTTCGCTGCAATTGATGGACGACACCTTCGCCAAACTCGGCAAAGGCCGCACCGCCACCATTATTGGCCGCTACTTCGCCATGGACCGCGACAACCGCTGGGACCGCGTAGAGCAGGCCTACAGCCTGATCGTTGACAGCAAAGCCGAGTTCACCGCCGACAACGCCCAAGCCGCCTTGGAAGCTGCCTACGGCCGTGGCGAGAGCGACGAATTCGTCAAAGCCACACGCATTGGCGCGCCAGCGAAAGTGCAAGACGGCGACGCCGTGATCTTTATGAACTTCCGTGCCGACCGCGCCCGCGAACTGACCCGCGCCTTTGTCGAGCCCGACTTCGCCGACTTCACCCGCAGCCACGCCCCGCAACTGGCCGGCTTTGTCATGCTCACCCAGTACGCCGCCAGCATCAAAGCGCCCATCGCCTTTGCCGCCAGCAGCCTGGACAACGTGCTGGGCGAATACCTGGCGAAAAACGGCAAAACCCAACTGCGCATCGCCGAAACCGAGAAATACGCCCACGTCACCTTCTTCTTCTCAGGCGGGCGCGAAGAACCGTTTGAAGGCGAAGAGCGCATTCTGATTCCATCGCCAAAAGTCGCCACCTACGACCTGCAGCCGGAAATGAACGCGCCGATCGTCACCGACCGCATCGTCGAAGCCATCGAGCAACAGCGCTACGACGTCATCGTGGTCAACTACGCCAACGGCGATATGGTCGGCCACACGGGTGTGTTTTCCGCTGCGGTTAAAGCCGTGGAATGCCTCGACGAATGCGTCGGCCGCATCGTTGCTGCGCTGGACAAAGTGGGCGGCGAAGCGCTGATCACCGCCGACCACGGCAACGTCGAACAAATGCAAGACGAAAGCACCGGCCAAGCCCACACCGCGCACACCTGTGAGCCGGTGCCGTTTATCTACGTAGGTAAACGCCAGCTGAAAATTCGCGAAGGCGGCGTACTAGCCGACGTGGCACCGACCATGCTGGCGTTGATGGGCTTGCCTAAGCCTGAAGAAATGACTGGCGCGAGCATCGTTGTGCTGGAGTGATACGGCCCAACAGCCCTCCATAACGCATAAAAAACCGGGCCCTGAGCCCGGTTTTTTTATCTCAAAACGCAAGCACCACTCAGTGCTTGGTCTCCTCGCCGGCCTTCTTGGCCAGGTAGTGCACAAACAGTTGGTTGGCATTGCCCAGTGACGTCAGGTGGGCGTAGATCCAGCCGAGGAAGCCGGAGCGGTGCAGGTCGAGCACATGCTCATCAGCCAGGGCCAGAAACTTCTCTTCGTCGACGGCCAGGAAGTCGCTCAGTACAAACGACTCACCGCTGGTGTGGCTCAGTTTCAAGGTGCGCGGTGCCAGCAGTTCCAGTTCGTTGAGTTTGGCGACGAAGCGACGGGTGCGTTCCATTTCGGCGGTGAAGTTTTGCAGGAACTGAATCATTTCTTCGAGGAATTCGCTGTTCTGGCCTTCTTCGGTAAACAGCTCACGGCCTTCGGCTTCATTCCAGCCCGGGTAAGCGGCGTCGAAACATACGGTGAAGTTTTCCGCGCCGTCTTGCGCCAGCACAAACGGGTAACGGCGCACGAAGGCAGGAATGTAGGTGTTCTCGGCCCATTGCTGGTCGGCGCCGACGTAGCCGTTGTGACCTTCTTTCAGGCCCAGCAGGGCGATCGGCATGGCGTTTTCGCCTTCACCGATAAAGACGATGGGGTAGTGACGCGAGGCTTGGAAGAATTCCAGACCAGCTACCGGCACCAGGTGGGTGCTGGCGGCGAAATCGCTGTTGTTAAGGCCAGCGAGCTTGAGGGTTTTGTGTTCGTCGCGGTTGAGCGCTTTGATTTCTTTGTAAAGCAACAGAGTGGTCATGTAGAAAAAACTCCAAAAAAAGATGAATTAACGGATAACGATCTGGGCCAGCACTTGACCGCTGTCCTGATCCGCCACCACGTCTTTCAGGGTGTTGGCGGCCACCAGGCTGATGCTCAAATGTTTGCCCCAGTTGAAGTTGAGCCCGGCGCCGACGCTTTGCAGGTCGACATCGGCAGTGCCCAGCTCCATCGCCCTGCCATAGTCAAAGAACACAAACGGCTGCCAGCGCTCGCTGATGTTCCAGTAACTCTCCAGGTTCAGTGTCATGCCTTGTGGCGCGGCGATCACGCCAGGGTCGTAACCACGCACGCTGCTGATGCCACCAAACTGGTATAGCAAAGTGGACGGCAGGGTCTCAGTATCACTGGCGTATTGCCAACCGAAGCGACCCACTATCAGAAATTCCTTACCGATATTGCGGCTCACGTAGGCGCTGCCGTTTAACAGCTGGTAGCTGCCGCTTTCGCCGGTGGTTTGGTTGTCGGTATTGGCCTGGCGCAGGCGCTGTTCATAGCGCACATACCAGGGCGCATCGCGGTATTCCACCTGGCCTTTAAGCAGCATTTCATCGGCGCTGGTTTCGCTCAGGCTCAGGCCTTCGATGGTGGTTTCCGATTCCTGGTGGTTATAGCCAACGCCGCCGAGCCATTGCCAATGCTCGTCCACCCAGTAGGGATGGTCGTAGCCGATGCCGTAGGTTTGCGAGTCGCCTTCGATATCCAACGCCGCCAGCGGCCCGGTCTGGATTTGCAGGGTGTTGGCCCCCGCCTCCACATACACCACGCCGTTGTAGCGATTTACCGGGCGGCTGTAGCGCAGGCTGCCGTATTGCGAGCCATCGGTGGCCACCGCGACCGCGCTCAGGGCATCGGCCACGCCGGTGGGCGAAAACCAGTTGAGGGTGCCGCCGTACTGCTCACGGCCGGTGCTGTCGTTGCCGTAGTTGTTGACGAACAACGACCACTGCCACGGGTCCGGCTCAAACGCCTGCAGGTCGACGCGCGTGGTGCCAAAGCTCTGCCCCGGCGCCAAGCTGGCGCTGACTTGCGGGCCTGGGGTGGTGGCGTTGAAGCGCTGAATCGAGGTCATCAGCGCGGTGCTGTCGAGGGTTTCGCCTTTGCTGACGGCTAGGCGGTCCTGATAGAAATCTTCGTTAACATTCTTGCGATCCTGCCAGGCCACACCATCCACCTTGGCTTCCACCAGCACTACTTTCAGCACGCCGTTTTCCAAGCCTTGCGGCGGAATAATTGCTCGTGCCGTGAGCTGCCCTTGGCTTTCATACAGCGCGTTCACTTCGCGCAGTAGCGCGTTGAGGTCGGCAAAGCTGATCGCCCGCCCGAGGTACTGCTTGGCGATGCTTTCCAGCGCTTCTTTGTTAAGAAACATCGAGGCGTTAAAGCTCACACCGCTGAGCTGGAATCGCTCGCCTTGCGAGGGCAGCACCTGATCTTCCGGCATCTCGCCACGCAGTGCCGGCACCTCGACACGCTTGGCGCGCTCGTCCTCGTTGCGTTGTTGCTGAATACGTTCGACCTGCTGACGTTGCAAGGTCGGGTCAAGCTGGCCCGGAATCCCTGCCGGCACACCGCTGGGCAAGGTGGCGGCCTGGGCCACCCCTGCACTGGCCATCAACACCCACGCCAAACCGCAACTGCTCACCCGCACGCTTACAGATCCCACTTGGTCGCTCCGTCCGTTTTGTCTTGGCCGGGCACGACGCTGTATTGCGGTTGCTGGCTGTCATTCATGTTCATACGCGTGTCCATACGCATCTGGCTCCAGTTCGGCTTCCAGCCTTCTGCCGGGGCCTGCCCTGCTTTGAAGGTATTCAAAATCGAAGCCAGGCGCTGCAACGCCAAGCCGTGGGACATCTGCCCTTCACTAAAGCTCGCCGCCGTGGTGCGCTGGGTGACCACACCGGTTTCGGCAGGCGTCGGCGCATGGGTTTCGCTGAAGTTGGTCAGCAGCACCAAGTGCGTGTACTTGCGGTGCAGCACATAGGCGTCGGTGTTACTGGTGATGGCGTCCTGTTTCAGTTGGAAGGCCTTGTCCAGCTCATACAGCTGCACATCGGCAGTGGGCTGATAGAGCGGCGTGAGGTTATCCATCAGCACCGTGGCCGCTGAGGTGTAGAGCTTGAGGAAGTCCACACCCGAGGCATCACGCAAGTCGACTTTCGCGCCACTGCTAGTGATGGTGCTATCCACCACATGCAGACGCGGCGAAACGATATCGGCGGCATCCAGCTCGGTGACCAGGCGCTTAGCGTTGACCGCCCCGCTACCTTCCACCCACAGATTGAGTTGGCCGGCGCCGGTGTGACGGCCGTACAGCTCGATATCAGCGCCGTGCATATCCACCGAGTTGCCGATATTGGCGTCAGCCACGCGAATCAAGTTGCCCGACCACAGGCTCAAGGTCGGTGCAGTCGCCTCTTTGAGCACGATGCTGGCGTTGCTGGCCAAGCCGTTGCGCCAACCGGCGTTGATACGGGCGTCGCCATCGGCGCTGAGCACGCGGCCGCGGGTGTCTGTCAGGCTGTCGAGCAGCACTTGGCCGCCGGCGACCAGGCGATCAAAGAAAATGCTGTCGTCGGTGGAGCGCCAGCTCTGGTTGCCCAGGCTGGAGCTGGTGCCTTTCACTTCGATCAGGCCACGGGCGAGCAAATCGATATAGCTGCTGGAGGCCAGGTCGTTGACTTTCATCACCCCGCCAGACGTCGCCGAAATATGTCCCGCACCCGCCGTGAGCAGCGGCGTGCTGATATTGCCAGAGGCGTTCAAGACGATATCGCCCGTCTGGCTCACGCCGTTGTAAGGCAGGCCAGTGGAGACGATACCGCCGGTGCCATTGGCCATATTGCCGACGGTGATCGCGCCATCCTGCGCAGTCATGCTGATATTGCCGCCGGCCTTCACCAGATTGGCAATGGTGATGAACTTGCCGGATACGATGCTGGCATCGCGGCCAGCGGTCACGTTGGTCAGATTTACCGCGCCGCCGATGATAAAGCTCAGGTCGCGGCCGGCTTCGGCATCGCCGTTCAGGTCCAGGTCGCCCCCCACACCCACGGTGAGATCGCGACCGGCCTTGAGCGAGTACTTGCCGCCAAACTTCACTTCCGGCATCGACAGGTCGCCATTGGCGATGATCGACACATCACGCTTGGCTTCGACTTTCAGGCCGGTGATATCGCCGTCGCCATTGGCCAGCAAACCGGTGCTTTGCAGGAACACATCTTCATCCAGGCTTTGCACGCGACCGAAGAACAGGTTGCGGCCTTTGATCACCACTTGCTTGTTGGCTTCGGCATTGCCGCCGAATACATCGCCATCGGTTTCGACGTAGAGGTTCTCTGCCGACTTCAGGTGCCAGTTGCTTGGGTCCAGCACAGTCGGGTCAAGTGGGTCGGCCAGCACGCCAAAGCGAATGGTGCCCAGCGAACCCGGCTTGGTGGTGAGCTTCATGTCACCGCCGCTGTAGCCTTTGAGGATGCTCAGGTTGCCGTTGGTGAGCGCGGTCAAGGTGGTCAGGGCATTGACCACACCGAGATCCGCCGAGCCCGAGACCAGGTCAATAAACTGCGTATCGCTGTCCAGCTTGTCTGCCGCAAACAGGTCGCGGGCTTTCAGCGAGAGCTTGCCGGTGCTGCTGTGCAACGCGTGCAGGTCGGCGCTGCCGACATCGTAAAGCGCATCACCCACTACCGTGGCATCGTGGCCGGTCCAGTCGCCCAGGCCGTTCACAGTCAGCGCGCCATCGACCACCAGGTCGCCGTAGCGCAACGTCGTGCCCGCCACACCACGGTGGTGCAGCACGGTATTACCGGTGCTGCTGGCCGAGTCCATATCCAGTACGCCGGCCACATTCAGGTCGAGATTACCGCTGACATCCAGCGCACCAATGTCCGAGCCACTGCCGATGTAAAGGGTGGCATCGTCGCCGCTGGTCAATGAGGCCAGCTTTAGATCGCCGACCAGGTCCATGGTTACCTTATGGCCGCCCCCGGCGGTGCCGACGATGGCCGTACCGATATCCGCGCTGGCCGCTTTCAGGCTCCACACGCCATCCACGGCATTCACCGCATCGGCGCTAAACGCCCCGCCGATATCCATCAGCAAACTGCCGTGGTCGCTGGTCACGTTACCGGTGGCCAGGCTAAAGCCGCTGCCGTTTACATCAATGTTGTTGTAGGCCAGCAGGTCGCCAATGTTCAGCACGCCGAGGCCACGCAGTTGCACAGCGCCGGTCTGGCTTTGCACCTTGGCCAGGGTCAGGTTGCCCAGCGATTGCAGCGTCAGGTTGCCATGGCTGACCAAGCTGCCGCTGGTGACGCCGCCTGCCAGTTCCAGGAACAACTGGCCGCTGGCGCTGACGTTAACGTCTTTACCCTGCACGCGCAGGTAACGGCTGGCGGCGCCGATATCGCCGCTGGCGCTTGGCGTGCCGTTGCTGGTCAGGCGCACCGCGTCGGCTTGCCACAACAAGCCATTGGCATTGCTTTGCAAGGTCTTGGCAGTGAGCGCGAGGTTGCCGTTCGTGCCGGTTACCGTCAGTGCGCCAAGGTTGGCGTTGTTGCCCAGGGTGGCTTGCAGGCTGGTGGCTGCGGTTACGCTGTTGCCGGTGGCCATGGTCCAGTTGCTGCCCAGGTCCATCAGCAGCGAGCCGAGGGTCCAGTTGCCGCTCTGGCTGACGCTGTTGGTTTGGCCGATATCGAGCAGACCATCCACCGCGGCGGTGCGGATATTCAGGGTGCCCGGCTGCGGGTTGGCGCCTTGCAGGCCACCGATGTACGCATTGCCATCCACATCCAGGTCGATCTTGTCGGTCTGGCTGTTGAGCTGAATGCGCTGGCCTGCCGAGCCGGCAGTACCGCCAACTTTCAGGTTGATATCGCCACCGGCCAACAGGTGCTCGCCGCTCAGGCCCGCGCCAATCAGGTTGCCGCCGACATTCAGGGTCAACGCACCGTTGCCGGTGGTCAGACGCTGAATGCTGAGGTTGCCGGCTTGGGTCAGGGTGATGGCTTTGGCCGCGCGAGCCGTGAGGTCGCCGCTGACGTTGATGTTCAGGCTGCCCTTGCCGCCGATAGTGCCGCTGGACGATTCCAGGACCACGTCGCTACCGGTAACCACCACGTTGTTGCCACGGGCGCTTTCGATGTTGCCGTCGGTTTTGATGCGGACGGTATCGCCCTGCACGTTGTAGATATTGAAGTCTTGCGTACCGCCCAGGTACACGTCATGGGCAGCGGTAACGGTGATGTTGCCGCTGGCGCTGACGTTGATGTCGTCGCGCTGAACGATGCGCAGCTTGTTCGGCTGGCTCGGGTCATCAACATACACATCATCGAGTTCCGCGCCGCCCAGGGCCGCGAGCTGCGCCGGGGTCAGGTTGGCGACGCCGACGTTCAAGTCCACCAGCACATCGTTGGCCAGCACATTGCCGACACGATTCGCTTGCAGGGTAACGTTGGCGCCCTGGATGTTGAATTTCTCCACCTTCACCTGGGTGTCGGTACCCCGGTTAACCAGCGCCGAAGACAGCGAATAACGCAGCTGCTCTTCGCTCCATTTGGCGGTTTTGTCCAAGGCCGCGTTTTCGGCAGTGCTAAGGGCGTAGCTGTAGTGGCTGTCGTACACCGCACCACCAAACTGATCGTGCAAGGCCAGGTAGTCGGCGTTGGCCCGCGCCTGTTCGGCGGCGATCTGCGTGGCGTTCAAGCCCAGGCTTTGCATCTGCGCCACTTGCTCGCTGCTAAAGGCCACTTGGTCCAGGTCAAACACCTGGCCGCCGCGCAGGTTCCAGTAACGCTCGTAGCTGGCTTGGCCGGCTTTGATCAGTTGCGCTTTTTGCGCGATCAAGGCGGCATCGGCTTCGGCGCCGGTCAGGCCCATATCGGCCCACAGTGCACGCAGTTTGGTCAGGTCGCGTTCGTCGTAGGACAACGAGGTGTTGCCATCAAGGATGTCACCGTTGGCGACCTTGAGGTGCACATCGCCGCCGGTGATCACTTGGTCCACCAGCAAGTCGCCGCTGGTTTCGTTAAGGAACACACCGTCCACCGAGGCGGCGTTCAAGCTGGCTGGCGAGCTGGTGATGGCGCCGTTATCGGTGTTGGTGTCGATATTCACCAGGGCGCCGGCAGCGCCCACCGAACCGTGGGTGGAGGTCAGGGTAATGCCGTGGCCGCGCAATACCGCGCCGCCTTGGGTGGCGATCGTGCCCTGGGCCTTGATGCTCAGGTTGCCGCCCAGCGCGTCCATGCGGCTGATGGTCAAGCCGCCATTACGGCCGCTGAACGACACATCGCCCTTGAGCGATTTGGCCGAGAGCAAGTTACTCACCTGCACCACCACGGCCTGGGCCGCGCTACCAATGCCAGTACCGGCGTCAATGGTGAGGTTTTTCGCCTGCACCACGGCGCCCGCTGCGCTTTGAATCAGCGCGCCATTGGTTTGGATGGTGGTGTTGCCGTTTTGGTTAAACAGCGAACCCAGCAGCACCACGTTGCCTTGCGAGGCCACGTCGATCAGGCCGGTGTCGGAACCGGTGAACTGGATATTGATCGGGTTATCGGCGGCCACGGTAAAGCGGTTGATCACCTTCTGGCCCTGGGCAACGGTGGTTTCCAGCCAGCTGCGCTTGACCTGACACCAAATGAATTTCTTCTCGCAGGTGGTCCAGTCGCGGGTCGAGGTATGCGGCTGATCACCGTTGTTGTAAACCTCGGTGGCCTTCTTCACCTCACCGGATGCCACGTTGCCGTCGCTGCCCATGTACTCGGCACCATCGATCGGCCGCTCGGCGGAGTTTTTCACGATCGGCGTGCCGTAGACGGTGCCGTCACCGACGTTGAACGCGCCCCAGAAGCTGTCCTTGTAGTAGGTGGTAATGGTGGTGCTGATGCGGTCCTGGCCGGTCAGCCAGGTGTAGGAGCGATCAGTGACCGGGGCGTAGCTGGTGGTGCGGCCATCACTGATACGCACGTTGGCCTGGGTCAGCACACTGGCACTGTCGCCCTGGCGCAGCATGATGTTGTACAGCCCGGTGGCGGCGTTGAGGTCGCGGGTGTAGATCGACGACCAGACGTACTCGTTGCCGTTGCTGTCGCGGCGTACATCGTTAAGGCGCAAGGTGCCTTCGGTGCCGGCGCCGAGGTCGATCTGGCTGAGGCCGATCTGGTAGCCGGTGTTGTTTTTGATCTGTACCTGGCTGTAGCCGTCGAGCACGTTCAGTTGACCATTGCCGGTGCTCATGATGTAGCCGGTGAGCTCCATATAGCCGCCGGCCACGTCCACCGAATCAAGCACGATGGTTTTGCTGCTGAAGTCGTAGCCGTAACCCAACTCGCCGGTGCGTACGTTGCGGCTTTTCAGCTGCACAAACGCCGGGCCAGTCTTGGCGTCATACGCCGCTTGGCCAGCGGCAATGGTGGCCGCCAGGCCGCTGCTGTTGTCGATGGTCACGGTCCACACCGGCACGCCGCTCTGGATCAGACCATTGATGTTCAGGTACTGCGCGGTGATCACCACGTTATTGCCGACCACGGTGCCCGAGCCGGCCACTGGCGCGGTCAGGGTCATCTTGCCGTCGGCAGCGGTGGTGTAGTTGGTGGCCGGGTCGCCGCCGGCGTGGAAGAACGGATTTTCCGAGTTCAGTACAAAGTCACGGCCGGCGGTGATGGCCAAGGTTTTGCCACGAATATCGTAGTTGGCGTAGATGCTGCCGTACTTGGCTTCGACGCTGACCAGACCGCGCTGGTTAAAGATACGACCGTCAACATAAATATCTGGCGCCGGTGCGCGCAGGCCATCGACGCCGGTGACACCGGTGGATGGGTTGTAGTTATTGACCACCTTGATCACCGGGTCTGGCGAGGTGGCCGAAACGGTGATGGAGGTGAAGTTCGCCTGGTTTTTGTAGCCGGTGGCGTTGGCGGTATTGATCGCCGTGGCGGTGCTCATCGAGGCATCGTTAAACAGCAACTGGCCGCCTTCGCGGAACGGTACTTCCAGGCCAAGGATGCGCAAAAAGGCCGAGCTGTTATTGATCACTTCAATCTGCGCATCGCCAGGGGCGCGCAGCTTGCCGCCGCCAACCAGGGCGTCGCCGGTGACCAGCACGTTGCCAGGCTTGGCCAGAATCGGATCGAGAACAAAAATATCAATGCTCTGGTCTTTGGCCAGGGTGGCGCCGCTGCCGGTGTTGCCGCCCATTTCGGTGTACAGCGCATCCAGGGCTTTGCGCAGAATCGTTTGCTCGGCCGTCATCGCCGTGCGTTCCACTGCCGACAGCCCGTAACCGACCAGTTGCTTGGCCAACTGCTCCAGGCGCGCGGTGATGTACTGCGAATAGACGCCGGTTTCCAGGTGGTAGGTGATGTTGGTGTCGCTGGTGATCACCTTTGGCGTCACCGAGATTGCGTCACTGTCGGTCAGGGTCATATTGGCCAGTTCAGCCAGGGTTTTGCTGACGCCGTTGACCTTGTATTCCAGGCCCTCGATGACCACCGAACGCTTGTTGAAATAACCGGCGTTCAACGCCCCGTCTACGCGAACCACACCCAATGAATTGTTGGTGGTGCTGCCCGACTCAATCTCCACCGACAGGCCGAGCAGGCTCAGCGCTTCGGTGTACAGGTCTTTGGCCACGCCTTTGCCCAGCAGGTTGCCCCAGCCTTTATCGGCGTAAGCGAACACATCACCGACGCTGTTGACCTGGCTACCCAGGGCCACATCGATGTTGGCATTGCGGTTGTAGGTGGCGTCGGCATTCGGCTTGGTGGAAACCGGGAAGGCGGTGTTGTTCCACAGGTCGGTGCGCGCGGTCAGGGTCGCCTGGTTGGCGAAACCGCTGACGGTTTGGCCGGCGTACAGGCGAATGTCGCCGTAGCCGAGCAGGGTGGAATTGCTACCCAGCACCACGTCGTAGTTGGCGTTGACCCGCGCCAGGCTATTGCCTTGCGCAGCACCCGCCAGGCCCCAGGTTTTTGCCGTTACGGCGGTGTCGATCAGGTAGTCGCCGCTGCCACTGAGCACGATATCGCCGATGCTCATCATGTCGGCATTGGCGCCAACGCTGACCTTGGCGTTGGCCTCTGTCACATCCACTTGCGACTTGGCCAGGGCGATAGCAATGGCGCCGCCGCTGTCCAGGCGCACTTTGTCATAGGCGGTGACCTTGTTATAGGCGCTGACCAGCATATTCACCGGCACGCGGAAGTCGCCGATCAGGTGCAGGTAGGTGGCCGCGCCAATCAGGCTCTGGGTATCCAGGGCGATGGTGGAAATGCTCTGCCCGGCGGCGGCATCCACAACGCCACCGGAACCGGATTTGACGTTGTAAGCGCTACTCTGGGCTTTGGTGACCAGCGCCTTGGCGCTTTGCTCGTAGGCGTAACTGTTAACCCGTGAACCGCCGACCAACTCGGTGCTGGTGGTCAGGTTCAGCGAGTTGCCGGCGTGGGCACCGCTGGCGCCGACCAGAGAGGCGTTAACGCTGTCGACAAAGGCGTTGAAGTTGCTCTGGTGCAGGGCACTGAACAGCACCTTCTGGAACAGCGCATCGCGGTTGGCGACGCTGTCATCTTTACCGCGTGCATACAGCAGCGCTTTGGTCGTGCTGTTATCGCTGGTGGTCGCGACGGCTGCTGCGCCGCTGATCAAACCGCCTTGGCCGGACGCAGCGCTGGCGAGGTTATCCACCACGCCGGTAGCGCTGACGGTAAGGGTGCCCATGTTGCCGCTGAAACGACCATTGACCAGCGCTTGCGTGCTGCCGGTGGCGCTGGCATTGGCCACGGTGGCACCGACGGCGTAGTAGCCGGCGGCATAACCTTCGGCAGCGGCGCGCTGGCTGACACTGCGCCCGGCGCTGAACGTCCAGTTGCCGCCGCCTAGGCCAATAAATTGGCTGCTGGCGTCGGTCTGTACCAGGCTGGTGCTTTCGTTGCGGGCGGTGGCGACCACGGCGTTAGCCGAAACGCCCAAGCCGCCGCTGACGCCCAGACCCTGCACATTGACGGTGTCGTTGCTGCCGTTCTGGGTGACTTGCGCACTAAGCAGCGCGCTCTTGCCTTGCAACTGCGTGCCGCTGCCGAGGATCACGCTGGTGCTGGTTTTCGCCAGGGCGTCGATCACCGAGGCGCCGGCCGAGACCAAACCGCCAAGCACGGCGCTGAGGGTTTCGGCTTTCAATTGCGGCGTCGCTTCGGCTTTCAGGCTCAGGGCATTGCTGGCGGTCAGCTTGGCGTTGGCGCCAACGCTAACGGCGGCGCTGCTCTGGTCCGAGGCTTTGACCACGGCGGCATTCAGGCCGACCAACAAGCCACCTGCCGCGCCCTGGGCTTTCAGGCTGACCGGTGCTTGCGAGCTGGCACTCAGGCCAATATCGCTGCCGCTCAAGGTGGAACTGGCGGCCACGCTGGTGGCCACCGCGCTGTTATGCGCCGCTACACCCAGCACCAAACCAGCGCCGCCCAGGCCACCAGCGGCAACACCCAGGGCTTGCACATCGAGACCCTGCTTATCGCTGGCCGAGGCGTTCAAGGCGTTAGTGGCGGCAATGGTGCCGCTGAGGTTGGCGTTCACCAGGTTGTTCAGTACCGCCACGCCAACCGCCGCGCCCAGGCCAATGCCCAAACCACCGGCGCCGGTAACGGCTTTAACGTTGACCGCTGGCGAGCTGTTCAAGCTCTGCGCCAGGGCGCTGAGGTTAAGGCTGCCAGTGGTCAGGCTACCGCCGACCACTTCGGCGATAACCCGCGCGTTGGACAGGGTGTAGGCGATACCGGCACCAAAGGCCGCGCCGCCGCTGGCCACTACGCTGCCGGCGAGGTTGCTGGAGTACAGCTTGTCGCTGGCAGTAACGTTGCTGGCGCCCTGCGCTGTCACCGTGCTGGCGCTGATGCGGGCGACGGTTTCCTGCTTGTAGTTGGTGTTTTGCAGGCGCGACTTCACTGCCACGTTGGTGGTGGCGGTGGTCAGGCGGGCGGTATCGCTGCTGTTGCTGGTGGTCACCAAGGTGGCGCGGCTGCCATCGCTCGGCAGATCGACCTGTTGGTAATCCAGATTGGCGTTGCCTTTGGAGCTGAGTTTGTCGCTCTGCGCCAGGGTGCCGTTGCCGCCGTTATCCAACTCATCCAGCGGGTTGCTGCCTTCCTGCGTCAGCACGCCGGAGCCGAGCAACAGCAGGCCGATGCTGCCACCCAGCGACGAGGAGGCTGACAATGCGCCGGTCACGGTGGTCAGGCGCGCATCCACTTCACGTTGAGCGTCGATGGTCAGTTGGTTGGCCAGGTAGGCGGTGCTGTTGAGCATCTGCGCGCGGGTGGCGCTGTTGGCCACCAGCACGCTCGCAGCGGCGCCACCGGAAGCGCCGCCGACGGCGACCGAGCCACCATTAAGCAAGGCATCGAGACGGTCTTTGGCGGTGATGCTCAAACCACCGGCATAGGTACCGCTGCTGCCAATATCGGCGTAACCGACACCGGCTTCGGTGGTGTTTTCCAACATCACCACGGTGGTGGAACCGGCCACCGCCACGCCTGCGCCCGAAGCGCTGATGGCATTGGCGCGCACGCCGGTGGTGGTGTTGGCATCAACGCTGATCTGGCCACTGCTGGCCACGCTGGTGCGCGCGCCGCCGCTGGCTTGCTCGCCAATCCAGGCGCGCACCAGGCTTTGGTTGCTGGCGTAACCCACGCTGGCGCCAACACCCACCGCGCCGCCGGACAAGGTGCCAGCGTTGGGCGACAGACGATTGAGCGCCGCTGCATTGAGTTTCAGCGAGCCGACATCGAGTTTGCTGCCGGTATTCACCAGCGCCTGGGTGCTGCCCTTAACGATCAGCACACCGCCACTGCCAGCCACGCCAACAATGCCGCCGCCCAGGGTGGTGACGATATTGCTCGCTGCTTGCGTGGAGTTGGCGCCCACCAGCGTTTCGCCACGGCTATCCAAGGTAACGTTGCTCAGGCGCGCGGTGGTCTCGCGGCTCATGATCGTGGTGTCGATGGCGGCCGCGACTGCTGCGGCACCAAGCGATACCGCACCGCTGAATACGCCGCCAAAGGTAAAGCTATGGCTGGAGGCGCCTACGCTAACTTGCTGAGCAGCACTGGCGCTGGAAGCGTTGCTGCTGTCTTGGTTGATCTTGGCGCCATCGATATAGGCGCTGGTTTTGCCACCCACCAGGCTGGTGTTGCTCAAACCGGAAATGGCGGCGCTGGCAATCGGCACCAGGCTGACGGCGGTGCTTAAACTCAACTGGCCAAGCTGCTGCAACGAGCCGGCGCGCACGGCCAGGCCGTGCACCGTTTCCAGGCCGGTTTTCAGGTCGAGTACCGGGTTGAACTGTTGCGCGTCGGACCAGCTGTTCACATCCGGGGCATTGCTGAGAACGCCGTTATCCACCGCCAGACCATTGCTGCCGCCGCCCAAGGCATCAACCTGGGTGGCTGTGCCGGAGATGCCGGCTTCGGTGCTGCTTTCCAGTTGGTTAACGGTGACCAGGCCGGCCACTGCCGCATTGCCGCTACCGGCGACCACCAGCGCGGCGGAACGGATCACGTCGCGGTTGTTGGCCAGTACGCCGATGTCTTCCTGGGCGCTAACCATCGCGCCATCTTTGATCAGCGCTTTGGTCGAGGTTTGAATCAGGTTGCTGGCCACGCCTGCCGATACCGCGGCGGTGCCAGAGAAGCCGGCAGAGATCGACGCCGACTGAATATCGGCCTCGGAGCCCGCCGTCACCAGCAGTTGCTTAACCGACCAGATGCTGAGGTCTTTGTTGCCGGACAGGCGCGCTTCAATCTGGTTAGTAATGCGGTTAACCGCAGCAGCCACACCCACCGCCACCGAGCCCGCCGCAACAGCGCCACCGGCCAGGGAGTTGATGGTGGAGTCGTCTTTGGCGCTGATCAGAATGTTGTCAGCGTTGCCTTTGCTGGTGTCGATGGCAGCGGTGGTCAGTGCGCCGATCAGATTGGTGGTGTTGGAGAACACCGCAGCGCCAGTGCCGGCACCGGCGCCGCTAAGGGCCAGGGTGTCGATTTGCGCAGTGGTCAGCGCGGAAACGGTGACTTTGGTGAAACCGGCAGTGCCGTCCAGGGCCAGGCTGCTGTTTTCGATCAGCGCTTTGCGTTCCTGGGTAATCTGGGTGACGGCCACAGCACCCGCGCCCGCACCGGTACCGGCGCCTTGCACGTTACCGGCGAGGGTTTTCACCGTGGCGCTGCCGTCTTCGACCAACACATTGACCGTGTCAGCGCCGGTCAGGGTAACGCCGGTGAGGGTGGCGAGGTCTTTGCCATCGAGCAGGTTGACGGCCACCGAGGCGCCCACGGCGGCATTGGCGGCGCCACCGGCACCGACAGCGGCGGAGCGCACGGCCATCGAGCCTTTGGTTTGCACGTTCAGCACATCGGCCAGGTTTAGCGTGCTGCTGCCAATACGCGCTTCGCGGGTGACGCTGATCAGGCTATTGGCATCCGCCGCACCCACCGACAAACCGCCGCTACCGGTGACGGTGGCCGCCAGGGCATTGATGGTGCGGTCGCCTTCAACGCGCACATCCAGAGAGTTAGCACCAATGGTGCTGCCAACAATGGTCGCGCGCTCGGTGCCCTTGAGCACACTGGTGGTCACCGCGCCGTTGACGGCGATATCACCGCCGCCACCGGCGGTAACGGAAATGGTGTTGACCTCTTGGTCGGCGCCCACCCGCACCAGCGCCTGGTCGAAACCGCTAACCGTGGAGTCGGTGATCTGCGCCGTGCGGTCGACATTGATCACATTGACCGCCGACGCCGCGCCAAACGAGCCGGTGCCGCCATAGGTCACCGCGCCCGCCAACGAGCCGATGGTCAGGCCGTCGGTGGTGCTGGATTGCACGCTCAGGTCGGCGCCGCCGGTTTGCGTAACGGTGCTGTTTTCGATGCCGGCGTAATCCTTACCCTGGATCACGTTATTGACCGAGGAGATATTCACCGCGCCACTACTTGAGCCCGCGCCACCGACGGCGATGCCGTAGATCTCGCCATCCAGGCCGCTCTGCACATTCAGGTCGCCGGTCAGGTTGACCGTGCTGTCTTTCACGGTGGCACTGCGGGTGCCGGTGAGCAGGTTGGTGGCAAAGGCGGCGCCAATCGCCGCACCGCCGTCAGCCAGGGAAATATTGCCCGCTGCCGCCCAGATGCTGTTGCTCAGGCCCGGCTGGGTGGAATACAGGTTCAGGGCCTTGCCGGTGAAATTGCTTTGATTTAGTAGCGCTTGCGTGGCGCCGGCAATGCGGTTGTAGCTCACCGAGCCGGTCAGCGCGGAGCCGCCAGAGCCCGCTGCGCCGGCTACGGCCACACTGCGGATCTGGCTTTGCTGCGCGGCAATCACGTTGGCCGTGCCGTCCAAGGTGGCGGTCACGTAGGCCAGTTGCGCCAACACGGTTTGTTCGATATCGGTGATCGCCACTGCGCCGCCGATTGCACTCTTGCCGCCATAGGCGATGGCGCCGGCCAAGGAGTAGTAACCACCGGCTTTTTGCGCCGACAAATCGAGGGTTTTGGCTTTGATAGTCAGGGGCGCGCCGGCACTGCCGAGAATTTGCGCGGTCACCGTGCCACGGTCGACCACGGCCGTGCCCGAACCCAGCGAAGCGCTTTTACCTGAACCGGCAAAACCTACCGCTGCGGCCAGCACTTCAGTGGCGTTAAAGGCTTCGACTTTCAGCGCACCCGACAGGTCGGTGGTGACATTGCCCATGCTCGCCAGGTAATCGCTACCGGCATAGATCAAACCAAAGGCCGCGCCGCCTGCGCTTTTGCTGCCAATGGCCACGGAGCCGGCAATGCCCAGCACCGCTTCGCCAGACACATGGCCGTCGAACAGCGAAGTGGTAGCGCCGTCGTACTTGCCGTCGTTGTTGGCGTCGCTGCCATCGGTGGTGGTGGCGCTGGCGTCGATGCTGCTCAGGCTGTCTTCATAGCCCAAGTCGGTGCCGGCCATGGTGCCTGCGGCATTGCTGTCGAACTTGCTGTCCAGGTCGGTCAGGTCGGAGACGCTGCGCGCCTGCACATTCACCGCACCGCCGGTCAGGCTGGATTTTTTCAACACGCCTCCGCTTGGCGTATAGCCATCGACGCGGGCAGTCACTTGGTTATCCAGGTAACCGGCAAAAATCGAAGCGGCACCGGCTTCACCCGAGGTGCCGGCAACGCCCAAGGCGGCCAGCAGCGTTTGCGTGGCGCTGTAGGCGCCAACATCCAGCGTGGCGAACTTGCTGGCGGTGCTGCCCAGCCATTCGGCGCTGATGGTATTGGCCAGCAACGCCAGGGTGACCGAGGCGCCATAGGCACTGCCGTTGGCGCCCTTGGCACCGGCAAAGGCGCCGCCGCCAATCAGCGAACGGGAACGGTCATAGGCCAATACTTGAATGGTGCTTGGCGCGCTCTGGCGGCCGGTAACGGTGCTGTTCACCACCTGAGCGTGGGTGGTGTTTTTGAATTGTGCGTACGAGCCGGAAATGGCTTTCGAATCGTTGGACTGCGAACCCGACGTGGCCACCGCCAGGCCCAGGCCCATGGCGATCAGGTCACCATCGGTAGCGGCATAGACTTTCAGCAGGTCGTTGTTATTCAGCGTGGTGTTAACCACTTCAGCCGTGGTGACGTTGCCGAGCAAGTTGGCGGCAATCGCGCCGGAAAGCGCCGAGCTGGTCTGCGACTGGTTGCCGTTTTTCGCCAGGGTCAGAGCGCCTGCGCCTGAGCCGGCAAACTGATGGGTCTGGTTCAGCGCCAGCACGTTGACCTTGCTGCCTTTAACCGCCGGGTCGCGCGGGTCGAGCACGATATCGGCCAGACGCGCGCGGGTGTTCTGCCGCGAGACATTCACGCTGGCCGAACCGGCAGCCGCCAACGCCGACTCAGGAATATCGCCAGTGCGGGTCGGGTCGTCGTCGAGCAGGTTTTTTACCGAGTTCCACTTGGCCTTGGCTTCGGCCAACACATTGCTCAAGCCCTGGGTGACCGAGTCGAGCAAGGTGGTGGCTTTGCTAGTGGCGCCCCCGGAGGCGTCCTGATTAGCGGTGGCGGCGTCCTGTTTTTCCTTGTCGGTGCGCGCAACGCCACCGGCCAGGGAAAAGGCCCCGCTCTGGCCTTGGGACAAGGCCTGCATATCCAGCTCATCAACCGTCCAGGTCGACGACACGCCCAAGGCACCGCTGCCACTCAAGGCACGCCAGGCGCGGTTGTCGCCGACCAAGGCTTCAACATCGGTATCCACCTGATTAACCGCGACGCCAATGCCGACGCCGGTGTCTTCGGAGAAGCCCAAGGCGCCCGACGCACTCCACAGGCCCAGCACATGCTTGGCATCCAGATCGACACGCTCGGCGCTGACGGTGGCGCCGTTGTTGATCGAGGCGTTGACCGTGGTGTCGAGCACACTCAGCACCAGCGAGCCATTGCCGGCGGCGCTCGGGCCTTTGCCAGCGGACGGGCTGATGCCAATGATCAGGTCTTTTTCTTTGGCCGCAACCGACAGCGTCTTGGTGCTGACGTGGGTGCCGGCACCGATACCGGCGACAGCGGAGCTGTCATGCAAAATGATATTCAGGCCGGCGCCGACGGCGCTGCCTTTTTCCGACTTGGAGCCAAACAGGGCAATGCCGAAGTTACCGGCAACGGCCAAGCGCTCCACGCGGTTTTCCGCCAACAGGCTGACCGGTGCGGCCCAGTTGTTGGCGCCGCTGGCCAGGGCTTTGTGGCTCCAGTTATCGGTTTGCAGGGTCCAGGTTTTCAGCAGCGTGCCGTTGCCGTCCACGTCGCGCCATAGCTCACTGCTCCAGGCGCCGGTGCCGCTGGTGGTCAGGCTGCTGTTATCACCGACCCAGGCGGCGGCGTTGATATCGTTCTTCATCACCGACACCGCGCCGGCGAGGCCGAGTTTGTCGGCTTCACCGGTGGCGTTGGCGTATTGGCTGGGCAAGTCGCCAGGGCTGGACAGGGCGCTGACCATATCCTTCAAGCCGCTGTACACATCGCTCAACGAACTCCACTCGTTGAGGCCGGTAAAGGCCTCACCGGCTTTATCGTTGATCGGCAATTCGTTTTTGGCGCCCACACCGATATGGCTGGCTTTAACCGTGACGTTATCGCCGATCAGCGCCTTGGTGTTTTGGTGCAGCTCGTTGTAGACCATGGCCACGCTCATGGAGCGGGCGGTGGTGTCTTTTTCTTTGACGTTGGAGTTGATGGTGCTGGAGGCGGTGTTACGCAAGCTGGCCTGGTATTGCAGGGCCTGCACGCTGACGTCACCGCTCACATCCACATTCAGCGTGCTGCTGCCGCTGGCGCCCAAAAGGGCTTGGGCATTGTGGGTCGCCTGGGTGATCACCACCGCTGAACCGACGCGCAAACTGCTGCCGTTGGTGGGTTTGCTTTCGTCCAGGGTCAGGCCCAGCAGGCTGGTGATTTTCGGCGTGATAAAGCTGATGGAAGGGCTGGTCAGCTTGGAGAACAAGAACTCGGAGGTGCCCTTGCCTACCTTGACCTCGGCCTTGGCCGCCTGCTCGTAAATGATGTCCAGCGCACTGACGTTGAGGTTACGACCCTTGCTCAGGTCTGCGTTGAACTGGCTCTGGGTACTGCTCTTGAAATTCGACAGGGCCAGCGCCGGACCACCGCTGGCGCCGAGGCCCACGGCCTCGAAGGACACGTTGTTGATCAGCGTCTGCTCGGCCAGCGCACGGGCGCTGATATCGCGGGTGACATCCAGCACCGCACCTTTGTTAACAGTGACATGGGTGTCCAGATCGGTCACCGCCATGCCAAAGGCAAAGCCCATGGTGGTCAGCGCATTGCCTTGCGCGTCATGGCTGTTGACCGCTTTGGTTTCCAGGTCGAGCACGTTGTCGCTGCTGGCTTGCAGCAGCAGATCGTTGCCGGCAGTCAGCGTGGCACCGCTGGCCACTTCCACCGAAGTGGTGCCTTTCAGGCTGCCGTAGGTCAGGCCCAGGCCAAAGGGAATCAGGCTGTTCAGCCCTTCCACTTTGCCGTTGATATTGCTGTCGATATGACGGGTGCTGCTGGCGGTTAGGCTGAGGTTATTGCTGGCTTTCAAGTCAGCGGTGGCGCCAACCGTTACCTTGGCATCCGAGCTGACCACTTGCAGGCCGATAAAATCTTGCAGCGCCAACAGCTCGCTGAAGTTGCCCGGGTCGCTGGCCAGCATCGACTTGAAGTCGTCGCGGTTATAAGTGTTCAGCGAGTCGTACAGGGTGCCGAACGCGGTGAGGTTATCCAGGCTGAGCAGGCTGCTGGCCCACAGCGGTTTGATGATGGCCTTGCTCTGCGCATCAATGACGATGTCGCGGCCTTTGATCAGGCCGTTAACCGTGATGCTGGCGTTGGCGCTGGTCCAGCCCGCCAATTGCTGATCGGTGGCCAGTGCTTGCACGGTGACCTTGCCAGACTTGCTGCCATCGCTGCTGTGGCTGGCATCCAGGGTGGAGCCGTTGGCCAGGTCGATGGTCGCGCTACCCGAACCACCAGAGAAAATCGCTTTGGGCGTGGTCGGCAGATCGGCGAGGTTGGCGGCGGTGGTGTTGTCATCGCCACAGAAGGTGCAGCTGATATCGCTCAGCGCTTGCAGGGTGATGTCGCCCGCCTTGCCGGCGCCGCTGGCGGTGGTGCTGATTTTGCTGCCACTGGCCATGTTGATATGCGGCGCTTCTACGATCACCGCACCGGCGTCTTTACCGGCGTTACCGCTGGTATTGACCAGCGCACCGTTGTTTAGCGCCACGGTATCGGCGCTGGCGATCTGTACGCGACCACCGCTGCCATCGGCCATCAGCGCGGCCAGTTCACCACTGACTTGCACGCCGTTTTTGCCGACAATTTTTACTGAGCCATCGGCCTGGTCGAGACCAGTACCAATGCTCACGCCTTGCAGGTTTACCGTGTTGACGAACACCGTTTCCGCCGCCGTCGTACCGGCTTGCAGCGAGGCGCCAGAGGCGACTACCGCCGAGGCGGCGAACAGGTTGATGGACCCTGTGGTATTGACCTTGCCCTGAATCTTCACTTCGCCATCGGCAGAGCCGTTGTAGCTACCGGCCTTGAGGGCGGCTACGGCGTCGGTGGTTTCAGTCACGCTGCCTTGGTGGGCAATGGTCGCCAGGTTTTGCATCTGTGCAGCGCTTGGCGTGGTGACCGTCAGGCTGCCGACGTTGACGACACCACTGGCACCCACCACCAAACCATGGGGGTCGGCAAAAATGATATTGCCGCCGACCTTGCCATCCGAGATGCCATTGAGGGTGCCGTTGATTTGCGCCTTGGCGTCGTGCACCAGGTTAACCAGGTTGCCCGCACCATTGGGCACATACAGGTTTACGGTATTGCCCGAGCCGACCACAAACTGGCCGAAGGAGTTAAAGCCGGTGTTGCCGCGCACCGTGGCGGTGGTGATATCGGTGGTGGTGGCGTTGGTATTGGTGATGGTGGTCGCCGTGGTCATACCGGTGACCGCGCCAATCCCTGCGCCAAAGTTGCCGTTATGCAGCGTGATGTTATTAGCGTCAGCCATTGCCCAGCTCGGCAACACACCCATGCTGGCAAGCAGCGCGGCGGTTATGCGATTGGGCTGGAAGCGTGCTCCCGCTGCAGCTGTTTTGGCAGGGTGCTGGGGGACGTTACGCTTAACCATGACTGACCTCACTGTCGGGAACTTTCCACAACAGGCATTGTCGGTCGGGCGGTCAAGTGTGAACTAGTCGTGGCCGTTCATGCATGTGAACAACCGTTGACAGCTGTCAGATAGCAGGCGCCATCAGTTTGACATCTCAAGTTGCGAAACCAGCTTGTAACCCCTGCCGTAGACAGTCTGGATCAATTGCGGCCGATTGGAGTTGAGTTCCAGTTTGCGCCGCAGGCGCGCCACCAGCGTGTCGACGGTGCGCAAATCGCCGGAGTCTTCACTGTCCAAGCCGTGGCGCAAACAGGCGAGCAAATCGTGGCGATTGACTGGCTTGCCGCGGCGCTCGATCAGGCCGATCAGCAACGCAAATTCACCGGCCGTCAGTGCCACATCCGCGCCCTCTTCATCGCTGATACGGCGACGGAGCAAATCGACTTTATAGGGGCCCAGGAGCAAATCCTGATTAGGCTTATCGCCCTGGCGACGGCGCAACAGGCTGCGGATTTGCGCGAGTAGAACCCTGAGGTTTACCGGCTTGGTGATATAGCAATCGGCGCCAGTTTCCAGACCGGCTACGCGGTCGAAATCATCGTCGCGTACCGTCACCAGAATGATGCCGATCTGTGGGCTTTTGCTGCGCAACTGAGCGGCGACTGCCAGGCCGTCGATATCCGGCAGGCCGATATCGAGGATCACCGCTGCCGGCTGATGGCGCTCAAACAAGCGCATGCACTCCAAACCCGACGGCGTGCTGAACACCTCATAGCCGGCGTTGACCAGATACAGCGAGACCATCTCGCGGATCTCTGGCGCATCTTCGACGACTAAGAGTTTTTCCATGACGCAGTGCCTGCCCCGATAGTGTGATGGCGCCGGATTGTGCGCCTTGTGGTGCGGCGAAAACCAGCCCTATGCCTAACACCAGCGGCTTTGCTCCCCTCGCTCGCTGTGGGAGAGAGGCCGGGGGCGGCGGCCTGCATGATGGACGGAACCGTGCAGTCGCCGCTAAAAGCAAAAGCCCCTCTCCCGCCCTTCGGGCACCCTCTCCCGCAAGCGGGAGAGGGAATTGGGCGACTATCGCAGTTGGTCTCCCCTCGCCCGCTTGCGGGAGAGGGGCCGGGGGCGAGGGCCAATGTGAGGGCCTGCGTGATGGACGGAACCGCGCCGTCGCCGCTAAAAGCAAAAGCCCCTCTCCCGCCCTTCGGGCACCCTCTCCCGCAA
>CAZIWV010000002.1:540503-563213 GCA_964543145.1 uncultured Pseudomonas sp.
GCGGGAGAGGGAATTGGGCGACTATCGCTGCTGGCCTCCCCTCGCCCGCTTGCGGGAGAGGGGCCGGGGGAGAGGGCCTGCGCTGACGCCTATCTGCGCCAAAGAGCCCCTCTCCCTAGCCCTCTCCCGCAAGCGGGAGAGGGAACCAATCGCGAGCGTTACCGCAGAGGTTGTAGCACCCCTCAGCCGCGTTCCAGCTCCACCCTTAGCACCCGCAAATGCTCATCCAGCACTTCGCACAACGTCTCCAACTGAATCTCGCCACGCTGCGCCGCCAGGCTCTGACTGGCCAGGCTATGCAAACCAAAGTTCGCCGCACTGCCTTGCAACCGATGCAACAACGCCGCCCGCCGGCTATTGCCCGGGTCACCGTGCGGTGCCAGTAACAACGCCTGAACGCCCTCACGCACCTCTTCCAGAGAGGCCAGAAACGAGGGCAGCAAGCGGTCAAACAAATCTGCCCCTAGCCACTGCCGCAGCTGTTCAAAACGCGGCGCCGCCAACGCTCGCTCATCGCCTGCGGCCAATTCGGCAGAGGACGGTGCAAACATATCTTCACCACTTAACAGCGCCTGTAATTGCCGGCGCTGCAACGGTTTGGCCAACACGCCGTCGAGCCCGGCCTGCAAGCAGGCTTGGCGATCAAGGTCGGTGGCATTGGCGGTAAGCGCCACCATCAGCGGCCCCACATCACCTTGCTGGGCACGGATAATCCGACTGGCTTCCAGGCCGTCCATATCGGGCAGGCGCATGTCCATCAACACCAGGTCGTAGTCGTGCTCCTGGCAACTGGCGATGGCCCCTTCGCCGTCTATGGCGGTGTCCACCAAGCAGCCCCAGTTGAGCAAGAGTTCGCGGGTTACTTCACGGCTGACGGGCACGTCCTCCACCAGCAGCACGTAAAGGCCGTCCAGCGGCACATCCAAATTTAGCTCGGGCTGGTGGCGCAGCAGCGGTGGCCAGGGCAAGGCCAGGCGGAAACACGAGCCAACGCCCAGGCTGCTTTGCAGGCTGATTTCACCGCCGAGCAGCTGCACCAACCGACGGACGATATACAGACCCAAGCCCACGCCCGGTTGATGACTGTGCTGATCCAAGCGAGTAAAAGCGGCGAACACTTGCGATTGCAGGTCATCGGGAATGCCCAGGCCGGTATCGGTGACCACCAGAATAAAACCCTCGCCCTGAGCATCGGCCTGCACGCGCACATTGATGCCGCCCTGCTGGGTGAACTTAATCGCGTTGCCCAGCAGGTTGTACAGCACCTGGCGCACGCCCACTGGGCTGCCCTCCACCCAGCAGCGCTCGCCCAGGTCCATATGCAGGCTCAGTTCCAAGTGCTTGGCATCGGCCTGGATGCGCATCACCTCGACGCACTCGCGCACCAGTTCGGCCAGATCGAACGGCACCCGCAAGGGCAGCTTGGCGGTTTCGCTACGTGCCAGGGCCAGCAGGCCATCCAATACATCGGTCAGGCTGCGCGATGCGCTTTGCACGGTGTCCAGACGGCGGCGCATGGGCATTTGCAGCTCATGCTGGTCGAGCAACAAAGCGATATGGCCCTGAATCGCCACTAACGGCGTGCGCAGTTCATGGCTAAGGGTGGCAAGCAGTTCTTCGTTCTGCCGGGCATCGCGTACCGCTTGGTCGCGGGCTTGCTCCAGCGCCAGCTGCGCGCAAACTTCGCGGTCGATATCTTCAATAACACCCAACCAATACAACGGCCGCTGCTCGCGATCGAGAATGCAGCGCCCGCGTAGCGACACCCATAGCCAGTCGCCACTGCCATGCAGTAACCGCAGGGTGCATTGCAGCTCACCGCTGCCGCGCCGCGCCCGCAGAACCTGGGTGAACAATTTACGCGCTTCTTGCGGGTGACTCAGGCTGAGCAGGCTGGGCGTGCCGATCTCTTCACTGTGATAGCCGAGCATGCTCCAGCAGCGCTCAGACCCCTCGAGCTGACGCATACGCACGTCGAATTTCCAATGGCCGATATCGCCCCCCTGTACGCCCAGCTCGGCCAGACGCTGGCTGGTGACATCGTCAAACGTCGACACCCAACCGCCATCTGCCAGCGAGCGCCGGCGCACGTCGATAATCAGCCGATTGGCTAACGACAGGTCTTCATGGGCACGCAAGGGCTGCCCCACTGCCGGCAACAGCAACGCACACTCGCTGGGGTCCAGTGCCAGCTCGGCGTGCGTTAAACGGTGCAGCAATTGCCCCCGCGTACTGGCCTCACCGGACACCCCAAACAAGCGGCGAAAACGCTGGTTGATGGCCAAAATATTGCCCTGGCCGTCCACCGACAGCAGCGCAGCGTCCATATGCTCCAGGGTGCGGTCGAGCAGGTCGCGGTTCTGCCGCAGCACAGCCGTGCGCTGCTCGACCCGTTGCTCCAGCGAAGTATTGAGGCGCTGCAAATGGTCCGACAGCTCGACGTTATGCCGCAGCGCCGCGAGCATGCGCTGGCCCAGCACCACGCCGTGGGACAGCAACAACGCCAGCACCCCAAGGGGAAACACACTGACCGTCACCAAGCCCTCGGTGTACAGCAGCACGTCATTGCACACCGCCGCCGTGACCAACAACATGCCGAGCAAAATGCTCTGCGCGCCGTCGCGATGGCGCAGCACGGCATGGATGATATTGCTGAGAAAGTAAATGCACGAACCGACCACCAAAATCGCCGCCGGCTCGCGGGTAGCGGTAAACAGCGCTGGCGGGGTGAACACTATCAACAGCGCCACAGCCACCCCGATCACCAACAAAGCGCGAGCGACAAACACGCTCGACTCCTGCGGAAATAAACGGCGCAGCAGCAAGGCATAAATCGCCGGGTAAAGAATTTGGCAGGTGTACTTGATGTGATAAATCAAGCTGGTGGGCAGTTCCAAGCTATCCAGCATGCCGCCATTCGCCGCCGCACTTGCGGCCGCCAGCGCCAGCATCAAACTGAACGGCCCGCTGAGCATCTGCTGGCTATTCCAACTGCCCAGCAACAGCAGATAAAACGCCATCAAAATGCAGCCACCCAGAGTAAATAGCTGTACGCCCTGGGAGACGGCAGCGCGGTGCTCCAGGTAAGCACGCGTCCCGATCAGAATCGGCATATCCACCCCACCCTCACGGTGGAAATGGTTCGACACCTCAATGCGCACCAACACACTGTCGGCGCCCACCGGCAAGGGAATCAGCAACGGCTTGATGCGCGGCTGCTCATCCGCCGCCCCCCCTACCCGCCCCGACACCGCCACCAACTGCCCATCGACCCACACCCGCCCGGCCGACTTCAACGCATCGATATACAACGCCAGCGGCTCATTACTCACCGGCAACAACACCTGGGTCGTCAACTCAATGCGCCCAAACCCCACCTGCCCCCACCACGTCGGCGTGCCCGCATGCCAGGTAAACGGCAACGTCACCCGCTGCGGCGCGCGCACATCATCGCGCCAGGTCAACAACCACTGGCCCTGCATAATCCGCATCGGCTCAGCATCCGGCGCCCAGCCACGCAAATCGACCGTGCCCGGGTAAGCCGCAAAGGAATGGCTGGAACACAGGAGCAGAAGCGACAACAGCAGCAAGCGCAACACAGCCACAGGACGCCTCGTAGTGGGCAGGGAGAAGGGACGCACGCTACGCAAAAGCGGGGAGGGATTCAAATTCGCTGAAGCGCCATAGGTTCGCCCCACAGAAGACGGCGCTTGTTATGGGCCGCCACGTTAAGCGAGAGACACAAGCACCGTATCGCTAACAGCTAACCGTGGTCGTTCCAGCGGTAGCCGCCTACAAATACGAAAGGAAAAAACCTCCACAGATCCTAAAAACTCCAGCAGTTGCTTCACTAAATCTACATGGCCGACGGCCAACCAGGCTGGCTGCTGTTGGGGCCCGTAGATGCGCAACAAGCCGCCAACCATGGCGTGGCCGTCGCCGAAAAATGGCTGAGGAAAGCCAACCCCAAACCACTCTGGACCTGCTGGCACAAAGGACGAGCGCTGCATAACCAAGCGTTCCAATTACAAGCCTACGACCTGGGATTTATGACGCGTTTGCAGCAGCGCCTGCGTAGCCAGAGGGACAACTAGCGACCCGCTCATGGGCAGCTGTTCATGCCAATAGAGAAACCGCAACGCAGCTGAAGGCCCAGCACAGGAGACGGAAACTCTCCGGTGCCGGGCCGATAGATGCTCAACTGAGTCGCGACGGGCGCACGGCGCTCAGGCTCATGCACTTCATCTCACTCGTTCAACCTTAGCCGCCTCAAGCGAGCTCCTTGTCGGCTCGGCGTCTTGAGCACAGGCGCGTATATCCCACCAAACCAGGGTTAGACCACCAAAGCATGCCTCGATAGTGGGCAGGGAAAGATGGCACGCACACTACGCAAAAGTGCGGGGAGGTTCGCGCCGGCGATCTTAACGGTAATTTTTTGCCGCGTTTATTTAATAGAGCCTGAACTAAAATTAAATTCATGAAAGAAAGCTGCTGATTACAGCGAAGATCAATCTTACAAAAATTGATTAGCCCGCCCCACCAAAAAATCTCAAATTAATGATATCTCCATGGGAAATTTCCCAAGTCGCAAAACATGGATTGACTAGATAATTGTGCAGGCGGACGCTCAACACGCCGGACATAAAAATATCGCCCTTAACAGACCAACTATCACCGACCACACAGAACCAACCAGGCGAATCCAACGTGAAAAACCCCGCACATTTATGCCTACTCAATATAGCTCTACTGCTAATAACCCTACCCCAGACCAGTAACGCAGAAGAGCGCTTAGATTACCCGCTACTGAGCGTTGAGAAGTCACAGTTCCCCATTAGAATTAAAGACTTCGAAGATTCAGCAAAGCTAAACGGCGTCACCATCAACATTCAGCACTGCGAAGACATTTACTATATGACAGCCGGTGAAAATTTTAGTTATGTAGCTAGCTGCTCTCTTATTCCAAAGCGTTCTCCTGTGATGCTTTGCAACGACCGCATGTCCGGCCATTTTGCGTTGACCGTTACGTTTGAAAATAGCCCAAAAGAAATGGGAGCATTTTTAAATCGTCACTGTACTGGCGGATAACTACGCACAAACCACTTCTTTCTTATATAACTCTTGCAATCTTACGCACAACAAGCTGTAGATTTTTTCGAATTGAGCCGTGCTAATGACCAATTATAGTGCTTACCTAACCTCGCTTCTTTGCTTTTTACTCTTCTCTGAATTGTCCGTAGCGGAAACTCGCGTAGAAAAATACACGAGGCTTTACGGATACGCCTCATCGACGGATATCTCTATTCCATGCCAGCTGGATAATCGCCACACCATGGAAAGTTATTTAAACGATTCAATTGGGAAAAAAATCCACGAAAACCCATACCTTTTTGATGATAAACAACGCATAAACCTTCAAAAGATACCGCGCGATATGGTCTTAATCGACGAACAAGGAATTTATATCAACAACAAACCAACCGATGAATATTTTTTACCTGAAAAGAGTGAGGACTACCGCTCATTAGGGATCATCTGCCCTTACGGCAACTGTAAGTGGCTTATCAAAACGCTATGCACGGTAAAAAAACCTGCCGGAATAGAAATGCTGGTGTACCGCAGCCGCAGCGGAGAACTCACCTACGTACCAAAAGAAGACTTTGACCTCTTAGAAAAAGTTAAATAAGGGAGTTACCCATGAACGACATCGATCTTAAATCGTTTATAAAAAATGCTGTAAGCAGCTCCGAAATTGGTGCAACGAGTCCGTACGAATTAGCTAAAGCCGGAGGCAATAGCGGGTACTCATTCGGCGCACTTCAAAATGATATTAAAACCAACCCGGCCGCCGCACAAACATTCAAAAGCATTTTGGACGCTCAAGTTTCAAGTGGCGCCCTTGATCAGCAGCATGCCAACGTCCTTTACAACGTGGTCTGGAACAACCAAAACTTAAATGCACTTCAAAGGGAATTAATAAATTCAGCTTTATCCGCGCAGCGAAACCTAGTCGACCAAGCAGACGCCGCCCAAGTCGAAATCGTCTTTAAACACGTCAACCAGGCGCTCGCTGCTGCACGGCAGAACCCAAACGGACCGGGGGAGCTAAACGAATCCTCACCGAACCTCGCATTTATTGCGGAACTAGCAATGTGGGCCAATCGAACCGGAAACTTGGTTGGCACCAGCGTTCATCTTAGGTCCGCCAGCATTATCTCTTTAAGCGACTTTGACACAACGTATCTGAGCACGAAAAAACAGTTTACTGAGTCAGGTGAAGACTTCACGCGCTGGCAAGAGCGCGTTCAGGAAGCGACTTTGTCTGGACAAATCCGAATGACGCTGGAAAAAGCATCAAACAATAGTTCGGGCACACCTGGCTTTGATCCCTCCTTACTCAATTACGAGACTGAGGCACGCAGGCTTTATGACCAGCGTTTAATCAGTCAGGGTTATTACAATTCGTTTACCGATTGGTACTCAAAAACCCTGCTGAATAATTTATCTAACCCTCGCGGCACAGGCGCCAACGGCGGTAATGAATTTAATTTTGGCCTGGATACCAGCGGCATCCGCTACAACCCCATCGGCGCTTTTTATGATTCGCGCGCGCTGACTGTTGATAACGCGGCATCCATTGCCGAGAGAACCTTCACCCTGCTCGACAGCAACCAACACGGTCTATCTGGCGAACAGCTGCACGCGCTGGACGGTAATGCCGATGGCCAACTTTCCGGGGATGAGCTGGCGCCCCTCTGCGCTTGGAGCGATGCCAATGAAAACGGCAAGGTGGAAGCTGGCGAGGTGAAGTCGCTGTTGCAACGCGGCATTGAGCGCATCCGGTCTATTGATTTCACATTTTTCACTCAGGGCGGGGGCCTGTTTGCGCGGTTAGCGACGGCTACCGCTACGGCGCCAGAAGCCGCGGCTGTTCTATCGGCCAGCGGCACTGAAACGTCCAAGTCACATATTCCTGCGGCAACTGGCCGCTATGTCAGTGGCGACGCCGCCGACAACGATCTGTGGGGCAATTCCAGCGTCAACTATATGTGGGGCCTTGCCGGTAATGATGACCTGCATGGGGAAGCAGGTAACGACCGCCTTTACGGCGAAGACGGCGCAGACCGTTTGTTCGGTGGCGAGGGCGCAGACCAGTTGTGGGGAGGTAACGGTACAGACATCTTGTTGGGCGAAGCCGGGGACGATGTGCTGTATGGCGAAAAGGGCCGCGACATCTTGTTTGGCGGTGACGGCGCCGATCAGCTCTTGGGTGGCAACGATGACGATCAGTTGCTTGGCGAAGCCGGCAATGACCGGCTGTTCGGCGAAGCGGGCAATGACATTCTGTGGGGCGGCGCCGGCGACGATACGCTGATTGGCTTTAATCCCAGCAATGACAGCAAACAAATCTTGCTACCTGGCGAAACGGACGACGATACGTTGTATGGCGGCGCCGGTCGGGATGTTCTCGCCGGCGGGTTGGGTAACGATCTGTTGTTTGGTGAGGACGATAATGATCGCCTGTTTGGCCAGGTGGGCGATGACGTGCTGTATGGCGGCGATGGCGACGACACGCTGTTTGGTTTTATGGCCACCAACGACGCCAAGAAAACGCTGGAAGCTGGCGAAACCGATAACGACTGGCTGTATGGCGGCGCTGGTAATGACACGCTGCTGGGCGGTGTCGGTAACGACTATTTGGACGGCGGTGCGGGCGCCGACTCCATGGAGGGCGGCCAGGGGGATGACACCTATGTGGTCAACAGCGTTAACGACGTCATTCTCGAACACCAGGGCGAGGGCTATGACCGGGTGATTAGCAGCACCAGCTACCTGCTCAATGCTCAGGTGGAGGAGTTGCAGTTGCTTGAGGGTTTGGATATCCATGGCACCGGCAATGCGTTGGATAACCTGCTAATCGGCAATAGCCGCAACAATATCCTTGATGGCGTCACCGGCGCGGACCGCATGCTGGGTGGCGCCGGAGACGACACCTACTACGTCGACAATGTTGGCGACCAGACCATCGAGCACGCTGGCGAAGGGGTCGATACGGTGCAGTCCAGCATCAGCCATACGTTGGCCGCCAACGTGGAAAACCTGACCCTTTTGGATTTCGCCATGGGCGAAAAAGGTGTGGTCGATGGGCAGGCCAGCCGGATCTATGGCTACCCCAAGGCCAATGAGCTGGATTACATGCAAGGCGATGCCGATCCGATTTACCTGGGTACGTGCGGGCTGACCTCGATTGCCAATCTGCTCACCCAAGCCAACCGCCCCGCCAGTGAGGGTGAGCTGTTGCAGCTGGCGCTCGATAATGACTGGGTCGACCGCGCGTATTACCCAAGCCAGGCTGGGGGTTCCGACGTGGTCGATCAGCAACGGCTGCTTGAGCGCTATGGCATCCGCAACGACGTGATTGAGGGTTACAACGAAATAGGCAGCGCCAATCTGCTGCGCAGTGGCCGTGGCGTGGTGCTGGCGGTAAACGCTGGGGCACTGTGGGATGACAGCCGCTACACAGGCACAGGCGCGGTCAACCATATGGTCACCCTCACCGGCGTGGCTTACAGCGAAAGCAGCGGCGAGTTGCTGGGCTTTTATATCGCCGACTCGGGCCGGCAGAAGGTCAGCGATATGAGCCGTTTTGTCGGCATTGAACGGTTCCGTAAGGCCGCCGATGTGCGCCACGCCTACGCCATCTACACCCTGGAACCGCTAAAGCTGTGGAACGAAGACATCAACGCTACGGGTAATGAGCTGGATAACGTGTTGATCGGCAACCGTGGCGATAACGTCTTAACTGGCGGGGCCGGTAATGATGTGCTCGAAGGCCAAGGCGGCCATGATGTGCTGGATGGCGGCACGGGCGACGACATTCTTAACGGCGGCGAAGGCAACAACACCTACGTGTTTGGTCGCGGTTACGGGCACGACACCATCACCCCCATAGTCAGTAAAGAGCAGGCGTGGCTTGACCGTAACTACGTGATTTTCCGTGAAACGATTGATGCCAAAGACCTCTGGTTTAGCCGCTCGGCCAATAACCTTGATGTGAGCATTAGCGGCACCCGCGACAAGCTCACTGTGAACGATTGGTTTAGCGACCCGAGCAAACAGAACCTCACCTTTGAAACCTACGCCGGAGAAGCGATTGACGCCGCGCGGCTCAATCGTTTGATCGAGGCCATGGCCGCCTTTGCCCCGCAGAGTTCGGCCAGCAGCAGCCCGCCACTTAACTACCGGGCGGCGTTGGAGTCTGTGATAGCCGCCAGTTGGGGCTGACCGATTCCACGTGTGCGCAGTGCGATTGAAGCAAAGAGCGCGGGTGCTGCACACCATGGAACAGGCAAACAACGGATGGGCGAAACGCAGCTTACAAAAGCGGCGCGGCTGGAGCCCTACCACAGGCGGGATGCACGCGTATGTGGGGAGCTTTAGCCGCGAGTTGTCAGTTTAGTAACAGGTGCCGGCGTAGGCATTCGCAATCGTGCTCGGTGGTGACGAGCACTCAGCCTAATAAGGCGCCGTTACAAAGCTCACGTCATTGGGGGGTATGGGGCGCCCATCGACAAAGGCGAAGGCACGAACGCTGTAGAACTCATCAGGATTAAGCGGTGTAGCAGGTGCGCAGTTCCAGTAGCCGCTGCTGTTAATGGTCGCCGTGCACAAGGTCTGTCCGGTCGCGCTGCCCTTGCTCGCTGATACCACCACCATTACCGCCGTACCTGGCGCCCCGCTGCCATAAAACATTGGCAGTTGCCGCACGGTGTCACCACTTAACGTCGGATAAATAAAGCTGACGTTGTTTCCCGGGTGCGGCAGCAACAGGCTTGCCGGCGCGCTAACCGGCTGCGCCCGTGTCGCGCTATACAGCCTGGGCAGTGGCGCCCCTGTGCCTAACTGGCCACTGCTGTTGCTACCCCAGACCAGCACCGAGCCATCGCGGGCCAATGCCACACCGTGGCTGTAGCCGCCATCCACATCGCTAACGCCATTCTGGAATACCGCGCCCTGCACAAGCGTCGGTACGCTCACCGCCTGGCCGGTTGGCGCAGCCGGCAACGGCAGTTGATTGCTGTCGTTCCAGCCCCATGCATAGAGCAGCCCATACTCGGTGATGGCGTAGGAGGCATTACGGTCGGCACTGAGCTTGACCACCTTGCCGAGAAAACGCCCAGTATTAAGCGACACGGGTAGTTGGCGGCTGGCCTCGCCGCCCGTACTGCCTGTGCCTAGCTGCCCCCAGTAATTATTGCCCCAGGCAAACACTTCGCCCTGCGCGCTGGCGGCAAGAACATGCTCACCTCCCGCAGCAAGCTGGGTAATTACTTTGTCACTCAAGGCGGCGACCCGCACCGGCTGCGTGCGCTCTTCAAATGGCCCCAGTTCACCGTTAGGGCCAACACCGGTGCCCCACACCCAGAGCGCTCCGCTGTCGTCGATAGCGCCGGCTATATCCGTTCCGCCAACTACTTGCAGCACACGGCGCCCCGGTAAAAGGGCAATGGGTTGCGCCAGACTGACGCCGTTGGCATCAACGCTATCGCGCAACCACTCGAACAGCTCACCGTCTTCGGTAACGGCGTAATTGGCATAGTCTCGGGCGCCGATAGTCACCACTTTGCGGTCACGCAAGGCCCCTTCCACTCGCGTGGGCGTCTGAGGAATGTCGGGGGCGTAACCAAACACCGGCGCAAGCGTAGTGCTACCCCACGCATACACCTCGCCATCTTCGGTCAATGCCAGCGAATGCGAACCCGCCGCTACCAACCTGCGCACTTTTTTACCGGCCAGAGCGCCCAGCACACGCATAGGCTGGTCCGCACGGCGTAGGCCGGGAATACCCAGCTGCATTTTCCGGTTATTGCCCCATGCCCAGACCGTACCGACGTTGGATAGCCCCAGCGTGTGGGTGGCGCCTGCCGAGAGCTGGCTGAACTGCACCGGCGCAAGGTCGCTGGCATGCGTGTCGGGCATGTCCCAGGCATGTGCTGCGCAGGCGATGGCAGTAAGCAGGGTAACTAGCGCGAGCCGCAGTGAGTGGGCGCGCGTAGGCGTGACGATTGTCATGACCTTCTCCTTTAGGGCGATTACGTTGTTCCACTCTGGAACAAACGCCACGCCAAGGAACGCTTACCTAGCTGGTATTCGACGCAGAAGATTCTTGTGCGCAGGTGGCCGCCTGCGGCGCTATCGAATAAACCACCGCGTAATCAATCACTCATCACGCCCCAGGGAAAAGCGCGAAGCGCAGGTGTGCGGCGTGCTTAAGTAGTGCGCTGCTCCAACCAACGCAAAAAGTTCGTTTCGCTCAACGGCTGGCTGAAGTAGAAGCCCTGACCCAAGGCACAGTCCAGGCCGCGCAGGCTGTCGTACTGCGCGGCCGACTCAATGCCCTCGGCGACACATTCCAGGCCCAGGTTACGGGCAATCATCAGGATGGTTTCCACCAACATTAGGCCACTGGCATCGTCGGGAAGGTCGTGAACAAAGCTGCGGTCGACCTTCAGCCGGTCCAACGGCAAGCGTTTGAGGTAGGTGAGCGAGGAGTAGCCGGTGCCAAAGTCGTCGATGGCAAAGCGCACGCCAAGCGCCTTGAGCGCCTGCATGGCGGCGATGCATTGGTCGACGTCTTCAAGCAGTACGCCTTCGGTGATTTCCAACTCCAGCACGCTGGCCGGCAGGTCATAGCGTTTAAGGCAGTCGGCCACGCGCTGCACCACGTCGAATTGGCGCAATTCGTGGGGGCTGAGATTGACCGCTAGCACCAGCTCGGGCCAGCTCGCGTGCCAACGGGCCAGGGCGGCACAGGCTTGGTCGAGCACCCAGGCACCGATATCAAGGATCAGCCCGGTTTCTTCAGCCAGCGGAATAAATTGCGTGGGCGGTATTTCACCGCGCTCGGGGTGGGTCCAGCGCAAGAGCACTTCGGCGCCCACGACCTGGCCGGTTAGCAGGTCCAGCTGCGGTTGAAAGGCCAGGTGCAACTGGTTGCGGGCAATGGCTTGGCGCAGTTCACCTTGCAGTTGCAAGCGTTGGTCGATAGCCGCCTGCATGGCCGGGGCGAAGAAGTGCAGCGCATTGCGGCCGCCCCGTTTGGCCCGGTACATGGCGGTGTCGGCCTGTTTGAGCACATCGGCAGCGCCCTGCTCGCCCACAGGGTGCAGGGCGATGCCGATGCTGGCGCTAATGGACAGTTCATGGCCGTCGATGTGGTAGCTACCGAGCAGGCTTTGCAGCAGCTTTTCGCCAACATCAGCGGCATGTTCGCCGGCCAGTTCAGGGTTATCGCCGATACTTTCCAGCAGCACCACAAACTCGTCACCGCCCAACCGCGCCAGGGTGTCTTCGGCGCGCAGGCAACCGGCCAGCCGCGTGGTGACCTCGCGCAGCAAGGCGTCACCAACCGGGTGACCGAGGCTGTCGTTAACGGTTTTAAAGTGGTCGAGGTCGATAAACAGCAAGGCGCCAAAAGAGCTGTCACGCAGTTCGCGGGTCATGGCATGTTGCAGGCGGTCTAGCAGCAGACGGCGGTTGGGCAGACCGGTAAGTTCATCGCTATAGGCCAGGCGTTCGATTTCGCGCTGATAGCGCTGGCGTTCGGAAATATCGGTGACGCTGGCGCGAATCAGTTTTTGCTCGCCAGGCATGCGCACCAGGCGTACTTCGCAGGGTAGCTGACGGCCGGCGCTGTCGCGGTGCAGCCATTCAAATACTGGCGCGGCGCCTTCCAGGGCGGCGGTGGTGTAGCCCATACCGGCTTGCGCAGAAAGCCGTCCATCGGCCTGGCGCGCGGGGCTCAGCTCTACCGGGCGACGGCCAAGCAGCTCGTCGCGGCGCATTTTAAATAGACGCTCGGCGTTTTCATTGACATCGACCAAGCCACCCTCTTCGGTGAACAGCATGATGGCTTCCGGCGCATGTTCAACCAAGGTGCGGTAGCGCGCCTCGGCTTCGTAACGGGCGGTGATGTCTTCAATCAGCGCCAGGCAGGCTTCCAGCCGGCCTTGGGGATCGCGCACCGCACGCAAGCTCAGGCGGGTGTAAATAACGCTGCCGTCGGCGCGCAGAAAGCGTTTGTCCAGCTCGTAATCATCCCGCTCACCGAGCGCCACGCTTTCAAATAGCGGCTGTTCGGTCAGCAGGTCGTCGGCATGGGTGATTTGCGCCCAGCCGCTGCTGCGCAGGTAATCGCGGCCGCGCCCGAGTATCTGGCAGAGCTTGCTGTTGACCTCCAGCCACATGCCCTGCGGGCTGATCATGGCCATGCCGATCAAGGGTGCCTCAAAAAACAGGCGTAGCCATTCATCACGCTCGCGGAGTTGTTGTTCGGTGTGTTTGCGCGCGGAGATGTCCTGAATGGCGCCGTAGATGCGGATAACGTTGCCGTCGTCCATCTCGGCGAGGCCCATAACTCGGATAAAACGCGAATTGCCCCGGGCGGTGAGCAAGCGCACTTCCACATCAAAGGAGCGACCGTCGCTCAGCGTGTCGGTCACCGTACGGTGGGCCGTGGCCTGACCTTCTTTGTCCAGATAACTGATGGCTTGGTTGAAGTCGGGCGTAGCCCCGCTGGGATCCAGCTCATAGAGGCGAAAGCAGCCTTCGCTCCAGTACATATCCAGGCCGGGCACTTCCAACACCCAGCCGCCGATATCGGCAATGGCCTCGGTTTGCGTGAGCAGGTGGGTTTGCCGCAGCAGCTCTTCGCGGCGCGAGGCCACTTCGCCAGCCATGCGCTCGCGAGAAGTGACGTCGTTTTGCAGAGCGATGTAATGGCTGATGCCGCGATCATCGCGCAGCGGCGACAAAGTGATTTCGTTCCAGAACGGCGTGCCGTTTTTGCGGTAATTGCGCACCACCACCTGAGCATCGTCGCCGCGCTGCATGGCCGCGCGTAGCAGATGCAGCTCACTCTGGTTACGGTCATCACCTTGCAGAAAACGGCAGTTTTGCCCCAGCACTTCAGCACGGCTGTAGCCGGTAATACGTTCAAACATCGGGTTGCAGTAAATCAGCGGGAGGTCCGGCTGACGCGCATCGGCGATGGAAATACCCAGCGGGCTGGCCTCCAAGGCCAGGTTGGCCAACGCCAGTTGCTGCTGCATCTGCGCGCTGCGGCTAAGGGCAAGGCGCAAATCACTCAGGCTGCGGCCAATCAGCAAGGTGGCGACCATCAGCAGTAACACGCTCAGATGCAATTCATTAAGCGGCGAACCCAGAGGCACCACGGCACTCTGGCTGACCAAGGGCATGGCCAGCACCACCAAACTGCTCAGCACCGCACCACAGAGGGCGCCGGGGTAGCCCCAGAGCATCGCCAGGCTGAGCATGACCACGCCGAGAATAGGCAAGGTCATTTGTACCGGCAGCATGTTGAGCAGCAGTGGCAGGCCGACCAGCAACCCCACCAACAACCACCACGGCGGTAAACGCCGCAGCGGTTCGGCTAACTCCTCAACGCGACTATCTGGCTGGCCTGCAGCTGGCGCCAACCAACCGCGGCGACGCAGGTAGATGGTCAGGTAACTGAGCATCGGTGTGGCAATCACCAGGGTGCTGAAGCTGTCGGCCAGCCACATGCTCAGGCTATCCAGAGCCCACTCAGACTTGGGCGGATGCCCGGTTAAAAACAATGCGCCCTGTACCAGCAGTGCCAATACGGTGACCGGCACCAGCAAGCCGAGTAGCAGGTAGCGAATCAGATGGCTGAGGTCGGGCAGGGCGATATCGAACTGACGGCCACGCAATAACCACCAGCCGGTAGCGGCGCCCAGGGTTTCTGGCAAACCAAACAACGGCCCCCACTGCCAATCCAGCCCCCACAACGGCGCGCTGACGGTGGCGTTGATATAGATGGCCAGCAGCACCCGTGGCCCCCACCAATAGGTAAACACCAGGCCCAAGGCAAACGGCAGATACCACAGTGCCATGCCCACGGTGAATTGCGTGGACAGCGAACACCAGGTCGCTAAATGCAAAAGGGGTAGCGGTAGCCACCACGTCCACTTAGGGGAATGTTGAAAAACAGCGGGCATGCGGACCTCGGAACAAGACGCCGGCATAGCATAGAACAGCGTCGGGTCTTCTGTGCCGGTGTTTTGCCACTATTCGAAGTCCCTGGATCACCGCCTTCGCGGGGATGACGAACGTGTCTTTAATTACACCGTCGTCCCTGCGAAGGCGGGGATCCCGATTATCGCGGCAGTCACCTACCTGACCTACACCGCATCCCTCGGCAGCAGCAGCCCCAACGGCAAACACACCCGCGCTTCCAACCCACCGCCAGAGCGGTTGCGCAGCTCTACGCTGCCGCCATGCTGGGCGGCAATGCGCTTGACGATGGCCAACCCCAGGCCGGTGCCCTTGCCGCCACGGGCGCGGTCGCCACGGATAAAAGGGTTGAAGATATCGTCCAACTCGGCCGGGTTAATGCCGTGGCCACGGTCGAGCACGCTGAGCACCACATAGGGCGCATTGCTGTCGCCAGAAACATACGCCGCCACCTCTACAGAACTGCCGCCATGGTGCAGGGCGTTTTCGATCAGGTTGTTAAGCAGGCGTTTCATCGACACCCGACGCAGCGGAAACCGCGGCACCGGTTCCAGGCACATGCGTACGTTTTCCCGGTCGTGGTTAAACGGCGCCACCGCGTCGGCTACTAGGTCTGCGAGGTCGACCTCTTCCAAACGCTCATCACGACCATCGCGGATAAAGGCGAGGAACTGGTCAAGAATGGCGTCCATGTCTTCGATATCGCGGACCATATCGTCGACCAGCTCGGTATCGCTATTGAGCAGTTCAAGCCCCAAACGCAGGCGGGTCAGCGGTGTGCGCAGGTCATGAGAAACGCCCGCCAACATCAGTTCGCGCTCGCGAGCGGCCTGTTCCAAACCGTCCGCCATCTGGTTAAAAGCGCTGTACACCTCGGTCATTTCGCTCGGTGTATCGCTGATCGGCAGCCGCACACTGCGGCCCTGCCCCAGTTGCCGGGTGGCCGAGACCAAACGCTTCAACGGTTGATTAAGCTGACGCACAAAGATCCACGCGGCGGCGGTGGAGAGCACGCCGATGGCCAGGAACCAGCCAAGCACGCCCCAGATTTTCTGCCCACGCAGCGGGTGCGGGTACAGCGGCACCTCGACCCAGCCATCACCCAACGCTGGCGCACGCACCCATAACGCTGACGGTTGGTGAATGCGTAAACGCACTTCGGTGTCCGGCCCCAACTCCATGCGCATTTGCCGCTGGAAGATGCCGGTGTACGGCCAATGCTGTTCGCCTGGCGGTTCTTCGGCGTCGGAGGTCCAGCGCAGGCCAGCGGCCTTTTCGATCACCGCGCGCTTGTCTTCGTCTGTTGCCCAATAGGCGCGCAAGGTCAACGCCGCACCGTGGCTGTACTGGCGGTCGACCAAAACGTCCTCGTTCATCATCAGATAAACCAGGGTCAGGGCTTTGGAAAACAGCACCACCACCAGCACCAGCCAGAGCGTGCGAGCGAAGAAACTTTGCGGGAACCAGACGGGGGTTTTCATGAGGGACTGCGGGTTCCGGATGGGACGGAGACTGAAGGTCTTACACCGTCATTCCCGCGAAGGCGGAAATGGCGGTGCGGTGATAGCCGAGCAAACGATGTCACCTGCGCGACTCTTGATACCCGCCTGCGCGGGGATGACGGAGTGGCTGGTTAAATCGTCGTCACCTTGAAACGGACGGGCTACTTATTGCCATCCGGCACAAATACGTAACCCACGCCCCATACGGTCTGGATATACCGCGGTTTGGACGGGTCCGGTTCGATCAAGCGGCGCAGACGGGAAATCTGCACGTCAATGGAACGCTCCAGCGCATCCCACTCACGGCCACGGGCCAGGTTCATCAGCTTGTCGCGGGTCAGCGGTTCGCGGGCGTGTTGCACCAGGGCTTTGAGCACGGCGAACTCGCCGGTGGTGAGCATATGCACTTCTTCGCCGCGCTTGAGTTCGCGGGTCGCCAAGAACAGCTCGTAGTCGCCGAAGGTCACGGTTTCGTCTTCGCTGCCTGGCGCGCCAGGAACGGCAACCACTTGGCGGCGCAGTACAGCTTTGATCCGCGCCAGCAGTTCACGTGGGTTGAAGGGCTTGGCCAGATAGTCGTCAGCGCCCTGCTCCAGGCCCTGAATGCGGCTGCTCTCGTCGCCTTTGGCGGTGAGCATAATGATCGGCATCTGGTTGTTGGCTTCGCGTAGACGTTTACACGCCGACAGGCCGTCTTCGCCCGGCAGCATCAAGTCCAGTACCAACAGTTGGAAGAGTTCACGCGACAGCAGACGGTCCATCTGCTCAACGTTTTCCACCGCCCGAACGCGGTAGCCTTGCTCTTCGAGAAAACGTTCCAGCAGGCGTCGTAGACCGGGATCGTCATCGACGATAAGAATTTTTTCGCCTTCAAGCGGTGCCGTGGTGCTCATAGATGCTCCTTTAAATCGTCGCGCATTATGGCGCAGGCCTCGTGTCGGGCGTGCGCGGCATTCGTTAGCAGATTTTTCCCGGCCCCTCAGAAACCACCCTGCGTATAATGCCGGCCTTGCAGTTTTTGTGTCAGCACGTCTTAGTTAAGTGGATCTTTTATTTATGAGTAGCAACGTCGCCAGCATCAACAACCGTATTGCCGAAGAACTGGGTGTGCGCCCGCAGCAAGTCGCCGCTGCCGTCGCCCTGCTGGATGAAGGCTCCACCGTGCCTTTCATCGCGCGCTACCGTAAAGAAGTCACCGGCAGCCTGGATGACACCCAACTGCGCAACCTCGAAGAGCGTCTGCGCTACCTGCGCGAGCTGGACGAGCGCCGTGCCAGCATCCTCGCCAGCATCGAAGAACAAGGCAAGCTCACCCCCGACCTGACCCGCGAAATCAACCTCGCCGACACCAAAACCCGTCTTGAAGACCTTTATCTGCCCTATAAGCAGAAACGCCGCACCAAGGGCCAGATCGCCCTGGAGGCCGGTATTGGCGAACTGGCCGACGGCCTGTTTAACGATCCAAATCTGATCCCGGAAACCGAAGCCACGCGTTTTATCGACGCGGAAAAAGGCTTTGCCGACGTCAAGGCCGTGCTCGAAGGCGCCAAGTACATCCTTATGGAGCGCTTTGCCGAAGACGCCAAGCTGCTGGATAAACTGCGCAGTTTCCTCAAGCACGAAGCCATTCTTAGCGCCCGCGTGATCGCCGGCAAAGAAGAAGAAGGGGCGAAATTCCGCGACTATTTCGAACACGATGAGCCGCTGAAAAGCATGCCGTCGCACCGCGCCTTGGCAATTTTCCGTGGCCGCAACGAAGGCATTCTCAGCTCATCACTAAAGGTGGGTGATGAAGCCCCCGGCAGCCTGCACCCGTGCGAAGGCATGATCGGCGAGCACTTCGGGGTGAAAAACGAAAACCGTCCGGCCGATAAATGGCTCGGCGAAGTGGTGCGCTGGACCTGGAAGGTCAAGCTCTACACTCACTTGGAAACCGACCTGCTTGGCGAGCTGCGCGACGGCGCCGAGACTGAGGCGATCAACGTTTTCGCCCATAACCTGCACGACCTCTTGCTGGCCGCTCCGGCCGGCCCGCGCGCCACCCTGGGCCTGGACCCGGGCCTGCGCACCGGTTGCAAAATTGCCGTGGTCGATGCCACCGGCAAGCTCTTGGAATACGCCACCGTATACCCGCACGTACCGCAAAAGCAGTGGGACCAGACATTGGCGATTCTTGGCGCGTTGTGCATCAAACACCGCGTTGACTTGATCTCCATCGGCAACGGCACCGCCAGCCGCGAGAGCGACAAGCTGGCCGCCGAGCTGATCAAAAAACTGCCGGAATTGAAGATGACCAAAATCATGGTCAGCGAAGCCGGTGCCTCGGTGTATTCCGCCTCGGAACTGGCGGCGAAAGAATTCCCTGACCTGGATGTGTCGATTCGTGGCGCCGTTTCCATTGCCCGTCGCCTGCAAGACCCGCTGGCCGAGCTGGTGAAAATCGATCCGAAATCCATCGGTGTGGGCCAGTACCAGCACGACGTGTCGCAGCTGAAACTGGCGCGCAGCCTGGATGCGGTGGTGGAAGACTGCGTAAACGCCGTGGGCGTGGACGTAAACACCGCCTCGGTGCCGTTGCTGGCGCGCATTTCCGGACTGAACACTACGCTGGCGCAAAATATCGTTAACCACCGCGATGCCCATGGCGCGTTTAAAACCCGCGATGCGCTGAAAAAAGTGCCACGCCTGGGCGAGAAAACCTTCGAACAAGCTGCTGGCTTCCTGCGCGTAATGAATGGCGATAACCCGCTGGACGCCTCTGCCGTGCACCCGGAAACCTACCCGCTGGTGGAACGCATTGCCGCCGACACCGGCCGCGACCTGCGCTCGCTGATTGGCGATGCCGGTTTCCTCAAGCGCCTGGACCCGAAAAAATTCACCGATGAAACCTTCGGCCTGGTCACCGTCAGCGACATTCTCGCCGAGCTGGAAAAACCTGGCCGCGACCCACGCCCAGAGTTCAAGACCGCTGAATTCCAGGACGGTGTGGAAACCCTGCAAGACCTGCAACTGGGCATGGTGCTCGAAGGCGTAGTCACCAACGTCACCAACTTCGGCGCCTTCGTCGATATCGGCGTACACCAGGACGGCTTGGTGCATATCTCGGCGCTGTCGGAGAAATTCGTCAAAGACCCGCGTGAAGCGGTGAAGGCCGGCGATGTGGTCAAGGTTAAGGTCATGGAAGTCGACATTCCGCGTAACCGTATCGCCCTGTCCATGCGTATGGGTGATACCCCAGGCGAGAAAATCGACGGCCCACGCGGTGGCGGCAATAAAGGTGGCGGCAAGCCGCGCCCGCAAGCGCAGCCGGTGCAAGAGAAAGCGCCAAGTAATAACGCCATGGCGGCGCTGTTTGCCAACGCCAAAACCTTACGGAAATAAGCCATGAGCAGCCCAGCAGACAGGCCTGAAATCGGCAGCAAAAGCGCATTCGCCAACCTGCTGGGCCTGCATATTCTCAAAGCCGACGGTGGCGAGGCGGTGATTCGCCTGAGCATGCACGACGGCCTGCGCAACTTGCACGGCAAGCTGCATGGCGGCGCGTTGTTTTCCTTGATCGACACCGCCATGGGCCAAGCCAGCCACAGCGTGGTGGGCGGCCCAGGCACGGTGACCCTGGAGAGCAAGATCAACTACATCCGCCCCGTGGATGACGGCGATATTCTTTGCCGCGCCTGGGTGGTGCACGCCGGTCGCCGCACCCAGGTGATCGAAGCCGAAGTGCACCAGGACGACAAACTGGTGGCCAAGGCGCAGGCGACCTTTGCCTGCCTGTAACCGTCCCGCCCTATAAAGCCTGATATCTGTAGCGTGAGTTCCGCTTGCGCTGCAGGTAATCTGTTGCACACCAGTAAAACAAGGCGACCACGCCAGTTTCCTTTGTCACCCCTTGTAGACCGTTTGAGCCACCCCCATATAGGGGCGACTGACGCGAAGGAACACAAAATTGAGCGACCTCCTCTCCCGCCGTTTGGCACTGCTCAGCCAGCCTGCACACCTGAATTTGCTTACCCAGTGCCTGCACGGGATCGAGCGCGAATGTTTGCGCGTTGACAGCACGGGCCAGCTCGCCCTGACGCCGCACCCCATTGCCTTGGGCTCGGCGCTGACCCACCCGCAAATCACCACCGACTATTCTGAATCGCTGCTGGAGTTCATCACCCCAGCCGAAGCCGACCCCGCTGAAACCCTGGCCGACCTCGAAGCTATTCACCGTTTTGCCTACAGCAAACTCGGTAACGAGTACCTGTGGAGCCCGTCGATGCCTTGCCCGTTGCCGGAAGAAGAGGTTATTCCTATCGCCCGCTACGGCAACTCGAACATCGGCCGCCTCAAGTACGTGTACCGCAAGGGCCTGGCCCTGCGGTACGGCAAAACCATGCAGTGCATCGCCGGTATTCACTACAACTTTTCGCTGCCGGAAACCCTGTGGCCGGTGTTGCAGGTGGCCGAAGACGACACCCAGAGCCTGCGTGACTACCAGTCCGAGCGCTACATCGCCCTGATCCGTAACTTCCGCCGCTACAGCTGGCTGCTGATGTACCTGTTTGGCGCCTCGCCTGCGTTGGATGCCGGTTTCCTCCGAGGTCGCCCGCACAAACTGCAACAGCTCGACGCGCAGAGCCTGTACCTGCCCTACGCCACCAGCCTGCGCATGAGCGACCTGGGTTACCAGAGCAACGCCCAGGCCGGCATCACGCCTTGCTACAACGACCTGGCCAGCTACACCGATAGCCTGCGTCAAGCGGTGTCGACGCCCTACCCGGCCTATGCCGAAGCGGGCATCAAGAAAGACGGTGAGTGGCAGCAGCTCAACACCAACATCCTGCAGATCGAAAACGAGTACTACTCGAACATCCGCCCCAAACGCGTGACCTACAGCGGCGAGCGGCCGATTCAGGCGTTGATGTCCCGTGGCGTGCAGTATGTGGAAGTGCGCTGTCTGGATATCAACCCGTTCTTGCCGATGGGCATCGACCTCACCAGCGCGCGTTTTATCGACGCCTTTGTGCTGTTCTGCGCCTTGCAAGAAAGCCCGGAATTGAGCGGCGGCGAATGCGGCGGCGCGACCGAGAACTTCCTCAGTGTGGTTAAAGAAGGCCGTAAACCGGGCCTGCAACTTCGCCGCAATGGCGTGGGTATTGGCTTGCAGGAATGGGCCAATGAATTGCTTGAGCAGATCGGCAAGCTCTCCGAGCTGCTCGACAGGAGCCATGGCGGCAGCGAACACGCCGACGCCCTGGCCGCCCAGCGCGCCAAAGTCGCCGACCCGGCGTTGACGCCATCGGCACAGGTACTGGCCGCACTTAAAGCCAATCACGAAACCTTTGCCGAGTTTTCCTTCCGTCAAAGCCAGGCCCACGCTGAATACTTCCGCAGCAAGCCGTTGAGTACCGAAGAAACCGCCATTTTCGAGGAATCGGTCAAGCAATCGCTGGACGATCTGGCTGCCACTGAAGCCGAGCAAAGCGGCGACTTTGACACCTTTGTGGCTGCTTACCAGGCCAGTATTTTGGCCCTGGCGGTATAGTCGATAGCGTCACAAAAAAAGCCAGCGGGGTAAAAGCCGGGACCGACGGTCAGTCGTTTCCGGCTAGGCGGAGCTAGCATTAGCCGCAGTTACTAACCGCGAGTTTGCCCATGGCGCCCCCAGAGGCCATCCCCAAGGACGACGACCAGCAATGGAGCCTGGAAAGCCTGAACAAGGCTTACCAACAAGGCTACATGGCAGGTTTAACCGGCAACCCCATCAGCAACCAACCCCACGCCCCCGATGTACTGGCGGCCGCCTGGGAAGCCGGTTGGGATGATGGTGAAGAGCAGTATCAACTGTTGGCGCAGAAGACGGCCTAACAAACTCAACGGCTGTGCTCCCCTCGCCCCAAACAAACTCAATGGCTGTTCACCCCTCGCCTGTTTGCGGGCGCCCGGCTAGGGGAGAGGGGCTGGGGGCGGCGGCCAGTGAGAGGGCCGGGATCACCTCGGTCGCATTTAAAAGCAAAAGCCCCTCACCCGCCCTTCGGGCACCCTCTCCCGCAAGCGGGCGAGGGGATACATGTGCCTCCGCGTTCTACTCTGCCCCCCTCGCCCGCTTGCGGGAGAGGGGCCGGGGGAGAGGGCCAGCCCCAACGAAGATCCTGCCTTACAGCTT